>NZ_SODT01000011.1:605856-885558 GCF_004366005.1 Kribbella sp. VKM Ac-2566 | reverse complement strand
AGAAGAATCATCCAATGCCTGTGAACGGGGATACTACAATTTCGGCATTGACTTTCGGCACGCTGTTGAGTTCTCAAGAATCGGACGCACACCGCAGCTTGGCCTTGCAGCCAGGCTCCCGGGGCAACCTGCGTTACTTTACCGGACCAGATCCACCGAGTCAAGACTCAATTTTTCTGACCCTCCACCCGCGTCCAGTCGGCCGACCCGAGTCCGAGGACACGTTTCGGCTGCTCTAGCCTTGGGGGGTTCGGAGCGGCCGGCCGCTTTCGCGTCCCGCGCTTCGCTCCAACAAGAAGAACATTACGTGGCTCGCAGGTGACCGGTCAAATCGGCTCCCGGTGGGCTGAATCACAGGGTTGTAATTTGCCTTCGGCAACCCGGTTGTGGGAGTGGAGCCCACTCCCACACCGCAGCCGTCAGCCCTGCGTCGGCGCTGCCAGAACCCCTGCAAATGAACGCTTCCCACGGCGCAGCACCAGCACGCCACCCGGCAGCAGGTCCTCCGCGGCCGGCACGTACTCCGCGTCCTTCACCTTCTCGTTGTTCAGGTACGCGCCACCTTCGGCGACCGTGCGCCGTGCGGCCGACTTGCTCGCCACCAGGCCCGACTTCACCAGCAGGTCGCCGTACGTCGGCATCGGTTCGCCGGCGCCCAGCTCCACGTGCGGTGCTTCGCGCAGTGCTGCCACGAGCGTGGAGCCGTCCAGGGACCCCAGCTCCCCCTGGCCGAACAAGGCCTTCGAGGCCTCCTGCACCCGCCGAGTCTCCTCGGCCCCATGGACCAAGGTCGTCACGTCCTCGGCCAGTACCCGTTGCGCTTCCCGTGCCTGTGGCCGTTCGGCAGTCGCCTGCTCGAGGGCGGCCATCTCGTCCGCCGTACGGAACGTGTAGAACCGCACCAGCTGCATCACGTCGCGGTCGTCGCTGTTGAACCAGAACTGGTAGAACGCGTACGGCGTCGTCAGCTCCCGGTCCAGCCACACCGTCCCGGACTCGGTCTTCCCGAACTTCGTGCCGTCGGCCTTGGTCACCAGTGGCGTCGCCAGTGCATGCGCCTTGCCGGCGTCGGTACGACGGATCAGCTCGACGCCCGCCGTCAGGTTCCCCCACTGGTCGCTGCCGCCGGTCTGCAGAGTGCAGTTGTGCCGCCGGTACAGCTCGAGGAAGTCCAGCGACTGCAGCAGCACGTAGCTGAACTCCGTGTAGCTGATCCCCTGCTCCAGCCGCGCCTTGACCACCTCGCGGCCGAGCATCCGGTTCACCGGGAAGTGCTTCCCGATGTCCCGTAGGAAGTCGAGCGTGTTGAGGTCCTTGGTCCAGTCGTAGTTGTTGACGATCCGGGCCGGGTTCGGCAGCGACTGGTCGAAGTCGACGAACTTCTCCACCTGTCCGCGGACCTTCTCGACCCACTCGTGGACGATGTCCTTCGGGTTGAGCACCCGCTCGGACGTCTCCTTGGGGTCACCGATCAACCCGGTGGCGCCGCCAACGAGCCCGATCGGGTTGTGGCCGGCCAACTGGAGCCGCCGCAGTGTCAGCAGCTGCAGCAGGTTGCCCATGTGCAGGCTGGGCGCGGTGGGGTCGAAACCGACATAGGAGGTGATCGGTCCCGCCGCCATCGAGGCCCGGAGGGCATCCGGATCGGTGGAGTGGGCGATCAGGCCACGGCTCTCCAGGTCGTCAAGCACCTGAGTGCGGCGTTCGGTCACTAGTTCTCTCCTCGAGTACGTCGGTCAGCACTAGTGTCCTGTACGCCGGCGTGCGGCGACTCAGGTGGGTTCGGGACGTGTCAGCACCGAGCGGAGCTGTGGACGGAGGGCATGTCCGTCCGGACCTTGCACCGTCACGGCAGTCGGCCGGTGTGGGTCGTGGGCGCCAGGGTCCGGGTTAGGGACCGGTAGACCGTGCGACAGGACCTGCTCGGCCGGGGTGAGCTGGCGGATGCCGATGGCGAGCACGTGGTCGGGGTGCGTCTGCGCGAAGTCGCCGTACAGCTGGGGGTCGTGCTGGCCGTCGTCCCCGATCAGCACCCAGCGCACGTTGGGGAACTCACGCGCCAGCCGGCGCAGCGCGGTCCGCTTGTGTTCCTGGCCGCTGCGGAACCAGCCGGTGTTCGTCGGCCCCCAGTCCGTCATCAGCAACGGCCCCGGCGGGTACCCGTGCCGTGCGAGGAAGCGAGTCAGCGTCGGTGCGGTGTTCCACGCTCCTGTGGAGAGGTAGAACATCGGGGCGCCCGGGTGGTCCGCCAGCAACTCCTCGTAGAGACCGGCCATTCCTGGTACGACGCGGCGCGCCTGCTCGTCGCGGACGAACGTGTTCCAGGCCGCGATCAGCGGACGGGGCAGCATCGTCAGGATCACCGTGTCGTCGATGTCGCTGACCAGACCGAACGTGGCCTCCGGGTCCGGGACGAAGATCCGCGCCCGCGCCTGCCGGTCGCCATGAACGCCCAGCACGATCTCGTGCCAGCCAGGCGGCAGCACCACCGGCACGTTCAGGTCGATGAACCCGCCGCGATCGGTCACGGCGTCGAACGTCTGCCCGCCGACGGTGACCGTCACCGGCACCTTGGTCGCCGGCGCCGTCACGAACACGCGCCAGCCGCGCATCACCTGGTCTTCGTCGTACCGCGGCTGGTTGCGCGGGTCCCGCCCGAGCACCACGCGGGCCAGCACCCGGACGAACTCGGTGTTGCCGTAACCGACCTGCGGGATGATCCGCTCCTGCCAGCCACGACGCCGAAGTACCGCCTGCAACCCGAGGTTGAACCAGTCCTCGAGACGGGACGAGTAGTGCGGACGGGCCATACCAGAAACCTACCCGCAGCACGGTCCGCTAGTCGCCCTCCCTCGCGGCGCGCGCACACCTTTGACCCGTCGTTCACGAACTGTCGGCGCTCTCCCCTACCGTCTCCCCATGACCGCCTTAGGAATGTGCTTCCCGCGTACGTACCCGGCTGCGCTTGTCACCGACGTGGCGCGGCGGCTCGACCGTGGTGGCGCGGACGAGCTGTGGATCATCGAGGACTGCTTCTTCACGGCCGGACCGTCGCTGGTGTCGGCCGCGCTGACGTCGACCGAGCGGCTGACCGTCGGGCTCGGGATCGTGCCGGCGGTCGCCCGCACGGCCGCGGTGACCGCAATGGAGTTCGCGACGCTGGAGGCGCTCGGGCCGGGGCGGTTCCTGCCCGGTATCGGTCATGGCGTGCAGTCGTGGATGGGCCAGATGGGGGTCCGGCCGAAGTCGCCGCTGACTGCGCTCGAGGAAGTGACGACCAGCGTCACCCGGCTGCTCCGTGGCGAGGAGGTCAGCTTCGAGGGCAAGACGGTCTTCCTCGACAAGGTGAAGCTGGACGCACCGCCGGCGGAGGTGCCGCCGATCCTGCTCGGTGTCCAGGGTCCGAAGTCGATGGCGCTCGCGGGGCGGGTCGCGGGCGGTGTCGTACTGGCCGAGCCGGCGACCGCGCCGTACGTGCGTCAGTCGGTGGAGTATGCCGGATCGCCCGAGGGGTTCGTGGTCGCCGTGTTCGCGGCGATGTGCGTGCGCGAAGACCGCAAAACGGCGTACGAGTGGACCGCGCCGTGGCTCGGGTGGCGGATCGGTGAGCGGCCGCCGCAGCTGACCGCGCTGCCGTTCTTCGACGAGATGAAGAAGCTGTACGACGCATCGGGCGAGGCGGGCCTGGTGGGGATGCCGAGCGACTGGTGGACCGCTATCGGGGCAATCGGCACGCTCGACGACGCGGCGGCGCATGTGGAGACACTGGAGGCGGCCGGGGTGCAGCACGTCGGGCTGTTCCCAGACCCGGAGGTGGAGCACGGGCTGCCGCAGTTGGACTACGTGCTCGAGCTGGCCAACCGCTAGGCGCGTTTTTTCGGGACATGCGGGCGGTAAGGCGAAACTGTCGGGTCGTTCGGGATCCAGAAGCGCCAGGGGCGGTCGGCGGCCTCGCGCAGGCCGACGCGTGGGCCGGTCGCGGGTACGCCGTCGAAGCCGGGACCGTCGAGCAGCTCGATCGGTGAGTTCTTCGCCAGCAGGTCGACGCCGTTGCCTTCACGTCCGATGCCCAGGGCAACACACAACCGAGCCGGCCCGCGCGCAAGATCGCGATCTGGATTGCCATTGCGTCGTTTGGCGATCGGGCCCGGTCGGATTCCGGCCGCCTGGTTGACGACGACCTTCTGCTCGGTCAGCCGACCGCGGCGGACGCGGGCGAGTTCGACGCCTTCGATCACCTCGCCGGCGCGGAGCAGGACAGCGGACGGCTGGCCTTCCGAGCCGGCGACGACGTTCATGCAGAAGTGCATTCCGTAGGTGAAGTACACGTAGAGGAAGCCGGCCGGGCCGAACATCACCGCGTTGCGCGACGTTTGACCCCGGTACGCATGCGAGCCAGGGTCGTTCGGCCCGTCGTACGCCTCGACCTCGGTCAGTCGGACCGCCACCGTCCCATCGGAGGTGGTGCTGCGCAGCACCATCCCCAACAGCCGCGGCGCCACCTCCAACACAGGACCGGCAAGCAACGAACGACGCATGCGCAGCACCCTAGATGACGCAACACCCAGCCCTCGGACGGGACCGACCTACCTCAGTCACCGTCAGAGCGGCGATTATCCCCTCGCGTGCAGGGTTCTCCACTCATGTATCAGTAGAGAACCCCCAACGCGCGGGGATAACCCGTCGTCTGCTCGCCGCGGGGACGGAACAAAAGTGCCAGCCGGTGACGAAAATGTTCCGGGAAGCGTGGCTTCGGGGTCTGGCGCGATCGGCCGACCACGGATACCCAACGCGAGCGGATCACCAACCCTGTGCTCTATCCGATCGGCTCACGTCAGGTCAGGCGGGTGGTGTGGGCGGTGGCGCGGTCGCGGAGTTCAGCCAGTTGTTCGGTGACCCGGTCTTGCGCGGTTCCGCCTCGGGTGTTGCGGGAGGCGAGGGACCCTTCGACGGTGAGGACGGAGCGGACCTCCGGAGTCAGATCCGGCGAGATGGCGGCCAGATCCTCGTCGGTCAGGTCCCAGAGCTCGATGCCGCGCTTCTCGCATTCCTGGACGCACGCGCCGGCCAGTTCGTGGGCGACGCGGAACGGGACCTTCTGGCGGACCAGCCACTCGGCGATGTCGGTCGCCAGCGAGAAGCCCTGCGGTGCCAGCTCCTCGAGACGTTCCGCGTTGAAGCGCAGCGTCTGGATCATCCCGGTGAATGCGGGCAGCAGCACCTCGAGGGTGTCGATGGAGTCGAAGACCGGTTCCTTGTCCTCCTGCAGGTCCCGGTTGTACGCGAGCGGCTGCGCCTTGAGCGTCGCCAGCAGACCGCTCAGGTTGCCGATCAGCCGCCCGGCCTTGCCGCGGGCGAGCTCGGCGATGTCGGGGTTCTTCTTCTGCGGCATGATGCTCGACCCGGTCGAGAACGCGTCGTCCAGCTCGACGAACCCGAACTCCTTGGTCGCCCAGAGGATCACCTCTTCGGCCTGCCGGGACAGGTCGACGCCGATCTGCGCGGTGACGAACGCGAACTCCGCGACGAAGTCCCGCGACGACGTACCGTCGATCGAGTTCGCCGAGGAGTTCGTGAACCCCAGCTCGACCGCGACGAACTGAGGATCCAGCCCCAGCGAGCTGCCGGCCAGGGCCCCCGAGCCGTACGGCGAATCCGCGGCGACCCGAGCGTCCCAGTCGGCGAGTCGATCCAGATCCCGGATCAGCGGCCACGCGTGCGCGAGCAGATGATGCGACAGCAGAACCGGCTGCGCGTGCTGCAGATGCGTCCGCCCGGGCATCGCCACACCCAGATGCCGCTCGGCCTGATCCGCCAGCGTGTTCACCTGCTCCAGCAGCAACCGACCGATGATCCGGCCGTGTTCGCGCAGGTAGCTCTTGAACAGCGTGGCGACCTGGTCGTTTCGCGACCGCCCCGCACGCAGCCGCCCACCCAGCTCGGCACCGAGCCGAACGAGCAGACCGTGCTCCAGCGCGGTGTGCACGTCCTCGTCCTCCGCAGCGGGGAGGAACTCTCCGGACAGTACGTCGGCCAGCAGCCCGTCGAGGCCCTCCAACATCGCCGCCAGATCGTCGTCCGTGAGCAGACCCGCGCGGTGCAGCACCTTGGCGTGAGCCTTCGACCCGGCGATGTCGTACGGCGCCAGCCGCCAGTCGAAGTCTGTCGACTTGCTCAACGCCGCCAGCGCGTCGGCTGGTCCGCCCGAGAACCGGGCCCCCCACAATGCCGAATCCCGGGCGCCGCTCTCTCCAGTACTCAAGACACTTCCTCTACTTCGGTTCGCGGGCTGCGAGGGACAGGAAACGGGCGGCCAGGTCCTGACCGCCGGTCGGGTTCCGGGAGACGACCATCACGGTGTCGTCGCCGGCGATGGTGCCGAGGACGTCGTCCAGGCCCACGTGGTCGATAGCCGACGCGAAGTACTGGGCCGCCCCCGGCGGGGTTCGCAGGATGACCAGGTTGGCGCTGCCCTCCGCCGACACGAGCAGCTCGGACGCCACCCGGGCCAGCCGGGCTTCGAACGCAGCAGCCTCACCGGCACGCGGCGTACGGTCACCGCCTTCACCTGGCACGGCGTACACGAGCTGGCCGGCCGAGTCACGGACCTTCACCGCACCGATCTCGACCAGGTCCCGGGACAGCGTCGCCTGCCCGACCGCCAGCCCCGACGCGGCAAGCAGATCAGCCAGCTCGGTCTGCGACCGCACCGGCTGCCGCCCGAGCAGATCGACGATCCGCTGCTGCCGCGCGATCTTGGTGGTCGGTACGGCGATGCTCATCCCTGAAAACTCCTTGCCAGCAGCCACGACAGCAGCGCCTTCTGCGCGTGCAGCCGGTTCTCGGCCTCGTCCCAGACGACCGACTGCGGTCCGTCGATGACGGCCGCCTCGATCTCCTTGCCACGATAGGCGGGCAGGCAGTGCAGGACGATCGCATCCGGCTTCGCCTTGCCGAGCAGTTGCTCAGTCACGGCGTACGGCACGAACGGCGCTTCACGGTCAGCTGCCTCGGCTTCCTGGCCCATCGACACCCAGGTGTCGGTGGCAACGACATCGGCACCGTCGACGGCCGCTATCGGGTCCTCCGTCCAGGCAACCGATCCGCCGGTCTTCTCGGCGATCGCCGCCGCGCTCACGACCACGTCCGGATCCGGCTGGTAGTCCGCAGGCGATCCGATCACGACGTGCATGCCGGCGGTCGCGCCGCCGAGCAGGTAGGAGTGCGCCATGTTGTTGGCGCCGTCGCCCAGGTAGACCAGCTTCAGCCCGGCCGTCGAGCCCTTGTGCTGGCGTACCGTCTGCAGGTCCGCGAGGATCTGGCACGGGTGGAACTCGTCGGTCAGCGCGTTCACGACCGGCACCGACGACGCGGCCGCCATCTCCTCGATCCGCGATTGCCCGAACGTCCGCCACACGATCGCCGCGACCTGCCGGTCCAGCACCCGCGTGGTGTCCGCGATCGGCTCGCCGCGACCGAGCTGCGAGGTCTGCGCGTCGATGATCAGCGGTACGCCGCCCAGCTCCGAGATCCCGACCGCGAACGAGATCCGCGTCCGCGTCGACGTCTTGTCGAAGATCACCGCCACGGTCTTCGGACCCTCGAGCGGCTTGTGCCCGTACCGGTCCCCTGCCAGCTGCGCGGCCAGCGTCAGTACTTCGTCCTGCTCGACCGGCGAGAGGTCGTCGTCCCGCAGGAAGTGCCGCACCATTACGCCTCCACCTTGTCGAGCAGGCCCGGGAGGGCCGCGACGAAACTGTCCGCATCAGCCTTGCTGAGGATGTACGGCGGCGCCAGCCGCAACGCGTCCGGGATGGGGTTGTTGATCACGAACCCGGCCTCCAGCGCGAGCGCCGCCACCTGGTCCGACACCGGCTTGGTCAGCTGGATCGCGAGCAGCAGCCCGCGACCCCGGACACCCGCGATCAGCGGGTGGTCGAGCGCGATGATCGACGACGCGAGGTGGTTGCCGACGGCATTCACCTGCGCGAGCAGGCCGTCCCTCTCGATGACGGTCAGCACCGCCAGCCCGGCGATCGCCGCGACCGGGTTGCCGCCGAACGTGGTCCCGTGGTTCCCCGGCTGCAGCAGGTCCGCGGCCGCGCCGAGACCGATACACGCACCGATCGGGATCCCGGCCCCGAGCCCCTTCGCGACGGTCACCAGGTCCGGAGTGATCCCGTCGGCCTCGTACCCGAACCAGGTCCCGGTCCGGCCGATCCCGGTCTGGATCTCGTCGATCCACAGCAGCGCGCCGTGCTCGGACGTGATCCGCCGCGCCGCCTGCAAGTATCCGGCCGGCGGTACGACGACACCGTTCTCGCCCTGGATCGGCTCGAGCACCACGGCCGCGGTCTCGTCGTCGACCGCCGCGGCCAGCGCGTCCGCGTCGCCGTACGGGACGAACTCGACGTCGCCGGGCAGCGGCGCGAACGCCTCCCGGTACGCCGGCTTCCAGGTGATCGCGAGCGCGCCCATCGACCGCCCGTGGAAGGCGCCGACCGTCGAGACGATCTTGGTCCGGCCGGTACGGCGGGTGATCTTGAACGCGGCCTCGTTCGCCTCGGTGCCGGAGTTCGTGAAGAACACCTTGCCCGGGACGTCGAAGAGACCGAGCAGCTTCTCGGCGAGCGCGATCTGCGGCGCGGAGGCGAAGAAGTTCGAGACATGGCCCAGGGTGGCGAGCTGCGACGTCACCGCGGACACCACGAAAGGGTGCGCGTGCCCGAGACAGTTCACCGCGAGCCCACCGAGCAGGTCGAGGTACTTGTTGCCGTCGGCATCCCACAGGTACGCGCCCTCGCCGCGGACCAGCACCCGCTTCGGGGCGCCGAACGTGTTCATCAGCGCACTGGAGTACCGCTCGGTGAGCGCGGCCTGCGTGCCGTCGACGGTCAGCAGTTCGGTCATGACGGGATCACCTGGGTTCCAACTCCGGCATCGGTGAAGATTTCCAGTAGCAGCGAGTGCGGCACGCGGCCGTCGATCACGGTGGCTCGGGAGACGCCGGACTGGACCGCGCGCAGGCAGGCTTCCATCTTCGGCACCATGCCGGACGCCAGCGACGGCAGCAACTCCGCGAGCTCATCGGTGTCGATCTGGGTGATGATCTCGTCGCTGTCGGGCCAGTTCCGATAGAGCCCGGCCACGTCGGTCAGTACGACGAGCTTCTCCGCACCGAGCGCCGAGGCCAGCGCCGCGGCGGCGGTGTCCGCGTTCACGTTGTGCGCGAGTCCGTCCTCGTCGGGCGCGATCGTCGACACCACCGGGATCCGGCCTGCGTCGATCAGGTCGACCACCGCCTCCGGCCGGACCTCGACCACGTCACCGACCAGCCCGATGTCGACCTGCTCGCCGTCGACCAGCGCTGTACGGCGTTCCGCGGTGAACAGGCCCGCGTCCTCACCGGACATCCCCACCGCGAACGGGCCGTGCGCGTTCAGCAGGCCGACCAACTCCCGGCCGACCTTGCCGACCAGCACCATGCCGACAACATCCATCGCCTCGGGCGTGGTGACCCGGAGCCCGCCGCGGAACTCGCTGTCGATGCCGAGCCGGCCGAGCATGTCGCTGATCTGCGGTCCGCCGCCGTGAACGACGACGACACGCACCCCGGCGTACCGGAGGAAGACGATGTCCTCAGCAAACGCTCTCTTGAGTTTCTCGTCGACCATCGCGTTCCCGCCGTACTTCACCACGACAGTCTTCCCGTGGAACTGCTTCAGCCACGGCAGCGCCTCGGTCAGTACAGCGGCCTTCTCCACCGCTTCCGGAAAGATCATGACGAGTACGCCGAGTTCTCTTCGACGTACGCGTGCGAGAGGTCCGTGGTGAGGACGGTCGCCGACGCGGGGCCGGCGTGCAGGTCGATGACCACGTCGATCTCCAGACCGCTGAGGTCCGCCTCGGAGCGGTCGACGCCCTTGCCGCCGGCGACACAGATGGCGGCGCCGTTCAGGGTGATGTCGAGCAGCGACGGGTCGAACGCGGTGGGCGCGTTGCCGACCGCCATCGCGATCCGGCCCCAGTTCGGGTCGGAAGCGAAGAACGCGGTCTTGCACAGGTTGTCCTCGGCAACGACCTTGGCGGCGGCCAGCGCCTCGGCCTCGGTCGCGGCGCCCTGCACCGTGATGCTCACGTGCTTGGTGACGCCCTCGGCGTCGGCCTGCAACTGCTTCACCAGGTCAGCAGCCAGGGCCGTGAGGGCCGTCTCGAACGCCTCAGGAGTCACCGTGATCCCCGAGGCACCAGAGCTCAGGAGCAGGACGGTGTCGTTGGTCGACGTACCGCCGTCGACGTCGAGCCGGTTGAACGTCTTGCCGACCGCGTTCCGGAGCACGTGGTCGAGATGCGGCTGGTCGAGGACGGCGTCGGTGGTGATCACGCTGAGCATCGTCGCCATGTTCGGCGCGCACATCCCGGCGCCCTTCGCGAACCCGCCGATGCTCCAGCCGTCCGGGTGCTTCAGCACGGCCTGCTTCGGCACGTTGTCCGTGGTCATCACCGCAGTGGCGGCAGCGAGCCCGGCGGCCGCATCATCACCGAGCGCCGCGACGGCCGCGTCGATCCCGGGGATCAGCTTGTCCATCGGGAGGCGTTCGCCGATCAGCCCCGTCGAGCAGACCCCGACCTCAGCGGCACCGATGCCGAGCACCGACGCCACCTTCTCCGCGGTCTTGTGGGTGTCCTGGAAACCCTCGGGTCCGGTGCAGGCGTTCGCGCCGCCGGAGTTGAGGACGACGGCCTTCAGCTTGCCGGCGGTCAGGACCTGCTGCGACCACAGCACCGGCGCGGCCTTCACCTTGTTCGTGGTGAAGACCCCCGCGGCGACGTCGTGCGGGCCGTCGTTGACCACGACGGTGAGGTCCGGCGTACCGGCTGGTTTGATCCCGGCGATCACCCCGGCCGCGCGGAAGCCTGCCGGCGCGGTGACCCCGGCGCTCCGATCGACTTGGGTGGCTGGGGTGACGGCAAGGGTCACGGGGCGACTCCTACGAGAGGCAGGGCCAGGGTCTCGTCGAGACCGGTGGCCAGGTTCATGCACTGCACGGCGGCGCCGGCGGTGCCCTTGGTGAGGTTGTCCATCGCGGCCACGACGACGGCGCGGCCGGTGCGCTGGTCCAGGGCGATCTGCAACTGCACGGTGTTCGCGCCGAGGGTGGCCTGCGTCTGCGGCCATTGCCCCTCGGGCAACAGATGGATGAACGGCTCGTCGGCGTACGCGTCCTCGTAGGCCTTCCGGAGCGCGGCGTAGTCGGTGCCGTCGGCAACCGGTGCGCTGCAGGTGGCGAGGATGCCGCGAGCCATCGGCGCGAGCACCGGCGTGAACGAGACGCTCACCGGCGCATCGGCGTACGGCGTGAGGTTCTGCTCGATCTCCGGCGTATGGCGATGCACGCCGCCGACGCCGTACGCCGAGGCGGATCCCATCACCTCGGCGCCCAGCAGGTGCGCCTTCGGGGCCTTGCCCGCACCCGACGTACCGCTGACGGCGACGACCACCAACTGGGTGGGGTCGACGAGCCCGTTCTGTACGGCGGGGAGCAGGGCCAAGGTGGAGACCGTGGGGTAACACCCAGGTACGGCGACCCGGTTCGACCCGCGGAGCTTGTCGCGTTGACCCGGGAGCTCGGGGAGCCCGTACGGCCAGGCGCCGGCGTGCTCGCCGCCGTAGAACTCGACCCACGCCTCGGCCTCGATCAGCCGGAAGTCCGCGCCGCAGTCGATCACGGTGACGTCATCTCCGAGCTGCTCGGCAATGACGGCGGACTGTCCGTGCGGCAGGGCCAGGAACACCACGTCGTGACCGGCGAGGTTCTCCGCCGTGGTCTCGACCAGGATGCGCCCGGCCAGCGGCACGAGGTGCGGGTGGTGCACGCCGAGCGCCGTACCGGCGTTCCCGCCGGCGGTCAGCGCGCCGATCTCCACCTCGGGGTGGCTACTCAGCAACCGGAGCAGCTCGCCCCCCGCATACCCACTGGCACCGGCCACCGCCACCGTCACACTCATGTGAATGAGTATGCCACGAGGCGGATGAATATCCAATCCCTCGCCATCACCCTCGTACCCCAAATCCAACTTTGGGAACCCACCAACCACTTTTCCGCCCGTTTCATGGTTGGTGGGTTCTCAAAGTTGAGGTTGGCGGTGTGAGCGGGGTCATGTCACACGGCGGGGGCGGGGCGTGTCCTCGGGGTGACGAACGAATCTTGGAGGTTGGGATGGCGCGGGTCGGTATGGAGCATCGGCGGTCGTTGGTGGTGCGGCTGGTGGAATGGGGCAGCCGGCGGAAGTTCCGGAAGGTGCCGGATCCGGTGAAGGTCGCGCTGCACAACCGGCGGGTGCTGCTGTCGACGACCTTGCTGGAGGCGACCGCGGAGCGGTGGAAGGCGCTGGACCCGGAGCTCAAGGCGCTCGCGGTGATGGTGACGTCGGCGCGGATCGGGTGCAGCTGGTGCATGGACTTCGGATATTGGGAGTTCCACCACCAGGGGATTGACCCGGCGAAGCTGCACGATGTGCCAAAGTGGCGGGACAGCGAGGTCTACACGGATCTGGAGCGCGCGGTGATGGACTACACCGAAGCGATGACGGCCACTCCGCCGGAGGTCACCGACGAGCAGGTCGAGCGGCTGCGGCAGGACCTGAGCGAGGAGCAGCTGGTCGAGCTGACCGCGATCGCGGCGCTGGAGAACTACCGCTCACGGATCAACGCCGCCCTCGGACTGACCAGCCAGGGCTACAAGGAGTTCTGCGAATTGAGGCCGGTTCAGTGACCGAGGAGGAACTGGCCCGCGAGTTCGCCGAGCACCGGTCCGTCCTGGTCGGGGCGGCGTACCGCGTGGTCGGCAGTGTGAGCGACGCCGAGGACGTGGTCCAGGAGGCGTGGTTGCGCTGGGCCGCGATCGATCACGACGACATCCGCGACCCGCGGGCGTACCTGATCCGCATCACCACGCGTCTGGCGCTGAACCGGTTGCGCGAGCAGAAGTCCCGGCGCGAGCAGTACGTCGGCCCGTGGCTGCCGGAACCGCTGGCGACCGACGACGACCCAGCGGCCGCGGTCGAGCTCGCGGACTCGGTCAGCATGGCGATGCTCGTCGTACTCGAGACCCTTTCGCCGCTCGAACGCGCCACGTTCGTCCTCCGCGAGGTCTTCGATCTGCCGTACGACGAGATCGCGGACACCCTCGGCCGGTCCGAGGCCGCCGTACGGCAGCTCGCGCATCGGGCCCGCGAGCATGTGCAGGCGCGGCAGCCGCGGCATCACGTCGACAAGGCGCGCCACGACGAGCTGACGATGCGGTTCATGCAGGCGGCCGGGTCCGGCGACTTCGACCAAGTGGTCGCGCTGCTCGCGCCGGATGCCGTACTGATCAGCGACGGCGGCGGGAAGAAGAGGGCCGCCCTCCGGCCGATCCACGGCGCGGAAAAGATCGCCCGCTGGCTGTTCGCGGTCCTCGCGGACAACCCGGGGTTCGAGATCCGGATGGCGTCGCTGAACGACGAGCTGGCCTACGTCGCGTACTACAACGACGAGCCCGACACGGTCACGTTCATGAAGAGCACGGACGGCCGAATCACCGAGCTGTACCTGATCCGCAACCCCGACAAGCTGGGTACCGTGCCGGACCGGCAGTCGCTGGAGTCGTAAGCTATCTGCAACTCAGTCGCAGATGGAGGTGCGGTGAAATACCTGGTGACGGAACCGGAGGAGGCGCTCGCTCCGGGGTTGCGGGCGGATCTGCTGGACACCTGGGTCGCGGCGACGAACGCGGGCGGCGCGGTCGGGTACACCGCGCCGGCGCCGGTCGAGCAGATCGCGGAGAACCTCGACGGCGCCCTCGGCCGGGTCGCGGCCGGGGTGGACCTGCTCGGCGTGCTGCACAACGGAGAGCGGTACGTCGGGATGGGCATGCTGGTGAGCCGCGGCAGCGGGCTGCAGGCGCACTGGCGGACGGTGCTGCGGGTGATGGTTCACCCGGAGTGCCAGGGCACCGGTGCCGGCCGGATCCTGATGGAAGGTCTGCGCGGCTCCGCCGTCGACCTGGGCCTCGAGCAACTGCAGCTCACCGTCCGCAGCGGCCTCGGCCTGGAGAAGTTCTACGGCCCCCTCGGCTACCGCGTCGTCGGCGCCCACCCACGCGCAGTCCGCGTGGCCCCCGACGACTACCGCGACGAAATCATGATGGTGCTGGATCTATAGCCGTTCGAGCGGACGTGTGCCACTCATCAACCGCGCCTGGAGGTCGGTCGGGACGTCGGGTTGAGCGCGAGACCCGCTCAAGCGGGCCGGTTGATGAGTGCT
This sequence comes from Kribbella sp. VKM Ac-2566, assembly GCF_004366005.1. Taxonomy (NCBI): domain Bacteria; kingdom Bacillati; phylum Actinomycetota; class Actinomycetes; order Propionibacteriales; family Kribbellaceae; genus Kribbella; species Kribbella sp. VKM Ac-2566. The sequence goes on along the minus strand of NZ_SODT01000011.1, from coordinate 871,250 downwards.
GCAGGTCCGCAGCATCTACCTCCGCGTCCGAGCAAGAACGACCAGGGTGGCACCAAGGGCGGCGACGAGGGTGCCGAGGGTGAGGATGATGGGTGGCGGTCCGCCGGTCTCGGGAAGTTCGGCGCGGTTGAGGGTGCGGGGAGTGTCCGTGGGCTCGGCGCCGACGGTGAACTTGACCGGTGCGGTGACCGTCTCGCCGGTTTCGTCGGTCCGCTCGTAGGTGACCTTCGCGGTCCCGGTGAAGGCGGCGACCGGCTTGAGGGTGACGGTGCCGTCCGTGCCGACCGACCAGGTGCCCGCGCCGTTCGTGACGCTCTTCGCACACGTGCCGTCCGGCGTACGCAGGCAGACGGAGCTCGGCTTGATCGTGCCACTGTCGTTGAGCAACGGGTTCACCGCGACCGGGTTGCCCGGCGTACCGGTTGCCGTGTCGGGTGCGGCCTTCGCGAGCAACGGTCCCGCCACCGTGACGTCGAGGAGCGCGGTGTCCGACGTACCGTTCGCGTCGGTGGCGCGGTAGGCCAGCGCATGCGTCGTACCGACGAAGCCCTTCACCGGCGTGAACCTGACCCCATCGCCGACCACGAACGTGCCTTCGTGCGGCACGGTCACGGACTTCTTCTCCGTGCCGTCGGCCGGATCGCGCAGTACGACGGAACTCGGGCGGAGCGGCGCCGACGGGTCACCGGGCTTGTCGTTGGCGAGCACGTTGACGTCGACCGCCGTACCGAAGGCGGTCTCCGCACTGTCGTCCATGACAACCGGCCGCACCGGCACGACCGTCACCGTGATGGTCGCCCGGGCGGAGTTCTGGTTGCTGTCCTTCACGTTGTAGGCCGCCGGTCGCGCGGTGCCTGTGAACTTCGCTTCCGGGGTGAACGTGACCTTGCCGTCGTCAACGACGTACGTGCCCTGCCCAGCGATAGTGACCCGGTTGACCAGGGCGCCACCCGCTCCGAGGAGCAGCACCGATGCCGGGTCGAGGGTCGCGGCCGGACCTGGCTTGTCGTTGGCGAGCGGGTCGATCGTCACCGCGACGTGCTGCTTGGTCCGCGCCTCGTCCGGTACGGCGACCGGATGCGCCTGCACCGTGATCGTCAGCGAACCGGAGGCGATCGTGCCGTTGCGGTCGGCAACCTGATACCCGACCGGGACGGCGACCCCCACGAACCCGGCCACCGGTGCGAACCGGATGGCACCGGACGGTTGCACCGTGAACGTCCCCTCTCCCGGCACGGCTAGCACTGCTAGCGGATCGCCGTTCACCGGGTCGATCAGCCGTACGCCGCCTGCGACGAGGGGCGCGCTCACATCGCCAGGCTTGTCGTTCATCAGTACGGCGACCGTGATCGCGGCCTCGTACGGCGTGGTCGCGACGTCGTCCTTGATCACCGGAACGACCGGCGCGACCGTCGCCGTGACAGAGGCGCTCGCCTTGTTCCCGGTCGTGTCACTGACCCGGTACGCGACCGACACGACCCCGCGGAATGCCGGCTCCGGGTCGAACGTGATCTTCCCGGCCTTCACGATGAACACGCCCTGCCCCGCGACGACCGCCCGCTGTCCCCACGTCCCGCCGTACACCTGGAGCGACGCCGGATCGAATTCCGCGCCCGTCCCGGGCTCGTCGTTCGCCAGCGGATCGACGGTGACCGTCACGTTCTGCTTGGTGCCGACCGGATCCGCGACCGCCTTCGGTCCCTTGCCGACCGTCAACAGCAGCAGACCTTCCGCGGTCGTCCCGTTGGCGTCGGCGATCCGGTACGTCGTCGGCGTCGTGACGCCCTGGAACCCCTTGGCCGGCGTGAACTTGACCGCGCCGTAAGCATCAACCGCGTACGTTCCCTCACCGGCCCGCGACATCGTCTTGCCGTACTGACCGGCGGCGTCCTTCAGCACCACGCTTGCCGGCTTCAGCGGCGCCGACGCGTCGCCGGGCTTGTCGTTCGCCGGCACGTTCACCGCGATCACATGCCCGTACGGCGTGATCGCCGAGTCGTCGACCGCGACCGGGTTGACCGGTGTCACGGTCATGCTCAACGTCGAGGTCGCGACATTGCCGTCCGAGTCCGCGACCCGGTACTGCACCGGACTTGCCTTGCCCCGGAAAACGGGTAGAGGATCGAACTCGATCGACCCACTCGGCAGTACCACATAGGTGCCCTCACGAGGAATCGTCACCTTCTTGGCGGACCCGTTCAACCCGACGGAGCCCTTCTCGAGCTGAGCGTCGGTGCCCGGCCGGTCGTTGGACAGCACGTTCACGGTCACCGTCACGTTCTGCAGCGTCGAGGCGTTGTCGACGAACGCGACCGGCGGCTGGCCGACGACGACGGTCAACCGGGCGCTCGTCGTCGTCCCGTTGGAATCAGCAACCTGGTACGTCACCGGCGTACCAGGACCGCGGAACGTCGCCGATGGGTCTGCGCGAACCGCTCCCCCTACTGCGGTGTAGACGCCCTCGTTCGGGATCCGCACCGCTGTCTTCAGCACCCCGTCGGCCGGATCGACGAGCAGCAGACTGCCCGGCACCAGCGGCGCCGTCGGGTCGCCCGGCTTGTCGTTCGCGAGCACCTGCACCGTGACGCTCTTGCCGTACGGCGTCCGCGCGGTGTCGTCGGCCGCGACCGGGGTGATCGGCGTGATCGTAACCGTGATCGTCGACCGCGCGGTCTGACCGAACAGGTCGGCGATCCGGTACGTCACCTTGGTCGCCGTACCGGTGAAGCCCGGCAGCGGGGCGACGGTGACCGCGCCGTCCGGGTTGACCTGGTAGTCGGCCTGCCCCGGGATCTTCACGACCTTCTTCAACGAGCCGTCTGTCGGATCCACGAGCGTGAGGCTGCGCGGATCGAGTGATGTGCCGAGGCCGGCCTTGTCGTTGGCGAGCGGTGTGACCCGCAGCGGGAGGTTCTGCTTGCCGGTCGCGGTGTCGGGTGTGGTCGTCGGCGCGGGCGGTTTGGCGACCGTGACGGTCAGCGTTGCCGTGGCCGTCGTACCGTTCACGTCCGAGACGCGGTACGTGACCGGCGTCGCGGCGCCGGTGAACTTGGGCAGCGGGTCGACCTCGACCTTCCCGTCCGCCTTCGTCGTGTACGTCGCCTGACCGGGGATCACGAGGGTCGCGGTCGGCAGCTTGGTGGTCGGGTCGATCATCCGCACGGCGCTCGGAACCAGCGGCACCGACGGATCGCCGGCCGTGTCGTTCGCCAGCACCGGCACGCTCACGTTCGTGTCGTACGCCGTACCCGTGGTGTCGTCGGACGCGTCGGGCTGCACCTTGGTGACCCGTGCGGTCAACGTCGACTTCCCGATGGCGTTGTGGCTGTCGGCAACCTGGTAGCCGACCGCGGTCGCGGTGCCGCTGAACGTCGGCAGCGGCTCGAACAGCACCGTGCCGTCCGACTTCACCAAGTACTTGCCTTGGCCTGCGATGACGAGCGACAGCACAGGCTGCGTGGACGTCAGCAGGCGCACGCTGCCCGGCTGGAGCGCGGCACCCGTCGGCCCCGGCTTGTCGTTCGCGAGGACCGCGGCGACGACGGAGCGGCCCTGCACCGTGGTGATCGTGTCCGGGTTCGCGACCGGTGGGCCGGGTGCGGCGACGGAAACGGTCAGCTCGGCGCGCGTCGCCGTACCGTTCTTGTCGAGCACCTGATACGCCACCGGCGTACCCACGCCGGTGAACCCGTGCAGCGGCTGGAAGGTCACCTTGCCGGCCGCGACCAGGTAGGTGCCTTGCCGGGCGATCGTCACCTTGTCGACGAGCTTCTTGCTGACCGGGTCGACGAGCCGCAGCGTGGCGGGCACGAGCGGGGCGTCCGGTGAGCCTGGAAGGTCGTTGTCCAGCACGGGTACGACGAGGTCGGTGTCGAACGCGGTCGAGACCGAGTCACCGTTGGCGATCGGCGTCACCGGCGTGACCGTGACGGCGAGCGTGGACTCGGCGGTCTGGTGGGTGGTGTCGGTGACGCGGTAGCCGATCGACGTACCGACGCCGGTGAACTGCGGTTTCGGGACGAAGTCGACGCCGCCGTCGGGCTTCACGACGTACTCGCCCTCGCCCGCGATCACGACCTTCTTCTTGAACGCGCAATCAGCCGGATCGCGCAGTACGACGGAACCGGGCACGAGCTGCACGCCCGCGGCCGCGTGGTCGTTGGCAAGCGGCTTGACGGCCACGCTGACGTTCTGCGGCGTGGTCGCCGCATCGGGGGTCGCCACCGGGCGATCCGGGAGGGAGACGGTGAGGGTCAGCTTGGCAGTGGCGGCCGTACCGTTGCTGTCGGCAACGCGATAGACAACCGGCTTGGCCGAACCGACGAAGCCCGGCACCGGTTCGACGCGGACGGTGCCGTCGGGTTTGGCGACGTACTTCGCCTGGCCGACGACGTTCACCATCTGCACGCACTTCGCACCATCGACGAGGCAGAGGGTCGCGGGCGCGAGCGGCGTACTCGGGTCGCCCGGCTTGTCGTTGTCGAGCACCGGAACGACGACCGCCGTGTTGAACCCGGTCGTCGCGGCGTCGTCGGTCAGGACCGGCGGTGGCGGCGGCGTGATCGTGAACGGATAGTCCTCGACCTCGCCGGCATCGGACGCGCCGATCGGCTTCTCGACCTGCGCATCGGTGTACCCGACCCGCACCCGCGCGTACGACGCCCCCGCCTTCGGAGCGAGCTCGGCCCACCGCAGTGTGACGGTCGCCTGGTTGGCGGCGAACGGGGCGCAGGCCCGCTCGCCCGAGTCGAAGGTTCCGTTGCCGTTGACGTCGATCCACGCACACGCCCGCCCTGCCTTCGACGTACCGGCCAACTGCAGATCGGCCGTGTACGTCGTCTGGTTGGTGCGAAGCGGTGTCAAAACGACACCGTCATCGGCCTGATCCGGTGTGGCCGGCCCGGTCGTGCCGTTCGCGACGCCGGAGTTGTCCTCGGTGACATCCTTGCCGAGCTGTACGTCGCTCAGCACCGACCACGCCGCGCCGTACGACGTCGGTGCGTCGCCGAAATCCTCGGGGACGGACGCGACGATCGAGAACGCGTCGCCGGAGGACCCGTTGTTCAGCGCGGGCAGTTTCGGATGCTTCGTGAACAGCGCCGACACGTCGAAGCCGACCTTGGTGACCACTCCGTTCACGCGGACCGATCCGCAGGCAGCGGTCGCGGAGGTATCGAGGCCGGACGGGGACTTGGTGTTCACGCAGTTCGGGCCGGTGTCGTGGTTCGTGGCGGTGATCGTGTCGCTGGTGACCGTGAGGTTGTTGCCCTGTCCGAGCTTCGTGAGGCTGAGGCCGGCGGTGGTGAGCTTCAGGACCGAGTGCAGTTCGGACTGCGCGGTCGTCCGGCCGTTCACGGTCCGGGTGACGGATCCGCCGAGGCCGCCGAGGTGCAGGACCGGGTTGCGGACGGGCTGGGAGAACGCGATCGTCACCGTGCCGCGGTCGCCGCAACCGCCGGTGGATGCGCAGTCGCCGGTGTTCACCACCACGTCCTGCGCCGGAGCGTCCTTGCCGATCGAAGGCTGATAGGTGGTCGGTCCGGCGGTGCGGAAGCCGGCCGTCGTTGGGTCGCCGAGCTCGGTCAGCCCGCTTGCGGCGATCGTCTGCCGCAGCCCTGAGCCGGGCATTTCCGTGGTCGCTTCCGTGAAGGGCGACGTCGGCAGCTGATACGCGGTCGCGGTGACGGTCCCCAGGCTCAAGAGGCCGGTGGCAAGAAGAATGGCCCCCGGTCGGGTTGCCCGCATGTGTCCCGCCCTCCCGAGCAATTCAGGTGCATTGCTGCGGCCGCGTGGCGGGCGGGCCTGCGTAGACGTTAACGGTCTGCGCGGACCCGATGTTACGGGACAATCACTCTCCGAGGTCGTAGATCCGGACCTTGCCGACGCTGTGTCGGCGTACGGCGAGCTGGTCGAGCGCCGGTGCCACGGGTCCGTTGCGTGTGTCGGCGTACAGCCAGCGAACGCCGTACTCGTCGCGCAGCCTTCGCAGCACCTCGGCGGTTGGTGAGGTGAGGGCCTGGTTGGTGAGGGCGACGCGGTCCGGCCACGGTGACGGCTGCTCGGTGTAGCGGCGGCCGCCGTCGCCTTGCTTGGCCATCGCCTGGTTCGTGTACGCCCAACCCTCGAGCAGCGTGCGGCGTCCGGCGATCCCACTGACCAGGTACCCGCGGGCGTCACATCCTGGCGCGAGCGGGCCCGCCGGGCGGCACCAGGTGTTCGTCGCCACCACATCGGTCGGCGCGGAGTGCTGCCCGAGCCAGAGCGCGGCTTCGGCCTCGTCCGGGTACACCCACCACCGCGCGGCCCGGTACGTCGGCGCTTTCTCGGTGTCACCGCGTATGGCGCTCTGCAGGAAGGAACTGATCGGCGCAGTCGAGAGCAGCACCAGTACGACGAACATGCCGCCACCGGCTTGTCGCAACGTCAGACGCCACACGAGCAGGAGGAAGAGCGTGATGCCGAGGACCACGAGCAACATCCGCGTGCTCAACCACAGCTGCCGACCGGTCGAGGCTGCCGGCACACCACGAGCCCAGACGATCAGACCGGCGTACCCGATCGACAGGACGAAGGCAGCGATTGCGATCGGGACCGGGCGACCGGAGGCACGCGCACTGGTTGCTGCGAACCAGCCGGCTCCGGCCAGACTGAACGGCGCCGCGGTGTAGATGAAGTACGACTCGCTCACCGACGGGTGGTCGATCAGCAGGTAGCCCGCCCACCCCGCGACCATCGCGCCGAGCAGGAACCACGCGACCGGGTCCTTCCGGCCGACGACGCCGAATCCGGCCCAGGACATCGCCTGCAGAGTCAGCAGCAGTCCGAGCAGCAGGCTGAGCGTTCCGATCACCTCGCCGTGCGCCAGCGCCGGCAGGATCAGCCCGCCGTCTCCCGGCTGCGTCTTGTCGCCAGTGGCCGCGGTGTAGACGGGCAGCGACTTCAGTACGGCGAGGAACTGCAGCCGCGACCCACTGGTACTGCCGGCCACGGTCAGGAAGGTGATCGCCCCGACGACGAGCAGCACCGCCGTCGTACCGACCAAGAGCCACGGCACGCGCCGTGCCGTCACGAGTAGGTACAACGCCGCAAGGCCCATCGCTCCGACGAGCAACGGCAAGACGGTCGGCTTGGCCCCACCCCCAACCCCCGCCACGACCACCGCCACAACCCCGCCCCACAACTCCTTACGTCCAAAGGGGTCTGTTCTTCGGAAGAGGAGGTCGATCAGGAGGGTGGCCGCAGTGACGGCGGCGACCATGCCGAACGTCTGCGACGGGCTGAGCAGGCTCACTGGTGGTGCGAGGTTGACGCTCGTGTCGACGAGGAGGAACAGCTGTGGTGCAGCTAGCGCGAGTGCTGCGAGTACGCCGGTCCACCAGGTACGGCTGACGACGCGGGCGAGTGTGGCGCAGACGAGCAGCGAAACGACCAGCCACGGCAGGACCCAGAGCCGGAACAGTACGACCATTGGTGTGAGTCGCGTGACGTCGACCGCCGCGGCCATGTCGGCGTTCGCGAACCAGTGGTACTCGAGCCGCTCGTTGACGACCTGCGGAATCTCGGGCGGCACGGTGCGGGTCAGCTCCTGCACCATCGACAGGTGGTACAGGAGGTCGGGGTAGTAGGCCTCGCCGTACGGCGGCATCGGGTGGTACGCCATCACGCCGAAGGTGGCTGCGCCGACCATCACCGCCGCGGACACCGCCAACCCGACCGTCCACGCAACCGGTAGCGGTCTGGGCTCGGCGATCCGGAAGTGCTGCCGCCCGACGAGAGCGAAACCGATCAGGACGAGCGCCGGCCACACGATCAACCAGCGCTGCCAACCGAGCGCGGTGAAGATCGCCCAGCCGATCAACTGCCACGTCGCCCCGACGACCGACCCGAGTCCGAGATCCTCAGCCCAGTTGCCGGTACTGCGCCACGCGGCCCTCAGCAGCAACGTGCCGGGCAGCGCGATCGCTCCGGCGAAGTAAGCGGCGTACTTGACGAGCGGACCGATACCGACGTCGCCGAGCGATATGAACCCACCGACCGCCACCAGGATCGGCAGCAGCCACGGGGCAGCCCGTTTCATCTCTTGGTCTGAGTGCTCTGGTGAACGGGCTCCTGATGCCCGTGGTCCGTGAGGCTGTCGTAGCCAACGAGGAACTGCGGTCTGCGCTGGCTCGACTGGAACAAGCGGGCGACGTACTCACCCAGCAGGCCGAGGCACAACAGCTGGATCGCGCCGATCACGCTGACCGCGAGGACCGTCGACGTCCAACCGGGGATGCTTCGTCCGGTCAGCTTGATCACCAGGGCGCCGACCACGAACAGCCCGGACATCGCGCCACCGAGCAACCCCAGCCAGGTCGCCAGCCGCAGCGGGGCGGCCGAGAACGCGGTCACGCTGTCGAACGCGAGCCGGACCATCTTGGAGACGCTGTACTTCGTCGTACCGGCGGCCCGCTCCGCCCGGACGTACTTGACCTCGGCGCTCGGGAAGCCGAGCCACGGGATCACCAGACGGAACACCCGGCCGTCGTCGGGGAGCGCGTTCACCGCGTCCACCACCCGGCGGGTCACCAGCCGGAAGTCGGCCGCGTCGAACGGGATGTCCTTACCGACCAGGCGGCACATCAACCGGTAGTACAGCCGCGCCGACGTACGTTTCGCCCAGGAGTCGCTCGAGCGGTCGGAGCGTACGCCGTACACGACATCGACATCCTGCTCACGGACGGCCTGCAGGAACTCCGCGATCACCTCGGGCGGATCCTGGAGGTCGGCGTCGATCGTGACGACGTACTGCCCGCGGGCGCGGCGGAAGCCGGCCGACTGCGCGGCCTGGTGCCCGCTGTTGCGGAGCAGGCGGACGACCCGGAGCTGGGGCCAGTCCTTGGCCGCGTCGAGGAGCAGCGCCGCGGTCCGGTCCCGGCTGCCGTCGTCGACGACCAGCAGTTCGTAGCTGATCCCCAGGCCGTCGAGCAGTGGATGCATCCGCTCGAAGAAGATCGGCAGCACCTCTTCCTCGTCGTACATCGGTACGACGACGGAGAGCTCGGGGTGGGTGTCCCGCATCGACTGCCTTTCGGATCCTGGTGGCCTGACCTTACTAGTCTCGATCAGCTCGATCAGGGAGAGATGGCCACCGCACCGGTTCGGCGCGGGTCGCCGACGGCGAGCAGGCCGTCGGACGGGTCCCAGAGCGCGGCCGCGACGCCGCCGAAGTACATCGAGTGCGGCGGCATCGGGCGGGTCGGCAACGCGGTCGACCCGGAGACCGGCAGGTCGTCCTCGTAGTCGACGACCACGTCCTCGCGGACCCGAACGTGCAGCCGTGGATGCTCGACGGCCTCGCGGAGCCGCAGGCCGCCGTGGGTGTAGAGCGCATACACCTGCGCGAGCGCGGTCGGGATGCGGTCCGACCCGGGTGAACTGATCGCGAGTACGGCGCCGTCGCTGTCGCGGCGGGCGACGCTCGGCGCCATGTTCGAGGTGAGCCGGGTGCCGGGCGCGAGGCTGTGCGGGCCGCCGTGCAGGAGCTCCTGCTCGCCGAGCGCGTTGTTGAGCCAGATCCCGGTGCCAGGTGTGAGTACGCCGGACCCGTAGCCGGACGAGACCGTGATCGCGCATGCGTCACCCTCGTCGTCGACGACCGAGACCGTCGCCGTACTCGGTGAGCTCAACGCGCGGAGGTCGCCGGCCGCGGCGAGGTCGAGCACCTTCTGGCCCTCCAGCTTGCGCACGTCCTCCCTGTCCAGCTCGGCGAGCCGCTGGCCGAGTACGGCGTACTGGACGTCGATCAGCCGTTCCAGCTCGGACTGGCTCCAGCTGCCGTCGGACGGTACGCCGTCGAGCAACGCGAGCATCGCGGCGACGGCCACTCCCCCGACCGCGGGCGGTGGGTTGGTGGCGAGGCGCCAGCCGTTCTGGTTGACGACGAGGGCCGGGCGTACGACGGCCTCGTACGCGGCCAGGTCTTCCGCGGTGAGGATGCCTTCGTTCGAGGCCATGTCGTGGATCAGGAGCTCGGCGAGCTGGCCCGTGTACATCGTCTCGGCGCCGTCGCGGGCGACGAGTTCGAGGGCTTCGGCGAGCTCCGGGATCACGACGATGCTGCCGGCCTTGATCACCTCGCCGTCGCCGTCGTGCACGACCCCGTGGCTCGGCTGGTGCCAGCCGAAGATGATCTCGTGGGTGAAACCGAGGTAGTAGCCCGAGGTCCGGCTCAGCGGGAAGCCGTTGCGGGCGACGTCGATCGCGGGCTGCACGACCTCGTGCCACGGTGCCTTGCCGGAGCGGCGGTGGGCCAGGTCGAGGGCCTTCATCCCGCCGGGCGTGGCGACGGAGCCGTGGCCGACGGTGGTCGTCGTACCGCCGCCGTAGTCGGTGGTGATGTCCCAGACGCCGCGCCCGAATCGATCCGTCGGCAGGCCGCGGCCGGGCATCTCCACCCAGCCGTCGATGGTGACCGCGTCACCACCCGCGACCTGCAACGTGACAAACCCACCTGAGGCCGGCGACACCACTCCGATCTCGTTCACCATCGTGACGAGCGTGGCGGCAATCGCAGCATCCACCGCGTTGCCGCCCTCCGCGGCAACGCGCACACCGGCCTCGGCCGCGGCGGTGTTCGGCGCGGCCACCGCGACCCGCGGGTGACTGCCGCTCATCGCCGGCACCGGCCCGATCCGCTGGCCGAGGCCCCGCACATTTCCCTCGACCCGGCGGCTGAGCGCGCCGCGGCGCCCCGGCTCATGGTTCTCAGCCGACCCGTTGGACGGCGCCGAAGCGGTCGACGGTTACCTGGACGGCCGCCTGGCGGGCGTCGGCGACCTCGTTCTCCTTCAGCGTCCGGTCCGGCGCCCGGAACCGCAGCGCGAACGCGAGCGACTTCTTGCCCTCGCCGATCTGCTCACCGGTGTACACGTCGAACAGCCGGACCGACTCCAGCAGTTCACCCGCGCCTTCGGTCAGCGCCGCCTGTACGTCGGCCGCCGCGACCTCGGCCGGGACGATCAACGCCACGTCCTCCTTGGCCACCGGGTACGACGAGAACGGCTGGGCCGCGATTGACTCCGGACCCGCCGCGATCAACGCATCGAGATCCAGCTCGACCGCACTCGACCGAGCCGGCAGGCCGAACGCCTGACACACCTTCGGATGCAGCTCACCCGCGTGACCGACCACCATGCCGTCTGGGCCTCCGACCGAGAACTCCGCACACCGCCCCGGGTGCCACGGCGCGAGCTCCACGTTCTTCACGATCGGCTCGACCCCGACCACCGACGCGATCAGCCGCGCGATCTGCACCGCGTCGGCCCATCCGGCCGGGCGGCCCTTGCCCCACCATCCGGTCGGGGCCAGCGCACCGGTCAGCACCACACCGACGTGCAGCGGCTGATCCGGGAGTGCGTCGTACAGCGACTGGACCTCGGCGTCGCTCGGACGGTGCGCGACCGACGGGAGCGGCGCGGCCTTCGTCTCCGCCTTCGGCAGGAACACCAGGCCGGTCTGGAAGATCGCCAGGTCGTTCGCGCCACGGCCGACATTGCGCTCGGCGGTCCGGAGCAGGGTCGCGAGCAGGGTCGTCTGCATCGACGGCTCTTCGTCGGAGATCGGGTTGACGAGCTTGACCGTCGTACGGCGGACGTCGTCGGCCGGGAGGCCCATCGCGTCGAAGTCGGCGGCACCCGTGAACGGGTACGACACCACCTCGGTCAGGCCCGCCCCGACGAGCGCGGTCGCCACCCGGCGACGCCGGCGCTGCGAAACCGTCAGCCCCTGCCCACCCGGCGCGGCCGGCAGGACCGACGGCACGTTGTCGAACCCGAACAACCGGATGACTTCTTCGGCGAAGTCGTTGGGGTCCCGCAGGTCCGGCCGCCACGACGGCGGAGTCACCGTCAACAGATCGTCACCCTCGACGTGGGTGGACCCGACGGTGGTGACGCCGACCTCGGCCAACACGGGAGCGTGCGCACCCGCGGCCAACGGCGCCGCGACCGCATCCGCCGCCGCAGCCTCGATCGTGCAGCCCACCGAAGCCAGGTGCCGAACCGTCTCGTCGAGCGTGATCACAGCACCCGCCACGCGAGCTGCATGGTCGGCGCGGATCGTGACGGGGGCCGGCTTCGGGTGGGTGTCGACGACGGTCTCGTCCGGGAGGATCGTGCCGCCCGCGTATTCGGCCAGCAGGTCCGCGACGCGCTGGGCGGCGTACCGCGGCAGGTTCGGGTCGACCTCGCGCTCGAACCGGCGCGACGCCTCCGACGAGAGCTTGTGCCGGCGCGACGCCCGCGCGATCACGATCGGGTCGAAGTGCGCGGCCTCGATCACCACGTCCGTGGTGGCGTCGGAGATCTCCGTCGACGCACCGCCCATCACACCGGCGACACCGATCGGACCGGAGTCGTCGGTGATCAGCAGGTCCTCGGCGTCCAGCTCACGCGTCTGGTCGTCCAGCGTCATCAGCTTCTCGCCGGCGTTCGCCCGCCGTACGACGATCTCGCCCGACAGCCGCGCCTTGTCGTAGGTGTGGATCGGCTGACCGAGCTCGAGCATCACGTAGTTCGCGACGTCGACCCCGATCGAGATCGGCCGCATCCCGGCCGCGAGCAGCCGCTTCTGCATCCACCGCGGCGACAACGCCGTCGCGTCGATCCCGGTCACGGTCCGCGTGACGAACACACTGCATGCCTTGGCGTCGTCGACCCGCACCGGGTAGCCGTTCTCCCCGGAGCCGGTGAGAGTCAGGTCAGCCGGGTCCTTCAGCGATACGCCGTACGCCGTCGCCGCCTCGCGCGCGACACCACGGATCGACAGGCAGTACCCACGATCCGGCGTCACCGCGATGTCCAGTACGTCGTCCCGCAGCGCCAGCAACTCGATCGCGTCGTCGCCCGGTGTGGCCTCGCCCGGCTCCAGCACGACGATGCCGTGCGTGCCGTCGTCACCGAGACCGAGCTCGGCGCTCGAGCAGATCATGCCGTTCGACACGTGCCCGTAGGTCTTCCGCGCCGAGATCGCGAACCCGCCCGGCAGCACCGCACCCGGCAGCACGACGACCACGAGATCACCGACCTCGAAGTTGTGCGCACCGCAGACGACCCACTGCGGCTCGTCCTTGCCGATGTCGAGCGAGCACCAGCGGATCGTCTTGCCGTTCTTCTGCGGCTCGTTCTCGTACGTGAGAACCTTGCCGACCACGAGCGGGCCGGTCAGATCGGACTCCTCGACGGTCTCCACCTCGAGTCCGGCCCGGATCAGCTGCTCCGCGACCTGGCGGCCGGTGACGTCAGCCGCCAGGTCGACGTACTCACGAAGCCATGACAGTGGGACCCGCATCAGATCTCCATCCCGAACTGGCGGCTGAACCGCACGTCACCCTCGACCATGTCCCGCATGTCCTCGACACCGTTGCGGAACATCAGCGTCCGCTCCAGGCCCATGCCGAAGGCGAAACCGGAGTACCGGTCGGTGTCGATACCGTTGGCCTGCAGGACCCGCGGGTTCACGACGCCGCAGCCGCCCCACTCGATCCAGCCCTCGCTGCCACAGGTCCGGCACGGCCGGTCCGGGTTGCCGACGGAGGCGCCGCGGCAGACGAAACACTTCAGGTCCACCTCGGCCGACGGCTCGGTGAACGGGAAGAAGTTCGGCCGCAGCCGCGCCTCCAGACCTTCACCGAACATCGAGACGACGAAGTGGTCGAGCGTGCCCTTCAGGTGCGCGAGCGTGATGCCTTCGTCCACCACCAGGCCCTCGACCTGGTAGAAGACCGGCGTGTGCGTCGCGTCCAGCTCGTCGGTGCGGAACACGCGACCCGGGCAGATCACGTAGATCGGCGGCTTCCGGGACAGCATCGACCGCGCCTGCACCGGCGACGTGTGAGTCCGCAGGACCTTGCCGGAGCCGGCCGGCTCGACGAAGAAGGTGTCTTGCATCTGCCGCGCCGGGTGGTCGGGCTGGAAGTTCAGGGCGTCGAAGTTCAGCCACTCGGCCTCGACCTCGGGGCCCTCCGCGACATCCCAGCCGAGCGCGGTGAACACGTCCGCGACCTGCTCGGAGATCAGCGACAGCGGGTGCCGCGCGCCGAGCTGCGGGGTGTGCCACGGCAGCGTCACGTCAACCCGCTCGGTGGCCAGCATCTGCTCCTCGTGCTCGGCCTCGAGCACCGCGAGCCGGGACGCGAACCCCTCGTTGATCGCCTTCCGCGCGGCGCCGATCCGCTGACCGGCCTCCTTGCGGGCCTGCGGCGGCAGGGCGCCGATCTCCCGGTTGGCGAGCACGATCGGCGACTTGTCGCCGAGGTGCACGGTCTTGGCCTCCTGCAAGGCAGCCAGATCGGCCGCCTCGGTAAACGCCGTCAGCGCCTCGTCGCGGGTCCGCTCCACCTCTTCGGCATGCAGCGGCGTCACTTCGACCGGGTCGTAATCAGTGTTGGGACCGGACATGGCTCGCTCTCGGGTTGATACGTCTGCGGATTGCAGTCTAAGAACCCAACCCCCAAGACCGTGAATCGCCCGTCCACAACCACCCCACCCGAGGGCTTGGGGAGGCTTTTACTCCCGGATCGGCACAAAACCCTCCCCAACCCACTACACAGCAACCGAGCAGCCGTGAGGGGCGCCCGACCAGCCGCGGAACCTCGATCTTCGCTTCTGTCCTCCATGCCCAAGAACCTGCACTCGTCCCACCGCCCTCCGCCCCGCCGCTTCCTCTCCTGTGGACAGCGGACTTGGGGAGAGTTCCTTCCCGATTCGGCACGAAAATCTCCCCAAGCCGAGGGTTAGCCCAGGCGGTGCCTGGCGCGGATTGCTCCGACCAGGACGCCGGCCCCCGCTAGGAGCGCGCCTACGCCGATGGGGATGAAGAAGGTCGGGTAGTCGACAACTGCGGCGGGATCCGCCCATGGCTCGTGGCCTGGCTCGGGCTCCGCGAGGATCAGGCACACCGCCCCGGCCACGTCGTACACGGTCGCCAGGACGACCGCCAGGATCGCGAGACCTCGCGCCCACTTCAGCACGAACCGGTTCCCGCGGGACCGCCCGAACAGCATCGTGCCGAGGGCGATCGGGAGCAGGATGAACAACGACATCAGGACCAGGTTCGCGATCCCCTGATCAGACACAGGCCCTCCAGCGGAACGCGCCGGCCGGTGTCGTCGCGTGGGAACGGGTCGGCCACCGTCGCGTCATACCTGCATGCTGTCAGCGCCCGGTGTCAAAGCCCGGTGTCAGCGCACTGCGTCGTCAACCGCCGGAGCTGCCTCCTGCACCTTCTTCTCGCCCTTCGGGAGGACTGCCAGCGCGACCACTGCCCCGGCGACCGCGCCGATCGCGCCGACCGTCATCGCGATGGACATGGCGTCGACGAAGGCGTGCTTGGCCGCGCCGAGGAAGTCCGGGCCGAGCGCGATGGTGTCGGCGATCGACTTGCGGGCCGCCTCCGGAACGGCGTCCGGCAGGGCCGACGAGTACGCCGCGGCGAGCACACTGCCCAGTACGGCGACCGACAGCGCGGCACCCGTCTGCTGCACGGTGTCGTTCATCGCCGAGCCGACACCGCGGTGCTCCGGCGGAACGGCCTGCATCAACAGCGTGTACGCCGCCGGACCGGCCAGGCCACCGCCGATCCCCATCACCAGCAGGCCGATGATCAACAATCCGTACCCGCTCGTGTCGGACACCTGGGTCAGGATGCCGAAGCTGCCCGCGATGATCAGCAGACCGATCGAGATCAGCGTCCGGTCCGCGATCTTCTTCCCGAGCGTCGCTCCGAGGCCGTTGAACAGCGCCGCGGACAGCGCATACGGGATCAGCGCCAGGCCGGCCTTCAGCGGCGTGTACCCGAGCGCGAACTGCAGGTACTGCGTCAACGCCAGCAGCAAACCGCCCGCGGTGAACGACAGCAGCACGATCGAGAAACTCGTACCACTGAACCGCCGGTCCTTGAACAGCGCCAACGGCACCATCGGATGCGCACTGCGCTTCTCCCACAACGCGAACGCGGTCAACGCGACCACACCGACCGCGAGCGCGCCGAGCACCCGCCCGGAGCCCCAGCCGTGCAGCGGGATCGAGACGATCGCCCAGACGATCGACGCCATACCGACGATCGTCAGGATGGCGCCCGCCGGGTCGACGTCGCGCGCCGGGCCCTTCGACTCCGGGATCAGCGCCAGCGTGCCGATGATCGCCAGGATCGCGATCGGCACGTTCAGCCAGAAGATGGAGCCCCACCAGAAGTGGTTCAGCAGTACGCCGCCGACCGTCGGGCCGGCCACCACGCCCACCATCGCGACCATCGACCAGCCCGCCATCGCCTTGCGCTGCTCCTCCGGCGGGAACACCGTGAACAGCAGCGACAGCGTGCTCGGCATCAGCAACGAGCCGCCGACCCCCATCAGGCCGCGGCACGCGATCAGTTGCCACGGGTTCTCGGCCAGGGTCGCCAGCAGCGACGCCAGGCCGAACACCACCAGCCCGAGCAGCAGCATCTTTCGCCGGCCGAACCGGTCGGAGAGGCTTCCGGCGGTCAGCAGCAGTCCCGCGAACGCCAGGATGTACGCGTCGATCACCCACTGGATGTCCGCGGGCGTCGCGCCCAGATCGCGCATCAGCGACGGGATCGCCAGGTTGAGCACGGTGTTGTCGACGACCAGCACCATCAGGCTCAGACACAGGATCAACAGGATCCACCAGCGCCGGGGATGCCCCTCGGTGGTGGCGGCTTCAGACTCGAACGGTGTACTAGTCACTCGCACACTGTACGACGATCTCGTACAGTGTGCGAGCCCTTTGTAGGATGGTCGGTGTGAAGGACTCGATCTGGACCCGCGAACGCAAGGCCACCTCTCCCCGGGAGACCCTCAGCCGGAAGCAGATCGTGGCGGCCGCGATGGACATCCTCGACACGGAGGGCGTCTCCGGGCTGAGCATGCGCAAACTGGCCGCCAAGCTGGTGGCTGGTGCGACCAGCATCTACTGGTACGTCGACACCAAGGACGACCTGATCGACCTGCTGATCGACGAGGTCTGGGGCGAGATCGACGTACCCGAGCCAGAGCTCGCCGGATGGCGAGCCGGTGCGCTGCTGTTCGGGCACAGCCTGCGATCCGCCGTACTGCGGCACCCGTGGCTGCCCGAGGTGATGTACACCCGCCCGAGCATCGGCCCGAACGCGATGTCGATGGGCTCCCGCGGCCTGGTCCTGTTCGGTGCCGCCGGCTTCTCCGAGCACGAGATCGACCTCGCGATGGGCAGCGTGATGTCGTACGTCCTCGGCACGGTCAGCGCCGAGGTCGCCACCCGCGAGATGGTCCGCAAGTCCGGCCGCTCCGAGGAGAACTGGGTCAGCGAGATCCTGGAACAGGCCCAATCGGTCGCGAGCGACTACCCAGAGATGCAGAAGTCGGTACGCCGCCGTACCGCGATGGACCTCGACGCCGGCCTCACCGAAAACTTCGTCTTCGGCCTGGACGCCCTCCTCGACGGCCTCGAGTCCCGCGTCAAGAAGTGAGCCCGAACCAGGGCTCCTTGGCGAGTTCGGTCAGCAGCACCTCGCGATCGCCGTCCTGGGCGACCTGCTTCGTGAGCTCCTCGGCCCGGCGAAGCTCGGCCAGCGCCTGATCACGCGAGCCGATCGCCGCGAGCGCCCGAGCGAGCGCCTCCCGCGCGAAGGGCTCGTCCCAGTCGGCCATCTGCTCCGGGAACGCCTGCACGAGTTCGAGACAGCGGCGGGCGTGCCGCAGTCCGATCTCGGTCCTGCCGATCCGCAATGCGACCCGCGCGATCAGGTGCTCGCCGCGGGCGTGGTTGGCCTCATTCCCGGCTTCGAGCCAGTGCAGGCAGGCGGCGTACGCGCCGTACAGCAACCGCTCCTGGTCGAGCAGCGGACTGTTCTCGTCGATCTGCTCGAGCAGGTCCCAGGTCTCGTTGTTCAGCTCGACGCCGAAGTACCGGTGCAGCTCCCGGCCCTCGACGAGCTCCGTGGCCACCTTCTCCATCAGCTCCTGCCAGCTGGCCAGTCCGTACTCGCGGGCGATGGTCAACTGCGCATCCCGCAACGTGAAGCCCGCCTCGTCGTACGACGGGTGGTGTGCGCGGGCCCGCTCGATCGCATCGGGCCTGCCCTTGGCGACTGCCTTACGGAGCTCCTTCGCCCGGGCGCGCAACTGACTGAGACTCGCCTTCGCGGGCAGCGGCATGGTCGACATCGACGGTCCTTCCAGGACAACCCGCTCCGCTGAACCAGGCCGTCCCGAAGGATCACCGGCCATCTTCGAAGGTCCTGCCGTTCCAGGTGCACTCGGTGCTTGCCGCGGAGAGGAGGCGCCCTGGCGCGCGCTACCCAAACGCTGACACGCCCCCACCCCAACGTCAACCGCGGCCAAGGTGGATCGGGTTGGTCCAGGCTCGGGCGCCGGATGTGTCTTCGGTAGTGATGCGGCAGTGGGTATTGCGGAACAGGCCTAGGGGGAACGTGCACTCGGTGAGGTTGGTGCCTTGGATTACCTCGGCGCCGGGGTGGCCGCCGGTCAGGAGGATCTTGGTGGCGGGTGAGCAGTGGACGGTGATCTCGTCGCCTTCGATGCGTACGTCGTACAGCTCGGGGCCTGTGCTGGAGTAGAAGTGGCCGGCCTTCAACGCGATCAGGAGGGCGTCCGGGTCGAGGGTTTCGGCGCGGACGTGGATCCAGGCCTGGCAGGGTGGCGGGTCCTGGGGTTGCAGGTGAGCGTCATCGGCGGCGTACGTCGTCAGTCGGTGACCGCGGTTCAGGAGGACATCGGTGAGGTGCCAACTGTCGCCGCGGTTCTCGCGGTCGGACAGTGCGTTGTAGACCTCGACCGAGTGGGCCGCGTCCAGGCTCTCCGCGTCGACGGCCGTCAGCAGCGACGCCGACGGATGCGCCATCCCGATCCACGCGCCCGCGGCCCGCGCGCGACGCGCGAGCTCAGGCCCGGTCTCCGTCTCGTCCGGTGCCGCGAAGTCCAGCGGCAGTCCGACCGCCACGATGTGCCACGCCTGGCCGGCCTCGGTTCGCGGCGCGTGCAACTCGGCGCCGATCAGCGTGGTGAACCCGTCCGACCGCAGCTCCCGCGTGTCCGTCATCGGGAATCCGTACTCCGCGCGGAAGTGATCGGTAATCGCCACGAAGTCGTACCCGGCATCCCGGTAGACCTGCGCGGTCTCGGCCGGCGACAACGCCCCGTCGGACAGGTTCGAGTGCGTGTGCAGGTTCCCGCGCCAGAACCGCCCCGGCAGATCGAAGATCACCGGCGCTGCGCCCGGGCCGAGGCGTACAGGCAGACCGCGGCGGCGGTGGCCAGGTTGAGCGACTCGGCGCGGCCGTAGATCGGGACCCTCACCGAATGGTCGACGAGAGTGTTGATGCCGTCCGGCAAGCCGTGGGCCTCGTTGCCGAACAGCCACACGGTCGGCTTCGCGAGGGTTCCGTCGTCGATGCAGGTGTCCAGGTCGGTCGCGCCGTACCCGTCGGCGGCGAGCACCTGCAGGCCGTGCTCACGCCAGGTCTGCACCGCCGCGACGATGTCGACGTCCGTGCTGATCGGCACATGGAAGATGCTGCCGACGCTGGCCCGGACCGCCTTCGGGTTGTGCGGGTCGACGGACTCCGACGTCAGTACGACGGCATCCGCGCCGGCCGCGTCCGCCGTACGGATCAAGGTGCCGACGTTGCCGGGGTCGCGGACCTGGACGCCGGCGGCGACGAGCTTGAACGAGCTGTCCGGCAGCGGAACGGTCACCAGCGAGCAGACCGCAACGACCCCTTGTGAGGTGACGGTCTCGCTCAAGCTTTCGACGGCGGCGCGATCGACCTCGAACCACGGGACGCCGGCCGCCACGGCGAGGTCGTAGAGGTCACGATGCCGGGTCGCCAGCGCGGGTTCGGCGTACACCTCGACCACGAGCTCGCGATGTTCGAGAGCCTCCCGGACTGCCTGTGGGCCTTCGACCAGGAAGCGGCCGGTCTTGCGCCGGAACGCACGAGTGGCGAGCCGCCGGGCCTGTTTGATCCGCGCGGATTGCGCGGTCAGCAGACCGGGACTCGCCACTTCGGGTGTGCTACTCGCGGGGTGGAGCTCAGGCCGCGTCGGTCTTCGGCGCGTTCACGTCGGCCGGCAGGGCGGCCTTGGCCACCTGCACGAGCGCGGAGAACGCGGCCGGGTCGTTGACGGCGAGGTCGGCGAGGATCTTGCGGTCCACCTCGACCTCGGCCAGGCGCAGACCCTGGATGAAGCGGTTGTAGGTCAGGTCCTCGGCGCGGACCGCGGCGTTGATGCGCTGGATCCACAGCTTCCGGAAGTCGCCCTTGCGCGCCTTGCGGTCACGGTAGGCGTAGACGAGCGAGTGGGTGACCTGCTCCTTCGCCTTGCGGTACAGCCGCGAGCGCTGGCCGCGGTAACCGCTGGCCTGCTCGAGTACGACCCGGCGCTTCTTGTGGGCGTTGACTGCCCGCTTCACGCGTGCCATGAGGTGTTACTCCTTGTATTTCTGCGCCGGAGACAGGATCGCCCACGCGGCGGGGGATGTTCGGGAGGGGCGAGGCAGGGGCCTCAGATGCCGAGAAGCTTCTTGGCCTTCTTGACGTACGCCGGGGCGACCTCGACGGTGCCGGACAGGCGGCGCTTGCGCTTCGAGGACTTCGCCTCGGCGAGGTGGCGGACACCGGTCTGCTCACGACGGATCTTGCCCGACCCGGTGACCCGGACGCGCTTCTTCATCCCCGAGTGGGTCTTCATCTTCGGCATGGCTGTGTGCTCCTGGTTTTCTTCGTTGACTCGATCGTCGGTACGACGGGCTCCGGCTGCCTCGGGCGGCCGGAGCGTTCCGTCACTCCGGGTCGAGGTTGTCGGCCGGACCCTTCGGCTTCTTGGTGACTCCGGCGGCGCGTTCGGCCTCGTGGGCCTGAACCTGCTCGGCACGCTGTGCGCGCTCGGCCTCTTCCTCGGCCTCGCGCTCGGCCTTCCGCTGCGCCTTCTCGGCTTCCACGTCCACGCGCGCTTCGGACTTCTTCTTGTGCGGTCCGAGCACCATGATCATGTTCCGGCCGTCCTGACGCGGCGACGACTCGACGAAGCCGAGCTCGGTCACGTCTTCGGCCAGCCGCTGCAGCAACCGGAAGCCGAGCTCCGGCCTGGACTGCTCACGACCGCGGAACATGATGGTGATCTTGACCTTGTCCCCGGCCTTCAGGAACCGCACCACGTGACCCTTCTTGGTCTCGTAGTCGTGCGGGTCGATCTTCGGCCGCAGCTTCATCTCTTTGATGATGGTGTTGGTCTGGTTCCGGCGGGACTCGCGCGCCTTCTGCGCGGTCTCGTACTTGTACTTGCCGAAATCCATCAACTTGCAGACCGGAGGCCGGGCGGTTGCGGCGACCTCGACCAGGTCGAGATCGGCTTCCTGGGCCAGCCGAAGTGCGTCCTCGATCCGAACGATGCCTACCTGCTCACCGTTCGGTCCGACCAGCCGCACCTCGGGAACGCGGATGCGCTCGTTGACGCGCAAATCAGTGGTGATGGGTCCTCCTGGGGTTGAACTCGTACTGGGTGCCACCTCGCGATCACCGCGAGCCCCGTGTAATCCCTGGGAAAACACAAAGGCCCTCGTGCGATCACACGAAGGCCCAATTCCCAGATGTACGACGGTCCGACCTTGCGGCTGGTACACCGTACTGTCGTTGTGATCCTCCGGATGTCCTCCAGTGGCTCTCAACATGACCGGGACCCGCCGACTGTTCATCGACTGGGTGGGAGGTGGCCCTCCGCTTAGACTCGAACCACGGGCGGTCCTGAACTATTCCGCTCAGGGGTCACCAATGGACCGGGTCGGTCGCCATGCAAGAGTAGCAGCATGACCGACGCAGATGCCACCTCACAGCCCGACCCCCTCTCGACCGCGTCCCGCGACATCGCCGAGGTCCCCGCCGTGGAGATCATCTCCACCGCCGCACTGCACCTGATGAGCGCCGCCGCCGTCAACCTCGGCCTCGCCGCGGACCTGCCGGACCACAAGGACCTCGACGAGGCCCGCTCGCTGATCGACTCGCTGGCCGGCCTCCTGGACGCCGCCGCTCCCGCGCTCGGCCACCACCACGCGGCGCCGTTGAAGGACGGCCTCCGCTCCCTCCAACTCGCGTTCCGCGAAGCCAGCACCATCCAGGACGAGGCCGGCCAAGGCCCCGGCGAGAAGTACACCGGCGCGGTGTACCCCTCGGCGACGCAGAGGTCTTGAGGCAGCGGGTCTTGAGCTGGAGTGCGGTCCAGCTCCTAGCGTCGGGGAGATGGACTACAAGAATCTCGGAACGACAGGCCTGAAGGTCAGCGAGCTCTGCCTGGGCGCGATGATGTTCGGCGACCGGACGGACGAGCAGGACAGCCGGAAGATCCTGCAGAAGTTCACCGACGTCGGCGGGACGTTCATCGACACTGCCGACGTGTACGGCGCCGGCGCGTCCGAGGAAGTGCTCGGACGCTGGCTGAAGACGCAGCAACGCTCCGACTACGTCATCGCCACCAAGGTCTGGGGACGGGTCGGTCCGCGGCCTACGGACCAAGGACTGTCCCGCAAGCACATCCTCGACGCGATCGACGCGAGCCTGCGGCGCCTCGGCACCGACTATGTCGATCTCTACCAGCTCCATCTCTGGGACGACAGCGTGCCGCTCACCGAGTCGCTGTCGACGCTGGACGGCCTCGTGCGGGCCGGCAAGGTCCGCTACATCGGAGTCAGCAACTTCCGCGGCTGGCAGCTGCAGAAGGCGGTGGACCTGTGCGCGCAGAACGGCTGGGAGCCGCTCTCCAGCCTCCAGCCGCTCTACACCTTGCTGGACCGCTCGCCCGAGTGGGAGCTGCTGCCGGTCTGCAAGAACGAGGGCCTCGGCGTCATCACCTGGTCGCCACTGCGCTCAGGCTGGCTGTCCGGCGCGTTCCGGCGCGGCATGACCGCACCACCCCAGGACAGCAAGGTCTCCACGCCCGGCACCCACTCGTGGGACCGCTATGCCAATGAGCACACATGGCACGTGATCGACGAGCTGACGGCGGTCGCGGCCGAGACCGGTCGCACACTCCCCCAGGTCGCTGTCCGCTGGCTGATGCAGCGTCCCGGCGTGACCGCGCCGATCATCGGTCCCCGGACGCCGGAGTACCTCGACGATCTCCTCGGGGCCGCGGAGTTCTCGCTCACGCCGGAGCACCAGGAACGACTCGACGTCGCCAGCCGGCCGGAGTCGGTCCCCTACCCCTACTTCTTCGACTGATCTGCCGCGCCACGGTAATGAGCGATCTTGTCGTCGAGTACGTCGAGGGCGACGTTCATCTTCGCGATCTCACCGTGGAGGCGGGACCGGTGCTCCTCGAGCAGCTCGACCACACCGGTCGGGCCGCCCGAGCGGTCCCGCAGCCGGCCCATCAACCGCTGCAGGTCGCTGATCCCCAGTCCGGCGTTCCGCAGGCACACCAGGAGCCCGACCCACGCCACGTCGTGGTCGCTGTAGACGCGGCGCCCCGCGGAAGTTCGACGTACCGGACCGAACAGTCCGAGACGTTCGTAGTAGCGCAGGGTGTCCAAACTCAGACCGGTGCGCTCGGAGGCCTCGGCCGGTGCGTACGTAGTCATGCGGTCCATCCTGCGACCTGGAGTGCACTCCAGGTCAACTACGGTGAGGCGCTGTGACTCATGACGGCATGCCGGCCCCGGTGGCGAAACTCGATGCGCAGCAGTTGCTGCGGGAGGTCAATCGGGCGAGCGGCGCGGGGCTGGAGTTCGTCGGGCAGGCGGGCGGAGGCGAGGTCGGTGCCGCGTTCGTGCGCTGGCCCGATGGGCGGGACGGCGTACTGACGCGCGGATTCGGTTCCCTGGCCGACCTTCGGCGTACGGCGGAGGTTCTCGAGGCAGCGCGGCGGGGCGGGCTGCCTGTCCCGCAGTACCAACTGCTGGCGGACCTGCCGGACGGCGTCGGCGTGGTGCAGGAGCGCCTGCCAGGACGACCACCGGAGACCGTCGACCGCGCGTTGCTGGAGTCGATGATCGCCCTGACCGACCACTTCACCGGGCTGGCCCCCGACCTGCCGGTCCCGTCGATGTACCTGCTCGAGAGCGGACCCGGCTTCTGTCTGCACGAGTCCCTCCAGCGGTACGACGACCGCACGCGGAGGCTCCTGGACCGGATCCACGAGGTCGGCCGGGACGAGCCGAGCGACATGACCGGCGACGACCTGGTGCACCTCGACTTCCACACCGGGAACGTTCTGACCGAGACCGGACAGATCACCGGGATCGTCGACTGGGACGGCATCGGCCGCGGCGACCGCCTGTTCGCGCTGGTCACCCTGCGGTTCGACGCCCACGTCCGTCTTCCCGACGCGGACCTGACCTGGTACGACGAACTCCTCGAGAACACGCTCAATCCCGCCGTACTGCGCCTCTACTGGGCCCACATGTCCTTGCGCCAGGTCGACTGGTCCATCCGCCACCACACCCCGTCCGCCACGACTCACTGGCTGGACCTCGCCGAGACCCGGATGCGCTGACAACCCGTTTCGGGCCTGGCCGAAAGGGCTCGATCTGGGCTACAACGGCACCGGCTGCGGCCCGGTTTACCGCGCCACCGGCGAGTACCTGCCGCACGACTACACGCCGATCAACTCGATCGTGCTCGTGCGGTAGTCCACGCGAAACAGCCGGCTCCGACCTGCACCAGGTCGGAGCCGGTTGCGCTATCCCTTGACGGCGCCTTCCTCGACGCCCTTGAAGAAGAAGCGTTGCAGGGTGGCGAAGACGATCACGATCGGGATGAACGCGATCATCGTGCCCGCCGCGATCAGCCGCGGGTTGTTGCTGAACGTGCCGGACAGGTACTGCAGGCCGACGGTCAGCGTGTATTTGTTCGGATCGGTCAGCACGATCAGCGGCCAGAGGAAGTCGTCCCAGGCGCCGATGAACGCGAAGATCGCGACCACGCTGATCGTCCCGCGCACCGACGGCAGGCCGATGTACAGGAACCGTTGCCACGCGTTCGCGCCGTCCACGACCGCAGCCTGGTCGACTTCGACCGGCAGCGACCGGAACGCGTTGTACATCAGCAAGACGTTCAGCGCACCGATCATCCCAGGCAGTGCGACGCCGAAGAGCGTGTTCGCCAGCCCGAACTCGCGGACCGTCACGTACTGCGAAATGATCGTGACCTCACCCGGCAGCACGAGGGTCGCCAGGAACAGCCCGAGGACGATCTTGCGGCCGCGGAACTGCAACCGGGACAAGGCGAACCCGGCCAGCGAGGAGCCGATCACGTTGCCGCCGACAACCAGGAACGCGACCACCAGCGAGTTCCGCGCGTAGTCCCAGACCGGGATGGTGTCGGTGACCTCCTTGTAGTGGTCGAACGTCGGCTGTGCCGGCAGCAGCCGCGGGATCCGGGTGTAGATGTCCTCCCCGGAGCCCTTCAGCGACGTCGACAGTTGCCAGAGGAACGGCCCGATCGTGATCAGCAGCACGAACACCAGCAACACGTACCGCGCGACCTTCTCCCGCGGCGACACCGAGTTGAACCCGGACGAACGCCGCCGCCGTACGGTCTTCGGCGCCTCAGGCGCAACAGCCGGCCGCGCCGGATCAGTGACAACACTCATGCTTCTGCTCCCCGGCGGTTGAGACGGGCCAGCACCAGCATCGGTACGACGGTGACGAAGAACAGCACGATCGACAAGGCCGACGCGTACCCGAGGTTGCCCTCGAAGCCCTGGCTGTACTGCTGGATCAGCATCACGACCGAGTTGTCCCGGCCACCCGGACCGCCCTTGCCGCCGCTGAGGATGAACAGCTCGGAGAACACCCGCAGCGCCGACACGGAGATCAGGATCGAGATCAGGATCATCGTCCCCCGTACGCCGGGGACGGTCACGTGCACGAACCGCCGCAGCGGCCCGGCGCCGTCGACCGCGGCCGCCTCGTGCAGTTCACGCCCGACGTTCCCGAGGGCGGCCAGATAGATGATCATGTAGTACCCGAGCCCCTTCCAGATCGTCAGACTGATTGCGCTGAGCAACAACAACCACTGGTCGGACAGGAACGGCAGCGGCCCGGAGATCACCCCGAGCTTCTCGGCCAGACCGTTGACCAGGCCGCGGTCGTCCAGGATCCACTGCCAGATCAGCGCCACCACGACCGCGGACGCCACCACCGGGGTGTAGAACGCGGTCCGGAAGAACGTGATCCCGGGCAGCTTCTTCTCCACCAGTACGGCGAGCAGCAACGGCAGGACGGTCAGGAACGGCAGGCAGACCACCATGTAGATGACGCTGTTCAGCAGCGCCCACCGCAACTGCTCGTCGTGCAGCAGGGTCTCGAAGTTCTTCAGCCCGACGAAGTGGCCGCCGCCGATCGGCTTGGCGTTCGTGAACGACAAGATGACGGTGTTGATCGACGGCCAGAGGTTGAACACCAGCAACCACGCGAGTGCTGGGATCACCAGCACCCACGGGGTGAACCAACGGTTGTAACGCATCACTGAGTGAGTAGCTGGTTGGCCTTGGCCACCGCGGCGTCGAGGGCTGCCTGGGACGAGATCTTGCCGGAGATCGCCAGCGAGATCTGCTGCCCGATGAAGTCGTTGGTCGCGCCGCTGATCACCGGCGGCTGCAGCACCTTGGCCTTGGCCAGCGACTGGAACGCGAGCACCTTCGCGTCACTCTCCGGCGTGCCGTCGGACTTGGAGAAGTACGGGTCGGAGGCGGAGGCCTTGGTGGACGGGAAGATGTTCACGATCTTCGCGAACGCGGCCTGGTTCTCGGCGTTGGTGACGAAGCGGGCGAGCGCGATCGCCGCGGCCTGGTTCTTGGACTTGGCCGAGACCGACAGCCCCTGCACGTACAGCGGCGGGGTGTCCAGCGCCGGCGACGGGACGACCTTGCCCTTCAGCGACGGGTTGTCCTTCACGAAGTCCTGGATCGCGTTGCCGCCGCCGGTGGTCCAGGCGACCTTGCCCTGGGTGAAGAGCTTGGAGTTGCCCAGGTACTCGTTGGTCAGGATGTCGCGCGGCATGTAGCCCGCCTTGTAGGCGTCGCGGTACTTGTCCAGCAGCGCGGCGGCCTCGGGGGTGTTGAAGGTGAACTTCTTGCCGTCGTCGGAGAGGATCTTGATCCCGGCGTTGGTGAAGTCGCCGATGCCCGGCAGCCGGCTCATCAGGTATTCCTTGCCGCCGGTCTTGTCGTGCATCGTCTTCGCGGCGGCGAGCAGCTCGTCGAAGGTCTTCGGCGGGTTCTTCACGTCCAGGCCGGCCGCGGCGAACTTGGTCGCGTTCCAGTAGTCGATGTCGGTGTTCAGGTACCACGGGTAGCCGAACGTGCCGTCCATCCCCTGGTACTGGTACGCCTGCACGCCGCCCTCGACGTACTCCTCGTTCAGCTTCGGGTCCGCGGCGGCGACGTCGAGCAGCATGTTCTGCTTGGCCAGGCTGAGGGCGAAGTCGGGCGGCAGGTTCGTGACGTCCGGAAGCTGGCCGGCCGAGGCCTGGCTCAGCACCTTCTTGTCGTAGCCGTCGCCGGGCTGGTCGAGCCAGGTGACGTGCGTGCCCGGGTACTTCGCCTCGAACGCCTTGATGACGCCTTCGACGTACGACGTGAACTTGGGCTTCAGCGCCCAGGTCTGGAAGCTGACCTCACCGGTCACCTGGGCTCCCGCGTCGACGGTCGGCTTGGCGCCGCCGCTGCTGCCCGAGTCCTCGGAACCGAGGCCGCAACCTGCGAGGGTGAGGGCGGCGGCGGCAAGACTTGCCACGAGCGCCGAACGGCGTCTACGCATGGGATCTCCTGGAATTGATAAACCGGTATAGCTCCCGAACTATCCACATCGTAGAATCCGCTGTCAAGGGCAGGAGGTACGACGATGGCTAGACCGACGATCGCGGACATCGCGACCAGGGCCGGGGTGTCCAAGGGCGCGGTGTCGTTCGCGCTGAACGGGCGGCCGGGGGTCAGCGACGCGACCCGGGAGCGGATCCTGAAGATCGCCGAGCAGATGAGCTGGCGGCCGCACAGCGCGGCGCGCGCGCTCGGGGCGTCCCGGGTCGACTCGGTCGGCATGGTGATCGCACGGCCGGCCCGGACGCTCGGGGTCGAGCCGTTCTTCGCGCACCTGCTGTCCGGCGTGCAGTCGGGGCTGTCGGCGGAGTCGATCTCGCTGCAGTTGCTGATCGTCGAGGACACGGCAGCCGAGATCGAGGTGTACCGGCGCTGGACGTCGGAGCACCGGGTCGACGGCGTGATCCTGGTCGACCTGACCGTGAAAGACCCGCGGGTCGACGAGCTCAGGGCGCTCGAACTGCCGGCCGTGGTGATCGGCGGCCGCGGCGGCAAGGGTGCACTGGCCTCGGTCTGGGCCGACGACCGCGACGCGATGCTGTCGATCGTCGAGTACCTGGCCGCCCTCGGCCACCGCCGGATCGCCCACGTCGCCGGTACGCCGAACTTCCAGCACACGCAGCGCCGGATCCGGGCCGTCCGCGACGCCGCACCCCGGCTCGGACTGCTCGACGCTCCGTCGCTGACCACGGACTTCAGCGACTCGGAGGGCGCAGCGATCACCCGCAAGCTGCTGTCCCAGTCCGATCGCCCGACCGCGATCGTCTACGACAGTGACGTGATGGCGGTCGCCGGCCTCGGCGTCGCGATGGAGATGGGCGTCTCGGTGCCTGGCGAGCTGTCGATCGTCGCGTTCGACGACTCGATCCTGACCCAGCTCATGCACCCGGCGCTGACGGCCCTGTCCCGCGACACGTTCGACTTCGGCCGCCAGGCCGCCGAGGTCCTCCTCGAAACCATCGCCGACCCCACCACAGTCGTGAACCGCCGCACCCCCGACCCGGTCCTCACGGTCCGCGAGTCGACTGCGCCTCCGAGCTGATCTGGACCGCAGTTGCTCTTGTGGCCTAAACCGATTTAGCATCCTCGGCATGGCTTCGGAGTCCGTCACGCCCCGGTTCGGTGCGAACTACGTTCCCTCGGCGGGATGGTTCTACAGCTGGCTGGACTACGACGGCGACGCGGTACGCCGGGACTTCGCGGACCTGGCCGGGATGGGTCTGGATCACGTCCGGGTGTTCCCGGTCTGGCCTTGGATCCAGCCGAACCGGGCGATCATCCGCGAGCAGGCGATCGCCGACCTGCTCGACACGATCGAGGCCGCCGCGGAGCACGGCATGACCGTCGCCGTCGACCTGATCCAGGGGCACCTGTCCAGCTTCGACTTCCTCCCGTCGTGGGTGCTGACCTGGCACAAGAGCAGCCTGTTCGAGGACAGCACGGTCCGCGACGGTCTCACGGCGTACGTCGATGCCGTGGCCCGCGCGGTCGCGACGAAGCCGAACGTCTTCGCGATCACGCTCGGCAACGAGGTCAACAACCTCTGGCCGGACAGCACCACCACGCCCGAGACGTCGACCGCGTGGGCACAGGACCTGCTGACGACGCTGAAGAAGGCGGCACCCGACGTACTCGCCCTGCACTCGGTCTTCGACGACGCCTGGTACAAGGGCGACCATCCGTTCCACCCCGTCGACGCGGTGGACCTGGGTGACCTGACCACTGTCCACTCGTGGGTTTTCAACGGGGTCTCACGAGTGGACGGTCCCCTGGGTCCGGCCACCCTCACCCACGCCGACTACCTGATCGAGCTCGCCCGGGCCACCGCAATCGATCCCGGGCGGCCGGTGTGGCTGCAGGAGATCGGCGTGCCGGGACCCGACATCCCCGTCGACCTCCAGGCCGAGTTCACCCGCCGTACTGTCGAGACGGTGCTCACGAACCAGTCCCTGTACGGCGTGACCTGGTGGTCGTCGCACGACATCGACCGGCGCCTGCTCGACTTCCCGGACCGCGAGTACGACCTCGGCCTGTTCACCGTCGACCACCAACGTAAACCGGCCGCGCAGGCACTGGCGGGCGTGATCGCCGAGGTGCAAGCGAACGGCGTACAACAGCAAGCAGCCGCCACCACGCTGACCGCGCCGATCAACCTCCGCACCGAGCCGGATCGTCGCGCGGAAGTTGCCCCCGGCAGCGAATTCCACCTGCACTGGGTCGAGGCCCGCGCGAACGGACCCGTCCGCATCGCCCTGCCCTAGCTTTTCCGCGTGATCAGGACTTCGATGCCGTCGAGGATGCGGGCGAGGCCGAACTCGAGGTCGTCGTCGAGCTCGTCCTCGTACTCCTGGTTGAGGTAGAGCGACACCAGCGTCGGATACTCGCCCTCCATCAGCCGCGGGACGAGGAACTGTCCGACCTCCTCCGCCTGCACCGGCGTGCGATCGCTCGCGCCGAGCTGACGCGCCAGGCCGGCGTAGTTCCGCGCGTACCCGTCCAGGAGCATCAGGCACCCGAGGTTGTCGTGCTGACTGAGCCCGGTTTCCGCTAGCGCCGCCAGCATCACCTCGACCCAGCGCAGCAGGTTCGGAGTGACGGGCGCGCCACGGATCGGTACGTCGAGCAACCACGGGCGGTCCTCGTACAACTTGACCTGCGCATCCACCCACGCGATCGCCGCCGCACGCCAGCCGGACGGCAGCTCCGGCGGCAGCCCGACCGCCGTGTCGTGAACCAGGACGATCAGCTCTTCCTTGGACCGGACGTAGCGGTACATCGCGTTCGTGCTGACGCCGAGCTGTGCCGCGATCCGCTGCAGCGAGACCGCCTCGAACCCGTACCGGTCGCCGAACTCGATGCCGGTGGCCACGATCTGCTCGACCGACAGCGCCGGCTTCGGGCCGCGCCGCTGCACCGGCTGCACGCCCCACGAGAGGGCGAGCCCCGGCGGCAGGTCCGCGCGATCCTCGGTCATACCCCCATCCTGACGCACGCCGTACGCCGGCGAACAGTGGAGCTAGGTCCACCTCGAAAACGGGTCCTGAGCACCGCGATCCGAAACTGTTCAACCCATACGCTGTTTCACATCGGAACCCCACCTCAGGAACCAGCCGAAGGGAACAGCTCATGAACACGATCCTCGAACCCCTGCTGACGCCGGACCAGGTCCAGCTCACCGACACCGATCGCCGAGCCGCGATCAGCAAGCTCGACAGCGCCGTACGACAGGCCGCGCTGACCCCGTCGCAGGCAAGCGACCGTCAGGACCAGGTCCTCGCGGCCCGGACCCGCGGCGAACTGCGCAGCATCCTGTCGGGTGTCGCGAACGCGGCGCCGCCCCGCGGGCTGACCGTGGCGCTCCAGGCCTTCACCGGCGTCTGGGTGGTCGCCTGCGTGGTCCAGTTCGTGGTCTGGCTGACGCTGGCGGTCTTCGGTCATTTCGACGGCCCGTGGTGGCTCTGGTCGGACCTCGGCCTCGGCGCGATCGTGGCGATCCTGTGGTGGACCAACGAGTCCTACCACCGCAAGTCCGACGTACTGGTCGCGCCGTGAACAACACAGGCAACGCGCCCGTACAACTGACCGACGTGCGTAAGGTCTACGGCACCGGGCCCGGCGCGGTCGACGCGCTGGCCGGTGTGACCTACGAGTTCGCCGCCGGCACCTTCACCGCCGTGATGGGCCCGTCCGGCTCCGGCAAGAGCACGCTGCTGCACTGCGCGGCCGGCCTCGACACCCCGACGACCGGTGACGTCCACCTGGCGGGCCGGTCACTGCGTGGCCTCGACGAGACCTCGCTGACCGAGCTGCGCCGCGAGCACGTCGCCTTCATCTTCCAGTCCTTCAACCTGATGCCGGCGCTGACGGTGCGGCAGAACGTCGTACTCCCGATGACGCTGGCCGGCAAGCAGCCGGACGACGCCTGGGTGACCGAGGTCATCCAGGCGGTCGGTCTCGGCGAGCGCGTCAAGCACCGGCCGAGCGAGTTGTCCGGCGGTCAGCAGCAGCGGGTGGCGATCGCCCGGGCTCTCGCCGGCCGGACCGCGATCACCTTCGCCGACGAGCCGACCGGCGCGCTGGACACCACCACCGCGCTCGAGGTGCTCACACTGCTCCGCGACCAGTCCCGCCGGCTCGGTCAGACGATCGTGATGGTCACCCACGACCCGGTCGCGGCGTCGTACGCCGATCGTGTCGTCTTCCTCGTCGACGGCCGGATCGTGTCCGAGTTGCGTCGAGGGGCCGTCCACCCCACCGCCGAGGCCGTCGCCGCTGAGCTCGCCCAGCTGAGCGCCGGCCGCCTCTCACCCACGGAGAGCTGACCCATGTTCCGCCTCGCCGTCACCACCCTGCGGTACCGGACCGCTGCCTTCCTCGCCATCTTCGTCGCGGTCCTGCTCGGCGGGGCGCTGCTCAGCGCCGCCGGAGGTCTGCTCGAGACCGGGCTGCGCCTGAACGCCCCACCCCAACGACTGTCCGCGGCCCCGATCGTGGTCACCGGTGACCCGGCATACCACCCACCGAACGGCAGCGGCTCCGCCGCCTTCCCGGAACGCCACCGCCTCGACCCGGCCCTGCTCACCAAGCTCACCACCACGCCCGGCGTCGCCAAAGCAATCTCCGACCGCTCCTTCCCCGCCGTCATCACGTCGCTCGAACCGTCTGGTACGGCGCTTGCGGGTCACGGCTGGACGTCTGCGGCGCTGACTCCCTACACGTTGACCGCCGGCCGGGCACCCCGGGCGGGGCAGGTCGTGCTCGACCAGCGGCTGGCGGACGGCGCGAAACCCGGCGACACCCTGACGGTCACCATCGGCGGCGAGCCGCGCACGTTCACCCTCGCCGGTATCGCGGTCGCCCAGCAGCAGGTCGACGTACCGCCGGTCTTCTTCGCCGACGCGGACGTCCCGGACGGTCTGGATGCGATCGGGGTGTTCCCCGCGGACGGTACGTCGGTTCGGGAGCTCGCGAAGCGGCTCGACCTGCCGGCCGGTGTGAAGGCCTATACGGGGGACGAGCGCGGCGTCGCGGAGTTCTCCGGGATCGCGACCGGTCTGCCGCTGATCATCATGTCCGGCGTCTTCGGTGGGATGGTGGCCGTTGTGATGGCGCTCGTGGTCTCAGCCACGATCGGGCTGTCGGTGCGCCAGCGCCGCCGCGAACTCGCGCTGCTCCGAGCCAGCGGTGCGACCCCACGTCAGGTTGGCAAGATGGTGATCGCCGAGACGATGGTGGTCGGGGTGATCGGGCTCGTGCTCGGGCTGCTGTGCGGCCGGATCGCCGGTACCTGGATCTTCGGAAGGCTCGCCGACGGCGGCATCGTGCCGTCACAGCTGCGGTTCGACCAGGGCGCGCTGCCGTTCGCCGGCGCGGCCGTCCTCGCGTTCGCCGTACTGCGGGTGACCGTCGGGTTCGCCGCCGGACGGGCCGCCCGGATCCGCCCGATCCAGGCGCTGGCCGAGGCCGCCGTACCGAACGTGGCGCTGAGCCGAGTGCGGATCGTCATCGGTCTCGTCTTCGCCGGTGCGACGGCGGCGATCGCCTTGTCCACACCGTTCATGGGCCCGGCCAACGCTGCGGCGATCGGTGGACCGGCCGGCCTGACCGGCTCGATCGCGGTCGCGGTCCTCGCGCCGCTGGTGATCCAGCGGGCGCTGCTCCCGCGCATCACGCGGCTGGTCGAGAAGCGCGGGACCAGCGGCACACTCGCGGTGATCAACCTGCGGGTCCGCGCGGTGCAGGTCGGCGCGATCCTGGTCCCGATCACCATCGCCACGGCGATTGCCATGGGCAACATCTACTCGCAGAGCACGCAGCAGAAGGCGGCAGTCCACGCGTTCACGAAGAACCTGGCCGGCAATGTGGTCCTCACCTCCACCTCGGGCGGCATCCCGGCGTCGCTGACGGACTCGGTCCGGTCGATGCCGGGTGTGACCACGGTGTCGGAGGTGGTCCGCAGCAAGGGCTGGATCGAGGAGCCGTACGACAAGTCGCACACCAGCGACGCCTGGCCTCTGCTCGGCCTGAGCGGTCCGGTCTACAAGGGCAAGGTGAAGCAGGGTTCGCTGGACGACTTGACCGGTGACACCGTCGCGCTCCCGCCGGGTACTGCGAAGAAGCTCAAGGTCGGCGTCGGCTCGCAGATCGGCCTGCGTCTCGGCGACAACGCGCTGGTCAAGGTGAAGGTGGTCGCCCTTGCCGAGGGACCGTCCGGCTACGAGTCTCTCCTGCTGCCCGCGCAACTGCTCGCCGCCCACACGACCAGCGGCCTGCCCAGCCAGCTCCTGCTGAAGACCAGCAACAAGGTGCACCCGGATTTGTCGAAGTGGCCGGGTACGACGATCGGTGAACGCGAACTGCTCGGCGAAGGCTTGGACACCGGGCTCGGCGTGGACGCGTGGATCGCCTATCTGCTCGCCGCCATCGCAGTCGCGTACACGGCCATCGCGTCGATCAACACGATCGCTGTCGCGGTGCTGGATCGCCGGCGCGAGTTCGGGCTGCAGCGGCTGACCGGGTCTACACGTCGCGAAGTCTCCCGGATGCTTCGTCTGGAGGGCCTGCTCATCGCGGCGCTAGGACTGGTCGCCGGGCTGGTCACAGCAGCGTTCACCGTGTTCCCGATCGCGCTGGCGACCCGCGGCTGGCCGATCCCGTCCGGACCGGTCTGGGTTCTGCTGATCTGGGTGGCCGTCGTCCTGCTCCTGGTCCTGCCGACCACCGCGATCACCGGCCGCATCGCCATGCGCTCCAAGCCGATGGACGCACTCAGCTCCCCGGTCGGCTGACCTTTCCGGAAAGAAATCGTCACCACGCGACGAATAGTTTCCGGAAAGACGGCCGGCTCAGCTGTTGGAGGGGTCTGATCCGGCCGGTTCGATCCACGCGTAGCCGCCGTCTTCCAGGCGCACCACCTGGAGGCCGGCGGCCAAACGCCGTACGTCGTCGGTCTCGATCACGCCCGCGGCCGGGCCGGCGATGTCCAGCACGATCGCGGCCGCGCCTTCCTGGATCGCCGCGGTGGCAACCAACTGCGTCTGGGCCGGCATCGGGCGCGCCTCCGGACTCCAACGGGTCAGGGCCTCAGTGCCCGTGAACGCGAGCAGTGCGTTCCGCCCGTCCTGTCCCTTGAGCAGCGCGACGGCCATGTCGGACGTCTTGTCGTGCGCCAACCCGTTCTCGTCGTACTCGACCTCGCCCAGCATCGCGACCACCGGCACCAGCAGCCGTGCCTTGGTGAGCGCCGCCAGCACCGCTCCCCCGTCGCCGTCGGTGAGCGCCCGAGCCAGCGCCGGGTCCGCCGACCCGTCGTCGTTGTCGAAACCGGTGAAGGCCAAACGCCGCTCTGGTGGTTGCACGGCGCTCATTCTCCCCGGACCACTGTTTCAGGGGTGCGTCAGGGCTGTTCCCCTCTTGGATCACGCGCCAACTGTGCGAGCCTGGGTATGTGCCTGACTTCAACGATTTGACGCTGCTGCCGTTCTGCGTAGGCCTCACGCTGCTCGGTCTGATCGGCTCGTGGTTCGCCTGGCGGCGCCGCGGCTTGGCGGCCGGCACGCGCGGTGTGGCGTGGTCCCTGCTACCGGTCTCGCTGTACCTGACCGGCCTGCTGGAACTGGTCTGGGACGTGGTCCGCTCCTCCGTGAGCTGGGTCACCCACCTGATCTTCTCGCCGACCGTGTGGGCCGGAGTCGCGCTGTTCGGCGTGTCAGTCGTGCTGTACGTCGTCTCCGGTGTGGCCCGCGGCCGCAGTGGGAACCAGAAGGCACAGAAGAAGCCCGCCTCGCCCGCGGGAGAGCTGACTGCTACCGGACCCGCGCCGGCATCAGCCACCACCGCCAAGGCTGCTAAACCGTCAAAGGGGAAGGCCAAGCAGCCGGAATCGTCGGAGTTCGACGAGATCGAGGACATCCTGAAGCGCCATGGAATCAACTGACAAGGCCCTTGACCAAGGCCCGCACCCCCTGACCATCGACTCGCTGCTGGACAACGTCCAGGCCGATGTGCCGCGCCTCGGCCGGACCAGGCTGATTGGCATCGACGGCCCCGCCGGATCCGGCAAGACGACCGTCGCCGCCGCCCTCGAGGCCCGGGCCAAGGCCCGTGACCTGAACACCTACGTCATCCACATGGACGA
The DNA here is from genome assembly GCF_004366005.1 of Kribbella sp. VKM Ac-2566. Classification (NCBI taxonomy): domain Bacteria; kingdom Bacillati; phylum Actinomycetota; class Actinomycetes; order Propionibacteriales; family Kribbellaceae; genus Kribbella; species Kribbella sp. VKM Ac-2566. Next base: position 835,242 of record NZ_SODT01000011.1, on the reverse strand, counting down.
CCTGTACGACGGCTGGGCCGGAGCCGAGCGCGGCTTCGCGCTGCTCCGCGACCACGTCCTGCAACGGCTGGCCGACGGCCGCGAAGGACGGTACCGCCGGTACGACTGGTACCAGGGCGCGTACGCCGAGCTGCACGTCGTACCGAACACCGTGGACCTGCTGATCGTCGACGGTGTCACCGCCTGCGACCGGGACGCGGCGCACTGGCAGGCGCTGCGACTCTGGGTCGAGACGTCCAACGAGGTCCGCCTGGACCGCGGCATCGAACGCGACGGCGAGGCCCTCCGCGACCACTGGCTGGAGTGGATGCGCTGGGAGCGCGATCACTTCGCCGAGCAGGCCACCCGCTCCCGCGCCCACGTCATCGTCGACGGCAACCCCTCCGTACCGTTCGACCCCGCGCTCGAGCTCGTCACGAAGTCGGTCGCGCTGCCCCCGCACGACTCCGCGGCTTCCTGACCGCGATCAGCCGCGCCCGCGGACGGTGGGTCCACTCTCCCGCCGGCGCCGCCGCGACGTACCGCTCCCGCAGGTCCGCAACATAGTCGTCGCCGCGCGCCAACGCGAGCGCCCGCAGCGGCCCGGCGTGGTCGGCCGCGTCGAAGTACGTCGCCGCGTCGGGATGCGTCATCGGATACGAGATCAGGTCGTCCCGCTCGATCACCGCGCCGTCCAGCGCCGGGAGCAACGCGTCCTCCCAGGAGCGGTCGCGCTCGGCGCCGATCACCTTGTCGAGCAACTCGAACGGACCCGTCTCCTCGATCACCTCCGGCCAATAGAGCACGCACAGGCGGCCGTCCGTCCGGAGTACGTCGTACCAGGACCGGATCGCCGTCACCGGATCGGCGAGCTGCTGCAGCCCGAACACGGAGACCACCGCCGCCGGGGACCAGGCCGGTTCGAGCCTGGAGGCGTCGCCTTGAACGACCTCGACCAGCGACCGCTCACCCGCCCGCCGACGGGCCAGCCGGACCATCTCGGCCGACAGGTCGACCCCGATGATCCGCCGGTCCGGGAAGCGCGGGGCGAGCAGGTCCAGCTCGGGGAAGGTGCCGCAGCACGGCAGACGACCGGACCGTCGGGCAGCTCGCGCACGGCGTCGACCGCGGCCTGGACCCAGGGGGCGAAGCGTGGGACGAAGTACGCCTCGTAGCCGCCGGCCGCCTCGTCCCAGCTGCGGGCGAGCCTGGAGAGGCGGTCGGTCACGCTTCCAGTCCGTCCCAGGACCACCGCTGGACGGGCTGACCGGCGTCGATGTCGTCGAGCCGGTGCCGATACATCGTGTTGAAGGTCGTCCAGGCGAAGTAGTCGTGCAGCACGGACCGGGTCCGCTCGTCGTCGATGCCGGCCGCGATCACCGCCTCGTCGAAGCAGGCGATCGCGCGGTGGTTCATCTCGTCGTGCTCGCCGTTCCCGGCGTGCCGGCGCTGCACCGACGCCTCGTCGCCGTACGTCGTGGTGTAGGCCGGCGGCCCACCGAGAGCTTCACCCCAGTACGCCGCCAGCCGCTCGGTGTGATCCGGCTTCGCCCCGCCGTGGAACGCGTGGCTGACGATCTCGTCCGCCATCACCCGCTCGTGCCACGCCGCCGCCAGCCGCAGCATGCCGTCCGCCCCACCCGCAGCTTCGTAAACGGTCTCCATACCACAGCATCCTGACCGATCAGCGGTCCGTTCGGCTAGGAGATCTGAGTACGGCGATCCGGCGGCGGACGTGTTCGCGTTCGGGTTCGGAACCGGCGAGGGTGAGCGCGTGTTCGTAGGCGGCGATCGCCTCCGGGACGCGGTCGAGGCGCTGCAGGAGGTCGGCGCGGGCGAGCGCGAACGGGTGGTAGTCCCGGAGGACGGGTTCCGCGGCCAGCTCGTCCAGGAGGCTGAGTCCTGCCTCGGGGCCGTCGCGCAGCGCGATCGCGGCGGCGCGGTTGAGCGCGATCACGGGTGACGGGTCGAGCTCGAGGAGTACGTCGTACAGCTGGACGATCTGCGGCCAGTCCGTGTCTGCGAAGTTGGTCGCCTCGTCGTGAACAGCGTTGATCGCGGCCTGGACGGCGTACGGTCCGGGTGGGCTGCCGGTGAGCGCGGCGACGACCAGGTCGCGGCCTTCGGCGATCATCTCCTGGTCCCAGCGGCTCCGGTCCTGGTCCTCGAGCAGGACGATCTCGCCGTCCGGGCCGCTGCGGGCGTCGCGGCGGGCGTGGATCAGCAGCATCAGCGCGAGCAGACCGGTCGCCTCGCGGGCGTCCGGGAGCAGCCGGTGCAGGATCCGGGCCAGGCGGATCGCTTCCTCGGCCAGGTCCAGGCGTTGCAGGTACGGTCCGGAGCTGGCGGCGTACCCCTCGGTGAAGACCGAGTAGATCACCTGCAGGACGCCGGGCAGTCGCTCCGGCAGCTCGTCCGGGCCGGGGACGCGGAACGGGATCCGCGCCTCCCGGATCTTCTTCTTCGCGCGGACGATCCGCTTGGCCATCGTCGCGGTCGGGACCAGGAACGCCCGCGCGACCTCCGGCGTGGTCAGCCCGGCGAGGCACCGCAGCGTCAGCGCGCCACGGTCCTCGGCGGCGAGCGCCGGGTGGGTGCAGGTGAAGAACAGCTGCAGCCGCTCGTCGGGCAGTTCGTCCCCGGTCGCCTGCGGCGCGGGACGGTCCGCCTCGACGTGAAGGATCGCGAGTTTGGCGGCGTACACCTGGTCCCTGCGCAGCCGGTCGACCGCCTTGCGCCGGGCGGTGGTCATCAACCAGCCGCCCGGGTTCGGCGGTACGCCGTCGACGGGCCAGCGCGTGAGCGCCGCCTCGATCGCCTCCGACGTGACCTCCTCGGCCAGGTCGAGGTCCCCGAACCGCCGGGCCAACGCTGCGAGCAAGCGGCCGCGCTCCTCCCGGAAGACCGCCTCGACCTGGTCCATCGTCACGCTCCCGGGAACTCCGCGACCGGTCGCACCACGACCGAGCCGCCGCCCCGCGATCCCGGGCACCGCGCGGCCCAGTCGAGCGCGACGTCCAGGTCCGGTACGTCGATCACGTAGAACCCGCCGAGCACCTCCCTGGTCTCCGCGAACGGCCCGTCGGTCACGGTCCGCTTGCCGTCGTTCGCGACCTGGACGCGGGTCGCGGTGACCAGATCGGCCAGCGACTCGGACGCGACCACCACCCCCGCGTCGGTGATCTCCTTGTCGAACCGCATCCAGTCCTCCGGCTCACACCCCACCGGCGTGTCCTGCAGGTCCAGCTCGCCGGCATTGATCAGCAACAAGTACTTCACGTCGTACCTCCTGTCAGCGTGTCTACAGCATCACCACGAACGGGGTCGCCCCAGATGGACAGCGCTAAGGACAGGAAGTAGTCCGCTCCAGCCAGCTACCACCGCAGGAGCCAGGCGAGGAAGGGTCCTCCATCGCGGACTACCTCCTGTCGTTGGCGTCGGATCGGCGAGGATAGGGACATGAGTGTTCTGCCTTCAGGTGAGCAATGGGTCCTCCGTGGCGGCGGGTACGAGGGGACGGTGGTGAGTGTCGGCGGCGGGCTGCGGGAGCTCACGTACGGCGGGCGCCCGGTCCTGCTCGCGTACGGCGAGGACGAGGCGGCGCATGCCGGACTCGGCCAGCACCTGTTCCCGTGGCCGAACCGGATCACGGACGGGCAGTACACGTTCGAGGGCGTCGATCAGCAGCTGTACCTGACCGAACCGGCCCGCCAGAACGCGATCCACGGCCTGACCCGCTGGGCGAATTGGCAGCGCGTCGACGACGGATCCGACCCGTCGACGGTGGTCGCCGGGCACCAGCTGTTCGGCCAGCCCGGGTACCCGCACCAGCTCGAGCTCCGCCTGACCTATCACCTCACCGACCGCCTGACCGTGACCGCCACGGCCACCAACGTCGGCCGGACGTCAGCGCCGTACGGCTATGGAGCACACCCCTACCTCAGCGTCGGTCGCCAGATCGACGACTGCCTCCTCGAGTTCTCCGCAGCGCAGCGGCTCGAGGTATCCGCGGACCGGATGGTCCCGACGGGCCTCACACCGGTCGAAGGAACGCCGTACGACTTCCGTGAGCCCCGGCTGATCGGCTCGACCTCGATCGACAACGCGTTCACCGGACTGGGCGGCGGTACGTGGTCGGTGTCGCTGACCGATCCGGACAGCGGTGCCCGCTCGGTGCTGACGAGTGACACGCCGTGGATGCAGCTGTTCACCGGCGAGGCGGTCGGGCGTACGGCGCTCGCGGTCGAGCCGATGACCTGCCCGCCGGACGCGTTCCGCACCGGTCAGGACCTCGTCGTACTCCAGCCCGGCGACTCACACACGACTAGCTTTCAGGTGTCCGTCTAGACGGACCGGCGCCGTGTTCGCGGGCGACCGCTGCCAGCTGCTTGGCGGCGCGGCTCGCCCGCGCACCCTCGGCGGCCTGGACAGCGAGAATGCCGATCCGGTTGTCATCGGCATCGAACAGCTGCAACCACGCGTCGCCCGGACGGAACCGCAGCGCGGTGACCTCCGACCACGTCAGCGTGTACGACTTGAACACGTTCCGGATCCGCAGCCGATCCGCGTACGCCGTCACCCGCAGCGTCGACATCCGGTACAAGATCCACAGCACCGCCCCGAAGAACGCCAGCAGGGTGAACCGCTGGAACCAGTCGAACGACGCCCGATCGTCCGGCGACAACCGGAACCAGATCACCCCGAACACGGCGATCAACGACAACCCCATCCCGGCCGCCATCGCCGCCACGATCCGCGGGTGGAACACGAACAGCCTGTCTCTCGGCGCGGATCCGGGCATGACAGCGGGTTTCAGATCCGGCAGGCGTGGATGTCGGTGGTGAGGATCGCGCGGGCGCCGACCTCCCAGAGCTGGTCCATCAGGCGCTGCGCCTCGGCCCGCTTCACCATGACCCGGACGGCGACCCAGCCCTGCCGGTGCAGCGGCGAGACGGTCGGCGACTCCAGGCCGGGCGCGACCGCGGTGGCCGCGTCGACGTCCTCGGCGCGGATGTCGTAGTCCATCATCACGTAGTTGCGCGCGATCAGGACGCCCTCGAGCCGGCGAACCAGCTGCTGCAGTCCGTTCGCCGGGTTCTCGACGCCGTTCCGCTTGATCAGCACGGCCTCGGACTGCAGGATCGGCTCCCCGAAGACCTCGAGTCCAGCCTGGCGCAGCGTCGTACCGGTCTCGACGACGTCGGCGATCACGTCCGCGACGCCCAGCTGGACGGCCGACTCCACGGCACCGTCGAGGCGGACGACCGCCGCGTCGACGCCGTTCTCGGCCAGGTGGTCCTGCAGTACGCCGGCGTACGACGTGGCGATCCGCTTCCCGGCCAGGTCCTTCACGGAGTCAGCGACCCCGGGCCGCCCGGCGAACCGGAACGTGGACGAGCCGAATCCGAGGCCCATGACGACGTCCGCGTCCGCGTGCGAGTCCAGCACCAGGTCGCGGCCGGAGATGCCGACGTCGAGCGTGCCCTCGCCGACGTACACGGCGATGTCACGCGGGCGGAGGTAGTAGAACTCGACCTCGTTGGCGGCGTCGGTGAGGGTGAGGTCCTTGGTGGTCCGGCGCTGCTTGTAGCCGGCTTCGACGAGCATCTCGGTGGCGGCTTCGCTCAGCGAGCCCTTGTTCGGTACTGCGACGCGCAGCATGGCGACTGCCCTTTCTGGGAGGTGTGAACCGGTGATCTGTGGGAGGGGCTCCTACAGATGTCGGTACACGTCCTCGAGGTCCAGGCCGAGCGCGTGCATCATCACCTGGGCGTGGTACAGCAGCTGTGACAGCTCCTCCGCGGCCCGGTCCTTGCTCTCGTACTCGGCAGCCATCCAGGACTCGGCGGCCTCCTCGACCAGCTTCTTGCCGATCGAGTGCACGCCGGCGTCCAGCGCCGCCACGGTCCCGGAACCTTCCGGCCGTGTCGCCGCCTTTTCACCCAGCTCGGCAAACAGCTCCTCGAAACTCTTCATCGCCCGCCCAGCCTACGGGTCCCGTCCGCGCGCCCCGTCCCCAGGTCCGCTAGCCGGACTGTGCGAGCGCCTCGGAGAGTTGCCGCGGGGGCGAGTGGGCGTCGACGTACCAGTTGTGGCGCTCGGCGAGCAGGCGCTTGACCATCGCATGGTCGACGGTGTCGTCGGGTGTGCGGAGGTGGTACGGCGGTGGGTAGAAGGCGTCTCCCAGGAGGGCGACGCCGTCGGCGACGACGATGACGGAGTCCGGGGCGTGGTTGCCGCCGACGTGCCGCAGTACGACGTCGGTCGGGAGGGTGAGCGTGTCCTCGAAGGTCTGGTCCGGGAGGACGATCCGGAAATCGGTCCAGTCGGGGACGGCCAGGGCGCGGGCTCGGAAGCTGGGGGCGAGCTTGGGGTTGGCTTCGACCTGGTCGCGGAGGTAGCGGTGGCTCCAGTGGCGGTCGGCCTCGGCTTCGAGAAGATCGACAGCTGTGGAGTGGGCGATGACGGTGACGTCGGGCCAGGCGCAGGCGCCCCAGGTGTGGTCCCAGTGGTGGTGGGTGTAGACGAGCCACGTCGGCGCGGGCAGGCCGGCGGCGGCAATCGCCGTACCGACGGCTCTTGCGTGCTCGGGGCTGTTGCCGGCGTCGACGAGGACGCTGCCGCGTTCGTCGGCGATCACGGCGACGGACGGGCGGATCGCGTCGGGATCGGGGTCGTGCGGGTAGATCCAGACCCGGCCGGCCAGGTGCTGCAGCATGTGGCCGACGATAGCTGGATGCAGAGTCCTCGGAGAGTTCGTGAGCTGGGTGTTGTCGTCGGCACGCTGCCCACCGGGCCGCTCAACGCGATCACCGACGTACCGGGGGTGCGGGTCGGACAGACGACGATCACCGGCAACGGGCTGAACACCGGGGTGACGGCGATCGTCCCGGACGGCTGGGCGGAGACTCTGCCGGCCTCAGTTGCTGTCGGCAACGGGTACGGGAAGCTGGTCGGCTCGACGCAGGTGGACGAACTCGGCGTCATCGAAACCCCGATCCTGCTCACCGGGACACTCAGCACGTTCCGCGTCGCGGACGCGCTGGTCACCTGGCTCCTTGATCGCAACCCACGAGCGACCAGCCTGAACCCGATCGTCGGCGAGACCAACGACGGCTACCTCTCCGACATCCGCCGCCGCCCGATCACGCCCGAGCACGTGCAGGCTGCCCTGGACACAGCCTCCTCCGATCTCCCCGCCGAAGGCTGCGCCGGAGCCGGCACCGGAACCTGCGCCCTCGGTTTCAAGGCGGGAATCGGCACTGCATCCCGCACGATCCCGGCGGACCGCACCCACGCTGCAGAGTCCGGCGCACACACCGTTGGTGTACTCGTCCAGGCGAACTTCTCCGGTCTGCTGACCGTGCTCGGCCGCCCGGTTCCCGCCCAGCCGATCGATGCGGACGGTAACTCCTGCATGATCGTGGTCGCGACCGACCTCCCGCTCGACTCCCGGCAACTCGGGCGACTCGCGCGCCGGGCGATCTTCGCGATGGGCCGAGTCGGCTCCGACTACGCCCCCGGCAGCGGCGACTACGCGATCGCCGTCACCACCGCCCGTACGCCGAACTTCCCCGACCGCGACCTCCGCACACCATTCCAAGCAGTCACCGAATCAGTAGAGGAAGCGCTCCTCAACTCCCTCACCACGGCCCGAACCACCACCGGCCACCAGACCCACACCGCCCACGCCGTACCCCACCACCTCATCGCGAACCCAAGGGTTCTTTGAGCACCCACCAACCAAATTCGCGGCCGAGATTTGGTTGGTGGGTGCTCAAAGATGATCGGTGGAGCTACGCGAGGACGGCCGTGGGTGGGGTGCGGTGCTTCGTGGGGGCTCGGTGGGTGAGGGCGGATGCGGTCAGGGTGCCGAAGGCTAGTAGTGCGGCGGTGGTGCGGATCAGATGTGCGAGCTGCCAGCGGTCGCGTACGGCGGCCCAGTCGGCGGGCGGGTTATGCACCGACCACGCGGACTGGTCCGAGTTGATCGGCAGGTTGATCGCCAGCGTCGTAGCGAAGACAACGACGAGCAGCGCGACCGCGACCAGCACCACACGCCGATCGTTGCCCCGGGCCCAGATCGCCAGCGCCACCGAGGTGACGATCGCCGGTGTCAGCGTCACCGAGGCGAGCCGGTCCAGCGAGTCCAGCTCGACCAGCCGGACCTGCGTATAAACCGACGCCCCGAACCCCCGCAACGAGTTCTCCAGGACCAGCACGCACACCAGGAACCCGGCAAAGACCCCACTGAAGAGCAGGCTCAGTCCACGAACAACGCGCGCCATCAGTACGCCAGCCCAACCGGCTGACAGACCGTCGCCGGCATGTCCAGCGCCGCTAGCATCAGGTGCGCGACGTCCGCCCGCGAGATCGCGTACCCGCGGGTCACCGTGCCGCCGACCTCCGTCCGGTAGGTCCCGGTCAGCGGCTTGTTCGTGAGTTTCGGCGGCCGCACGATCGTCCACTCCGTCGTACGCCTCATGATGTCCGCCTCCATCACCCGCAGATCGGCGTACACGTCGGCGGCGAACGCGTTGATCATCGGATAAATCACCCGCCGGTTGAGGAAGCTCTCGTCCGCCGGCACCGGTCCGAGCGGTGCTGCGCTCACCGCGACAAAGCGCCGTACCCCAACGGCTTCCATCGCCGCCAGCATGGACCGCGTGCTCTCCGACGCGACCGGCCCGTCCTTCCGCCCGCGGGCGCCGACACCGGAGATCACCGCTTCGCTTCCGTCGACGGCGTCCCGCAGGGGCTCCGCCTCGGTCAGCCCGGGCACCCGAATCACCTCCAGCGCCGGGTGCTCCAGCTCGTACGTCGACGACGTACGCACCACCGCCGTCACCTTGTGCCCCGCGTCGAGCGCCTGCCGTACGACGTGACCGCCGATCCCGCCCGTCGCCCCGAACACCGTGATCCTCATCCCGACCGCCTCCTTCGAATCTTCTCTGTTCTTCATATAGTATGGAATTCATAAGATATGAGCCAGATAGAAAGAGGTGACATGCGCCACCGCCGGCGGACCGGGAACGAGATCAAGGCCGCGCTCCGCGACCTGCGGATCCAGCTCGCCCTGCTCAACCACCAGGTCGGCGGCAGGCTGGCGCTGAAGGACGTCGACCTCGACTGCCTCGACGTACTGGCCCGCAGCGGCCCGCTGACGCCGAGCGCCCTGGCCCGTCAGGCCGGACTGCACCCGGCGACGCTGACCGGCATCCTCGACCGGCTCGAACGCGCCGGCTGGATCGCCCGCGACCGCACCGGGGCGGACCGCCGGAGCGTCACGATCCGGGTGCTGCCGGACCGCGGGATGGAGGTGTTCCGCCTGTACCAGCCGATGATGGGTGCGATGGACGACGTACTCACCGACTACACCGACACCGAGCTCGACCTCATCGCCACGTTCCTCCGGCGGAGCGCCGAGGCCTGCGAGCGTGTGCTGGGGCGCTCAGCTCAGGAGTAGAGGTCGGACAGCGTTCGGCCGAGGTTCGCCAACTCGGCCCGCAACTCCGCGGGCTCCAGTACCTCGAGCGCGTTCCCGAATCGGCAGAGGGAGGCGGCCGCGTTCGGGATCGACTCGATCGGGATCGTCACCACGACGCTTCCGTCGGCCTCGGGTTCGGTGGCGGCGACGGCTTTGACGAGGGCCGGGTACGAGACGTCGTACATCTTCGCGGCCAACCGTGCGGACACCCGTAAGACGGCCTCACCGGTGAAGCGGACCTGGTCGAAACCCTCCAGGTGCTCCTGCCAGAACCGTTGCAGCTCGAATCTGTCGTCCCGCTCGAACGTCTCCTCGGTCGGCGTCAGGTCGAGGATGTTGGAGACGCGGTAGGTGCGCAGTCCGCCGGGGGTGGACGCCACGACGTACCAGCTGCCGTTCTTCAGCACGAGTCCGTACGGTTCGAGGATCCGCTCGACCTCGCGCGGTTCCTCCCAGCGGCGGTACCGGACCTTGATGCGGCGGTCGTGGAGTACGGCGTCGGCGACTGCGGACAGCTGTGGTGAGGCTTCGGCGTCCTGGTACCAGGCGGGCAGGTCGAGGTGGAAGCGGTTCTTGAGCCGGCCGGCGCGGTCCCGCTGATCGGGAGCTAGCGCTGCTAGCAGTTTGAGTTCGGCGGCACTCGTCTCGGCGGTCAGCCCGAGCGCGGCGGCCGCGCCCGGCATGCCGACGAGGAACAGCGCGGCGGCCTCCTGTTCGGTGAGGCCGGTGAGGCGGGTGCGGTAGCCCTCGACCAGGCGGTACCCGCCTGCTCGGCCTTGGTCGGCGTACACCGGGACTCCGGCCGCGGCGAGCGCCTCGACATCGCGGTAGATCGTCCGCAGCGACACCTCGAGCTCGTCGGCGAGCTCGCGCGCGGTCAGCTGCCGGCGCGTCTGCAGCAACAGCAGTATCGACAGGAGCCGGCTCGAACGCATACTTCGAGGTTAGTCCTTATCGCTGCCATAGGTTGTCAGGTTTTGCTCGCACGCTTGGTCGTATGACGACTTGGACCAAGGTGACCGGCGACTTCGACTTCCTCAACGGGTACTTCGACGTCCACCACCGAACCCTGAAACAGGCCTTCGTGGGGTGCGACGAATGGCTCGAGTACGACGGAACGACGACCGCGCGCACGTACTTCGACGGGCAGATCAGCATCGACGAGATGCGGTTCCCGACGAAGGGGTCGTACGGGCTGTCGCTGCGGCTGTTCGACCCGGTGAGCGAGCAATGGAGCATCTGGTGGGTCAGCAGCACCACGATGCAGTTGTACCCGCCGGTGCACGGCAGCTGGTCTGCCGACGGTTCACGCTGCCGGATGGTCGGCGAGGACACCCACGAGGGACGGCCCATCCTGTGCAGCTACGAGTGGTCCGACATCACCTCTGAGACCGCGCACTGGGAGCAGGCGTACTCCGATGACGGCGGCGAGACGTGGGAGACCAACTGGACCATGGACTTCACCCGGCGGCACACTCCCCCGCCCGCGCTCGACGTACCGAAGCTCACCGACGACTTCGACTTCCTGGTCGGCCGGTGGTCGTTCCACAACCGCCGCCGGCGGCCGGTCCTCGGCGAGCCGTTCGAGTGGTACGAGCACGACGCGACGATGGAAGCGACGACGTACTTCGACGGCGCGATCAGCTTCGACGAGGGCTGGTTCCCGAGCGAAGGCTTCCGCGGGGCGACGTTCCGTCTCTACGACCCTTCCGCGAAGGCGTGGTCCATCCACTGGATCAACAGCCAACGCGGCCGCCTCGAGTCCCCGGTCATCGGCTCTTTCGAGAACGGCACCGGCACCTTCGAAGGCCCCGACGTGTGGGACGGCCAACCCATCGACGTCCGCTTCCTCTGGATCCCCGGCACCGACAAGGCCGCCTGGGAACAAGCCTTCTCCACCGACCACGGCCAAACCTGGACCACCAACTGGCAGATGGAACACACCCGCACCGACTAATCCCATCCCACGCGCGCTACGCACGCTCCCACCCACACGGCGTCGACGGCCGGCGTGCGTCCCGCCACCGGCAGGGCGTCACGGGCCGCTGAACTGGGGAAAGGACGGGGCTCACGCGGCCGGGGGGGACAACTCGCTGTGGTAATCTCGACGTCGCAGGCGCGGGTTCGAACCCGGTTGTAGGGCGCAGCGGCAGAGCAAGCCGAAAGGGCAAGGCCCACCTACTTCACGACCGAAGACGGAGCGCCATGCCCAAGCTCGAAACCTACAAGAAGCAGGCGAAACTGCTCGTTCGCTGGCACCGCGAGGGAAACTTCTCGATCGGCGGTCGCATCCGACAGCTCGCGCGCTATCGCACGTTGTCCGACCGCGAAGCACTCGCGCTGAAGTTTCCCCTCACCGAAGCCCAGGAGATCATCGCCCTCGAAGCGGGCTGCGCCAGCTGGGCCGAACTCAAGGCGAGCACGGAAGCGGCCCAGCCCAACGGCGAGCAGCCGCGGACTCAGGACACGGCAGTCGCCAGCGCCAAACCGGTGCTGTACGTCGCCGACGTCGATGCCTCGGCCGCGTTCTATCGCGACCAACTCGGCTTCCGGATCGACTTCTTGCACGGCAACCCGCCGTTCTACGGATCGGTGTCGCGCGACGGCGCGACCTTGCACCTGAAGCTTGTCCACGAGCCGGTGTTCGCGGCCGGTGCCGCGGAACGAGAAGGGCTCATCATGGCGTTCGTCGATATGCCGAACGTCCGCGAGCTTTACGCGGAATATCGGGCCGCTAGCGCCGAGATCGTGCAGAAGCTGACCAAACAAGCGTGGGGCGGCACCGATTTCATCGTGCGCGACCCGGACGGCAACGCGATCACCTTCGTCGGCTGAGACCCGACGCGGCCGAGGCGCGCGCAGGCTCGATATCCAGTCGCCGGTAGCACATCCATCTCATCGGGAGCGCTGGCCAAGTAGTCGCCCGCGCGGCAGCGCGAACTCGCCGCGCGGGATGGACTACGCGTTCAGTTGGCGGATGGCGGCCAGGGTGGACAGGGCTGCTTGGGTTGCTTCGTAGCCTTTGTCTTCGCGGCTGTCGGGGAGGCCGGCTCGGTCCAGGGCCTGGGGGTCGTTGTCGCAGGTGAGTACGCCGAAGCCGACGGGGACGCCCGTCGTGACGCCGACCTGCATGAGGCCGTCCGTGGCCGCCTGGCAGACGTATTCGAAGTGGGGAGTGTCGCCCCGGATCACCACGCCGAGCGCGACAACCGCGTCGTACCCGGACTTTGCCGCATGCAACGCCGCGACGGGGAGCTCGAACGAACCGGGGACGCGGATGACGGTGTGGTCGGTGACGCCGGAGTCCTCCAGCGCGCGGAGGGCTCCGGCGAGCAGGCCGTCGGTGACCTTCGGGTGCCACTGGGCGGCGACGATCGCGACCCGGGCGTCCTCAACGCGGGTTACCTCGATGGTGGGTGCTCCACTGCCCGACATCAGCCGGCTCCGTCCTCTTCGGTCAGCAGGCCGCCCGGCAGGTGATGGCCCATTCGATCGCGCTTGGTGCGCAGGTACCGCAGGTTGTGCTCGGTCGGGTCGATGGAGATCCCCCGGCGCTCGACCACGTCGATGCCGTACCCCTGCACGCCCGCGAGCTTGTCGGGGTTGTTGGTCAGCAACCGCACTTCCTTGACACCCAGATCGGCCAGGATCTGCGCACCGGTCCCGTAGTCGCGCGCGTCCGCCGGCAACCCGAGATCCAGGTTCGCGTCGACCGTGTCCCGGCCCGCGTCCTGCAGCTCGTACGCCTGCAGCTTGTGCAGCAGCCCGATCCCGCGCCCCTCATGACCGCGCAGGTACACCACGACACCGCCCTCGGCCGCAACCTGCCGCATCGCCTCGTCCAGCTGCGGCCCGCAGTCACAGCGCAGCGACCCGAACACATCACCGGTCAGGCACTCCGAGTGCAATCGGACCAAAACAGGCCCATCATCCAGCGAGCCGCGCACCAGTGCGAGCTGCTCCGACCCGTCCACCGTGTTGCGGTAGCCGTGCGCAACAAAATCGCCGTACTGCGTCGGCAGCGTCGTCGTCGCGACCTTCTGGATCTGGGATTCGGTACGGCGCCGGTACCGGATCAGGTCGTCGATCGACACCAGGACCAGCCCGTGCTCGTCCGCGAACGTCCGCAGGTCGAGCCCGCGCTTCATCGTCCCGTCGTCGTTCACCAGCTCCGAGATCACCGCGGCCGGCGTCAGCCCGGCCATCCGCGCCAGGTCGATCGACGCCTCGGTGTGCCCGGGTCGGACCAGGACGCCGCCTTCGCGACCGCGCAACGGGAACACGTGCCCCGGCTGCACCAGGTCGTACGGCTCCGAGGCCGAATCGGTCAGCACCCGGATCGTCCGCGCCCGGTCGGCGGCCGAGATCCCGGTGGAGATCCCGTCCCGCGCGTCGACGGAGATCGTGTACGCCGTCCGCATCCGCTCCCGGTTGTGCGGCGTCATCAACGGGATGCCGAGCCGGTCGAGCTCCGCGCCCTCCATCGGCACGCACACCACGCCCGAGCTGTACCGGATCAGGAACGCCAGCAGCTCCGGCGTCGCCTTGGACGCGGCGAAGATCAGGTCGCCCTCGTTCTCGCGGTCCTCGTCGTCGACCACGATCACCGGCCGGCCGGCGCGGATCTCGTCGATCGCGTGCTCGATCGTGTCGAGCTTCAGTACGTCGCCCATCTACCCCACCACCACAGGCTCAGGAGCTTGAACCCGCTCACGGTTCTGGATCTTCCACCACGACACGAACCCGACGACGCAGAACAGCCCGTACACGATGTACATCGTCGCCGACGGGTAGAACCCTGCCTTCACCAGCAGCGGTACGCCGACCACGTCGACAGCGATCCAGATCAGCCAGAACTCGACGAAGCCACGCGCCATCCCGTACGTCGCCAGGATCGACCCTGTGAGGATCCACGCGTCCCACTGCGGGCCCCACGATCCGAGCTCACGCAGCACGAAGTACGAGATCGCGTACAGGACCACCGCGATGCCGCCGAGCTCGAGCCGCTCGCGGGCGGTCGCCCAACGCGGCTGGACGCCCGTGGCGGCGCCGCCGTGCCGGGTCTGATACCAGCGGTACCACCCGTAGAGGCTGACGATCGCGAAGAACACCTGGCGGCCGGCCTGCCCCCAGAGGTCCTTGTCCTGCGGGGTGTCGAAGATCCCGCCGACGAAGACGGTGAACAGCAGGACGTTGCCGACGATGCCGACCGGCCACGCCGACACCAGCCGGCGCATGCCGAAGAGTGCACTGGCCAGACCGAACACGTTGCCGACGATCTCCCGGACCAGGACCTCCGACCCGGCGATCGTCACCGTGGAGTGCAACAGCCAGTCGATCGGGTTCACCGCACGCCTCCGTTGTCCGTCACGATGTTGTCCTTGACGATGCTGTCCTTCACGATGCTGTCTTTCACGATGCTGTCGTTCACGACGCTGTCCTTCACGTTGCCTGCCGTCAGAAGTCTTTCGACGTACTTCGCGATCACGTCCACCTCGAGGTTGACGGTGTCGCCGACCGAGTTCCCGCCCAGCACGGTCAGCTCCAGCGTGGTCGGGATCAGGCTGACCCCGAACGTCCCGGACGCGTCGTCGACATCGGTCACGGTCAGCGAGACCCCGTCGATCGCGATCGAGCCCTTCTCGGCGACGTACTTGAGGATCTCCGGGGACGTCGCGATCCGGACGTCCTCCCAGTGCTCCCCCGGCGTCCGGCCGGCGATCGTGCCGGTGCCGTCGACGTGGCCCTGGACGATGTGCCCGCCGAGCCGTTCGTGCGCGGCGACGGCCCGCTCGAGGTTGACCGGCGAGCCCTTCTGCAGACCGCCGAGGCTGGTCCGCTCCAGCGTCTCGCGCATCACATCCGCGGTGAACACGCCGCCGCCGTACTCCACCACCGTCAGGCAACAGCCGTTGACCGCGATCGAGGCGCCGTGCGCGGCGTCCTCGGTCACCTTCGGTCCGCGGATGGTGAGCCGCGCGGCGTCGCCGTCGAGCAGGTCCAGGGACTCGACGGTGCCGAGTTCTTCGATGATGCCGGTGAACATCTACTTTCCTCCCAGAGGAACCAGGGTCAGCCGGACGTCGTCGCCCAGGCGGGTGACGTCCGCTAGCTTGAACCGCCGCAGGTGGTCGATCGATTCCGCGCCGAGGTCGCCGACCGCGCCGTACCCGGAACCGAGGACGGCCGGGGCCACGTACGCGACGATCTGGTCGACGAGCCCGGCGCGCAGGAACGCGGCGGCCAGGGTCGGGCCGCCTTCGAGCCAGAGGTGCCGGATCTGCAGATCGTCCAGCTGCCGGAGCACCTCGGCGGGATCGTGGGTCGGCAGCAGCAACGTCTCCGCACGGTCGTTGCGGACCCGCGCGGTGGGTGGGATCTCCCGGTCGCCGACGACCACCCGCAACGGCTGCCGCGCCGCGGGTACGTCGTTCTCGTCGCGAACCGTCAGCTCGGGGTCGTCGACCAGCACCGTCTGGGTACCGACGGCAATCGCATCGCACTCGGCCCGTTGCCGGTGTACGTCGGCGCGTGCGATCGGCCCCGTGATCCATTTACTGCTCCGGTCCGGGGCCGCGGACCGCCCGTCGAGCGTGGTCGCGAACTTCCAGGTGACGAACGGCCGACCCGTCCGGATGCTGTGCAACCAGACCTGGTTGACCGCCTCCGCCTCGGTCTGCAGGACGCCCTGTACGACGTCGATGTTCTTGTTCCGCAGCTTGTCGGCGCCCCCGGAAGCGGTCCGGTTCGGATCGGGTACGGCGTACACGACCCGGGCGACCTCGGCCTCGATCAGGGCGTCCGCGCACGGACCGGTCCGGCCGGTGTGGTTGCACGGCTCGAGCGTGACGTACGCCGTACCGCCGCGGGCTCGTGCCCCGGCCATCCGGAGCGCCTCGACCTCGGCATGCGGGCCGCCGGCAACGGCATGGAAGCCCTCGCCCACCGGATGCCCGTCGCGGCCGGTGATCACGCACCCGACCACCGGGTTCGGATGGGTGCTGCCGGTACCTCTCGCAGCCAACTCGACAGCACGCCGCATCCAGGCGATGTCGATCGGCGACGCGTCGTTCACTTCTCGGGCCCCTCGTCGTCACGGACGCACTCCGGGGCCTCGACCGGCACGTCTGCTCCGTCGCCCTCACCGTCCGGACCTCTCGTCCGGCCCGGTCTCGCGGTCCGTCGCCGGACCTCTCGCCGCCGCGTCCCGTGGGCTGTGCAGTCCACGCTCCGCGCCGTCGGGCGCCAGAGCACACCCGCCGACCGCGTGCGCCTCCCATCCGGACTTTCACCGTCGGTCCTGGAATTCCACCAGGTCAACCGATCGCCGAACCGCAGCGACCGGGTCGCGGACTGTAACCGCCGGCTCGGAATTACACCGACCCCGGAGCACGCGAGTGGGTTCACTCGTGCTTCAAGTATGCCCCTCCCCGCAACCCGCACCACGACCCAGGTCACATCGTGAGCCCATCCGCCCGACAAGGAACATGCCGCGGGGACTGGGAACAGGGTATTTCCTGTCCCCAGTCCCCACGGGGGGTTCCCAGTCCCGATCCACCGCGGCCGGGAGCCCCGATATAGCACGATTTGAGTAGACATTCGGCGCTGTCTCAGGCTTCGTCGGCGGGGAATGCGGGTCGCTCGGCTGGTGTTGGCTTGCTCCGGCGGGGCGAACCGTCCTGCCTTCGTTGACGTTGTGAGGAGACAGTTGTGCGCGCGTTCGGCGCTTTTCGGCGGGTTGTCGCAGTGGTCGGGGCCATCACCTTGGCGAGCGCGATGGTTGCCTGTGGCAGCAATCAGGACAAGTCCGCGGGCGGCGAGGATCTGGGGCTGATGTCGGCGGGGACGCTGCGGATCGGGACCCTGACCGACGCGCCGCCGAACGTCTACGTGAAGGACGGGAAGTTCACCGGCTTCGACAACGACCTGATCACCGCGGTCGCGGCGAAGCTGAACCTGAAGCCGGAGTTCGTCGGGACCGACTTCTCCGCGCTGCTGTCGCAGGTGAACGGCGGCCAGTTCGACCTCGGGAGCTCGTCGATCACGGTCACCGAGGCCCGCAAGAAGACGGTTGCGTTCAGCAACGGGTACGACTTCGGCTACCTCGGCCTGAACACCACCAAGAGCTCCGGAATCACGTCGTTCGACCAGCTCACCGGCAAGCGCGTCGTGGTCGTCCAGGGCACCGTCCAGGACGACTACGCCACGCAGAAGAACCTGAACCCGGTCCGCGTCCCGAACTACAACGCCGCGCTCGGCCAGCTCAAGGCCGGTACGGCGGACGCGTGGGTCTCGCCCGCCGAGATCGGCGAGAAGATGGCGAAGGAGCAGGGCGGCGGCACGGTGATCCTGGCCGCGAAGGAGCTGAGTGACGCGCCGATGGCGTTCGCGGTGGCGAAGAGCAACGACAAGCTCCGCGAAGCCGTGAACAAGGCGCTCGACGAGGTGATCGCCGACGGCACCTGGACCAAGCTGGTCGAGCAGTACTACCCGGGCCGCGCCGTACCGGCGAACTTCAAGCCGGGCAGCGGATCGGTCAAGTTCACGGCTCCCAAAGCCTGATGGACATCTGGTCCACCCTGAGTGACACCTTTCTCGACTGGGAGTCGATGAAGGCGGTCCTGCCCGAGATGCTGAAGGTAGGACTGGTCAACACCCTGATTCTGGCGGCCGCCTCGGTCGTGCTGGGCACCCTGCTCGGCATGATCGTGGCGGTCCTCGCCTTGTCCAGCAAGCGCTGGCTGCGCTGGCCGGCGAAGATCTACACCGACATCTTCCGCGGCCTGCCCGCGATCCTGACCATCCTGCTGATCGGCCAGGGGCTGTCCCCGATCACTCGGCACTGGTGGGGCCCGAACCCGTACCCGCTCGGCATCCTCGCGCTCTCCCTGATCGCCGCGGCGTACATCGGCGAGATCTTCCGTTCCGGCATCCAGAGCGTGGAGAAGGGGCAGCTCGAGGCCGCCCGTGCGCTGGGCTTCAGTTACACGAGCGGCATGCGGCTGGTCGTCATTCCGCAAGGGGTACGGCGGGTTCTGCCGGCGCTGGTGAACCAGTTCATCGCGCTCGTGAAGGAGTCGAGCCTGGTGTACTTCCTCGGCCTGCTGGCGAGCCAGCGGGAACTGTTCCGGATCGGTCAGGACGCTGCCGCGACCAACGGAAACCTGTCCCCGTTGCTGCTCGCGGGCATCTTCTACCTGCTGATCACGGTCCCGCTGACGCACTTGGTGAACCACTTCGACAAGCGGCTGCGTGAAGGACGACCGGTCGAGTCGGAGGACGTAGAACTGGAGGAGCTCGCGCGTGCGAACCGTTGAGGCAGCGAGCCTGGAGGTGAGCGGTGTCGAGCTCGCCTTCGGCAGCAACAAGGTGCTGCGCGGCGTCGATCTCGCCGTACCTGCGGGGCAGACCGCGTGCGTGATCGGCCCGTCGGGGTCAGGGAAGTCGACGCTGCTGCGTGCGATCAACCGGCTGCTCGAACCGGACGCGGGTGATGTGAAGCTCGGCGGCGAGTCGGTACTGCGGGGCGATGCCGACGTACTGCGACGACGCATCGGCATGGTGTTCCAGCACTTCAACCTGTTCCCGCACAAGAGCGTGCTCGACAACATCACGCTTCCGCTGCGCAAGATCAAGAAGCTCGACGCCGAGGCGGCACAGGCGGCGGCCCGCGCGCAGCTCGAGTTGGTCGGCCTGGCGCACAAGGCCGGAGCGCGACCCGGGAACCTGTCCGGCGGTCAGCAGCAGCGGGTCGCGATCGCGCGGGCGCTGGCGATGGAGCCCGAGGTGATGCTGTTCGACGAGGCCACGTCGGCGCTCGATCCCGAGCTGGTCAAGGGCGTGCTGTCGCTGATGGCGGACCTCGCCGAGGCCGGGATGACGATGGTCGTGGTCACCCACGAGATGGGGTTCGCCCGCGAGGTCGCCGACCAGGTGGCCTTCATGGACCACGGCGTCGTCGTCGAGTCCGGCGTACCCGAACAGATCTTCGACGCCGCCGAGTCGGCTCGGTTGCGCCAGTTCCTCTCCCAGGTGCTCTGAGACCCGTCCAGCCCTGGCCCCAAGAGACATCTGGGCGCACGATGGAACAACCCCGTTCGGGGGTGGAGCAGCAACTGGGGGTAGTCGTGTCTCCATATCGTCGGTCGTCCGGGCGGTCCAGCCGGTTCGTGATCGCAGCAGTCGCCGTCGCACTCTCCGTTTCGCTCGGCCTGGTGGCGACAGCCACGTCCCAGGCCACGAACCGAGCAGCTACCAGCTCGGTCGCACAGGTCAGTACGACGAGCAAGTACGTGTATCTCACCTTCGACGACGGCCCGAGTTCGCGCTACACCGCGCAGATCCTGAGGATCCTTCGCGCCTACGGGGCGAGGGCGACCTTCTTCGAGATCGGCCAGAATGTGGCGCGCTACCCGTCCCTGACCCGACGGGTCTATCAGCAGGGCAACAGCGTGCAGAACCACACCTGGTCCCACCCGGACCTCCGGCACGTCTCCTCGAGCGCCTTCAGGTCCCAGGTGCAGAAGACGGACCGGTACATCCGGGCCCAGACGGGGTACACCCCGCGCTGCCTCCGGCCGCCGTACGGCGGGACGAACAAACTGGTCTCGCGGAGGGCTGCTGCCCTCGGCAAGAGCATCCGCCTGTGGACCATCGACACCCGCGACTGGTCCCGCCCGGGCACGTCGGTGATCGTGCGCCGGGCACTGGCGCACGTACACAGCGGTTCGGTGATCCTGATGCACGACGGCGGCGGAAACCGCAGCCAGACGGTCGCCGCGCTGCCGACGATCCTGCGGACCCTGAAGGCCAGAGGCTACGGCTTCACCACCATGTCCTGCACCTGACGCGCGTCCGCTATCCGTGACTTGTTGACGGGGAAGCGGCGTGGTGCCTGGCTTTCGAGGCCGACGCACCCAGGGTGGACCGCAGGAAGCGAGCCACCCACCGCCCTGGGGGGATGCATGGATGTTCGTTTGACGCGGTCCGGTCATCGCATGATCGGGCTCGCGATGATGATGCTGGTGAGCGCGGTGATCGGCTCGGTGGTCGTCGCTGCGGCGAAGTCACCGGCCGGACCATCCACGCCCACGTCCACTCCACCCGCAGCGGCACCTGCGACGCCGACGAAGACGCCACTGCCGACCAAGTACGTCGTACTGACGTTCGACGACGGGCCCGATGCCACCTACACCCCGATGGTGCTCGACATCCTCGCGAAGTACGACGCCAAGGCCACGTTCTTCGAGGTCGGGCAGAACGTCCGGAAACATCCCGAGCTGACCAAGCGGGTCCACGGGGCCGGCCACAGCGTGCAGAACCATACCTGGACGCACGCCGACCTCCGGCTCCTCGGCGCCGCCGCGTTCCGCCAACAGATCACGTCGACGGACCAGGCCATCCGAGCCCAGATCGGTAGTACGCCGGCGTGTCTGAGACCGCCGTACGGCGGGGTGAACCCGGCCGTCCGGCAACGGGCGAAGGCGCTCGGCAAGGACCTCGTGGTGTGGACCGTGGACTCGCGGGACTGGACCAAGCCCGGTACGGCGGCGATCGTGCAACGCGTGCTGAAGAACGTGCACAGCGGCTCCGTGATCCTGATGCACGACGGCGGCGGCAACCGCACCCAGACCGTCGCGGCACTGCCCACGATCCTCAAGACCCTGAAGGCCCAGGGCTACGGTTTCCGCGTTCTGACCTGCTAGGGGGTGGCATCAGCCACCCCTAAGACAGCGCGGTCACCAGCGGTACGACGTCGGCGATGGACTGGACCACGCGGGTCGGGCGGTACGGGAAGCGCTCGACCTCGTGGTCGGCGGTCGATCCGGACAGCACGAGCACGCTCCGCAGGCCCGCCTCGAGACCGCTGATGATGTCGGTGTCCATCCGATCACCGATCATCACGGTGGTTTCGGAGTGTCCCTCGATCCGGTTCAGGGCGCTGCGCATCATCAGCGGGTTCGGCTTGCCGACGAAGTACGGCGCGACGCCTGTGGCCCGGGTGATGAGCGCGGCCACCGAGCCGGTTGCCGGCAGCGGACCTTCTTGTGACGGGCCGGTCGGGTCCGGATTGGTCGCGATGAAGCGGGCGCCTTCGGCGATCAGCCGGATCGCCTTGGTGATCGCCTCGAACGAGTATGTCCGGGTCTCGCCGAGGACGACATAGTCCGGGTCGCGCTCGGTCAGCACGTACCCGATCTCGTGCAGCGCGGTGGTCAGTCCTGCCTCGCCGATCACGTACGCCGTTCCGCGCGGCCGCTGGTCGTCGAGGAACTGCGCGGTGGCGAGCGCGCTGGTCCAGATCGACCGCTCCGGGATGTCGATGCCCGCGGCAAGCAGGCGGGCGCGGAGGTCGCGTGGGGTGAAGATCGAGTTGTTCGTGAGGACCAGGAACTTCTTGCCGGACGCCTGCAGCGCCGCGATGAACTCGCCGGCTCCGGGAATGGCGCGTTCCTCGTGCACCAGCACGCCGTCCATGTCGGTCAGCCAGGTATCCACCGGTTTGGGGTCGGTCACCCGCTCATCGTAGAGGCCTGACCGGCTGGGGCACGGAAACTGTCGGCGGCGGGAGCAAGAATGCGGGCATGGATTTGGCCGTGTACCGCGAGTTGTGGCGAGCGCACGGTGTGATGACGCTGCTGGTGGCTTCACTGCTCGCCCGGCTGCCCATGCTCGCGACGATGGTGCCGATCGCGTTCCTCGCCAAGGACGCGAGCGGCTCGTTCCGGTGGGCAGGCGTTGTCGCTGGCTCCTATTCGGTCGGTGCGGCGGTTGCGGGACCGCTCTGGTCGCGCACGGCCGATCGGCGGGGACCTCGTGGCGTCTTGCTCGCGACGGGGATCGCCTGGAGTGTCGCGCTGTTCACGATCGCTCTCCTGCCGTCCGGGCTGCATCGGTTGCTGCCGCTGCTGGCTGTGATCGCGGGCGCCCTGGTGCCGCCCGTCATGCAGACGTTGCGGGCCGCGTGGCCTCGGGTCGTCTCGGGCCCGGCATTGCGGACGGCGTACTCGGTGGATGCGACGGCGCAGGAACTGTTGTTCATGGTCGGGCCGATGCTCGGGGCAACCGCGGTGAGCGTGGCGAGCCCGCGGGCCGGCGTACTGCTCGCGGCGGTGATGTCGGCCGTCTTCATCTGGTGGTATGCGCTCCGACAACCCGAGCCGCTCCCCCGCGACCACCACACCACGGTGCCGCTGACCGCGCGGCAGTTGCTCTGGCATCGGCACCGGTTGCCGCTGATCCTCGCGTTCGGCCTCTGGGTCATGTCGTTCAACGGGATCTCGCTGGCCATCGTCGCGTTCGCCGACGACCACGGTCAGCGGCTGATCGCCGGGATCTTCGAGGCCGTCTGGGCGTTCGGCAGCCTGGTCGGCGGCGCTGTCGCGGGCGCGTTGCCCGGACGGCGTACGTCGTACCTCTGGCGGCGGGCTGCTCTGGTCGCGGTGGGGATGCTGTTGTGCGTCTTCGCTACCTGGTCGTCGGTGTCGCTCGGGATCGCGTTGACGGTGTCGGGGCTGACGTTGGCGCCGGCGATCGGTGCGCTGTACGGGCGGCTGGGTTCGTTGACGCCCGACGTCGCGCGGACCGAGGTGTTCGGGTGGATGGGCAGCGCGGCGACCGGCGGTGCGGCGATCGGGGCCGCGGTGGCGGGTGCGGTGATCGAAGGCTTCGGCGTGCGGTATGTGTGGCTGCTGGCCGCCGTACTCGCGGTGGTCTCGACGGTCTTGCTGCTGCGAGTGCCGCCGGAGGTCGGGCCGGAGCCGAGCGGGCCTGACTTACCGGCCGGCGGACTGCTCGGCGAGACCGCGTAACTGCTCGACCATCGCGTTCGGGTCGTCGGCGGCGTACACGGCCGAGCCGGCCACGAACACGTCCGCGCCTGCCTCCGCGCAGCGCTCGATGGTGTCGGCCGAGACACCGCCGTCGATCTCGATCCACAGGTCCAGGCCGTGCTTGTCGAGCAGTTGGCGGGTGCGGCGGATCTTGGGTAGGCAGACGTCGAGGAACTTCTGACCACCGAAACCTGGCTCGACGGTCATGATCAGGATCATGTCGAGCTCGGCCAGCAGGTCCTCGTACGGCTCGATCGGAGTTGCGGGCCTCAGCGCCATCGCCGCCCGTGCGCCCTTGGCCCGGATCTCCCGCGCGGTCCGGATCGGCGCCCGGCAGGCCTCGACGTGGAACGTGACGCTCGACGCGCCCGCCTCGACGTACCCAGGCGCCCAGCGGTCCGGGTCCTCGATCATCAGGTGACAGTCGAGCGGCAGGTCGGTCGCCTTGGCCAGTGACTCGACCACCGGCAGCCCGAGGGTCAGATTCGGCACGAAGTGGTTGTCCATCACGTCGACGTGCAGCCAGTCCGCATTCGACACGGCAGCCGCCTCGTCAGACAGCCGCGAGAAGTCGGCGGCCAGGATGCTGGGCGCGATCTGAATCCCCATGGCGTCAATCTATCGACCCACCCACCGCCGCCCGTCAGCGCATGCCGCGCTGTGGGCGGGGCTCGTCGGGCGTGCTCTACACAGTGAGCTCGGCGGCGAGTACTTCGCGGAGCGTCGTGGCCGGGCGGCCGAGGATTGCCGGCAGCGTGGGATCGACGACGGCGAACTCGCCGCGCCGGGCGGCTGCGAAGATGCCCAGTGTCAGGTCGACGAGAAACTCCGGCATCCCACGGCCGAGAGCCGCCCGCTTCCACTCCTCGTCCGGCACAGTGACCCGGACGATCTTCCGCCCGAGGAGCTCCGAAGCGATCGCGGCGATGTCCGCGTAGTCGAGCACTTCCGGCCCGGTCAGCGCCGGCGTGATGCCGTCAAGGCGTCCCGGCTCGGTGAGCGCGAGCACCGCCGCGTCGGCCAGATCCCGGTGCGCTGTCCAGGAGAACGGCCCGTCCTTCGGCAGGATCAGCTCCCCTGTCTCCAGCGCGGACCGCAGCAGGAAGACCGGCGTACTGGCGTAGAAACCGTTGCGGAGCGCCGTGAACGGTACGCCGGAATTCACCAGATCCTGTTCGGTCGCGGCGTGGCCTCGGGTCGCGAGGAACAAGGAGTCCGGGTTCGCGGCCTGGTGGCTGGTGTAGAGGATCCGCTCGGCGCCGGCGGTCTTGGCGAGATCGATCGCGACGTGGTGCGGCTCCGGGTCAGCCGGGCCCGAGACGATCAGCACCTGGGTGGCGCCTTCGAACGCGTGCGCGAGCGAGTTCGGGTCGCCGAAGTCTCCGCGCCGTACCCGGACGCCACGGGCCGCCATGTCCGCGGCCTTCTCCGGGTCACGCACGCTGACGCCGAGCTGACCGGTGGGAACACGGTCGGCGAGGCGATCGACAACAGCCCGGCCGAGGCGGCCGGTAGCTCCGGTGACGATGATCATGCACAGCTCCTTGTTATCAATGGATACAGATTGACGCTACCACTGTTAACACGACGAGCCAACCGCTACCGTTGGGCCGTGGAGGAGCCGCAGACCGACAAGACGCCAGACGACGCGCCCACCGGTGGCGACGGCACGAGCGACGGCATCAGCGGGCGAGATCGGATGCGGGCGCACATCGTCGAAGTTGCTGCCGGGCTGCTCGCGGCGGGTGGCCGGGACGCGGTGTCGACACGGGCGGTCGCGACTGCGGCCGGCACGCAGGCGCCGACGATCTACCGGCTGTTCGGCGACAAGGACGGGCTGCTCGCGGCGGTGCTCGAGTACGGGTTCTCGACGTACCTCGCGGACAAACCACCGCTCGATCCGACGGCGGACCCGATCATGGACCTCCGCGCGGGCTGGGACCTGCACATCGGGTTCGGGCTGGCGAACCCGGCACTCTTCCTGCTGATGTACGCCGACACGCGGCCGGGCCGTCGCCCCGCGGCAGCCGAGGCCGGGCTGGCGATCCTGCGAACCCGGATCCGCAACATCGCGGCCGCCGGACGGTTGCGCGTCGACGAGGACCTGGCCGCGGAACTGGTACAGGCGGCCGGTTCAGGCGCCGTACTGGCGCTGCTGGCCGTTCCCGAGGACCGCCGCGATCCGCGGCTGCCAGACGCCATGTTCGACGCCTTGATCACAGCAATCGCAACAGACCACGAAACCGCAAACGGGCGCGCGGTTGTGGCGGTGAACCAGGATTTGGCGGCGCCTGCGAATGCGTTGCGGGCGCGGTTGCCGGAGCTTGAGATGCTGACTGCAGGCGAGCGTCACGTGCTCGGTGAGTGGCTCGCTCGCATCACCCACTGAACGGCCGCCTCGACCGTCTCGACAACCTCAGGCCCCGCCGGTAGGGGTGGACGGCGGATCATGATGACAGGAATCGCCAATCCGCGGGCCGCGGTGAGTTTGGCGGCTGTCGCGGGTCCGCCACTGTCCTTGGTGACCAGTACGTCGATGGTGTGGTCGCGCAGAATCCTCTCCTCGTCGGCGACGGTAAAGGGGCCGCGGGCAAGAATCAGCGTGCACCAGGTGGGACGAGGTTGAGGCGGGTCGACGCACCGAGCGAGCGTCCAGAGCCCCGTACCAGCGAAAGCATCAAGGCCCTGCCGTCCGATCGTGAGAAACGCCCGCGTCCCCAGCTCCGGCAGCAACTCAGCAGCCGCGGAAGCGGTCTCGACCCAGTGCCAATTGTCGCCAGGCTCCGCGGCCCAACCCCGCCGCCGCAGCACAAGCAGCGGCACCCCGACCTCCCGCGTGGCGGAAAACGCATTCGCAGTGATCATCGCCGCAAACGGATGCGTCGCGTCGATCACCGCATCAACCGGATGCTCCCGCAACCAGCCCGCAAGCCCGGCCGCCCCACCGAACCCACCGACCCGCACCTCACCAACCGGCACCCGCGCATCGGCAGTACGTCCCGCCAGCGACGACACCACGTCGACCCCGGCCCCAGCCAGCAGACCCGCCAGCTCGCGAGCCTCCCCCGTCCCGCCGAGCAGCAGAACCTTCATCGAGACCGATCGGCCGAGTAGAGATGACTGTCCCGGAAGGCTGTTGCCGACAGCACCTTTCCGGCGATGATGACGGCGGTACGGCGAACGCCCGCAGACTTCACCTGCTCCGCGATATCGGCGAGCGTGCCGCGCAGGACGACCTCGTCGTCGCGCGAGGCACGCGCGACGACCGCGACCGGGCAGTCCGCGCCGTAGTTCGGAACGAGCTCCTCGACCACCCGTTCGATCTGCTGCACCGCAAGGTGCAGGACGATCGTCGCCTGACTCGCGCCGAGGGTCGCGAGATCCTCACCGGCCGGCATCGCGCTGGCGCTGCCGCCGATCCGGGTGAGGACGACGGTCTGCCCGACCTCGGGGACGGTCAGCTCCCGGCCGAGGGTGGCGGCGGCCGCGGCGTACGCCGGTACGCCTGGCGTCACGTCGTACGGGATCTCGAGGGCGTCGAGGCGGCGCATCTGTTCGGCCATCGCGCTGAACACGGAGGGGTCGCCGGAGTGCAGGCGGGCGACGTCGAGGCCGGCGGCGTGCGCGGTGGCGAGTTCGGCGACGATCTCGTCGAGGGTCAGGTTCGCGGTGTCGACCTTGCGGGCGCCGGGCGGGCAGTGGTCGAGGAGTTCGACCGGGACGAGTGCACCGGCGTACAGACAGACGGGCGACGAGGCGATCAGCTCGCGGCCGCGGACGGTGATCAGATCGGCCGCGCCCGGTCCGGCACCGATGAAGTGGACCGTCATGAGTCGATACCCCAGCGGAGGCCCGGCATCAATACCGTCACTTCGTCACGCTCCAGATGGTTACCGGCATGGCGGGGCGCCAGCCGGTCATGGTGCCGATGGCCGAGGCGCGTTGTACGTCGAGGCGGATGAGGTCGCCGCCGACGGCCTGGTACCACTGGGCGATCAGGGACTCGGTCTCCAGCGTGACGCCATTGACAACCAGTCGCCCGCCGGGGCGGAGCGCGTTCCAGCAGGCGTCGAACATACCGGCGGCCGTCGCTCCCCCGCCGATGAAGATCGCGTCCGGCGATTCGAGACCGTCGAGCGCTGCCGGGGCTGCACCTTCTACGGTCTCCACGGCCGCACCCAGTGCGGCCACGTTGCGTTCCAGGCGTTTCGCGCGGTCGGGGTCGCGTTCGACGGCGATCGCATGGCAGGACGGATGGTGCCGGGACCACTCGATCGCGATACTCCCCGCGCCGCCGCCAATGTCCCAGAGGAGTTGGCCAGGGACGGGTGCGAGGCGGGACAGGGTGACAGCGCGGACTTCGCGTTTGGTCAGTTGGCCGTCGTTCTCGTACGCATCGTCGGGCAGGCCGGGTGCTGTTGAGAGCACGGGAGCGTCGAGTGGGCAGAGTACGGCGATGACATTGAGCGGGTCGACGTCGTCGGACCAGTCGGTGGCGTTCGTCGTACGGACGCGTTCGGCTGGGCCACCGAGCTGTTCGAGGACAGTGAACTCGCTGGAGCCGTAGCCGCGGGCAACCAACAGGTCCGCGACCTCGGCCGGGGTTTGGGCGCCTCGGCTGAGGATCAGGACCCGTCGACCGGGCTGCAGGTGCGGGTGGAGTCGCTCGACCGGGTTGGTCACCAGGCTCACCACTTGCACCTGGTCCTGCGCCCAGCCGAGTCGCGCACAGGCCAACGAGACGCTCGACGACTGCGGAATCACCCGTACGGCGTCAGCGCCGAGCAACCGGACCAGCGTGGTACCGATGCCGTGGAACGTCGGGTCACCACTCGCCAACACACAGATCCGCCGACCCCGGTGCTCCGCCAGCAACCGCGGGAGCGCCTCCGACAAAGGCGAAGGCCAGGCGAGGCGCACGGCGTCAAAAGAGCTGGATGAGGCGGATGCCACGGACGAAGTGGATGCGGTGGAGACCGGAGAGGTGGTGGGGGTTGGCGCCGGGATCAGGGCTAGTTGGCGGGGGCTGCCAAGTAGGACTTCAGCTTGCTCGATGGCTTGGCGGGCTGGGGTTGAGAGGCCGGTCCAGCCGTCGGCGCCGAGGCCTACGACGGTGATGGGGTCAGGCATTGCCGAGGACCTTCGTCACGGTGATCTCGATGACTACGCGCTGCGGGTTGACCCGTGGCTCCTTGTAGCGCTTGGCGTACCGCCGTTCGGCCTCGTGCACCCGCGCAGGGTCGTCACTGACCACAGCACGCCCTTCGATCGTGCTCCAGCGCCGGCCGTCCACCTGTGTGACGGCGACAGCCGCCTCACCGAGCCGCCGGATCGCCCGGGCCTTGTACGACGTACCGGAGCAAATCACCCGCACCAGCCCCGCCTCGACGTCCAAGGTCGCTCCGACGGGCGTCGCGTGCACCGTCCCGTCTGACCGGACCGTACTCAGCACACACAGGTGCCGCTCGCTCCAGAACTCCACCAGCTGCTCACTGAACACCCAGCGATCGTAGACAGGCCCGCCCGGTCACATGCCGGGCGGGCCTGTGAGCGCCGGACCCCTCAGACCAGCGCTGATCATCGGTTAACCGATATCGCGGCGGCGGAAGGTGGTGAAGCCGGCGATGGTGAGTGCGGCGGCGATCCCGGTCAGCCAAAGCACCGGTGCGACGGAGAAGTCACCGCCCGGCAACCGCGGCGTGTGGCCGTACGGGCTGAGGTTGATCATCCACTGCGGCAGGTTGAAGATCTCACCGAACTGACCGATCAGCAGGAACACGCCGTACAGCACCCACCCGCCGGTTACCAGCTTGGGCGCGAGTCCGAACAGGACGACGACCAGAGCGGTCACCAGCCAGATCGCAGGCAGCTGTACGGCAGCCGCACCGATCATCCGCGGCACCTGACGGCCCATGTTGCCGAGCGACGCTCCACTCGAGACGCCGGAGCCCAGCCCGGCGACCAGGATCAGTACGCCGGTGCCGAGCAGTGCCATCAGCACGTGACTCGCCAGCCACTGCGCCCGGGTCACACCGGTCGCCAGCAGCGGCTCGGCCCGGAGCGCGGTCTCCTCCGACCGCAGCCGGAGCGCCGCCTGAATACCGAACGCCGACGCGAGCAACCCCACCATGCCCATCTCGGTCGCCAGGAACGCATCCGTGATGCCCTCCACACCACCGAGCTTCTGCACCATCTCCTTGGCACTGTCGCTCGTGACGAACCCGTCGACGTTGCTGGCGATGTTGCCGACCAGCAGACCGAGTAGCAGGAACGCGAAACCCCAGGCGTACAGCGAGCCTCGGTGCAGCCGCCAAGCGAGTGCGAGCGGCGAACGCAACGACTTGGCCGCCCTGGGCGGTCCGGGACGTGGGCGCACCAGACCGGCTCCTAGGTCACGCCGCCGGATCAGTGCGGTCGCGGCAGTGATCAGTAGCGCGAGAAACGCCAGCGGCAGCAGCAGTACGGCCCACCGCTCACCGGCGTACGGACGGACCTGCTGCGCCCAGCCGATCGGTGACAACCACGAGACCCACTGCGTGCTGCCGTCCGCGGACGAGTCGCCGATGGCGCGCAGTACGTACGCCACGCCGAGCACTATCGCAGTGAGCCCGTTCGCAGCCCGGGCGCTCTCGCTGACCTGTGAGGTCACCGCAGCCACGCCCGCGAACGCCAATCCGGCAGCCGCCCACATCAACCCGAACGCGAGCGATCCCTTCGTATCCAAGCCACTGCCCATCAGGGACAGCGCAGTCAGCAGCCCGAGCACGATCACAGTCACCCCGGACACGATCAGTGCGGAGGCCAGAGCGGCGTACCGACCGAGTACGCCGGCACTCAGCAGCTCGAGCCGCCCGGACTCCTCCTCGCTGCGGGTGTGCCGTACGACGAGCATGCCGCCGAGCAACCCGACGAGTAGCGCGCCGAACGCGGTGAGCTTGAACAGCGAGACTGCCCCGAGCGAGGACTCGTCGAAGATCCGCCCGTACAGCGAGACCAGCGCCGGCGACGCGTTCGACGTACGCGCGGCCTCCACCAGAGCGTTCTGGTCGGAGTACAGATCGATCGACGCCTTGGCCGATCCGGCGGCCGTGATCACGAAGACCAGGATCCAGATCGGGATCAGGATCCGGTCCCGGCGCAGCGCGAGCCGCACCAGCGTCCCGGTACCGACGAAGTCGTTCATCGCACGGCCGCCTCGGGCTCAGTTGAATCCTGGGCAGGTACGTCGTCCTCGTAGTGCCGCAGGAACAGCTCCTCGAGCGTCGGCGGCTGCGCTACCAGGCTCTTGATCCCGCTCGCGGACAGCTGCCGCATCACAGCGTCGAGCTGGGCGGTGTCCACCTCGCAGCGGACCCGGTTGCCCTCGACATCGAGATCGTGGATCCCCGGCAGCTGGCCCAGCCCGTTCGGCGATCCGGCCAGCTCGGCCTGGATCGACGTACGCGTGAGGTGGCGCAGGTCGGCGAGCGTGCCGGTCTCGACCACCTGGCCGCGGCGGATGATGCTGACGCGGTCGCACAGGGCCTCGACCTCGGACAGGATGTGGCTCGACAGCAGCACGGTGCGGTCGCGCTGACGCTCCTCCTCGATGCACTGCCGGAACACCTCCTCCATCAGCGGGTCCAGACCGGACGTGGGCTCGTCCAGGATCAGCAGCTCGACGTCACTCGCGAGAGCGGCGACCAGGGCGACCTTCTGCCGGTTGCCCTTGGAGTAGGTCCGGCCCTTCTTGGTCGGGTCGAGGTCGAACCGGCGCAGCAGCTCGTCGCGCTTCTTCTCGTCCACCCCGCCACGGAGCCGGCCGAGCAGGTCGATCACCTCGCCGCCGGTCAGGTTCGGCCACAGGTTCACGTCGCCCGGGACGTACGCCAGCCGGCGGTGCAGCTTCGCGGCGTCGTGCCACGGGTCGCCACCGAGCAGCGAGACATCACCGGCGTCACCACGCAGCAGTCCGAGCAGGACGCGGATGGTGGTGGACTTCCCGGCGCCGTTCGGCCCGAGGAAGCCATGCACCTCACCGGTCGCGACCTCAAGGTCGAGACCGTCGAGGGCGTGCGTACTTCCGTACGACTTGTGCAGTCCAGAGACCACGATGGCTGATGTCATGATTCATAACGTACACTTCATTCAGAAGTTTGTGAATCTTGCTAACACGTTTCTCACAGGACAGGTAATCGAGTGACCCAGAGGGGATGATGGGGCGGTGAGTGCACTTCGAGACGACGACGCCGTCCGGCGATACACCGAGCAGTTCGGCAATCTGCTGGCCGAGACGGGCTGGCCGCGGATGGCCGCCCGGGTGTTCGCCGCGATCCTGTCCAGCGTGGACGGCCGGATGACAGCCGCCGAACTGTCCGACCAACTGCAGGCGAGTCCCGCCGCGGTCTCCGGCGCGGTCAACTACCTGCTGCAACTGCGCCTGGCGACCCGCGAGCGCGAGCCCGGCAGCCGTCGCGACGTG
The DNA here is from genome assembly GCF_004366005.1 of Kribbella sp. VKM Ac-2566. Classification (NCBI taxonomy): domain Bacteria; kingdom Bacillati; phylum Actinomycetota; class Actinomycetes; order Propionibacteriales; family Kribbellaceae; genus Kribbella; species Kribbella sp. VKM Ac-2566. Next base: position 803,483 of record NZ_SODT01000011.1, on the reverse strand, counting down.
TACGTCGTCCAGGACGACGCCTGGTACCAGACGATGATGAGCGAGGACGCCTCACTGGTGCGCTGGTCCGAGTCCCTCCGCAAGGTCCTCGACGCAGCCGGCGAAGGCACCGACGCCCACCACCGCATCCGCATCTCCCTGGCTTTCATCGACTTCATCAGCGAAGAGGTCAAGGGCCTCACCGAACGCTGGGTCAAACGCAAAGCCGAACTCGACGCCGAAATCGCCGCGGAGTACGACGCGCCCGACCGCTGACCGCCGTACTGCGGACAGGCAACGGGGGCCTTGAACAGGCTATTGCTTGTCCAAGGCCCCCATTGGAAGTCTCCGGTCAGCGGAGAGTGCTGTTCGCCACGGCGTCGAGGCTCTGCTGCAGGATCGGGTTCACCCGCGGCTGCTTCGACTTCGGCAGGTGTACGGCGTTGCCGTCGACCGGGCCGTCGACCGGGTAGACCGACAGCTCGGCAGGTAGCGGTGATGTCCCGCAGACCTGGTCCTTGCCGGGTAGCTCGCCGGCGAACACGAACCGGTCGCCGATCTCCTCCACGCAGGCCGACGGCGAGCCGACGTACTGCCCGTGCTGACCTTCGTCGTCGATGGCAACGAACCGGGTCGCCTTGGCGGTGTCCTCATGGGTCCGCAGCGCACCCTCGTACGCCGTCGCCGGGTCCAGCTCGTCCTGGACCATCAGGATTCGCGGCGAGCCCACCAGGTCGACCTTCCGGTCCTGCGGCGGGTACGGCCAGAACGCGCACATCGGTACGCCGTTCAGATAACCGAAGAAGTTGTACTTGCGCGCCATCTTGTCGGCCTCGCGCAGGTAGTACCCCGGGTCGTGGCTGAACGCGGTGTCGTTGCAGCGGACCGTCGTACTGATCGCGCCGAGGTTCACGGTCGCGTCACCGCTCGACCTCGCCGCAGTCGCCCGGGCGTCCGCAATGACCGACCGGGCCGAGTCGACACGCACCGCGGCGGCTGCCGCGGACGTGGCCGCCGGTGTCACGCCGTACCGGGCGCGGATCGCGGCGAGGGTGTCGAACGCGTGCAGTTCAGGCGAGATCCGGGCCCATGCGCGGTCGACGTGCCGCAGCTCGACCTCACCGGACGCCGACGGGTCCTTCACGTACTCGTCGTGCACGAGGATGTCGAGCGTGGCCCGGATGAAACGCACGTTGCCGTACTGCGCGCTGTAGATCATGCCGTCCAGGTTGTCGCCGCGGACACCACTGGTGCCGGCCTTCACCAGCTTCACCAGGTCGGCGCGGACCTGGTCGTACTTCGCGGTCACCTGCTTCGGCGTCGACCCGAGCCCCTGGATCATGTCGGCGTGCCGGGCGATCCACGGGATGAGCTGGGTGTCCCGCCGCCGCTGGCCGGAGAACGGGTCGAAGTTCATGTTCGCCCACTGCGTGTGGGTCCAGTCCATGTTCGAGTCGAGCACGAACCGCCCGACCCGCTCCGGGTACGCGTCGGCGTACCAGCCACCGAGCCAGGTCCCGTAGCTGTAGCCGATGAAGTTCAGCTGACGGGCCTTCAGCAGCGCCCGCAGGAACTCCATGTCGTACACGGTCTGCTGGCTGCTGACGAACCGGCCGAACTCGGTCGCCGCGCACGCCTCGGCCTGAAGCTTCGCCTCGGCCACCTCGACCTCGTGCGTCAGCTTGGTGCGCTCCTTGTAGTCCGGCGTCACCGGCAGCGCGTTCAGCTTCTCGGTCGTGGTGATGCACTGCAGCGGCGTGCTCTGACCGAAGCCGCGCGGGTCGAACCCGAGCAGATCGAAGTCGCTGAACAGCTGCGGCTTCTCGATCGCGAGCGACGCGGACAGCGTCAGGCCCGCGCCACCCGGTCCGCCCGGGTTCGTGGTCATCAAGCCCTTCGACGTACCGGTGGCCTTGCTGTAGGAGATCGCCACCTTCACGTCCGGATGCGCGTCCGGGTGCGCCCAGTCCATCGGGACGGTGACCGTGGCGCAGTTGGTGGTCGGCGCTTGCGGGTACAGGCGCTTGACTGCGGCATCGAACGAGCAGACGGACCAGTTGACCGGCTGGTCGAGGTACTTCTGCGGAATGGCGGGCACCGGCGGATCCACCGGTCCCCTCGACGGGTGCACCGCGTTGGCGGTGCCGACGGCCAGCTGCGGTACGACGAGCAGCGCGGCGAGGGCCAGGGCGATCGTGCGAGATCTCATCATCTGCGAACTCCGTGTATCCGGGCGGGGATCAGGAATGCAGGCAAACCTATCGTCAGAGCTCGTACGCGGTGAAGATCGTGCAGAAGATCGGCGGTGACTCGAGTCCCGGGTAGTAGAGCCGACCGGCTGCGTCGGTGATCTTGAAGTACGCCGTCGACGCGCCGACCTGGGACGGCGCCCGCAAGGTCATCCGCACCGTCACGACGTCGCCCGGCCCGGCGTCGGGCACCCGCTCGCGCGCCGGTGACCTCAGCCACCCCGGCGCGCCGGGGGCGCCTTGGCGGGTGAGGTAGCGGTTGCGCCACGGGCGTTCGCCGCTGTTGCGGAGCTCCCACGTCTTCTCGAACACCTGCTCCCGGCACACCCGCGTACCGTCAGGCACTGTCTCCCCTACCAGTTCGGCCCGGTCGTCGGGGTGATGATCGATCGGTACGGATCCGCCGAGCAGCACCGGTTGCACATGCCGGCGCATGTCCCGCTGCGACATGTCCCGGCCCGCGCGTACGGCGGCGTCGAGCTCCATCAACTGGTTGACCAGAGCCTGGTTCGCTCCGAACGAGTCGTCGTACCACTCGATCAGCTCGCGGCTCGGCTTGGTGTGGCCGCGCTCGACCCGGGACAGGTGCCCCTTGTCCCAGCCGGACTCGGAGGCGGCGCGGGTCAAGGCGACCCCGGCAGCCTCGCGCAGCTCGCGCATGCGAGCTCCGATCACGAACCGAGCCTGGGCTGGGCGCACGGCGCACTCTCCGCTCTCGCCGTCACTTATCTACACAAAATACCAAACCGCAGTGAGTCACCTCCGTTGCCCACTGCGACAACACGGTCACTTTTTGGTTCCCTGCGAAGGACAACTCCAGAAGGGAACACCACCATGCGTACCGCCCTCATGCGCATCACGTCCCGTCTCACTGCCGTCGCCCTCCTCAGCGGCGCCGCCCTCGTCGGCACCGGCGTTCTCCCCGCCAGCGCCGCCACCGGAACTGTTGTCACCGACAGCGGCGCCGGTGTCACCATCCGGTCCGGTAACGCGACCAGCTTCGGCTCGGTCGGCACCCAGCCCGACGGAGCGGTCGAGATCGACTGCCAGATCTACGGCGAGCCGGTGACCGGCAAGTTCGGCCGCAGCCTGATCTGGGACCACATCCCCGGCAAGGGCTTCATCACCGACGCCTACGTGAACACCGGCAGCAGCGGCCTGGTCGCACCGCTGTGCGCAAGCAACCCGCGCGCCGACAAGGCCGTCGCCTGGTACGCCGCCCGCAGCGGGTCGACCGCTTACCAGGGGTACTGCGAGATGGCCGCCGAGAACTCGTACGGGAAGACCGGCATCTGGGCCTCGGCCATCGCCGACTGGAACGACGCCGTGGCCCGTGGCGCCGCGCACCGAGGCGACCTGAACCCACCGAAGGGCGCCCTGGTCTTCTGGAACATCAGCGCTTACGGCCATGTCGGCGTAGCCAAGGGCGACGGCACGTTCTGGGCCACCAGCGTCAGCGGTGCGATCGGCACCCGCGCGCTGCCCTACTTCAACAACTACCTCGGCTGGGCCTGGCCGAACTTCTGACCCACCCCTGGACGAGCGCCCGGACGCGCGTTCCGCCCCTCACGCGTCCGGGTGCTCGACACTCTGCTCGATTCTGGCCAGCCAGTCCGCCACCAGCGCGCGATACACCGCCGATCCGGGTCCCGGCAGGAAGTGGTCCTCCTGATCCAGTACGGCGAACGTCGCGCGCGGGTAGTCGTCGAGGATCGACCACGCGTCGGCGTACCCGGCTGTCGTGTCCTGCCGGCCGGTCACGATCAGCGTCGGCCGCTCGAAGCGGATCGACGGGTCTTCCCGCAGGCTGTACCTCGACACATCCCGCTGGATCGCCCCGAGAAAGGCGAGGTTCGCCTGCGACTCGGCCGCGTCGTAGTACTGGTGCTGGCGTTCACGTGACGCCGACGGCATCAGGTACTCGTCGGTCGGGAGCGTGCGTCGTGAGCGGTCGATGACGATGCCCGGCGCGCGCAGCAACAACCCCAGGACGCGGGCCGGGTCGCGTTTGACGATGCCCCGCGCGTGCAGGCCGCCGGCCGAGGTACCGGCGAGGGCGAACGGCTCGTCGCCGGCCAAGTCGTCGATCAGCTCCACGATCGCAGACAGCATGCCGTCCTGGTCGGTGATCGACGGAACAGCAGGCGACCGCCCGGTGCCTGGCGGGTCCACGTAGATCCGGCGCCATCCCGGCCGCTGCGCGAAGACCGGCTCGTGGACGTCGCGCCCTTCACCGGCGTCGCCACCCCAGCTGGGCAGGAAGAAGATCGGCCGACCGGCACCGAACGACTCGTAGTACACGCGTCGACCCTAGCCAGCGCGGCGAACTGTCACCGCGCTTTTCTCTTGCCGGCAGAATCCGGCGGGCGCTCCCCCGACCCGCGCTCGATCAGCGCGCACGGCAGCACGATCCGCTGCGGCGGGCGGGTGTCCGCACCGGACGCGCGGTCGAGCAGCAACCGCGCCGCGCTACGGCCGAGCTCGGCGATGTCGGAGGCAACGACCGTGACCGGCGTGGGCAGCATGTCGGCGAGCCGGAAGTCGTCGAACCCGACCACCGCCGGCTCATTGTTGAGCTCACTGCCGAGCTCACCAAGCGCACGCAGCACGCCCTCGGTGAGGAAGTTCGTGGAGGAGAAGATCGCGGTCGGCGGATCGGGCCGCAGCATCACCTCGCGGGTCGCCTTCTCCGCGGCCTCCGCGTTGCCCTCGGGAAGCTGGATGACGAGCGACTCGTCGACCTCGATCCCCGCGGCCCGGTGCGCGCGCCGGAACCCGCGCAGGCGGCGCCCGATCGTGTAGTACGACGGAGCAAGGATGATCGCGATCCGCTCGTGGCCCTGCTCCAGAAGGTGCTCGGCCGCGATCCGCCCGCCGCCCTCGTTGTCGACCATCACGATGTCCGCGTCGATCCCGGTCGCCGGCCGGTCGACGAACACCACCGGTACGCCGGCGCCCTGCAGGAACGCGTGATCGCCCTGGTCGGGCACGATCATCAGACCGGCCACCTGCCGGCTGACCAGCTCCTGGATGGCCCGCTTCTCACCCTCCGGGTCCTCATCCACACTGCCGAGTACGACGGCGAAACCGGACTGCCCGGCGACTTCGAGCGAAGCCTTCGCAATGCTCGCGTAGAACGGGTTGGTCAGGTCGCCGAGCACCAGCGCCAGGCTGGTCGACTTCTTGCCCGGACGCAGTGCCCGGGCGACCTCGTTGCGCTGGAACCCGAGCTCGTCGATCGCGGCCCGGACTCGCTGCGCGGTCTCGTCGCGGACGCCATGGCCGCCGTTCACCACACGCGACACCGTGCCGAGGCCCACACCGGCCCGCCGGGCGACGTCGATCATCGTCGGCCGGCTGACCTCTGGCTGGCTTGGAAACGTTTCGGACACGGGGTTGACTTCCTTTTCGCGACACGGCATCGTCACCCAACAGTAAAACGTTGGAAACGTTACCGTCCAGGAGGCCGGATGAAACACTTTCCGAGCGAAGCGGAGGACGGATGACCGCAGTCACCACCGGCGGACCTGCCAACCGCAAGCGCGGCCGCACCCGGGGTGGGATGAGCCGGAACGCCGGCTCCGACGTGAGGGCGGCGTACCTGTTCATCGCACCCGCGGTGATCGGGTTCCTGGTCTTCGTGGGGTATCCGCTGAGTCGATCGTTCTATCTCGCGCTGACGAAGTACAACGGGTTGACCGACCCGGTCTTCGTTGGCCTCGGCAACTTCCGGAGGCTGTTCACCACCGACCCGGCGTTCTGGCCGGCGTTGCGGGCGACCGGCTATCTGGTGCTGCTCTATGTCCCGTTGTCGCTGATCCTCGGTCTGGCGCTGGCGATGTTCTGCAACCAGCGCTTCGCCGGCGTGCGCGTCGTCCGGACGCTGGCGTACCTGCCGGTCGTGCTGCCGGCGGTCGCGACGATCACGCTGTGGAAGTTCATCCTCGACCCGCAGGTCGGGTTGATGAACACGATCCTCGACCGCCTCGGCCTGCCGACGAGCCTGTGGCTGCAGAGCTCCACGATGTCGATGCCCTCGGTGGTGCTGGTGATGCTGTGGGGTGTCGGCGGGACGATGATCATCTTCCTGGCCGCGCTGCAGTCCGTACCGACCGAGCTGTACGAGGCCGCGAAAGTAGACGGCGCCGGCCCGTGGTCGGTGTTCTTCCGGATCACGATGCCGATGATCAGCCCGATCATGCTGCTGCAGGTGATCCTGCAGACCACTGCCGCGCTGCAGACCTTCAACCAGCCCAAGATCCTGACCAACGGCGGACCGGGATTCAGCACCAAGGTGCTGATGCTCTCGATCTACGAGAACGGCTTCCCGACCCTGGGCCGGATCCCGCAACTGGGGTACGCGTCCGCGCAGGTGTGGGTGCTGTTCGTGATCATCATCGCCGTGATCGCCCTGACCGCGAAGTTCTCCTCGCTCTGGACGTACAGTGACAGCACTTCCGACTGAGACCACCGTCGCCGGCGCAACGCAGAGCGTCGCCCCGGCGAAGAAGAAGCCCCGCCTGATCGGTACGACGTCGTGGTACGTCGTCGCGTTGTTCATCTGCGCGGTGATGGTCGTACCGCTGCTGTGGATGATCACGATCGGGCTGAAGAGCCGCACCGCGGTGTTCGACATCCCGCCGAAGTTGCTGCCGCACGAGTGGACGTGGAGCAACTTCATCAACGGGCCGAAGGCGATCCACTTCCCGAAGCTCCTGCTGAACTCCTTCGTGATCACCGGGTTGAGCGTCGTCGGCGGCGTGATGACCGCGATGATGGCGGGCTACGCGCTGGCCCGGTTGCGGTTCCCCGGCCGCAAGATGTGGTTCTACCTGTTCGTCGGCAGCATGCTGCTGCCGGGCGTGGTCGGACTGATCCCGTTGTTCCAGATGTACAAGAGCATCGGCTGGTACGACACCTGGCTGCCGCTGATCGTTCCGGCGTTCCTCGGCGGGAACCCGTTGTTCATCTTCCTGGCCCGGCAGTACTTTCTCGCGATCCCCTATTCCATCGATGAAGCGGCGAAGATCGACGGCGCCGGGCACCTGCGGATCTTCGTCAGCGTGATGCTGCCGTTGACCCGGCCGGCCTGGCTGACGATGGCGATCCTCGCGTTCCAGGCGTCCTGGAACGACTACCTGAATCCACTGGTCTACCTGTACTCGTCCGGCAAGTGGCCGTTGTCGGTCGGTATGGCGTCGTTCATCTCCCCGTTCGCCGGGAAGACGCCGGACTGGAGCTACTACATGGCCACCAACCTGCTCTACATGCTGCCGCCGCTGATCATCTTCTTCGCCGCGCAGCGCTATTTCATCCAGGGCCTCGGCGCTCTCGGCAGCACGAACCAGAAATGAGGATTGTTGTGAAGAGGACAATCGGTGTCACCGCGCTGGCGTGCGCGGGGTTGCTGACGGCAACGGCCTGCAGCGGCGGGTCGGACGGCGGCTCGAGCGACGGGCCGGTCACCGTCAAGGTGATGACCTGGGAGTCGGCCGAGACCAACGCCGCGATCAAGAAGGCCTTGGCGGACTTCAAGGACGACAACGTCAAGGTCGAGCTGCTCGAGACCCCGAGCGGTCAGTACGGCGACAAACTTGCATCGCTGACCCAGGCGAAGCAGCTGCCGGATCTGTTCTGGTGTGGCAACGACACCGAGCAGCAGTACACGTCTCAAGGCCTGCTGGTCGACTGGGCCGACAAGCTCAACAACGGTGACGGCGACTTCAAGGCCGACAAGTTCGTGCCGTCCGCGATCGAGAACTGGAAGACCGCCGACGGTCAGATGGGCGGTCTGCCGTCGCTGATGAACACGTACGGCGTCTGGTACAACGCCGACGCGTTCACCGCGGCCGGGATCCCGCTGCCGAAGGCCGGCTGGACGTGGGACGACATGTACGCGGCGGCTGCGAAGCTGGCGAACAAGAACGGGGCGAAGTACGGCCTGGTCGCCGACCAGCTGACCGGTCCGGACGGTCCGTTCACGATGAGCATGTACTCCGTCTCGGCCGGCGGCGCGCCGTTCACCGACAACGTCAACCACCCGACGAAGGCCGAGGCCGACGACAAGTACAAGGAAGGCGTCGAGAAGCTGACCGCCGCGATCAAGAACGGGTCGGTCGCCCCGCCCGGGTACGACGCGGCGAACGTGCAGTCGCTGTTCGCGGCCGGCAAGGTGCCGATGACGTTCGGCGGGCAGTGGCTGGCGGCCGGGTTCCAGACCGACAAGCCGAAGATCAAGTACGGGTTCGCGCCGTTCCCGCAGGTGCAGACGCCGACCACGCTGTACGACTCGGTCGGGATCTGCACGCCGCAGTACACCAAGGACCAGGACGCGACGTACAAGGTGCTGCAGTACATCAACACCAAGGTGTGGGACGCCGTACTGCCGGCCTCCCCGGTCGCGCCGCCGGCGTACACGCCCGCACAGACGAGCTACTTCGACGCCCTCACCAAGGCGCAGCAGCAGACCGTCGTCGACACGGTCAAGGCTGACCTGTCCGCGGAGAAGACGGTCGGCGTCCGCTTCACCACCCAGTGGGCCTCACAGGTCGGCGACCTCACGACCGCCAACTACCAGCCCATCCTGAGCGGCAAGAAGCCCATCACCGACCTCCCGGCCTACGTAGACAAGATCAACGGATTGATCAAGCAGGGCAGCTGACCCATTTGCCTGGCTGACCCACCAATTTGCCTGGCTGACCCACGAAATGAGGGGTTCCCCACCCGGAACACGGGTGGGGAACCCCTCATTTGCTGGGTCAACCAGCCAAACGGGGACAACACGAGACGCCGCGAGGCGCGGGGTGCGGGTCTGGGGCGGGTGCGGGGCGCGGGTCGGGGGCGGGTGCGGGGCGCGGGTCGGGGGCGGGTGCGGGGCGCGGGTCGGGGCGGGTGCGGGGCGCGGCCGCGGGTGCGGGGTGCGGGTGGCGGGTGCGGGTGGGCGCGGCACGGGGGCGCGGCGCGGGGTGGGGGTTAGGTGGCTTGCCAGAGGGAGAGGGCGAAGCGGGATTTGGTGTCGGTCCACCAGGCGGCGGGGGTGAAGTCTGCTTTGTCGAGTTCGGCTTCGACGCCGGAGCGGTGGAACTTGGCGGAGATCTCGGTGCTGATCTCCTCGCCCTCCTCGAACGTGATCTCCAGGTGGATCTCCGGGATCAGCACCCGCATCGCGCGGGTGGCGCGCAGATGCATCTCGATCCACTCGTTGTCCGCGTCCCAGAGCGCGACGTGCTCGAACGCGTCCACGTCGAAGTCCGCACCGAGCTGCCGGTTGATCACCCGCAGCACGTTCTTGTTGAACTCGGCGGTGACACCGGCGGAGTCGTCGTACGCCGCAACCAGCGTGGCCGGATCCTTCACCAGATCGGTGCCCAGCAGCAACCACTCCCCCGGCTCGAGGACCTCGCGAACCGAACGGTAGAACGCCTCCCGCTCGGCCGGAATCAGGTTCCCGATCGTGCCGCCGAGGAACGCGACGACCCGCGGCGGATCACCCGGGAGCTTGTCGAGGTGCGCGGTGAAGTCGCCGACCACACCATGTACGTCGAGACTCGGGTAGTCGGCGTTGATGGCATCGGACGCGTCCCGCAGCGCTGACTCTGACACGTCGAGCGGAACGAACGACGTGAGCCTCCCGTGGGCCCGGAGCCCGTCGAGCAGCAGGCGGGTCTTCTCCGAGGACCCGGACCCGAGCTCGACCAGCGTGTGCGCGTTGGTGATCGCTGCGATCTCACCGGCCCGTGCGTGCAGGATCTCTCGCTCGGCCCGCGTCGGGTAGTACTCCGGCAGCCGCGTGATCTCCTCGAACAGCTCACTCCCGCGCGCGTCGTAGAACCACTTCGGCGGCAGCCACTTGGGCGTCGCCGCCAACCCCGCCCGAACATCGTCCCGCAATGCCCGAGCCGCATAGTCCGGCGTCAGATGTATGTCGATGAGGGTCACTCTCGTCCTTCCATCGGGGTGAGCTGCAGTGTTGTGGCGGTGGCCACGAGAAGTGAGTGGTCCGGTACGGCGGACCAGCCGTCGGAACCGAATGGTTCGGATGCGACCGTCACGGAGTCCTCGGTACGGCGGACATGGAGCGAGTGGGTCCACGCCGTGGCGACGAGTTGCTCACCATCGGTCAGCAGGATGTTCAGTCGCGATCCCGGCGCCGCCGCCTCGACATCGTGCACAACCTCCGCGACCGCGTCGGCCGGCGGCACACCGTCGTCGAGGCGACGAGCGATCAGGGTCCACAGGAAGACGGAATCGGTAGGGGCGTCGAGACTCAGCAGGTCGGCGACCGGCAACTGCTCGGCCAGCTTGAGCGTCGTGTCCGGCCAGCCGGGGATGCGCCCGTTGTGGCTGAACAGCCAGTGGCCCGACGTGAACGGTGCGACCGCCGACAGACCGTACGGCATCCCGACGGTCCCGTTCCGGACGGCCGCGACGACCGCACCGGACCGGATCGCGCCGGACAGGCCGGGCAGGTTCTCGTCGGTCCAGATCGGTACGTCCCGCCGGTAGCGCACCGGCCCGCCGGACACGGCGGCATCCCCTTCGGGATACCAGCCGATCCCGAAGCCGTCGGCGTTGACCGATCCCCCGCCGCGCATGTCGGCGGGGGCCCAGCTCTGTTCGTACAGTGAGTGCTCCGGCTCGATCAGCAGCGACGCCAGCGTGACGGGTGGCCCGAGATAGGCCAGGTGGCGGCACATCAGGCGTGCAGCTCCTCGGCGTGCACTTCTTCAGGGCGAGCGTCCCTGGCGCACCGGAAACCGGCGAAGATCTGCCGGCGGATCGGGTAGTCCCAGTTCCGGAAGGTGCCACGGGCAACGACCTCGTCGGTGCCGAACGAGCCGCCGCGGAGCACCTTGTAGTCGGGCCCGAAGAAGACCAGCGAGTACTCGTCGTACGGCCATGCACGGAACCCCGGGTACGGGCGGAAGTCGCTCGATGTCCACTCCCACAGGTCCCCGATCAGCTGCTCGACGCCGAGCGGCGAGGCGCCCGCCGGATACGCACCGACCGGCGCCGGCCGGAGGTGCCGCTGGCCCAGGTTCGCGTGCTGCGGACCCGGCGACTCGTCACCCCACGGGAACCGTCGCGTCCGGCCGCTCGACGGATCGAACCGCGCCGCGAACTCCCACTCCTCCTCGCTCGGCAGCCGCTTGCCGGCCCACTTCGCGTACGCCTCCGCCTCGTAGAAGCAGACGTGCATCACCGGCTCGTCGAGCGGCAACTGCTCCCGGTGCCCGAACCGCAGCCGCGACCACTCGCCGTCGACCTGCGACCAGAACCGCGGCGCGACCAGCGAGGCCTTCTGGACATGCGCCCACCCGGCCTCGGACCACCACTGCGGATCCTGATACCCGCCGCCGAGCACGAATCGCAGGTAGTCGCCGTTCGTCACCGGCACGGTGTCGATCACGAACGGCTTCACGTGTACGCCGTGCGCGGGCCGCTCGTTGTCCAACGCCCACGGCTCGATCGACGTACCCATCTCGAACACGCCACCCGGCACGAACACCTCGGCCGACGGCAGCGGCCGACCCGCGGGAGGCGGCGGCGCGTCGAGCACCGGCGCACCCTCCCGCAGCTGGTGTGTCGCCAGCATCGTCTCGTCGTGCTGCTGCTCGTGCTGCGCGATCATGCCGAACGCGAACGCGTTGTGTACCAGCTCACGGTCAGCGCCCAATTTCTCAGGATCGAACTTCACGTGGTCGAGGACATCCAGCACCTTGTCGCGTACCTCGGTCACATAGGCACGCGTTTCCACCGGACCGAGCAGTGGCAGCGACGGACGGTCCGCACGCGGATGCTGGAACGCGTCGTACAGCTCGTCGATGTCCTGGCGCAGGGGCTCGCGGCCGCCGACATCGCGGACCAGCCAGAGCTCCTCCTGGTTGCCGATGTGCGCGTAGTCCCAGACCAGCGGCGACATCAGCTTGGAGTGCTGCTTGACCAGGTCGTCGGTGTCGACCGCGTCGGTCAGCTGGACCGTCCGTGCCCTGGACCGCTCGAGCTGCTCACCGACGAAGGTGCGCAGACCCTCCGGCGACAGATCGGACAGTTGGTGATTCATGAAGCTCGCCTTCCGTGGGTGTTGTCGACGGCGCGCTGCAGCCGGGTTGCGACGGCAGCGATGTGTTCGGGATCCGCACCGGTCCGGTCCATCACCTCGGTGCCCAGCGCGACCACATCGCGCGCGGCACGCAGTACCAAGGCGTCGTCCAGCCCTTCGCGGGCCGCCGGGAACCAGCGGCCGGCAGCAGGCTCGGCCGCGGCCAGCACCTGGTCGATCGGGGCGGACATCAGTGCGGTGAGCAGCAGGGTCGGGGCGATCCACCCGTCCCCCGGCTGCGCGTCGAGGTAACGCACCTCGAGATACCCGCGCGGCCGGACCGGCGGGAACAGCGTGGACAGGTGGTAGTCGAGATCGTCGTACGTCGGTCTGTCGCCGGGCAGCTGTCCGTCCGCCCAGGCCCCGAACGTCAGCCCGGTGGGTGCGTCCCACGTGTCGCCCCGTCGCAGACAGAGGACCGGCGCCTCCATCGCCGTCCGGGCCCAGGCAGCGGCCGGGTCGGCGTCGAGCGGCGGCGGCTCGGTGAACGGTGCACACGTGCCGAACGTCGCCTCCGTGCGGGCCGAGGCCCAACCGGTGTCCGCACCGGCGCGACGGCGGGAGTTGGCGAACAGACCGACCAGAGCGGGACCGAGGTCGTGGAGTGCGCGCCAGCGGAGTGCGGTCTGGTCCGATTCACCGGCGTCCAGGCAGATCTGCAGGCCGGCGGTGCTGCACATCATCCGCGGCCCGTGCGGTCCGAGGCGCTGGAAGGCGCGTTCCATCGCGGCGTACCGCGGGACGGTGAGGATGCGGCGGGGTGTTCGGAAGGGGTCGAGGCCGTAGTCGCCCGGGACCAGGTCCGCATCCAGCAGGAGAGCCGTCAGCTCGGCCGCGTCGGCGGCGGTGTCGTCGATCAGCTGCGGGATCGAGTCCGACGCGGGGCCGGAGATCTCTACCTGGCCACCCGGCTCCACGGTGACCAGCGCTCCCCGGCTCAGCGGCAGCTGCGGACTGCCTCTGACCAGGGTCGCGGGGGCGTGCACGCCCAGGGCTTTGCTCAGTCGGCCGGCGTCGAGGGGCCGGTGCGGATCATCCGCATGATGCACTGTCCACTCGAGCTCGACGCCGTACAACCGAGGTGGACCGTGCTTGAAACAGACCATCGCGACGTAGCCCTCCGCCTCGGCCCGGGAGCCGATCGGAGTCGTCGCCGGAGAACCACCGGACGAGGTCACGTCAGCGAACCTAGCTCCGGGCCAGGGGCTGGACAACCGACCAGAAATTACCCGCCGGTGACGTCTGGGGTGTGTATCGACTCATGCCGAACATGCTTCCCGGGGCCACCGACAGTTTCCGGCCGGATCCGGACGAACCCGGCCCTGGTTCAGCTCTCAGCGAAATCAGGTCAGCGGAATCGCGGACAGGTGGTGCACGCAGCCACGTTCGGCAGCACGTAGAAGTAGCAGCACGACGTACGCAGCTTCTCCTCCAGCGACACCCCGAAGGCCGTCGCGGCGCGGTCGGCGTACGGCGCATCCTCCGGCAGCCGGATCGCCGCCCGTACCTCGTCGTCAACCGCACCGAACCGCTGCAACGACCCCAGCTTCACACCGGGTTCGTAGCCGTCCAGAAACGCCCTGGTGTGGTCCTTGAGCTGCACCGCCGCCGTAGCCAGCGGCACGACCTCGTCCGACAGCAGCGCCACCTCGGCCGGGTAGTGCGCAACCGGGTGCCGCTTGAACGCCAACGACGCCGGTGACACGTCCGGAGACAGCCCGGTGACTGCACTGGTCACACCTGCGACCAGTGACGGCACCTGGACGTACCACATGAGCGTGAACATGGCCGCGACCTGCACCGGCGGCTCGATCGAGTAGTCCCGTGCGTAGTCAGCTGCTGCGGCTGCGCGCCACGAGTACGTCGGGTCACCGCCGGCCTGCTGCTCCGCGATCAGGTCCGCACACGAGACCCAGTCGGGTCCGGGCACCGCGTCCGCCGTACGCACGGACAGCCAGCTGACCGAGTCAGCCAGGACCTCCGCCAGACGGCTCACGGTGTAGCTCATCCAGCCAGCCTACGATCCGGTACGACGACCGGTGCGCCGCCGACCTCCACCACGGTGGCCTTCAACCCGAACACCTCGTCCAGCAGCGCCGCTGTCAGTACATCGACCGGACGGCCCTGCGCAGCGATCTGCCCATCGCCCATGACCACCAGGTGCTCGGCGTACTGCGCTGCCAGCGTTAGGTCATGCAGCACCGCCACGACGGTCCGCCCCGTCGTAGCGGCCGCGTGGACCACGTTCATCACGTCTACCGCGTGTGCGAGGTCCAGGTACGTCGTTGGCTCGTCGAGCAGCAGGTGCTGCGTCCCCTGTGCCAGCACCATCGCGATCCACACCCGCTGCCGCTGGCCGCCCGACAGCTGGTCTACTGGCCTGTCACGGAGCTCTGTCAGCTCTACTGCCTGGAGCGCCTCGTTGATCGCGGCATCGTCCTCGCTTGTCAGTCGCCCGAACAGACCGCGATGCGGATGCCGTCCCCGCGACACCAGCTCGGCAGCCGTGATCCCCTCCGGTGTAACTGGCCCCTGCGGCAGTACGCCGAGCTTGCGGGCCAGTTCCCGCGCAGGCAGCTGGTGAATGTCCTTGCCGTCGAGCAGCACCCGTCCGCTCGCCGGAGTGAGCAGTCTGCTCATCCCACGCAGCAGCGTGGACTTGCCGGACCCGTTCGGCCCGACAACTGCAGTCAGCTGACCAGACGGCACTTCCAGCGTCAGTCGGTCGACCACCGGCGCATCAGCGCCGTACGCGAGGGTCAGGTTCTCGACGTGCACGGTTCAGCGTCCCTTCTGCTGACGGCCGATGAGGTGAAGCAGGTACGGCGCTCCGCACGCAGCCGTGACCACGCCGACAGGTAACTCGTACGGACCGACCTGCGCCCACTGCAGCCCGTTCCGCGCCAACAGGTCAGCCAGTACGACGAGCAGCGCGCCGAGCATCGCAGTGGTCAGCAACGGCGGTCGTTCCATCCGGGTCAGCCGCAGCGCGACCTGTGGCGCCACCAACGCGACGAACGCGATCGGACCGGCCCCGGCAGTAGCCATCGCGGCCAGCACCGTCGCGATCACCAGCAGCACCAGCCGGATCCGCGCCACCCGGACGCCGAGCGATGACGCCACATCGTCACCGAGAACCAGCGCGGACAGGTCCCGGTTGAACATCATTGCTACCGGCAACAGCAGTACAACCGCGATCAGCACGGGAACGGCGTCGCTCCAGGCCCGCGAGTTCAACGAGCCCGCCAACCAAGCAGCCGCCCGGCCGGCGTCGTTGACGTCGCCGATCACCAGCAGCCAGGCGACCAACGAGTTCGCCGCGGCCGCGATGCCGACGCCGATGAGCACCACCTTGCCCGCGTCCACCACTCCGCGCTGGACCGACAACGCACCCACGATCAGCGTGGCGAGCAGCCCGCCGAGGACCGCGGCCAGCGGGATCCCGACCTTGGCCGCGACGCCCGAGATGTTGCCGCCACCGGTGCCCGCGAGCACGATCACCGCGACGGCGCCCGCGGACGCACCGGAGTTCACACCGACGATGTCCGGGCTGGCGAGCGGGTTGCGGGACAGCGTCTGCAGGAGCGCGCCGGACACCGCGAACGCGATGCCGACAAGGAGCCCGGTGGCAACTCGAGGCAGGCGCAGTTCGAGTACGACGAGCCGGGTGCCGCGACGGCCGCCGCCGAGCAGTACCTCGACGACGTCCGCGAGCGGGAGTTTCGTCGTACCGACGCTCAAGGAGACCAGCGCGACGACGATCGCAAGGGCCGCGAACAGGATGCTGAGGACGACCGTCCGGGACCTCACAGGGCCACCGCCCGGCGACGTACGACGAGCACGAACATCGGGGCGCCGACGATGCCGAGGACGACACCTGCCTGCACCTCGCCCGCGCCGCCGACGAGACGGCCGACGAGATCCGCGAGTACCAACGCCGTCGCACCGATGACGCCCGCGGCCGGGATCAGCCAGGTGTTGCGGGCACCGAAGATCCGTCGCGCGACGTGGCCGGACAGCAGGCCCAGGAACCCGATCGGCCCGCACGCCGCGACACCGGCAGCGGTGAGCAGACCGATCGCGCCCAGCCCGAGCAGCCGAGCCCGGCGGATCGACAGCCCGAGACCCGCGGCCACGTCGTCGCCCAGAGCAAGCATGTCGAGATCACGGGCATTGACCGCAGCGAGCAGCAATCCGATCACCGCGAACGGCAGGACCTGGCCGGCGACGTCCATCCCGCGGCCGGCAACGGACCCGACCGCCCAGAACCGATAGCTGTCCAAAGTGTCCGCATCGAGGAGCACGATGGCGGATGTCAGGGCCCCGAGGAGCGCCGCGACGGCCGCGCCCGTGAGCGCCAGACCGACCGGAGTCGAGCCGGTGCCCCGCGACGCCAGCTGCTGTACGGCGAACGTCGCGATCAACGCGCCCAGCAAGGCGGCCCAGACCGTCGACGAGACGGACTCGACCAGGCCGACCTGGAGCCCGAGGACGACCGCGAACGCCGCGCCGGAACTCACACCGAAGATGCCCGGCTCGGCCAGCGCGTTGCGGGTGTGCCCCTGCATCAACGTGCCGGCGATCCCGAGACAGAGCCCGATCAGGATCGCGACGACCGTCCGCGGGAATCGCAGGCTTCGCACGATCACGTCCGGGTCCGAGCCGGTGTTCGCGGTCAGCGCGTGCCACAACGCGCCCGGTCCGAGCCAGCGTGAGCCGAGCGCGAGGCTGGCCGCGAACGCGAGCACCAGGACGACTACCAGGGCGAGGAGTGCGGCGGCCCGGCGTACCGGTCGACTCGCAGTGGGAGTGGCGGAGCACATATGGTTAGGTTTGCCTTACTTCGCTGTGGTCGTGAGTCACCTTATCCCGTTGCTTGGAGACACCTGTGCGCCTGCCCCGCATCACCGCTCTGCTCGCTGTCGCAGCCCTCGCCCTGTCGGGCTGCGGCTCCTCGGACCCTGACGATTCCGGCGATTCCGGCGATTCCGGCGGTGCCGCGAGCGCCGGGTACCCGCGGACGATCGAGCACGCGATGGGCAAGACCGAGATCAAGACCAAGCCGAAGCGGGTGGTCGCGCTCGACACCAGCTACGTGGACGCGACGCTACTCCTGGACACCCCGGTCGTCGGGTACACCGACTACCGCACCATCAACGGGAAGTTGCCGGACTACCTCGGCGACGACCGCACGACGTACGGCTCCGGGGCCCAGTCGGTCGGCACGCTCGCCGAGCCCAACCTGGAGAAGATCGCCGCGCTGAACCCGGACCTGATCATCAGCGCGAAGGTCCGGCACGAGAAGCTGTACGACCAGCTGTCCGCGATCGCGCCGACCATCATGTCGGAGACCACCGGGGCGACCTGGAAGGACAACATCCGGCTGGAGGCGAAGGCGGTCGGCGCGGAAGACCTGGCCGAGAAGGAGATCTCGGCGTACGAGCAGGCCGCGAAGACGGTCGGCGCCGCGATCAACGCCAAGGCTGGTGACCCGACCATCTCCGTCGTCCGGTTCGTCGACGGCCCGACCCGGCTGTACCAGAACGCGAGCTACTCCGGGATCGTGCTCAAGGACGCCGGCCTGAAGCGGCCGAAATCGCAGGACGTCGCCGGCTTCGCGCTCGAGATCAGCCCGGAACGGATCAAGGACGCGGACGCCGACGCGATCTTCGTGGCGACGTACGCCGACGACAAAGGCCTGAGCAAGAAGACCGAGGCCCAGTTCAAGGCCAACCCGCTCTGGAAGCCGCTGGCCACCAAGGTCCACGACGTCCCCGACCTCACCTGGATGACCGCCGTCGGCCTCCAGGGCGCCTGGTCCATCCTCACCGACCTCGCCAAAACCTTCGACGTACCAAGCCCCGTCAAGCCCGCCTGATCAGCTCACCTTGAAGTCCTCGGTCTTCGTGCCCTTGGCGCCGGACTCGGTCACGACGGACACCGTCAGGTGATAGACGCCGCGGACCTCCAGTGAGTCGCCTGAGACGTAGAAACTCTGGCCGCAAGACTCACCACGTGCGGTTTTGATGACGATGGATCCGCGTTTGAGCACCCAGGTCGGATAGCAGCCGGTGGCCGGGTAGTGACCGGTCTCGTCCAGCACCTGGGCCCTGGTGGCCGGCTGCGAGCCGGCGCGATACTCGCCCGGTCCGATCTTGCCGCTGGTGCCCATCTGGATGGTGATGGCCAGCGTGCCGGGCGACAGGGTCTGCGGTGTGCTCGAACTTCCGGGATCGGTGATTTGGACGACCGGCGTCTCCGTCACGGTCTCGGTGACCGTGCTGGTGGCGGTCGCGGTGGTGGTCGACAGGACGGTGGTCTGCGGTGGGGCCGGGTTGATGGCGCTTGGTAAGACGTCTGCCTGGCCGAGGATGATGGTGGCGATGCTGCCGATCACCGCCGAGACCGCGGGAATGGCGGCGATCAGCGCCGGATGCCGGTGCCAGGCGTACTGCTTCTTCTGGTCCGGGTCGCCGGCAGGCGTGTCTGACTTGCTCTTGTGCACAGTGGTTCCCCCCACGTGACATGTTCCGGTGGCCCCCCGGCCACGGTGTGATGCTCAACCATGGACCAAAACCGTGCGGGCGTCCACTGCGGAGAGTGACAGAGTTTAGGGTTCGGAGTATGACGGCTCTGGTGCGGTGGCATGTTGGTCCGTGGACCGCTCGGGGGGCGCGGGTCGGTGAGGATGCGGTGCCGGGGCGGCGGCGGACGAATGACGAGTTGAACTTCGACGTCGTCGGGCTGGCGCGGATTCTCGGGAGGCGGTTGTCGGGGCGGGACGAGCTACAGGTGCGCCTGTGGCAGAACGAGTTGCGGCCGACGCACACGCGCCAGTGCGGCGTACACACGCTGGCGGATCCGGACAACGCTCGTCTGCTGCGCGAGACCGCACAGGAGGCCCTTGCCTGGTTGGGCGAGCGCGCACCGACCGGCTACGAGTTCGTCCTCACCGACGCGGTCGAACTGCGTCCGTGCCTCGATCTGTCCGCCCCGGTGGTCGCCGTCGACGCCGTCGTACAACTCGCTGGTTTCCCTCTCCCCGCTGCTCGTCTGGCAACAGCTCACGTACGTCGGTCCACCACAGGTGACTGGTACGCCGGGGACGCGGTGTGCAACTGGTCCGGCCCGCACACCACGCCCGACGAGGCGGTAGCCGCCGTACGCCGTGCCCGTCACGAGTTGGTAGAGCAACTACGCGCCGCGGGACATGACGACCTCGCCGACACCGCGCCCCGATGGCCGGCTGTGCCGATCGAGTCCGACTAAGCGCTGGTTTCCGGAAGTTTTTCGGCAGCAGGTGACTGTTTCTTTCCGGAAAGCGGCGCTGTCAGGTGCCGGTTGAGGAAGGTGAGCTCTGCCTCGACCACCTGTTCGTGAGCGTCGAGGAAGGGCGCGTAGTGGTTGCCGGGGACCTGGAGTACGTCGGCGTTCGGGGAGCCGGCGGCAGCCTTGAGAGTTGGTGCTGCTAGAGCGGACTGGTCGTCCTCGCAGACGACGTACAGGATCGGGCATCGCACCTTCGCCGCGTGTTTCAACGGGCGGTAGAGCGCAGCGGGGAAGACCGAACGGGCAGCGATCGCCTGCTGCCAGTCGGGGTATCGGTTGCCGGGGTTGAGGGTCGCGTTGCTCAGCTGGGCGTCCGGGGTGTTGAGCAGCGCCACCGTCCCGGGCGGGCCGGCGAGATCGACCAGGCGCGGCGGACGGCCGAAGAGACTGCCGGCCACATCGAGCAGGCTTCGGCCCATCAGCCGGAGCACGCTGCCGGGCGTCTGGTAGCGGGAGGCGTTGCGGGTCACGGTCGGGCCGTCGACGTTGGCCGACTGGGCGATCGCCGCCGAGATGCCGAGATCCTCCGCGGCGAGCTGCACGACGTACCCGCCGGGTAGCGAGAACGCCCAGATCGCCACCCGTTCGACGCCCGGGAGCGTGTTGGCGTAGGCGATCGCGGCCCGCCAGTCGGCCAGCTGATCGGACACGCGGGCAACCTGCCGCGGTTCGCCCTCGCTCTCGCCGAGGTTGCGGTGGTCGAAGGCCAGCACACCGAATCCGGCCGCGGCGAACCGCTCCGCGAACCGGTCCGTCCCGGGCTCCTTCGTGACGCCGAAGCCGCCGGTCATCACCACGCACCCGCCGTTGGTCCCCGGGTAGTGCCAGGCCGCGCACGCGACGCCGCCACTCGTGAAGCTCACCTTCTCGCGCATTCTTGAAGTGAACCACGTGGTTCGCAAGACTGTCTAGGCCTGCTCTTCGCGCTCCAGGGCCCGGAGTAGCGCGGCGAATCCGGCCTCGATCCCGGCCGCGTCCCCGCTCGTCCGCCACTCGATCAGGAACCCGCGCAGCGTCGCCAGGATCAGCTCCGCGACCTCGGTCTTGCGCTGCTCGTCCCACTCATCCGGACACAACGACAGCAACGTCGGCAGGTACTGCCGCGACGCCGAGCGCGCCAGGTCGGCGTACCGCCCGGCGTCGTACATCGCCAGCCCGATCGCCTGATCCAGCACCCACGACTCCGCGCCGATCAGCGTTGGCCACATCGAGTGGACCCGCTCCGCCAACGACCGGTCGCCCTGCTCGGTCGCGGCCGCAAGAGCCCGGCTGATCCGGCGTTCGCGCAGTTGCAGGACAGCCTGCGTGAGCAGGTCCTCGGGTCCGTCGAAGTGGTACAGCAACACCTTGTGCGTCGTACCGGCCGCACGCGCCGCCCGCCGGAGCGAGAAGTCGACCAGCCCGTTGACCCCGAGTTCGTCCGCCACCTTGTCCAGCAACTCGCGCCGCCGCGCCTCACCCCGCGGCGACTTCGCCGACCGCCGATACCCCGTACGTTCCTCCGTCACCCGGCCAGTATCCCGGGCGGGCGCGTCGTCAGGACGGGGTCGGTGGCGGGAAGCCCCCGAGCGCAGTGGTCTGCTCATGGAGAAGTCTCCAGCGACCGTCACGCTCGACGTACACCACGGTGTGCCACGAGTCGTGCTGAACCCGTTCGGAGGCCGACACGGCATCGATGTGCGAGCGGTAGGTGAGGACGGCAGTGCCGCCGGCCAGCCGTACGTCGATGGCCGAGAGCGGCTCGAACGACGCGAAGTCCAGCGAACCGTCGGCGAGCGCTTCGAGGAACGCGCTCCGGGTGAGCCGATCTCCCGTGGGCGGCACGGCCCAGTAGTCCGCCGCGTAAACGCGCTCCAGGTAGGCCAGATCCGCGTCGACGACCGCACGCAGCCGCTGCAACTCGATCTCCTGCAGGCTCGTCACGGTCGCCCGATCACCCGAATCCGACCGCAGGCTGACCGTGTAGCCGCTCAGCCCGCCCACCACGAGTACGGCGGCCACCACGCCGACCCCGATCGCCAGGAGCCGGCCCCATCGCGGAACCCTCGACCACATCGCTCCCCCTCGTGACCACGGTCCCCGGAAACGGGCTGAGGCGCAAGGTCGAGATCAGGTAAACGAAGCGACGAAGTAGCCGACGCCGTACGGCGCTGCTTCGTAGGTCAGGTCGCCGGAGAGCGACGTACCTTCGAGGGCTCCGGCGAGGACCTGCCAAGGCGCGCGTCCGGCTGCTTGCAGCTCGGCGGCGAGATCGGGATCCAGGGCCTTGAGTACGTCGAGATCTCTGTGGTGAAAGGCGTTTGCTACGGTCGCGTCGAAGATCTCCGCGCGCGGATGGAGGTGTACCGGGGAGTGCTCGCTGCGGCGGGCCGAGCCGTCGCCCATCACCAGCAGACCGACACGATCGTTGCCGTCAGCAATCTCACGGCCGAGCTGTACGCACATCTCAGGCACCGTATCGGCCGGGACCGCACGATAGGTGCGCGGCAGCTGCGCGGCCTTCGTCTGCTCGAGCAGCCATCCGCCGATCGCCAGCGACAACGGGAGGACGGGCGGGCCCGAACCGATCCGCACGCTGGGTGCGCCATAAGCACCGAACGAGCCTCCGGCCGAAGCGTCGAACGTGCGCGGGTCCGTGGCGGCCCCGATCACCAGGATGTGGTCTGCGGTGGCGAGTGATTCGACAGCTGCCAGGCAGGCGGCGCGCAGGTCGTCGAGCTCGGGTGCTGCGCCGGACGCGACCTCGGGCACGAGGAGCGGCGGGTGCGGGCAGACCGCGGCGGCGACGACAGGCACGACTCAGGCCTCCCGGACGTAGCGGAAGAAGAAGTAGTCGTCCTCCGCGGACAGCGCCGTCTCGAGCTTCATCCGCCGGGTGAGAGTCGATGGGGCGCCGGCGATGATCCGGCTGGATCCAGGTCCCGCCAACAGCGGTGCCAGCGCGAGGCAGAGCTCGTCGACCAGATCGGCCGCGGTCAACGCACCGAGGAGATGCGGGCCGCCCTCGGACAGGATCTGCGTCATACCGCGCCCGGCGAACTCGTCCACCACCGCCTTGAGGTCGACTTCGGCCTCCCCCAGTACGAGCACCTCGGCAACCTCCGCGAGCGCTTCCCGGCGGTCCTCCGGTGAGCTCGCATGCGTGACGACGATCGGCTGTACGGCGGACTTGAACACCGGATTCACCGGACTCAGCTCGAGCCGCGACGACACAATCGCGAGTGTCGGATTCTCGGCGATCCCGGTCGCCGTACGCCATTCGCGTGCCTTCGCGGACAGCTTGAGCGGGTTGTAGCCCTCGTCGCGAATCGTCCCCGCGCCGACCAGGACGACGTCCGCCAACCGCCGGAGCATGCTGAAAACCCGGCTGTCGGAGTCGCTCGACAGCGCCTTCGACTGGCCATCGATCTCGACCGCGCCGTCCAGGCTGCTCACGAAGTTGGCGCGTAGGTGCGGCACCGCTCGGTCGGCGACCTCGTAGGCCGTGATCAGTTCCTCGTCACTCAGCTCGTCCACGCGGCGCATCAGGCCAGGCTCCTTCGGGTTCCAGCGGGCTGCGCGGTTCCACGCAGTACGGCGATGAAGTCAAGGGCTTGCCGCGCGGCCGGTACGTCGTGCACGCGGAAGACGCGGGCGCCCAACCAGGCCGAGACACTGAGCGCCGCGAGGGTGCCGTTGCCGCGCTGCCCGGGCGGCAGTTCGAGGGTCTCGCCGATGAAATCCTTGTTCGACACCGCGACCAGGACCGGCCAACCGGTGGCGGCGAGTTCGTCGAGGCGGCGGGTCAGCTCGAGCGACTGCAGCGTGTTCTTGCCGAAGTCGTGCGTCGGGTCGATCAGGATGCCGTCCGGACGGACGCCGGCGGCGAGCGCGCGGTCCGCGAGGGCGGTGGTCGTCCGGATCACGTCCGCGACCACGTCGTCGTACGCCATCCGGTGCGGATCGGTGCGCGGCGAGAGGCCGCCGACGTGACTGCAGACCAACCCGGTGCCGGACTCGGCGGCGGCGTTCACCAGGTCGGGATCGGCACCGGCCCAGGTGTCGTTGATCAGATCGGCGCCGGCCTGCGCGACCTGCCGGGCGACACCGCTGCGGTACGTGTCCACGCTGATGACCAGGTCCGGGTGCCGGGCGCGGATCGCGGCCACGAAGTCCACGGTCCGGCGGAGCTCCTCGGTCTCGCTGACCGGTTCGCCGTACCCGGCCTTCACGCCGCCGATGTCGACCAGGTCGGCGCCCTCGGCGACGGCCTTGTCGATGGCCGCGAACGCCGCGTCGGTCGCGTACGTCGCCCCGCGGTCGAAGAACGAGTCCGGCGTCCGGTTGACGATCGCCATCACCGCGAACTCGCCGGGCCCGAACGACCGGCTGCCCAGGCGCAGCACTCCGTCACTCGTGGTCACGCGACCGACTGTACGGGGCGGACCTGCGGCACTCACCAACCCCCGCGCCGACGGCACTGCCGCCCCGTCCCGAGCGGGCGCGCCGCCGGGTTCCGCGAGTTGGTGAGTGCCGCAGGTCCGGGGCAATCTATCGCGGGAGCCCCATATCCTATAGGATTCGTCCCGACAGACCGCCCACCGCAGCAGATCGGGTCCTCGATGCCACGATTCACCGAGTTCGAGACGTACGACGTCCGCTTCCCCACGTCGCTGGACCTGGACGGCTCCGACGCGATGAACACCGACCCGGACTACTCCGCGGCGTACGTGATCCTGCGGACCGACGCCGGCGACGGGCTCGAGGGGCACGGGTTCGCGTTCACGATCGGTCGCGGCAACGACATCCAGACGACCGCGATCGAGGCGCTCCGCGACCACGTCCTCGGGCTCGACCTGGACGCCACGCTGAACGACCTCGGCGGGTTCTGGAAGTCGCTCGTGCACGACTCGCAGCTGCGCTGGCTGGGCCCTGAGAAGGGCGTCATGCACATGGCGATCGGCGCGGTCGTCAACGCGGTGTGGGACCTGGCCGCCAAGCGTGCCGGCGTACCGCTGTGGAAGCTGCTGTCCGACCTGACCCCCGAGCAGATCGTCGACCTGGTCGACTTCCGGTACCTGACCGACGCGCTGACGCGGGACGAGGCGCTCGACATCCTGCGCAAGGCCGAGGCCGGTCGCGCCGAGCGGGAGGCGGTCCTGCGGGAGCGCGGCTACCCGGCGTACACGACGACCCCCGGCTGGCTCGGGTACGACGACGCGAAGCTGGTCCGGCTCTGCCACGAGGCGATCGCCGAGGGGTTCACGCAGATCAAGCTCAAGGTCGGCGCGAACCTGGACGACGACATCCGCCGGATGCGGCTGGCCCGCGAGGCGGTCGGCCCGGACATCCGGATCGCGGTCGACGCGAACCAGCGCTGGGACGTCGCCGAGGCGATCACCTGGATCGAGGCCCTGAAGCCGTACGACGTCTGGTGGGTGGAGGAACCGACCAGCCCGGACGACATCCTCGGGCACGCCGCGATCGCGAAGGCGATCGCGCCGATCAAGGTCGCGACCGGTGAGCACGTGCAGAACCGGATCGTGTTCAAGCAGCTGCTCCAGGCCGAGGCGCTGTCGGTCCTGCAGCTCGACTCGGCGCGGGTCGCGGGCGTCAACGAGAACATCGCGATCCTGCTGCTGGCGGCGAAATTCGGCGTACCGGTGTGCCCGCACGCGGGTGGGGTAGGACTGTGTGAGCTGGTCCAGCACCTGTCGATGTTCGACTACGTCGCGGTGAGCGGTTCGCTGGACGACCGGGTGATCGAGTTCGTGGACCACCTGCACGAGCACTTCCTGGACGCGGTGGTGATCCGGGACGGGCACTACGCGGCACCGGTACGGCCCGGGTTCGGCGCCGAGATGGACGCGGAGACGCTGACCGACTTCCGGTTCCCGGGTGGCAAGATCTGGACAGACCTGGCAGAGGAGAAGAAGTGACGGATTTCGCCGGCCTGCGGGCCGTGGTGACCGGTGGTGCTTCGGGGATCGGCCTCGCGGCGGCGCAGCTGCTCGCGGCGCGCGGCGCCCAGGTGGTCGTGTTCGACCTGAAGCCTGAGGTCGACGCGCCGCTGACCGGGATCGCCGCGGACGTCAGCGACGACGGCTCGGTGCGGGACGCGGTCGCCGCGGCCGCGCTGCAGCTCGGTGGGATCGACGTCGTGGTGAACAACGCCGGCATCGGCGCGCAGGGCAACGTGACCGCGAACGACGACGCCGAATGGCACCGCGTGCTGGACGTGAACGTGGTCGGGATCGCGCGCGTGACCCGGGCCGCGCTGCCGCACCTGCGGAAGTCGGAGGCGGCCGCGATCGTCAACACCTGCTCGATCGCCGCGACCGCCGGCCTGCCGAACCGGGCGCTGTACTCGGCCAGCAAGGGCGCCGTCCTGGCGCTGACGATGGCGATGGCCGCGGACCACGTACGCGAAGGGATCCGGGTGAACTGCGTGAACCCGGGTACGGCGGACACACCGTGGGTCGGACGTCTGCTCGACGTCGCGGCGGACCCGGCCGCGGAGCGTGCCGCCCTCGAGGCGCGCCAGCCGATGGGCCGCCTGGTGTCGGCCGACGAGGTCGCCCAGGCGATCGCATACCTGGCCAGCCCGCTGTCCGGATCCACCACGGGTACGGCGCTGGCCGTCGACGGCGGGATGCAGAACCTGCGGATTCCGGCGGCCCGCTGATGAGGATCTTTCCGGAAGGTCAGCGCGTCGGGCTCGGCAGTGCGCCGCTGGGCAACCTGCTCGGTGAGGTGCACGAGGCCGACGCCGCCGCGGCCGTGAACGCCGCGTGGGACGAGGGGTGGCGGTACTTCGACACCGCCCCGCACTACGGACTCGGGCTGGCCGAGGAACGACTCGGCAGAGCGCTGCGGGACAAGCCGCGGGACTCCTACGTTCTGTCGAGCAAGGTCGGCCGGATCATCTACGAGGCCTCCGACGCCGCGACCGACGACGAGGGCTTCGAGATCAGTACGACGCGCCGGCGGCGGTGGGACTTCTCGCGGGACGGCGTACTGCGGAGCATCGAGGACTCGCTGCGGCGGATCGGGACCGATCGGCTGGACGTCGTGTTCGTCCACGACCCGGACGACCACTTCGAGGAGGCTGTCGCGACCGCGTTCCCGACGCTGATCGAGCTGCGCGAGCAGGGCGTGATCGGCGCGATCGGGTCCGGGATGAACCAGTCGGCGATGCTGACCCGGTTCGTGCGGGAGGTCGACATCGACGTGATCATGCTGGCCGGCCGGTACACGTTGATCGATCCGGACGGTCTGGACGACGTACTGCCGGCCTGCCTGGAGAACGACGTGCAGGTCGTTGCCGTGGGCATCTTCAACTCCGGGCTGATGTCGCAGCCGCGGCCCGCGGCCGGGACCACGTTCAACTACGAGCCGGCTGCGCAGACGCTGATCGACAAGGCCAACAAGCTCGCGGACGTGTGCGAGTCGCACGGCACCACGCTTCCGGCGGCGGCCATCGCGTTTCCGTTGGCACACCCGGCGGTCGCTGGGATCGCCGTTGGCTGCCGCACGGCGGAAGAGGTCCACACCAACGCGACGCTCGCTCGCACCGAGATCCCGACAGCCCTCTGGTCGGACCTCAAGTCGGCCGGCCTCCTGCGCGAGGACGCGCCTACTCCGTAGGCGCAGAGCAAGCGAGGGGACGGCGGGCGGTCCGCGTCCTCCTCCCCCCGCACGGCGAGCGGTCCGTGTCCTCTCCTCCCCGCTTGGGGCGGGACTATTCCGTGGGTGATGTGCGGGAGGCAAGGTGTAGGGCCAAGCGCTCGTCCGGGTTGGTGAGGTCGACGCCCAACAAGTGCTGGATCTTGGTGATGCGGGCCGCTGCGGTGTTGCGGTGGATGCCTAGCACTGCGGCTGTTTCGGCCAGGGACGACTCGGTATCCAGGTAGACGGCCAGCGTGGTGACCAGGTCACCTGGCTGGTCCTTGATCGGAGCCAGCAGCGCCTGTGCCGCGGGCTGGAACGTGTCTGTCCGGGTCCAGGCCAGGAGAAGTTGCGCCAGGCCCAGACGGTCAACGTGGAGGAATCGCCCCGTTTCGGCGCGTCCGCGCGCCAGACCGGCCGCATCGCCCGCCTCGGCCAGCGTCGTGGCGATTCCACTCGGCCCCGGTTGCACTCGCCCGACTCCGACGTACGCGTCCACTGTCTGCACCAGTCGGCGGTGCACGCGGCGGATCACGGCGGCCTGCTGCTGCACCTCGGTCGCGGTCGGTTCGCGGACGGCGGTGATCCACGCGGACCAGCCGTCGCCCTGCTCCACCACCACCGCCCGCAAGCCCTCGGCGTCGAACGCCTCCACGACATCGGTACGTCGACCAGCAACGTCCACTTGTCCCTCGGCGCCGATCCGGATGCCCGTATGCCAGCCGTCGAGTTGCCATCCGAGATCCACTGCGCGCCGGCGCGTCGCCTCGGACGGTTCGCCGTGCAGGAGTTCGCCGAGCAACGACGTACGTTGACGGGCGTCCCGCTCGAGCTCCAGCCGGCGCAACGCCAATCGCTCCCCCACCGCCGGTGCCACCACGCTGAGCACATCAGGTACGGCGGCAACCTCAGCCGGCACCACTCGGGGCAGCCGCGCCACCAGCCAGCACACTGGCCCGACACCGACCACAGCAACCGCGATCAGCACCGCACCACTTGGCAGATCAACCCGGTACGGCGCCGCCCACGCCACTGGTACGCGCGGCAACGCACCCACCAACGCCGTACGCTCATCAGCCTCCAACGGCTCACCGGCCAACGTGCCGCCGTCAGTACCGGCCAACGTGACAGGGCGTTCCAGGACGTCGGACGTTGTCCGCAGTACCGAGGTGAGGTCATCACTCGCGCGCCGCAACGCTGCGACGGCCCGCAGTACCAGCTCCGACCGCACCACCTCTGGCTCGGCTGTCACGCGTCGCAGGTACTCATGTGCTGCCAGCGGGTCCGAGCATCCCAGCACCGGCAGCTGCAACCGCTCTGCCAGCAACTGAGCGCCACGGCCCAACGGCTCCACACCAGCGAGCAGCAACGCGCCTGCTCCGGCAGCCGATGCCCTACTGATCAGAGCGTCGATCCGCCAGTCGGTGTGGTCATCCGCCAGGAGTACGACGAGCAACTGCCCGTCGAGCGAGTCCGGGTGGGATGACACCTCCAACGACACCCGTGATCCCGTGAGCCGAGGACCATCGTCGACCGCGGCGCTGAGCACCACCACGTCGCTCCAGCCGGGTGAGCTGAGCATGGCCGCCAACGATGGCGCCAGGTCCCTCATGACGCTTCCAGCAGCTGCGGGGCGCAGGCCAGGCCGAAAGCTTGTGGGCCGACATGGGTAATGCGGTCGGCGCGACGCCACCAGGCGGGACCGGGGAGGGCGAGGACCAGGACCTCGTCGCCGCTGCGGATGGCGTCCACGGCGATGGGCTGGAGGGTACGGCGGTCCAGGACGCAGAGCAGGTCCGGTGTGGTGGCCACGGGCGTGCCGTCGACCAGCGCGAGCAGGTACTCGTTCTCGGTCTCGATCCGGATGACTGCGCGGCTGCCGGCGTCGACAACGCAGACACTGCCGCGACCGAACGCTGCGCCGCCGTCTCCGATGAGGTGGCGGGCGACCTCCTCGACGCGACCGGTACCCAGCAATCGTCCGCCCAGGTCCTCGGCGACAACAGCCGGTGTGGCGCCGGGCTCGAGGGCGGCGTGGGCTCGGCCGAGGGCCAGCGCCCGGGTCAGGCTGCCCTGCACTGCGTCCGCCGCCGCAGCCTCCACCGGAGTAGGCGCGAGTGCCAGCACCGCCCACCCGCCGGTGTGCGCGACGAAGCTGCGCACTGCTCGTTCGAGACCCGCTGCGTCGACGTTGTCCACGACGATCACCTGACCGCTCGGTTCGCTCAGCGCACAAGGCGTCAGCGAGCGACCGGCTACTGCCCACGAGAACTGGTCGAGCCGCGGCAGGGCCCGTCCCATCAGGTCCGCGTCGACTACCGGGAGGCCCAGATCGAGCGCGGCGATCAACGGTGTCAGCCCGTTGAGCCCGCCGGCCTCCAGCGACATCAGCCCGGTGACCTCGGTACCCGTCCAGCGGCTGACCGCCCGTACCGCCGCGTCGAACTCACCACCACCCGGGAGCTTCTCCATCAGCACACTGGTCGCTCCGACCACACCGATCGGACTCACCGACACACCAGCCACGTCGGCGGCGTCCCGCAGTACCAACTCCCCCGCACCGAGCCGGCGACGCAGCATCCGGCCGAAAGCACCCGTGTCCCCGCCACCACCGGAGCCCAGCAGCGTAACCCCGACAACCAGCGCCCCCAGGTCCTGCTCCCGGATGACCGTACCCATAGGGGGATCCTGCCACCGCGGACCTGCAGCACTCAGTAAACGCGCCAAATCGGCAAGGTCGACCGCGTGTTGAGCGTGGCGGTCGCGCGAGAAGGGCGGTTGGTGAGTGCTGGGCGTCCGGGTGGAACCTCAGCCCGCCGTGGAGGGGTCAGCGCGGCGGGCCGAGGGTCTGTTGGACGAACGCCTCGGTACGGCGCTCGACGGGGGTGAACTCGACGTCCAGGCCGAAGCAGGACGGGCCGAAGACAGCCAACGCCTCAGGTGTTCGCATCAGGTCGGGTGTGGAGATGCCCACCACGGTCACGCGCTGGCCGTAGCGCAGGCCTTCCGTGGTGATCGGCTCCGCGGTGTCCGCCTCCAGTACGCAGATCAGGTCCGGCACGGTGCACACCACCTCTCCGTCGACCTCCGCGACCAGGTTCTCGTTCTGGAAGCGCAGCTCGAGCTGTGACGTCCCGTCGTACCCGGTGAAGCGCGCCCGTCCACACGCGAAGCCCTCGAGGGTACGGCGTTCCACGTCGACGACCTTCCCGCGGAACAGCACCCGCAGGTGGTTGTAGAGCGTCGGAGCCAGCGCCGCCCGCACAGCCTCGATCGGGTCCTCGTGCGCCGCCCGCGCCTCCCGGACAGCGCGCCCGATCGACAAACCGAGTGAGAGCGTCCGCGGTACGGCGGTCCGCTTCACCTCCGCGCCCGTCATCGAGTACTCCGCGATGTGCGCAACCCCGCCGAGCCGGATGGTGATCCCCCGCGCCAGCCACTCCATCTGCTTGTTGTCCGCGCCGGTGTCGATCACCACGGTCTCATCGTGTTCCCCGGCGATCGCCATCGGCGACCCGGGGACGCCGTACACCGAGAACGTCTCCATCTGCAGTTCGGGGAACGCCCGTCCCATCCCGTCCGCGTCGACGACCGGCAGCCCGGTCCGCGCGGCGACGAGCAGCGGGATCATCGAGTTGATGCCGCCGCACTCGATCGGCATCGTCGCGTCGGCGCGCCGGCCGAGGTGCTTCTCGAGGGCGCGCAGGGCGCCGACCGGTTCGCTGCCGCGCGGGATCTTCTCCACGATCACGGTCGGCGCGCCCATCTGCGCGGTCGGGATGACGAACGCGTCGTCGTCCAGCTCGTCCGGATCGAGCACCGTGATCGGGCCGTGCTCACGGATCGCCTGCTCGACGAGCAACCGCCCGATCAGCGGATCACCGCCACCACCCGTCCCGAGGATCGCCGCCCCGCGAGCGAGATCCTTCAGGTGCTCGATCCCGAGTTGCCAGCTCATGCCAGTGCCCGGATCGGGTCGAGGTCGTAGCCGAAGTACCGGGGACCGACCAGCTCGATGCCTTCCGGAGAGTGCCAGCGTTCGTCGGCCGGTGCGGCGAGCACGCTGACCCGGTGGCCGTAGCGCAGCGCTTCGGTGGTGATCGGCTCGCCCGACTCGGTGTCGAGCACGATGATCAGGTCCGGCGTGGTCGCCACCGCCGCCCCGTCGAGCTCAGCGACCAGGTGCTCGTTCTGGAACCGCAGCACCAGCAGCCGGCCGTGTGAGGCATCCAGTCCGTCGACCGCCGCGTCACCGCGCGCGAAGCCGGTTGTCGTACGGCGTTGCACGTCGACGACCTTGCCCACGTGCAGCAGTCGACCGCCCAACTCGTCCACGACGGCCGCGACCGGATCGGTGTGCGAACGCTGGGCCTGCTCGATGGCACGGCCGATCGTGACGCACTTGCTGAGGGTGCCGGCGACGAACGAGCCGCGGGCCTCCGCGCCGGTCATCGCGTACAGCGAGACGATCGCCGAGCACCCCATGTCGATGGTCGCCGAGCGCGCCAGCCGTTCGGCCCATTCGTTGGTGACCGTGTCGAAGACGCCGCGGTTGCCCTTCTCGTCGACGATCGACATCGGCGTCGCCTCGATGCCGGCGAGCGTCGGCAGCACCATCTGGAGTTCGGGGAACGCGCGGCCCATGCCGTCGCCGTCCACCAGCGGCAGTCCGAGTTGCGCGGCGGCGATCACCGGGACGGTCGAGTTGACGCCGCCGGCCTCGATACAGGCCAGGTGCGTCGGCGTCTTCCCGACGTACTTCGCCAGCGTCTCGACCGCGACCGAGATCTGGTCGGCCGACGGCAGCTTCTCCACCATCACAGTCGGCGCGCCCATCATCGCGACCGGGAGTACACACGCATCGTCCGGAAGGTCGCCGACAGCAACGATCTCGACCGGCCCGTGCTCCCGCAACGCCTGCTCGGCCAGCAGCCGCCCGATGTGCGGGTCCCCGCCACCCCCGGTGCCCAGTACGGCGGCACCGCGGGCGAGGGCACCCAGATCTTCAGCACGCAGCTTCATCGCAACCACTCCACCCCGGACGTCAGGCCCATCACAATTGCCGACTCCGCCGCCCGTCCCGCGTGGCAGGTCGCTCGCGGCGCATTTGTGATGGCGTGGCGGTCCGCGCTCACGACGCAGCTCCCAGCCGGAGGTCGCCGACTGCCTTGCAGCGGATCCGAGTCGCGTTGCCGGGGAGGTACGGGATCGGGACCTCGTCGAAGTCCACGATCCGCACGGCCGCCGGATCGGCGCCGGCGGCGATCGCGCGGTCGACGGCCTCCTGCCGCGCCTCGTCCACCACCGCGTCCCGGCGGCCCGGGTCGATCGCGTACACCCGGTCGACCTCGCCGCCGACCTGCGCGATCGCGGCACCGATCGCGTTCGCGACCGCGAAGTGGTCCGGGCGATGGACGGCGAGACTGCCGGGGAGATCGTCCGGGAGCAGGATCGACCCGCCGCCGACCGCCACCACCGGCAGCGGGTCCGGCGACGTGCGCATCCGCTCCACGGCGTCGGCGATGTCCGCCGCGACCCGGGCGAGTGCGGCCTTCACCAGTGTCGGATCGAGACCGGCGACTGCGGCCGGGTCCCCGACCTCGGCCCGTCCCGCGGCGACCGCGATGTCCGTCGCGGTGAGCGTTTTACCGCCGAAGACCAGTGCCTCCGAGGTCAGCCGGTAGCCGACCGAGCGCGGGCCGACGCTCACCTGGTCGTTGCCCTCGGCCACCAGACTGCCACCGCCGATCCCGATGCTGAGTACGTCGGGCATCCGGAAGTTGGTCCGCACCCCGGCGACGTCGACCTCGGTCGTCGCCTCCCGCGGGAAGCCGTGGGTGAGTACGCCGACATCGCTCGTCGTACCGCCGACGTCGACGACCGCGCACGTGTCGAGGCCGGACAGCAGCGCCGCGCCGCGCATCGAGTTGGTCGGGCCGGACGCGAACGTGGCGACCGGGTACCGGCGGGCGAAGTCGACGTCCATCAGGGTGCCGTCGTTCTGGCTCAGGTACAGCGGTGCGGAGATCCCGTGACCGGCGACCGCGCCGGACAGTCCGTCGACGATGCTCGCCGCCAGCTCACGGAGCGCGGCGTTGATGATGGTCGCGTTCTCCCGCTCCAGCAGGCCGATCCGGCCGATCTCGTGCGACATCGAGATCGCCACGTCGTCGCCGAGCTCGGCCCGGAGGATCTCGGCCGCGCGCAGCTCGAACTCGTTGCTCACCGGCGAGAACACCGACGAGATCGCCACCGACCGGACGCCGTGCGCCACCATGTCCGCGGCGTGCCGACGCAGCTCGTCCGGATCCAGTTCGGCGATGTGCCGGCCGTCGAACTCGTGACCGCCGTGCGCCAGGTAGCTGCGGCCGCTGATCGCCTCGACCAGCCGCTCGGGCCAGTCGACGAGCGGCGGCAACGACGCGGTCGCGGGCAGTCCGAGCCGCAGCGCCGCGGTCGGCGCCAGCCGCCGCGCCTCGACGAGCGCGTTGATGAAGTGCGTGGTGCCGATCATCACGGCCTGCACCTGCGCCGGGTCGAAGGATCGCTCCGCCTGCAGCCGGTCCAGGGTGTCGATGATGCCGGCCGTCACGTCCGCGCTGGTCGCCGACTTGTTCGCCGCCAGCACCCGAACATCGCCGCCGGTGCCGTCCAGCAGCACGGCGTCGGTGTTCGTGCCACCGACATCGATGCCGATACGCATTCCAGATCCTCCCGTTGGTGACACTCAGTTGGTCGCGGGTACGGCGGTGGCCGGGGCCGGCTCGCTGTCCATCGTGCGGCTCGTTCCGAGACCGCGGATCAGTCCGAGCTTGCCTGCCACGACGTACGCGAGGAAGCCGACGACGAGCGAGTTGATGCTCGGCAGGCCCCACGCGACGTACTTGCCGATCAGCGCGGCGCCGATCCAGATCACGATCGTGGCCGGTACCCAGGTCGGCGCGGTCGCGGGCAGCGTGCCGGTCGCGCGGGAGGCCTCGAGGTCGGGGCGCCAGCGCTTCACCACGAAGTACTCCGCGACCATGATCCCGGCGATCGGCGGGAACGCGACGCCGAGCACGATCAGGAAGTCGGTGAACTTGTCCAGGATCCCGCCCGCGGCGAGCACACTGCCCAGGACACCGACCACGAGCGTGACGGCGGCCCGGTTGACGTGCCGGCCGAAGACGGTGCCGATGAAGTTCACCACGCCGAGGCCGGAGCTGTAGAGGTTCCAGTCGTTGATCTTGATCGTGCCCAGGATGATCACCAGCGTGCCGACCCAGCCGACCGACGAGGTGACGATGGTGACCACGTCCGCCGAGCCGATCGCGTGCGCCAGCAGTACGCCGACCAGACCGATCACGTACTCGCCGAGGGTGATGCCGAGCACGGTCTGCTTCACCACGTCGCCGACCGTCCGGTTGAAGCGGGTCATGTCCGGGGTGATCACCGCGCCGACGATGAATCCACCGGCGACCAGCGTCGTACCCTCCAGCAGACTCAGGTGCGGACCGGCCGGTGCGGCGTTGACCAGCAAGCCGAAACTGTGGTCGGACAACTCGCTGATGATCGACCAGCCGACGAGGAGCAAGAAGGCCGGAACGGTCACGTAGGCGACCCAGGCCATCGAGTGGAAGCCGCGCAGGACGACGAGCGTGACGGCGAGACCGAAGACGAGCGACCAGCCCCACGTCGGCAGGATGCCGACCAGCTGGCTCAGCCCGGCCGCGGACACCGCCGACTGGATCCCGAACCAGCCGATCAGGCTGATCCCGATCGCCAGACCGATCAGCGACGAGCCGGCCTGGCCGAACCCGGTCCAGCGCGCGATCACCGAGGTCTGCAAGCCCTCGCGGGTGCCGATGACGCCGATCAGGATCGCCACCAGTTCGAGGATCACCGCGCCGAGCGTGAGCGCCCAGAACGCGGACCAGAAACTCATCCCGAACCCGAGCGTCGCGCCGAGCAGGAACTGGCTGAGCGCCGAGATCTGCCCGAAGCGCTGGGTCGCGACCGACCACCACGAGTACCGCGCGTGGTCAGGGACCCTGGCGAGCGCGTAGTCGTCCGCACCAACAGATGTACCGGCCATGGAAACCTCCAGCCCTGGGATTTCACTGACCGTACGTCGGTTGCAGACGCCCCTCACCGTGGAATCTGCACACCCGGTGGGTCCTGACTGTGCAACCGGCCCACCTCGCCGCCCTTGTCGCGATGGCTGGTCGCGTGCTGCGGTTGCTCGGCGCACCCACAGTAGTTGGTCGTTCAGGCAGGCTGCCAGACGACCTGCAACCCGTCGCGTCGGGCGATCTGCTCGACCCGGTGCGCCACCCGGGCACTCTGCTGCTCGAGCTCGGCCGCGTCGTCCGCCTCGAGCCGCATCACCAACTCCTGAGGCGCAGCACGCACCGACCAGGTCGCCGTACCGAGGTCGACGACCAACTCGTCGGCGGACGTGGACAGCACCGTCAACCCACCCGGGCCGTGCGACATGTGGCTCGTCAGCTGAGCGAGATACCGATCCGCACGCGCCGTACCGAGCCGTGCTTCGAGAGCCGCCACGGCACCCTCCTTTTTCGAGACACTGTGTCTCGATCATAGGCAGACTGTCCCGCTAGAATCCAGCCATGCCGAAGTTGTGGAACGACAGCATCGCCACCCACCGCCAGGCGGTCCGGGAAGCGATCCTCGACGCCACCGCCGCGCTCGTCGCCGAACGCGGACTGACCGGCATCACCATGGCCGAGGTCGCACACCGCGCCGGTGTCGGGCGGGCGACGCTCTACAAGTACTTTGCCGACGTCGACTCGGCCCTCACCGCCTGGCACCAGCGTCAGGTCGCCGGGCACCTGCAACAGCTCTCCGAGATCTGGGAGCGGACCCATCGCATCGACGACGTGCTGGAGGCGTACGCGTTCATCTGCCACGAGCACCCGCCGGCCGAGGCCGCCTCGTCACTGCACCGGTCGGAGCACGTCGGTCACGCCCGCGAGCATCTGGTGGAGTTCATCGCGGAGCGGCTGGGTGCGGTGCGCGACGACGTACCGCCGAAGGAGTTGGCGACGTACTGCGTGCACGCTCTCCAAGCAGCAGGCGCCGTACCGTCGAAAGCGGCGGTACGGCGCCTGGTGCAGGTCACGCTGGACGGGCTACGAAGCCAACCGGGTGGGTGAGAGGTCGAGGCGGCGGAGCAGCTGGGCGTTGAGAGCTACGACGATCGTGGAGACCGACATCAGGAGGGCGCCGGCGGCGGGCGAGACGACCACTCCGGCGAAGGCGAGGACTCCGGCGGCCAGCGGGACCGTGATCACGTTGTAGCCGGTGGCCCACACGAGGTTCTGCCACATCTTGCGGTAGCTCGCCTTGGACAGCTCGATGACCGAGAGGACAGCGCGCGGGTCGTCGGCGGCGAGGACGACGCCGGCGGACTCGATCGCGACGTCGGTGCCGGCGCCGATCGCGATCCCGACCTCGGCCCGAGCCAGCGCCGGCGCGTCGTTCACCCCGTCACCGACCATCGCGACCTTCAGCCCACGGGACTGCAGCTCCGCGACCTTGGCGTCCTTGTCCTGCGGCAGCACCTCGGCGAAGACCTCGTCGATGCCCAGTTCCTTCGCCACCGCCTCGGCGACCTGGTGCGCGTCGCCGGTGATCATGGCGACCTTCACCCCGCGCTTGTGCAGCGCGGCGACCGCCTGCCGGGACTCTTCGCGGACCGCGTCCTCGAGCGCGATCGCACCCAGCACCTGCCCGTCCCGAACCACATGCAGCACCGCGGCCCCGCGAGCCTTCCAGTCCGCGACCTCCGCGTCGAGCGCGTCCGGCTCGGCCAGGCCGTTCTCCCGCAGGTACGCCGGTCCGCCGACCGCAACCTCCGAACCGTTCACGACTGCCTGCACGCCGCGACCGGTGAGCGACCGGAAGTCCGTAGCCGCCACCCGCCCGCCACCGACCGGAACCCGGTCGGCATGCGCACGAACGATTGCCTTCGCCAACGGATGCTCGCTGTCGGCCTCGACAGCGGCGGCCAGCTCCAGCAACTCGTCCTCCGACACCGCGTCGGCAGTGGCGACCCCGGTGACAGCCGGCTCGCCCTTCGTCAATGTGCCGGTCTTGTCGAACAGGACCGCGTCGATCGTCCGCATCCGCTCCAGCGCGAGCCGGTTCTTCACGAGTACGCCGGCCCTCGCCGCACGCTCCGTGGAGATCGCGATCACCAGCGGGATGGCCAGCCCGAGGGCATGGGGGCAGGCGATCACCAGCACGGTCACGGTTCGCGTCACAGCCTCGTCGAGCTTGCCGAGGAGCGCCCAGACCACGAACGTGATCAGACCGGCGATCGACGCGAAGTAGAAGAGGAAAGCGGCGGCGCGATCCGCGAGGGCCTGCGCACGGGACGACGAGGCCTGTGCCTCAGCCACCAACCGCTGGATGCCGGCCAGCGCCGTGTCGTCGCCGACCGCGGTGATCTCGACCCGCAGAGCGTTGTCAGTGGCAACAGTTCCCGCGACCACGGCGTCACCGACCGCCCGCGACACCGGCCGCGATTCGCCGGTGATCATCGACTCGTCGACCTCGGCCTGCCCGTCGACCACAGTGCCGTCGGCCGGCACACGGCCGCCGGAACGCACCAGGACGACGTCACCGGCCTGCAACTCGTGCAACGACACCTGGACGACCCCGTCGTCGGTGACCTTCTCGGCCGAATCCGGAAGCAGCGCGGCCAACGCGTCGAGCGCACCGGATGCCGCGCCGAGCGCCCGCATCTCCAGCCAGTGCCCGAGCAGCATGATCACGATCAGCAGCGCGAGCTCCCACCAGAAGTCCAGGTCGAACCCGCCGATCCGCAGCGTGGTCACCCACGACGCGACGAACGCGACGGTGATCGCCATCGAGATCAGCAGCATCATCCCCGGGCGCCGCGACTTCAGCTCGCTCCAGCCGCCGGTCAGGAACGGCTGACCGCCGTACACGAAGATCACCGTGCCGAGCACCGGCGCGATCAACCCCGCTCCGGCGAAGTCCGGCCGCATGTAGCCCAGCAGGTCCGCGAACATCTCGCTGAAGAACACCACCGGCACCGCCAGCCCCAGGCTGATCCAGAACCGGTCCTTGAACTGCGCCGCATGATCCCCGTGCCCGCCATGCCCACTGTGCCCGTCATGCCCGCTGTGCGCCTCGTGCCCGCCGTGGTTCATGTGGTCCTCGTGACCACCGTGCTCGTGCCGCTCGTGCTCGTCCATGCGTCAGAAGATACCCCTAGGGGGTATTAGAAATCAAGGCACGGAAAAGCCCCGCCACCTGAAGGTGACGGGGCTTACCTCCGAACCGGCTACAGCGGATCGACGTCGGTCAGCGTCTCCGGTGTCAGTTCCACCCACCGGGTGATGCCGATGTCGCGGAGGAACGGCACGTCGTGACTGGCGATCACGAGCGCTCCGTTGTACGACGCCAACGCGTCCTTCAGCTGCGCCACACTGGCGAGGTCGAGGTTGTTCGTCGGCTCGTCCAGCATCAGCAACTGCGGCGGCGGTTCCGCGAGCAGCAGCGCCGCCAACGTCGCCCGGAAGCGTTCGCCGCCGGACAGCGTGCTGACCAGCTGATCCGCCGCCCGCCCACGGAACAGGAACCGGGCCAGCCGCGCCCGCCGCTCCTGGTTCTCCGTACTCGGAGCCAGCAACGCCAGGTTGTCCACGATCGACAGGTCGTCCCGCAGCAGGTCGAGCCGCTGCGGCAGGTACCGGAACGGGACGGCCGGCAACTTCCCCGCCACGATCGACTGCAGCAGCGTGGTCTTCCCGGCGCCGTTCGACCCGGTCAGCGCGATCCGCTCCGGACCCCGGATCTCCAGGTCGACGTGTGCCCCGGTCCGCAGTACGTGATCCTCCAGCCGCAGCACGATGCGGCCGGCGGGTACGGCGGTCTTCGGCAGGTCGACCCGGATCGTGTCGTCGTCGTGGACCTTCTCCTCCGCGTCCGCGAGCGCCTCCTGCGCCGAGTCGAGGCGCTCGGACTGCATCCCGAGATGCTTACCCGCCGACACCTGCGCGGACCGTTTCAGCCCGCCCGCGACGATCTTCGGGATCCCGCCCTGCTCGAAGGCACGCTGCCCCCGGGCCCGGCGCTGATCCATCTTCATCCGCGCCTCGACCAGATCCTTCTTCTGCTTGCGTACGTCGGCCTCGGCCGCCCGCAGCATCCGCTCCGCGGCTTCCTGCTCGACAGCGACCGCCTCCTCATAGGCCGTCAGGTTCCCGCCGTACCAGGTGACCTCGCCCTTGCGCAGGTCCCCGATCTGGTCGACGCGATCCAGCAGCTCCCGGTCGTGGCTGACGATCACCAACGCCCCCCGGAACTGATCCACGGCGTCGTACAGGTGCCGCCGCGCCCGCAGGTCGAGGTTGTTGGTCGGCTCGTCGAGGAGCAGTACGTCGGGACGCCGCAGCAGCTCGGCCGCGAGCCCGAGCAGGATCGTCTCGCCGCCGGACAGCTCGCCGACGCTGCGATCGAGGTCGATCGCGCCCAGCCCGAGCTTGCCGAGCAGCGCCTCGGCGCGTTCGTCGACGTCCCAGTCGTCGCCGACGATCGCGAAGTTCTCCTCCGAGGCATCGCCCGACTCGATCGCGGTGATCGCCCGCCGGACGGCCTCGATCCCGAGCGCCTGGTCGACCCGCAACGAGGTGTCGAGGGTCAGGTCCTGCGGCAGGTACCCGAGCTCGCCGCTGACCCGGATCGCCCCGCGCTGCAGGGTGAGCCGGCCGGCGATCAGCCGGAGCAGCGTCGACTTGCCCGCGCCGTTGCGGCCGACCAGGCCGGAACGGACCGGACCGGCGACGAACGTCAGGCCGTCGAACAGCACCTCGCCGTCAGGCCAGGCGAAGAAGAGGTCGGTACAGGACAGGGAAATGCTCATGAGTGTCGACTCCAACGAGGTCTCAGAACGAGACCGCACACCAGAACGGTGGCGATCAATCGGTTGCGGAGAAAGACCTCAGTTCGACAACTCGAAACCCCTGCCGTCGGGAATGTGACTCCCCAAGCTTACGGACCCTGGTTGGGTTGATCAACCATTTTCCGAACGCTTGCGCCAGGCAACGACCACCAGGTCGACGAGCGCGACGACCGCGAACGCCCCGAAGACGATCACCCATCCCGCCGGAAGGTCGTAGACGACGGCCAGTACCGCGGCCGCCACGAACAGCACGACCCCGAAACACGCCAGCACGATGCGCAATGTCAACGCACTACGGGGTGGAGGCGGTTCGAACGCCATACCTCCGTAGTACCCAGCAACCAACGCTCCGACCCACCATCTGGTGGGTCCACCAGATGGTGGGTCCACCAGCCGCGTCCGGGGTTCTACACCCGCGTTCAGGGTGGATAACCCCCCATTTGCTGGGTCTGCCAGGGAAATTGCTGGGTCTGCCAGGGAAATGGAGGCGGGCTAGGAGGCCTTGCGGAGCCAGGTTTCGACGCCGGCTATGTGGGCGGTCATCCAGGCGCGGGCCGCCTCGGCGTCGCGGATCTCGATGGCGTCCAGGATCGCGGCGTGCTCGGCGAGAGTCCGCTCGACCGCGCCCGCCTGCGTGACACCACGCCAGATCCGGGCCCGCTGGGTCGCGCCGGAGATCCCGTCGAGCAGTGAGCAGACCACCTGGTTCCCGGTCGCCTCGGCGATCGCGCGATGGAACCGCAGGTCGTTCGCGACCAGTTCCTCGACCGAGGCATCCGGTCCCAGGTCACTGGTCAGCAGCCGAAGTTCGGTCACCTGTTCCGGGCTGATCCGCGTCGCGGCCAGCGCCGCCACGCCTGGCTCGAGCAACCGCCGTACCTCGAAGAACTGCAGCACCGAGTCGTCGCGGTGCAGGTCGACCATGAAGTTGAGCGCGTCGAGCAGATGCGCCGAGTCGAGGCTGGTCACGTACGTCCCGTCGCCGTGCCGCACGTCCAGCACATTGACGAGCGTGAGCGCCTTGACCGCCTCGCGCAGCGAGTTCCGCGACAACCCCAGCCGGGCGGCGAGGTCCGCCTCCTTCGGCAACCGGTCCCCCGGCCCGAGCTCCCCCGAGGTGATCATCCCCTTGATCTTGACGATCGCCTCATCCGTCAACGCCATCCCGTCAGTATGCCGCCAGCAGAGCCTAAGAACAGGTAGTAGTCCTCGCCCGACGAACCCCGCCCGCCTGACGCAGCCCACCGCCGGCCCGCTTTCACCCACCACCTCCTGTTCTTAGGTACATCAACCCGCACCGACCGCCCCAGAGCTCCGCACGCCCGAACACCCCCTAACATCCGCGTATGAGCACTCCGGGGTACTCGGGCAAGCCGCTCGCGGCCAAGCTCGGGATCAAGGCGGACCATCTGGTCCTGCTCGACAACGCCCCGGCCGGTTTCGTCGTCGAAGGACTTCCGCCCGGTACGTCGGTAGCGCGCCGAGCCGGACGTACGCCGTACGACGTCGTGCTGATGTTCTGCCCGGACCGGGCCCGGCTCACGAAACGGCTGCCGGTCCTGCTCGCCAGGACCACGACCGCCGGGATGATCTGGACCGCCTGGCCGAAGCGGTCCTCCGGGGTGCCGACCGATCTCGACGAGAACGGGATCCGCGAGCTGGCCCTGCCGCTCGGTGTCGTCGACGTCAAGGTGTGCGCGATCGACGCGACCTGGTCGGGCCTGAAGCTGGTCCGGAGGTTGTCCAGCCGATGAAGGCCAATCATGCCCAGGTGGACTGATTCGGAGCGTGACGTTGACCACACTTCTGCGCGGTCGTGATCGTCACGGGTGGCGAGTGGACAACTGCATACAGTGGGCAGCCACGCTCAGGACGCCGTGCCGACCGGCCGTGACGGACCGCCGGAAAGCCACCTCTGCAAGGCGTCCCGCAGCGATGGCCGTTGCTCTCCGCGTCGGCGGGCGGTGAGAGGACGACATGTGGTCTGAAACACCTTGGTGGGCAGTGTTTCAGGGGCCGATCGGTCCGGTCGCCAGAGCCCGACCACTGGACACACTGGTCCGGTGGTCCCGAGCTGTGGAAGTGGTCCCCCTGCTATTAGCCTTTGCTTGGGACACCACCCATAACATCAGCATTGACGAACCGCGGTACCGGACCCGAAATCGGAAGAGGCGAACTGCCAAGTGGCCACCGAGCCATCAGACACCAATCCCCTAGCAGCCTTCGGTGCGAACGAATGGCTGGTCGACGAGCTGTACGAGAAGTACCAGCAGGACCCGAATTCGGTGGATCCGGCGTGGTTGGACTTCTTCAAGACGTACAAGCCAGGTGAAGCGACGCCGGTGAAGACCACCCCGGCCGACGCTCCTCGACCGGACGCGGTGTCCGACAACAAGACCCCAGAGGCTCCGAGCCGCGGTACGGCGACGTCCGCGCCGGCCTCGAGCGCACCCGCGGCCACGACCGCGGCGACCCAGCCCACCCCGGCCGCTGCGCAGGAAGCCGCACCTCAGACTCAGCCGGCAGCGAAGCAAGCACCGGCCACGTCCGGCGCCCCGACCGGAGGCACGGTGAACCAGCCGCCCAGCGCACAGCCCAAGCCCGCCCCCGCGACCAGCGCGGAGTCCGAGCGGCTGATCCTGCGCGGCGCCCCGGCGCGGACCGCGCAGAACATGGAGACCAGCCTCACGGTCCCCACCGCGACGAGCGTTCGCCAGGTGCCGGTCAAGCTGCTGATCGACAACCGGATCGTCATCAACAACCACCTCAAGCGCGCCCGCGGCGGCAAGGTGTCCTTCACCCACCTGATCGGCTGGGCGCTGGTCAAGGCGCTGAAGACGCTGCCGGACATGAACGCGTCGTACGACGAGACCGACGGCAAGCCGACCCTGGTCCACCCGGCGCACATCAACCTCGGCCTGGCCATCGACATGCAGAAGCCGGACGGCACCCGGCAGCTGCTGGTGCCGTCGATCAAGGCGACCGAGACGATGACGTTCGCCGACTTCTGGATGGCCTACGAGGACATCGTCCGCCGGGCCCGCGACAACAAGCTCGCGCTGCCGGACTTCCAGGGCACCACGATCAGCCTGACCAACCCGGGCACGATCGGCACCCAGCACTCGGTGCCGCGGCTGATGACCGGCCAGGGCTGCATCGTCGGCGTCGGCGCGATGGAGTACCCGTCGGAGTACCAGGGCGCGGCCGAGGAGACGATGGCCAAGCTCGCGGTCAGCAAGGTGATGACGCTGACCTCGACGTACGACCACCGGATCATCCAGGGCGCGCAGTCGGGTGAGTTCCTGCGCCGGATCCACCAGCTGCTGCTCGGCCAGGAGGGTTTCTACGACGAGATCTTCCAGTCGCTGCGGATCCCCTACGAGCCGATCCGCTGGGCCGCCGACCTCCCGCACAGCCACGAGGAGGACATCAGCAAGCAGGCCCGGATCCTCGAGCTGATCCACGCGTTCCGGGTGCGCGGCCACATCATGGCCGACACCGACCCGCTGGAGTACAAGCAGCGCAGCCACCCTGACCTCGACGTCGCCACCCACGGCCTGACGCTGTGGGACCTGGACCGTGAGTTCGCCACCGGCTCGTTCGGCGGCAACGACCGGCGGTTCATGAAGCTCCGCGAGATCCTCGGCATCCTGCGCGACTCGTACTGCCGGACCACCGGTATCGAGTACATGCACATCCAGGACCCCGAGCAGCGCAAGTGGATCCAGGAGCGGGTCGAGCGGCCGCACACCAAGCCGCCGCGCGAGGAGCAGCTGCGGATCCTGGCCAAGCTGAACGAGGCCGAGGCGTTCGAGACCTTCCTGCAGACCAAGTACGTCGGTCAGCGCCGCTTCTCGCTCGAGGGCGCGGAGACCACGATCCCGCTGCTCGACGAGCTCTGCGAGGAAGCCGCCGGCGCCGGTCTGGACGAGGTCGCGATCGGGATGGCGCACCGCGGCCGGCTGAACGTGCTGGCGAACATCGTCGGCAAGTCGTACGGCCAGATCTTCCGCGAGTTCGAGGGCA
This sequence comes from Kribbella sp. VKM Ac-2566, assembly GCF_004366005.1. NCBI lineage: Bacteria > Bacillati > Actinomycetota > Actinomycetes > Propionibacteriales > Kribbellaceae > Kribbella > Kribbella sp. VKM Ac-2566. The sequence goes on along the minus strand of NZ_SODT01000011.1, from coordinate 759,217 downwards.
ACATCGACCCGCGGACCGTGCAGGGCTCCGGTGACGTCAAGTACCACCTGGGCGCCGAGGGCGAGTTCGTCTCCGAGTTCGGCGACAAGATCAAGGTCTCGGTGGCGGCGAACCCGTCGCACCTGGAGACCGTCGACCCGGTGCTCGAGGGCATCGTCCGGGCCAAGCAGGACATCCTGGACCGCGGCGCGGCGTTCCCGGTGCTGCCGGTGCTGGTGCACGGTGACGCGGCCTTCGCCGGCCAGGGCGTGGTCGCGGAGACGCTGAACCTGTCCCAGCTGCGCGGCTACCGGACCGGCGGCACGATCCACGTGATCGTGAACAACCAGGTCGGCTTCACCACCTCGCCGGCCTCGTCCCGCTCGTCGATGTACTCCACCGACGTGGCCCGGATGGTGCAGGCGCCGATCTTCCACGTGAACGGTGACGACCCCGAGGCCTGCATCCGGGTCGCGGACCTGGCCTTCGAGTACCGGCAGGCGTTCAACAAGGACGTCGTCATCGACCTGGTCTGCTACCGCCGCCGCGGTCACAACGAGGGCGACGACCCGAGCTTCACCCAGCCGCTGATGTACGACCTGATCGAGCAGAAGCGCTCGGTCCGCAAGCTGTACACCGAGGCCCTGATCGGTCGTGGCGACATCACGATCGAAGAGGCCGAGCAGGCGATGCAGGACTTCCAGCAGCGGCTGGAGCGGGTGTTCGCAGAGGTCCGTGACGCGAAGAACGAGCCGGACACGCCGCCGCCGTACGTGACCGCGCCGGAGTACCCGGACAAGCCGGACGGCCCGGACGCGACCGCGATCAGCCGCGAGATGCTGAAGAAGATCGCCGACGCGTACACCACGCTGCCCGACGGCTTCACCGTGCACCCGAAGGTGCAGCCGCAGCTGCAGCGTCGGGCGCACGCGATCACCGAGGGCCCGCTCGACTGGGCCAGCGCGGAGATCACCGCCTTCGGCTCGCTGCTGCTCGACGGGCGCCCGGTCCGGCTCGCCGGTCAGGACAGCCGCCGTGGCACGTTCGTGCAGCGGTTCGCCGCCGTCATCGACCGGGTCAACGGGCAGGACCACGTCCCGCTGCAGCACCTGGACGAGGGGCAGGGGAACTTCTACGTCTACGACTCGCTGCTCAGCGAGTACGCCGCACTCGGCTTCGAGTACGGGTACTCCGTGGCGCGGCCGGAGGCACTCGTGCTGTGGGAGGCGCAGTTCGGCGACTTCGTGAACGGCGCCCAGTCGGTCATCGACGAGTACATCTCGTCCGGTGAGGCGAAGTGGGGCCAGAAGTCCGGCGTCGTACTGCTGCTGCCGCACGGCTACGAGGGCCAGGGCCCGGACCACACCTCGGCCCGGATCGAGCGGTTCCTCCAGCTCTGCGCCGAGAACGCGATGACAGTGGCGCAGCCGTCGACCCCGGCGTCGTACTTCCACCTGCTCCGCCGGCACACGCTCGGCGAGGAGCACGTCCCGATGATCGTCTTCACGCCGAAGCAGCTGCTGCGGCGCAAGGAGGCGGTGTCGCAGCCGGAGGAGCTGACCCACGGCACCTTCCGGCCGGTGCTCGGCGACGCCGAGGCCGAGGCGAACGCGGCGGGAGTCGAGCGGGTGATCCTGGCCTCCGGCCGGATCGTGTACGACCTGCTCGCGGAGCGGAAGAAGGTCGAGCCGGACAAGATCAGCACCGCGATCGTCCGGGTCGAGCAGCTCTACCCGCTGCCCGCCGACGAGATCGTCGCCGAGCTGGCGAAGTACGGCAACGCGACCGAGATCCGCTGGGTGCAGGACGAGCCGGCGAACCAGGGCCCGTGGCCGTTCATGGCGCTGAACCTGACCGAGCACCTGGGCGGCAAGCCGTTCTACCGGGTGTCCCGGCCGGCCATGTCCGCCCCGGCGGTCGGCTCGCACGGTGTGCACGGCACCGAGCAGGCGACCCTGCTGAAGCAGGCGTTCAGCTGACGTGTACTTCACCGACCGCGGGATCGAGGAACTCGAGAAGCGGCGTGGCGAGGAGGATGTCACGCTCGCTTTCGTGGCCGAACGGCTGCGCGAGTTCGTCGACCTGAACCCGGAGTTCGAGACGCCGATCGAGCGGTTCGCCACCTGGCTGGCCCGCTTGGACGACGAGGACGACTGATCCTCTAGCCCTCTGGCCCTCTAGCCTGAGTGAATGCCCTTCGCTTCCCAGCCCGTACGACGGGTTGCCGCGGCGGAGGGCATTCGCGCGTCCGGACGCTGGCCGCACACGATCCCCGCCGTCCGCCAACTGCTGACCGACGGCCTGGACCTCGAGCCCGGCGTCACGTTCCTGGTCGGCGAGAACGGCGCCGGTAAATCCACCCTGGTCGAGGCGATCGCGGTCGCCTTCGGCCTGTCCCCCGAGGGCGGCTCCACGGGCGCCCGGCTGACCACCCGTGCAACCGAGTCGTCACTCGCCGACGACCTCCAACTGACCCGCGGCGTCGGTGGCAAGCGCGCCGGGTTCTTCCTCCGCGCGGAAACGATGCACGGCTTCTACACGTACCTGGAGCAGAACCCGAGCCATGTGCGCGAGGACCCGGTCTTTCACGAGCTGAGCCACGGCGAGAGCTTCCTGACCCTGATCAACGACCGCTTCACCCGCCAGGGCTTCTACTGCCTCGACGAGCCCGAGTCCGCCCTCTCGTTCTCCAGCAGCCTGGCGGTGGTCGGCGTACTCAACCGGCTAGCCGAGAGCGGCTCCCAGGTCCTCTGCGCCACCCACTCCCCCGTGATCGCCGCCCTCCCCGGCGCGACCATCCTCGAAGTCGGCGACTGGGGCATCCGCCGCACAACCTGGGAAGACCTCCAACTCGTCCAAAACTGGAAGGCCTACCTCCAGGCACCCGAACGGTACCTGCGGCACGTGTTGTGAACCCGCGCATACACAAGTGGCCCTAACGGCTCGTTGCACCCGCTTGAGCGCGGTTCTGCATGCACGCAGGCCCAGTTCAGTCCGTGTGGGGTGGTCTTGTGCGGCGGGGTGGGTCGGGGGCTAGCGTGCCGTCGGGGGCGATGTGTTCGAAGATTTGGTCTACCAGGTTCAGGACGTGGGGGTCGTCGACGGTGTAGATGTGGCGGCGGCCTTCGCGGCGGGCGGTGATGATGCCGGCGAGGCGGAGCTTGCCGAGGTGCTGGCTGGCGGTGGCGATACTGACGCCGACCCGCTCCGCCAGGGTGCCGACGTCGTACTCCCCCTGGGCGGCCAGCGACACCAGGTGCAGCCGGACCGGAGCGGAGAGCATGGCGAAGGTGCCCGCGGCGGAATCGAGCTGCGCCTTCGTCGGTTCAGGGTTGGTCATCGCGCAGTCATTGTGACCGCTCAGGCGGTCTCCGGGCAGCCCGGCGTGCCGTGGTGACCACGGTCTCATACTTTCGCAATTGCGAAAGTATCGAAACGGTGGCAGGCTGGAAGGCGTGTTCCGAGCTCTCCGCCCTGTTCTGCTGCTGCTCCTGGTGGCGATCCCCGCGGTCGCCCTCCGGGTCACCGGCACCCATCCGCCGGCGCTCGCGTCGATCCTGATCTTCGGTCTCGCCGTGGTCGCCGCATCGTTCGTGCTGGCCTGGGCGGCGGAAGCGGCGGAGATGGACATCTCCGGCGGTCTGGCGATCGCGCTGCTCGCGGTCATCGCCGTCCTGCCGGAGTACGCGGTCGACCTCTACTTCGCGCACACCGCCGGATCGCACCCGGAGTACGTGCAGTACGCCGCCGCCAACATGACCGGATCGAACCGGCTGCTGCTCGGCCTCGGCTGGTCCAGCGTCGTCCTGATCAGCCTGTACGTCGCTTCGCGGCGGAGCGGACGCTCGGTCAAGGCGCTCGTGCTGGAGACCGGGTACCGGCGTGAGCTGGGCTTCCTCGCTGTCGCCGGCGTGGTCGCGTTCGTGATCCCGGTGACCGGCGAGATCCACCTGCTGCTGGGGATCCTGCTGCTCGCGTTCTTCGCGTTCTACCTGTACCGGGCGGCGACGTCGGAGCATGACGACGAGCCGGACCTGATCGGGCCGGCGGCGACGATCGGCGCACTGCCGAAGCTCCAGCGCCGGATCACCGTGACCGCGATGTTCCTGGTCTCGGCAGGGGTGATCCTGGCGGCCGCGGAGCCGTTCGCGGACTCGCTCGTCCAGGGCGGTCAGGCGCTGGGGATCGACCAGTTCCTGCTGGTCCAATGGTTGGCTCCGCTGGCGTCCGAGGCGCCTGAGTTCATCGTGGCGCTGCTGTTCGCGTGGCGGGGCAAGGGCGCCGCGGCACTGGGTCTGCTGATCTCGGCCAAGGTGAACCAGTGGACGCTGCTGATCGGGAGCCTGCCGATCGCCTACGGGATCGGTGGCGGCGGTGCCGCGCTGCACCTGGACGGCCGGCAGATCGAGGAGTTCCTGCTCACCGCCACGCAGACGCTGCTCGGACTTGCGATCCTCTTGAACCTGCGCTTCCCCCGGTGGGCGGCGTGGGCCTTGCTGGGCCTGTTCGCGATCCAGTTCGCCGTACCGGGTCAGACCGGGCGCTACGTGATCAGCGCGATCTACCTGGCGCTCGCGGTCGGCGCGGCGATCCACAACCGCAAGCAGCTGGTGCCGACGATCCTGGCCCCGTTCCGGCGTACCTCTGCAGAGCCCGCCGACGCGGACCGCGCCGACGAGCTCGTCAAGGTCTAGCTGGCCTGCTGCTCTTCGATGATGGGGCGGGTACGGCGTTCCTGCGGGCCGGGGCGGCCGCGGCGGCGGCCGGCGAGGAACTTCTCGCCCGCGGCGGTGCCTGTGAACTTGGTCCGGCGCGCCCACTCCCGGCATTCCTCGATCACCGGGCACGACGTCAGGCAGATGGCCTGGGCCTTGCGCTGCTCCCACAAGCTGGCCGTCTCGTCGTACGACGGCGCCTGACCGACACACGCGGCCTTCGTCATCCAGTTGTCGGCCGGGTCAACAATCACCGTCAAAGTGGGCCTCATGGGCTTCATCGCTCCTCGTCGATCGGGCGGATCGTAGGAACAGAGTGACCCCGTCGCGTTGCCCCGGTGCGACGCGAATGTTTCAGCCGTGAAACGTCACACCGGTTAAGTGTCACAGGTGTGCCGCTGGCACTACCTCCGGACCAGCCGGATCTCCCACAGGTCGAAGTACGGGTCGTGCTTGCGGACGCCGTCCGGCTCGAACCCGTTCCGGCGGTAGAACCGCAGCGCCCGCTCGTTCCCCTCGAAGACCCACAGGAACGCCGGCTGCTTGCCCACGGCAACGTCGAACAGCCGGCCGCCGAGGCCGGTCTTCCAGTACGCCTGCCGGGTGTAGATCGCCTCCAGCTCGAACGGGACCGGCCCGTCCTCGTCGCGCCCGGGCCCGGTGCCGACGAAGCCGACCACCCGGTCCTGCGACAAAGCAGCTGGATCCGGGTTCAGCGCGATCCAGCGCGTGTCTCCCGCGCCCAGCCGGGTCGCCCAGCGCTCGGTACGACGGTCGATGTCGGATGTCCGCTCGAGCAGGAGATCAGCCGGCACCAGATCGGCGTACGCCTCCCGCCAGCACAACAGATGACACCACGCGCCGGCCTCGGCGTCCTCGACCGTGGCCGGCCTGATCTCAGGTTGCATTCAGACAGTAAAAACGATCTTGCCGAAGACGTCGCCCGCATTCATCTTCTCGAAGCCGGTGCGGGCCTCGGTGAGGGGCAGGACCGTGTCGATGTGGGGCGAGATGCCGGCGTTCGCCATGAACTGCACCAGCTCGGCGAGCTCGGTCCGGGTGCCCATCGTCGAGCCCTGTACACGGAGCTGCAGGAAGAAGATCCGGTTCAGCTCGGCGGACTTCGGCGCCTGACCGCTGGTCGCGCCGGAGATCACCAGCGTGCCGCCTTGCTTCAGCGACTTGAGCGAGTGCGACCACGTCGCCTGCCCGACCGTCTCCATCACCGCGTCGACCCTCTCCGGCAGCCGCGCGCCTGACTCGAACGCATCGTGCGCCCCGATTTCGACCGCCTTGGCCCGCTTGCCCTCGTCCCGGCTGGTTGCCCACACCCGGATCCCGGCGGCCCGCGCCAGCGTGATCAACGCCGTCGCCACGCCACCACCCGCGCCCTGCACGAGGACCGTGTCCCCCGGCTTCAGCCCCGACTGCGTGAACAACATCCGGTACGCCGTCAGCCACGCCGTCGGCAGGCACGCAGCCTGCTCGAAACTCATCCCGGCCGGCTTCGGTACGACGTTCCGCGCCGGTACGGCGACCTTCTGCGCCAGCGTGCCCTGGTACCGCTCGCTCAGCAGCGACCGCTTCGGGTCGAGCGTCTCGTCGCCCTTCCACGCCGGGTCCGAAACCACCGCGTGCACGACGACCTCGTTCCCGTCCGGGTCCACGCCCGCCGCGTCGCACCCGAGGATCATCGGCAGACTCTGCTCGGCCAGCCCGACCCCCTTCAACGACCACAGATCGTGATGGTTGAGCGCAGTCGCCCGTACGTCGATCGTCACCCACCCCTCGGGCACCGTCGGATCGGGCCGCTCCCCCACCTCCAGCGCGGCGATCGGGTTGTCGGCATCGAACTTCGCGGCATAAGCAGCAAGCATGCGAACCACCCTAGGCGCTGGTCCGCACCACGTCAGTTACCGACTTCACGCCCGCGGGCCGCGAGGTCTGGTCAGCGGGGCGACGGTGTGGTTTGATCCGCGATTAACGGCCCTGACCGTAATTCCCCTGAGGAGGACCGATGTTCCGCGCTCTGGTGACCGCGGGCGTGACCGCCGCCCTGCTGATCGGACCAGCCGCCCCGGCTCCTGCCGCGACCACCTCGGAGGTCGCCGGCGCCTATCTCCAGATCACCGCGGACGGTGCTTCCACCAGTCCCGGGTTCGAGGGTGCGACGCACGCCTTCGCCGCGCTGGCGGCGATCTACGACGTGACCGGCGACCCGGATCAGCGTCGTACCGCCGACGAACTGCTCGACTACATCCTGCGGCAACGTCCGAACCACATGAACACCGATATCGCCCTGCAAATGCTGCGGAGCCCTTATCTGCAAGGCGATGCGCGACTGCAAGCCAACCTGGACAGTTACCTGACCTCGCTCCTCGACCTGTACGCAACCCGCCCGGACACGGTGTTGCGCAGCGGCGACATCCGGACCCTGAGCGGGCGCGCCGAACTGCTGGTCGGGTACGCGCGGTACCTCGAGCAGCGCTCCGGCGACCCGGCGCGTATCCAGGCGGCCGACACCGCGGCGCGCGCGATCCTGGACCGCCTGGCGGCCCTCCAGTACACCCGCCAGGAGGCCGTCCAACTGTTCCGCAACGACCGGTACGTCGGCGCCTTCCCGCACTTCGTGGCCGGTGACGACGGCAACATGGGTACCTGGGACGTCGAACACTGGGCGCCCGCGATGCTGTCGCTGGACCAGTACGCCGCGGTCCGCGCACTCGCCCTCGGGTACGGCCGGTTCCACGCCACGGCGTACAACAATGCCGCTGCCTCCGGGACCCGGCACCTGCTCGGCACCACCCAGATCGATCCCGAACTGGTCTACGCCGGTGCGCCGGCCGGATTCCCGCTGGACGGTGCGACGTACCAGATCGGCGAGGAGACCGGCGAGCACCCGTACCTGATCACCTACGGATGGTCACCCAACGCGATCGCCCAGATGGGTACGACGTTGCAGGCCGTCCGGGACAGCCTGGTCATGGTCCCGCAGTCGTCGGCCTGGCAGGCGGCGTACTGGCGCGGTACTCCCCCGCGGTCCGTCCTCGCGCCCGGCCTGTTCTGGCTCGGGCTGGAGGAGAAGGTCCGGTACACGCACCGGTTCATCGAGGCCACGCAGCTCCCGGTCGCCGCGGACTTCCCCTGGCTCGACCTGGAACGGACCACGTTCCCGGGCACCGGCGACGACCCGATCCGTCGCGACGGCTGGTACGACGGCTCCGGGCGCGGCGCGATGTCGGCGGTCTACTCACGGCTGGCGATGACCGGGTACGTGCAGTCCGGGGGCCACGACGCCGACATGCTGAACCGCGCCGCGCACTGGTGGGAGCGCATGGTGGTCCGCAGCTAGGACCTGAGACCTCAGGGCCGGGCGACCCCGTCCGACACGGCAGCGGCGGCCACGGCCGCCGCGACCGCCGGCGCGACCCGCTCGTCGAAGGGCGACGGGATGACGTAGTCGGGGCGCAGGTCCGACTCGGTGATCAGGCCGGCCAGGGCGTCGGCGGCGGCGAGTTTCATGCCTTCGGTGATGCGGGAGGCATTCGCGTCGAAGGCGCCGCGGAAGATGCCGGGGAAGGCCAGGACGTTGTTGATCTGGTTCGGGAAGTCGGAGCGACCGGTGGCGACCACCGCGGCGTGCCGGTGCGCGATGTCCGGATGCACCTCGGGGTTCGGGTTCGCCAGCGCGAAGATCATCGCGTCGTCGGCCATCTGCGCGACGGCGTCCTCCGGGACGGTCCCGCCGGAGACGCCGAGGAACAGGTCCGCACCCGCAAGCGCGTCGACCAGCCGGCCGGAGATCCCGCCGGTGTTGGTGTCCCGGGCGAGCGACAGCTTCACCGGGTTCAGGTCGGCACGGTCCTCGTGCAGCACGCCCTTGCTGTCGACCACCGCGAGGTCGCCGACCCCTGCCTGCAAAAGGATCCGGGCACACGCGACCCCGGCAGCACCGGCCCCGGAGATCACCACGCGGATGTCGGAGATCGACTTCCCGGTGACTCGCAACGCGTTGCGGAGCGCGGCGAGTACGACGACCGCCGTACCGTGCTGGTCGTCGTGGAAGACCGGGATGTCCAGCCGCTCCTTCAGCCGGCGCTCGATCTCGAAGCAGCGCGGCGCGGAGATGTCCTCGAGGTTGATCCCACCGAACGACGGCGCCATTCGCGCGACCGTGTCGACGAACTCGTCCACGTCGGTGCAGTCCAGCGCGATCGGCACCGAGTCGACGCCGCCGAACTCCTTGAACAGCAGGGCCTTGCCCTCCATCACCGGCAGCGACGCGGCCGGACCGATGTCGCCGAGGCCGAGGACCGCGGTGCCGTCGGTGACGACCGCGACCACGTTCGACTTCCAGGTGTAGCGCCGGACCAGCGACGGGTCCTCGGCGATCGCGGTGCAGACCCGGGCGACGCCGGGGGTGTACGCCTGGGAGAGCTCGTCGGCGTTGGTGACCTTGACCGAGGACGTCACCTCGATCTTGCCGCCCAGGTGCAGCTCGAACACCGGGTCGCCGCCGAACGGATCGGGTGCGGCGCGGTCGGAGCCGGTCTCGGACGGGAGCAGTTCGGCAACCATGAATGACCCTTCATCGGGAAAAGCAAAGCGGCCCACCGCGAGGATGGGCAGGCGTCTACAGAGGAGTGGGGGCACAAGGCGGTCCGTTCGGGTGCGTCGAGCACCGCCGTTGCCACTCGGGGGTCACCCGTGCCTACGAGTAAACCACAGGCCCACTGGTCTGCTCTGTGAGGGCCACCACAGGAGCCTGCGACGGTGACGATCGAGTCTCGTCGGGAGTCGACAGCCGCCACGTACCTGCTTGCTGTGTCAGGATGCGAGGAATCCGGCCCGAGTGCTGTCCGGGGCCGGCGTTCCACAACCAGTGTCGAGGAGTACCAGCGATGAATATCGTCTCCACCCTCCGCAACAGTCGCCTCACCGTAACCGCTGCCTCGGTGGCGGTGTTCGCGCTCGCGATCTCTGCCTGCGGCAACGGCTCGGACAGCGGTGGAGGAGGCGAGGACAAAGCGAAAGCGGCCGGCATCACTCTGGTGAAGCCCGGCAAGCTGACGGTCTGCACGCACCTGTCGTACAAGCCCTTCGAGTACAAGGAGGGCACCAAGGTGGTCGGCTTCGACGTCGATCTGATCGACCTGCTCGCCAAGGATCTCGGCGTGGAGCAGGAAGTGATCAGCATCGAGTGGGCCCAGGTCACGTCGGGCGCCGCCTACCAGGCCAAGAAGTGCGACATGGGCATGGGCGCCATGACGATCAACGCGTCGCGCAAGGCCGCGATCGGGATCAGCGACCCGTACATGGACGCGACCCAGGTGCTGCTGGTGAAGAAGGGTGCGCCGTACAAGTCGCTCGATGACCTGAAGGGCAAGAAGGTCGGCGTCCAGGCCGACACCACGGGCAAGGACTACGCCGAGGCGGCGGCGAAGAAGATCGGCTTCGAGGTCGTGGTGTTCAACGATCTCGCCCTGCAGACCAACAACGTCAAGTCGGGCCGCGTCGACGCCGCCATCAACGACAACGGCGCGCTGTACAACTTCGTCCAGGGCAACCCGGACACCGAGGTGACGGCCGAGTTCAACACCGGCGAGCAGTACGGCTTCGCGGCCAAGAAGGACGACCCCAGCGGCACCAAGCTGCTGACCAGGTTCAACGAACTGCTGGCCAAGGCCAAGTCCGACGGCACCTACAACCAGATCTTCAAGAAGTGGTTCGGGGTGGAGCCGAAGAAGTGACGGTCAGCGACGCGGTAGTCGAGAAGCGCCGCGGGCTCAGCCCGCGGCAACGCGCCCAGCGCTCGCGCGGCATCCAGTACGCCGTCCTGATCGTCATCGTCGTGGTGGCGGCCTTCACGGCGAACTGGGGCCAGATCGCCAGCGTCTTCTTCAAACCGGAGTTCGTGAAGTCCGCGTTCACCAGCGGGCTGCCCGGAGCGTTCCTGAAGACCATCGAGTACACGGCCGGGGCCTTCGTCATCGGCCTGCTCGGCGGCACTCTGCTCGCGTTGATGCGGCTCAGCCGGGTCGCGCCGTACCGGTGGTTCGCGACGGCCTACATCGAGTTCTTCCGCGGACTGCCGGCGATTGTCGTGTTCGTGGCCTTCAGCCTGCTGCCCTTGGCGTTCGCCGACCTGGTGATCCCGCTCGACCCCTACGGCACAGTGTGGCTGGCCCTCGGCATCGTCGCCGCCGCCTATATGGCCGAAGTGATCCGGGCCGGCATCCAGGCGGTTCCGAAGGGGCAGATCGAGGCCGCCCGGTCACTGGGCATGCCCGCCGGCGTCGCGACCCGCAAGATCGTGCTGCCGCAGGCGTTCCGGATCGTGCTGCCGCCACTGGCCAACGACCTGATCCTGCTGGTGAAGGACTCGTCGCTGGTCTTCATCATCGGCACCTCCGCGGCGGCGTACGAGCTGACGGGTTTCGGCCGGGACCTGGCCAACACCGAGTCGAACCTGACCCCGCTCGTCACCGCCGGCTTCTGCTACCTGGTCATCACCCTGCCGCTCGGCCTGCTGGTCCGCTGGCTGGAGGCCAAGGCTGCGAGGGCACACTGATGGCACTGGTCGAGATCAAGAACCTGCACAAGTCGTTCGGCAGCAACCACGTCCTGCGCGGTATCGACTTCACCGTCGAGCAGGGCGAGGTGGTCTGTGTGATCGGGCCGTCCGGCTCGGGCAAGTCGACCCTGCTGCGGTGCGTCAACCTGCTCGAGGTACCGGAGGTAGGCGAGGTCTTCGTCCGCGGCGAGGACATCACCGACCGGGACTGCCACCTCGACGCCGCTCGGCAGCAGATCGGGATGGTGTTCCAGCAGTTCAACCTGTTCCCGCATCTCTCGGTGCTGGCCAACTGCACGGTGGCGCAGACGAGCGTCCTGAAACGCGGGAAGGCCGAGGCCGAGCAGATCGCCCGGGCCAACCTCGATCGAGTCGGCCTGAACGAGAAGGTGACCGCCTATCCCATGCAGCTGTCCGGCGGCCAGCAGCAGCGGGTGGCGATCGCCCGCGCACTGTCGATGGACCCGGCGCTGATGCTGTTCGACGAGCCGACGTCCGCGCTCGACCCGGAATTGGTCGGCGACGTGCTCACGGTGATGCGCAAGCTCGCGCTCGACGGTATGACGATGCTCGTCGTCACCCACGAGATGGCGTTCGCGCGCGAGGTCGCGGACCGGGTGGTGTTCATGGACGCGGGCGTGATCGTCGAGCAGGGACCGCCCGCCGAGGTGATCGGCAACCCCAAGGAGGAGCGCACCCGCACCTTCCTCCGCCGCGTCCTCGACCCGACCCACGTAGAACCCACCCCCTGACGGCACCGTCACGGTGCGTGGCGGGATGGCGACCAGGGGTGGGGTTGCGGCGGGCAAGCTACGAATCGGTCTCTGTTCGGGGTTGGTCCGTGCGCTGTCCGCAGGTCGCTGTGTCAAGATGCGGACACATGGCACCGGGCCGACCGGTGCCCGGTTTTGGAGGATCAGATGTCTGTCGTGCGGAGGACGCTGGCGCTGTCCGGCGTTCTGGTTCTGGCGGCCGCCGGCTGCGGTTCGAACTCTCTCGGAGGTGGCTCGTCCACCTCACCCTCGAGCGCCCCCTCCAGCGCTCCCTCCAGTGCGCCGTCGAGCAGCGGACCCGACCTGAGCGGATCCTTGCCGCCGAAGATCAAGTCCGCCGGCAAGATCGTCGTCGGCGTGGACGCCAGCTACCCGCCGAACGAGTTCCTGCAGGGCGGCAAGACCGTCGTCGGCATGGACGTCGACCTGTTCAACGCGGTGGCCCAGAAGTTCGGCGTCACCGTGGACTGGCAGCCGGCCGGCTTCGACACCATCATCACCGGCGTCCAGGGCGGCAAGTACGACATGGGCATCTCGTCGTTCACGATCAACGACAAGCGCAAGGCGCAGGTCAACATGGTCAGCTACTTCAGCGCCGGCACGCTGTGGGCCACCGCCAAGGGCAACCCGAAGGGCGTCAACCCCGACGACGCGTGCGGTAAGACCATCGCGGTGCAGAAGGGTACGACGCAACTCGAGGACGACATGCCGAAGCGGCAGGCCAAGTGCAAGGCGGCCGGTAAGCCGGAGATCAAGCTCGTGGTGCGGGAGAAGCAGGACCAGGCGACCGCGGACCTGGCCGGCGGCAAGGCCGACGCGATGCTGGCCGACTCCCCGGTCGTGCTGTACGCGATCAAGCAGACCAGCGGCCAGCTCGAGCAGCTCGGTGAGATCTACGACGCCGCGCCGTACGGCTATGTGGTCCCGAAGGCGCAGACCGCGTTCGCGCAGGCGATCGTCGAGGCGCTGAAGTCGCTGGACAGCGAAGGCACGTACAAGTCCACGCTGGCCAAGTGGAACAACGACTCGGGTGCGATCACCGATTTCGCCGTCAACCCGTGAGCTGACATGACTACCGATACCGCAACCCGCCCGGCCGCATCGGACGCCGATCGGCCGGGCCCGATCAAGGCCGTGCCGGTCCGGCATCCGGGCCGGTGGGTCGCGATCGCGATCATCGCCGTACTGGCCGCGATGCTGGTGCACCTGCTGGTGACCAACAAGGCGTTCGACTGGGACTTCGTCTTCCAGGCGATGAACCAGAAGCCGGTGATCAACGGCTTCCTCAAGGGCACCTTGCTGGTCACCGTGCTGTCGATGGTGGTCGGTGTGGCCGGCGGCGTGATCCTCGCGGTGATGCGGCTGTCCGACAACCCGATCCTGTCCGGCGTCGCCTGGTTGTTCACCTGGTTCTTCCGGAGCATCCCGCGCTACATCCTGCTGTTCACGATGGGCACGCTGGGCATCCTGTTCCAGCAGGGCATCTCGTTCGGGGTGCCGTTCGACTGGAAGATCATCGACTGGCTGGGGCTGTCCGGCGACTGGCGGTTCTTCACCCTGGACGCGAACCAGATCTTCACCGGCCTGGTCGCCGGTGTGATCGGGCTCGGCCTGTCCGAGGCGGCGTACATGGCCGAGATCGCCCGGGCCGGCATCCTCAGTGTCGACAAGGGCCAGGCCGAGGCCGCGCAGGCGCTCGGTATGAGCAGCGGCAAGGTGATGCGCCGGGTCGTCCTGCCGCAGGCGATGCGGGTCATCGTCCCGCCGACCGGCAACGAGACGATCGCGATGCTGAAGGACACCTCGCTGCTGCTCGCGGTACCGGTCCTCGGCGAGCTGTTCTACCAGTTGCAGTCGATCGGCAGCACGTACTACAAGACGTTCCCGATCGCGGTCGCGGCGACCCTGTACTACCTGGCCGCGACGAGTGTCCTGATGGTCGGGCAGTACTTCCTCGAGCGGCACTTCGGCCGGGGCTTCGGAACACAGGCGCCGCGAGCCGCTCGTCCGGCCGGCGCGGGAGGTGCGTGATGACCGCAGCAGCAGCCGCCGAGCCTGCCCAGCCGCTGGCACAACCGCTGGTCCACGCGGTGAACGTGACCAAGTCCTTCCACCACAACGAGGTGCTGAAGGGCATCGACCTCGACGTGGACCGCGGCCAGGTGGTCTGCCTGCTCGGTCCGTCCGGCTCCGGCAAGACGACCTTCCTGCGGTGCGTCAACCAGCTCGAGACGATCGACGGCGGCCGGATCTGGGTCGACGGCGAGCTGATGGGGTACGCCGACCGCGACGGGAAGCTGTACCGGCTGAAGAACAAGGAGATCGCGGCGCAGCGGCGTGAGATCGGGATGGTGTTCCAGCGGTTCAACCTGTTCCCGCACATGACCGCGCTGCAGAACATCATCGAGGCGCCCACGCAGGTCCGGGGCGAGTCGCGGAAGAGCGCCCGGGAGCGGGCGATGAAACTGCTCGACCGGGTGGGACTCGCGGATCGCTGCAACGCCTATCCTGCGCAGTTGTCCGGCGGTCAGCAGCAACGCATCGCGATCGCGCGGGCGCTGGCGATGCAGCCGAAGCTGATGCTGTTCGACGAGCCGACCTCGGCGCTCGACCCCGAGCTGGTCGGTGAGGTGCTCGCGGTGATGCGCGAGCTCGCCCTGGACGGCATGACGATGATCGTGGTGACCCACGAGATGTCGTTCGCGCGCGAGGTCGCGGACACGGTCGTGTTCATGGACGCCGGCGTCGTGGTCGAGGCAGGCCCGCCGAAGGACGTGATCAGCAACCCGCAACACTCCCGTACCCAGGCATTCCTCTCCCGCCTCCGCTCGGAGCACGAACACCCCTGAGGCCCTTTGTCCACAGGTCCGGCCCGCCCGCCGTGCATCAGAGCGCCACAGCGGGGAAGATGTACGGCGTGGTGGGTCGATCGCCCGCCTGACACGAGGGAGGCAGCGTGAGCAGCATGGGACGACCCGCGGAGGTCCGTCTGAGCATCCCGGCGGACGGCGCGTACATCGCCGTACCGCGGTCTGTGGTCGGCAACCTGGCTGCTCGCAACGACTTCACACTGGACGCGATCGACGACCTGCGGATCGCGGTCGACGAGGCTTGCGCGCTGTTGCTGCCGCAGTCGGCCGACGGCGTGCTGGAGTGCGTCTTCGAGATCGCTCCGCCGCAGTTGACGGTGCGGACGAGCGCCGTCGTACCCAACGGCTGGCAGCCCGACACCACCTCGTTCGGCTGGACGGTGCTGACCGCGCTGGTGGAGTCGGCCGCCGCCGAGACCGTCGACGGCCGGCTGACGATCACTGTGACGGCCACCGCGACCGCCACGGAGAAGGCGTGAGTGACGAAAGCGGCCTGGAAACTCAGGAGTCCCCGGATCTGCGGACCCGGACGGCCGCGTTCTTCCGGCAGATGGCGGCCGGTCCGACAGCTCCGGGGTACGCCGGGGCACGCGAGGGCCTGGTCGCGCTGCACATGCCGCTGGTGGAGCACCTGGCGCGCCGGTTCCGCAACCGGGGCGAGCCGTACGACGACCTCGTGCAGGTCGCCACGATCGGGTTGATCAAGGCGATCGACCGGTTCGACTCGGATCGTGGCGTCGAGTTCTCGACGTACGCGACCCCGACGATCCTCGGCGAGATCAAGCGGTACTTCCGGGACAAGGGCTGGGCGATCCGGGTGCCGCGGCGGCTGCAGGAGCTGCGGTTGTCGTTGACCGCGGCGACCGCGGAGCTGACGCAGGAGCTCGGCCGCGCGCCGACGGTGGCCGAACTGTCCGAGCGCCTCGGCCTCTCACCGGACCTGGTGATCGAGGGTCTGGAGTCCGCGAACGCTTACAACACCTTGTCCCTGGACGCTCCCGATCAGAACGAGACGGATGCGACCACGGTCCTGGACGGCCTCGGAGGCGAGGACGAGGCGCTGGAGAGTGTGGAGTACCGGGAGTCGCTGAAACCGCTGCTGGCACAGCTCGACACCCGGGAGAAGCGGATCCTGACGCTGCGGTTCTTCCGCGGCATGACGCAGTCCCAGATCGCCGAGGAGATCGGGATCTCGCAGATGCACGTCTCCCGGCTGCTCGCGCGGACACTGACCGAGCTCCGGGCCGGCCTGCTCAAGGAGTAGGGCAGCTAGAGCACCGGGTGGTCGTTGGAGCCACCACCGATCAGGGCCTCGGTGGAGGCCTTCTGGAACACGCAGACCAGGATCACGACGGCGAGCACCGCGAGGACGACGGCGATGGTCCGGGCGCCGCCGTTCCAGACGCTGTACGCGATCAGGAGCTGGATCAGCTGCGTGAACACTGTCGGCCCGCGGCTCCAGCGTCTGGCCTTCCACAGACCCCGTACGGCGACGAAACCGAGACCGGCGCCGTACAGGATGAAGAAGGCGGTCGTGGTCAGCCCGAGCACCAGGCGGGAGCTGTGAATCGTCAAGGCTTCGGCAATTCCGAGAACGATGAGCACAAGCCCTTCCACAGCGACCACTGCCGCGGCTACTTTGAGCGGTCTCGGGACGGCGGCAACTGGGGAGTCGGTCGGCACTTCGCCAGCTTAGTGCCCGGTTCGGTACACGGTCCTCGAGAGGTTCGCCAACCGCAGCCCTACAGGGATTTGAGGTTGTGCGTAACCAAAAGAAGGTTGCAACGGTTACTTGCAGTGAACGGGTGCTTGCGGAAGGGCTGCGTCGTCCGATAACCGGATGGAGAGAACCGCCGCGCTCCAGTTCGAAGTGTTAAGGAAGCGTTGTGATCGGATCGACAACTGCATAACCCTTGTTTCGATCCCCCAAGATTGGGAACATGGTCTCGTTCGTGAATGCGTTCACAACAGACGCGGCACCAAACCCCCGTGCTACACGAACCGACGAGTACAGCACCGCTGTTCGGGTACAGACCTAACCGGCAGCATACGTCAACTACTGAGAGAGATGGGATCCGCCATGGATTGGCGCCACCGGGCCGTATGCCTCGACGAGGACCCGGAACTGTTCTTCCCCATCGGTAACACCGGGCCGGCGATCATGCAGATCGAAGAGGCCAAGCAGGTGTGCCGACGCTGCGACGTGCGTGAGCAGTGCCTGGCGTGGGCTCTCGAAGCCGGCCAGGACCACGGTGTCTGGGGTGGTCTGAGCGAGGACGAACGTCGCGCTCTCAAGCGCCGCAACGCTCGCCAGCGCATCCGCACCGCCTGAGCAAGTCCTCCTTCGAGGCCCCGCGGAAACCCGCGGGGCCTTTGTGTTTCCCGAGCCGTCACGGGACGGCGAAGGAGCGCGAGGCGGCGCCCATGGTTTTGAGGACGCCGGAGAGCAGATCACGGGTCTTGTTCGGCCGTGGCGCCGCGATGCAGAGGGCTTCCATTGTCTCCGTGTACTGATCGAGGTCCTCGGCCTTGTCCAGGTAAAGCGCGCTGGTGAGGTGCTCGACGTACACGACGTCCGGCAGATCCTGCTCCGCGAAACGGAGGATGGTGAACGCGCCGGCGGACCCGGAGTGACTGCTGATCGTGAACGGCATCACCTGAAGCGTGACATTGGGCAGCTCGGTCATGTCGATCAGGTGCTCGATCTGCACCGCCAGCGCCTTCTCGCCACCGATCGGCCGCCGCAGCGCCGACTCGTCGACCACGGCCCAGAGTCGCACCGGGCTCGAGGTGGTCAGGACGGTCTGCCGCCGGACTCGTAGCGCGACTCGCCGGTCGACCTCCTCGGCGGGAATCACGCCACGCCCGAGCTGGACGGTGGCGCGAATGTACTCCTCCGTCTGGAGCAGCCCCGGGACGAACTGCAGCTCGTAGGTACGGATCAAGGCGGCAGCGGCCTCGAGATCCAGGTACGAGTGGAACCAGCTCGGCAGGACGTCGCCGTATCGGTGCCACCAGCCGGGGTTGTTCGCCTCGCGGGCCAGCGCGAGCAGTCGCTCCCGTTCCTCGGCGTCGTCGAGGCCGTAGAACGCGAGGAGGTCGTCGACGTCACGTTCCTTGAAGCCGACGCGGCCGAGCTCCATCCGGCTGACCTTGGACTCCGAGGAGCGGATCTCCCAGCCTGCGTCCGACCGGCTGAAACCTGCTGCCTCCCGCATCCGGCGGAGATGCGCTCCGAGGATGATCCGAAGCGCGGTCGGCCCGCTCTGCGCGCCCAACGCGGTCACGCCCACCTCCCAGGCCCGCTTGCAGAATCTCAGAACGCCGTGCGTGCGCGCGCGACGCTGCGTCGGCGCGCGCGCACGGCGCGGCAGATCACTCCTTCTTGGCGATCCCAGCCATCAGGATCCGCTGCCAGGGCTGCAGATCCGCCGCGTCCGGAACGTCGGCGTCGGGTTCCTCCGGGAACCAGCGGGCGAGGAAATCCAGGCCCGGAGGTACGAGCGGCATTCCGAGGAAGTGCTGCTCGATCCGCTCCGGCGTCCGGATCCAGCCGTTGCCGAGGCTCTCCAGACCGGCGCGCTCCATGTTCTTCTGCAGCGGCTCACCGGTGTCGACGAAGTCGGTGATGAACAGGTAGCTTCCGGGGGCGAGCGCGTCCATCAGGGTGCGGACCCACTCGTCCGGCTTCTCGTCGTCGTGGAAGTGCATGTGGATGCCCACGACCATCAACGCGATCGGACGGCTGAAGTCCAGGTGCTGCCTGATCTCCTCGTTGTCGAGGATCGTCTGCGGCTCGCGAAGGTCGGCGGTGACCACGATGGTGCTGTCGTTGGTGGCCAGCAGGGCCTGGCCGTGCGCGAGCACGATCGGGTCGACGTCGACATACACCACCCTGGCGGTCGGATTGATCTCCTGTGCCGCCTCGTGGGTGTTCTTCTGCGTCGGCAGACCGCTCCCGATGTCGAGGAACTGGTCGATCCCCGCGGAGCGGGCAAGATACTGAACGCCCTTCACCAGGGCCTCACGGTTCTCGATCGCGCATCGGCCGGCATCCGGCACGTACTGCAGGTACAGCGCCGCCCCTTCGCGGTCGGCAGCAAAGTTGTCCTTGCCGCCGAGCAGAGCGTCATAGACGCGAGCGATGGTCGGTTGGGAAGTGTCGAAGCTCGGAACGGCATCCGGAGCGTCTGAGGTCGCCATCGGCAAAGCCTTCTTGGTCGGGGAGTCTTGGGGTCATCGTAGGGGTAGGTGGCGACGCGTGGACACACTGTGTAGCAAGTCGCTGACAATCAATCGATCGCTCTCCGCAGTGACCGATCGCGTCAGCTGAGTCAGTCCTTGACCGGGATGTCCAGGGTTACCTGGGCGCCGGGGTGGCCGTCGTGGCGGTTGCCGAAGACCAGGGTGCCGTCCAGTTCCCCGATGACGAGGGTGCGGACGATGGACAGACCCAGATTGCCGGACAGTTCGGAGTCGAAGTTCGCCGGCAGGCCGGAGCCGTCGTCGATCACGTCGACGTGCAGCCGGCCGACCGAGCGTTCGGCGGTGAGTTCGATCGTCCCGCTCGCCGCTCCCCCGTCGCGGGCGCCGAACGCGTGCTCCACCGAGTTCTGCATGAGTTCGGTCAGCACCATCGCCAGCGGGGTCGCGATCTCCGAGTCCAGTACGCCGAACGATCCGCTCCGCCGCGTCTCCACCGCGGTCGCCACCGTCGACACGTCCGCGACCATCGCGGCCACCCGGTCGGCCACGTCGTCGAAGTCCACGTGCTCGTCGAACGACTCCGACAGCGTCTCGTGGACGATCGCGATCGACCCGACCCGCCGTACCGCCTCGGCCAGCGCGGCCTGCCCTTCGGGAACAGTGATCCTTCGGGCCTGCATCCGGAGTAACGCGGCGACCGTCTGCAAGTTGTTCTTGACGCGATGATGAATCTCCCGGATGGTCGCCTCTTTGGTGACCAGCTCCCGTTCCCGGCTGCGCAGCTCCGTCACGTCCCGGAGCAGGATCAGCGCCCCCACGTGCTGTCCGTCGGCCCGCAGCGGGATCGCCCGCAGGAACAGCGTGGCGTCGGAGTTCTCGATCTCGATCTCCTTGGCCGCGCGCCCGGTGACCACCGACGCCAGTACGTCGTCGACCTTGTGCCCGGACTGCAGCAGGTCCGCGGTCACGTCCTTCAGCCGCGAACCGACCAGGTCCGTGACGAGGCCCATCCGGCGGTACGCCGACAACGCGTTCGGGCTCGCGAACGTCACCATCCCGTGCCGATCGACGCGGATGCAGCCGTCACCGACCCTTGGCGTCGTGGACAGCAGCCGTTCCCCGCCGTACGGGAAGATGCCGTCGGTGATCATCCGGGCCAGGTCCGTCGCGCTCTGCAGGTACGCGATCTCGAGGCGGGACGGCGTCCGGACACCGAGCAGGTTGGTGTTGCGCGCGATCACCGCGATCACCCGGGAGCCCCGGCGTACCGGGATCGTCTCGACCCGGACGGGTACGTCGTCGCGCCACTCCGGGTCGCCCTCGCGGCAGATCCGGCCGCCGTCGTACGCCTGGTCGAGCAGATGCCGGCGGCCGCGCGGGATGAAGCTGCCTACGATGTCGTCAAGGTACGCCGTAGGTCCGGTCGTCGGCCGCATCTGCGCCCCGGCCCAGAACCCCAGCCCTTCGGTGTCCGGCAACCAGAGCACCAGGTCGGCGAACGACAGGTCGGCCAGCATCTGCCAGTCCGAGACGAGCAGTTGCAGGCGGTCCAGGTCGGCCTGGTCCAGCGTGGTGTGGTTCCGCGCCACATCGCTCAAAGACGGCACGCCCCGATGCTACCGACGGTCAAGGGAAGGAAAGAAAGAAAGGGGTGGAGGAGGAGGCTACCGGTGCTTATACCAGCGCCTCGGGTGGTCCGCTCGACAAGAGGGTGTGGGTAGGTGTTGATTGATCAGGCACAGATGAAAGGATGCTCGGGTGGAGTCGACGTACTGGCAGGACGTGATGGCCGCGGACTACGCGGTACCGCACGACCGTACGCTGACCGAACTCACCGAGGAGCTCGTGCGCGGCCTGGCGAGCACCAACCCGCAGGTCCGTGACGCCCTGGCCTACCCGACGCTCGCCACCTGGCTGGAGCGCGGGGTGTACGACGACCTGCTCCCGGGGTTCGGGGACGGGCTCTGCGCCGGGCTGAACTACGGCCTCGGTGAGGACGGCACCGACACGGTCTTCCGGCGCTCGTTCACGGCGCTGACGCTCGCGGAGGTGATCCACCGCGACAACGCCGAGTTCCTGGTGCACGACGAGGTGGTGATGCGCTGGGGCGACCGCCTCGCGACCTGGCTGCTGCGTGAGCGCGACCTGCGCGGGTACGTCGCGGACTGCGGCTGGGCGCATGCCGTTGCCCACGGCGCCGACGCGATCGGCGCGCTGGCCAGGTCCCGGCACTGCGACGCCGGCGTCCTGCGGGCACTGCTCGACGTCCTCGCGGACCGGATCGTCAAGGACACGCCGTACCGCTGGGTGCACGAGGAGCACGATCGCGTTGCCCATGCGGTGATGACGATCCTGCACCGGAACATGCTGACCAGCGACGAGCTCGAGCGCTGGCTGAAACCGATCGCGGCGACCGCGGCCGAGCAGCCGTTGATGCACGAGACCCTGCCGGAATGGCCGACCCCGAACGTGTTCAACGCCCGCGGCGTCCTGCACGTCCTGCTCAGTCAGCTCGCGATCGGTGTGAAGGGCTTTCCGATCCCGGGTGACGACGACCTCTTCGGCCGTCCGATCGAGGCGCGTGCCGACCTGCTGCTGATGCTGACCGAAGCGGTCCAGTCCTCACAGCCGTACATCTACCGGCCGGCGACGAACTCCTCCTAGGGCAGCACGGCGGCGGTAGCGACAACGGCCCGATGATCGGTCCCCGCGATCGGGTACGTCGTGAACCGGCCGGGCTCGAACTGCCGCGACACCACCACGTGGTCGATCTGCGTCCGCAGCACCGCGGGCTGATCCGCGGGCCAGGTGCCGCGCAGCCCACCGCCCACGGTCGGGCCCACGCTGCGGCAGTAACCGCCCAGCGCCTGCCGGAAGTCCGCATGGTCGAGGGTCGCGTTGAAGTCACCCGCGACGACTGTCGGCTGGTCCTGCGCGCACCACCGGCGTACCGCCTGCAGGTCGGTCTTCCAGGTGGTGACCGAGTCCGGCAACGGCGGGAAGCCGTGGTACGCGACCAGCCGGACGGCACCGAGGTTCCCGCCCGTCACCACGATGTTGCCGAAGCTCGTGCCGGCCTCGGACGCGAACGCGACGTTGCCGAGTGACGAGGAAACCAGCACGCTCGTGGCGCTCTCGACTGCCCGGCTCGGCTGCGCCGTGAATCCCTTGTACTGCTGGTCCTGCAGCTGCGCCCGGATCTCCTCGCGGACGTCGACTTGTGCCTCCGGCAACGAAACCAGGTCGGGTCTGCGGTCCCGGATCACCTGCGCCACGTCCGCGGCGTGGGCGCCGCCGCCCAGCACGTTGGCGACCATGATCGTCAGCACCCGGGCCCCGGCCGGCGCCGGACGCGCGTCGGAGAACTGCCGGGGCGCGGTCGCCGCGGCACCGATCAGCGCCAGTACGGCGATCAGCGCGGCGGCGATCCGCCAACCCCGGCGTACCAGCATCAGCAGGGCCAGTGCCAGGACGACGACCAGGGCCTGCGGACGGAACGCGACCAGCTGTGCGAACGGTGTCACCTCGTCCAGACCGAACAGCTCCGGATAGAGCGGCACGGCAACGACGACCAGGAACAGCACGGACAGCACGACGCGCCGTACGAACCATGCCTTTTCGTTATCCATGCACCAACCTGTTGGTCTAGTGGCCGCTCCGGTCGGACGGTAGCGTGCTGCGTTGCGCCTGTGTCCCGAGGAGGTTTGCAGTGTCCCGATTGTCCGCGGTCAAACCCGCGTACTGGATCTCCGGTGTCCTTCTGATGGTGGCCATCGTCGTACCGCTGCTGGTGCCGACGTTCGCCAAGGTGAACCCGCACCTGTGGGGTTTCCCGTTCTTCTACTGGTACCAGCTGATGTGGGTCTTCCTCTCGGCGATCCTGGTCAGCATCAGTTACCGGCTGCTCCGTGCCGAGGAGCGCAGGCGGCGGGCGGCTCAGGGACTTGGTGACCCTGACGCACCGGACGCCGGTACGGCGAAGGAGGGAGACCAGTGAACACCACGGTCGACTGGGTGCAGCTGATCATCGTCATCGCGATCTTCGCCGGCGTCACGGTGATGGGCTTCATGGCGTCCCGCTGGCGGAGCACCGGCCGCCTGGACAACCTCGACGAGTGGGGTCTGGGCGGTCGCGGGTTCGGCACGTTCATCACCTGGTTCCTGCTGGGCGGCGACCTGTACACGGCGTACACGTTCATCGCCGTCCCCGCGGCCATGTACGCGACCGGTGCGATCAGCGGCTTCTTCGCGGTGCCGTACACGATCGTTGCCTACCCGATCGTGTTCATCTTCATGGCCCGGCTGTGGTCGGTATCGCACCGGCACGGGTACGTGACGCCGGCTGACTTCGTCGGCGGTCGCTACGGCAGCAAGGCGCTGTCGCTCGCGGTGGCCGTGACGGGCATCCTGGCCACGATGCCGTACATCGCGTTGCAGCTCGTGGGTATGCAGGCGGTGTTCGAGACGATGGGTCTGGGCGGCAACAACACGCTCGCCAAGGACCTGCCGTTGCTGATCGCGTTCGCGGTGCTGGCGGCGTACACGTACTCCTCCGGGCTGCGCGCGCCGGCGATGATCGCGTTCGTCAAGGACATCCTGATCTACCTGGTGATCCTGGTCGCGATCTTCTACCTGCCGCACGTGCTCGGCGGCTGGGACTCGATCTTCGGTGCGGCGCAGGAGAAGCTGGCCAAGCCGAACCCGGCAACCGGCAAGCCGACCGGGGCGTTCATCCCGGGCGAGGCCGGCTACGTGTCGTACTGGACGCTTGCGCTGGGATCCGCGATGGCGCTGTTCATGTACCCGCACTCGGTCACGGCGGTGCTGTCGACCAAGACGCGCAACGTCGTACGGCGGAACGCGACGCTGCTCCCGGCGTACTCGCTGCTGCTGGGGCTGCTCGCCCTGCTCGGCTTCATGGCGATCAAGGCGAACGTCAACGTGAAGGGCCTGGACGGCCTGGCGAACCCGCAGCTGGCGATCCCGCGGCTGTTCGACCAGGAGTTCCCGTCCTGGTTCGCGGGGATCGCGTTCGCGGCGATCGCGGTCGGCGCACTGGTGCCGGCGGCCATCATGTCGATCGCGGCGGCCAACCTGTTCACCCGCAACATCTACCGCGACTTCCTCAAGCCGTCCGCGACACCGGCACAGGAGGCGAAGGTCTCCAAGCTCGCCTCGCTGCTGGTGAAGGTCGGCGCGCTGGTGTTCGTGCTCGCGATGGACAAGACGGTCGCGCTGAACCTGCAACTGCTCGGCGGGATCTGGATCCTGCAGACGTTCCCGGCGATCGTGGTCGGTCTGTACACCCGCTGGTTCCACCGGTACGCGCTGCTGGCCGGCTGGGCGGTGGCGATGCTGTTCGGCACCATCTCGGCGTACAACGTGGTGAACCCGGCGACCAAGAAGCACTTCGGTGGTTCGCTCGCGAACATCCCGGGCACCAGTACGCCGGCCTACATCGCGCTGACCGCGTTCGTGCTGAACCTGGTCGTCGTGATCGCGCTGACGTTCGTGTTCCGGGCCCTGAAGGTGCCGGACGGCAAGGACAGCACGCATCCGACCGACTTCGTCGCGGATCGCGGCGACCCGGGCGTGAAGGACCTGCCGGAGATCATCGACGACGGCGGAGCGGCAACCGCCAAGTCCTGAGGTGTTGCGACGGCGGCCCGGAGGTTCCGGGCCGCCGTTACGTTTTGCGGTTGAATCGACACGCTGCGGGGTCAGCTTGCCCGGTTCCGGGTCGGTGCTTGGGGCAGAATCGCACACGTGCTGCTGGTCCTCCTCGTCATGGTGCTCGCTGCCGGGGCGGCGATCGCGACCGGCGGAGGGTTCGGCCGGTTGGCCGGCACTACGTTGACCGGTGTGCACTGGCTGGCCGCGGCGGCCATCGGGCAACTCCTCGGCTCCCTCTTCGGAGGTACGGCGTACCCCGTCGGACTGATCGGGTCGGCGGTCTGCATCGCGATCTTCCTGCGGATGAACCTGCGGCACCCGGGCGTCGGCCTGCTGGCGCTGGGATTCTTCTGCAACGCCGTCGTCGTCGCGCTGAACGGCGCCATGCCGGTGTCGCAGAACGCGTTGGCGCGGGCCGGGGTGAGCGGCGCCGCGGTGACCGATCCACGGCACGAGATCTCCGGTGCTGGGACGCGTCTGCCCTGGCTCGGCGACGTCGTACCGGTGGCGCTTCCCCGTCTGGGACAGGCGATCAGCCCAGGCGACGTACTGATTGCCGCCGGCGCCGGTCTGCTGCTGTACGCCTTGATGGGCGGCTCGGGGCACGTCCCGGCCACGACTGCTCCGGTGTGGGACGAACTGGAACCGTGCGCCGGTACGCCGGCCCTGCTCCACCTGTCCCCGAAGGCGAGTAAGGAACTCTCAGAACCTGAAGCCGCGGCCGACGATCCGGCGGAGTGACTCCACCACGACCGGGTCGTACTCCGCGCCGATCCCCAGCCCGATCGACTCCATCGCCTTGGCCGGCGACTGTCCCGACCCCTCGCCGACGAGCTGTTCGTAGGCCAGGGCAACGTTCACGATCCCGCTCTCCACCGGGATGGCCGAGTTGTTCGCCCGCCCGTGCCGGTACGGATCGTTGGAGTGCCGGACGATCTCCGCGACGTGGTCCAGTACGCCGGACCGCTCGATCACCGCCGCCCCGATCTCCGCCGCCCGCTGCCGCTCCTCCCGCGTCCGGAGCAGCGAAGCCCCGCCAGGACTGGGATCCGCCAGCGCCAACTGCCCGACACCCGACAGCAGGGCGGCGTACTCCAACGCCTCCATCCGCGCCGGCCTCAACCCCAGATCGTTGCCGATAGCCACCGCCAGCGCCGCCGTCCGCGCATTCTGCCCCGGACTACTGAACCCGGCAATCTCCGTACTCCGAGCCATCGACCGCACCGTACTCCGGTAGGTGCGCTGCGCCGACGAGTACCGCCGGAACGCGAACTGCGTCAACAACAGCGGCACGATGACGAGCGGCGGTGCCCAGAGCCCGGCGATCGAGGTCCCGGCCGCGAGCAGGATGCCGCTGATCGCCATCGCCATCCCGATCCGGGCCGTCACTCCCAGTTCGTCGCGCAACGCAGCGGGGAACGGCTTGCTGTACCGCTCGGTCATCTGACCGGCTCCGACGACGGCATCGAGCCCGGCGGCGGACAAGACCGCGAGCAGCATCGCACCGCCCAGCGGCAATGCGTGCGCCACCGAACCGTTCCAGGACATGTCGGTCGGCGCGATCGCCGCGAACACCACCGCGGCCGCACCGACCGACAGCAGGCGCCGGCACGAGACAACCGCGTCCCACCACAGGCCCGCGACGATCCGTGGCAGGAGACCGATCGCTGTGGCCACCGCGACGACCGCGACGATCTGCGCGACCTCCGGCGGCACCGTGACCTCCGGGCCCCGCAGCAGGCAGTAACCCAAGGCAGCACTGGTGGCGATCGGCGCCCGGTTGCGGGTCCGGTCGACCCGGAACTGGACCATCTCGCCGACCGCGATCAGGACCCCGAAGGTGAGCGCGAAAGGCCAGCCCGTGACCCCGCGGTGGGTAGTCATGGCCAGACCCGCCACCCCCAGCACGACACCTGCGAGCACGATCACGACACCGCTGCCGGACCTGGGGAATTCGAGGCGCTCGGCCTCGCCGGTCACGCTCATGCCGGTCCGGCCGCCGTTCCGGTGGCGCCGCCACCACTGCCGAGGCTCAGGTCGTCATGGTCGATCGGCGACTCGAGCTCCGCGTTCGGGGCCGGCTGCTCGGCAGCCGCCGGTTGCCAGCCGTCGCGCCTGATGACCGCGACGAACGCATCCACAAGCTCTGGATCGAAATGCGTGTAGCGATCCTGGAGCAGGATCGCCACCGTTTCCTCGACGCTGCGCGCGGGCCGGTACGACCGGGTCGAGGTCAGGGAGTCGAACGCGTCGACGATCCCGATCATCCGGGCGAAGTACGGAATGTTGGTGCCGCTCAGTCCGGCCGGGTACCCGGTTCCGTCGTACTTCTCGTGGTGATGGAGGACCGCGGACTTCACTTCCTCCAGGAACGGGATGTTGCCGATCAACTCGACCCCGCGCGCCGGGTGCAGCCGGATCGCGTCCATCTCGGAGTCGTCCAGGCGACCAGGCTTGCGAATGATGCTGGTCGGTACGCCGACCTTGCCGACGTCGTGCAGCAGACCGGCGTGCTCCAGCGCCTGCTGGCGATCGACCGGCAACTGCAGGTGGCGGCCGAGCATGCCGACGCCCTCACTCACCCGCTCGGAGTGACCGCGGGTGTAGAGGTCCTTCGTCTCGATCACCTGGATGAACGCGCGCATCGTCGCGGCCTGGGCCGCGCGCTCGGCGGCATCCTGCGAGAGCGCCCAACGGGCGACGACCAGTGGAACGAGGGTGATCAGGCCTGCGACCAGCCCGAGGCCGCCCAGCCACATGAACGCCATGACCAGGCCCAGATAGCCGTATCCCAGCATCGGTAGGGCGGTCGCCAGTACGACCTCGCGGAAGAACGCGCCGACCACCTTGCGGCCACGCTCGAGCCACAGCACGGCCGCCGTCAGGAGCGCGTTCACACACCGGTGGGCGATACCCGTCAAGGTCACCGCGAGAATGGCTCGCGGTTCCTCGGTCAAGGCGGAAGCGCCGACCGGTCCGTGGACGGCGACGAAGGCGACGGCGCCCCCGGCCGCCGTGAGAACGCGTTGACCACTGTTGAAGACACGTTTGATCGGTGGAACCTGTTTGCCTTGGACGAGCGACCCGACACCCGCAACCACAACGGCGGTCGCGGGTCCGGCAATGACGTACACGGCCATCAGCACGATCGAGCCGAGCGAGGCGCCCTGAGTCGGGCCGTGGGGAGAGCGCAGCGCACTGCCGAACAGAACCAGCAGGCACAGAGCCACCATCGTGAGGTAGTTCGACAAGGCGAGAGCGGACATGACGAACACGACCAAGGCCGAAGCAGCAACGACCGCGACCAACAGGTGGAGCCCAGTGCGGTGTAAGGCCGGCGTCATGTAGTGCCTTTGCGGTCGGTCACCAGTCCCAGTCGTCAAACATCTTAAGTCACCTCCGATCAGCGGCGAAGTCTTGGGCCCGCGGTTTTCCGCGAGTCCAGGGGGGCCAGACAGCGCGTCGCTGACGCATCTCAATTTTGCTCATCCCCGCTGCGCCGAAACACTGTAAGCCAGACCGTAACCCGCGGCCGGCTTCGCGGCAGATGCCGCCGTATGAGAAACTGTGACTCTTTGCAGTTGTTACAAGGAGGCTTTGAAATGGGAAAGACCGGCCGGAAGCGCCGCGCACGCAAGAAGAAGGGCGCAAACCACGGCAAGCGCCCGAACGCCTGACTCAGGGCGACTACGGACAGCGAGGACCCCGGGGAAATCCGGGGTCTTTGCGATTTGGTCACAGATTTACAGCAGACCAGTTTTCCAGAGGTCTCGTATTCGGAGAGTTCCCGAGCGCATACTGAATGCTATCTTTCAAACGATCGTTGGTCATTCGGCGTCGGCACCGGCGAGGCTGTGGACAACGGCCGACGGCCATCGGCGAATCCCCCTAGAGTTGGGCCCGGCAGTTTTCGGCACTGACCGATATCGGGCCTGGATCCGAGGAGAGTGGGGCAATGAGCGGGTCGGCGTTGCCAACGCTGAGCGAGCTTCTCCGCACCTTCCGCATCCGCGCCGGCCTCACCCAGGCGGCTCTCGCCGAGAAGGCCGGCCTCAGCGAGCAGGCCATCAGCGTGCTCGAGCGCGGCACTCGCAGCCGCCCACGCATCGACACCGTCCGCTCGCTCACCGCAGCGCTCGCCCTCACGTCCACCGAGGCCGACCAGTTCCTCTCCGTTGCCCGCGGCAAGCTCGGCACACCACGGACGCCGCCGAAGGAGCCCGCTGCCGATCAGCTCCCGACCCCGTGGCAGCTACCGCCGGCCGCTCCGGACTTCACCGGCCGCGCCGCCCAGGTCGAAGCAATCCTTTCTGTACTTCGGGATTCGACCGGGGACGGCGCCGCGGTCGTCGGCCTGGTCACCGTCACCGGCATGGGCGGGATCGGCAAGACGACCCTGGCCGTCCATGCCGCGCACAAGCTGACCGAGAGCTACCCCGACGGCCACCTCTACCTGAACCTGCGCGGGTACGGCCCGGGCGAGCCGATGACCCCCGCCGACGCACAGCGTCACCTCCTGCGCTCGCTCGGCTCCGACATCGCCTCGATCCCCGAGGACGTCGAGGAGGCAGCGGCCCTGTTGCGATCCCGGCTCGCCGGCCGGCGCGTGCTCATGCTCCTCGACAACGCCGCAGACGTCGCTCAGGTCCTGCCCCTGCTGCCAGGTCATGCGGGATCCGGGGCGATCATCACCAGCCGCGGCTCGCTGGCCGGCCTGCCAGGCGCTCGTCAGATCCTCCTCGACGCACTGTCGGAGTCGGAGTCCGTCGACCTGCTGGCCGGTGTCATCGGGCCGAACCGGGTCGCCGCGGAGCCGGAGGCCACCCAGGTTCTGGCTTCCTACTCCGGCCGGCTGCCGCTGGCGATCCGGCTCGTCGGCGGGCGACTCGCCACCCGGCCGAGCTGGCCGATCCAGCACTTCGTCGACCTGCTGCAGGACGAGGAGCGCCGCCTTGACAGCCTGGGCTCCGACGAGACCGGAGTGCGTGCCAGTATCGCCAGCTCGGTGCACTTCCTGGAAACCAGCGAGCGCGGCCTCGATCGGCAGGCCGCCGACGCGCTGCCGTTGCTGTCGGTCCCGGACGGCTCCGACATCACGACGGCCGTTTCCGCCGCCCTCCTGAAGATTCCGCTCCGACGCGCGGACGCGATCGTCGAGCGGCTCGTGGACCTCAACCTGCTGGAGTCCGTCGCCCCGGCTCGCTACCGGTTCCACGACCTCATCCGCGCGTACGGCCGGGAGGTCGCCGACCGCACTCTGTCCACGGCTGAGCGTGACGAGGCACTGGCCCGCGTTCTCGAGCTGTACACGGAGGCCGCTTGGATCTGCCATGCCTTCACGCATCCGACCAGTCCGCGTTTGCCGCTGGCAACTGTCGGGGTCAGCGGACTCCTCCCGGCCTTCAGCGGCCGAGACGATGTCGTGCACTGGCTGGATGCGGAGCAGCGAAATCTGATGGACCGCGTTCGGCAGGCTCGGCAGACCGGCCTGGCAAACCACCCGCTGTTCGCCGAGCTGCCACTTGCGTTCTTCAGCTATCACGAGTCACGAGTTCGCTGGCAGGAGATGCGCGAGCTGGGCTCCGGCGCGGTCGCCGTCGCACTACGGAACGAGCGCCCCGCGACCGCCGCCTGGCTGCAGCACGACAGCGCCATCCCGGACGCGGAGACCGGCGCCACCGGTTCTGCCATCGACAGCATCCGGATCGCACTGCGGATGTTCTCCGGGATCCACGATCCCTTCGGCCAGGCACGCTGCTGCTCGTCCCTGGCCTATTTGCTCGGCCTGGAGGGACAGCTCGACGACGCCTTGGCGTACGGCCGGCTGGCGCTCTCCCTGAGCCGCACGATCCAGGACGCCACCCTGGAAGGCGTCGCACTGACGGCGGTCGGCGCACTCTACGATCGCACCGGCGACTTCGACCGGGCCGACGAGGCATTTGCCGAGGGCATCGGCCTGGCGGAGCAGGCCAAGGACACGCGGGCCGTCTTCAAGCGGTGCCTGAACGCAGCCCTTGCACATGTCCAGGTAGGACGCAACGAGGATGCCGTACGGATGGCGCTGCGGGCTCTGGACACCGTTCAACGGGCCGGTGACGCGACCTTCCTGGGCGAGAGCCACCATCTCCTGGCGGTCATCTACGCCGCGCAGGGCGACTTCACCTCCGCAACCGCCCACGTCCGGTCCGGTCTCGTCGTGTCGCGAGCCGCTCGCGACGTCCTGCGAGAGGGACGGTTGTGCATGGAACTCGCGCGAATCAATGCGGCACGGGGCGACCGGGAGGCCGCCGCCGAGCAGTTGAACGCCGCAATGACGCTGCTCCGGAATGCACCCGAGGTTTACATCGCGGCTGCCCGGGATCTCCTCGAAAAACTCCACCGCGGCGAAATCGACACCTACCAGTTCGCCAGGTACTCGCTCTGACCGGCGCTGAATCAATCCGTCGTGGTGATGGAGGTTTCGATTTGGATTTGGGTGAGGCGGAGGAGGATTTTCTGGCGGAGGGCGTCGGGGGCGTGGTCGGAGCCGCAGGAGCGGTGGACCAGTTTCTTGACGCAGCGTTCCAGGTCGTACTCGTCGAGGCAGGGGGCGCACTCTTCGAGGTGCTGGCGGATCTCGTCGGAACTGGCGTCCTCGAGTTCGTTGTCGATGAAGACGTAAACCCGCTGCAGGATCTCTCCGCAGTCGACGTCGTGGTGCTCGCCGCAGCTCACGACTCCTCCTTCTCCGCAGCTTCGCCGGTGCTCGACGCGGCCGCGTCCGTGCTGTCGTCGGCCGGGATCAGGCCGCGGTCCCGGGCGTAGTCGCCGAGCAGCTCACGCAGCTGGCGCCGGCCGCGGTGCAGCCGTGACATCACGGTGCCGACCGGTGTGCCCATGATCTCGGCGATTTCCTTGTAGGCAAAGCCCTCGACATCGGCCAGGTACACGGCCAGCCGGAAGTCCTCCGGGATGGACTGAAGAGCCGACTTGATGTCGGAGTCGGGCAGGTGCTCGAGCGCGACCGCCTCGGCCGACTTCAGCCCACCGGGAGTGTGCGACTCGGCGGCGGTGAGCTGCCAGTCCTCGATCTCCTCGGTCGGCGACTGCGTCGGCTGACGCTGCCGCTTCCGGTATCCGTTGATGAACGTGTTGGTCAGGATCCGGTACAGCCACGCCTTCAGGTTGGTGCCCGGCGTGAACTGGTGGAACGAGCTGTACGCCTTGGCAAAGGTGTCCTGCACCAGGTCCTCGGCGTCCGACGGATTACGGGTCATCCGCATCGCCGCGGCGTACATCTGGTCCAGGAAGGGCAGCGCTTCGCGCTCGAACCGCGCGGTGCGCTGCTCGGGAGTCTCGGTCGTGGTGGGAGTCGGCATCGTGATCGAGAATACCGGGGTCTTCCCAGTAGTCCGCGCCGGAGCCTCTCTCGTCGCCATCATGTTCGTCACAACACGCCCGGCCGCGGGGGCATTCCCTCGCCCGGCCCCGCCCCGCGTCCCGTTATCCGGACACCTCGCGGCTCACCCATTCGAACACGGCTTCGACCAGCAGGTCGTAGGTCTCCTGCTGGTCCAGCTCCGCCCGCTTCGGCACCTTGAAGGAATGGTCGGCGTCCGGCACCACGGCCATCTCGGTGAGCGGCGGGAACTCCTCCGGCGTACCGAACGGATCCCTCTCCCCCTGGACCACCAGCGTCGGCAGGCCGGCCGACTGGAGCTCGCCGACCCGCGACTTCTCCGGTTTCCCGGGCGCGTGCAGCGGGAAAGCCAGTGCGAGTACGCCGGAAGCTCCCAAGCTGCTCGCGGTGCGGCAGGCCACCCGCGCACCGGCACTCCGGCCGCCGATGACCAGCGGCGTACGGACCCGGAGCTGCCCGATGATCGCGATCCACGCCTCGTCGAGCACCTTCGGCGCGGGTGCCAGCTTGCGGCCGGCGCGCCGCCAGGGCTGCTCGATCAGGAACACGTTGATGTCCTGCTTGGGCAGCCGAGCGGCCAGTGCGGCCAGGTCACCGGACTCGATCCCGGCCCCGGCGCCGTGCCCCAGGGCCAGCGTCGCCACCGGGCGGCGGGCGCGGTGTGCCACGATCCGGGCCTCTCCGTGCGGCGTCCCCACAATCCGTTCGTCGGTCACCCGCCCCATCCTGTCATCACGACCGGTGAAGAGCGGGCACGAAACTCAGAAGAGAGTGGTCGGGCTGTCCTGCGGGTCCTCGCCGTCGGGCGGCAGCGGATCGAGGAGGTGCGGGCCGTTGTTCTTCACGGAGCTGACCGCCTTCGACACGGCGTACGCCTCGAGGCGGCCCGGTGCGGCAGGGACCAGGAGCTCGAGCAGGTCGTCGGTGTTCGAGGACAGCGGGTCCAGCCAGGCGTCGTACCGCTCGCGCTCGACCAGGAGCGGCATCCGGTCGTGGATGCGGCCGAGGTCGTCGGTGGCCGACGTGGTCAGCACGGTGCAGGTCCAGAGCCAGGCCTCGTCCTTGTCCGGGTCCTCGACCGACTTGTCCCGCCAGATCTCGTACAGCCCCGCCATCGACAGGATGCTGCCGTCCGGCGGGTGGATGAAGTACGGCTGCTTGACCGGCTTGCCGTTCACCTTCTCCTCGGCGGTGTACCACTCGTAGTACCCGTCGGCGGGCAGGATGCAGCGGCGGGTGGCGAACGCCTTCTTGAAGGCCGGCTTCTCCGCGACGGTCTCCATCCGGGCGTTGATGAGCCGCGAGCCGATCGACGTGTCCTTGGCCCACGACGGCACCAGGCCCCACTTGACCGTGGTCAGCTTGCGGATCGTCTCGTCGGGCTGGTCGCGGTTCTTCCGCTCGACCACCGCGACGACCTGGTTGGTCGGCGCGACGTTGTAGTTCTCGCCGAGCTCCTCGACCGACTCACGCACGTTGCCCGCCTCGATCTCGAACTCCGCGACGAGGTCCGACGGAGCCCGACTGGACGCATACCTACCGCACATACCGACAGCCTAGGCCGAACTTCTCGGCGTCTGCTGCGTCAAACCGCAGGGCGGGCGGCGTACACCTTCCCGCGGACAGCTACCAGCAGTAGGAGGAGGACAACGTGCGAGTCGCGGTGCTGTGCGGTGGCGAGAGTTCGGAGCGGGACGTCTCGCGCTCGTCCGGTTGGGCGGTGGCGCAGGCGCTCGTCGCTCGCGGTCACGACGTGGTGCTGATCGATCCGGCCGCCGCGCAGCCGATCCTGGCTGATCCCGTGCCGGCCGGCGATGCCGTCGTACCGGTGCCGAAGGAGCCTCCGGCACCGGGGGCCCGCGCTCTCCTGCGACGTCGGATGTACGACGCCCTCACTGGTGGACTGGAGCAGTTACGGAGTGCCGATCGGGTCTTCATCGCGTTGCACGGCGGCTGGGGAGAGGACGGGCACGTCCAGGCGTTGCTCGAGCTGGCGGGCATCCCGTTCACCGGTGCGGGCCATGACGTCTGCGCCGTTGCCTGGCACAAGGGCCGTTGCCAGGCAGTGCTCGAAGCGGCCGGGATCCCGGTGCCGCCTCGGGTGCTCTACAACCCGGCCGAGCAACCTGAGCCGCCGATCGGGGTGAAGCAGCTGCTGGCGAGCGGACCGGTGGTGGTGAAGCCAGTTGCCGACGGGTCGAGCGTGGCCGTCCGCAAGGTCGACTCGCTGGACGCGCTGCCGACCGAGGGCGAGCTGCTCGTCGAGCCGTTCCTGAGCGGCCGGGAGTTCACCGTCGCGGTGATCGGTGCGACGGCGCTGCCGGTGGTGGAGATCGAGCTGACCACAGCCGTGTTCGACTACGAGGCGAAGTACCAGCCGGGCGCGGTGCGGGAGGTCTCCCCCGCCGACATCCCCGCACACTTCGCCGAGCGGTTGCAGGAGCTCGCGATCGGAGCGCATCGGGCCCTCGGGTTCGGTCCGGCGTACTCCCGGGTCGATTTCCGCTGCGATGCCGCGGGTACGCCGTACTGCCTGGAGGTCAACGCCCTGCCCGGGCTCACTCCGGGCAGCCTGGTCCCGGTCGCCGCGCGGGGTGCCGGGATCGAGTACGGCGAACTGGTCGAACAGTTGCTGACCGCAAAGAAGGCATGAGGCGGCGGATCGCCCACCCCGTGTCAGGCGATCCGCCGCCGTACTGATGCGCCCGGCCGCCCCCCTGTAGGCGTCCGGACGCAAGCCTCAGGTTCTGGCCAGCTCGTCGAGCAACCTCCCGGCCATCTCGTCGCTACCGGGCAGTCCCTCGATCCAGGTCCGGGCCAGCTGGGGTACGTCGGTGTCCAGCCGCCACTGCGTGATCAGGGCTCGTACCGTCGCGACCTGCTCCGGCAGGTTCGGGTCGCGGCCGACGAGCGCCGCCGCGCGGCGTGTGCCGACGCGGCCCAGTACGTCACCGCCGCAGAAGACGATCCGCAGGCACTCCGCGACGTCGACGAGGGTGAGCTCGCGGTCGAACGGCGACGTACCCGGGGGATGGAGCGGCTCGACAACCACCAGTGCGTGGGTTTGCCGTACGGAAGTTCCACGGAGTTCCGCCTCTCGGTAGAGCTCGCCGAGCCGGGACCGCAGGTGCGCCAGGCTGGACAGCCCGGTCAGCGGGTCCTCGCAGGACAGCGAGTGCAGGTAGACCAGGGACGCCTCGGCCCAGCTGGAACTGAGTGCGCGTACCGCGGCGAAAGCCGGCTCGCCCCCGGCGATCGAGCGGTACAGCGCACTCAGCCCATCAAGTGCCTCCACCAGCGAGATGCCGTCGGCCGCCAGGCGGCGTCCGGTCTCGTCCGATGCAGGCACGACATCGGCACCGTCGGTGAGCGCCTCGGCGATCGCGAGATAGGCGCTGTGGTCGATGCCAGCTGTGCCGTGCGGCTCCCTCCGGCCGCGCGGTTGATCTGATGACGACGCTTCCGGCGCGATCCGGGCGGGCGACCCCGCCAGGTTCAGGGACTTGGCCGGACGCAGGTCGAACCGTCTACGGATGTCCGCGAACAGCGACATGGTCCTCCTCGAAAGAGCCCCGTCAGTCTCCCGACCGGTCGGCCGGAAGCGTCGTACGCCGATGAGACAGACCGTGACGCGATTCATGACGCGGATTCGCAGAAGTTTTTTCGCGTAACTTCCGGACTGGTCATCTCGTCAGACAAGGAGCACAGTTCCGCGTCAGGAAGGGTGCGCGATTCCGTCTCACGTGGGAGCCTTGTCTCCGGCAACAAAGTGACGGACCGTCACGTTGCGGCACAGACAGTCAGAACCACGGGGAGATCGATGGAGACGCCGGAAGGGCAGCCGGATGGCCCGAGCGACGCCGAGTTGATCTCGCGCGTTCGCAACGGCGACCTGGAGGCGTACGGCGAGCTGTACGCGCGGCACCACCACGCCGCCGAGCGGATGGCCCGCCAGCTGGTCCCGGCCAACGACGCCGACGACCTCGCCAGTGACGCGTTCGCCAAGGTCCTGGACGCGCTCCGGGGCGGCGGCGGTCCCGACGTCTCGTTCCGCGCCTATCTGCTGACGACCGTACGGCGGGTGCACGTCGACCGGATCCGCTCCGGGAAGAAGGTGCAGACCACCGACGACATCGCGTCGTACGAGCGGGAGCCGGAGACCTTCGACGACCCGACCGTCACCGGGTTCGAGAGCGGCGCGGCGGCCAAGGCGTTCGCCAGCCTGCCGGAGCGTTGGCAGGCGGTGCTGTGGCACACCGAGGTCGAGGGTGAGAAACCGGCCGCGATCGCCCCGCTGCT
The DNA here is from genome assembly GCF_004366005.1 of Kribbella sp. VKM Ac-2566. Lineage (NCBI taxonomy): Bacteria > Bacillati > Actinomycetota > Actinomycetes > Propionibacteriales > Kribbellaceae > Kribbella > Kribbella sp. VKM Ac-2566. Next base: position 722,729 of record NZ_SODT01000011.1, on the reverse strand, counting down.
CGGTCTGACGGCGAACGGCGTGTCCGCGCTCGCCTACCGGGCCCGGGAGGGTCTGCGTCAGGCGTACCTGCAGCAGCACCTGGCCGACGTCGCCGGGGACCGCTGCCGCTGGACGACAGAGCGCCTCGGTGCGTACGTCCGCGGCGGCCTGACCAAGCGCGAGAACCGGAACGTCCGCGAGCACATGGACGACTGCGCGAAGTGCACCGCTGTCTACCTCGAGCTCGTCGAGGTCAACAGCGCGCTGCCGGCGCTGCTCGCCCCGGCCCTGCTGGGCACCGCGGGTATCGGCTACCTGGCCGCCGCTTCGGGCGCCAAGGTCGGCCTGGTCGGCTTCTTCGTCACCGGCTGGAAGAAGGTCACCGAGAACAGCACGCGGTCCGCGGTCGGCGCCGGCACGGTGGTCGTGGTCGCGGTCGCCGCCGTACTCGCCGCGCTGGCGCTGACCGGCAACGACACTCCCCCGGCCGCGATCAACCAGCCGTCGGCGCAGCCGACGCAGCAACCGACCCAGCCGCCCGCGCAGAAGCCGACCGTGCCGCCGGTCAAGCCGCCGGTGAAACCGCCGTCGGCCAAGCCGCCGGCGTCCAACCCGACACAGGCTCCGACGAGCGCACCGACGACTGCGCCGACCAGCGAACCCACGCAACCCAGCGCGACACCTACTCCGACGGCCACGACTCCGGTCCCGACGCCGCCTCCGACGACGCCGACACCGCCGACGCCGACTCCCACCACGCCGGTGTTCGACGAGGCTCTGGTGACGATCAGCATGCCGAGCGGCGGCGGCAGCCCGGCCTTCGAGGGAGCCAGGGCAGCAGCGAGTGGGATCCGGTTCGTGATCACGATCAAGACTCCGGCCGCGAACGCGAATCCGGTGGTGATCGGACTCAAGTACGGCACTGAGCTCGAGTGGCCGCTGAACGGCAACCCGCCGGGCTGGGTCTGCAACCAGGCTGCCGGCACCTGCACGGCGAGCGACCCGGCCGCCCCGGCGCCGCTGCCGGTCACCTTCGACGCCCCGACCGGCGGCTCGGCCGCGGACCGCACGTTCACCGTCTCGGCCAAGACCGGCCGGCTGTACGACGACGACTCGGCGATCGTGGACGCGAAGCCGAGCACCGACGAGAACCTGCTGAAGATCCTCGACGGCAGGACCGACCCGGACGTCCACCACCGGATCCTGACCGTTGCCCCGCGCACCAACCGCAAGAGCGTCACGCTGAAGCTCACGTACGGCGCGGCGCTCGAGTGGCCGATCGCGGCGAGCCCGGCCGGCTGGAAGTGCACCCGGTCGACCAAGACGTGTACGGCGACCAACCCGGACAAGCCCGCTCCGCTGGCGGCGGACTTCGACGTACCGGACAAGTCGTCGGACGTGGCGCGGACGTTCTCCGTGACGGCGACCGCGGACCTGGTCAGCGACACCGACTCCGAGGTACTGCCTGCTGTCCAGCAGGACGAGTCGTTGCTGCAGATCCTCACGCCGACACCGCAGACCGATCCGAATCCGTTCGTCTACAACCGGTTCCTGAAGGTCAACGGTGCCCAGGGGCGGACGGTGACCCTCGACATCTCGTGGGGACGCAACCTGAGCTTCCTGCCGTCGTTCGACCTCGGCTGGACGTGCGAGCGAGCCAGCGACATCCGCCGCGCGACCTGTACGACGAAGAACTACAAGAAGCCGCTGAACTCCGAGTGGAACGCCTGGCTGCCCGGCAACGGCTCCAGCAACGCGATCACCGTCCACGCGCGGGTCGGCGGCCGCGAAGACACCGACACCGCCCAGATCCCCCCGACGAGCTCCCGGCGATGAAATCGAGTTGCCGGGTCGCCTATCCTGGTGGTGTTCGCGTTGAAGGAACCAAGTAGCGTCGTACGCCACGTCAGAGAGAGTCGCCGGTAGCTGGGAAGGCGATACGTGGAGCGGTTGCGAAGACACTCCTGAGCGACTGTTGTGCAAGAGGCCGGGCTGCTTGTGGTCCGGTGAAGGTGTGGTGGCACCGCGAGATTCCCCTTCGCCCACACCTCCGGGGTTCGAGACAAACCTGGAGGTGAAAACAGCGATGCGAATTCTCAGCCATGAGATCCCCTCAGCAGTAGGCCAGACCGTCACGGTGGCCGGCTGGGTGCACCGAAGACGACGGCTCGCCGCCGTCAGTTTCCTGATCCTGCGCGACCGGTCCGGCCTGGCCCAGATCGTCGTCAAGGGTTCTCAGGCCCAGTTGGACGAGCTGGGTGAAGAGACTGTCGTTCAGGTGACCGGTACGGTCGCCGCCAACCCGCAGGCTCCCGGTGGCGCCGAGATCGTCGACCCGGTGATCGAGCCGCTGACCGAACCGGCCGTGACGCCGCCGATCGAGCTGTGGCGTCCGGCGGTCGGCGCCGGCCTGCCCGTGATCCTCGACAACGCCCCGGTCGCGCTGCGGCATCCGGCGGTGCGGGCCGGGTGGGAGATCGCCGCGGCCGCGCTGCACGGGTTCCGGTCCGCGCTGGACGGTCAGGGTTTCACGGAGATCCAGACGCCGAAGATCGTCGGTACGGCGACCGAGTCCGGGGCGAACGTGTTCGCGCTGGACTATTTCGGCGGTCCGGCGTACCTGGCGCAGTCGCCGCAGTTCTACAAGCAGACAATGGTCGGCGTGTTCGAGCGGGTCTTCGAAGTCGGTCCGGTGTTCCGGGCCGAGCCGCACGACACGGTCCGGCACCTGGCCGAGTACGTGTCGCTGGACGCGGAGTTCGGGTTCATCACCGACCACCGCGACGTTCTCGCCGTACTGCGTTCCGTGATCGCGGAGATGTTGTCGTCGGTGGGTGCGCGTGCGGGCGGCGCGTTGGAGCGGCTCGGGGTGACGGCGCCGGAGATCCCGCTCGACGTACCGGTGGTGCACTTCACCGAGGCGCTGAAGATCGCCGGCGCGGACCCGGAGGAGCCGGACCTCGCACCCGCGGACGAGCGCGCGATCGGCGAGTGGGCGTTGCGTGAGTACGGCAGCGACTTCGTCGCGGTCGAGGGCTACCCGATGGTCAAGCGGCCGTTCTACACGCATCCCCAGCCGTCGGACCCGCGGTGGTCGAACTCGTTCGACCTGCTGTTCCGCGGGGTCGAACTGGTGACCGGCGGCCAGCGCCTGCATCGGTACTCCGACTACGTCGCGGCCCTTGCGGCGCGCGGCGAGTCGGCGGACGCTCCGGCGTACAGCTCGTACCTGCAGGCGTTCAAGCACGGGATGCCGCCGCACGGCGGGTTCGCGATCGGGCTGGAGCGGTTCGTGGCGCGGCTGACCGGTGCGGAGAACGTCCGCGAGGTCACGCTGTTCCCCCGCGACCTGCACAGGTTGACGCCCTGATGGAGACCACCGCGTCGGTTGTCGCCGAGCTGAACGTTGCCCTCGGCACCGATTACCGGGTCGTGCGGCAACTGACCGGTGGTCTGCAGTCGACCGCGTACGAGCTGACGGGCGGCGTGGTCCTGAAGTGGACCGACAACCCCGGGTGGGCACCACGCGTCCGGCAGGCGGCCGAGCTCGTCCGCCGGGCGCGTGCCGTCGGCTATCCCACCCCGGCCTGGCTGACCGTCGGCACGACCGCCGCCGGGTCGCCGTACCAACTGCAGGAACTCGTCCCCGGCAGCCCGCCGACGCTCGACGAGAGCCTGGCACGACAGCTGATCGAGATCTGTGAGCTCCAGCGGGACCTGCTCCCGGAGGACCGCGACGCGAGCTGGTCCGCATGGTCGCGCGGCGTCGTCTTCGACGGCTGGGACGGGGTGTGGGAACGGGTGCAGGCGTACGACGATGACGCCTCCGAACTCCTCGAACGGTACGGCGACTTGTGCCGCCCGTACCGGGACCACGATTTGCCCCACCACGACTTCGTCCACGGCGACCTGAACATGGGCAACCTGCTCGCGTCCGACGGGCGGATCACCGGCATCGTGGACATCGAGGCGGCCGGCGCCGGTTCACGCGTGTACGACCTGGTCTCACTGGCAGCCTCCGCCGCCCGCGACGGCGCGGCAGACGGCGTCGACGAACTCTTCCTCGAGGCAGCACTACGAGCAACCGGCCGCGCGGCAGTCGCCATCTGCGCGGGTGCCGCTTTCGCTAGTACGGCGGAGTTCGTCCACAAGCGTTCGACGTACGGCCAAGAGCTGGTCAACCACGGCGGCCGCCGCGTACTCGAACTGCTCAACGCCTAGCAGTCCTGTCTGTTGGCCGGGCTTGGGGAGGGTTTCTTCCCGATTCGGGAAGAAACCCTCCCCAGGTCCTAGTTGGAGATCGTGACTGGGATGCTGCTGCTCGGCTGGCTGGCGTTCGTGACGTTGTCGGTGCTGACAGCAACCAGACGGTAGGAGCCGTTGACCGGCTGACCACCCCAGATGACGCGATAGTTCGTTGCGGCTGACGTCGATGAGGCGATCGGGGTCCAGTTGGAGCTGGTGCACGAGCCCGAGAAGCCGGCGCAGTAGTAGTACGCAACCGACTTCACACCGGAGCCCGACCCGTCATCGGTGGTGTCGGTGAGAGTTGCGCCATTGGCGACCGCGACCGTGACGTTGAAGGTCGACGACGGCCCGGTCGAGGTCAGACCGCTCGCTGAGGCAGTCAGCGTGAGCCCGACGGCTGCGGTATTGATGACCACGCCGCTGAAGGTGGCTCGGCCTGAGCCGTTGGTGCTTGCCGTGGCGCCGGAATCGATCACGCCAGTGGACGGGGTCAGCGTGACGCTCACGCCGGACGTCGAGACCGGGTTGCCGTACTGGTCCTGTAGCTGGACGCTGATCGCGGGCGTCAGCGCCGTACCGGCGGACCCGGACGTCGGCCCTTGGACAAAGGACAGCTTGCTGGCCGCACCGGCGGTGACTGTCACCTGCGGCGAACCCGCCGTCAAGTTGACCGCGCTGCCGTTGTTGCCGGCGCGAGACGCTGTCGTGAACGTCGCCGTTTGCGGGGTGGTCGGCGCGGTCACATGGGTCGCGTTTGTCCCCGCGCCATACGTCAGAGTCAGCTGATCGCCGACGTCACATGTCTGAGCCACGGTGATCGTCCAGGGACCGGATCCCGAGATCGAAGGGCTCACGCTCCCGCAGGACAACGCGCCTGACACCTGGACGAAACCGGCGTTACCCGACGTCGCCGACGGTTGGGTCCACCCGGCGGGCACGGTCAGGGTGATGAACGAGCCGGTGGTGAACTTGCCGGTCGTCGCCTTGAAGACGAACGTGAACTGATTACCCGTCGATCCGGCGACGACCGTGGCCGGCGAGACGGACATCGTCCCGTCGCCGCTGCCGGCATTGGCGGCGAAGGCGGGACCGGCGTTCATCGAACCGAGTGTCGCGAGCGCTGCGACCAGGGCGGCAACTGCTACCCGGCGCAGGCGGGATGTCCCCGTTCGACCCTCGACCTTCTTCCACAGGATGCTCATCACGGATGTCCGTTCACTGTCGGGCGGGAGACGGTGGGTGGTGTGGTGTCGACCGTCAGCGGGGTGGCGACGCTCGGGACGCTGACGTTGCCGGTGGCATCGGTTGCGACGGCGACGATGCGGTAGGCGCCATCGGCGGCGAAGGGTGCGTTCTTCGTGATGGCGAAGTTGGTGGCCGCCGAGGTGGACGATCCGATCGCGGTCCAGTTCGTCGCGGTGCAGCTGCCGGTCGCACCGGTGCAGCGGTAGTACGCGACCGAGGCGACGCCTGAGAAGTCGTCGGTTGCCGCATCGGTGAAGGTGACAGCCGTGTTGCCGACGAAAGTCTCGAAGGATCCGGTGGCCGTGGCAACCGGTGCCGGCGCCGTGGGTGCCGTCGCGTCGTACGTGACTGTGTTGTCGGTGCTCGTCGACGCAGTGTTCCCGGCACCGCCCGAGTCGTAGGCGGTGTGGGCCGCGATCGACACCGTGACCGAGCTACTGCCGGCCAGTCCGCTGACCGCCAGGTTGTACGTCGGCCCGCTGCCGCTCACCACGACTGTTGCGGTGCCGGGGCTGACGGTGACGTCCGCACTGGTGAAGTCGGTCACCGCTTCGCTGAAGACCGCGGTGAAGTTCACGGGGGACGTAGCGGTCGGGTCCGCCTGCGCCGCGGCCTGATTGACCGTGACGGACGGCCGGGAGTTGTGCACGGTCACGTCGGCGCTCGCCCCGGATGCCGTCCAGCTCGCGGAGATCGCGGTGACGACGTAGTGGTAGATCCCGTCGGGAACATTGACCTCACTGCACGAGGTAGCAGTCGTCGTGCTGCAGGCCGCAGCGGTCAGACCGTCGCTGGTCCGTACGCGGTTCACGGTGTAGCCGGTCGCCCGGGCCGACGCCGTCCACGTCACGTTGACCGTTCCGGCACCGGGCGGAGCCGAGGCGGTCACCGGGGTCGGCGGAGCAAGCGTTCCGGTCGTTGCGGATCCGGTGCCCGCGCCGGCTGCGGACCAAAAGGCCCAGGCGGTGCCCCCGCCGGCCATCGCGAGGACCACGAGTCCGAGGACGAGCAGTACGCGTCGAGTCATGATCCGCTCCCTGCACCCGAGTAGGCGAGCTTGACCGTGGCGCCCTTGCATCCGTCCTGGTTCGTCGCCGTGTCGAGCATCGTCACCTGCGGCCAGATCGACTGCGGTACGGCGAGACCGGACAGCGCACGGCTCGCGTTGCCGGGAACAGTCAGCGGATACGTTCCGCCGTACTGCGTGATCCGGTAGTCCGCCGGTCCACACGGGAGGCTGTGCGCAACGGCGTACGGCGTCCGCGTGATCGAGCTCAGCGCGACCGTCAGATTCGTCACGGAGATGGGTTTCTTGTTCGGGTTGGTCAGCGTGAGGTCGAGTGGTCTCGAGATGCCCGGAGCGAGCAAACCGGACAGGTTGCCGCTGATCGCGAAGTCCTTGCCGGTGGTCTGCACGACCAGCTTGACGCTCGCGTACGCCGATCGCGTGACACCTGCTGGGTCGTTGCCGCTCGCGGTCAAGGAGAGCGTGTAGGTGTCGTCGGAGGCGGTGTCCGGCGTGCTGATCTGAACGCTCGCGGAGCTCCCGGTCACCGGGTTCGGTGTGAACGTGGCCACCGCCCCTTGCGGCAGTCCACCAGCGACGCCGAGGGTGACAGGCCCCGGCAGGTTCGTCCGGGTCAGTTGGAGGCTGAAGACTGCGATCGTTCCGGGTGCTTGCGTGATCGAGGCCGGCGTAGCGGTCATCGACAACGAACTGGAGAGCGGGGCGTTCACCACCAGGCCGGCGGTGACGGTGCCACTGACCTTCGCGCCGGCGCCTTGGACGGTGATCCCGGCCGATCCGGTCGGCGTACTCGCCGTCGTGGTCACGGTCAGCGTCGTACTCGCCGTACTGCCGGACGTGAGCGTCACCGACGACGGGCCGAAGGACGCGGACGCCCCGTTCGGCACTCCGGTGGCGCTGAAGGCGACCGCGCCGGTGAAGCCGCCGGTCGACGTCACGCTGACCGTGTACGTTGCCGTCTGGCCCCGCGTCACCGACTGGCTGGTCGGTGTGATGCCCAGCTGGATGCCGGGTTTCGCCGGCTGGGCCGCGTACGACAGGCCGGCCACGGCGAGCAGCAGGCAGACACCGGCGATCAGGAACTTGATCACCCGGTACCGGCGCGTTCGCGTGCCTCGCATCTACTGCTCACTCCCCCCAAGAACTTTGTCGCGGTCCCGGCCTGGACGGGGCGCTGGGTCGAGGTAACGCCCCGCCCAGGCCTGGGAAACCGCGGTGACGAGCTAGTTGCTGGCGTACGACAGGTTGACGGTCGCGCCCTTGCAGCCGTCCTGGTTGGTGGCCTTGTTGTTGAACTTCAGGGTCGCGCCGGTGAAGTTCGCCGTGCCGCCTGCGGCGACGTCGGTGGCCACGCTCATGGTCGGCGAGGCCAGCGTGTAGTCGGTGGCGTCGCAGGTGCCGGTGGCGCCGGAGGCCTGGGTGACACCGGCGATGCTGACGGTGACGCTGTTGACGTAGGCGCTGCTGTCCGCGTTGTTCGTCACGGTGCCGCTGATGGTCTGCGCGGCGTCACCCGGACGCAGGTTCGAGACGGTGCTGGTCTGCACGATCGCGAGGTTGCTCGTGCCGGCGGACGTGGCGCCCGAGCCGCTGCCGGAGCCGGTGGTGCTCCAGTAGGCGAAGGCCGAGCCGGCTCCGATGACGACGGTGGCTGCGGCGGCGATGATGATCTTCTTCTTGCGGTGCATGGCGGTTTCCCTTCCCCCCGGCCTCGATCGGGCCGTCTTCCCAGGAAGGTTGCCATCGACGCAATGGCCGGTCTGTCGGCCGAACGGCCAGACTTTGTCGTCCGATCGGTGGTATTCCTGTGCTGTGGATTTCGAGACTGAGCAGGCCGTCCTGGCAGCGGTCGACGACGAGCGGATCGTTGCGGAACTGCGGGAGCTGGTGCGGATTCCGAGCGTCGACGGGACCGCGGCCGAGGTCGACGTACAGGCGTGGTGTGCTGACCGGCTGGAGGCGCTGGGGCTGACCGTTGATCACTGGCGGCTCGAGTTGTCGGCCGATGAGCCGGGGTTTCCCGGGACGGAGGTCGAGCGGACCGAGGCCTGGGGCTGTGTCGGCGTACTCGGTGGCGATGCGACGCCGGGGCTGATCCTCAACGGGCATGTCGACGTGGTGCCGGGTGGCACATTCGACGCCCGGATCGAGGACGGCGTGATGTGGGGCCGCGGGACCTGTGACATGAAGGGCGGTGTCGCGGCGGTCCTCGGTGCGGTGGCGGCGATCGTTGCCTCGGGCATCACGCTGCGCAAGCCGCTCTCGGTGCACACCGTGATCGGTGAGGAGGACGGCGGCGTCGGTGCGTTCGCGACGTTGCGCCGCGGTCATCGCGGCGAGGCGTGCCTGATCGCCGAGCCGACCGCCGGGACGGTCATCCCGGCCAATGCCGGCTCGCTGACGTTCCGGCTGGAGGTGCCGGGGCTGGCCACGCACGGCTCGACCCGCAGTCGCGGGGTGAGCGCGATCGAGAAGTTCACCGTGATCCAGACCGCGCTGCAGGAGCTCGAACGTGAGCGCAACCGGGACCCGCATCCACTGCTCGCCCACCTCGACCTCGCCAACCCGCTGTCCGTCGGCACCATCGCGGCCGGCGACTGGGCGAGCACCGTTCCCGACCACCTGATCGCCGAGGGCCGGTACGGCGTACGTCTCGGGGAGGCCGTCGCGGACGCGCGGACCGCCTTCGAGGACGCGGTAGCGGTGGCGTGCGCGAAGGACGACTGGCTGCGTGAGCACCCGGTAACGGTCAGCTGGCCGGGTGGTGAGTTCGCCTCCGGTCTGCTACCTGAGGGCGACCCCTTGCTCGCGGACACGGTCGAGGCAGCGTCCGACGCGGGCGGAGCGGTCCCGGCGGTCAAGGGCGCGCCGTACGGATCAGACCTTCGGCAGTACGCCGCAGCGGGCATCCCCACGCTGCAGTACGGGCCGGGTGACGTGCGGTACGCCCACGCCGCCGACGAGCACGTCGTACTGGCCGACGTACTGCACGCCGCACGCACGTACGCCCTGCTGGCTGTACGTCGCTGCGGTTGATACAAATCCACCATGGTGCCGCTGCGGGGACGCTCTGAGGAGCTCGGCAAGCTCCTTGCCGCGCTACGAGCGGCCGGCAACGGACAGGCCTCGCTGGCCGTCGTCAGCGGTGAGCCCGGGATCGGCAAGTCAGCGCTGCTGGCCGCCGCTGTGGAGCAGGCTGAGCGCCAGGGCTTCCTCGTCGCGAGTGCGGCCGCGCACCAGACCGACAACATCAGTCCGCTCGCGTCCCTCGCTCCTGCTCTGCGGGCCGGGGCAGAGCCGCTGATCGACACGGACCAGTTCCTGGAGCTGGCGGCCCTCAACACCCAGCCGCTCTGGCTTGCCGAGCGGCTTGCCGACCTCATCGGCCGTCGTCTCGCCGGTGTTCGCGCCCTGATCGTGCTGGATGACGCCCAGTGGTCCGATCCGCTCACCGCGTTCGTACTGCGGGTCGCGGTCGACCGTCTGCCCGCGGCGAGCGTGCTCTGGCTGCTCGCCACGCGCCCGAGCCCGGGTGGCCCGGCCGACCAGCTGATCGAGGCGGTGAGCGTTCCGGTGCACAGCATCCCGCTCGCACCCCTGACCGCAGACGCGATCCAGGACCTCGCGGCGGACCGTCTGAACCACACGGTCGACCCGTCGCTGGCGCTACAGCTCGCCGGCGTCCAGGGCATCCCGTTCCTGGCCGAGCAGCTCATCGCGGGTCTGTACCTGAGCGGCAGCGACCTGTCCGCCGGGCTGATCGAGGGTGTACGGCGCCGGACCAGCGACCTGTCCGAAACCGGCCGGGACCTGATCCGCACCGCCGCCGTTTTCGGCAGCGAGTTCCGCCTCGAAGACGTCGCCGCACTGATGGCCGCACCGGTCGCCAGGCTCGCCATACCGCTGGAGGAGGCGATCCAGGCCGGTCTGCTCACGGACGCCGGCTCGGTGCTGCGTTTCCGCCACGAGCTCCTGCGCTCCGCGGCGCTGGCCGACGTACCGCCGTCTGCTCAGCGGGCGCTCCACGGCGCGATCGCGAACCAGCTCATGTCCGCGGGGCGTGGTGCGGCCGCTGCGGCACCGCATGTCCTCGCAGTCGCCCAGTCCGGTGACACGAGCGCTGTCGCGACCCTGCGGGAGGCAGCGCGGGACCTGCTCTCGACCATGTCGATCACAGCCGCGGAAGTGATCCAGGAGGCGTTCGACCTGACGCGGGTGGACGACCCACTCCGCGCTGAGGTCGGTGTCGACGTGGTGAGCATCCTGCTCGCCGCCTGGCAGTACGACCGCGCCAAGGCATTCGCCGACGACCTGCTCAGCGGTACGGCGCTCTACCACGGACCGATCACCCCGGACCTCCAGGCGACCCTCCGTCTGCACCTGGCGCCGCACCGGCGTCTCGACGTACAAGAACTCACCCTCCCCGGCGCCGCACCCCACCTGGCCGAACGGCTCGCGGCCCACCGCGCGCTGGCCGGTGCGGACGCTCCGAGCGCTGCAACGGACCCGATTGCGCAGTCGCTTCAGCAGGTGGCTGCCGCCGAGGCGGCACAGTCCGAGGGCAGGTACGCCGACGCACGCGACCTGTACATCGCAGCGCGCCAGGCGGAACCCGGTCTTGGGAGCTTGCCGCCCACGCTGGTCGAGGTGGGCGAGCTGTACTGCCGCGCCGAGTCGGACGACCTGTCCGCTGCTCTGGAGCGTGCGCGGGAGCTGATGACCGCAGGCTCCTCCTGGGCCGCTCCACAACTCGCCGTGCTGCATGCGCGGCTCGAGTACGCCTCCGGCAACCTGCAACAAGCAGAGGGCGCGGCGCACGCCGGTCTGCGCTGGATGGACCAGCTGCATGACCGATCGCTCGCCCCTGCAGCGGACCAGGTACTCGCACTGGTCGCCCTGCTCCGTGGCCACCTGCCCCAGGCGCGCAAACTGGCCGGCAGCGATCCGACGATCAGTGCGCTGCTGGCCATCGCGGACGGCGACGCCAAGGCAGTCAAGCGGTTGGCCGCGACGCCGCAGGACTTCCCGGAGCGCATCGGCCTCCTGCTGCAGGCCGACGCCCTGGACGAGCTCAAGCGACTCAGTCCGTCTGCAGCAAGCCGTGGCGCGCTCGCCGTGGTGGCTGCGGGCAACGACGTCGAGCAGCTAGCTGCAGCGGTCGAGATCGTCCGTACGGCGCAGCGGCCGCTGCTGCTCGCACAGGCCGAGGAGCGCTACGGGCGGGCCGCTCTGGAGTCAGGTGATCGCAAGACCGGCGTACCGGCTCTGGAGCGAGTGCTGGACAGTCTGACGGCTCTTGGCGCGACTGCTCCGGCCGGGCGGATCCAGGCGGTGCTGCAGGCAGCCGGCGTACGACGGCGTCGCTGGGCCGCCGTACCGCCGCGGGCTCAGGAGGGGTGGGAGTCGCTCACGCCGATGGAGCGACGGGTCGCCCTGCTCGTCGCCGAGGGGCACACGAACCGGTCTGCGGCCGACGAGCTGGTGGTGTCGGCCAGCACCGTCGGGACCCATCTACGGGCCGTGTTCGGCAAGCTCGGGGTGAATTCGCGCGTCCAGCTCACCCGGCTGGTGCTGGAACGGTTCGCCCCTCCCCCGAACGCATGAGATTCGGGTGCACCGCCTGCTCTGAGCACCGGAGCGGCCCCTGACAGGTTCACGTGTTCGCTCGATCCGCCGGAGCGGCCTTCAGCGGTTTCCTTCTACCAAGCAACCACGAAGGGAACAGCGAAAATGACTGAGCAGTCAGACAAGACCCCCACCGTCGTCCTGGTCCACGGCGCGTTCGCCGAGAACGCCAGCTGGTCCGGTGTGATCGCCGAGCTCACCAGCCGCGGCATCCCGGCGATCGCGGTCGCCAACGAGCTGCGCGGCCCCGCCCTCGACGGCAGCCGGGTCGCCGCCCAGGTGCGCGAGATCGACGGCCCGGTCGTCCTGGTCGGGCACTCGTACGGCGGTGCGGTCATTACCGCGGCCGCCAACGAGGCCGACAACGTCTCCGCACTGGTCTACGTAGCCGCGTTCGTACCGGAGGAGGGCGAGAGCCTGCAGGACCTGCTCGGCAGCTTCCCGGCCAACGACTTCGCGTCCGGCCTGGTCCCGCACCAGCTGCCCACCGGTGACGGCGGCGAGGAGACCTGGCTGAGCATCGACCGGTCCAAGTTCCGGGCGCTGTTCGCGGCCGACGTCGAGAACGCCGAGCAGCTCGGCCGGACGCAGCGGCCGATCGCCGCGGTCGCGTTCGAGGAGAAGTCCGGTGCGGCGAGCTGGAAGCGCGTCCCGGTCTACGACCTGGTCGCCAGCGGCGACGAGGCGATCCACCCGGACGGCCAGCGCACGATGGCCGCCCGCGCGAACGCCACCACGATCGAGGTCGACGGCTCGCACGCGGTCGCCGTCTCACAGCCGAAGGCCGTCGCCGACTTCATCGCGAGCGCCGTCGAGGCAGGTGCGAACCGATGAAGCCGATCAAGCTCAGGCACCTGGTCACGGTCGCCGCGGCGGCGGTCCTCACCCTCACCGGTATCACCACGGCGAGTGCCCAGACCGAGCACAAGCCGAAGCCCACCATCGTCCTGCTGCACGGCGCCTTCGCCGACGGAGCCAGCTGGTCCGAGGTGACCAGCCGGCTCCAGCGGGACGGGTACACCGTGGTCGCCCCCGCTGTCCCGCTGCGCGGCATCGCGTCGGACACGTCATACCTGAAGGGCGTGCTCGACAACATCTCCGGCCCGAAGGTGCTCGTCGGCCACTCGTACGGCGGTGCGCTGGTGAGCCAGCTGGCCGGGACCGCCGGGGTGAAATCGCTGGTGTACGTCGCCGCGTTCGTCCCGCAGGCCGGTGAGACGCTCGGGGCGCTGAACTCGAAGTACCCGGGCAGCGAGATCGGCCCGGACACGACGAACACGATCAGCTACCCCGGTGGGGTGGATCTGGTGATGAAGCCGGAGTCGTTCCGCCGAGTGTTCGCGGCCGACCTCCCGGCGCGGCAAGCCGCCGTACTCGGGGCCTCGCAGCGCCCGGTCAACGCCGCAGTCTTCGACGAGAAGATCCCGACGGGCGCTCCGGCTGCACTCCCGAAGTACGCCGTGATCCCGACCGAGGACCACGCGATCGCACCGGCCGCGGAGCGCTTCATGGCCGACCGCGCCCACGCCACCACGGTGGAGGTCCAAGGAGCATCCCACCTGGTCGCCCTCTCCCACCCGGGCACGGTGACCCGAGTGATCGAGCAAGCCGCCCGCTGAAACAGCAACGTCGGCCGGACCGCAGCCAGCGGTCCGGCCGACGTGTTGCCGTCAGTCCTCGAGAGCCTGGTAGAGCGTGGTCCAGAAGTCGTTCATGAGCTGGACCGAGGACGGCACGGTCGTGCCGACCTGGGTGAGCAGGATGCCGACGACCTGGTTGACCGGGTCCGCGTACGTCGACGTACCGGCGCCGCCGTCCCAGCCGAACTGACCGATCGGCGCGTAATCGCCCCGGTAGGTTCGAACCGCCATCCCGAAGCCCCAGCCACCCTGCTGACCCTGGCCGAACGAGATGTGCACATTGTCCCGCGCCAGCGTCTCCCGCGCCGCCAACTGCTCGGCCGTGAGGCTGTTGCTGGTCATCAGCTGCACGGCCGGCTTGGAGAGAATCCGCTGGTCCTGATGTACGCCGTGGTTCAGCAGCATCCGGAAGTAGGCGTGATAGTCGTCGGCAGTGGAGTTCAGCCCGCCGCCACCGCCCTGGAACGCCGGCGGAGCGCTGTGCCGGCCCCCCTCCGCCTCGTCCCACACCTGGAACTCGCCGGTCGCGGGGTCGGGGGCGTACAGCGGAGGGAGCCGGTGCAGCTGGTCGGCGGGAACGGAGAACCCGGTGTCCTTCATGCCCAGCGGCCCGAAGATCCGCTCCTGCAGGAACTCGTCGTACGACTGACCGGTGACCCGGGAGACGAGGACGCCGATCAGGTCGCTGCTGATCTGGTACTGCCAGCGCTCACCGGGCTGGTACATCAGCGGAAGCGTGCCGAGGCGCCGCATCCACTCGTCCGGCTCCGGCATCGGCACCGGCCCGTTGGGCGTGATGCCCTGCTCGAACAGGGCGGCCATGATCGGCGTACCGATCATCGTCATGTCCATGCCGAGCCCGAACGTGGACGTCAGCACGTCCCGGACGGTGATGGGCCGCTTGGCCGGCACGGTGTCGTCGACCTGGCTGTCGATCCGCTTCAGGACCTGACGGCCGGCCAGCTCGGGCAGCCACGGCTCGACCGTGTCGTCGAGTCGCAGCCGGCACTCGTCGAGCAACACCATGGCCGCCGACACCGAGACCGGCTTCGACGTCGAGGCCATCCGGAAGATCGTGTCGCGTCGCATCGGCGCACCGCCCTCGTGACGCATCGTCCCGAGGGTCTCGACGTACGGCTCACCGTCGCCGCGGCTGACCAGGGCGACGACGCCGGGGATCTTCCCGGTGTCGACGTGCCGGGCCAGTACGTCGTGCAGTCGGCGCAACCCGGCCTCGGTGAAGCCGGAGGAAGTCGTTGACATGGTGGTGCTCCTTGGAGTGGTCCGGATTGCGGTCAGAGGCTGCGGGCGACGATGTCGCCGACCGAGGTGGTCGCGCGGATCGTGAGTTCGGCGCCCGCGCCCTCGCTGTTCTTGAGCGCGTTGCTGATGCGGCCGGTGGAGGTGCCGGCGTCGAGCGTGGCCGAGACTCCGGCGGCGGCGACGATCTCCACCTCGCCGACATCGGTGCGCAGTACGACGGTGCCGCGCACCGCCTCGGCGATCCGGATGTCGCCCTTGCTGGTGCGAATCTCCGCGGGACCGTTGAGGCGGCCGACGGACACGTCACTGGCGGAGGTCGTGATGCGAGCGCTCGCGACGTCCTCGAGGTCGATGGGACCCTGGGCGCTCTCGATGACGACATCGCCGAAGCGTCCGGTCGCCCGGAGATCGGCGCTGGCCGCCTTCACCTCGGCCTGGGAACCGGCCGGCAGTTGCACCGTCACCGCGACGGCTCCGGAGGGCCCGAAGTACTGGTTCTTCGCGACGACCGCGATCCGCAGCACGCCGTCGGCGTACTCGACCGTGGTCTGCTCGGCGGCCTTCACGTCGCGGCTCTTCGAGGCGTCCGCGGGGAGCACCTCGACGGCGGTGTCGGCCCGGTCGGTGGCGACGAGCTGAATGCGTCCGGCGGGGATGTCGAGGACTGCGGAGATCGGCTCGGGGGTGTTGTACGTCGGCATTGTGGTGCCTTCCTGGAGTGCTTGGTGTGTTGCTGACAAACACCAAGATCCAGGGCCGTCCTGACACCGAACCGCCGCGGCCCTGACACGGCTCCTGACACCGGTCGATCAGAGAATTCGATCCAGGGCCTCGTGCCCGATCGGGCCCCAGTGGGTCTTGCCGCCCGGGATGCCCTTCTCTCCGTTGATGCCCATGGCGATCAGGAACAGTGCGCGCGTCAGGGCCCAGCCGCGGGCTCGTCGTACCGTCGCCTCGTCCACCCCGTAGGCGTCGAGGAAGCGCTCCGCCTCCGGGAGCAGGATCCAGGCGGCCGCGAGGTCGTTGGCCGGGTCGCCGGCGCCGATCTCCTCGAAGTCCACGACGCCGGCGAGCGTACCGTCGGCAACGACTACGTTCGCCGGGTGCAGGTCGCCGTGCAGCCACACCGGCGCCCCGTCCCACTTGGGCGCCGCGATCGCGTCCTCCCACACCGCACGGATCTCGCCGGCGCGGCCGACGTACGCCTGCACCTCGTCGAAGCCGGGGGTCGGCGCGAGACTGCTCCGTTCGCTCACCGGCGCGTCGGCCGGTGGCTCGGTGTGCAGCGCCTTGAGGAAGTCCGCGAGGACGTCGGCGGCGGCCGGATCCGTGATCGGTGCGTGGTCCGCGGGTTCTCCGTGCACCCAGGTGGTGATCATCCACGTCCGCGGGAAGGCGTCGGACGGGTCACAGAGGTGGAGTGGGGCCGGGACGGGCAGCGGGAGCTGGGCAGCGAGGCTGGGCAGCCACCGGTGTTCTCGGCGGAGTGGTTCGGGACCCTGGTTCCCACGGGGCAGTCTGACGGCCAGGTCGTCGCCCAGGCGCCACATCTGGTTGCCCCAGCCGCCGATGATCTCCTTCAGTTCGAGATCGGCCAGGTCAGGATGCTGGGCTTTCAGCAGGGTCCGCACGAGGTCGTCGTCCATTTTCAGATCCACGGCCCGTCAGACGCGTCACACCGGTGGCTGGTTGGGAATAGGTTCACAGAACGGACAGTTGCCGACAGTTATGCGCATTGATGTGTGGTCCGACGTCGTCTGCCCGTGGTGCTACATCGGGAAGCGGCGGCTCGAAGAGGCCCTCGCGGACAGCGGTGAGAGCGCCGAGATCGTCTGGCACAGCTTCCAGCTCGACCCGTCGTCGACGAACGACGACCCGCGGGACCTGGCAACGCGGCTGGGCGAGAAGTACGGTCGCGGCCGTGAGTGGGGCCTGCAGGCCAACGCCCACGTCACCGAGGTGGCGGCCGAGGTCGGGCTCGAGTACCACCTGGACCAGGCGAAGCCGGTCAACACCGTCGACGCGCACCGCATCCTGCATCTGGCCCGTGACCTCGCTGAGGCCGGAGAGGTGCCCGCTGACACGCAGGGCCGCCTCAAGGAGCGTCTGCTCAAGGCCTACTTCACCGACGGCCTCCCGGTCGGTGACCACGCCACACTGACCGAGCTGGCCACCGAGGTCGGCCTTCCCGCCGAGCGAGTGCGTGAGGTTCTCGCGAGTACGACGTACACCGACGACGTGGCCGCGGATCAGGCACAGGCCCTGGCATACGGCGCCAACGGCGTACCGTTCTTCGTCATCGACGAGAAGTACGGCGTGAGCGGCGCCCAGCCCGTCGACGTCTTCAAGGAAGCACTGCGCCGGGCGAACGCGGACCGCAAGCCGGTGACGCTCATCACCGCACCGGGCGCGACGACTGACGATGACGCGGAGTGCGGGCCGGACGGCTGCCCTATCTGAGTCCAACGTTCAGCGGTGGGTACCGGGACTCATACGAAACGTGGTGTATGAAGGAGGCATGACTGTCGTGCGCGCACTGGCCAGGCCGTTGCTGTCCGTCATTTTCGTCGTGCAAGGCGCCAACGCCGTCCGGAACCCCGAGCCGCTGGTACCCAAGGCACAACCCGTCACCGACCGGCTCGTACCGATGGTGAAGAAGGTCGCGCCGCCGCAGGTCAGCGACCGCATCCCCGAAACCACCGCCAACCTGATCCGGCTGAACGGCGCGGTCCAGGTCCTCGGTGGTCTCGCCCTGGCGACGGGTAAGGGCCGTCGCCTCGGCGCCGCCGTGCTGGCGGCTTCGCTGGTGCCGACGACGCTCGCCGGGCACGCGTTCTGGCAGGAGAAGGACAAGGACGCCCGCAACCAGCAGCGCATCGCTTTCATGAAGAACCTGGGCGTGCTCGGCGGTCTGCTGCTCGCGGCGGTCGACACCGAAGGCAAGCCGGGTGTCACCTGGCGCGCCACGCACGGTGCACGGGCGGCGAAGCGCGAGACCAAGCGCGGCGCGAAGGCCGCCAAGCGCGAGGCGAAGCAGTTCGCCCGCGAGGCGAAGCACGCCGCCCGTCTCGCGAAGGCGGAGCTCAGCTGATCGCGATGCCCTAGGCTCAGGGCAGTAGACAGCTGAGCTTGAGGGAGTGGGATGAGCGAGCAGGGTTGGCCGGCGCCGCGGGTCGATGGAGCAGTGACCGGTACCGTCACGGTGCCCGGATCGAAGTCGATCAGCAACCGCGCCCTCATCCTCGCCGCGATCGCGGACGGCCCGTCGCACCTGACCGGCCTGCTCGCGGCTCGCGACACGTCCCTGATGCGGTCGGCGCTGGTCTCCCTCGGCGTGGGCATCTCCGAGAGCGGTACGACGGTGACCGTCACCCCGGGCTCGCTCAAGGGCCCGGCGAATGTCGACTGCGGCCTGGCCGGCACCGTGATGCGGTTCGTCCCGCCGGTCGCCGCGCTGGCCGACGGCCTGGTCGCCTTCGACGGTGACCCGTACGCGCGGGAGCGGCCGATGGGCGTCATCCTCGACGCGCTGCGCACCCTCGGCGTACAGATCGACGACGGCGGCACCGGCCGGATGCCGTACACCGTGTCCGGCACGGGTTCGGTGCGCGGCGGGAAGGTGACCCTGGACGCGTCCGGGTCGAGCCAGTTCGTGTCCGCGCTGCTGCTGGCCGGCGCGCGGTACGACGAGGGCGTCGACATCCGGCACGACGGCAAGCCGGTCCCGTCGCAGCCGCACCTGGACATGTCGGTCGCGATGCTGCGCGAACGCGGTGTCACGGTCGACGACACGGAGCCGAACCGGTGGGTGGTTGCTCCCGGCCCCATTCGAGCGCTGGACACCGCGATCGAGCCCGACCTGTCGAACGCGGCGCCGTTCCTGGCCGCGGCCGTCATCACCGGCGGCGAGGTCACCGTGACCGGCTGGCCGGCGGAGACCACGCAGCCGGGCGGCCAACTGCCCGAGCTCTTCACGCGGTTCGGCGCCGAGGTGACGCGCACCGAGGACGGCCTGACCGTGCGCGGGACCGGACGGGTGCAGGGCTGCGACCTCGACCTGAGCGAGGTCGGCGAGCTGTCCCCCGTGATCGCCGCGGTGGCCGCGTTCGCCGACGGGCCGTCGTACCTGCGGGGAATCGCGCACCTGCGCAACCATGAGACCGACCGGCTGGCGGCGCTCGAGACCGAGTTCAACGCGCTCGGCGGGGACGTCACGCAACTCGAGGACGGGCTGGCGATCCGGCCGAAGCCGTTGCGCGGAGGGCTTTTCCACACGTACGACGACCACCGGATGGCGCACGCCGCCGCTGTCGTCGGCCTGCTCGTCGACGACCTGCAGATCGAGAACATCGGCACCACAGCGAAAACCCTGCCCGAATTCCCCCAGCTGTGGTCGGGGCTCGCCGACTGATGTCGCGGTACGACGAGGAGGCCAAGTACGACCGTCCGAAGCGCCGGACCCGGCCACGGACCAAGGACCGTCCCTCGTACGACGACGCCGCGATCGGGTTCGTCTTCACCCGCGACCGCGGGCGCTACGCCTGCTGGGTCGAGGATCCGGACGGCGGGCGCGAGGTGACCGCGATGAAGGCCCGTCAGCTCGGCCGCACCGGCGTGATCGTCGGAGACCGGGTCAAACTCGACGGCAACGCCAGCGGCGACGAGGGCTCGCTGGCCCGGATCGTCGAGGTTCTCCCCCGTACGACGCTGCTGCGCCGCTCCGCCGATGACGACGACCCCGTCGAGCGCCCGCTGGTCGCGAACGCAGACCAGCTCGTCATCGTCGTCGCAGTCGCGAACCCGGAGCCCCGGACCGGGTTGATCGACCGCTTCCTGGTCGCGGCGTACGACGCCGGCATGCGGCCGCTGCTCTGCCTCACGAAGACCGACCTGGCCGATCCGGACCCACTGCTCTCGATCTACCGCCCGCTCGGCGTCGAATCGGTCGCCACGCACCAAGGCGGCGACCTGACCGAACTCCAGGAGCAGCTCGACGACCGGACAAGCGTGCTGGTCGGTCACTCGGGCGTCGGCAAGTCCACGCTGGTCAACGGCATCATCCCCGGCGCCGCCCGGGCGGTCGGCATCGTCAACGAGGTCACCGGCCGCGGGCGCCATACGTCGACGAACACCGTCGTACTGCGCCTGCCGGACGGCGGCTGGCTGATCGACACCCCGGGCATCCGCTCGTTCGGCCTCGCGCACGTGGACCCCGACAAGTTGATCGGCGCGTTCCCGGACCTCGCGGAGATCGCGGCGGACTGCCCGCGTGGCTGCACGCACGCCGCGGACGCGCCCGACTGCGCGCTGGACGAGGCCGTCGCCGAGGGGCGCGCCGACGCCGAGCGAGTCGCGTCCTTCCGCCGGCTGGTCGCCAGCCGCGGATCAGCCAACTGACTACTTGGGAAGCTGTCCTTGCCATACCGCCTTCGCGCCGGCGTCGCCGGTGCGGATGGTCTGCCAGATGACCAGTACGCCGATCACAACGACCGCGGCCTGGGTGAGCAGCTCGAGCGGCCGGCTCGTCGTTGCCTTGTCACCCTTGATGCCGGCCAGCAGCAAGAAGGCGGCGACGGCAACGACCGCGAAGATCAGGCAGTACCAGAACAGCAGGTCGCCGCGTTTCGCGTGCAGTTCGACGGCCTTCTCCAGCGTCGGCACCGCGTTGACGAACGCCTCACCGCTCTCCTTGGCCACGAACGCGCACACCACCGTCCCGACGCCGAGAATCAACGCCGGCCAGCGCAGCACCCCGCGCCACCGCGGCACCAGCGCGAACACGATGCCGGTGAGCGCGGCCACCGGGAGCAGCACCACGGTCAGATGAATCACCAGCACGTGCAGCGGCAGATCCCCGAAGCGCTCGAACATTGACGCCTCCCGGCGGTCGTAGGACGTGATCAGACACTAGTGGCACGTTCAACGACTGCCTTTGGTTCAATCCACACCGCAATCGATCCGCAACTGATCCCGGACACCCGGTCCGCTCCGCAGCGGTTCAGGCTAGCCTTCCGGCATGCCTTCGCACACGGATGACCTGCGGCTCGCCCACATCCTGGCCGACGACGCGGACTCGACCACGATGGACCGCTACAAGGCGCTCGACCTGCACGTGGCCACCAAGCCCGACCTCACCCCGGTGAGCGAGTCGGACAAGAAGGTCGAGGACGTGATGCGCAAGACGCTCGCCCGGGCCCGTCCGCGGGACGCGTTCGTGGGCGAGGAGGACGGCACCAGCGGCTGGGGCGTACGGCGCTGGGTGGTCGACCCGATCGACGGCACCAAGAACTACATCCGCGGCGTCCCGGTCTGGGCCACGCTGATCAGCCTGATGATCGAGGACCAGGTCGTCGTCGGCGTGGTCTCCGCCCCCGCACTCGGGAAGCGCTGGTGGGCGTCGTACGGCGACGGCGCCTGGACCGGCCGCGCACTGCACTCCTCGCAGCCGTGCCGGGTCAGCGACGTGAGCAAGATCGAGGACGCGTCGCTGTCGTACGCCTCGCTCAAGGGCTGGGAGAAGATCGGCAAGAAGAACCAGTGGGCGGACCTGATGGACTCGGTCTGGCGGACCCGCGCGTACGGCGACTTCTGGTCGTACATGCTGGTCGCGGAAGGCGCGGTCGACATCGCCGCCGAGCCCGAGCTCAATCTCTACGACATGGCCGCGCTGGCGATCATCGTCGACGAGGCCGGCGGCAGGTTCACCTCCGTCGACGGCGCCCCCGGCCCCAACGGCCCGAACGCCGTCGCCACCAACGGCCGCCTGCACGACGAAGTCCTCAAACGCCTCGAGTAACGTCCCCCGCCCGCTGCACACCACCACCTTGTCCGTATCCCCACCACTCCACCGCGTGGAACCGGCGCTTGTAACTGATGTGTGGGTGGTCGACGGGTTCGAGGGCGGCTCCGGGCTTGGTGTGATCGGCAGCTCGACAGGATGTCTCAGGTGGCCGGGTAGTGCACCTGAGCGTGAACCCGTCCGCGCGTACACCGTCCCATCGGTGCACTACCTGTCGAGCTTGCACATCACACCGCCGCGAGCAGCCGAGCCGCCACCAACCCCCACACCTCGGACCGGAGAGCCGGAAACCTCTTTGGGCGCGGGTCAACCAGATCTCGTGGCGGATTTTGGTTGGTGGGGGCTCAAGGTGGGCGCGGGGTGGTTGGTGGGGGCTCAAAGTTGTGCTCGCTTTTGCAGGAAATCTGCTTCGGTGGGGTTGGTGGTGAAGGCGAGTGCTTCTTCGTAGGCTGCTCGCGCTTCTTGGGTGCGGCCTAGGCGGCGGAGGAGTTCGGCGCGGGTGGAGGCGAGATACGGGTACGTCGCCAACGCCGGGTCGTCCGGTAGTTGTTCAAGTGCAGCCGCGGGGCCGGCGACGTAGCTGAGCGCCACAACCCGATTCAGTGCTACTACCGGCGACGGCCATTTTGCGAGCAGTACGTCGTACAGCCCGAGGATCTCGGGCCAGTCGGTGTCTTCCCACCGTGCCGCCTCCGCATGCACCGCGGCAATCGCGGCCATCAGCCCGAACCGTCCAGCCGGCCCCACCGCTCCCGGCACCAACTCCAGCGCCTCGGCGATCAAGGCGTGGTCCCAGAGCGAGCGGTCCTGGTCCTCCATCAGCACCAACTGCCCGTCGACCTGTGCAGGCCGCCGCGCTTCGGTCAGCAACAGCAACGCCAGTAGCCCGGCTGCCTCGGCACTCTCCGGCAACAGCAGGCGAATCATCCGCGCAAGATCAAGCCCCCGCCGGCTTGCGGTGTCGTTCGCGGTGTAGCCCGCTGTGTAGACCAGGTGGATGACGTCCAGGACTGCGTCGATGCGCTCAGGGAGATCTGCCAGGCGTGGGATGCGGTAGGGGATGCCGGTTCGGGAGATCTTCTGTTTGGCGCGGGTGATGCGGGCCTGCATCGTGGCTTCCTTGACCAGGAACACCCTGGCGATCTCCGCCGACGAGAGGCCGCACACCAGGCGCAATGTCAGCGCGATCCGGGCCTCCTGTGACAGCGCCGGATGGCAGCAGGTGAAGACCAGCCGCAAACGATCGTCCGGGAACGTCTCGTCGACGGCATCCTCAACCGGAATCAGCAACGGGAGCTTCCGCCGTACGACGTCCGCACGCCGCCGGTGCTCCAGCGCGCGCCTCGTCGCGACAGTCGTCAGCCACGCACCCGGGCGCCCAGGCACCCCCTGTTCCCGCCAGTGCACCAGCGCCTTCGCGTACGCGTCCTGAACGCAGTCCTCTGCCAGGTCGAGGTCCGCCGCCACGCGGGCAGTCGCGGCGAGGACGGCGGCCCACTCGGTCGCATGGGCCGCCGCCACCGCTTCACCTATCGGATCAGCCACCGTTGACCAGCGGACGGACCTCGACACCGCCCATCGGCGACGGGACCTGCTTGGCGATCGCGAGCGCCTCGTCCAGGTCGGCGGCCTCGATGACGTAGTACCCGCCCATCACTTCCTTGGTCTCGGCGAAGACGCCGTCCGTGACGACGTACCCGCCGTTGCCGTCGGAACGGATCGAGGTCGCGGTCTCGCTCCCGTCGAGCTGCCCGCCGCCGCGCACGGCGGACCCGTTGGCCTCGACGAAGGCCTGATGGTTCTTGTGATTCTGCTCCGCCACCGACCCGTCGTCCGCGGCCCACTTCGCCTCGTCGTCGTAGATCATCACCAGGTACTTGCCCACTTGTGGTCACCTCTCTCGTCCACACTCGGTTACAGCATCCACCTCTCCGATGCGCGACCCTGGCCGGAATCGACAACCCCCGCGAGGAAGTTTCCCGACCACGTATGGTGGCCGGTATGCCCTTGACGTACCCCATCGCGGAGCAGACGCTCGACAACGGCCTCCGGGTCGTCGTGAGCTCGGACCGCGCCGTCCCGATCGTCGCCGTCAACCTCTGGTACGACGTCGGGTCGCGCCACGAACCACCGGGGCTGACCGGGTTCGCGCACCTCTTCGAGCACCTGATGTTCCAGGGGTCGCGCAACGTCGCCTCCGGTCAGCACTTCAGCCTGCTGGAGACCGCCGGCGCCAGCCTGAACGCGAGCACCTTTTTCGACCGGACGAACTACTTCGAGTCGCTGCCCAGCGGCGGTCTCGACCTCGCGCTCTGGCTCGAGGCGGACCGGATGGGCTACCTGCTCGACGCGGTCAACCAGGAGAACCTGGACAACCAGCGTGACGTGGTCAAGGAAGAGAAGCGGCAGAGCTACGACAACCGCCCGTACGGCGACTCGTACGAGCGGCTCGTCCGGCTCGCGTTCCCCGAAGGCCACCCGTACGCACACATGACCATCGGGTCGATGGAGGACCTGGACGCCGCCTCGCTGGAGGACGTGCACGCGTTCTTCCGCAAGTACTACGGGCCGAACAACGCGGTCCTGACGATCGTCGGCGACGTGTCCGAGGAGGACGCGTTCGACGCCGCGAAGCGGTACTTCGGCCACCTGCCCGCGATCCCCACGCCGCCGCCGGCACCGGACGGGACGATCGGCCCGATGACCGGCGTACAGCGTGACGACGTGGTCTCCGACGTACCGTCCGACCTGATCACGATGATGTTCCGGCTGCCGGTCGACGGCACGCCCGAGCTGGACGCGGCCGGGCTCGCGCTCGACATCCTCGCCGCGGGGCAGAGCGGCCGCCTGAACCGGCGGCTGGTCCGCGACGAGCAGATCGCCCAGTCGGTGTCCGGTGGCGCGCTGCCGCTGATCGGCGGGGTGTCGTTCGGGACGCTGACCGGGATCGCGTCCGACGGTATCGACCTGCAGAAGGTCGAGGACGCGCTGCTCGAGGAGATCGAGAAGCTGGCCGCGGACGGAGTCACCGCAGAAGAGCTGGCCACGGTGCAGGCACAGGCTGAGCGGGACTGGCTCGAGCAGCTGGCGACGTGCGCGGGCCGTGCCGACGAGATCTCGCACCATGCGTTGCTGTTCGGCGATCCGAACCGGATCAACACGCGCATCGACCAGATCCAGGCCGTGACCGTTGAGCAGGTGCAGGCGGCCGCGCAGAAATGGATCCGCGCGGAAGGCCGTGTGCAGGTCACCTACCGCCGCAGCGAGTCGGGAGAAGAAGAATGAGCCAGGTTCTGACCACCCCGCCGCCTGTCGGCGCGCCGCGTCCGTGGAAGTTCCCGGAGGCGGTCACCACGCGGACCAGCGTCGGCGCACCGGTGCACGTCTTCGACCGTCCGGGGCAGTACGTCGCCACCGTCCGGGTCACGATCGCGATGCCGCTGATCGCCGAACCGCGCGAGCTGGAAGGCGTCGCGACGATCATGTCGCGGACGCTCGACGAGGGCACCGAGCTGCACTCGGCCAACGAGTTCGCTGCCGCGCTCGAACGGCACGGAGCGGCGTACGGCGTCGATGTCAGCTCGGACGCCCTGCACGTGGAGATCTCGGTGCCGGTGTCGCATCTCGCGCCGGCGGTCGAGCTGCTGGCCGAGGCGATCACGCGGCCCGCGTTCAACCAGGCCGATGTCGGACGGCACGTGACGATCCGGCTCGGCGAGATCAACCAGGAGCGGGCCAACGCCGGGTACCGGGCGCGGGAGGCGTTCGCCGCGCACCTGTTCGACCCGTCGACGCGGCGATCCCGGCCGACCGCGGGCCGGCCGGACACGATCCGTCCGCTGACGAACGTCGAGGTGGCCGACTTCTACCGGAACAACATCGGCCCGGAGCGGGCAGAGATCCTGTTCGCCGGCGACGCGACCGGTGTGGATGTCGCCGGCATCATCGACGCGGCCTTCAGCAACTGGACGTCGTCCGCCGGTACGGCGCTGGAGACGCCGGAGCCGATCTACCTTCCGGGCAACCGGGTCGTGCTCGTCGACCGGCCGGGCTCGGTGCAGAGCCAACTGCTGATCGGGTGCGCCGGACCGGACCGGCGGGACCCGGGGTGGGGTGCTGCCGCGGTCGCGAATCACGTTGTCGGCGGGACGATCACCTCCCGGGTCGACACCGTGCTGCGCGAGGAGAAGGGGTACACGTACGGGACGCGGACCAGCTTCGCGGCTCCCCGCAAGGGCGGGACCTTCAGCCTCGGCGGCGCCGTACGGACCGAGGTGACCGGCGCCGCGATCAGTGACGCGCTACGGATCCTGCTGGAGGCCCGCGACGGCCTCACCGAGCAGGAGGTGCAGGAGGCGAAGGACAGCCTGATCCGCACCGCGCCGCTGCGCTACGAGCAGGCCGACTCCGTGGCCCAGCAGGTCGGCAGCAACATCGCGAACGGCGTACCGATCGACTTCGCCGACACGTACCTGACGAACATCGCCGCCACCACGGCCGCCGAGGCGACCGACGCCTACCGCCGGTACGTCGGCACCGACGGCCTGCTCGTGGTCGTGGTCGGGGAAGCCAAGGACGTCCGCCCCCAACTCGAGACCCTCGACCTCGGCGAACTGATCGAGGTGAACTGACCGACGCTACCCCCGGCCCCGGCCGGGGGTAGCGCGCATCAGCTGCTGATGTAGTTGGAGAGCTGTTCCCTCTCGAACTCGAGCTCACCGATCCGGGACTTGACCACGTCACCGATGCTGACCAGCCCGGCAAGGTTGCCGTCGACAACGACCGGCACGTGCCGGATGCGGCGATCGGTCATCAGCCGCATCAGGTCGTCGATGTGCTCGTCCGGCCCGCAGGTGGCGACCTCCGACGTCATGATCGCGCTGACCCTGACCTCGCCCGCGTCCGGCGTACCGTTCCAGAGCCGGACGATGTCGCGCTCGGAGACGATGCCGTCCACGGACGCTCCGTCCGCGCTGACCACCACGGCGCCGATGTTGTGGTCGGCCAGCAGGGCCAGCAGCTCGGTGACAGTGGCGTCTGGCGAGATGGTGACGACCTGGTTGCCCTTACCGCGCAGTACGTCGTTGATCTTCACGGAGCCTCCTGCAGATCGAGGGACCAATACCCAAAGGTAGCGAAATCCCACGCCCAGCGGCAGTCCCCGCATGTCACACCGTGTGACAACGAAAGACAACCTCCGGCCCTCGCGTCTGGTGCCGATGAACCGCCCCGACACCCAGGACGAAGGTTCCTTTCCACGCGTCACCAGGTTCTCCGGAGCGGCCGGCGGCGTTTAGGTGTTTGAACGCTCAAAAGGACTTCAGTCCCTGGTCCTCCTGCGGCTTGTTACATAGCGTTACCGCAATTGGTGCGCGCGGAGGGGTGCGCACCACAACGGGAGGCTGTTCATGAGCAAGCACGGCAGGATTGTGCGACGGGCGGCGCTGGGGACGGCGCTCGCCGCTGCCGCAGCACTGACCATCGGCGGTATCGCATACGCCGACAACATCAACGACACGATTGAGGGCCTCGGCGCCGTGACGTTGGTCGCGGGCGACTCCACGTCGACCGGATCGGCCCAGGTCAAGGTGGTCCCGAACAACGGGGACAGCGACAGCGGCTGCAACATCGACACGAACGAGCATTTCGTCATCACCTTCGTCACGCCGGCCGGCGTGACCGCCTCACCGGCCTCTATGTCCTTCAGCGACTGCAACGTCTTCCAGACCGTCAGCTTCAGTGCTGCGGCCGGGGCGGTCGACGGCACCGTGACCGCCACCATCACCACGAACACCACTGGCGCCGGCAGCTACAACAACAACGTCCAGATCCCCATCGACGTGACTGCCCCGGTGGTCGTCGTCGTTGACGCCGACGGGGACGGCGTACCGGATGCATCCGACAACTGCCCGGCCACAGCCAACGCCGACCAGGCGAACGCGGACGGCGACGCCCTCGGGAACGCCTGCGACACGAACTCCTACGCACCGAAGGCCGGCCCTTCCCCTGCTGACGGGAACGGCGACGAAGGATCGACGCTGAGCACCTCCGGTGCGTTCACCGATGCCGATGGCAACGACAGCCTGACGATCATCAAGGTGAGCGGCGCGGGAACAGTCACCGACAACGGCAACGGCACTTGGTCGTGGTCTCACAGCACAGCCGACGACGCCACCGGCACTGTGGTCGTGCAGGCTGCGGACGGCGAGCACCTGGCCGCCAGCGAGACGTTCAACTGGACCGCCTCGAACGTGGCACCTACCGTCGGCCCGGTCACCGCGACACACACCAGCGCCTGCGCGGTCTCGCTGAACGCACCGTTCACCGACCCCGGCACAGCCGACACCCACACCGCCACGATCTCGTGGGGTGACTCCGGTACGACGAACGTCGCCCCGGCCACCTCCGCGATCACCGGATCGCACGCGTACACCGCCAACGGGACCTACACGATCGGCGTCTCGGTCACCGACGACGACGGCGGGAACGGCACGGGCGACGCCTCGTTCGCCACCCAGAACACGCCGAGCGCGCTCCAGCAGCCCATCAACGCCACCGGCACCCGGAGCTCGTTCAAGATCGGCAGCACGATTCCGGTCAAGATCACGGTCACCGGCTGCGACGGCGGCGCCGTCTCCACTCTGACCCCGACGGTCACTCTGACCAAGCTCGACCCCACGCCCGACAACCCGCTGAACGAGGCCTCGCTCGACACGGTCGCGACCAACGGGCTGCAGATGCGCTGGTCGGACACGCAGTACATCTACAACCTCTCGACCAAGCTCAGCCAGCAGACCGGCGCCGCGCTGACCGGCGGCACCTACAAGGTCACTGTCTCGGACAGCAGCTTCTTCGCTCCTGTCTCGGCCCAGTTGGACCTGCGGAAGTAGCCAGGACGGAACCGATCGTGCGGGCGGTGAGGAGGGGGATCTCCCGCACGATCGGTTCAGCTGTCAGAAAGGTCGGTCACGGAGCAGGTCGATGGCGGACTGGCGGTCCTTGACCCGGAGTTTTCGCAGTACTGACGAGATGTGCACACGGATCGTGGTCGGCGACAGGTACAGCCGCTTGGCGACCTCCTCGGTCGTGAGGCCGTCTCCGAGCAGGCCCATCACCTCCCACTCGCGGGAGGTGAGCACGGCCGCCTTCGACCGTCGCTCGCTCCGCCGGCGCCCCGGTTCCCGGAACTCGTCCAGGATGCGGGCGACCAGCGACCGCGGGATCGCCGCCTCGCCGGACAGCACGCCCCGCAGCGCCTCCGGCAGCCGGCCGGGATCGGTGTCCTTCAGCAAATAGCCGGAGGCCCCCGCGCGCAGCGAGTCGAACAGGTCGTTGTCGTCGCGGGACACGGTGAGCATCACGATCGCGAGCTCCGGCAGCAACCGGGAGAGCTCCGCGGCCGCTCGGATCCCGCCGCCGGGCATGTGGATGTCGAGCAGTACGACGTCCGGCTGGTGCTCCTGCGCGAACCGGACAGCCTGCGGCCCGCTGGCCGCCTCTGCGCAGACCTCGAATCCACCCGTCTCCAGGGCCTGCCGGATGTGTGCCCTGAGCATCGGATGATCGTCCGCGATGACCACCCGGCGCGGTTCCGTGTTCACCACCTGACCATCACCGTTGTCCCCTCGTCCGGCCGCGACGTCAGTTCGAAGGTACCGGGCAACGCCTCCGCGCGCTCGCGCATGCTGACCAGCCCGAACCCGTTCTTCGGTCCCGCCGCGTCGAATCCCGGCCCCTCGTCCGAGATCCGCAGCCGGCGCCCGTCGCCGGCCCGGCCCAGCTCGACCTTCACCCGATCCACCTTGCCGTGCCGGACGGCGTTCAGGACTGCCTCCCGGGCGATGCGGACCAACGCGTGCCGTTGCGGGCGGTCGACCACGATCGACTCGTCCAGTTCGAGATCGAGCGTCACGCCGTACCGCTGGGCCAGCTGCTCGACCGCCCGGTGCAGCATCAGACCGAGCGGCTCGTCGTCCGATCGCCCGAGTGCCTCCAGCATCTGCCGCGCCTCGTCCAGCGCGCGGTCGCTGGCGCCGAGGATCCGTTCGACCCGTTGGCGATCCGCGACGCTGAAGGCCGAGATCTCGGAGCGGATGTAGCCCAGCTCCTGCAGTACGCCGTCGTGCATCTCGCGAGCGACCCGTCGCCGGTCCTCGACCACCGCGGCCTCCGCCTGCAGCGCCCAGTGCCGGCTGATCTCGCGGCCCGCGGCGACGAGCAGCAGCAGGTACGACGCGGTGCGCAACACGCTGCCGGAGTACAGCCAGTCGGCACGTTCCGGAGGAAAGAACAGGTAGTTCAGCCGCGCGAGCGCCCCCAACGCGCAGGCAGGACCGAGCCAGCGCAGCAGTACGTCGTCCCGGCTGCGCGCCTGCACTGTGAACGCCACCGCTGCCACCGCGAAGCAGATGAGCGTCAGGAGCTGCGGGACGAGGAGCGCCTTGGAACTGGGATCCTGCGGCAACGAGTCCTTCCGCCAATACAGGACGGCGCCGACCACGAACATCGCCGCGACCGCGGGCGCCAACGCCCAGTGCCGCCAGCCACGCCGACGCGTCCGGCGGTACGGCACGAGGGCCGATGCGGCGATCAGCAGCGTTCCGACGATCCGCAGGGCCGGCGGCAGCCAGTTGCCGAACGCACCGGCCGGCTGGTTCTTGATGAGCGTGACGCTGAGCAACGCGTTCGCCGTACCGAGAACAACCAGCCCTTGCAGCAGCAGAAGATCCTGGCGAGTCTTCGTACGCCGGAATCGCCCGTAGACCAGGAACGCGAGCAGCAGCGCGACACACGCGTTGACCGTCTCGAGCACGAGATGCGCGGCCGGACTCTGAGCCCCGAACTCCTGCTCCCACCGCCCCACCACGACAGCCGCGCCCGCCAACCCGAGCACCAGCAACCCAAGCGCGACGCTCCCCCGCATCCGCCAAACCCGGTCTCTCACAATCACTGACCGTACGCCGAACCCATACCCTCCGGAAACACCCACCCAATCGTGGACTTCGGCCGGCCCCGCCAGCCATGTCTCACGACTCGAAAGACGCATCGCGAGCCGAACGCCACGACTCGGTGGGAAGGTGTCCTGAGGGAGGTGCGTTGATGGACGTTCTGGAGCCGGCCCGGGTCAGGGAGTGGGCGACGCGCGACTGCCTGGGGATCCGGGTGGTGACGCCCTTCCGGGGCATGTTGGGGAAGCGGAACGAACTGCTCGACGAGCTGATCGCCTGGCTGGCCGACCAGGGGATCGACGACGTCGGCCCGTTCTTCCTCCGGCTGCACGTGATCGACATGAGCGGGCCGATGGACCTGGAGGTCGGAGTGCTGACCCCGACCGCCCTCGCCGGCGACGCCCGCGTGAAACCCAGCACGCTGCCCGCCGGGCGGTACGCGACGTTGACGTACCGCAACCACTCGCTCCGGGCCAACCGCGCCCTGCTCGAGTGGGCAGCTGCCGAGGAACTCGCCCTCGATCGCCACGAGACCGCGGCCGGCGACGTCTTCGGCTGCCGGTACGAGGCGTACCGCACCGATCCGCGCACCGAACCGCGCAAGACCAAGTGGGAGGTCGAGCTGGGAATCCGTCTCGCCGACTGACGCGCGCGCTGATCCTGGGCGACCCGTAGGATCTGCAGGTTCGCGAATCGGCCGGGGGGATTGCGGTGGGGTTTCGGCAGGATCTGGCCGTACTGCGGCACCGGGACGTGCGGGTCTTCGTGTCGGCGCGTTTCATCTCGATCCTCGGATCGGCGATCGCGCCGGTGGCGTTGGTGTTCGCCGTACTGGACGTATCGCACTCGGCCGGTGCCGTCGGGACGGTGCTCGCGGCGCGGAGCATCCCGAACATCGTGTTCCTGCTGATCGGCGGCGTGATCGCCGACCGGCTGCCCCGGCACCTGGTGCTGGTCGCGGCCAACACGATCAGCGGACTCACCCAGGGGCTGGCCGCGACGCTCGTGCTCACCGGGCACGCGACGATCTGGCAGCTCGCGGCGATCGAGGCGGTGAACGGGATCGCCGCCGCGTTCGTGATGCCCGCGATGACCGGGATCCTGCCGTCGATCGTGGACCGCGCCGAACTCCCCCAGGCCAACGCGATCTCCGGGTTCGCGCGCTCGGCGGCGATGATCGGCGGCGGCGCGGTCGCCGGTGTGATCGTCGGGCTGATCGGTCCGGGGGTCGGGCTCGCGGTGGACGGCGTGACGTTCCTGATCGCTGCGCTGTTGCTGTTCCGCCTGAGGATCCCGCGGATCGAGCGGGCGGCCAGCTCGGTCCTGACCGACTTGCGGGAGGGGTGGAAGGAGTTCGCGTCGCGGCAGTGGGTCTGGGTGATCGTGCTCGCGTTCGCGCTGCTCAACCTGATCTACACGGCCTGCTACCAGGTCCTCGGCCCGGTGATCGCGGACCGCACCTTCGGCCGGACCGGCTGGGGTCTGGTGAGTGCCTGCTTCGGCGCCGGACTCATCGCGAGCGGCCTTATCATGCTCCGCCTCAAACCGCGCCGCCCGCTCCGCACCGGGATGCTCGGCATGCTCCTCACGGTCCCGGTGATGCTCTGCCTGGCGCTGCTCCCCCAGCTCTGGGCGATGGCGATCGCGGCGTTCGTCCTCGGGGTCGGCTTCGACATCTTCGGGATCAGCTGGGAGACCGCACTCGGCCAGCACGTCCCTATCGACAAGCTGTCGCGGGTGTCGTCGTACGACATGCTCGGCTCGTTCATCGCCGGCCCCGTCGGCCAACTCACCGTCGGGTACGTCGCCGTCGCCGTCAGCGCGAAAGCCGTCGAACTGTACGGCGCTGCACTCTTCGTCCTGATCACCCTCATCACGCTCGTCGTCCCATCTGTTTGGAACCTGCGTAGGGTGGACGTGTGAGCTCAATCGTGCCTGGACCGCAGAAGAAGATCGGCGAGGAGATCGACGCGGCTCGCTCCGGCGCCAAACCCCTCGACCCGAGCGCCCTCAACGCACCCGCGCCTCGTCAGCAGCAGCTGACCGGTCTCGACGACTGGCCGGAGTCGTTGCGCGCGGCGATCGAGGCGGAGCACGCACGCGTCTCCGCCCTCGACTCGAACCGCCGCAGGACGGCTGACAAGGCCGTACCCGAGCTCGTCAACCGCCTCGACACGCTCCTGGACGAGATCGCCGACCGCCTCCAGGCCGACAAGCCCCGCCTGTTCGGCAAGTCAACTGCCGCGGAGCCGTCAGCCGAAGTCGCAGAACTCCTGGGCATCCCGTCCGACGAACTCGACCAGCCGTCAGGCCGAGCCGAACACCGTACGGCGCTCCGCACGATCAAACAGCTCCGCGGTCAATTGAAGGACCTCGAGACAACCCCCGACCACTCCCGCCTGACCCGCCTGGCAACCTTCACCATCCGCCTGGCCCTAGTCGTCGAGGCCGCCCCAGAAACCGCCACCACGCTGGCCCCCATCGCCCTCTCCCGCTTCACCCAGGGCGTCTCCGACTCCCAATGGAACGCAACATTCGCTGAAAAGCTGACCTCCTGGCAAGAAACGCGGCGCACCCTCACCAATTCCTGAAACGACACCGCTGCGCGGCGGCGTCTTGTCGGCCGGCTCCGCCACCGTGCACGGCATGTGCTTTGTGTCGGAGCTCTTCGGCGTCGGCGGCTCTGGTGTGGTTCAAGCGGTCAGCGGGCGATCATCCCCACACCACCAACCACCCGCCACGACCCGCACAGGTCGGCGGCGCCGGGCAAAGAACAGCCGCCGCGAAGGGGTGGGGGTTTCGCGGCGGCTGTTCTGTTGTCAGCCTTTGATGGCGCCGCCGAGGGCGAAGGCGCCGCCTAGTTTGCGGCTGAGGAGGAGGTAGAGGAGGAGGACGGGGGTGGTGTAGATGAGGGAGTACGCCGCCAGCTGCCCGTAGTTCGGTTCGCCGTACTGGCCGAAGAACGTGAAGATGCTGACCGATGCCGGCAACCGCTCCGGCGACAACAGGAGCATGAACGGGACGAAGAAGTTCCCCCACATGCCGATGAAGGTGAAGATCAGCACGACCGCGATCCCCGGCCACATCAACGGCAGCACGATCGCCCGCAGCGCGCGCATGTTCCCGGCGCCGTCGACCCAGGCCGCTTCCTCGAGCGAGATCGGTACGCCGTCCATGAACGTCTTCGTCAGCCAGATCGCGAACGGCAACGCACTCGTCGCCATGAACATGATCGTGCCGCCGAGCGTGTCGACCAGGTTCAGCTGTACGAACAACCCGTACACCGGCACCATCACCGCGGTGATCGGCAGCCCGGTGCAGAACAGCACCGTGAGCAGGAACGGCCGGTTGAACCGCGTCCGGAACCTCGACAACGGGTACGCCGCCAGCACCGCGCAGACCATCGTCAGCAACGCGGCCCCGCCGCACAGCACGATGCCGTTCAGCACCGGCCGGTACGTCGTGTCGGTGTTCAGCACCGCCTTGAAGTTCCCGAGCGTCGGATGCGTCGGGAACTCGACCCGCAGCCCCGCGGTCCGGTTGATCGACGCGAACAGCACCCACAGCAGCGGAAGCACGAACAGTACGCCGATGGCCAGCAGCACCAGGTTCGATGCCAGCTTGCTCATCTTGTCGCGGGCAATCACGCTGCCTCCGAGTTGAGTCCACGCAGGTAGATCAGCGAGAAGACCGCGCCGATCGCCAGCATCACCAACGCGATCGCGGTGCCGTAGCCGATCTGGGAGAAGCTGAACGCCTGCTCGTACATGTACAGCGGCAGCGTCTGGCTCTTGGTTCCCGGGCCGCCGCGGGTCATCGCGAAGATCAGGCCGAACACGCTCAGCGTCTGCAGCGTGATCAGCATCAGGTTGGTCATGATCGCGCGGGTGATCATCGGCAGCGTCACGAACGCGAGCCGCCGCCAGCCGCCCGCGCCGTCCATCTCGGCGGATTCCTCGATCTCCTTGGGAATCTCGCTCAGGGCGGCCGAGTACACCAGCATCGAGAACGCCGTACCGCGCCAGATGTTGGCCAGCGAGACCGCGATGATCGGTGCCGCGTACAACCAGTCCTGACCGGGCAGGCCGACCGCGCGCAGCATCACGTTCAGCGTGCCGTCGTCGTTGAAGAACGCGCTCAGCAGGTACGCCGCGACCACCTCGGGCAGCACCCACGCGCCGATCACCGCCGTACCGACGAAGTTCCGGACGACCTTGGTGGACTTGCGCATCAGCAGCGCGAGGCCGAGGCCGAGGCTGTTCTGCCCGATGATCGCCGAGATCAGCGTGAACACCAGGGTCAGCCAGATCGCGTTCGTGAACGCACCGCTGGAGAACGCCTTGCGGAAGTTGTCCAGGCCGACGAACTTCACGTTCGCCGCGCCGGTGCCGGTGAGCGCCATGTTGGTGAACGCGGCGTACACGCAGTAGAGGATGGGGCCGGCCAGGAAGACCAGCATGAGTCCGATCGCCGGCGACAGCGGCAGCATCCGGACCAGCTTGGCGGCCTTCGGCTTCCCGCTCCCTCCGGGGGACTTACCGGAGGGAGCGGTGGCCGAGGTGGGAGCGACGGTCGTCGTCACAGGGGAGATTTCCCTTCGAGCCGGGACCTACTGGCCGGTGCTCTGCGTCGTCGTCTTGTCCTTGCCGCCGACGATGCCTTCGACCGCCTGGTCGTAGTTCTTCGCGGCATTGTCAGGCGAGGTCTGACCGGTCATCACCGACTCCATCGCGGTGATGATCTCGTTCGAGACCTTCGGGTACTCCGGCAGCGCCGGCCGGTACACGGTCACCGACACCAGGTCGGTGAAGAACTGGGTGCTCGCCGACGAGGACTTGTACGCCGCGTCCGAGGCGACGTCCTTCCGTACGGCGATCTGAGCGCCGTCGGTGGCGTACTTCGCCGCGTTCTTCTGCGTCTGCAGGGTCTTGATGAAGTCCCAGGCCGCGTCGGGGTTCTTCGACTTGGCCGGGATCGCCCAGGTCCAGCCGCCGGAGAGGCTGACCTTGCCCTTGCCACTGCCGTCCTGGGTCGGCATCGCGGTCTGGCCGAGCACCGTGCTCCACTGCGGCCACGGCTTGGCGCCGGACTTCAGCCAGTTCCCGTAGATCCAGGAGCCGTCCAGGTCAATGGCGAGCTTCTGCTGCGGCAGCAGCTCGGTGCCGACCTTGCTGCCCATGTTCGGGCTGAGCGCGTCCTTCGGCGACGGCGCCAGGCCCTCGGAGAAGACGGTCTTGACGAAGTTCAGCGAGTCCTTGAAGCCCTGGCTGCCGACGACCCACTTCTTCTGGTCGTAGTTGTACAGGGTGTCCTTCGTGCCGTAGAGCAGCATCTCGAAGCCCTGCATCGCGGAGGCTTCACCCATCGGCTTGCCGGAGTACATGTTGAACGGGATCACGCCCGGCACCTTCTGCTTGATGGTGCGCGCCGCGCTGAGCACGTCGTCCCAGGTCTTCGGCTGCCAGTCGGCGGGCAGGCCGGCCTTGGCGAAGATCTGCTTGTTGTACCAGAGCGCCCGGGTGTCGGTGCCGTCCGGTACGCCGTAGGTCTTGCCGTCCTGACCGCGCGCCGCACCCTTGGCGGTGTCCTCGAACTGGCTCCACTGGTCCCACTTGGCGATGTAGTCGTCGAGCGGCTTCAGGTACCCCGCGGTGATGTCGGAGTTGATCAGGAAGGTGTCCTCGTAGACGATGTCCGGCGCCGTGTTCGGCGAGCGCATCATCAGCTGGATCTTGGTGTAGTAGTCGTTCTCGCTGGCAACGACCGGAACGATCTCGACCTGCGATCCAGGGTGCGCGGCTTCGTACTCGCTCTTCACGCCGGCGAGGAAGTTCTTCATCACGACGCCCGGGCCCCACTGCTGGTACGCGATCTTGATGTGCGCCGGACCGGAGCTCTGCGAGCTGCCGGCGTCCGGCTGCTTGGTCGTCGACCCCTGGCTGCAGGCCGTGACCGCCAGCAGCAGCGCGCTGGCCACGGCGGCCACTTTGAAACGTTTCCTAGACATCATTCAGGTCCACCTTCGGGCAATCGTTGTCATGCCGGTACCACGACCCAAACCCTGCGGGCTTTCCCGCGACCGTAGGAGCCTCGAATGGCCGAAGTCAATGCTTGACAGACAACGTTGTCGCCGCAGTCACGCGATAACGCGGCGACCGGAACGTAACGATCCGGTCACCGCGTTGCCATACCCCTACTTTGTCAGGCCGCGACGGCGGACGCCTCATGCCGAGCCGGTACGGCGCGTCCCCGAGAGCGCAGCGCGCCGAGCCCGCAGAGCAGGACTCCGGCGAGTAACCAGCACGCCAGTACGACGAGTGGCCGGGCAGCACCGGCGCCGTCGAAGAAGCTCACCGAGCGCAACGCCGTACCCGCGGCTCCGGGCGGCAGCAGCTGGCCCAGCGCGCCCCATCCGCTCGGCAGCATCTCCGGCGCGCTCGTCATGCCGGAGAGCGGATTGCCGAGCAGCATCATCACGGCGCCGCCGAGCGCGAGTCCCGCCGCACCGAGCAGCCACTCGAGGCCGAGCAGCGTGAGACTGATGGCCGCGATCGACGTCGCGATGACGCCTGCGTTGCCGAAGTAGCTGCCCTCGAGCGAGCCGAGCCAGTACTGCAGTACGGCGGCCAGTGCGAGCCCACCGGTGATCGCGAAGCTGACCGCGCCGACCATTCGTTGCGCACCGGATCGCACCAACTGGGTGAGCCCCGCGGCGGCGATGATCCCTCCGAGCACGAGCGGCAGCGCGCCGGCAGCGAGTCCCGCACCGCGCGGATCATCCTTCGGCAACGGCACGATGTCGGTCACCTTCGCCGGGTTCTCCGGGGACATCCGCGCCGACAACTGCGTCAGCACCTGCGCGACAGCGGGTCCGCCCGCGGAGGCGGTCAGTACCTCGGGCTGCGCCGCGTCCAGCACGATCGCGCCGTACGCGTCCCGGTCCTCGATCCGCTGCACGGCCGCCTGCCGATCCGGTACGGCGGTGATCTCGAAGCCACCGGGCATCGCCTTCTCGAGCGCGGCCTGGATCTGCGTGACCGCCGGCGCCGGACCGGACACCGCGAGCGGGACGTCCCGCGGTTCGGAGCGCGCGGACGGCCACGCGAAGGCGATCAGGAACACCGTGAGGACCGCGGTCAGCAGCGTGATGACGGCGATCAGGGGCGGCCGGCGACGTTCGGCCGCGTGCGCCTCAGTGGTCATGGTTGGTACTCCCTCGAGCATTAAAACCGAATGATCGTTCTTTATATCTCGAGCCTGGCAACGGCTCGGCGACTTGTCAAGAACGGACATTCGTTTATGATGCGAACGTGCCCAAGGTCACCGAGGAACACCGCCTGGCCCGTCGCGCGCAGATCGTCGCGGCGGCCCGCACCTGCGTGCTCGAGGAGGGCTTCCACAAGACGACGATGGCGGACGTGATCCGCGTGTCCGGGCTGTCCGCGGGCGCCGTCTACGGGTACTTCAAGAGCAAGGAGGAGATCGTCGGCGCGATCGCCGAGGACGCGCTCAGCACGATCGACGAGCTCTTCGGGAAGATCCTCGCCTCCGAGGAGCCGCTGACCCCGCTGGCGGCGCTCGAGGCCACCATCAAGCACGTCGTGACGGTCGCCGAGCGCCCCGGCGGCGACGTCACCCGGGTCGCGGTCCAGGCCTGGGCGGAGGCGCTGCGGAACCCGGCGATCATGGACACCGCCCGCGACAAGTACAGCCAGCTCCGCCGGAACTTCGAGGCCGTCGCCCGGCGCGCCCAGGCCGACGGAACGGTCGACTCCGACGTCGCGCCGGAACACGTCGCCCAGGTGATGCTGGCCCTGATCCCGGGATTCGTGCTCCAGCGGCTGATCATCGGCGACGTCACACCGGAGAGCTATCTCGACGGACTCCGCGCGCTGCTCCGTCCGGCTTAGGTGGACTTTCGTCCACCCTGTACGGCGGTCCAGCACCATGGGTCGGTACGCCGCTGATCCGTAGCGTCAGCGGCATGAAGAAACGGACGCAGGAAGCAGCCGACGGGACCGGGTACTCGGTCGTCCTGCAGGAGGTACGACGGGTCTACGGCCGTGGCGGAAACGCCGTCACCGCCCTCGACGGGATCTCGATGAAGTTCGCCCCCGGCACCTTCACCGCGGTGATGGGTCCGTCCGGATCGGGCAAGAGCACCTTCCTGCACTGCGCGGCGGGACTCGACCGGCCGACGTCCGGCAGTGTCTCCATCGACGGCCAGCCGCTCGCCGGACTCAGCGAGCGCAGGCTGACCGAGCTCCGGCGGGAGCGGATCGGCTTCGTGTTCCAGTCCTTCAACCTGCTCCCCGCACTGACCGTCTGGCAGAACGTATGCCTGCCGCAGGAGCTCGACGGGCGCCGCGTGAACAAGGCCGCCGTACGCCAGGTGCTGGAGCGCGTCGGTCTCGCCGACCGGTCCAAGCACCGCCCGGGCGAGCTGTCCGGCGGTCAGCAGCAGCGGGTCGCGATCGCCCGCGCGCTCGTCGCGCGGCCGGCCGTGATCTTCGCCGACGAGCCGACCGGCGCCCTCGACACCCAAACCGCTGCCGACGTCCTCGAGCTCCTGCGCGAGCCGGTGCGGACCCAGGGCCAGACGGTCGTCATGGTCACCCACGACCCGGTCGCCGCGTCGTACGCCGACCAGGTGGTCTTCCTCGCCGACGGTGCGCTCGCCGGCAGCCTGACCGCCCCGACCGCCGAAGCGGTCGCCGACCGGATGACCCACCTCGGCGCACGCTCGGCCCTGCAGGCGGTGGCGGGATGATGCGCCTCGCCCTCCGCACCTTGCGCCATCGCAAGAGCGGATTCATCGCCACGTTCATCGCGGTCGTCTTCGGTACGGCGATCGTGATGGCCTGTGGCGGCCTGATGGAGACCGGTATCCGTTCCAACGTGGAGCCGCAACGCCTCGCGGGCGCGTCGCTCGTTGTCACCGGCAAGCAGTCCCATCTCCGCCCCGGCGTCGAGGACGCCACTCCCCTGACAGAACGCGTCGGCGTACCTGTCGACCTGCTCGTCAAGATCCGTTCTGTACAAGGCGTTTCGTCCGCTGTCGGCGACTATACGTTCACGACCATCGGTCCTTCTGTTGCTGAGGGCCACAACTGGCCAAGCGCGTCCCTCGCTCCCTATCACCTGAGTGCCGGACGCGCACCTCGGTCCGGCGAGGTCGTCGTTCCGACCGGGAAGCCGGGCGAGCAACTGACCCTCCTGATCAACGGCGAGCCGAAGACCTTCACCGTCAGCGGCATCGCGCCGCAGGCCTCCGGTCACGCCTTCTTCTCCGACCACGACGCCGCGCAACTCGTCCGCAACCCGGTCCGCTTCGCCGATGTCGGCGTACTGGTTGCTCCTGGCACCGACATCTCCGCGGTCAAGGACCGGTTGGAAGAGGTCGACGGGAACCTGGCCGTCCGTGCGGGAGTCGACCGCGGCCTCGCGGAACACCCCGACGCCGAATCACACCGTACGGCGTTGATCGCGATCGCCGGCTCGTTCGGCGGGATCGCGGTGATGACGATGATGTTCGTGGTCGCGTCCACATTGGCGCTCGCCGCGCAGCACCGGGAGCGTGAGTTCGCACTGCTCCGCGGGATCGGCACGACGCCCGGTCAGGTACGGCGGATGATCCTCGGCGAGGCGCTCATGGTCGCGCTGCCGGCCGTCGTCCTCGGATGCCTGCCAGGGATCTTCCTCGGTCAATTCCTGTTCGATCAGCTCAGTGCGCACGGCGTCGCCTCGCCGGTCATCGAGTTTTCGCAGGGGTGGATCCCGTTCGCGGCCGGTGCCGGTGCCGCGGTCCTCGCGGCGATCGGCGCAGGCCTGATCGCAGCGCGGAAGTCGGCGAAGATCAAGCCGGTCGAAGCGCTGGTCGAGGCTTCGTTGCAGCGGAAATGGTTCAGCTGGATCCGGTTGCTGTTCGGTCTCCTGTTCCTCGGTGGCGGGATGGCGTTGCTGATCGTCACCGCGACGGTGATGTCCGGTCCGCTCGCCGCATCGACCGCCGGTCCGTCCATCCTGTGCTGGGCGATCGGTGTCGCGGTGCTCGGGCCGTTCTGGACCAAGGCGGTGCTGGGGATCTGGCGCTGGCCGGTCCAGGCCCTGACCCGGGTGAACGGCCGGCTCGCGATCCGCAACCTGTCGGCGCGTTCGGTCGCGCTGTCGGCCGCGGCGATGCCGGTGATGCTTGCCGTCGGCATCTCGACCGCCAACTTGTACATGCAGACCACGCAGGTGCACGCATCCTCGGAGGCGTTCACGCGGGATCTGCGTGCGGACGCCGTACTGGTGTCGGATGCCGGTCTCTCGCCGACAGTACTCTCGCAGGTTCGGGCCGTGCCTGGCGTGGCGAGTGCTTCGGCGTTCGTCCGCAGCATGGGTGCGGTGGATGAGCCTCGTAAGGCTCCGTTCGACGAGGACGGCGCGCCGGTGATCGGCGTGGATGCGCAGGGCGCGAACGGCACGGCGCCGGTTCGGTTGACGAGCGGATCGCTGGCCGGCCTCACCGGGGCGACCGCGGCGGTGCCGGAGTACATGGCGAGCAAGACCGGTCATGGCGTCGGGTCCGACATCACGATGACGTTGGGCGACGGGACCACGGTGAAGCTGCGGGTGATCGCGACGTTTGCGGCCGAGCGCGGGTACGAGACGATCATCCTGCCCGCCTCGCTGGTCGCGGCACACACGACGGACGGGTTGACCAAGCAGATCTTGGTACGGGCCGCACCGGGCGCCGACGTACGACCGGGTCTGGCCAAGCTCGCTGCAGCCCATCCAGGTGTCCAGGTCGCCGATCGCAGCACGCTGGTCGCCTCGAACGTCGAGGACCTGCAGACACAGGCATGGAT
The DNA here is from genome assembly GCF_004366005.1 of Kribbella sp. VKM Ac-2566. NCBI lineage: Bacteria > Bacillati > Actinomycetota > Actinomycetes > Propionibacteriales > Kribbellaceae > Kribbella > Kribbella sp. VKM Ac-2566. The sequence continues at coordinate 681,101 of NZ_SODT01000011.1, read as the reverse complement.
CAACTACATGCTCGTCGGCATGCTGATCGCCTACACCGCGGTCTCGGTCGTCAACACCCTCGTATCCACCACGTTGCGCCGCCGTCGAGAGTTCGCCCTGCAACGGCTGACCGGCTCGACCCGCTTCCAGGTGCTCCGCATGCTGACCACCGAAAGCACCCTGGTCACCCTCACCGGCGTCACCCTCGGCACCGCAGTCGCCCTGGCCTGTCTCCTCCCCTTCTCCGCGAAGGTCTCCAACGACGCCCTGCCCACGGGCCCGATCTGGATCTACCTCGTCGTAGTGGGCGCAGCCGCTCTACTGACCTTCGGCTCAACCCTCATCCCAGCAACCACTGCCCTCCGCCACGCCCCCACCCAACCCACCTACTCGGATTGACCGCCGGCTTTCCGGAAGATTGTTGCCACCCAGCGCAAACTTTCCTCCAGAAAGCCGCTCTCGTGATGGGATGGACGGATGAGGTGGTTGGCCGAGGGGTCTTCGGAGGCGGTTGCAGACGCATTGCGAGTGGTTGCTCCGGAGCTGAGCGGGCACGAGGTTGTCGTTCGGGAGACGCTGGGCGAGGAAGATCCACAGTGGTGGGCCGCCAGCGCGATGGTCGGGGACCAGTACGTCGTGAAGTTCGCGTGGTCCCAACCCGCAGCACTCCGGGTCGCCCACGAGATCGGCGTACTGGCAGCACTGGCGAACGAATCTGGTGTTCCGTTCCTCCCGGAGGTCACTGCCAGCAGCACCGATCCCGTACTGCTGGTGACCAGGCGCGTTCCCGGTACGGCGTTGTTCGACATCGTCGACTCGATCGACCGTGATCACGCCGGCCGGCAGCTCGCGATCTTTCTGGCCGGCCTGCACCAAGCCTTCGAGCGGGCCGACCACCTCGTCGGCGGCCAACAGCCCGTATTGCTACCACCCGCGACCACTCAGACGATCCGCGCCGGCATCGGGCCGTGGATCCGGCCGGACCAGGTCGATTCGGTGATGCGCTGGTGCGATTGGACCGACGACATCCTCGCCTCGCCCGCGCCGACAGTACTGGCGCACGGAGATCTCCATGGTGGGAACCAGGTCTGGCAGGGCGATGAGCTCCGCGTGGTGATCGACTTCGAAACAGTCGGCACGGCCGAGCCGGAGTACGACCTCCGTGCCTTCCCAGGCACCGGACCAGGCGTCGAACTTTTACAGGCGACCATGAATCACTACCAACAGATCTCCGGCCGCAACCTGTCTCCTGAACGCGTCATGGCGTGGCATCTGCGCACCGCACTCGGCGACGCCCTGTGGCGGAGCGAAGCCGGCGTACCGCTCCCGGATCATCGAACCCCGATCGCCTGGATCGACGACCTCGCCGCCCGCTTCAGCGCCCTCCGCATCCACCCGGCCAGTTGAACGTGATCAGCCTCCCACCGCACGACACGTGAGGAGCCAGGTTTGCGCTAGCGGGCGGGGGTTGGTTCGGCTACTGGCTGGAGGGCGATTGTGGTGGCCTGGACGATGCCGGCGTTGTCGCGGATCCAGCCCGACAGCACGACCTGCAGGTCCTCGAGATCGCGCTCCTCCAGAATCACCCCGGGCACCGGAACGCTCGCACCCAACTCCGCCAGCACCGGACGGATGTGCTGATCAGCCAGCAGCTTGTGGCTCGGCGCCGCCGACACCGTCACCGGGACGACCACGGAGCCTGCCAGCGCAGAAGGTCGCAGGACGTCGAGGAAGCTCTTCAACAGCCCGGTATAGCTGCCCTTGTAGACCGGAGTCGCGACAACGATCACCGACGCCGACGACACCAGATCGACCGCACTCTCCAACGCCGCCTGCGCCTCGGCACCGGCCTGCTCGCCCTGGAAGATGGCCGGGGCGATCGTCACCAGGTCGATCAGCTCGTCGATCCGGTACGGCGTACCGAGCTCGGAGGCAAGCAACTCCGCGACGGACGCCGCCGCGGCCGCTGTCCGCGACCCGGCCCGCGGATTGCCCACCAGGGTGACCACCGACTGCGGCCAGACCGGCGGCTCTTGCGCACCTTGGGGCACGACCTGCGACTCGAACGCGACTGACGGCATCTGACCCATCTCCTGAAAACCTCGACGGCAACTCCCCCGAGCGTAGTCAAAGTCGAGCCGCTTACTGGACTTTCTCAGAATCCGAACGCCGGGCCCGCAGCTTCGCCACGACGAACCACCCGACCGCGGCCACCGCCGCGGCGATCACCACCTTCTGGAACACCCCGACCGACGACTCCACCACATGCCACCGCTCGCCGAGCTGGTAGCCGGCCAGGATCAGCAGCGAGTTCCACACCAGGCTCCCGACGGCCGTCAGCGGGAGGAACAGTGCGACCGGCATCCGCTCGACCCCGGCCGGGACCGAGATCAGGCTGCGAACCACCGGGACCAGCCGCCCGATCAGCACCGCCTTCGCTCCGTGCCGGGCGAACCAGTCCTCGGCCTTGTCGACGTCCCGCAGCTTCACCAGCGGCAGCTTCGCGGCAAGCGCCCGCGTCCGGTCCCGCCCGAGCGCCGCGCCCACGCCGTACAGCGCGAGCGCACCCACGACCGACCCGAGCGTGGTGAACAGGATCGCGGCGACCAGCCCGAGATCACCCCGCGCGGCCGCGAACCCGGCCAGCGGCAGGATCACCTCACTCGGCAACGGCGGAAACAGGTTTTCCAACGCCACCGCAAGCCCCGCCCCTGCCGGCCCCAACCGCTCCATGAGGTCGATCGCCCACCCGGCCACCCCACCCGTCGGCTCCTGCACCGCACCCGTCAGCACCTGATTCGTCATACCCACGACGCTATTTCCGCGGACAAGCCGACACACTCCAGCCACCCACCGACCCAACCTCCGGCAAACCACCGCCCCACCCGGGGGCTAACCCCCGGGTCGCCGGGTCTGCGGATGTGGGCACCCCCGCCGGGGACGGGGAACTAGCTATTGCCTGTTCCCGGTCCCCGGCGCTGGTTCGCAGTCCGGCAGGGCGCGGCGGTAGTGCGGAGAGTGTGCGAGCCTTTCTCCATGACTGTTGAGCATGCTCCTCGGGTCGTCACCTGTTCGGACCGCGCGGAGCTCGGGCGCGCTGCGAGCGCCGCTGCCGCCGAGCGGCTGAGGAAGGCGATCGCCGCGACTGGGCGGGCGCGCGTCATGCTGGCCGCCGCGCCGAGCCAAAAAGCCACCCTGGCCGCCCTCGCCGCCGAACCGGACCTCGACTGGAGCCGGGTCGAGTGCTTCCACATGGACGAGTACGTCGACCTGAAGCCCGACGCACCGCAGTCGTTCCGCAACTGGCTGCGCCGGAACTTCCTCGACAAGGTGCCACAGGCAACGTTCCACCCACTCGCCCCCGAGGACGGCCCGGACACCTACGCGCAACTGATGGGCGACGACCCGTTCGACCTCGTACTGTTCGGCCTCGGCGTCAACGGCCACCTGGCGTTCAACGATCCCCCCGCCGACTTCAACGACCCGGAAGCCACGAAACGCGTCGCGCTCGACGAGACCAGCCGCCGGCAGCAGGTCGACGAGGGCAACTTCCCGGCGCTCACCGACGTACCGACCCACGCGGTCACCGTGACCATCCCCCGCCTGCTGAACGCACACGCACTGATCGGCTCGGTCCCCGGATCCGTCAAACGCCAAGCTGTCCAGGACACTCTCACGCGACCGATCGGCCCCGATTACCCCGGTACGGCGCTGCGCACGCACCCCGACGTACAACTCTTCCTGGACACCGGGTCGACGCCGGGCTCAACCCCCTAGCCGACCCCGAGGTGCAGACCACCGGACGCGTCCACGACCTGTCCGGTGATCCACCGCGCCGCGGGTGACGCAAGGAACGCGACCACCTCCGCGACATCATCGGCGCTGCCCAACCGCCCCAGCGCCGTGTGCGCGACGATCAGCTCGGACAACCCGGGAGCCTCGAAGATCGCCCCGTTCGCCTCGGTCCGGGTCGCACCGGGAGCCACGGCGTTCACGGTGATGCCCCGCGCACCCAACTCCTGCGCCAACGCGAGAGTCATCGTCTCCAACGCACCCTTGGTCATCGCGAACGAGGTCTGGGCCGGGTTCGCCATCCGGGTCGCGACCGACGAGATCGACACGATCCGGCCGTCGTCGGACAGGATCGGCAGCAACCGCTGGATCAGGAAGTACGGCGCCCGCACGTTGACCGCCATCAACCGGTCGAACGCTGCCTCCGTGTCCGCACCGATCGGGCCCGCCGGCGACGCCGCCGCGTTGTTCACGAGCACATCCAGCCGCCGCCCGGCCAGCCCCGCAACCAACTGGTCGACGACGAGCTCCGCATCCCCAGGCACCCCAAGCTCGGCCCCGATCACGAACCCACGACCGCCGATCCGCGAGAGCGTCTCCTCCGCACCGGCCTTGTCCTGGTGATAGTGCACGGCCACCTCGGCACCCGCCGCGGCCAGCCGTCCCGCGATCGCCCGCCCGATGCCCCGGGAGGCACCCGTCACCAATGCCACCTTGCCGTTCATGTTAGAAACTATCATGTTGTTAGTATCTACCATATGAACTTGAGAGACCGCCAGCGCGCCGACACCCGGCAGCGCATCCAGCGGCAGGCGCTCCGCCTGTTCACCGACCGTGGGTACGACGCGACCACGGTGAACGATGTCGCCGACGCAGCCGGTGTCTCGGCGATGACGGTCTACCGGAACTTCCCCACCAAGGAAGATCTGGTCCTGTACGACGACTTCGACCAGCTGACCGCGAGCACGCTCACCGAGCTGCCCGCGACGGGGTCACTCACCGACCGCATCGGCCGTACCGTCCTGACGATCCTCGACCTGGCCGCCACGAACGAGCACGACCTACTGCTAGCGCGACTCCGGCTGATGATCTCGACTCCGGCGCTGCAAGCCCGCCACCTGGACAGCCAGTACCGGTTGCAAGAGGCCTTCGTCAGCGCGATCGACCCTTCCCTCGAGTACGGCGCCCGCGCTGCCGCGAGCGCCGTACTGGGGGTGACTCACACCGCCTTGCTCCGTTGGGCCGCCGACGACGGCGAGCCCGATCTGGCCGATCTGTTCCGCGAGGCGTTCACGGCCGCATTCGGTCACGCACCATGACCGGATCACACCGTGACCGATCAGGTCAGCTCAGGGACTCGTAAATGGGCGATGGCGAGCTCGAACTCACCGACGTCCAGCATCTCGGCGCCGGCGTCCTTCGCGGTCGAGGCACGCATCGAGGCCGCCGCTTCCCGGCTGCCGTCCAGCGTCTCGTGGCTGTCGTAGGTGACCGACGAGACCGCCCGGCCGGACGCCCGGTCGACCAGCAGGCTCGCGCTGCAGAACCCGGCCAGGTCCTCCAGCCTCGGCAGTGAGGCGAGCTTGTAGACGTCGATCGCCCGGTCGAGGTTCGCGGGGTCGACCTTCACCCAGGTGGCCCGGACGCACGCGCCGGCCACCGAACGGTGATCACGGTGCAGTACGGCGATCTCCCACTCCTGCACCATCGGACTGCCGCCGAGCTCCGCGGCGATCCGCTCCCGGACCGGCTGCAGTTCTTCGTCCGTGGCCCGCATCGCCTCCTCGGACTGCCAGGCGCTGGTGGTGATGCAGCGGCCCGACTCGCGGTCGACAAGCATGGACAGGCCGATACAGCCGTCCATCCCCATCAGCATGGGCATCACCTCGTCGCGCACCCGCGCGACGCCGGCGTCGATCGACGCCGGGGCGGCATTGATCGTGGTGGAACGCGCGTACACGATCCACCCCCCTTACGCTCAGGGCAGCGCCCGGGCGGCGCCGCCGGACACTTCTCACCCTCCTCCCGGAACAGGTGCCTGGCAAGGCCAAGTTCAGTGGTGCTCAGCCACGTCGAAGACGTTGCCTTCGGGGTCCGCGAGGGTGATCCAGTGGGTGCCGTACTCGTTGTGTTCGTCGAGCCGCTTGGCGCCCAGTCCGACCAGGCGGTCGACCTCGGCGGACCAGTCCGTGGCGGTCAGGTCGACGTGCAGGCGGTTCTTGCCGTTGCGCGGCTCCGGGACCTGGAGGAACATCAGCGTCGGCCCGGCCGCGGCCCGGTTCACGGTCGCGAAGAACTGGTTGCCATCAGCATCGACCTCGGTCGACAGCACGCCGGCCCAGAAGGTGGCGAGCGCCTGCGCGTCGGCGCAGTCGAAGGCGATGTTCTCGAGCGTTACGGACATGGTTCAGCCTTTCAGCACAGGGATCCGCCGGATCGGCCAGCAGACCTCGGTTCGGTAGTCGGCCGGATCGGGGACATCCCCCGGGCCGATGGGGTACAACTCACGGATCGGTCCCGGCGCCACCTCGCAGTACTCCGCGACATGGCTGCCGAGCGCGCCGTACGTACGGTCGAAATCGGTCATCGGGCCGGCGTGCACGGCGATCGCGAAGTAGCCGCCGGGCAGGTCGACGAGCTCGACCCCGTCGGCCGGCGGCTGGTCCGGCGCGACCGGGAGGAAGGTCACCACCTCACCCGCGTCGTCGGTGAAGAACTCGTCGCTGTACGTCGCTCCCGAGGTCGCCCGGATGTCACCGGCGACGGCGCCGAGCTTCCCGAACGCGTACTCGCACCACGGCCCGATCTCGTCCCGCACGACGTGCCCGGTCACGCCGTACGCACGGAACGGCGGAATGAACCGGTACTGCACGTCGAGCACCGGCCGGCCGGGGGTCAGCAGTTCACGCAGCGACGTGACGACGTCTCGCGTATGGGCGAGCTCCTGCTCCATCCGCTCGAGATGAGCGCGCAATGTCTCTTCCCGGGCCGGACCGTCGGACGCCTCGACCACCGCCCGGACGTCCGGCAGCGGCATCCGCAGTTCCCGCAGCCGCCGGATCAGCAATGCGGTATCGACCTGATCGGTCCCGTAGCGCCGATAGCCGGACGAAGCGTCGATCGCGACCGGCGCGAGCAGGCCGATGTCGTGGTAGTGGTGCAGGGTTTTCACACTCAGATGCGTCAGGCGGGAGAACTCCCCCACCGTCACCGTCGCCGTCATGCGACAAGCTTCCACCCTCCGGTAGCCGGAGGGTCAAACCCGAAACTGCCCGCCTGGAAGATCCAGGCGGGCAGTTGCCGTACGAAGGGGGTCAGCCTCGGTAGCGGCCGATCACCTTCGAGAAGTCCCACGGGTTCTGGGAGACGCCGGAGCAGGTGTCGGCGCCGCCGCCCGTGCACGGACGGTCGCGGTTCACCGACCAGAACGTGAACCGGGCCAGGTGGTGCTCGGACGCGTAGGACAGCATCGACTCGAAGTCCGACAGGTTGACGCGCTCACCGGCCACGTCGGTGATGCCGTTCATCGACGAGATGCCGATCTTCCGGTACGCCGCGTCGTCGGTCAGCCCGTACGCCGCCTTGACCCGGTTCTTCAGCCCGTCGGCCGCCTGCCGGGTCAATGTGCCCATGTTGGTCGACCCGCCGCCGAAGTCGAACGGCATGATCACCCAGCCGTCCAGGTTCAGCCCCGAGTTCGCACCCCGCTGGATCAGGTCCTGACCGTTCCCGTCCGGCCCGGACGTCGTGGTGCCGAACGTCAGGTACGTCGCGATTCCCGGGTTGTTCTGCTCGACGATCTTGAGCGCGTCGACGACCTTCTGCCGGACGGCCGCCTGCGAGAACTCCTGGTCCTCGATGTCGACGTCGATCGCCTTCAGCGACAGCGCGTTGATCACCTTCTGGTACGCCGCCGCAAGCTCAGTCGCCGTACCGCAACTCTGCCCGAGCTTGTTGCCGGACCAGCCGCCGACCGAGACCACGACGTCACCGCCGTTGGACCGGATCGTGTTGATCGCCTGCTGGTCGACGCCACCGGTCAGCGGCCGGTTCCCGTCCCACTGCGGGTTGCAGTACCCGTTGGACAGGATGAACGCCATCGTGAACCACTTCACGCCGGCCGCGTTCATCACGGTCGCCGGGTTCGGCGGCTCACCCCAGCCCTGATAGAGGTACGGCGCCGCCGCCATCGGCGCACCGCCCGTCGGAGGAGGCCCGCCGTCCGCGGGCGGCACGTTCCACTTCTGGTTCGCCGCACCGGTGCAGGTCCACAGCTGCAACGGCGTACTGTTCGCCGAGTTGTTGCCGGTGACATCGAGGCACTTGTTGGCCTGAGGGTTCACGAGGTCACGGCCGGACGTGTACGTCCACTGCTGCGCCGCGGACCCGTTGCACGTCCACAGCTGCACCTTCGCACCGTTGGCCACCGAACCGCCTGACACATCCAGGCACTTGCCGAGAGCCCGTAAGGTCCCGTCACTCGATCGGCTCCACTGCTGCGCAGCTGTCCCGTTGCAGTCGTACAGCTGGACCGCCGTACCGTCTGCGGAGTTGGCGCCGGCCACGTCCGCGCACTTCCCCGCGAGACCGGTGATCGTCCCGGTCGCCGCCTGTGCGGGACTCGCCATCGTCAAGAGCCCGCCGCCGAGCACGAGAGCCGCGGCGGCCGCCGCCACGCGCTTCATGACACTGTCCACTTCTGGTTGGCCGCGCCGGTGCACGTCCACAGCTGCAACGGGGTGCCGTTGGCCGAGGTGTTGTTCGTGACGTCGAGACACTTGTTCGCCTGTGGATTCACCAGGTCTCTCCCACTCGTGTAGGTCCATTGCTGGGCGGCACTGCCGTTGCACGAATAGATCTGTACCTTCGCGCCGTTCGCGACGGAGCCGGCGTTGACGTCGAGGCACTTGCCGAGGGCGCGAATCGTCCCGTCACCAGGACGGGACCACTGCTGGGCCGTCGTACCGTTGCAGTCGTACAACTGCACCGCCGTACCGTCCGCGGAGTTGGCGCCCGCGACGTCCATGCACTTGCCGGCCAGACCAGTGATCTGACCACTGGTCCCGCCACCACCACTCTGCGAGCCGGACCAGGTGAAGGTCGCCGATGTCTTGGTCGGCAGCGTGTAGACGAACGACTGCGAACCCCAGTTCACCCGCACGGACTGCGAGCTACCCGTGGTGTTGAAGGCGATCAGGGCCTTGGAGCCGTCCGGGTTCTTCCAGGCCACGTTCTTCACCGAACTGTTCGCGGTCGAGTCGATCCGCAGCGCTCCCGGCTTCACGAACTTCGTCAGGTGGCCCATCGTGTAGTACTCGACGGTCTTGGTGACCTGACCGCGCTGGCTGTCGTTGCGGTGCACGGTGACGAGACCGGTGCAGACGTTGCAGCCGGCGCCGACGTACGGCAGGTGGTTCTCGTCCAGGGCGATGCCCCACTTGACCCACGACTTGTCCCAGTTGCGGGTGTAGTCGATCAGGTTGTTCATGTCCTCGACCTGCTGGTTCGCGATCCATGTACCGCCGGAGTGCTCGGTCATGTACGCGTTCACGCCCGGGTACTGGTTGTGCACCTGGGTCTGCAGGTTCACGTCGCCGCCGTACCCGTGCCAGGCGATGCCGCCGAAGTTCGGGTCGTTGCGCAGGGCGGCGTCCGCGATCGGGACCGAGCCGAGGTCGTTGTAGTTGCCCCAGTTGTAGTCGAGGATCAGCACCTTCGTGGTCAGCCCGGCCGCGTGCAGCGCCGGCAGCAGGTTGTTCTTGGTGAACTCGAGCAGGCCGGAGCCGTTCCAGTTCATCGACGCGTAGCCGGTCGAGTCCGAGCCGCAGCACGTCGGTTCGTTCTGCACCGAGATGTAGTCGATGTGGTTGCCGTGGGCCTCGTTCTGCTGCAGGTACTTGACGAAGTACTGCGCGTACGTCGGCGCGTACTCCCACTTCAGCCAGCCGCGGTGGACGAAGTCGTTGTTGTCCTTCATCCAGGCCGGCGCGCTCCACGGCGAACCCATGACTTTCAGAGCAGGGTTGAGCTGCCGGGCCTGCTTGGTGAGCGGTACGACGTCCGCGAGGTCGTGCTGGATGCTGAAGTCGTTCAGGTCGCAGCACGTGTCGTCGTACGAGTAGTTGAAGCGGGCGAGGTCGGACGCGCCCATCGGGTTCCGGACGAAGGCGAGGCCGATCCCGTTGACCGGGTCGAACAGGTCCTTCATCACCTGGTCGCGGGTCGCGGCCGAGATCACGTTGCTGCTGTTCAGCAGCCATGCCGAACTGTCGGCGAACGACGCACCGCCGCCCTCGAAGGACTGGTACGTCGTGTTCTCGTTGACGGTGATGGTCTGGTTCGCAGTGCCGCCGGCCGGACCGAAGTTCACCGGCGTCTGCGGCTGCAGACCGCGGGTCACGTTCTGACCGGCCGCGTCGTTGGTGGTGGTCAGCCAGATGTTGACCTGTTCACCCGCGGCGGTCGAGCCGGCAGCGGGTGGAGCGGTACCGAAGCCGAGCCCGGCGGCGGCCACGCAGAGCGCGGCGACCGCCACCGGCAGGAGATGTTTGGCAGGCATGGGGCGGTTCTCCCTTGTTGCGGTATCCCTTTAGATACGGGGAGTTCGGGGCGGTTCGAGTTGTCGGCGTCTGCCCGCGCCGCAACAGGTGGTCAGCAAGAGGTAACCATCCGTGCTGATCGCTGTCAACGCCGGAACCGAGACTTTTTTCAGATCTTTTATTTAGTCCCGGGGTTGACGTGGGAGCGTTCTCACGGCACGCTGCCGCCCATTCGTTGTCCTCATTCAGACGCCCCCGAAATGAGGTACTCATGAAGCGTTCCCGCTTGCTCGCGCTCGTCGCGACCGGTGCCGCACTGATCGGCACCGCCCTCCTCCAGCCCGCGGCCACCGCGCACCAGCAGGCCGCCGCGGCAACGACCGCCACGGTCTGGGAGGACAACTTCGACGGCCCAGCCGGCCAGGCCCCCGATCCCGCCAAGTGGCGGTACGACATCGGCGGCAGCGGCTGGGGCAACAACGAGATGGAGTACTACACCAACAGCACCCGCAACTCCGCGCTGGACGGCAACGGCAACCTGGTCATCACCGCCCGCCAGGAGAACGGCGGCTTCCAGTGCCACTACGGCCCGTGCCAGTACACGTCGGCGCGGTTGCTCACCGCGCAGACCTTCACCCAGACGTACGGCCGGTTCGAGGCCCGCATCAAGATCCCCCGCGGGCAAGGGATCTGGCCGGCGTTCTGGATGCTCGGCGGCGGCAACTGGCCGAACGACGGCGAGATCGACATCATGGAGAACATCGGCAAGGAGCCCGCGACCGTGCACGGCACGATCCACGGCCCCGGGTACTCCGGCGCCGGCGGGATCGGTGCCGCGTACAACCATCCGAACGGCTGGTCGTTCGCCGACGACTTCCACACGTTCGCGGTGGACTGGGCCCCGGACTCGATCACCTGGTACGTCGACGGCGTGCAGTACCAGCGCCGTACGCCGGCCGACCTGAACGGCAACGCGTGGGTCTTCAACCACCCGTTCTTCATGATCCTGAACCTCGCGGTCGGCGGCTACTGGCCCGGCTACCCCGACGGTACGACGGTGTTCCCGCAGACCATGACCGTCGACTACGTCCGCGTCTCCACCCTCGGCAGCTCCGGCGGCACCGGCTCGCAGATCACCGGCCTGGCCGGCAAGTGCCTCGACGTGGCCGGTGCGAACGCCGCTGACGGTACGGCGGTGCAGCTGTACGACTGCAACGGCACCAACGCGCAGAAGTGGACCCGTCCGGGCGACGGCACGATCCGTGCCCTGGGCAAGTGTCTCGACGTGAACGCCGGCTCACTCGCCGACGGCGCCAAGGTCCAGCTCTGGACCTGCAACGGCACCGGCGCCCAGCAATGGACCTACACGTCCGCCCACGACCTGGTGAACCCCCAGGCCAACAAGTGCCTCGACGTCACCGGCAACAACTCCGCCAACGCAACCCCCACTCAAACCTGGACCTGCACCGGCGCCACCAACCAGAAGTGGACGCTCTAACCGACCTTCCCCACACGACCACCCCCCGCCCACGCCACCGCCGGGACCCTCCCCAAACCAGTTTGGGGGAACCACACAACCACAACCGGGGAGCACAACCGCCCGATTCGGGTGGGTAAGGGTCCCCAAACCCGTTTGGGACACGCCCAACCGCGAGGAGCGCTACCACCCGATTCGGGTGGGTAAGGGTCCCCAAACCCGTTTGGGACACGCCCAACCGCGACCGGGGAGCGCTACCACCCGATTCGGGTGGGTAAGGGTCCCCAAACCGGTTTGGGGAGGCGCGCCCAACCGGGACTGGGGAGTGCTAATGCTCGATTCGGGTGGGTGAAACTCCCCAAACCGGTTTGGGGAGGCGCGCCCAACCGGACTGGGGAGTGCTACTGCTCGATTCGGGTGGGTGAAACTCCCCGAACCCCCGACCAGCCTGGGCAGGGGCCCTCGGCGACGGAACTTGATACATGAGCTTCGGCGCGGGACGACTATCGCGGTAGGGGTACGGCGCCGCCGTCGCGGAGTAGGCGTACTACGGGGAGGGTCGCGGCGCCGAGGGCTACGGCGTCGCGGCCCAGTTCGCACAGGACGATGGACACCTGGGCGTACGGGCGACGGAGGGCGTGCTTGCCCACCTCAACACGTAGCTCTTCCAGGTGCTTCTCGCCCAGCAACAGGCCCGCCCAGCCGCCGAGAACGATGCGCTCGGGGTTGACCAGGTTGACCAGGTTCGCGAATCCCGCGGCCAGGTAGCCGATCGTGTCGTTGACGATTGTCGTCGCCGGCTCGGTCGTCGACTCCAGTAGTTCGACGAAGGCTGTCTCCTCGTCGCCGTCGGCAGTCCCGCCGGCAAGACGGTACCGGTCCAGGACGCCCTCCGCGCCGACGTACGCCTCGAGGCAACCCAAGGCGCCGCAGCGGCACTGGCGACCGCCGTACACGATCGTCATGTGGCCCCACTCGCCCGCACTGCTGCGGGCCCCGCGGTAGCTGGATCCACCGGCCACAAGGGCCGATCCGACACCGGAACCGACCAGTGCGACGACGGCGTCGGTCGCGCCGCGGCCCGCGCCGAACCACATCTCCGCCTGACCGAGCATGTTCGCACCGTTGTCGACGTGCACCGGAATATCGGTGCCCTCGGCAAGCAGCCTGGCGAGCGGCACGGCCTCCCAGCCGAGCGTCTGCGCGTCGACGATCGCGTTGTCCTCGACCACACCGGCGACCGCGACGCCGAGTCCGAGCACCTGCTCGGACTGGATGCCGGAGGCAGCGATCACGGTCGAAAGCCCTTCCAGTACGTGCTTCACGACCTCTTCGGGTGTCGGCGTGGCGATCGGATGGTCGGCCCGCGCCAGCACGTTCATGGCCAGGTCGAACAGTTCCACCCGGACCCGGGTCTCCCCGACCTCGGCGCCGACGACGTACCGGAATGTTGGTGCCACCCGCAACAGGACCCGCGGCCGGCCGCCCTCGGACTCGACCGAGCCGGCCTCCTCGACCACGCCCTCCGCGATCAGTTCGGCGACCAGATTGCTGACGCTCGCGGCGCTGAGCGAGGTCCGGACGGTCAGCTCCTGGCGACTCAGCGGACCCTCGCGATAGATGCCGGTGAGGATCACCGAGCGGTTGGACCGGCGCATGTCACGCACCGTGGTCCGGCGTACTTCCATCCTCGACCTCACCGTGGCAGAGCGCAGTCGGCCCCGGGCAGGCCGCTCGCCCCGAGTTCATCATGCCGCCCGGCGGGACGGAAGAGCTCCCTTCTTCCAGCTCGTGAATTAAGCCGCGATTCGTTACCACTCCGTGATTGACGGCCCGTTGCGGTAGGGGCTTTGATCTACGGAACCGCTTCCGAAACCGGTTCCGGATCCAATAGACGATGCAGCACCCCGACCGCCCGAGGGGAGATTCAGCGTGTCCATCACGATCGCCGATGTCGCGGCCCGTGCCGGAGTCAGCAAGACGACCGTGTCACGCGTCCTCAACGGCAAGGGCGAACTGGACCTGCGCACCGCCGAACGGGTCCGGCAGGTGATCGCCGAGCTCGGCTACGTGCCGAGCGCCCGCGCGGTGGGCCTGGCCCGCGGCCGGACCCGGATCGTCGGGATGCTGGTCCCCTCGCTCACCTGGCCCTGGATGGGCGAGGTACTGCAGGGCGCGGTCGACGTGGTCGAGAGCGAGGGCTACGGGCTGCTGCTGTTCACCTTCAACCGGGGTGAGGAATCCATGCAGCAGTTCGCGTCCCAGGTCTCGGCGCAGTCGTTCGACGGCCTGCTGGTGATCGAGCCCGAGGGCACGCTCACCTACATCGAGCAACTCCACGCGCGTGGTCTGCCGGTCGTCCTGATCGACGACCGCGACAAGCGCCCGCAGTTCCCGTCCGTCGCCACCACGAACTACGCCGGCGGCCAGTCTGCCGCCCGGCACCTGCTGGAGCTCGGCCGTCGCCGGCCACTGGTGATCACCGGCGTCGAACGCTTCGGCTGCACCCACGAACGCCTGGACGGCTTCCGCGACACCTACGCGGAGGCCGGCATCGAGCTCGACCCGGGACTGGTGTTCGAGGGCGACTTCACCCACGAGAGCGGACGCCGCGGCGTCCAGCACGCGCTCGACGAGCGACTCGAGTTCGACGCGGTCTTCGCCCACAACGACCTCTCCGCCGGCGGTGCCATCCAGGCCGTCCGGGAGACCGGGCGGAACGTGCCGAACGACGTGTCGGTGGTCGGGTTCGACGACATCCCGTACGCCGAGCACACCGAGCCGCCGCTGACCACGGTGCATCAGCCGATGCGCCAGATGGGTCAGGCCGCGGCCCGGATGCTGATGACCCACTTCGGCGGCACCCCGCTGCCGGAGGAACCCCAAGTGCTGCCGACGACCCTCATCGTCCGCAGCTCCACCGCCCCGAAGGCCCGGACCAGACCCGCCCCCCAGACCCGGTCCCACTAAGGCTCCGGTGGCGGGGCAGCTGCCCCTGTCCCGCCGCCGGCGTACCCCTCGATATCGATCCGTTAAGGCGTCCGCTCTTCCCATGAGAGCGTTCTCACGCCACGATGCAGTCGCTCTCCCGGCTCAGGGGAGAGCATCCGCCAACAGATTCACAGGAGGAACCGATGCGAGCACGACGTACAGTCGCGCTGGCCCTCACGGGCTTGCTCGCGGCAGCCGCGCTGGCTGCTTGTAGCAGCGGGGACGGTCAGTCAGGCAGTTCCGGGAACAACGGCTCGGGCACCGCCGCGACCGTTCTGAACATCGGCATGCCGAACGGTCCGCAGACCGAGAACCACAACCCGTTCCTCGGCTCCTCCTCGGGCGCCTCGCTGGGCTACCGCTGGCTGATCTTCGAGCCGCTGGTGATGATCAACGGGATCAAGCCGACCGAGCCGGGCAAGCCGTGGCTGGCGACCGAGTGGAAGTGGGACGCCAACTACACCAAGCTCTCGCTGACCGTCCGCGAGGGCGTGAAGTTCTCCGACGGCCAGCCGATGACCGCCGACGACGTGGCGTACTCGTTCCAGATCCGCAAGGACAACGAGGGCCTCAACCAGGACGCGATCCCGTACGGCACCATCACCGCGTCCGGCAACAAGGTCGACCTGACCTTCACCCGGTCGCAGTTCACCAACCAGAACAAGATCCTGACCGTGTTCGTGATCCCGAAGCACCAGTGGTCGACGATCAAGGACCCGAGCCAGGACACCCTGAAGAGCCCGATCGGCACCGGTCCGTACACGGTGAAGTCGTTCACCCCGCAGACCACCACGCTGACGTTGCGCGACTCGTACTGGCAGGACCTCCCGAAGGTCAAGGAGCTGCGGTACACGTCGTACAACGACAACAACGCGCAGACCACCGCGCTGGCCAACGGCGCGTCGGAGTGGAGCTTCGTCTTCGTCCCGAACGTGAAGGCCGTCTTCCAGGACAAGGACCCGAAGAACCACAAGCTGTGGTTCCCGGCGAACCTCGGCATCCACGGTCTGTGGATCAACACCACCCGCAAGCCCTTCGACAACCCGGCGTTGCGGCGCGCGATGAACCTGGTGATCAACCGCGACGACATCTTCCAGCAGGGCGAGGCCGGGTACTTCTACCCGAAGGTCGAGTCGATGACCGGCATCCCGACGCCGGCCGGTGAGTCCTTCATCGCTCCGGAGTACAAGGACCTGAAGCACAAGGTGGACGTGGAGGCGGCCAAGAAGGAGCTCACCGACGCCGGCTTCAAGCTCGAGGGCGACGCGCTCACGGACCCGACCGGCAAGCCGGTGACGATCACGCTGACCGACCCGGCCGGCTGGTCCGACTACATCACCGATCTCGAGATCATCAAGGACAACCTGTCCACGATCGGGATCAAGGCGACCGTCGACAAGGCCAACCAGGACGCCTGGTTCAAGAACATCGACGAGGGCAACTTCGACGCCGCGATGCACTGGACCAACGGCGGCGCGACGCCGTACGACATCTACCAGAACATCATGGACGGCAAGATCCTGAAGCCGGTCGGCAAGGGCGGCGTGAGCGGCAACTACGGGCGGTTCAACAGCCCGGAGGCGACCAAGGCGCTCGACCAGTACGCGAACGCCGCGGACGACGCGGCCCGCACCACCGCGCTGAACACGCTGCAGAAGATCATGGTCGAGCAGATGCCGATCATCCCGACCTCGGCGTCCAACGTCGGCGGTCTCTACAGCACCAAGAACTGGGTCGGCTGGCCCGACGAGCAGAACCAGTACGGGCCGGCGCAGCCGACCCAGCAGAACGCTCTGCAGATCATCCTCAACCTGAAGCCCGCCGGCACCCAGTGATTCGGACCGCGGCGCCGGAGGACCTCCTCCGGCGCCGCGGACCCACCACCTACATCCGGCGAGCGCAGCCAGGCGGCGAGCGCAGCGAGCCGTGATTGGAGTCTCATGACGGTCACTGAGACCGAGGTTGTTCTGGAGGCCGAGGGCCTCACCAAGCATTTCCCGGTACGGCGCGGACTCCGCGACCTGCTCACCCGCGAGCACAAGGCCGTGCACGCGGTGGACGACGTGAAACTCACCCTGCGCCGGGGCCGCGTGACCGCGCTGGTCGGCGAGTCCGGATCGGGCAAGTCCACGGTCGCGCGACTGCTGGCGCAGTTGTACGGGCGTACCGCGGGTGAGATCCGGCTGCACGGGGAGCCGATCACCGTGCGCGGCGGCCGGAAGTTCCGTGCGTACGCGCGCCGCGTGCAGATGATCTTCCAGGACCCGTTCGCCTCGCTGAACCCGACGCACACCGTGCGGTACCACCTGACCCGGTCGCTTCGCATTCACGGTCGCGCGGGCGACCTCGAGGACAACCTGCGCGACCTCCTGGTGCAGGTTCAACTCACTCCCCCGGAGCGGTACCTGGACAAGTTCCCCCACGAGCTGTCCGGCGGTCAGCGGCAGCGCGTGTCGATCGCCCGCGCGCTCGGCGCGGACCCCGAGGCGCTGCTCGCCGACGAGCCGGTCTCGATGCTGGACGTGTCGATCCGCCTCGGCGTACTGAACCTGCTGCGGGACCTGAAGGAACGGCTCAACCTCGCCATCCTCTACATCACCCACGACATCGCCTCGGCCCGGTACTTCGCCGACGAGACGCTGGTGATGTACGCCGGCCGCATGGTCGAGGGCGGCGACTCCGAGACCGTCACGCAGAACCCCGCGCACCCGTACACCCGGCTGCTGATCGAGAGCGCGCCGGATCCCGATCGGCTCGGTGAGCTGAGCAAGCCCGAGGACCAGGCCGGTGGCGAACCGCCCAGCCTGATCGCGCCGCCGGGCGGCTGCCGGTTCAATCCGCGCTGCGTGCACGCGATGCCGAAGTGCTCGACCGATCTTCCGCCTCGCTTCGAGCTCCCTGTTGCAGGCCATTGGGCTGCCTGCTGGCTCTACGAAGAGGGGGCGGCGCGATGAAGTTCCTTCTGCAGCGGCTGGCCTTCTACCTCTTCACCGCCTGGGCCGCGCTGACCATCAACTTCTTCATCCCGCGGCTGATCCCGGGCGACCCGGTGACGTCGCTGATCAACAAGTTCCAGGGCCAGATGAGCACCGACGCGATCAACTCGCTGTACGTGCTGTTCGGCCTGGACAAGAACGCGTCGATCTGGAGCCAGTACGTCGACTACTGGGGCCAGGTGTTCCACGGCGACCTGGGGCTGTCGTTCACGTTCTTCCCGACACCGGTCGCCGAGATCCTACGGCAGAGCCTGCCGTGGACGATCGCGCTCGTCGGCATCACGACGTTCGCCAGCTTCATGATCGGTACGTCGCTCGGCGTGCTGGCCGGCTGGCGGCGCGGCTCGATCATGGACGGGCTGTTGCCCGTGACAACGTTCCTGTCGTCGATCCCGTACTTCTGGCTCGGTCTGCTGGCGATCACGCTGCTCGCCGGACCGGACAGCTTCTTCCCGTCGTCCGGTGGTTACGAGCCGGGGCTGGTTCCGTCGTGGAACGCCGAGTTCATCGGCAGCGCCGTACAGCACAGTCTGCTGCCGGCCATCACGATTCTCATCTCGTCGGTGAGCGGCTGGATCCTCACCATGCGGAACATGATGGTGACGGTGGCCTCCGAGGACTACATCACCGTCGCGCATGCCAAGGGCCTGCCCGAGCGCCGGGTGATGGTGAGCTACGCGGCCCGGAACGCGCTGCTGCCGAACGTGTCCGGATTCGCGCTGTCGCTCGGCTTCATCGTCGGCGGCACGCTGCTGGTGGAGATCGTCTTCTCCTACCCGGGCATCGGCTACAACCTGTTCCAGGCCGTCGGCGCGAAGGACTACCCGCTGATGCAGGGCGTCTTCCTGGTGATCACGCTGTCGGTCCTGGTGGCCAACCTGCTCGCCGACGTCGCGTACCTGCTCCTCGACCCGCGCACCCGGAAGGAGGGCTGAGATGTCCGCACCAGCCACCACCATCACCGCGGTCACGCCAGATGGGCCGGAGGTCGCGGTTGCCCCGGTTAAGCGCCGACGGCTGCGGTTCGTCGCGAACCCGAAGGCCGCGACCGGTCTGGTCGTGCTGGCGTTCTTCTGCCTGATCGCGATCATCGGCCCGTGGGTCGCGCCGTACGACCCGTCCGCCCGCAGCAGCGACCTGATCCAGGCGCCGTCCGGCAAGCACTGGTTCGGTACGACGCACCTCGGCCAGGACATCTTCAGCCAGGTGCTCGTCGGCACCCGCGGCGTGATGTTCGTCGGCCTGCTGGCCGGCCTGGTCGCGACCGCGTTGTCGATCCTGATCGGCGTCAGCGCGGGCTTCCTCGGCGGTGCCGCGGACGACAGTCTGTCTGCGTTGTCCAACGTTTTCCTGGTGATTCCGGCACTCCCGCTGATCATCATCGTTGCCTCGACGATCCCCTCGGCCGGTGACCTGATGGTTGCTTTGGTCATCGGATTGACCTCCTGGGCGTGGGGTGCGCGGGTGCTCCGCGCGCAAACGTTGTCCTTGCGCCGGCGGGACTACGTCGAGGCCGCGCGGGCGACCGGTGAGAGCACCTGGCGGATCATCACGTTCGAGATCATGCCGAACCTGACCGCGATCATCGCATCCGGTTTTGTCGGCACGGTGATCTTCGCGGTGATGTCCGAGATCACGCTGGCCTTCATCGGGATCTCGACGATCTCCGAGTGGAACTGGGGCACGATCCTGTTCTGGGCGCAGAGCCAGCAGGCACTCGCGCAGGGCGCGTGGTGGTGGTTCGTCCCGGCCGGTCTGGCGATCGCGGTCCTCGGTACGGCGCTGTCGCTGATCAACTTCGGCATCGACGAGTTCGTCAGCCCGCGGTTGCGGTCGAGCGGTCACACCCGGGTCAAGACGAAGGACGGCCACTCTGTGCGGATGCGGGTCGGGTTCACGCCCGTCCTGTCGTCGAAGGCCGCGCCGGTGACTCCCGTCGTACCCCGTCGTGAAAAGGAGGAGGTCGCGTGAAGGCGCCGGTGCTCGAGATCAAGAACTTTCACGTCGACTACGGCTTGGGGGAGCAGGCGGTGCAGGCGGTGCGGGACGTCACGCTCACGTTGCACCGCGGCGAGGTGCTCGGGCTGGCGGGCGAGAGCGGCAGCGGGAAGTCGACACTGGCGTACGGCGTGACACGGCTGCTGCCGCCGCCCGGGGTGATCAGCGGCGGGTCGGTCGTCTACCACCCTGCTTCGGGCGATCCGTACGACGTGATGACGCTGACCGATACGGAACTGCGGAAATTCCGGTGGGCCGAGACGTCGATCGTGTTCCAGGGCGCGATGAACTCGCTGAACCCGGTGCACAAGGTCTCGACCCAGATGCTCGACGTGATCAAGGCGCACGAGCCGCACCTGTCGCCGCCGGCCCGGATCGCCCGGGCTCAGGAAATGCTGAAACTCGTCGGGATTTCCGCGGATCGGATGGACGCCTACCCCCACCAGCTGTCCGGCGGGATGCGGCAGCGGGTGATGATCGGGATGGCGCTCGTCCTCGAGCCGCAGGTCGTGATCATGGACGAGCCGACGACCGCGCTGGACGTGGTGATGCAGCGGCAGATCCTCGCGCAACTGGTCGAGCTGCGCGAGCGGCTCGGGTTCTCGGTGCTGTTCATCACCCACGACCTGTCGTTGCTGGTCGAGTTCTCGGACCGGATCGCGATCATGTACGGCGGCCGCATCGTCGAGGAAGCCCGCTCCGCGGATCTGTACAAGGACTCCCTGCATCCCTACAGCGAAGGCCTGCTCAAGTCCTTCCCCGCACTCCGCGGCGAACGGCGCGAACTGGCCGGAATCCCCGGCTCCCCACCGGACCTGCGCGGCATGCCGTCCGGCTGCTCGTTCCATCCCCGGTGCCCACAAGCCTTCGACCGTTGCGCTGCCGAGATCCCGCTGCTCGAGATCCCGTCGGCCCGCACCGATCCCAACCGTTCCGTCGCGTGCTGGCTCCCTGGCCGCACCGCCTAGAAGGGCAACTATGAACGAGCGAAGCGAGTTCATCATCAAGCACAGCGCATCTCGTGTCTCATCCGCGCCCGGAGCGAAGCGAGGACGTGGATGAGCACAACTTCTGTTTCGGGGGCGGCCGCACTGGTCGCGGGGTTTCCGTCCGGATTCCGCTGGGGTGTCGCGACGTCGGCGTACCAGATCGAGGGCGCGGTCGCGGAGGACGGCCGGACGCCGTCGATCTGGGACACGTACTGCCGGGTGCCGGGGGCGATCGACAACGGCGACACCGGCGACCTCGCCTGCGACCACTACCACCGGATGCCGCAAGACGTTGCCCTGATCAAGGACCTCGGCCTGGACACGTACCGCTTCTCGGTGGCCTGGCCACGGGTGCAGCCGCACGGCAAGGGCCCGGTGAACCCGGCCGGGATCGGGTTCTACGACCGGCTCGTCGACGAGCTGCTTGCCCAGGGCATCGACCCGTGGGTGACCCTGTACCACTGGGACCTGCCGCAGGAGCTCGAGGACGCCGGCGGCTGGCCGGTGCGCGACACGGCGTACCGGTTCGCGGAGTACGCGATACTGGTGTTCGACGCGTTGAAGGACCGGGTCAACACCTGGACGACGCTGAACGAGCCGTGGTGCTCGGCGATGCTCGGCTACGCGTACGGCGCGCATGCTCCGGGTCGGCGCGAGTACCCGGCAGCGCTGGCCGCCGTACATCATCTGCTGCTCGGCCACGGCCTGGCGACGCAGGCGATGCGCGAGGCGTCACCGCGCAAGCTCGACATCGGCATCACGCTCAACGTCGCGACGTCGTACCCCGCTTCGGATGCGGAGCCGGACGTGGACGCGGCGCGACGTGCGGACGGGATGGGCCGGCGGATCTACCTCGACCCGCTGGTGCACGGGCACTACCCGGCCGACGTGGTCGCGGACCTCTCGCGGGACGGGGTCGAGTTGCCGATCGAGGACGGCGACCTGGAGATCATCGCGGCGCCCATCGACGTACTCGGGGTGAACTACTACTTCAGCCAGAAGTTCACCGGGTACGCCGAGGACGGCAGCACCGTCGACGCTCAGGGCCTGCCAGTAAGTCGCGACGTACCGCTGGGCAAGCCGCGCACCGCCATGGACTGGGAGATCGTCCCCGAGGGATTCACCGACCTCCTGCTCAGCATCGCCCGCGACTACCCGGGCCTCCCGATGGTCATCACCGAGAACGGCTCCGCCTTCGAGGACGTCCCCGACGAGAACGGTTACGTCGACGACACCGACCGTACGGCGTACTTCACCTCCCACCTGTCCGCGGTCGCCGACGCCATCACCCAAGGCGCCGACATCCGCGGCTACCTCGCCTGGTCCCTCATGGACAACTTCGAATGGGCCTACGGCTACGCCAAACGCTTCGGCATCACCCGCGTCGACTACGAAACCCAGGCCCGCATCCCCAAGGCGAGTGCCCTTTACCTCAAGGAACTAGCCGAGCAACACCGGGCGAGATAGGACGCCCAGGCCATCACAATCGTCCCGTTGCCCGCCCGTCAGGCGGGCACCACCTGCACAGCCGACGATTGTGATGGCCTGGAGATCCGTTTGGCGTGCGGCCATTGCCTCGGGCTCAGCCGCTGGTGGTGGCCTCGACGATCTGTTCGGCGACTACCCGGAGCTTCGTGTTGCCGTCCTGGGAGAGTCTGGTGAGGAAGGCGAAAGCGCGGTCGTCGGTGAGCTTGTATCGCTCCATGACGACCCCCACCGCCTTGCCGATGAGCCCGCGTGTGCGCACGGCTTCTTGCAGGTTGTGGATCTCCCGGGCGTACTCGATCGCCATCGCGGCCTGGTGCTGGAACAGCACGCCGAGCGCGCCGAAGTCACCGAACGCACCGGGCCGGCGGGCGTAGAGATTCAGCGCACCCCGCGACTTCGGAGCGTCGAAGAGCCGGATGCCGGCCTGGGCCTCGATACCGGCGGCGACAGCTGTCGCGGCGTACCGCGGGAAGCGTGGATCGCCGTCCAGGTTGGGCGAGATGACGTGGACGGAATCGGCCGCGGCGTCGTAGCAAGGTCCTTCCCGCAACTCGTACTGGGCCGCGTCGACCCCCCAGAGCAACTCATCGGTCGGCGCGACCGTTTCCAGACGGCCGTCGAAGTGCAGAATCGTGATGCTGGCGAAGTCCACCTCCGGCAGCACCTCGACCGCGGCCGCCGTAATCCGCCCGAGAGTATGGTCGAGGTCACCGGGCGTGAGCACCTTCGACAGACGTTCTGCCTGCTCCAGCAGCAGTTGCGTATCCATTGCCGCCCGGTACCCGTTTCAAGCCCCACCGACGCCGACGTACACAACGTGGCCGTCCGGTCGCGATGTGACGCAGAATCGTCGGATGAACCTTCCTCTGATCCCGGCACCAGCGACCGCGACCGCCTTCGATGAAACGTTTGTCCTGACGTCAGCCTCGGGTGTCGTCCACTCATCTGAGCTCGCCGGTCCCGTCGCTCGCTTCCTCGAGGACGTGCAGCTCGATGCCGGCCTCACGCTGACCGGCGACTCGGGCATCCACGTCGACCTCGGGAGCGTCGCCGGCGTACCACCGGCCGCTGGTCTGCGAGCCGACGGTGCGGCCCTGGACGAGCGCCACGGCGTGGAGGTCACGCCCGAGGGCGTCCGGGTGTGGGGTCCGACGCCGGAGGCGGTGTACCGAGGCCTCACCTCGCTCCGGCAACTCATCTCCGCGCAGATTCAGGACGGTACGGCGGTGCTGCCGGCTGGTCGGTTCGTCGACGGGCCGCGGTTCGCGTGGCGGGGGTTGTCACTCGATGTAGTGCGGACGTTTCACGCGCCGGACGAGGTACGGCGGGTCATCGACATGCTCGCGTTGTACAAGCTCAACGTTCTGCACCTTCATCTCACGGACGATCAGGGCTGGCGGGTCGAGGTACCGTCGCGGCCGGCGTTGACCGAGGTGGGTGCGACCGGGGCGATCGGTGATCGTCCCGGTGGGTACTACACGCAGGCGGAGCTGGCGGAGCTGGTCGCGTATGCGGCCGACCGGTACGTGACCGTCGTTCCGGAGATCGACATGCCCGGGCACACCGCGGCGGTGTTCAAGGCGTACCCGGAGCTCGGGCCTGCCGAGCCTCAGACGATCGACGTCGGGAACGGCGACAAGCTTCACCTCGGCACGCTGGATCCGGGACGGGACGAGACCTGGGCGTTCGTCGAGGACGTGCTGGATGCGGTCATCCCGCAGTTCCCGCGAAGTGCGTACGTACACATCGGCGGTGACGAGACCTGGGGTATGGCCGACGAGGACCACGCGGCGTTCGTCGAGAAGGCGGCTGCGCTCGTCCGGGAGCGCGGGAAGAAGGTCGTCGGCTGGCAGGAGATCGCCCGCGCGAAGCTCGGCTCCGAGGATGTCGTGCAGTACTGGCTGGACCTCGACATCGACAAGATGGGCGAGAACCCCGACGCGCCGACACCGCCCGAGGAACTGCTGCCGGTGCTGGTCGAGGCGCTGCGGAAAGCGAAGTACGACGCCCCGAAGGCGCTCGAGCAGGGCGCGAAGCTGATCGTCTCACCGGTGACCTGGCTGTACTTCGACCGCCCGCACGCCGACACGTCCGCGGACCCATCGCAAGAGCAGGCGAGGGAACGCCTCGGCCTCCAGTTCTACGGCGCGGCGTCCATCGAACACGGCGTCTCGTGGGATCCGGTCGACACCTTGCCTGGCATCGACAGCACCGATCAGATCGCCGGCGTCGAAGCCGCCATCTGGTGCGAAACCATCACCAGCTCGGAGGATCTGGAACTGCTGCTCCTCCCCCGCATCCCCGGTCTGGCGGAGAAGGCCTGGTCCCACCAGACCTCCACCAACTGGCCGGAGTACGCCGCCCGCCTGGGCCAGCAGTCCCGCACCTGGCGTCACCGCACCTGGACCTGGCTCAAATCCACCGAGGTGTCCTGGGCCTGACCGCACTTTGAGCACCCACCAACCATTTTTCACCTCGCTAGATGGTTGGGGGGTGCTCAAAGTTGATTGCGGTCAGCAGGTTGCGGTGGGGGCCGCCCAGTCGGCACGGTCGTTGTAGCCGCCGTCGCCTGCGTCGCCGACCAGGAGGTCGAGGACCCGTACGCCGGTCAGGTCGACGTCGAACTGCTTCGGGGTGAAGCGGTCGACGGTGCCGCTGTCGAACAGGACCTTGCCGTCCCCGACGACCTGGAACGTCGACGTACCGCCGTCCGGACCGACATTGCCGACCACGTCATCGATGCCGACGGTTCCGGTCAGCCGCGAGCACGACTTGCCCAGGTAGTACCGGATCAGCGACGGCGACGCGACACCGAGGCCGGTGGAGTACGTCGTACCGGTGAGCTTGATCGGATTGCCGCCGCCGACGCTCTCGTCGATCGTCGGGGACATCCATCCGCTGGTCGCGGTGATCCACTGGTGATGCGACAACGGCACGGTCCCGCTCGGCGGAGCGGGCGCGACGACCACCGGCGACAGCACAGTCGTCCGCTTCTGCACGCCGTACCCGATCGTCTGGTACGTCGTGGTCGCGGTCAGGCTCGCGGTGCCGGGTGGTGCGCCGGCCGGGAGCGTGACGGTGAACGCGAGCGTCGCTTGGCTGCCACCTTCGATGAGAGCGGGCGCGTTCGACAACGGTTTCACGATCCACCCGGTACCACCCGCGATGGTCACGGCCGGTGTGAAGACCGGCATCAGGCCGTCGTTGCGGACGGCAACCTGCACCGTGAGTTCGTCGCCACCGGCGACCACCGGCGCGGCGCCTTCGGGCTGCGCGTCCGTGCCGACCTTCGTCACCTGCGGGATGCCCGCTGTCACATGCGGAGCTCCCGGGACGCCACGAGCCGGCGTCACGCGGAACAGCGCCGTACCGTGCGCCGGGACCGCCGCGCTGATCACGCCGCCGCTCTCGGTCACCTTGTTGCTCCACGCGTTCTTGAGTGTGAATCGGTCACCACTCAATCCGACCGCCGACGCCGTCGTCGTCAGGGTCTTCGCGCTGTCGCCCCTGTTGAGCAGCACGACCGCGCGGCTGCCGTCGGCGAGCCGCTTGACCCACGTCTCCGTCGTACCGGCCGCACCGACCCGAACAGCCTGTACGGCGGCCTTGTCCTGGTTGATCGCGAGTACGTCGGGATCGGTCAGCATCCCGATCGTGGTCGTGCTGAGCTTGCGGACGTCGCTGCCGATGACCAGCGGCGCGGCGGCCACCGCCCACAGCGTGAGCTGTGTACGGAACTCCTCGTCGCTCATCCCGAGCTCCGGTGCCAGGTAGTCCGGGTCACTGAACGCACCCGGCTTCACGACCTCCGGGTGCCGCGCGTTCGCGTCGTAGTTCCGCAGTACGTCCTTGAACTTGATGTCGCCCTGGAACCCGACGTCGGTGTACGTACGCCACGACTGCGCGATCCCCGGCGCGTACGTCCACGAGTTGATCGACTGCTGGGACTCCGGGTAGTTCCCCCAGTCCGGCGACGTCACCGGGTTGCACAGGTTGAAGATCATCGGCCGGTGGCTGGCGTTGTTGCGCAGCGCCTGGGCGAACTCGGTGTAGACCGTCTTCGGGTCCAGGTTCGCCGCGATCCCGCACAGGTAGTCGACCTTGACGGCGTCGAACCCCCACGCGGCGAACTGATCTGCGTCGCGCTGGTAGTACCCACCGCTGCCGAGGCCGCACTTGCCCGGGATGTACGGACCGGCGTCGGTGTAGATGCCCGCCTTCAGGCCCTTCCCGTGGATGTAGTCGACCAGCGGCTTCAGCCCGTTCGGGAACTTGGCCGGGTTGGGCACCAGGTCGCCGGCGTCGCTGCGGGACTGATCGGCCTGCCAGCCGCCGTCCAGCCAGACGATGTCGTAGCCGGCCTTCGCGAGGCCGCGGCTCACCAGGGAGTCCGCGACCGACTTGATCGTGTCCTCGGTGAAGTCGCCACCGAGTCCGTAGTACGTGTTCCAGCCCTGGTACGGCGTCGGGCTCAGGACCGGAGCTGTGGCCTGAGCCGCCGCAGCTCCGGTCGTGGTGGTCACGCCGGCTATCAGAGCCGCCGCGATCAACCCACCTAGAAGTCGCGTGAGAACCCCGCCAGAAGGTCTTTTCATGTTTTTCTTCCCTTGCTGCCGTTTGAGCGGACGGTCAGTCGAGCTGCTCGACGACCAGGCAGTGCGAGTCGGCGGGCCCGTCGAACGGGATCCCGACCTGCAGCAGGTAGCTGCCCGGGTAGGTCTCGTTGCCCACCCGGTAGTTCTTCGCCGGATCCACCCCGGCCAGCGGCACCTGCCGCGGCCGGGTCGGCAGCGTGCCGCGCATGTTGCCGTCGCCGGTCTCCCACAGGAACACCACGGACCGATCCGCGCCGACGTACTGCACGCCGGCCGACAGTCCGTAGACCTTGCTTTCGGCAATCAACTCCCGAAAGCCCTTGTACTGCTCGATATGGCGTGCTGCCGTCTTCAGCTGGTCGTCGGTCCAGCGCGAGAGATCCGCGCCGATCCCGAGCACGCCGGCCATCGCGACGTGGAACCGGAAGTCGAACGACCGCTCGCGACCGTCGTGCGTCCCCTCGGCATCGGTCACCCAGGAACTCATCAGGTGCGGCGCGAACCCGGTCCGGAAACCTTCCTGGATCCGCAGCCGGTCCAGCGGCGCCGTGTTGTCGCTCGGCCACAACGTGTCGACCCGCGAGGCCATCGCCAGATCGACGCGCGCCCCGCCACCCGCACAACCTTCGACGGAGACCTCCGGGTGCCGGTCCCTGAGCTTCTCGAGGATCCTGTACAGGTTGCCAACCACCCGACCATCGAGGTCCCGACGTTGGTCGCCACTGTCCAACCGCGGCCGATTGGCGTCCCACTTCAGGTACGAGATGTCGTACGTCGACAGCAGCCGGTCCAGCGTGCTCCAGATGAACTCCGCTACGTCGTCCCGGCTCAGATCGAGCAGGAGCTGGTTGCGGATCAGGATCGGATCGCGTCCCGGCGTACGAAGAATCCACTCCGGATGCTCTCTGGCCAGTTGCGATGTCGGGCTGACCGACTCGGGCTCGACCCACAGCCCGAAGTCGAGCCCGATTTCCTTCAATTGACCGATGAACGCGTCCAGTCCGCCCGGGAACTTGGCCGGATCGACCTCCCAGTCCCCCAGCCCGCCGGTGTCGTCAGAACGCCCGACGAACCATCCGTCGTCCACCACGAACGTCTCGACGCCGATTCCCGCCGCGCGCCGCGCCAGTTCGAGTTGATGGTCGGCGCGGATCTCGAACTCGGTCGCGAACCAGGAGTTGTACAGCACCTTCGGAACACGTTTTCTCGATGCGGCCCGCTCATAGTCATGGATAACTCGCGCCAACCCGTCGGTGCCCTCGGCACTGCACGCGCCGACGGCCTTCGGCGACACCCACGTCCCGCCCGGCTTCAGCGTGATCCCGAGACTCGACGACGTCCGGCCCGCCTGGATCCTCACCAGGCCGGTCGTGTCCACGTCCGCCGACATCTCCCACGACCCGGACCACGCAAGCTGTACGCCGTACGCCACGTCGTCATCGACTACCAGGTACGGCGAGTACGAATGCCCGGTGATGCCCTGCGCACTCCCGATCGTGAACCGTCCGCGCGGCAGGGTGACCGAAGCCTGCTGGAACTCACTGTTCCACTCGCCCCACAAGTACTTGACGGTGTTCCCACCAGGTACGACGAACCCAGCCGAGTCGTGCCGATGCAGCACGAGTTCATCAGGACCGTCGTTTCGCACGGCGACCCACCGCTCCACTACGTCCCCGACCATGCGGTAGTGCAGGACGATCCGCACCGCCCGCACCTCATCCACGAACTCGAGCTCGAGCCGCTGGGGCGGTTGGGTCGAGTTCGTCAGCGTCGGGCGGAGTTCGTCGGAGCCGCCGGGCCCGCTTACGACTAGGTCGACAGGTACGGTGTAGCGGATGCCGCGGACGGCGTACTCCAACGGCTCCACGTCCGCGCGCGGAACGAAATGCTCCGTCCCGGCAACAACAACTGGCGCGAGACCGTCATGCGGGCCCCAGGCAACCAACTGCGCCCACTGACCATGATCCGGTACGCCGACGACGTACGAGGTCGTCGTACCGCGTAAGGTCCACGTCCTCACTTGACCGCTCCGATCGCCAGCCCGCCGACGAAGTGCTTCTGGAACCGGAGGAACACCGCAACCGTCGGCACCGCGGCGATCACCGTGCCGGCCGCGATCACGTTCCACGACGACACGAACAGGCCCTGCAGACCGAGCAGCGCCGGCGTGACCGGCATCTTCTCGCCGGAGCGGATCACCGTGATCGACCACAGCAGGTCGTTGAAGATCCACGTGAACGACAGCGCCCCTAGCGCCGCTAGCGCCGGACGGGTCAGCGGCAGGATCACCGCAGAGTAGATCTTCCCCGGCCCGGCCCCGTCGATCGTCGCCGCCTCCTGGATCTCCCGCGGCAGATCCCGCATGAACCCGTGCAGCACGAACGTGTAGAACCCCAGCCCGAACCCGACGTGGACCGCGATGAGCGCGATCAGCGTGTCGTAGTACCCGATCAACTCCACGAACCGTGAGATCGGGATCAGCAGGATCTGCGGCGGCAACAGGTTCCCCATCAACATCAGCAACAGGATCGTCCGCCGGAACGGGATCGAGTACCGCGCGAGCCCGTACGCCGCGACCGACGCGAGCCCGAGACTCAGGAGCACGGCCGGGATCGTCACCAGCAGGCTGTTGATCAGCGCGCGGAACTCGTCCGCGTCCTCCCACGCCGACTTGTACGTCGAGAACGTGAACGAATGCGGCAGCGACCCCAGCCCGTTCGCGGCGACGTCGTCGAAGCTGCGGAACGAGATCACGATCACCCACAGGATCGGCGCCACCCACAGGAACGAGATCAGCCCCATCGCGACGTGGTAGCCGGTACGCCGTATCACGATTCCTCCCGGAAGGCGCGGATCAGGTAGCCGAGGATGACGGCCAGGGCGAGTACGAAGATCACCACGGCCAGCGCGGACGCGTACCCGAGCTGGGTGGACTGGAACGCGGTCGAGTACATGTACGTGCTGAGCAGCTCGGACGAGTGGTACGGCCCACCCTTCGTCATCGACCAGACGATGTCGAAGGACCGCAGCGAGTCGATGACGATCACCGACAGTACGACGGAGTTGACGCCCTTGAGCTGCGGGATGGTCACGTACCGCGTGCGTTGCCAGGCGGACGCGCCGTCGACCTTCGCGGCTTCGTAGAGCGCGGGGTCGACCGCCTTCAGGCCGGCCAGGTACAGCACCATCACGTACCCGATCTGGCGCCACAGGGCCGGCACGATCACGGCGTACAGCGCGGTGTCGGGGTCGGCGAGCCACGGGCGGATGAAGTTGCCCAGGCCGACGGTTCGGAACACCGTGTCGACAAGTCCATCCGGCTGGTAGAACACGCGCCAGATCAGTGCTGTGACGACCAACGAGAACACGACCGGGGTGAACAGGGCCGCCCGGTAGATCCCGACCCCGCGGCGCTCCCGCTGCAACAGGAGCGCCATCCCGAACCCGCCGACCACGCTCAGCCCACCGAACAGAACCAGCCAGATCGCGGTGTTCTTCAACGCGGTCCGGAAGATCGGATCCGACACCATGTCGGAAAAGTTCCCGAACCCGACGAAGCGAGGCGCCGACAACCCGTCCCAGCTGGTCAACGCCAACCAGAACCCCTGCAGAGCAGGCCAGAACACCCAAACAGCCTCAACAACAAACGGCACCAACACAAACGCAAGAATCAAAGGAGAAACCCGCCGCGGACCCGAGCGTTTCGTACGACGCGACGCACCCCCGCTCCCCTTCGCGCGACTTCCGCTCGCCCCACTCCCCCGCTCGTCCCGCCGCGAGCGCGACGAGCGGGTTTCCGCGGTTGACGATGACACGCTCACGCCTTGAAGACCTTTTCGGCGGCGGCCTGCCAGTCCTTCAGGATCTTGTCGATCTGGTCGGGCTTGTCGAGGAACTTGGTGAGGGCGGCGTCGGCGGTCGGCTGCAGGGCGTCGCTCGAGTCGCGGTTGAAGAACTGCGTGATCTCGGCGGCCCCCTCGATCATCGCCTTACCCTTCTGCACGAGCGGAGTGTCCGCGGACTTCCCGTCCGGGTTCGCCGGAATCGCCGTACCGGACGAGTTCTGCACGTAGATCTCCTGCGCCTCGGCCGTCGCCAGCCAGGTCAGGAACTTCTTCACCCCGTCCACGTCCTGCACCTTCTTCGAGGCGAAGTACCCGTCCGTCGGCGCCTCTTCGGCCACCGGTACGGCGGGATCGATGATCGGGAACTGGAAGAAGTCGATGTCGTCCAGCGCGTCCTTCGGCGCCGAGTCCGCGAAGAACGTCCCGATCAGGAACATCCCGGTCTTGCCCGCGAGCAGCGCCGACGTCGCCTCCTGGAACGGGAACGACTTGCCCTTCGGATCGAAGTACGGCAGCACCTCGCGCCACTTGGTGAAGACCGCCTTCACCTTCGGGTCCGTGAAGTTCCCCTGGCCGGCCAGCAACTGCCGGTGGAACGGAGCGCCGTTGATCCGGATGTTGAGGTAGTCGAACCACGCCGACGCGACCCACGGGGTGTCGCCGAGCCCGATCCCGATCGGCGGGATGCCCTTGCCCTGAATGGTCTTGCACACGGCGACGAACTCGGCCCAGGTCTTCGGCGGCGTAACGCCCCACTTGGCGAAGTTCGACTTCCGGTAGAACATGCCCCACCAGTAGTAGCTGGTCGGCACGAAGATCTTCTGCCCGGCGCTGCTCGTGGACAGCGTCTGCATCGCCTTCGAGTAGTTGCCCATCGAGTCCCAGACGCTCGAGACGTCGAGCAACAGGTCCTTCTTCGCGTACGAGTCCGCGACCGATCCGGCGTACCAGGTGTAGACGTCCGGCGGGTTCGCCGAGGTCAGGTACGTCGGGAGCTGGGTCCGGAAGATCTCCGACGCGACCGTGTTCAGCTTGACCTGGGAACCGCCGGTCTTGTTGTACGCGGCAACGAGTTTCTCCATCGCGGCCTTCGCCTGCTCGCTGGAGAGGTTCGACTGCAGCGCCAGCTGACCGGATGGCGCGCTGCCGCTGCCGGGACTCTTCGACGACGTCGCGCACCCGGGCACCAGGGTTGCTGCCCCGAGCAGTCCGAGTCCCTTGAGGAAAGTCCGCCGATCCGAACGAGGCACTGCCAGACCCGTCATGCACAACTCCTGAGATCTGCCCGCCGGCGATGCCAGCCGGGTGGGTGGTGTGTTCCGGACGATCTTGCGGCGGCCCGTCGCAGCTGTCAATATTAATTCGTAAATTACGAGCAAATCGCTTGACCGGGAGTGCCTTTCACGGTCAACTGATGGCTCGTTCATCGTTGGAAGCGGCCTGCCTCCGTGCTTGGGTAGGAGCAGATCGAAGGAGGCGCGGGTGCGGCTGGCAGGACGGGTGATCGTGGTGACCGGCGCTGCGTCGGGGATCGGCGCGGCCTGTGTCGAGCGGGCGCTGATCGAGGCTGCGCAGGTCGTGCAGGTGGACATCCACCCCTGCAAGAGCCAGCCAGGCAAGGCGATCAGCGTGGTCGGTGACGTCGCGTCGGCCGACACCTGGGCGGAGGTCCGGTCCCGCGGCCGTGACGAGCTCGGCCCGATCGACGGCCTGGTCAGCAACGCGGTCTTCGTCGACGTGAAGCCGGCGCACGAGCTGTCGCCACCATCCTGGCAACGCCAGCTCGACGTCAACCTGACCGCGTCCTTCCTCGGTTTCCAGGCGCTGCACGACGACCTCGTAGCGAACGCGGGCTCCGTCGTACTGGTCTCGTCGGTCCACGCCATCGCCGGGCTACCCGGCCATCCGGCGTACGCCGCGACCAAGGGCGCACTCGTCTCACTCGGACGGCAACTGGCGGTCGAGTACGGTCGCTCGATCCGGGTGAACACCGTGCTTCCGGGGCCGGTCGTGACGGCGATGTGGGACCGCGTCGATGACGAAGGACGCGAGCGCAGCGCCCAGGCGACGGCACTCAAGCGGCTCGGGCAACCGGACGAGGTGGCACAGGCGGTGGCGTTCCTGCTGTCACATGAGGCGTCGTTCATCACCGCGACCAGCCTGGTGGTCGACGGCGGATGGTCCGCCGTCAAGGACTCGGCGTGAGGGAGAGCAGGGTGACGGGGATTCAACGCGGGGTGTCACGGGGCCTGCACGGGCAGATCGTGGAGGAGATGGCGCAACGCATCCTGTCCGGGCAGATCGCGGAGGGCGCGACCATCAACGTCACCGAGCTGCAGTCCGACCTGGGCGTCAGCCTGACCGCCGTACGCGAGGCCTTGAAGGTGCTGACCGCGAAGGGCCTGGTCGACGCGCGGCAGAAACGCGGCACGTTCGTCCGGCCGCGCTCGGACTGGAACCTGCTCGACGCGGACATGATCCGCTGGCACTTCAGCGACGCGGACGCCCGGCCCGAGCTGCTCGAGGAACTGCACGAGGTCCGCGGGATCGTAGAGCCGGCCGCCGCCCGGTTGGCCGCGGTTCGATCCGACGATGCGGACCTCGCGGCACTCGACGAGGCGCTCGCAGCGATGGAATCCGCGGGTGACAACGTGGCGGCCGCGGCCGCCGACCTCGCGTTCCACCGTGCGCTGCTCGCGGCAACGGGCAACGAACTGCTGACGAAGATGGAAGTGATCATGGAAACCGGGCTCGCCGGCCGCGACCGGCTGGTGCACAAGGTGAAGCCGTCGGACGATCCGGTGCCGAGCCACCGGCGCGTCGTGGACGCGGTCCGTGCGCACGACCCCGAGGGAGCCGAACTCGCGATGCGGGATCTGCTCGCGAAGGCCGCCGAGGACCTCACCGAGGTCCGCGGATCGACCCGGCGGCGGCACCGGTGAAGATCGAGAGGATCGAGACGTTCCTGGTTCCGCCGCGCTGGTTGTTCTGCCGCATCGAGACGAGCGACGGTGTCGTCGGATGGGGGGAGCCGGTCGTCGAAGGGCGCGCCGAGGTCGTCCGGGCAGCGATCGACGTACTGTCGGAGTACTTGATCGGCCAGGATCCGCTGCAGATCGAGCGGCACTGGCAAGTGTTGACGAAGGGCGGCTTCTACCGGGGCGGGCCGGTGCTGAGCAGCGCGGTCGCCGGCCTCGATCATGCGCTGTGGGACATCGCCGGGAAGGTGTACGGCGCTCCGGTCGCCGCGCTCCTCGGCGGGCGGGTCCGGGACCGGGTCCGCGTGTACGCCTGGGTCGGCGGGGACGAGCCGTCCGCGATCGGTGAGTCCGTCGCGGAGCAGGTCGCGGCCGGGATGACGGCCGTGAAGATGAACGCCAGCGGACAGATCCAGGCCTCGCCGTCCGTGGCCGAGGTCAACGACATCGTCAACCGGCTCGCTGCCGCTCGCGCGGTCCTGGGGGATTCCCGGGACGTCGCGATCGACCTGCACGGACGGGTCGGCGTGGCCGCGGCGCGCCGCATCCTGCACGCGGTCGAGGACCTGCAGCCGATGTTCGTCGAGGAGCCGGTGCTGCCCGAGCAGATGGCACACCTGGCCGAGGTGGTCGCGACGTCGACGGTGCCGGTTGCGCTCGGCGAGCGGCTGTACCACCGGTCCGACTTCATGGCGCCTTTGAACGCGGGCGTGGCGGTCGTCCAGCCCGACGTCTCGCACGCCGGCGGGATCTCCGAACTACGACGCATCGCCGTACTCGCGGACGCTCACGGTGCAATGCTCGCGCCGCACTGCCCACTCGGGCCGATCTCGTTGGCGGCTTCGTTGCAGGTGTCGTTCGCGACGCCGAACTTCCTCATCCAGGAGCAGAGCCGGGGCATCCACTACAACGTGACGAGCGACCTCACGTCGTACGTCGTGGATCCCGCGCCGTTCGCCTGGGTCAACGGTCATGCCGAATGGAACCCCCTGCCCGGCCTGGGAATCACGGTCGACGAGGAGGCCGTCCGCGCCGCGGACCGAACCGGCCACGCCTGGCGCAACCCGGTCTGGACCCACGAAGATGGATCATTTGCCGAATGGTGACCATCGATCCAGCTGACGGCGGCCGCTGGACCTCTCTGCGGCTCGGTGGCCGCGAATGGCTCTGGGCCGGGCCCGGCCTGGTCACCGGTCCGCGCACCGGCCTCGCCACTTTCATCGACGCGGGCGGCGTCGACGAATGCTTCCCCACCGTCCGCGGGTTCCCTGACCACGGCGGTCTGTGGAATCAGCCGTGGGACGGGATGGTCACGTACAACAACGTGATCCTGACGCGGGCGTTCAATGCCGGCACCGACACTGTCAGCGTCGACTACCACCTGCAGGCTCCGGCCGGCTACCGCTTCATCTGGGCCGCCCACGCGCTCCTCGACTGCGTACCCGGCGCAACCATCTCCGCTCAACCCGGCACCGAATGCCGCCTGTATCCCGAGGCGGCGCCGTGGTTGCCGTGGACATGGCCAGGCGACGCCCACTGGGTGACCGCCATCTGGCCGACCCCTCTCGAGCTCGGAACCTTCGGCCCGACGGACGGGACGGCGGCCGGTGCGGTTCTGCTGGACTGCCCGACGGTTTCGGTCCGTGATCGCGGCGCCGAGCTCACGATGACCTTGAGTTGCCCGGGGCAACCAGTCTCCACCGCGTTGTGGCGAAACCAGGGCGGCTTCCCGGACGATGCGCCGTACCGGAGTCTCGGGGTCGAGCCGATGCTCGGCCGCGTGTTCGACCTGGCCACCGCCGGTCCGGGCGACGCCGCGGTAGTGCCGGAGAGCGGTGAACTGACCTGGCGGTTGACGCTGTCCGCCAGGCCAGTGTGATGTCACCCGAGCGGCAGATCGAGTACGGCGTCACGCACCGACGTGCTGTTCGCGGTGCGAATTCGGTGTCCACGCCAGAGCTCATGGGATGTCCTATGTCTTCCTACATCACATAGGTTGGGGATTATGGATCTGCTTGCCGAACTCCGGAGCCGGAAACTGCTCGCGATCGTCCGTGCCGACGGGGCGGACACCGCCTTCGCCTGCATCCAGACCCTCGTCGAGGCCGGCATCACGGCCCTCGAGGTCTCGCTCACCACGCCCGGCGGCGTCGAGGCGATCGCCAAGGCACGCGCGCAGTACGACCCGAGCATCCTGATCGGCGCCGGCACCGTCATCACCGCGCTTCAGGCCGACGAGGTGGCCGCCGCGAACGCCGACTTCACCGTCACCCCTGCGATCACCCGTGGCGCCTACCGTTCGGTCGAGCTCGGTCTGCCGCTGTTGTGCGGCGCGCTCACGCCCACCGAAGTCGTGGCCGCCCTGGATCTCGGCGCCACCGCCGTCAAGATCTTCCCCGCCAAGCTCCACGGCCCCGGCTACCTCTCCGAACTTCGCGCGCCGCTCCCCGATGCCCCGCTCATCGCGGTCGGCGGCATCGACGCGGTGTCCGCCCCGAAGTACCTCGCCGCCGGAGCCCTCGCGGTCGGCGTCGGCTCCCCCCTCCTCGGCGACGCCGGCACCGGCGGCTCCCTCTCCGAGCTGGCCATCCGAGCAAGCACGTTCCGCACAGCCCTCAACATCTGACACCATGCGCCCGCTCCCTCCGCATTTGCCTGGCCCACCAGGCAATTTGGCTGGTCAACCAGGCAATTTGGCTGGTCAACCAGGCAATTTGGCTGGTCAACCAGTCGAGTCGGGGGTTACCCACCCTCCATGACGGTCAGGAACCCCCCATTTGGTGGGTGGACCAGGCAAATGGGCGCGGGAGGCCGGCGCGGGCGGCGGGGCGGTCCGACGGGTCGCCCTCGTTCTCGGAGTACTGAAGGAGTACTGACATGACGGATCTGCTGACGCTGGGCGAGACGATGGTCTCGGTGCGGACTGCTCGCCCGATGCGGCTCGGCGGGGACGCGCAGCTCTCGATCGCCGGCTCCGAGAGCAACGTCGCGATCGGTGTCGCCCGGCTCGGGCACGACGTCACCTGGCTGAGTGCCTTGGGCAACGACGAACCGGGCCGGCTGATCGAACGCACCCTCCGCGCCGAGAACGTCCGCACCCGGATCCGGTTCTCGGACGACGCGTTCACCGGGTTCATCGCGTTCGACCAGCCGTCGCACGACATCACCCGCGTGAGCTACCACCGCCGCAGTTCGGCCGCTTCCACCCTCACACCGGACGAGACCACAGCTGCTGTGACGACCACGGCCCCGACGCTGCTCCACGTCACCGGCATCACTCCAGCACTCTCCGACACAGCACGTGCCGCAACGCTGGCCGCCATACGCACGGCCTCCGCGGCCGGCACCCGAGTCTCACTCGACGTGAACTACCGCGCCCGCCTCTGGACCCGCCCCGAGGCAGCCACCGCACTGCGCGAGCTCCTGCCCCACGTCCACACGGTCTTCGCGTCCGACGACGAACTCGACCTCCTCACCGACGCTGAAGATCCGGTCGCCGATCTGCTCCGGTCCGTCGACACCGTCGTCGTGACGGCCGGAGGGAAGGGCGCTTGGTCCCACACCAAGGGCGCCGAATCCATCGACGCGCCCGCGCCTGAGGTGCACACCATCCACAGCCCTGCCCTCCCGGTCACGGTCGTCGACAGCATCGGTGCCGGCGACGCGTTCGTCTCCGGCTACCTCTCCGCCACCCTCGACAACCTCACCCCCGACGCCCGCCTGACGCGCGCCACAACCTCAGGCGCCTTCTGCGTAACGGCGTACGGCGACTGGGAATCCCTCCCCACCCGCCAAGACCTAACCCTCCTGACCCACACCCAAGGCACCGCCCTCCGCTAACCCCACCTCTCACCCACCCAGGCTGTTCCCCACCGCCCCGCCCAACCAGCAGGCTGCGCCACCACCACCAAGCCCGACCAACGGGCTGCGCCACCACCACCAAGCCCGACCAACGGGCTGCGCCACCACCACCAAGCCCGACCAACGGGCTGCGCCACCACCACCCACGGCCCCGCCCGACTGGTGGCTGTTTCCCGCCGGTTCGTCGAGTGGCGGGTTGTTTCATGGCTGGCTCGCTGTAACCCGTCAGCGGTCACATAGCCCGTCACCCCGATCTGCTCGGTTCGCCTAGCGTTGCCGGACGGAGTAGGTCAGGTGGGTCACCTTCGGGGAGTGTTCCGCGTTGATCTGGTCGAGGGCGACGCGGCTCGCGTCGATGCCCTCGAAGAGGCGGATTCCGGAGCCGAACAGCACCGGCGACAACGCGATCGAGAACTCGTCGATCAGCCCGGCGTTCAGGTACTCCAGGATCGTCGCACCGCCACCCGCGATGCGCACGTCGCGATCGCCCGCGGCCTCGCGCGCCTGCTCGAGCGCGACCTCGATGCCATCGTTGACGAAGTAGAACGTCGTCCCACCCGGCCGCTCCCACGGGTCACGCTTCTCGTGCGTCACCACGAAGACCGGCGTATGGAACGGCGCCTCCTCCGGCCACATCCGCTCGCCGGCATCGAACATGCGCTTACCCATCACGCTCACGCCGGTGCGCTCGTACGTCTCCCGCGCGATGTCGTTGTCGCGCCCCTCCTCGCCGCCCTTTCCGAGCTTCAGGTTCTCCCGGAAGAACCGCAGCGGAAAGACCCACCGCTGCAGCTCCATCCACTGCTTCCCCATCAATTCCTCGGGCGAGTCGGGCGCGATGAACCCGTCCAGCGACATCGACACCCCGAAGAACACCTTCCCGGCCATCAGCCCTCCACTCCCAAGCGAGAGCTGACGTACGTCGCCAGCTTGCTCAGCGTCTGCCGGCCGCCCTCGATCGCGCCGTACTTCTCCACCGCCTCGTCGCGCAGTTCCTTGGTACGGAACACCGTGCGCATCTCGATCCGCGTCGCCGCACCGTCGAGCACGAACGTCAGCACCGACTCGAACGGGTTCGGGTCATCACGGGATTCACCGTGCAGCAACGCGATCCGCTCCGGAGCGACGATCTCGGTCCAGGTGATCCACTCGGCGTAGTCCGTCCCGTCCGGCCCGTGCATCACGAAGTCCCACACCCCACCGACGCGGAACTCGAACGCC
Organism: Kribbella sp. VKM Ac-2566; assembly: GCF_004366005.1. Taxonomy (NCBI): domain Bacteria; kingdom Bacillati; phylum Actinomycetota; class Actinomycetes; order Propionibacteriales; family Kribbellaceae; genus Kribbella; species Kribbella sp. VKM Ac-2566. Next base: position 642,351 of record NZ_SODT01000011.1, on the reverse strand, counting down.
CGCGTGGTCGTGGTGAACCCCTCGGGTCCCCACCACCGCGACAGGTGCCGAACCTCGGTGAACGCCTCGAACACCAACTCCCGTGGAGCCTCGATGACCCGCGAGATGACGATCTCCCGCTCGGCCGTCGAGGACCGCACCGGCACCCCCTGCCCCGTCGCGGACTGCGTCGGCGCACCTTGCCCTGTGGCGGACTGGGTCGACGCTCCTTGTCCCGTTGCGCTCATCAGTTTTCCTCCAGCCGCGTCTGCTTCAAGTCCTGCACGTATGCGTCCAACCGGTCGAAGCTCTCGTTCCAGAACCGCTCGAACCCGCCGGCCCACTCGTGAACCGGTCGCAGCCCCCGGGCATCCAGCCCGTACAGCCGCTGCTTGCCTGCCTTGCGGTCCCGCACCAGCCCCACCTCCCGCAGCACCCGCAGGTGTTTGGACGCCCCCGGCTGAGTCATCCCCAACTCCTGGGCCAACTCGGTCACCGGCCGTTCGCCCGCCCGCAGCAACACCAGGATCTCCCGGCGCTGCGGCTCGGCGATCGCGTTGAAGACGTCCGAAGTCGTCGCTGCTCGTGCCATGCCCGCAATCATATGCCGATATCGGAATGCGTCAAGCTGTGTCACGCCGGACCTGGCTGGCTCGTCCTAGATCGGGAGGTCGGACGAGGAGGATCTGTGATGGGTCGGTGGGATGAACTACCCGTCGTGCGGAGTGTGGCAGAGCTCGAGCATTTCGGTACGCCGGAGCCGATCAACCGCGACAAGGTCGAGGCACGACTGGACGACGTACACGCCGAATGGATCGGAGGCTCACCACTCGTCTTCGTCGGTACGTCGTCCGCCAACGGCCACTGCGATGTCTCGCCGAAGGGCGACCCACCCGGTTTCGTGAAGGTGCTGGACGAGGTCACGCTCGCGATTCCGGAACGTTCCGGAAACCGCCGGATGGACGGATTCCGCAACCTCCTCGAGAACCCGTACGCCGGACTGGTCTTCGTCGTCCCCGGTCGCCCCGAGACGCTCCGGGTGAACGGCCGCGCGAGGATCGTCACGGACGGCCCGTTCTTCGACGAGATGATCGTCCGCTCGCACCGCCCGCGGCTGGCGCTCGTCGTCGACGTCGAGGAGGCGTTCTTCCACTGCCCGAAGGCGTTCGCGCGATCCAGCACCTGGAAACCCGAGACCTGGAACCCGACAGCGATCCGCCCGTACGCCGAGATTGCCCGAGCACTGTGGCGACAAGGTGAGTCGCTGGAGTCGATCGAGGCCCGGAACCGCCCCGAGGTGCTCGACGCCCAACTCTACCCGGGGCCTGCCGTGGACTAGGAGGCGTTGTATTACCAAGTCCCCGGACATCTGGACCCGGCAGTCGTCGCCGCCGTCGTCAACTGGTTGCCTTAAGCAAGCAGCGCCGGGTCGGACTCCAGTTCGCGTTCGGGATCCAGGGGCAGGACGATCTTGAAGACCGTGCGGCCCGGCTCGGACTCGACGCGCAGGTCGCCGTGGTGCTTCTTCACCACGATGCGCCACGAGATGTCGAGGCCCAGGCCGGTGCCTTCGCCGATCGGCTTGGTGGTGAAGAACGGCTCGAAGATGCGGCGCCGGATCTCGTCGGGGATGCCCGGTCCGGTGTCGCCGATCTCGACGACCGCGTAGCCGCCGTCGCGACGGGTGCGGAGCGTCAGTGTTCCGGATCCGCCCATCGCGCTCACCGCGTTGTCGATGATGTTCGTCCACACCTGGTTGAGCTCCGCGGCGTACGCCGGGATCGCGGGCAGCTCGGGATCGAAGTCCTTGACGACCTCGTACCCCTGCAGCTTCCCCGACATCATCACGAGCGTCGACTTCAGCAGCTCCCGCAGATCAACGGTCTGGTACGGCGCCCGATCGATCTGCGAGTACTGCTTGGCGGCGCCGACAAGAGTCGAGATCCGGGTCACGGAGTCGTCGATCTCGTTCATCAGCGACTCGGTGTCGATGGTGTACATCAACCACCGCACCGCGCCCTCGAGGTACTTCGGCCCGACCGCCGCCAGCACGTTCTCCATCCAGGGCACGTCCAGGCCCGCGGCCGCGAGCACTGGCGCCACGTCCCAGCTCGCCTGGACGTCGTGGTCGTCGAGCCAGTCCGTCAGCGTGTCCTCGCGGTCGGACAACTCCATCGGCGGGACATCCTTGTCCTTGTTCTTCTCCAGCCGCTCGACCGCGTCGTCCTGCAACGCGACGATCTGGTGCAGCTTGGTCGCGTCGAGGGTGCCGTCGGCGAGCATCGCCAGCTTCGACCGCATCCCGGACACTCGCTGCCGCAGGGTCGCCGCGGCCCGGACCGCCGCCGCGGCCGGGTTGTTCAACTCGTGGGTCAGACCCGCGGACAAGGAGCCGAGGGCAAGCAACCGCTCGCGCTCCCCCAGCGTCTCGTTGGTCCGCCGCATGCCCATCACGAAACCCTCGATCAGGTGCACCGCCATCGGGAACCAGGTGTTCATCATCGTCGCCATCGTCTCGGCGCTGACGACGAAGAACTCCGACGGCTTCGTGACCTGCATGGTCGCCGTGTACGCCTTCGTCTCGGCGGCACCGAAGAACGCGTTGAACGCACCGGCGTACACCCCGCGCTGGCTGGTCCGGTTGATCTCCACCAGCTCACCGTGCGACAGCTTGCAGAGCCGGAGCTCGCCGGAGAGCAGGACGTAGCAGCAGGTCGCCTCGTCGCCCTCGTTGAAGACGGTCCCGCCGTGCACTTCCTCGACGTACCCGGCGTTCGACAGCCACTCGAGCTGCTCCTCGGTGAGGCTCTCGAAGAGGAACAGCGTGCGCAACTCGTCGGGGGTCAGCCGCCGCGGTGCCACAGCTTGGTCAGTCATCAGAGCATCTCCAGGTATCGGTGCACCAGTGTCACGGCCATCGCTCCGTCGCCGACCGCGGAGGCGACCCGCTTCACCGACTCGGCCCGTACGTCGCCGGCGGCGAACACGCCCGGCATGCTCGTCTCCAGGTGGTACGGCTCCCGGTCCAGCGGCCAGCCCGGCGGTCTGCCGTGCAGGTCGGGTCCGGTGAGCACGAAGTCTCGGTCGTCGCGGAGCACGTCACCGGGCAGCCAGTCCGTCCGCGGAGCCGCGCCGATGAACACGAACATCCATTCCGTGTCCACCTCACGCTTCTCCCCGGTCTCGCTGTTCAGCAAGGTGAGGTGTTCCAGGTGCTCCGAGCCGATACAGGAAACGACCTGCGTGCAGGTGTGCACCTCGATGTTGTCGATCCCGTCGATCTGGTCGATCAGGTACGACGACATCGTCGCGGTGAGCGATGGTCCTCTCACCAGCATATGCACGCGTTTCGCATGCCTCGAGAAATAGACCGCCGCCTGACCGGCCGAGTTCGCCCCGCCGATGATGTAAACCTCGGCGCCGGCGCACGCCGGCCCCTCGGTGGTGGCCGAGCCGTAGTAGATGCCACGGCCGCACAGATCGTCGACACCGGGAGCTTGCAGCGTCCGGTACGAGACCCCGGTCGCCAGGATCACCGAGTGCGCCGAGATCTCGCTGCCGTCGGCGAACACCAGCCGCCGCGCGTTGCCGAGCGTCTCGAGGCCGACGACCTGGCGAGTCGTCAGCAGCTCGGCCCCGAACCGGACCGCCTGCCGCCGGGCTCGGTCAGTCAGCTGCGCGCCCGACACCCCGTCCGGGAAGCCCAGGTAGTTCTCGATCCGGCTCGACTGCCCAGCCTGACCGCCGGTCGCCAACTGCTCGACCAGCACGGTCCGCAGGCCCTCGCTGGCGCCGTACACCGCCGCACCGAGCCCAGCCGGGCCCCCGCCGACCACGACCAGGTCGTAGAAGTCCTTCGCCGGCGCCGTGGACAGGCCGACCTTCTGCGCCAGCTCGGCCTCGGACGGGGCGACCATCACTGTGGCGTCGGGCGTGATCACGACCGGCAGCGTCGTACCGTCCACGTCGGCGGCGTCCAGGAGCCGCTTGGCCTCGTCGTCGTCGACATTCAGCCAGCGGTACGGCACCGCGTTGCGGGCGAGGAAGTCGCGGGCCGCGAACGACGGCGCCGACCAGCGGTGACCGATCACCCGGGTCTCGTCGCCGGACGGCTCGGGGGTCGACCGCCACAGGTCGAGCATCGCGTCGACCACCGGATACAGCTTCTCCTCCGGCGGGTTCCACGGCTTCAGCAGGTAGTGGTCGAGGTCGACGACGTTGATCGCCTGGATCGCGGCGTCGGTGTCGGCGTACGCCGTCAGCAGCACCCGGCGGGCCAGCGGGAACAGGTCCATCGCGGCCTCGAGGAACTCGATGCCGGACATCTGGGGCATCCGGTAGTCGGCCAGCAGCAGCGCGACCGGTTCACCACGGAGCTTCAGCTCCTTCAGCGCGTCGAGCGCCTGCACCGGGTTCTCCGCCCGGACGATGCGGTTCTCCTCGCCGTACCGACGGCGGAGGTCACGGGCGATCGATCGGGAAACGCCGGGATCGTCGTCGACGGTGAGGATCACCGAGCGGGTCGTTGACGCTGTCATGCCTCCTTCATACCAGCGGATGCCTACAAACAGGGATCGGTAATCCACAGGCTCCGGCCCGGCTCGCGGGGGCGGCGCGAGCCGGGCAGGCCAGGAAAGGAGTCAAGGTACGGCGCGTGGCTGTCCAGCAACTCCCGGTTCGTTTAGTAGAGATGCTCCATAATCACCGGTCAATGCGTCGGCGACGGCGGATACCCGACGCTGTCGGGAACCCGGCCTAGGGTGGTCGCGTGACGGAGATGGACTGGGGCAAGGGCACCTACGAACCGACCGCCGCGGATCTGCTGCCCGCAGCTCGGGAGCTGGTGACGGCAGCGAACATCCAGCCCGGTGAACATGTGGTCGATGTCGGTGCGGGCACCGGCAACGTCGCCTTGCTCGCGGCCGACCTCGGGGCCCGCGTGACCGCGGTCGAGCCGGCCGCCCGTCTCCGTGAAGTGATCGCGGAGACCGCCCTCGACCGCGACCTCACCGTCGTCGACGGAAAGGCCGCGTCGATCCCGCTGCCGGACTCCTCCGCCGACGTGATCCTGTCCAACTTCGCCGTCATCTTCGCGGCCGACCCGACCGCCGCCTTCACCGAACTCGCCCGCGTCGCGAAGCCGACCGGCCGCATCCTGCTGACCACCTGGCAACCGGGCGTCCTCAGCAAGCTCGTCGGCGTCCTCATCGCTGCGCTTCGCGAAGTCACCGGCGGCGTCGACATGGGCACCCCGTTCAACTGGCACGACCCGAACGCCCTGTCCGAACTGCTCGCCCCTCACGGCTTCACTGTCTCCGGCAGAACCCTCGACCTCGACATCGTGACTGCCTCCGCCACCGAGTACTGGGACACCCGTATCGCCACCCATCCCCTCGGCATCGAAACCCTCCCCATCCTCGAGAAGGCAGGCCGCCTCGAAGAGGTCCGCAACCGCGTCCTGGGCATGATCGACGAGGGCTGGACCACGTCAACCGGCCAGGTACGCCTGAAGGCGCAGTACCTTCTGGCAACGGCGGTGCGCTGACTGGCAGGTTTTCGCCAGCGGCTAGTTGAAGCCAAAACCGTGTGGTCGGAGCGGTGGATTGGCAGGCTCTTCGGCGTCCGAGCTCGGGGGCGGGCGGCCGGGGCTACAGCCACGGCCAGGACTACATGCCGTGGAGGCATCACGTGAACCATCCGAACCTGCGTCGGCGCGCCGCACTGCTTGCAGGGGCCGCGCTGATCACCACCGCCTTGGTGGCTCCACCGGGCTCCGCTGCACCAGGCACCGATGCGCCGTCCAGCAGCCGTTTCACCTTCGCGCCTGGGCGGTACGTCGTAACACTGGCCGACAAGCCGCTCGCGACGTACCAGGGTGGCGTGACCGGGCTCAAGGCCACCAAGCCGGCAGCTGGTCGCAAGGTCGACGTCAACAGCACCAGCGGGAAGGCGTACCGCGCCTATCTGACCGGCAAGCACGCAGAGGTTGCTGCGAAGGTCGGAGCACACGTCGACCAGGACTACTCGACCACACTGAACGGTTTCGCCGCTTCGCTGACCTCGAAGCAGGTCAACGAGCTCACCAAGGCACCTGGTGTGATGGCCGTCGTACCGGACCAGCTGCACGTCGCCCTGGACGACCGCAACCCGACCGACTTCCTGAAGCTGTCCGGCCAGACCGGCGTATGGAACAAGCTCGGCGGTACGGCGACCGCGGGTCAGGGTGTCGTCGTAGGTGTGGTCGACACCGGCATCTGGCCCGAGAGCGCGTCGCTGTCCGGCCCCAAGCTCGGTACCGAGCCGCCGACGGCTGCGGACCCGTACCGTCCTTACCTCTCTGGCTCGACGACTCTGATGCACAAGGCCGACGGCAGCACGTTCACCGGCAGCTGCGAGGCCGGCCAGGACTTCACCGCCGACCTGTGCAACACCAAGCTCATCAGTGCGAAGTACTTCGGTGACGGGTGGCTCAGCCTGGTCCCGCCGGAGCGCCGTGCCGACTACGAGTCGCCGCGCGACGGTGAGGGCCACGGGACGCACACCGCTACCACCGCGGCAGGTCGTGCGGACGTGGACGTCGTACTGGGCGGCCGCGATCTCGGTACGGTCACTGGTGTCGCACCGGCCGCCAAGATCGCTGTTTACAAGGCACTCTGGTCCGGCAAGACGACCCAGGACTCAGGTGGATTCACGTCCGACATCGTCGCTGCAATCGACCAGGCCGTCGCGGACGGCGTCGACGTCATCAACTACTCGGTCGGCTCGACCTTCGAGTCCCCGGCCACGGACCCGATCCAGCTGGCGTTCCTGTCCGCTGCGTCGGCTGGTGTCTTCGTCTCCGCAGCCGGTGGCAACTCCGGCCCGGACGCGTCGACGCTCGACAACACCTCCCCTTGGGTGACCACGGTTGGAGCGACCACCGTCGCGCCGTGGAACGGGACAGTCGTGCTGGGCAACGGCCAGAAGTACTCCGGTGTGAGCACGACGGTCACGTCGCCGACGGGCAGCAAGCCGCTCGTCAACGGAGCTGCGGTCAAGAAGGACGGCGTGAGCGACGAAGACGCACTCATCTGTCTCGCGAACACCCTCGACCCGGCCAAGACGGCAGGAAAGATCGTCGCGTGCGACCGCGGTATCAGTGCCCGCGTGGACAAGTCCGCCGAGGTCCAGCGCGCCGGTGGGGTCGGAATGGTGCTGCTGAACCTCTTCGACCAGGACGTGGTCGGCGACTCCCACGTCGTACCCACTGTGCACCTGAACGCCCCGGGCTCGCTGTCGGTGAAGTCCTACGCGATGCAGGCAGACGCGACCGCTGAACTGGTACCGGGCAACCAGACGAGCACTACTACGCCGTACCCGCAGATGGCCGACTTCTCGTCGCGTGGACCGTCTCTGTCAAGCAACGGCAACCTGCTGAAGCCTGACCTCGCAGCACCGGGCGTCAACGTGCTGGCCGCCGTCGCGCCACCTACCAACGGCGGACAGAACTACGCGTTCCTCTCGGGTACGTCGATGGCTGCACCGCACGTGGCGGGTCTGGCAGCTCTGTACCTGTCGAAGCACCCGGACTGGTCGCCCATGGCGGTCAAGTCGGCGCTGATGACGACTGCCGGCAACGTGCTGACCTCTACTGGAGCCGTCAACACCAACCCGTTCGACGCCGGCGCCGGTGAGGTGCAGCCGTCGAAGATGCTGGACCCGGGCCTCGTCTACGACTCGAGCGACACGGACTGGCTGGGCTACTTGGAGGGCACTGGCGTCAAGACCGGTACCGGCGTACCGGCCATCAACCCGAGTGACTACAACGCTCCGTCGATCGCGGTCGGCCGGTTGCTGGGCACGCAGACGATCACCCGGCGAGTGACCGCTGTGACTCCGGGCCTGTACCGAGCGACTGCTTCGGTGCCGGGCATGAAGGCCGTGGTCACGCCGTCAATCCTGCACTTCAGCAAGGCCGGTGAGACGAAGACCTTCACAGTGAAGCTCACTCTCGACACGGCTGACTCCGGCACCACCACCAACGGCTGGCTGACCTGGCAGGGCGCCGACAAGGCAGTCCGTAGCCCGATCGTCGTCGTACCGACGTCAGCGCTCGCTCCGACTGCAGTAACCGGCACCGGCGCTTCCGGCTCCACGTCGTTCACAGCAACTGTCGGCAAGGCTGGTGTGCCGATCCGGTCGTACGGCGTGGTGTCGGCACCTCTCGTTCCTGGCGCGGTGCCTGCTGGCGCGGCGGATGCCGACCTTCCCGACTACCCGGTGACAGCGACGTCCCAGACCAAGGCAGTGCAGTGGAACATCAAGACCGTGGACCCGGCCGGCAGCATCTGGCTGGTCCTGTACAAGGTCGTGAACGGTCAGATGCAGTTCCTGTCGTTCGTCGGTGACGGATCGAACCAGGCGTCCGCCAGCGTGCCCGCGCCCACTCCTGGCGTGTGGGGTGTTCTGGCGATCACCCTGTCCAACCCGCCGGGTGCGAGCACGACGGAGTACACGATGCAGACGAACGTCGTGACCTCCTCGACCGGCAGCTCGCTCAAGGTCACGCCGTCGGTGGCACCGGCCGCGTTCAAGCCGTTCCAGGTGACGGCCTCGTGGTCCGGCATCCCGACCGACAAGCGCTCCACCGGCTTCGTCGAGTTCCCGAACCGGGCCGGGACGGTGGTGACGATCAACTAGGCCCTGTCTGGTGATCCAGTCAGGGCCTTAGATCCAGCGGCGGCGGGCGGCCTGGACGCCCGCCTGGAACCGGGTCTGCGCGCCGAGGGCATCCATCAGCGCGCGGACCCGGCGCTGGGTCGTCCGGGGACTGATCCGCAGCCGCCGGCTGATCATGTCGTCGGTGGCTCCGCCGGCCAGCAGCATCAGGATGTCGCGGTCCGGCGCCCGCAACTCCGCCACGTCGCCGTTGGCCTCCAGCTCAGGCATCGGTACGGCCAGTCCCCACAACATCTCGAACATCGCGATCAGCCCGTCGAGCAGACCGGACGACCTGATCAGAAGGTGGGACTCGGCGGGCGCCCGCTTCGTCAGTGCGACCAACGCCATGGTGTCGTCTCCGAGCACCATCTTCATCGGCATCTGCGGCAGCACCCGGCTCACCTCACCGGCTGCCCGCAGCTCCGGCAGCACCGCCATGACCTCCTCGGACTCGAACACCTCGAACCCGTAGATCGCCCGGTACACCAGCCCGTCCGCCAGCCGGTCCAGCTCGAGCTTCTGCTGCGACGCGGGCGGCGTCGAGTACGGCGGCCGATCCAGCGCCCGGACCTGCACCTGGCAACTGCGCTGCATCTCCTCGTACGTCCGCAGCAGTGTGTGCCCGTCCTCGATCAGCTCGACCTGGTTGCCCTCCAGAACCGGCTTCCCCCGAGCCTCCCGCAACTCGTCCGCCACTACCCGCAGCCGAGCCACCTGAGCATCCAGTTCGTCCAGCGGATCCACCACCGCACCGTCCGCCACCAGCACCACCCCTCACCAACCCGACCCAAACCCCCTCACACTAAACCGCGTCAAGTAACTCCTGGCACCGATGTCTCACGCTCGGCTAGGGTGCGTCTCCCAATCCCACGCCGTCGGATTGGGAGACGTGCCCTAGGGACCGCAGTCGAGGCAGGGCCACGGGCGGCCGCAGCGTGAGCAGAGGCCGTCAGGAGCCGGTGCCGGCAGCCAGACCGTCTTCTCCTGCGGCTCGGGAGGTGGTGCGGCCGGCCGGACCGGCGGCGGGTCGAGCCAGTGCAGCCGGGTGTCGCCGTCGGCGGCGTGAACCGCCAGCAGTGCCTCGATGTCGTCCCAGGTCGAGGTGCTCGCCCAGCGGCCGAGCCACCTGAGCGCGACGGCACCATCGGACCACTCCGCACCTTCCGCGAGCATCCGGGAACCAGGGGCGGCGATGGGCCGGACCAGACGGAAGAGGCGAGCCTGTCGCTTCAGCGTGTTCACCTGCTCAGGGTCGCCCAGAACGCAGTGCGCACAACAGGTGTGGGCTGTGGGCTGTGGGAACAGCCCACAGCCCACATGCCCTTGTTTTCCACGGTTTTTGTCGGCGAGGGCTTGTAGCTTGTCCGGCACGCACCACATGAGCTCGAAGCGCGAACGGGGTGGTCCTGTGACCGAGACATCGATTGGGACATCGTTCGGCCCGTTGCTGCGGCAGTGCAGGCAGGCGGCCGGGCTGAGCCTGCGCCAACTCGCAGCACGGGTCGGGTACGACCACAGCTATCTGTCGCAGGTGGAGCGCGGGCAGCGGCCCGGCTCTGCGGACTTGGCCCGGCTCTGCGACCGGGAGCTCGGCACTGACGGCCGCCTGGCTGCCACCTTCGAGCGAAGGCCCGCCCGCGCAGGTCAGCTCCGGCCGGAGGCCGACCCGTTGGAGACGGCGTGGCGAGGGCTGGTCGCGACGCTCGATGCCGGCGGACCGGTGCCCGACGACTACCGCAGTGTTCCACCGGCCTGCCTGCTACCGGAGCTGGTGAGGCAGCTGCACGGCGCTGATGGAGTAGAGGCAGCCGAGCTGAGCATGCTGATCGCCGAGACCCTCGCCAGGCTGGGTGAGCGAAGCACTGCCAGGCGCTGGTGGTGGGCCGCACGCGCGGCCGCGGACAGCGTCGGCGAGGGCCCGCTGCCGGCGCTGGTACGCGCCAAGGAAGCAATTACCGGTCTGGCCGAGCGACGCCCGTTGGCACAGCTGCTCGAGCTCGCGGACGAGTCGGTTGCGCTGGACCTGCAGGCGCCGGGCGCGGCAGGCTGCGTGCCGCGGACAGCGCGGGCGCTCGTCCTCGCCGAGCTCGGACGCACCCAGGACGCGCAGCGCGCATTGCAGGAGCTGATCGGTATCGGCGACGAGCTCCTGCGCACCACTCCACAGGCCCAGCCGTACCAGTTGCACTGGGCCGAAGGACGGGTCTGCACCCTGCTGGGGTACGGCGTGCCCGGCTGTGTCCTGCTGGAGCGCGCCAGGGAGCTCTGCCCGGAGAGCTGGACCGGCGAGCGTGCACAACTCGACCTGTGCCTGGCCGAGTGCCTAGTGGTCGCGGGCGAGGTCGCAGCCGGCCTGGCCACGGCACTCCGGGTCCTGGTCGAGCTGCCGGACGAGTGGCACGACTACTTGGTGTACGACGCTGCCGATCGAGTGCTGCACGTCGTACAAGCAGAGCCCGGTGCAGCCGAGCTAAGGCGACTGCTGGCGCGATCGGCGTACCGGAGTGGCCGGAGTGTGGGCGGCGGGTCGAGCTGGAGGTGAGAGCAGGGGTAGCGTGCGGCGAGTGACAGGTGAACAGCGGGCAACGGTAGTGGCAGATGCGTGGGACTTCGCGGTCGAACTGCGCAGCGATCCGGCCAGTGCGGAGGCTCGGGCGGCCGTGCTTGCCGATCCGGCCTTCGGACAGTCGTTCACGGACCACATGGTCGTTGCGAACTGGTCGGTGGACCGCGGCTGGCACGACTCGAAGGTCACGGCGTACGCACCGCTGTCACTCAGCCCGGCGGCCGCTGTCTTCCACTACTCGCAGGAGATCTTCGAGGGCCTGAAGGCGTACCGGCACGCCGACGGCTCGGTGTGGGCCTTCCGGCCCGACCGGAACGCCGCTCGGTTCACCGCGAGTGCGGAGCGGCTTGCGTTGCCGCAGGTGCCGGAGGACGAGTTCGTCGCGGCCCTGCGTGCACTGGTGACCGTTGACGAGGCGTGGGTGCCGTCGGCCGAGGACGGCGAGACCAGCCTGTATCTCCGCCCGTACATGATCGCCACCGAGGCCGCGCTGAGCGTCAGGCCCGCGCACGAGGTGCTGTTCGGCGTGATCGCCTCCCCCGCCGGCCCGTACTTCGACACCGGCCCCAAGCCGGTGTCCATCTGGCTCACGACCTCCACCATCCGTGCGACGCCCGGTGGGACCGGAGCGGCCAAGTGCGGCGGCAACTACGCGTCCAGCCTCGCCGGCCTGGCCGAGGCGGTTGCGAACGGCTGCGAACAGGTCGCGTTCGTCGACGCGGTCGAGCACAAGTGGCTCGAGGAGATCGGCAGCATGAACATGTTCTTCGTGTACGCCGACGGCCGGATCGCGACACCCGAGCTGAACGGCTCGATCCTCGAAGGCGTCACCCGCGCGTCCGTGCTCGAGCTCGCCGCCGACCTGGGCCACCCGGTCGAAGAGCGCCGCATCTCCGCCGACGAATGCAAGGACGGCATCCGCTCCGGGGAGATCACCGAGGTCTTCGCCTCCGGCACCGCCGCCGTCATCACGCCCATCGGCCGCCTCGCCTGGCCCGACGGCGACCTCACCATCGGCGACCACACCGTCAACCACGGCGTGGGTCCGGTCACCGCCAAGATCCGCACCACCCTCCTCGACCTCCAGTACGGCCGCACCCCCGACACCCGCGGCTGGCTCACCCGCCTGGCCTGATGCCGTTTGTCCCCGGCGCCGGTTAGGTTGGCGTCATGGCCCAGTCCAAGGCGAAGTCTCCGGCGATCGAGCTGGAGGTGGGTGAGCGGACCGTTCGGATCTCCAATCCGGAGCGGGTGTACTTTCCTGCGCGCGGGGAGACCAAGCTGGATCTGGTGAAGTACTACCTGTCCGTCGGGGACGGCATCGTCAACGCGCTGCGGGAGCGGCCCTGCATGTTGCACCGGTTCCCGGAGGGTGTCGCGGGCGAGAAGGTGCATCAGAAGCGGCTGCCGCACGGAGCGCCGCCGTGGATGGAGACCGTGCGGGTGAAGTTCCCGCGGTACAACCGGACCGCGGATGAGCTGTGCGTCACCGAGGTCGCCCACGTCGCCTGGGCGGTGCAGATGTCGACGGTCGAGTTCCATCCGTGGAACTCGCGGCGCGCCGACACCGAGAAGCCCGACGAGTGGCGGATCGACCTCGACCCGATGCCCGACTGCCCGTTCGACCGGGTACGTCGGGTCGCGCACACCGTCCACGAAATACTCGACGAGCTCGGTGCGGTCGGCTACCCGAAGACCTCCGGCGGATCGGGCATCCACATCTACGTCCGGGTCGAGCCGGCGTACGGCTTCTCCGACGTACGGCGGGCCGCGCTGGCGTTCGCACGTGAGGTGGAGCGGCGTGCGCCCGAGGATGTGACGACGACGTGGTGGCGCAAGGATCGCGACCCTCGATTGGTCTTCGTGGATTTCAACCAGAACGCCCGCGACCACACGATCGCGGCCGCCTACTCGGTCCGCGGCAACCCGGAAGGCACGGTCTCGACCCCGATCCGCTGGGACGAGATCGACGACGTGAACCCGAAGGACTTCACGATCGCCACCGTCCCCGCCCGCTACGCCGAACTGGGCGATCTGCACGCGACCATCGACGACAACGTCTACTCGCTCGCCACGTTGATGGAGTGGGCCGAGCGCGACGAACGCGAAGGCGCCGAGGAACCACCTCCGCCCGAGGACTAGCAGCCGGCGGATCGCCACAGCTGGCGGACCGCCCGTTCGGTGTGCGGATCTGCGCCACTCATCAAGCCTCGCCTGAGGGCCGTTGTCACGCGTCGGCCTGCGGGCGAACACCCGATCGGACGACCTTGGTGAGTGGCTCAGGTCCGCATCTCCAGGCCATCACAATCGCATCGAGCTGCCAGCTCCACGCCGGACGAGGCTGACGACCGCTCGATTGTGATGGCGTGGGCGTCCGCCTCTACCCCGCCAGCCCGTGGTGCAGGAGGTTGGTGAGGGTGTCGATTGCGTCGTCGTCGGAGATCGTTCGGCCGTTGGACGGGTTGACGACGAGCCAGGTGTAGGCGAAGCCCTCCATCAGCGCGTTCATGGCGGAGATCGTGACCAGCGGATCGGCCGGCGGGTTCGGCAGGTGTGCGAAGTGCTCGACCATGTGCTGGTCGTCGTCAGCCATGATCTGCTGCAGCCGCCGCCCCAGCTCCGGGTCCGCCATCGCGGCCTGCTTCACCGCGATCATCTCCGGCAGATGCGCCTGGTAGAACCGCCAGAACGCCGCGACATGCCAGCGGATCGCCGACCGTTTACTGAAGTCGGCGTCGTGCCCGGCGTCGTCGACGACCGCCTCGTCCGCTGCCGCGAGCATGTCGCGAAGCAGCGCCTCGAGCAGCTCTTCCTTGCTCGCGAAGTGGTTGTAGAACGATCCCGTCGCGCGGCCCGCGGCCGCGGTGATGTCGGTGATCTTCGTGTTCAGGTACCCGCGCTCGGCGAAGACGTCGCGCGCGGCCTGCTTCAGCGCCAGCTCGGTCCCGGCCGCCCGCTGCCGGCGGCTCACCGTGTCCGTCACGAGTACCTCCTTGACAGCGAACCCTAGTCCCGGACAAACTGAATCTGAATTCAGTGAATCATGATTCAGCCAAGGAGACCACCATGAACGTCCTGATCGCGGGTGCCGGACCGACCGGCTTGACCCTCGGTATCGAGCTGGCCCGGCGCGGCATCGCGGTCCGGGTGATCGACAAGGCGACCGAGTTCTTCAACGGATCGCGCGGCGACGGCCTGCAGCCGCGGACCCTCGAGGTGTTCGAGGACCTCGGCGTACTGGACGAGGTACTGCAGCATGGCCGCCAGGTCCCGCTGATGAAGATCTATGTCGGCGGCCGGCTCGTCGACGAGCGCCGGATGGCCGACCCGGTCGAGCCCACACCTGACATCCCGTATCCGAACGGCCACATGCTCAGCCAGTCCCGCACCGAGAAGATCCTGCGCGACAAGCTCGCGGAGTACGGCGTGGGCGTCGAACTGGCGACCGCGATCGTCGGCTTCACCCAGACCGCGGATGCGGTGACCGCCGAACTGTCGACCGGCGAGACGCTGGCCGTCGACTACCTGGTCGGGGCTGACGGCGGGAGAAGTTTCGTCCGCAAGCACCTGGGCGTCCCCTTCGAAGGGACGACCGACGAGTCGATCCGCATGCTGCTCGGGGACGTCGCGGCCGACGGACTCGACCACGAGGTGGGCTACTGGTTCGGCGCCGCGGACAATCCGATGTCCGGCATCGCGATGACTCCGCTGTCCGGCGGCGATCAGTTCCAGTTCGGCGCTCCACTCGACGGCGAGGACGCGGACACTTCGCTCGAAGCACTGCAGGAGCTGGTCGACAAGTTCGCCGGCCCGGGTACGGCGAAGCTCCGCGACCTCACCTGGTCGACGGTGTGGCGTCCGAACGTGCGGCTCGCCGCGAAGTTCCGGGTCGGCCGGGTCTTCATCGCCGGCGATGCCGCCCACGTGCACCCGCCGACCGGCGGTCAGGGGCTGAACACCGGCGTCCAGGACGCGTACAACCTCGGCTGGAAGCTGGCCGACGGACGTGAAGAGGTACTGGCGACGTACGAGACCGAACGCCGCACGAACGCCGCGCGGGTGCTCGGTATCAGTCAGGACCTGATGCAGAAGCACGTCGACGGCGACGAGTCGGCACTGGAGCGCGGCGAGAACACCCGCCAGCTGGACATCACGTACCGCGACCCGGCAGACACCCGGCCCCTGGTCTCCGGGGACCGCGCCCCCGACGCTCCACTCACAGATGCCGAGGGCAACAAAGTGCGTCTGTTCGAGCTCCTCCGCGGTCCGCACGAGACCCTGCTGCGGTTCGCCCCCACCACGGCGTCGCCCCACCCGCACGCAGTCGACATCACCTCACCCGAAGCGTTCGCGATCTACCACGCCCAGCCGGGCGACGAGATCCTGATCCGCCCGGACGGCTACCTCGCTTAGGATCCTGGACGTGCAGATCTTGGACCCAGCCGCCGCCTATGACCGTGCCGTCGAACTGGCGACGCGGGGGCGGCGGCAGATTCTGGGGATCACCGGGGCGCCGGCGGCGGGCAAGTCGACGTACGCCGAGCAACTCGCCGCGAAGCTGACTGCCGACGGACACAAGGTCGCGCTCGTACCGATGGACGGCTACCACCTCGCCCAATCGGTTCTGGAAGCTGAAGGACTGGCCGATGTGAAGGGCGCACCGCGCACCTTCGACGGCTACGGCTTCGTCGCGCTCCTCAAGCGGTTGAAGGAATCACCCGACGAGCAGATCTGGGCGCCGCGCTTCGACCGCAGCATCGAGGACTCGATCGCGGCGAGCATCGGCGTCGCGGCCGAGGTCACGCTCGTCCTGACGGAAGGCAACTACCTGCTGCTGGACGAGCCGCCCTGGTCGACGGTCCGCGATCTGCTCGACCAGTGCTGGTACGTCGAAGTACCCGAGGACCTGCGCCACGAACGGCTGGAAGCCCGGCACCGCCTCTTCGGGAGATCACCCGAGGAGGCACACGAACGCACCTACGGGTCGGACGAACGCAACGCGCAGCTGATCGCCGCCAGCGCCCCGGCGGCGGACACGATCATCCACCCTTGACGCCGACCCGGTCGATGAACGCGGCGACCCCGTCGAGGTAGAGCTGCAGACCGAAAGCGAAGTCGGCGTCGCTGTCCTCCTCGAAGCTGGTGTCCATCGCGAAGACACCCGCGGCGATCACCTTCGCCACCGACGGGTACACCCGCGGATCCACGACCCGCGCGAGTATCGCGCCGTACTGCTGGAAGGCCGCCGGATTCTCGTCGAAGCCCGCGGCGAGATCGAACGCGACCCGCACCTCTCCCTGGACGTAGGTGATCAGGCCCATCACCACGCCGACTTTCGCCTCCTCCGCCAACCCCGTGTCCTCGAGCGCGCTGAGTGCAAGGTCGAACCAGGCCAGGTTGTTCGGCCCCGCCGGCGGACCTGAGATCGGGACCTTCGCGTACCACCTGTGCTTACGGATCGCGGTCAGGACGCCGTTCGCCCAGAACGTCAGACCGGTGCGCCAGTCGACGCCATCGGGCAGCGGTTCGGGACGTTCGAGAGCGGCGTCGGACATGAGGACGAACAGGTCGTCCTTGCTCTTCACGTGCCGGTAGAGCGCCATCGTGGAATTGCCGAGCCGCTCCGCGACCCGCGCCATCGAGACGGCGCCGAGATCGCCGTCCTCGTCGGCGATCGCGATCGCCGCCGCGACGATGTCGTCGAGCGTCAGCGACGGTTTCGGCCCGCGCCGCGGCGTCTCCCGCAGTCGCCACATCAGCGCGACGTCGGCCGGCAGCTCGTTGTTCTCCACCGGGTCAGTTTAGGGCTTGCCGGCCCATACTGCGTACCTGCTACGCTATTTAGCGTATTCGATACGCAGTAAGGAGGGGCGATGATCGTCGAGGCGACCGGCTTGCGGAAGTCGTACGGCGCGACCGACGTACTGACCGGGGTCCACCTGAGCGTCGCGGAGGGGTCGGTGCTCGCGTTGCTGGGCCCGAACGGCGCCGGCAAGACCACCACGGTGCGGATCCTGACCACGCTGACCCGCCCGGATTCCGGTACGGCGACCATCGCGGGGTACGACGTACTCCGCGAAGCGGCCCAGGTCCGCGGCGTGATCAGCCTGACCGGGCAGTACGCCGCGGTCGACGAGAACCAGACCGGGCGGGAGAACCTGGTGATGGTCGGCCGGTTGATGCACCTCGGCCGGCGTACTGCGCAGCGGCGAACCGGTGAGCTGCTCGAGCAGTTCGGGCTCACCGACGCGATGGACCGGCGGGTGAAGACGTACTCCGGCGGCATGCGGCGCAAGCTCGACCTGGCGATGAGCCTGATCGCGCGACCGCGGGTGATCTTCCTGGACGAGCCGACGACGGGGCTCGATCCGGCCAGCCGTTCGGCCATGTGGGACGCGATCGTCGAGCTGGTCCGCGACGGTACGACGATCCTGCTCACCACGCAGTACCTGGAGGAAGCCGACCGGCTGGCCGACCGGATCGTGCTGCTCGACCAGGGACGCATCGTGGCCAGTGGTACTGCGGACGCGTTGAAGACCCAGATAGGTGGCGAACGGATCGAGCTGCGCTTCACCGACGAGGTGCAGCTGCTGAAAGCGGCCGGCGTACTGAGCGGTGTGGTCGACCAGCTGGTGCTGAACGTTCCGTCGGACGGTACGGCGGCGCACCTGCACCAGGTCCTCGACGTACTGCGTGACAACGGGCTGACGCCGGAGCGGGTCTCGTCCCACCGGCCCACCCTCGATGACGTGTTCCTAGCACTGACCGCCTGAGAGGTTGCTGATGTCACACCAGGGAGTCATCGCCGCCTGCTCGGACGCAGTGACCATGATCGACCGCAGTGTGCGGCTGGCGCGGCGCAACGTCGACACGTTGTTCGTGTCGCTGCTGCTGCCGTTGCTGATGATGGCACTGTTCGTCTACGTGTTCGGCGGCGCGATCAACACGGGGACGGAGTACGTGAACTACGTCGTACCGGGGATCCTGCTGCTCACCACCGGGTACGGCGCCTCGTCGACGGCGATGGTGGTCGCTGACGACATGCACAGCGGGATGATCGACCGCCTGCGCTCGCTGCCCATCCACAGCTTCGCCGTACTGACCGGGCATGTGGTCGCAAGCGTCGCGCGCAACGCGACGTCGACGGCGATCGTCATCCTCGCCTCGCTCGCCATGGGGTTCCGCCCCGAGGGCGGGGCCGTCGACTGGCTGGCAGCGATCGGTCTGCTGTTGCTGTACGTCGTCGCGCTGTCCTGGCTCGCGGCGGGGCTCGGCGTGATCGCGAAGTCGGTGGAGTCGGCCAGCACGCTCAGCTTC
Source organism: Kribbella sp. VKM Ac-2566 (assembly GCF_004366005.1). Taxonomy (NCBI): domain Bacteria; kingdom Bacillati; phylum Actinomycetota; class Actinomycetes; order Propionibacteriales; family Kribbellaceae; genus Kribbella; species Kribbella sp. VKM Ac-2566. The sequence continues at coordinate 623,789 of NZ_SODT01000011.1, read as the reverse complement.
TTCATGCTGTTCCTGCCGTACCTGAGCAGCGCGTTCGTGCAGCCGGAGTCGATGCCGTCGTGGTTGCGGCCGATCAGCGAGCACCAGCCGATCACACCGGTGATCGAGACCGTCCGCAGCCTGCTGATCGGAACGCCGATGGAGAGCAACGGCCGGGTCGCACTCGCCTGGTGTTGTGGTCTACTCCTGTTCTCAGTCGTACTGGCGACTTCGCTGTATCGGAGACGGTCGAACCGCTGAACGCGCTTCTGATGCCGTTCGGCGAAAACTGCTGAGCGTGACCCCTTGGTCGAGTTAACGTCAAGGTCCCCCCCAACGTGTGGTGGTCCCACTCCCCCCGGGACCCACACGGACGAGCGCCCCGGTCATCGATCGGGGCGCTTTGTTTTCCCGATTTTTCTTTCGAGGTCGTGTCGAATCCGGCCCCTCTGGTCCGACGTATCAGTAAGAGCGACCAAAGGAGAGGGTCAGAATGAACATCACCACCGACGTCCGGAACATGATCGTCACCATGCTGGCCGAGGGGAGCCCGGTCTGGTACGTGGCAGGCATGGTCAAGATGAGCAACCACGACGTCTACCTGGTCGGCCGCGAGGCCGGCTACCCGGACAAGGCCAAACTGCGCCGAGCCGTCTGGGCCGCCCGGAACCGCGTACTGCAAGCCGCCTGACCCGAATCCGTTCAGGCCGCTCGAACCGCCGCCTGCCCCGTGCTATCGGGGCGGCCGGCGGTTTTGTCTGTTTAGGGTGGGATGCGTGGACGACGTCAGTGTTGTGGACTATCACACGGCCGGGGAGCCGTTCCGGATCGTGACCTCGGTCGAGATCCCGGGAACCTCCGTGGCGGACCGCCGGGTCGTGGCGCAGTCGTCCGAGGCGATCGACGCCGTACGGCGGTTGCTGGTGAACGAGCCGCGTGGTCATGCGGACATGTACGGCGGGTTCGTCGTACCGGGGGATGACGACGGCGCCGACTTCGGCGTGGTGTTCTGGCACAAGGACGGGTACTCGACCGCGTGCGGGCACGGGACGATCGCGCTCGCGACCTGGGCGGTCGAAAGCGGTCTGGTCCAGGTGGCTGCTGATGGCGAGACGGATGTTGTCATCGACGTACCGTCGGGGCGGGTGGTCGCGCGGGTCAGTTGCGCCGGTGGTTCGGTGGTGAGCGTTGCCTTCCGCAACGTTCCGTCGTACGTGCTGAGCCGTGGCGTGCAGGTGCCGACGGCGCGCGGGGAGGTGTTGGCGGACATCAGCTACGGCGGGGCGTTCTACGCGTCCGTCCTCGCCTCGTCAGTCGGTCTGTCGGTGACGCCGGCGTGTTACGCGGACCTGATCGCGATCGGCCGCGAGATCAAGTGGGCCTTGGACGCGGTCGCCGTACATCCTCACGATCCTCGCTTGAGCGGTCTCTACGGAACAATCCTGTACGACGATCTCGGGCCGGCGCACCAGCGCAACCTTGCGGTGTTCGCCGACGGTGAGGCCGACCGCTCCCCCTGCGGCTCAGGTACGTCAGCACGCCTGGCCCTGCTGTACAACGAAGGACGCCTGCGCACGGGTGAGGTCCTGCGCCACGACTCCATCGTCGGTACGACGTTCCTCGGCCGTGTCGTCGAGGAGACCCCGGAGGGCGTCATCACCGAAATCACGGGCACCGCCTACCGGACCGGCACGGCGACGTTCACCCTGGATCCACGCGACGCCCTCGGCACCGGGTTCACCCTTCGCTGATCTCAGATTGCGACCGCCGTCGCTGCGGTGACGGCTAGGTTTGTCCTCATGATCTTCATCACCGCGAAGTTCCGCGTGAAGCCCGAGCACGCCGACAACTGGCCGACCATCACCGCCGACTTCACCACCGCAACCCGCGCCGAACCTGGCTGCCTGTGGTTCGACTGGTCTCGCTCCGTCGACGACGTGAACGAGTACGTCCTCGTAGAAGCCTTCGCCGACGACGACGCCGCCACCCACCACGTCACCTCCGACCACTTCAAGGCCGCCCAGCAACACCTCCCACCCCACCTGGTCGAAACCCCCCGCATCGTCAACTTCAAACTCCCCCAAAACACCTGGTCCGAACTCGGCGAACTCGCCGTCAAGTGACTCGTTTGACAGTCGCTTCCCTCAACACCCGCGGCGTCCCACTCTTCAGCTCCGACCTACGCTCCCGTTACACCGCGATCGCCAAGGCCTTCGAGACGTCCGACACAGACGTGGTCAACCTGCAGGAGGTGTTCACCTACTACCACCTGCGCCTATTGCGCACGTCGATGCCGTCGTACCGCGCCAGCTTCCGCCCATCTGCGGCCGGCCCGGCAGGGGGCCTGGTGACGTTCTCGCGCCACCCCGTCACAGGCAACACCTACAAGCGTTTCCCGACTCCTCCGGTCGCTGAAATCAGAGCCTTGCCACGCATGACTCGCCTGACCGCATCGCTCCAGGGCATGCTGCGCACAGGCCTCCCGGGCATCACAATCCTCAACACCCACCTCTCGGCCAACCGCGACGGGGACTGGTCTCCAACAAGCCGCTACCACGGGCTCCAACAGACCCAGTTGACGACGCTGGCGCAGTACGCCGGAACCGTTGAAGAGCCGGCGGTCCTCACCGGCGACTTCAACATCGCCCGCGACAGCTCGCTGTACCGCGACTTCCTCGGCAACTCCCGCCTGACCGACGCCTTCGGCGACGACTGCCCACCGACCTTCCACCAGGCCTATCTCCCTCCGGACAGGCCCCCGCACTGCATCGACTTCGTTCTACTCTCCGGTCCGAAGCTGACGGTCGAATCCGCCCACCTCGACGACAGCCACCCCAGTGACCACCTCGGCCTAACCGTCCGTCTGCTGATCTAAAAGGCGCGGGACGTCCGGAATATCCTGACGCTCTCTCACGAAGGGGCTTCAGGATGAACGGACAGGTTGTCTGGGATGCCGCGGTGATCGGCTGGCGCCGGTTGGCGGAGCTGCCGTCGGCCGACGGGGTATTCACCTGGGAACAGCACGGCGACGCCGACTGCTTCTGGTGGACCGGTCGGCCCGGCAAGATCGCGCATCAACTGTTCCTGAGTGCGCCGTCGAGCGAGGCAATGACCCGGTCGATTCGCCTGGCCCTGGGCTCACCGACCCCTCAGGACGGCTGCGACCTCTCCCTCCGCGTCCTCGATCGCCCGGATCTCGCGGCAGCACTCGACGAACGCCACCCGACGTCCACCAACACCGCGCCCTTGATGCTCTGCGATCTCGCCAACCGCCCGCCGTCATCACCCTCAGAGTTCACCACCGTAATCATCAGCACTTCTGAGGAACGAGCCCGACTACTCCGCATGGTCGGAGGCGTGTACGGCGACCCAGACGGTCTCACCGGCTTCTTCCACGGCACGGGCGCCGCCGACATCGTCGGAGCCTTCGACGGCGACACCCTCGTGGCGTCAGCAACCGTCATCACTGCCGGAGACACAGCCAACCTCTGGTCAGTCGCCACACCCCAAGAGGAACGCGGCCGAGGCGCAGCATCAGCGGTAGTAGCAGCCGCCCTGGACCACGCAGCCGCCACGGGCTGTACCCAAGCAGGCCTCGGCACCTCAGACGAACTCGTCCCCTGGTACACCCGCTTCGGCTTCACCAAGGTCGCCCGCGAACGCACCGCAACCCTAAGCAATCCCGTGCGAGCCGAGTACGGGCCGACCGCCTAGCTCACCGATCAACCTATCCGAGGGACTGGGGACACCCGCTGGAGCCTGCGAACAGGCTATGTCCTGTCCCCAGTCCCCGGCGCCTGTTCCCAGTTAACGCCTCGCTCTTCGCCGCGCGGCTTCGCCGAACAGGGTTTGACACGGCGGGTAGCAGCTGTCACATTCCTGCAGTGCACCCAGGGTAACTATTCACGGCATCGGCTGTTCCGGTCGCCGCGTGTGCTCGCGGTCGTCGTACTGGCTCGCGCATTCCCACACTGGTTCGCCTTGCTGATCGGGTGCATCGTCCTCACCGCCATCTGGCCGGCGATCTTCGTGGCGCTGGTCGCACACCTGATCACAGTCCTTCCCGCTGCCGCCCGGTCAGGCCCGAACTCACCCGCGGCAGCCGACCTCGTTTCGGCACTCGCCGGCATCGCGCTTGTGCTGGCAGCTCAGGAGATAACGCGCGCCGCCTACGAGGTGGTGCGCTGGGCGCTGTACCGGCGGTACGAGGAACACTTGATCGGTCGCGTGATCCGGGCCGCTCTCGGCGCAGGCACCTTGGACATCTTCGAGCGGCCCGACCTGGCCGCCAAGACTGACCGTGCCGTGCGCATCGCGGGCCTCGAACCCGGGGACCTGGTCGACGGCTTGAGCATGAAGTGGCCCCTGCAAGCCCAGGGTTTCGCGGCCGCTGTGCTGGTGGCCACCGTCTCCACCCCGGCCGCCGCAATCCTGGGCCTGGTCTGGATCCTGGTCGGCAACAGGCTGCAGGCGAACATGCGTCGCTCGGATCAGTTCACCTGGGAAGACGCCGTACACGCCGCTAGCTACACGCATCGGATCGGCTTGCGTCAGGAGTGGGCCAAAGAGGTCCGCATCTTCGGTCTCACCGGCTGGTTATCGGATCGGTACGGTCGCCAAACGGCTCGCATACTCGCGGAGCTGGCCAAGGCCCGCAAAGTCGGACAGCGCCCGCTGACCGTGCTCCTAGCCCTCGTCGCTGTGGTCAATGCCGCCGTCATCGCCCTGGCCACACGGTCAGACCTCGGCGTCGGCTCTGTCGTACTGCTGCTCCAAGGCATGCTCGGCATGAGCCTTCTCGCCGATCAGTCCGGTGACGATCTCATCGAGTACGGCGCTAGTCGCGTCCCGGTCGTTCTTGAGCTGGAACACCTCGTTTCCCACCACGCCACGACACACCCTGGCACTGCCAGTGCGTCAGGACGTCCGACGGAATCGATCGTGTTCGAGGAGGTGACCTTCGGATATCCCGAGTCCGGCAGAGTCATCTTCGATCGGCTGAACCTCGAGATCCGGGCGGGTACGTCGCTTGGCATCGTCGGCCTGAACGGAGCAGGCAAGACAACGTTGACCAAGCTGCTCACGGGGCTCGAAGTACCGCAGAGTGGCCGGATCCTCATCGACGGAACCGATCTTCGTGAGCTCGATCAGGAATCGTGGCGGAAGTCCGTGGCGGCGATCTTCCAGGACTTCGTCCACTACGAGATGTCCGCGCGGGACAACATCGGCCTCGGCGCAGTCGAGCAGTTGGCACAGCCAACGATCGACGGGGAAATCGAGCGCTCCGCCGTACGAGCCGGCGCGGATGCCATCCTCGACGCGCTCCCGCATGGTCTGGACACGACGCTTTCTGCCCGGCTCGAGAGTGGAGTCGACCTGTCGGGTGGACAGTGGCAGCGGATAGCCCTCGCCAGATCACTCATGGCGGTTCAATGTGGCGCGCACGTTCTCGTTCTCGACGAACCAACCGCGCAACTCGACGGACGCGCCGAGGCGGACGTCTACGACAGGTTCCTCGATCTCACGTCCGGCTTGACCAGCGTCGTGATCAGCCATCGCTTCTCCACGATCCGCCGCTCCAGCCGGATCATCGTGCTTGACGGCGGACAGGTCACCGAAGACGGCAGTCATGAACAGCTCCTCGCGGCCGACGGAACCTACGCACGCATGTTCCGCAAGCAAGCGATGCGGTTCAGTTCCAACGCCGAGGAGGACATCGATGACTGAGAACTCCCGTCGTACCAGCCGACGGCGCGTCATCACAACGATGCTGCGCCTAGCTTGGCAAGCAGATCGCGCAGCGGCGGTGCTCGCGTTCGTCCTGGCCGGGCTTGGGGCGATCACGCAGTCGTTCTACGGTCTGTGGCTGAAGTTCATCGTGGATGGCATCCACACCGGCAGTCCACTTCCCCTGGGGGTCGGCGCTGTCGGAGGCGTCGTCTCGATTGCCGCCAGTGTCGCTGTGGCCTACGGCGGACAGCGTGCCCAGTCTCGGCTCCGCGATCACACCCGGTACCTGATGAACGCGCAGATCCTCAACCTGGTCAGCGCCGCGCCAACGCTGGAACTCCACGAGAACCCCCACCACCTGAACGAGCTGCATGCGTTCCAACGAGAGGGCCATCAGCTCAGTCAGGTCCTGCCGAGGATGGTCGAACTCTGCGCCGTCACCGTGCAGATCGTCACGACCGCGGTCCTCATGGTGCTTGTCGATCCACTCCTCCTCGCTCTGCCGTTGTTCGCGGTGCCGTCGCTGCTCGTCAGCTTCAAGACAAGCCGCATCTTCCGCGACAGTGGCCGGCGCGCAGCCGAACCCGCCAGGCTTGCTGAGCATCTCGTCGAGCTGACGGCCACGCCCGGCGGCGCGAAGGAGGTCCGCCTGTTCAGGTTGCAAGCGGAGATGCTGCGCAGGTTTCAGCGGGCCCACCACCAGATTCGACGCCTTCATGGACGAGCCCAGCTCCAGGCCGCCGGCTGGAGTCTCGCCGGACGACTGGTCTTCATCGCCGGATACATCGCTTCCATCGCCCTTGTGGTGCGGCAAGTCACCATTGGCGAGGCAACCATCGGCGAAGCCGCGCTGATCGCGGTGCTGGCCGGTCAGGTGCTAGGGCTGGTCAGCGGTTCCAGTGAGGTTCTACAGCTCACAATCCGAAGTCTGGTCGCCGCCGACCGTTTCGTCCGCCTGCAGGACCTCTTCGGCCACGCGGCTCGGGGCCATCGTCCTGTGCCGCAGCGGCTTGAGCACGGCATCTCGCTGCGCAACGTTTCCTACCAGTACGACGGCGCAGCACAGCCCGCCCTCGAGAAGATTGATGTGGACCTGCCCGCCGGCTCGACAATTGCCATCGTCGGCGAGAACGGCGCCGGCAAGTCGACTCTGGTCAAACTCCTTGCGGGCCTCTACAGCGCGACCAACGGCACCATCACTATCGACGGGGAGGATCTAGGCTCGGTCGACCTCACCCGATGGCAGCACAGAGTCTCTGCTGCGTTCCAAGATCACGCCCGCTTCGAGTTTCTGGTGCGCGAAACCGTTGCGCTCGGAGACATCGAAAACGCTGACACCGACCTGTTGGTCCTTGACGCGCTCGAACGCGCCGCAGCCACCGACGTACTGTCCGCCCTGCCCCGCGGGCTCGACACACAGCTCGGCTCAGGCTGGCCGGCCGGGGTCGACTTGTCCGGAGGCCAATGGCAGAAGCTCGCCATCGCCAGAGCAATGATGCGCCCAGCTCCTGCCTTACTGCTCCTCGACGAGCCCTCAGCAGCCCTGGACCCCGAAACCGAGCACCGCCTCTTCGAAGCGTGGACCCAGGGTGCACATCATCTCCGAGAGCGCGCCGGCTCCATTACTGTCCTGGTCTCCCACAGATTCTCCACAGTGCGCATGGCCGACAGCATCATCGTTCTCCAGCGCGGGACGATCGCAGAACACGGCTCCCACGAAGAACTGCTCCACAGGAACGGCCTCTACGCCGAACTCTTCAACCTCCAAGCCTCCGCCTACCGCTGAGCCGTATAGCTGAGACGCCGCAGTCCTCGGTCAGTGCCTCGGGGTCGATCGCGCTACGCGTCAGCAGCACCGCGGCCGCTAACTCTGGTCTTCGACCTGCTGCAGGCGGCGAACGAACTGGCTGGTGATCCAGCCGGGCGCAGTGATTGCGGTGCCGACGACAACTGCCCAGGCACCGGCGGACAGGGCTTGCGTTGCTTGGAAGGGAGTGCGGTATCGGCCTTCGGCGACAACCGGGATCTGCACGCGCCTGGCCAGTTCACCGACCAGGGTAAGGTCCGGGGCTTCCACCTGTGGGCTGTCCGGTGTGTAGCCGGACAGGGTTGTGGAGACCACGTCGGCGCCGAGCGCTTCGGCCGCTTCGCCCTCCGCGAGCGTCGACACGTCGGCCATCACCAGAGCTCCGGCTTCATGGATTGCCTCGATGCTGCGGATCAGTGGGTTGCCGTCCGGACGAGGTCGCGCCGTCCCGTCCAGCGCGACGATGGTTGCCCCGGCGGCCACGACCTCCTCGGCGTGCTGCACAGTCGGCGTGATGTAGACGTCGCTGGGCTCGAGGTCGACCTTCCAGAGCCCGATGATCGGTACGTCGACCAGCGGGCGGACAGCGCGGATGTCGGCCGGCCCCTCCAGCCGGAGTCCGACCGCACCACCCTGCACCGTACTCGCCGACACGGCGGCGATGACCCGGGAGTCGCGCAACGGATCCGAGCCCCGTGCCTGGCAGGAGACAACCAGTCCACCCCGGATCCGCTCCAGCACGTCGTTGACGGCGTTGATCGTCATCCTGCTCCGATCGCATCGAGGGGCGCGGCAAGGAGGGCGGCTGCACCGAGCACGCCGGCAGCCAGCGAACCCAGCCGGCCGCGCAGGACCTCGACCTGCCCGCCCGGGCCAGGCAGACAATGGCGGCGGATCGCCTGCTCGACCTGTCGCCGGCACGGCTCCCCGAGCTCGGCGACGCCTCCGTTTATACCGCGATCGCCCAGATCGGCGCGAATGACGAAGGCCCTCTGACCAGTTTCCTGATCAGAGGGCCTTTCCCAAGTAGCGGGGGCAGGATTTGAACCTGCGACCTCTGGGTTATGAGCCCAGCGAGCTACCGAGCTGCTCCACCCCGCGTCGTTGTGTCTTTAGTTTAGAGGATCTGGGCCGAGCAACCAAATCGGTTCCCGGTGCGCCGAAAACCCGTGTCTGCCGGCGGGTCGGCGGCGTACCGTCCGAGTATGTCCCGACACGTCGTTCGTCCGTTCGAGGAGACGGATCTGCCGGCCGCGGCGGGTCTGCTCGCTGAGCGGCATCAGGCGCATCGCAAGCGTCACCCACTGCTTCCCGCTGACTACGAGGACGAGCAGGTGGCGCTGGTCGAAGTGACGGCCGCCTGGGAGACCGAGGGCGCGTCCGGCGCGGTGATGGTCGAAGGCGGCGAGATCACCGGCTATCTGCTCGCTGCTCCGAAGCAGTCGCCAGTCTGGGGTCCGAACATCTGGGTCGAGGCCGCCGGTCACGCCGTACGTGAGCCAGAACACATTCGCGACCTGTACGGCGCAGCTGCTGCGAAGTGGGTCGACGACGGCCGCATCGCGCACTACGTCCTGGTGCCCGACGACCCCGCGCTGATCGACGCCTGGTTCCGGCTCGCGTTCGGTTCGCAGCATGCGCACGCCGTACGACCTGTGCCTGACTCGCCCCTCTCGCCGCCATCGGATCTGGTCGTACGCCGTGCCGTGCGTGCGGACATCCCTGTACTCGCGGAACTCGACCTGGAACTGCCCCGGCATCAGGGGTTGTCGCCGGTGTTCTCGTCCGGCGAGCTGCCGACTCTGGAGGAAGCGGTCGCGGACTGGGAGGAATCGATCGACGATCACGACTACGCGACCTTCGTTGCCTCGTACAACGGTGAGGTCATCGGCTCGTCGGTCGGCTGCTCGCTGAACAAGTCGAGTGCGCACAGTGGGCTCGCGAAACCGGACAACGCCGGTTTCCTCGGGTTCGCGGCCGTGCTGCCGTCGGCTCGTGGACTCGGCGCGGGGCGGGCGCTGGGTGAGGCCGTGCTACAGTGGTCGGCGGAGACCGGGTACTCCTCGGTCGTGACCGACTGGCGAGTGACGAACCTGTTGTCGTCGCGGGCGTGGCCGCGGCTCGGGTTCCGGCAGACGTTCCACCGGTTGCATCGGCTGATCGGGCACTGACCGCGAGGTTGTCCACAGATCCGAACTCGCCGGTTCAGGCGAGGGACGATCACTGCACCTTCTTGGTCACGAAGGGCGTCTCGCAGCAGGCGGGACGCCGCCGTTTCCAGGAGGCAGCCATGTCGCGTTCATCGCTTCGTTCCCGAGCCGTGCCGTCCGCCCGCCGTATCGTGATCGGAGGCGCGGTCTTCCTGGCCGCACTCGGGCTCTCGACGACAGTCCCTGCCTCAGCAACAGTTTTCACCCCGTCGTCGACGTACTCCGCGGATCATCCATCGACCGAGCAGAAGGCTGGCACCTTGGACGGCTTCGTGATCGAGAACCTTCCCGACGGCCTCGGCACGCCGAGCGACTTCGAGTACGAGTGGGAGGACGTGTCCTTCCACAGCCGGGTCTGGGAGACCGGACCGGATCCGGAGGGAGCGTTCAAGGTCGATCTGACCGTGAAGACCCTCCGCGGCGAGAAACTCACCGATCTCGAGGCAGTGAAGGACTTCCTGGTCGAGTACGAGGAGAAGGAGCCGGGCGACTGGCAGCTCGAACCGGTCAAGGTCGGCGGGTACGACGGTCTGTTCGCCGGCAACGAGGTCTTCTACTTCATCGAGCCTGGCGTCGCGGCCGAGGTCACGATCGATCACGAGCGCTTCACCGACGAGGACGTGCTCGATACAGCGGCCGGGTTCCACCCGGAGCCGACGACCTGATGCCGTAGGCAACCAGCCGCGCGAGCCGGCAGGCGAGCGGGCGGGCGAAACGAACGAGGCGGCGACGCCGACTGATGTCGGTGTCGCCGCCCCGGAACCAGCCTGCGGGCTCAGCCTGCCGGTGAGGTCGGTGGACTTGTCGGTGTCGTCGACGCCGGTGGGTTCGACGGATTCGCGGACGGCGTCGCCGATGGTGTCGGGGCAGGCGTCTCTGCTGCACCGGCGGCGGCGCGGTCGAGCGCGGCCTTCATCTGGTTGAGGTTCGTCTGGTAGCCGGCGAGGTCGCCGTTCTTGAGGGCTGTCTGCGCCCGGGTCCATGCGGCCTGTGCGTCGGCGATGGCCTGCTTGACCGTCTGGTTCGGCTGCTGCGTAGTGGGCGGTTTCTGCGTTCCTGGAGGTAGCTCACCGGTGTCGACGCTGGTCTTGAAGACCTTCGTGAGGGCTTCCTGCAGCGTCCCGCCGTAGGCGACGCCGTCGCCGAAGGACACCAGGACGTACCGCAGGACGGGATAACTACCCTGCCCGCTGGTCCGGACGGAGTAGACCGGCTGGACGTAGAGCAGACCACCGCCGAGCGGCAGCGTCAGCAGGTTGCCGTACTGCGCTCTTGCTCCGCTGTTCGGCTGGTTGATCGGCAGCAATGCCTGTCTGATGCCTTCGTCGGTCTGGAACTTGTTGTACACCTGCCCCGGACCAGGTATCTGCAGGTTCCCCGGCAATCGCAGGACCCGGAACTTGCCGTAGTCCGGCGAGGTGGCCTCGGCATCGACGGCCACGAACGCCGTCAGGTTCTCCCGTTCGCCGTTCGGTACGTACACCGACGTCAGCGAGAACTTCGGCTCGGTCTGATCGGGCATCCGCAACGAGAGATAGAAGGGAGGCTGGCTGATATGCGTCGCCGAGTCACCACCGGAGGAGACCGCGGTCGGGTCGTCCGGCACCCGCCACAGGTCGCTGTTCTGGTACCAGGTGCCGGCGTCCTGGACGTGGTACTTCGCGAGCAGATCGCGCTGCACCTTGAACATGTCCTCGGGGTAGCGCAGGTGCGACATCAGAGCCGGCGAGATGTCCGAGCGCGGCTTGACCGTGCCGGGGAATGCCTTCATCCAGGTCTTCAGCACCGGGTCCTTCTCGTCCCAGGCATACAGCTCGACGGATCCGTCATAGGCGTTGACGACTGCCTTGACCGAGTTGCGGATGTAGTTGATCTTCTCGCTCGGCTGCTGTGCGATCGTCCCGCGCCCGGTGGTGGTGTCGCGGGTGCTCACGTCCAGGTCGACCTTCTCGGAGTACGGGTAGTTGTCCGAGGTGGTGTAACCGTCGACGATCCAGACCACCTGGCCGTCGACGATCGCCGGGTACGGGTCGCCGTCCGGTGTCAGCCACGGCGCCGCCTTCTCGACACGCTCGCGCGGAGTGCGGTCGTAAAGGATCTTCGACTCCGGGTTCACCCGGCTGGAGAGCAGAATGTTCGCGTCCCGGAACTTTGTTGCATACAGCAACCGGTTGCCGAACGAGCCGATCGGGACGCCGCCCTTGCCCTCATAGGTGTTCAGCGTCGGGTCGCCGCCTTTCTGTCCTTCCGGCGTGTCGAGCTCGACCTTCTGGCCGCCCGCGGGGGCGCCGACGATCGAGTAGTCCGGCGACTGCTCGCCGAAGTAGATCCGCGGCTCGTACTTGCCGAGATCGCCGGTCGGTGGCAGGTCCTTCTCGGTCCACACCGGAGTACCGCCCTGCGACTGGTTGCCGTTCGCGGCCACCACTCCGTAGCCGTGGGTGTAGACGGTGTGGTCGTTGTTCCAGTTGCGCTGCCCGGCCGGCAGCCGGTCGACCTGGACCTCGCGGACCGCGAGGACCGTGTCGTTGACCTTGCCCTTGATCTTGTACCGGTCGACGTCGAGATCGGTCGGGAACGAGTAGAAGCCGCGGACCTGCTGGAGCTGCTCGAAAGTCGGGCCGATCACGGTCGGGTCGATCAGCCGGATACCCGGCAGGACCTCGGCATCGGCCGTCAGCTCCTCCGGCTTCGCGGTGGTTTTCGCGTTGTACTCGGTGACCGCGGTGTCCTCGAGTCCATACGCCTGGCGGGTGGCGTCGATGTTCTTCTTGATGTACGGCGCTTCCTTCACCGGCTCGCTCGGTCGCACCCGCAACTGCTGGAGAGCGGCCGGCCAGAGCGCACCGAGGAGGATCGCCGACAGGATCAGCACGACTGTTCCCACGCCGGGAAGCAGCCAGGTCCGGCGGACCACGTTGGCGAAGAACAAGATCGCACACAGGACCGCGATAACGGCCAGGATCTCCTTGCTCGGCAGGACGGCGTGGTCGCCGGTGTAGGAGACACCCGTGAACAGCTTGGCGTCCGAGGTCGTGAGACCGAACCGGTCCAGCCAGTAGCTGAAGGCCTTGAGCAGAACAAGCAGGCCGAGCAGCACCGAGAACTGCACCTGCGCCGCACCGGAGGCCTTCTGGCCCTTGGCGGACGGGCGGAAGCCGCCGTACAGGTAATGCGTGATGATCGCGGCGACCAGCGACAGCAGGACGATCGAGTAGCCGAAGCCGAGCAGCACGCGCAGCCACGGGTAGTCGAAGACGAAGAACGCGATGTCCTTGTTGAAGTGCTTGTCGGTGACGCCGAAGGGGGTCCGGTTCCGCCAGGCCAGGAAGACCTTCCACTCCCCCGACGCTGCGGAGCCGCCGAAGACCAGCATCAGGGTCGCGACGACGCCGACCGCGATCTTCCCGTGCTGCTGCAGCAGATCGCCGTACCGCTCGAAACCGGGGCTGGGCGACGGAGCGAGCGCTACCCGGGGACGGGTGCGGAAGGCGACGACGATGTTCGCGACGACCGCGGCCGCCATCAGCAGACCGACGATCACGAACAGCAGCACGCGGGTGCCGAGCACGGTGCTGAACACCGAGCCGAGGTCGACCGATCGGTACCAGAGCCGCTGGGTCCAGACATCGGTGAAGACGCTGAAGAGGATGAGCAGGACGATCAGCGTCGCGATCGTCGGCAGCAGAGCGCGCGGGCGTCCGCCTGTTCGCCGGGTCCTGCGGGCCGGCGGCTCTTCCGGCATGTCATAGACGCCGTCGCTCATGGTCGCTTCTCCTCGTCGTCGCTCATGCCGTCGACCCCAGGACCCTCGCCCGACCGGATGCCGGCCGAAGGTTCGAATGTCAAAGACAGTACTTCGCACAGCGTGGGGACCAAGTCGACACCGGTGAGCACTGCACTGTCCTCGTCGTGGGCGCGCAACCGGACGGCGCCGAACCGGGTTCCTTCCCGGAGCACCGCCGCGACCATCCGCACCTCGTGCCGGCGCGGATCGCTGCCGGCCAGCCGGGCCAGCTCGGCGTCCGACTCGACGCTGGACAGGCCGGACTCGGCCGCCGCGGGCAGCACGATCCGCTCGATCGCCAGTGCGCATCCGGCGACGCCGTCCGGCCATTCGATCCGGCCCAGCGTGTCGGCGAGATGGTCGTCCTCGACACCGCCCGGAAGCTCGCCCTGGGCGACCGGGGTCAGCGGTTGCGATGCGTCCTCGGCGCCGAGTTCGGCGGCAAGGTTCGGTTCGGCGCGAAGCAGATCCGCCGTCGGAACCAGCGCGAACAACTGCGCGGGCTGGTCCCAGCCCGCGCTGCTCACGTGCTTCTCGATCTCGACCACCGCGCGGCTGAGCGCGTCCGGTGGCAGCGTGCCTACGGAATCCATGCCGGCAGATCTTCCCTTCGGCTCACCGGTACGTACTTGTCGCTCATTGGCTGCACGACGGGACATCTCCCTTGCCGTCCGAGACCGCCTGCAGGGCGCTGATGGCGTCGGTCAGCGTGCTGATCTTCACCAGCTGGATGCCCTTCACGTCCGCGTGCAGTGCGGCCGCGCAGTTCGGCGCCGGGACCAGGAACACCGTCGCGCCGTCGTTCCTGGCGCCGGCGATCTTCTGCTGGATGCCGCCGATCGCTCCGACCTGGCCGAGCGCGTCGATCGTCCCGGTTCCGGCGACGTGCTTCCCGTTCAGCAGCGCGCCCGGGGTCAGCTTGTCGTAGATGGCCAGCGCGAACGCGGTGCCCGCACTGGGGCCGCCGATGTCCTGACCGAGGTTGACCGTCACCTTGACCTGCGAGTCGACGCCGATCGTGATCCCCACCATCGGCCGGGTCTCGTCACCGGGCGTCGCGGCAGTCTTCAGCTGGACGGTCTGTTCGGCGGTGCCGCGGCGGATCAGGAACACGACGTTGTCGCCGACCTTGTGCCTACGGACGAACTCGCCGACCTGCGGGACCTGCGTCACCGTCTTGCCGTCGACGGCCAGCACGATATCGCCCGGCTTCAGCTTGCCCTGCGCCGGCGAGTTGTCGGCGACTGTCGAGACCTTCGTGTGGAACGGAACCTTCGCCGCCTGGAGCGCGGCGGCGACCGCGCTGTCCTGCGAGCCGGTCATCTCCGCGGTGTTCTGCTGCTCGACCTCGTCGGCACTCTGGTCCGGCGGATAGATGATGTCGCGCGGGAACAGGTCGTGGTGCGGGTCGAGCCAGTTCCGCATCGCCTGCGGCAGGGTCAGCTGCCGGTCGGGCGAGGTCACGGAGACGGTCGTGAGGTCGAGCTGGCCCGTGGTCGGGAACGTCTCGTGGCCGGTGATCTCGACGACCGGCTTGTTCTTCGCCGATCCCAGGGTGTCCTTGACCGGCCCGGGGCTGAACGAGACGAACGGCACCGGGAACGCCGTGACCAGCCCCAGCGAGACGACAAGCACGACGATCGAGGTGACCAATGTGGCGGTACGACGTGTCACGAACCCTGCCCTGCGATCTTGGAGCCGGAGCTACGGATCTCGGAAGAGACCGGCTGATGGTTACGACGACCGAGGCCACGGCGACGTTCCGGAGTGGCCCGTGGGCCTGGCGCGGCGAGCGCGGCGTTGAAGCGGCGGAAGTCCTCGACCGAGGCGAAGGCGCCCCCGGACCGGCGGCGCTCACGGCTGCGCCACCCGCGCCACGCCGCCCAGCACATCGCCAGCAGCGTGGCGACCAGCGGGAACGCCAGCCACGCCAAAACCTTCATCCGGCCACCTTCATGCGCCCAGCGTACGGGTCAGTGAGCGCCGACCCACTCGCTGCCACCGTCGGTGAAGAGCTGGTGTTTCCAAATCGGGACCTCGGCCTTGAGGTCGTCGATCAACTGCCGGCACGCGGTGAACGCCACATCCCGGTGCGACGCCGCCACCGCCACGATCACCGCGGCGTCACCGATCACCAGGTCCCCGGTCCGGTGCACAGCGGCCAGGGCGGTCACCGCGGGGTCGTCACAAATACGCTGCGCAACCTTTCGCAGGTGCTCCAGCGCGTCCGGATGCGCCTCGTAGCTCAAACGGTCGACCGGCTTGTCCTGGTCGTGGTTGCGCACAGTGCCGATGAAAAGCGCAGTTCCGCCCGCCGTCGGGTCCGCGACAGCCGCCAGTACCTCGTCGCTGGACAACGCACTGTCGCGAATCTCCAGCAGTCTGATCGCGTCGCTCATCCGTTCCTCATTCCGGCCAGGTCCCCACGCTCACACCACAGCGTTGCATCCCACAGCATTGCATCCCCACCATTCCATCCCCCGCACCGCAATTCTCCCTCCCACCCTCCCTCTCCAGCACATCCCCTCCCTTTCCGCGTCCCGGCTTACCGGGCTGCGGTGCGTGGTACGGCGTACACCGGGAGAGACTGTTGCCTTCCTCACCTACCTCCCGGGACCGGAGTTCGGCTCTGCCTGGGGCGAACAGGGACGGTTGTGCGTTCACCCAGCGAGGAACTGATGGACGGAACCAGTACGTTGGAGTTGTACGCCCCACCCGCACAGGAAGGCCCTCCGATGAGCGACGAACCGGACAACCCGGACAACCCGTTCAAGGGAACGCCGTTCGAGGCCATGTTCCAGCAGTTCTCCGGTGCGGCCGGCGCGGGCGGCGCCCCGGACCTGAACGCGATCTTCGCCCAGGTCCAGCAGATGCTGAGCGGGTCCACCGACGGCAAGCCGGTGAACTGGGACCTGGCCAAGGACATCGCCCGCAAGACCGTCTCCACCGCCGGCGACCGGTCGATGACGTCCACCGACAGCGATCGGGTCGCGGACGCGGTCCGCCTCGCCGAGCACTGGCTGGACGACGCGACCACCCTCCCCGAGGTGTCCGCGACCTCCGCGGCCTGGAGCCGCGCCGAGTGGGTCGAGAACACGCTCCCGGTCTGGCAGACGATCGTCGATCCCGTCGCGGAGCACGTCGCGGGCGCGATGGGCAACGCGCTGCCCGCCGAGGCGCAGCAGTTCGCCGGTCCGATGGCGGGGATGCTCCGGCAGTTGGGCGGTTCGGTCTTCGGGGCTCAGGTCGGACAGGGGCTCGGTGAGCTCGCCGGCGAGGTCGTCAGCTCGTCCGACATCGGGCTTCCGCTGGGCCCGACCGGCCAGGCGATCCTGCTGCCGGACAACGTGGCGAAGTTCGCCGACGGCCTCGGGCTGACCGACGAGGACGTCCGGTTGTACCTCGCGCTGCGTGAGGTCGCGCACCAGCGGCTGTACGCCGGGGTGCCGTGGCTGCGCCAGCATCTGCTGGCTGCGGTCGCTGACTACGCGGCCGGGATCGAGGTCGACACCGGGAAGATCGAGCGGGCAATGGCCGACATCGACCCGCAGAACCCGGAAGCCATGCAGGAAGCGCTCGCCGGCGGCTTGTTCGAGCCCGAGGACTCGGCGCAGCAGAAGGCGGCGCTCGTCCGGCTCGAGACCACGCTGGCCCTGGTCGAGGGCTGGGTCGATGACGTCGTACGGGAGGCGACGAAGGACCGGATGCCCGCTGCGGTGCAGCTCGCCGAGACGGTACGGCGTCGTCGTGCTGCCGGTGGTCCCGCCGAGCAGACGTTCGCGACCCTGGTCGGTCTCCAGTTGCGGCCGCGCCGCCTGCGTGACGCCGCGAACCTGTGGGCCGCCGTCCGCGACGCCCGCGGTGTCGACGGCCGGGACAGCCTGTGGTCCCACCCGGATCTGATGCCGAGCACCAGCGACCTGGACGACCCGATCGGCTTCGCCCAGCACGCCGGCGAACTCTCGGACATCGACATCAGCGACTTCCTCAACGAAGAGACGTCCGAGAAGCCCGAGGACGACGACGGCGACAACCCCACCAAGTAAGGACGACGACCCCCCGGAGCAGGCGGCGACAACCCAACCCAGTAGCCGTCGCCGGACCTCACCTGAGTGTGGTCGTCCTACCCCCCCCGCCCCCGGGGTCGTCGTCCTACCCCCCCGCCCCGGGTGGTCGTCGTACCCTCGCCTCGGGGTGGTCGTCGTACCCTCGCCTCGGGGGTGGTCGTCGTACCCGCCCCTTGGGGTGGTCGTCGTACCCTCCCCTTGGGGTGGTCGTCGTACCCTCCCCTTGGGGTGGTCGTCGTACCCTCCCCTTGGGGTGGTCGTCGTACCCTCCCCTCGGGGGTGGTCGTCGTACCCTCGCCTCGGGGGTGGTCGTCGTACCCGCCCCTCGGGGTGGTCGTCCTACCCTCCCCTCG
>NZ_SODT01000011.1:0-605759 GCF_004366005.1 Kribbella sp. VKM Ac-2566 | reverse complement strand
TCGGGGTGGTCGTCCTACCCCCGCCTCGGGGTGGTCGTCCTACCCCCGCCTCGGGGTGGTCGTCCTACCCCCGCCTCGGGGTGGTCGTCCTACCCCCGCCTCGGGGTGGTCGTCCTACCCCCCGACTGGGGTGGTCGTCGTACCCCGCCTGGGAGTGATTGGGTCGGGGTGGGGACACTTGCGGAATGCTTCATGGGGATGCGGTTGAGGTCTTGGAGCGGTGGCGTGCGCCCGATGCGGAGCAGGAGGAGCTGCGGGCGCATTACCTGCGGCACCTGGCGACGCATCCGGACGGGATGTGGCGGAGCTGCCGACCGGAGCACGTGACGGCCAGCGCGCTGGTCGTCGACAGCACGGGTCAGAACACCTTGCTGACCCTGCACAAGACAGTCGGCCGATGGCTCCAACTCGGCGGCCACTGCGAGCCCGGCGACACCACGCTGAGCGGCGCTGCCCTACGCGAAGCGACCGAGGAGTCCGGGCTCCCGGGGCTGACGGTGAGCCGTGAACCGCTCCAGCTCTCCCGCCATCTCCTGCAGGCCGGCGGCTGCGCAGGTGCGTACCACCTCGACGTGCAGTTCCTGGTCACCGCGACAACGACGGAGTACGTCGTCAGCGACGAGTCGGACGACCTGGCGTGGTTCCCGCTGAACGCCCTTCCGGTTGACACCGACACCAGCGTCCAGAGCCTCGCAACCCGAGCCAACCACCAGATCCCGCAGACCTGACCGCCCGAGGAACACAGGCGTGTGGGCCGACTCAAGTCAGCCGGCCCACCTCCCCACAGCAGGGCACTCCCCACCTCAGCCCCGCAACAACCACCTGTGTCCCCGTTGTACTGCCCCCGTGCTGTGATCGCCTGCTGGTAAAGCGGTTTCAGGCACCCCCGTGCCTTTCCCCTGGTTGTACTGCGATCCCCGCGATCGTGCGTCCCCCATGATCCCCGTAGGTACAGCGCTCCCCGTGATACCGCGTCCCCGTGATACCGCATCCCCGTGTCCCCGTGGTGCTGCCGGTGTGCGCAGTCCCCGACTGCGGCACGCCGTTGTGGTGCGATCCCCGTTGTATGGCAGGCCCGAACCGCATCCCCCCGGTGCGGTCGGGTCGTCGTCGGGTGCCGCCCCTGAACGGCATCGGCGATCACTTGGGCTTCCCCGTACTGCCCGCGTTCCCCGTTGCATGGTGAACGAGCGGGCGGGGGGAAGGTGACGGCTCAGGAGTGACGAAGTATGGATCTCGTGGCGTCCCAGCCTTCGAGGCCGGGATCCAGTCGCGCTAGGTCAGCATTCGATCGCAGACGGTGCCAGCCGGGCCCGATCGCCACGGCGTGACGGCGGGGTTTGCGGGCCTCGAGGAGTTCGAGTGGAGTGTCGAACGTCGGGGCGAGTTCGACGAGCCAGTCGGCGACGGGGAGCTTCACGCCGATGGCCGCCAGCGAGCCGTCCTCGGCGGGCGTGACGGCGATGTCGGCGTTGCTCAAGGCACGGAACAGCTTGCCGATGAGCAGCCCGGGAAGGTCCGGTACGTCGTGCGACACCGCGACCACTGCTGCGGCCGGGCCGGCGAGTTCCACCGCATGCAGGACGGGCCGATCGGGATCGACGGCGTACGTCGGTGTGCCGGGCCAGGTCAGTGCGCGCACCTCGGCCACAGCGTTCTCGTTACCGGCGACTGCGACCGCGACGTCGACCCGGTCGAGCGCAGCGATCACTTCGTACGTGTCCTCGGCCATCGCCAACCGCCACGCCTCGGAGTCCCTGCCCGGCGGAGCCCAGGTCCCAGCGGCCGGCACGACAACCACCACCACCCGACGATCTGCCCCGTCCGAAGCGGTCATGCTGGGGTGCTCGCGTCGTAGGTGCTGCGGGCGGCGGCTACTTCGGGCATGTGGGCTTCGGCCCACGACTTGATGGCGGAGATGAGTGGCATCAGGGTCCGGCCCAGTGGTGTGAGGTCGTAGTCGACGCGGACGGGGACGGACGGCGTGACCGAGCGGGTCAGGAGGCCGTCGCGTTCCAGGGAACGGAGGGTCTGCGTCAGCATCTTCTGGCTGACGCCGGCGATGCGGCGCGACAGGTCCGAGTAGCGCTGCGGGCCGTCCGCGAGGGCGGTCAGTACGAGCGTCACCCACTTGTCGCTGATGCGGTCGAGGAGTTGCCGCGCAGGACAGGTCGCCAGGAACGCGTCGTACTCGCGCGCTGCCTCTTCGCGGAGCTGTGCTGCGGTGCGGGTCGGCATGGCTCTCCTCGACGTACGGAACGCACTCCGAAGTGCGTACTTCCCAGGAGAGAGTAGCTCTCCGAGAGTGGTGCAGTCCCAGACACCACGAGGAGAGAACGATATGCGCGCACTAGTCGCCCGCCGGCTGGACGGGCCGGAGGCGATCGAACTGATCGAGACCGACGTACCTGAGCCGGCCGCGGGGCAGGTACGGATCAAGGTGGCCGCCGCCGCGGTCAATCCCGTCGATCTGGCGGTCAGTGCCGGGATGCCGGTGGAGTTCGGCCTGACTGCCGCGAGGCAACAGTTCGGCCTCGGCTGGGACGTCGCCGGCACCGTGGACGCCTTCGGGCCGACCCAGAACGATGGCCGCGAAACCACGCGCGGAGGCCGGCTTCGCATCGGGGACACTGCGGTCGGAGTTGCGGACCTGCTCGGGCGCGATCTCAAGACTCATGCGGAGTACGTAGTCCTGGACGAGGAAGCCGCGACGTCGGTGCCGAGGAAACTCGCCTTGACCGAGGCCGCGACCTTCGGGCTCAACGGCCTGACAGCGCTGCAGGCGATCAAGGCGCTCGAGCCTGAGCCAGGTCAGACGCTGTTGGTCACCGGAGCCGCAGGAGGAGTGGGCGGGTACGCAGTAGAAATTGCGAAGTACCTCGGCCTGACCGTCATCGCTGCCGCCAGCGCGCACGACGAGGAACTGGTGCGGCTGATGGGCGCGGAACACTTCGTGGACCGGTCGCAGGACCTAGCTACAGCGGTACGGCGGATAGCGCCGGGCGGCGTCGACGCCCTGGTGGACGCAGCGGTCGTCGGTGTCGGCGCCCAGGAGGCTGTGCGCAACGGCGGCCGCCATGTGCACGTACAAGGAGGACCGCGCCCACCACACCTCCGAGGGATCAGCCTGAAGCAGCTCTTCGTGCAAGCGAATCGGAGTGATTTGGAGGAACTGGTGCGACTGGTCGACGCAGGACCGCTCTCGACTCGCGTCGCGGACGTTCACCCGCTCACGGAGGCCGCGGCCGCCTACAAGCGCCTGGCTGGGGGCGGTGTGCGCGGCAGGCTGGTGCTGGTGCCCTAAGCGGTAGCGCTCAGCTCGGACTTGATCAGACCGAGGCGCAGCCCGGCCATGATCGCGTTGGCCCGGTTCGTCGCTCCGAGCTTGTCGTAGAGGCGGGACACGTACGTCTTGGCCGTCGACAGACTGACAAACATCGAGGCCGCGATCGCCGGCACCGAGTGCCCACTGGCCAGCAACGACAGGACTTCCTGCTCCCGCGGGCTGAGCGCAAGAGTGGTGACCGGCCGCGGGGCAACCTGCCCGCGTCGGGCGAGAGCCGATGCGAGACCGGTCGCGGTGAAGGAGACGGCCGCCACCGCAGCGTGCCGGATCGCCCCGAGCACTTCCGCGTTCGGGGCGGTCTTGCCCACGAACGCGGACACCCCGGTCTCCAGGGCCCGGAACAGGACGTCGTCCTCGTCGTGCGACGTGAGTACGACGATGCCCAGTGCCGGATGCCGGTCACGCAACTCACGGGCGAGCCGAAGGCCGTCAGCATCCGGCAGCATCACGTCGAGGATGACTACATCAGGGAGCGCGGCCGCGATCTGGGCCGGCGCCTCTGCGGCGAGCCCGCACTCACCGACGATGCTGATCTCGGAGTCGGCGCTGACCAGCCGGATCAGTCCGTACCTGGTCAATGTGTGGCCGTCGATGACTACGACCGTGATCGGCTTGCCCATGATGTATGCCCCCGTTGACTCCCCAGCACAGCGTGACGAGTATCACCTGCTGTAACTATGATCGGGCACGCTCAACGGATTGTTACGCACTTCAAACGGGTGCTTTTAATCTAAACGACCTAAACGCTCCGTAACCAAGTGGCGGAGGCCAGGCAGCATCAGGCGAGGAGCGCCTCGTACCACGCGGACAGCGGGCCCGCGGCGAAGACGGCGAGCAGGACGCCGGCAATCATGAACGGCCCGAACGGTAGCGCGGTCTTCCGGCCACCGCGCCCAATCCCCATCACCACAAGGCCGACGGCCGCACCGAGCACGAAGGCCGCGAGGGCACCGACCAGCAACGCCTGCCATGAGAGGTACGCCAGTACGGCGCCGACGAGGCCGGAGAGCTTGACGTCACCCCAGCCCATCCCCGCCGGGTACGCCACCGCCAGGAGCAGGTAGAACCCGAACAGCGCCGCCCCGCCGATCACAGCCCGTATCAGCGCCCGCCCGTCGTGGTCCCACGCGGCGGCGCCGACGAGCAGCGCCAGCAGAATCGGGTACGACGGCGCCACGATCGCGTTCGGTAACCGTCGTACGTCGAGATCTATCAGCGCGAGCGCCACACCGGCTCCGGTGAACCAGAGGTACGCCGGAAGCGCGGCAACCGTGTCGAGCCGCAGGGCGATCGCGCTGAACAGGAGGCCGGTCGCGAGCTCGACGAGCGGATACCGCACGCTGATCGGCAACCGGCAGTCCGCGCATCTCCCGCGCAACATGATCCACCCGATCACGGGCACGTTGTGCCTGGGACGCACGAGACTGCCACACCGCGGGCAGTGCGACGGCGGATTCACCACCGACTCGCCTCGCGGCACCCGGTAGATCACCACGTTCAGGAACGACCCGACGGCCAGTCCGAGCAGCCCGGCGAACAGCGCGATCATCCCGGCCTCGACCAACTGAGCACAGTCACCTGCCGATGCCCTGGACTGGGGGCCATCGGATTACTGTCCACAAGGGCCACCTTCGATCGCAGCACCGGCGCCCCACCGGCCGAACACGGTCCCGCACCGGAGCAGATGTACGCCGACAAGTACAAGCTGAAGACAAACCCGGGCGAGTCGTCAGGCACTTCGATCACCACACCGCCATAGGAGAAGCTGCCGGTCTCCTTGATCCACAACGACCTGGAGACGACCCCGAACCGGAACACCTGTTCAGCCGCGTTGTTGAGCGTGATGTCCAATGCGGCCTTCGGCGTGTACGTCGTTCCCTGAACGTAGAACTGGTTGCCGGATTGGTTCGGTGTCGACACCAGGGCACAGCTCGTACTGCCGGTTCCGGTGTACGGCCCGGTGCGGACACATCCGCTGCCGGCCCGGAAAGCCGGCGGCGTGAACTTCAGCTCCAACTGCAGCGCGTCGATGTCCAGCAGGTCGGTTTTGGCCGGGTTGGCGAGGTTCGGCGTCAGGGTGATCGTCGCGCCGCTGAAGGTCCCCTTGTAAATGGCATCTGCGATCGCGCCGGTGCGAGCAGCGTCGAGCGGGATCAAATCCGTGCGGAAGGCTCCGCTGTTCGCCGGGATCGTGATCGAATCACCGACGGTCAGATTCGAAGGCTTGACCTTCAGCGTGACATCGAACTTCTCCGTCGAGGCCGGATCGCTGTGCCGATGAACGACCTTGACCGCTGCGGACTGCAGGACCGATCCGGCCGGCACCGCGCTCGGCGGGACGAAGCCGTCGACAGTCATGACCGTCGAGTCGTTCTTGCTCGTGCTCTTCCAGGTGGCGAACCCAGTGTTGTCGATGGCGGACAAGCTCGACGGGGACGCCGTGACGCCGAATCCGCCCGCCCTGCTCACGGCGTCGAGCTTGAGTGCGCTTGCGTCGGCCCACGCCGTCGGCGTCTCCGATCCCGACGACAACCCGTACAGAGCCACCGGCGCTGCGTTGGAGTCGTACGTCCCGCAGAGCTCGGCCTGTGCGGCCCTGACGGCCAGTTGGCTCTCGCCGCCGAAGATGAACTGCACACCGATCGCGTTGCCGTTGTTGATCGGGTTGTCGCACGACCCCGGGATGGTCGGTCGCACGGGCGGGGTGGAGATGATCGCGCCTGCGGAATTGACCGGCGTACCGGCGACCAGGTAACCGTTGTCGACAGTCCAGACGTCGCCACCGTTGGAGTTCAGCAACGGGTTGGCGTTGTCGCCGCTGTTGTGGAAGTCGAAGTAGTACACGCCGGTTGCCGCCGGCTTGCCGCTCCCGTCGTACACCGGCGGGAACCAGAACGTACTGCCCTTGCACGAGCTGCTGGAGCTCATCATGTCGGACAGGCCCTTGGCGTCGTCGTAGTACCCGGGCTCGAAGCGGATCACCGAGTTCGGCGTCGTACAGCTCGGAAGTGTCCGGTGCGGCAAGCCTGCTATCGACGCCGCCGGCAGATAACCCGGGTCGTCCCCGAGCGGATTGCTCGCTCCGCCGATGTTGCAGTCCGCCGCCGGAACGGCCTGGATCGTGCCCGCGCAGCTACCACGCGCCCAGGCGTTGGCGTTGGTGTTCAGCGCTCCGTTCACCACGTTGATGTTGGAGTTGGAGAACACGTTGCCGTGAACCCGGAAGGTGGAACCGGTCGGCTGCTGGATGTTCAGTCCGTCCTCTCCGGAGATCTTGCCCAGGGTGAGGATGGCATTGCCGGGCCGGTTGCACTGCGAGAGCGACGGGCACTGGATGAGCACCTTCTTCGGGTCGGCCGTGCAGGTGACCGCGGCTGAGCTCGATCCGTAGAAGCTACTCAGCTGAAGAGTGTCGCTCGCGCCGAAGCAGTGTTGGCCGGCGTTGTGGTTGTAGGTGCTGTTGCGGAGGTTGTTGATCGCGGCCTGCATTGCGCCGTCGGCGTTGTAGGTGTCGGCGACCTGGTCGCGCAGGCCGACGGTGGTGCGCACGCTGGTGTCCGAGAGGTTGAGGAGCGCGGTCAGGCTGAGCGCGACCACAGTGATCACGATCAGCGCCAGGACGAGCGCAGCGCCTTCGTCGCCGCGAGCTCGGGCGCGCGCGATGCGGTCTCTCATTGCTGCCTCCGCTGACCGTTGAGGGTGATCGGGTAGTCGCCGACGGATGCCCGCGTGACCTGGAACGTCACCTTCACCTGGTCCGGTACGTCGGTGCTCTCGCAGTCACTCGAACAGGTCACAGCGAGACTCCCGGGCTTCACGTTGTGCGCGAGGACGACGTCTGTCCCGGTGATCGCGGGACCAAGGCACTTGATCCGGTGCAACTCACTCACGGCACCGACCGGTTTCAGGTAGTACGCGACGACATTGGTGGCGGCGTCCTGCATCGATACCGCTGGATTCCATGCGTCCGAGAGCAGCCGCAGCGCGGCGGTCGTCGAGCCGCAGGTGTATCCGCCGGCGTTGTACGCCGCGTTCAGCTGCACCGATTGCCTGAACGGCACCGAGTCTCCGTTGATCGCGGCCCAGTCCCGCAGGCCGAGCTCGGCGACGTCACGAGCGAAGTACGACGAACTGATCTGGGCGTCGTGCGACAGTTCCAGCCGGTCGGAGGTGTCGGTGGTGTTCCGGAGGGCACCGATGACGACGTTGGCCAACGGCACCGTGATGATTGCGAGGATCGCCACCGCGAGCATCAGTTCGACCAGGGTGAATCCGGCCTCGGGGCGGGTTCTGCGGGTCAGCATGACGTCTCCAGTCCGCACGGCTTCCGCAGTACGACGTCCACGCGCTCGGTGGCCCGACCGTCGTCACTGGCCACCTGGACCGTGAGTTGCTGAAGCCCGAGATCCGTGGTGCAGCTCGACTGCCATGCGCTGCCGGACCAGTACCGCATCGAGCCGGTCACGACCGTCGGGGTGAACCCCGCCGGAGTGGTGAAGCCGGAGTGCGATTGGTACCAGGAGCTCGTCCCGCAAGCCTGGTAGTTGCCCGTAGCAACCGCAGATTGGATCGCCTCGGCGTAGTCACGGACCGCGGTGCCTGCGGTCGATTGTTTGCGATGGACATCGGAGACCAGCACGCTGGTCACCAGGCCGGCCATGATGGCGACCACCGCGATGCCCATGATCGCGACCGCGATCAGGACCTCCAGCAGCGATTCGCCCTGCTCTCCGCGAGGGCTGGTCATGTCTGGACCTGGCGGAAGATGCCGTACATCGCCGAGACCAGCGCGACCGCCACGAAGCCCACGATGAGGCCCATGACAACGATCACGAGCGGCTCGAACAGGCCGATCAGCTTCTTCAGCTTGTAATCGAGCTCGCCCTCGTAGTACTCGGCGGTGACTTCCAACTGGGTGTCCAGCGTTCCGGTGTCTTCGCCGACCCGCATCATCTGGGCCGCCGTCCTGGGAAAGAGCTTGGTCGCGGCCAGGGGCCGGGCCAGACCCTCTCCTTCCAGGAGCGCCTCACTCGCTATGCCGAGGGAGCGCCGGAAGACAAGATTCGGGAGAGAGCCGGTGGCCACCCGGAGGGCCTCGGGCAGCTGCACTCCGGCGCCCACCATCGACGCCAGGATGCGGCAGAACCGTTCGACGAGTGCGAACTGGATCGTGTTGCCGAGCACAGGCAGAGCGAGGAACAGCTTGTCCCGCGCATAACGGCCGCCGTGGGTCTGCACCACGCCGAGGATCAGCAGGGCGAAGAGTGCGACGCCACCGCCGACAGCCCACCACCATGCGGTGAAGAAGTCTGTTATCGCGAGCAGCATCCGGGTCGGCAGGGGCAGTGTTGCATGCAGGCTGTCGAAGAAGTCCTTGAAGCGGGGCAGGACGAACGCGGCCAGTACGACCACCGTGACCATCGACATCACGGCGACGATCGACGGGTAGATCATGGCCTGCTTGACCTTGCGACGGGCCTCGAGGTCGCGTTCCAGGTACTTCGCCAGTTGTCCGAGCACCGTGTCCAGCTGACCGCTCAGCTCCGCGGAGCGGAGGATGCCGCGGTAGTACTCAGGGAAGATCTTGGGATGGCGGTCGAAGCAGTCCGACAGCTTCTCGCCGCCGCGCAGCCCGTGCTCGACCTCGGCCATCATGCGGCGTACGGACGCGTTGTCGGCCTCCTCGCCGAGCGAGTGCACGGCGTCGATCAACGGCAAGCCGGCCCTGATGAACGCGCCCAGCTGGCGGGACAGGTGCATGACCTCCTCGCGCTTCACCCGGCGCGGGGTGATCTCCAACTGCAGGAGGCTGCGCTTCTCGGTGACCCGGATGTCGCGCAGCTCGCGCTCGTAGAGAGCGAGCTCCGCATCCTCACGGCTCTCCGCCTTGGCGGTGCCCTTCGCGACCTGGCCGTCCGGCGCGATCGCGACGTACGCGAATCTGGTCATCGGTCAGCTCCCGACCATGTAGATGGAACGCATGACCTCGCCGACGGTGGTGATGCCCTGCTCGACCAGCCGGACGCCTTCCTCGGTGAGGGTTCTCATGCCCTCGTACCGCGCCACCTTGCGGATCTCGTCGTGCGAGGCACGGTCGACGACCAGCTCACGGATCGCGTCCGATACCGGCATCAGCTCGTACACACCGGTCCGCTCCAGGAAACCCGTCTGGGCGCAGAAGTTGCAGCCCGCGCCGTGCAGGAAGCCGTCTGCCGGCGTCGCGCCACCGGCGCTGGCAAGGAACGCGAGCTCCTCGGCCTTCGGTTCGTAGTACTCGCGGCAGTTCGTGCAGACCCGTCGTACCAGACGCTGGGAGACCACAGCCGTCACCGAGGATGCGATGAGGAAGGTCTCGATCCCCATGTCCAGCAGTCGGTGCAACGCGGTCGCGGCGTCGGTCGCGTGCAGCGACGAGAGCACGAAGTGGCCGGTGAGCGCGGACTGTACGGCGATCCGCGCGGTTTCCACGTCGCGAACCTCGCCGACCAGGATCACGTCGGGGTCCTGCCGCAGGATCGACCGCAGACCGCCGGCGAACGTGATGCCGGCCGCCTCGTTGATCTGGATCTGGTTGATCGAGTCGAAGGTGTACTCGACCGGGTCCTCGATCGTCATGATGTTGCGCTCAGGGCTGTTGATCTCACCCAGCGATCCGTAGAGCGTCGTGGTCTTGCCGCTGCCGGTCGGTCCGGCGCAGATGACCATGCCGTACGGCGCTCTGAGCAGGCCCGAGTACGTCGCGGCCATCTGGTCCGGCATCCCGAGCTGCTCGAGCCGGAACAACGGCCGGCTCTTGTCCAGCAAGCGGAGTACCACCTTCTCGCCGCCGACCACCGATGTCGTGGAGACCCGGATGTCGACCGGCCGCCCCTCGACGTCCATGCTGATCTGGCCGTCCTGCGGACGTCGACGCTCGACGATGTTGAGGTCGGCCAGGATCTTGATCCGGCTGACCACCGCCGGGCCGATCGACCCTGGCAGCTCGAGTACGTCGTGCAGCGCACCGTCGATGCGGTAGCGGACGCGGACGCGGTCGCCGTGCGGCTCGATGTGTACGTCGGACGCCCGGTCACGCAACGCCTGGGTGATCACCAGCTGGACGACCTGCACGACGGGCGCGTCGACACTGGCCCCGGGTGCATCCTCGCGGAAATCCTTGCGAACCGCGTCGCGAGCCTCGAAGACCTTGACCCGGTCGTCGATACCGGTCAGCGCGCGGTAGGCCGTACCGATCGCATGCAGGACGTCGCTCGGCGCCGCGAGCTTGACGATCACCCGCCGGCCGAGTGCGGATTGCAGATCCTCGACAACCGACGGGTCGGCCACCGCGACCGTGACGACGTCGTCGCGGACCTCGAGCGGTACGGCGACCAGACTCCGGGCCGTGTGTTCGTCGATCAGGGCTGCGGCGGTCGGGTCAGGGCTGGCCGTGCGCAGGTCGACCAGTTCCAGGTTGTACTGCTCGGCGAGGTGACGAGCGCGGGTCCGCTCGATGTGCAGGTCTTGTTCGGTGGCGGCGGGAAGGACCTCGGGCCGCAGGTTCGGCGCGGCGTGCCGGGCTTCGGGGGCGGCTTTGCGGAGCTTCATGCCGGCACCCCCGCCCGCAGCCGCGGCCGCGCCTCGACGTCCTTCGGGTAGAGGCTGCGCGCGACGGCGTCGTCGTACGTGATGACGCCGTTCTGCACGAGCGTCGACAGGGACTGTTCGAGCGTCAGCATCCCGTCGCGCTGACCGGTGACGACCGAGTTGCGCAGCTGGTGCGTCTTGCCTTCCTTGATCAGGTTGCGTACGGCGGCGTCGGCGACCATCACCTCGTACGCCGCGATCAGGCCACCGCCGATCCGTGGAATCAGCCGTTGGTACACGACTCCGGTCAGCGCGGCGGCGAGCTGGACTCGCACCTGAGCCTGCTGCTCGGCCGGGAAGACGTCGATGATGCGGGCGAGCGACTGTGCGGTGTCGTTGGTGTGCAGGGTCGCGAAGACGAGGTGGCCGGTCTCGGCGATGGTCAGGGCGAAGCGGATCGAGTCGAGGTCGCGCATCTCACCGACCAGCAGTACGTCGGGGTCCTCGCGCAGCGCCGAACGCAGCGCGTCCGGGAAACTCGCTGTGTCGCTGCCGACCTCGCGCTGGTTGACCGCGGAGAGCTTGTGGTCGTGGACGTACTCGATCGGGTCCTCGACGGTGATGATGTGGCAGGCGCGGTCGGTGTTGATCTGGCCGATCATCGCGGCCAGGGTCGTGGACTTGCCGGAGCCGGTCGGGCCGGTTACCAGGACCAGCCCCTGATGCTTGCGGGCGAAGTCGTACAGGACGGGCGGCAGGCCGAGTTCGTCCATGGTCGGGATCTGGCGCGGGAGCATCCGGAGCGCGACCGCCGTGTCACCGCGCTGGGTGAAGGCGTTGCCGCGGATGCGGGCCTCGTCGCGCCAGGAGAACGAGAAGTCGTGTTCGTGCTTGGTGTTCCAGAGTGCAGCTTGCTCGGCGGTCAGGACTTCGCCGAGAAGGGTGTCGGTGTCGTCGCGGGTCAGTGGGTCCAACCCGTTGACGGAGTACAGGCGTCCGTGGACGCGGAGCTGTGGTGGCATGCCCGCAGTCAGCAGGAGGTCGGTGCCGCCGGCGTTCCAGAGCTCTTCGAGCAGCAGGTCGACCCGGCTGCCACGAGCAAGACTGATCATGGTGCTTCTCCAGGTAGTTGGTGTGTGCAGCGTGGAACCGGCGGGGAAGGGCCTTGGGGAACCCCTCCCCACCGGAGTCAGACGATCAGCCCTTGAAGCCGGCGCACTTGCTGGTAGCCGCTCCCTGGAGCGTCGTGATCGCGGTGGCGGTCGCGGCGTATTCCACGCTGGCGGCCTCCGAGTGCAGGAAGCCACTGGCCACGAGAGCAGTCATGGTCAGCGGGTAGGCCTCGTTCTGCGCGTAGGCGGCCTCGGCGGCAACGGCTACCGTCTTGACATCGGTCTTGCAGGCGCTCTCGGCGCCACGGTCCTGGATGCCGTTGACGGCGAAGACGACGATGCCGGACAGCACGCCGAGGATGATGATGACCATCAGGAGTTCGATCAGGGTGAAGCCGGATTCGTTCTTGCGGGCTTCGTGGATTCGGTTGAGCATTGGTTTTCTCTTTCTGTGCAAAGGATTTGATGGATGTGAGGCGGTGCTACGCGGAGGGCGGATCGCGGCTGCACCTCCCATCACTCGCGACCAGGACGTCGGCGAACTCGCGCACGGCCTGGCTGACGGGGTGGTCCGGGTAGCCGACGGTGATGGGCTCGCCCCGGTTGATGGAGGCGGGTACGTCGGTCCAGTTGGGGAGCTGGACCGTGATCGGAGTCCTGACCAGCTGGTCCACGTCGGCCGCGGTCAGATCGGCCCGACGGTCCGACCGGTTGACCACGACCGACCGAGCGCTCGCGTCGTACAGCAGGTCGAGGACGTCGAGCGTCAGCCGCAGGTTCTTCAGCGACGGCCGCTCCGACGTCGCGACCAGCACCTGGTGGTCGGCCGCGTCCAGCGCCGCGAGTACGGATGCGTTGAACTGCGCCGGCGTGTCGACGACCACATAGTCGTACGCATCACGCAGTACGGGCAGGAGTTCGTCGATGAGGGTTTGCGGGATCTGCATCGCGTTGCCAGGACCTGTCGGAGCCAGCAGGCAGTCCAGGCCCGGGCGGAACGGCGTCATCAGCCCAACCGCTTGTTCGCTGGTCAGGCGTCCTGCCCACGGCAAGGCGTCGCACAGGCTGCGCGCCGGACGCAGGCCGAGGATGCAGGCGACGTCGCCGAACTGCAGGTCCAGATCAACCAGGCAGACGCGGCGGGTGCCCAGGGAGCTCAAGGCGACCGCAAGGTTCGTGGCGACGGTGGTCTTGCCACTGCCGTCCTTGGCCGCGAAGACCGTAATGATCCGCCCGTCTGACATCCCGACCCCCTGACGCCACCCTGTGTCACCGCACTGCGCGTTGACCTCGCCTAAAGAGTGGCGGTGCAGCGGATTTCGTCACAGCGGGTGAACGGATGACAGGCCACATCGTTCGGATGACGTGGTGTCAGCCGAACGGCTGACAGGGATCAGCCGAGGGCGGTGTGGAGGCGGAGGGCTACTTGGACGTCGAGGGCGCGGTCTGGAGACTGCCAGCCGTCGCCTAGTAGGGCGGTGATGCGGTCGAGGCGTTGTTGGACTGTGTTGGGGTGGATGTGGAGTGAGGTGGCGGCTCGGGTTGGGCTCTGGCCGGCGGCGAAGTACGCCTGCAGTGTGCCGATGAGGTCGGTGCCTCGCTGGGTGTCGTAGTCGAGGACCTTGCCGAGCACATGGTGCACGTGGGTGCGTACGTCGACCTCGGAGGCTCCGACCAGGCCTGCCACGCCGAGGTCGTCAGGCGTCGCGGATTCGCTGGTGCGGCCCAGGCGGAGCATCGTGGTGACCAGGCGAGACGCCTGTCGGTGTGCCTCGACCAAGGGCTCTCCCCAGGTCGCGGGGCCGGTGACAGCGATTGTCACGCCGGTGCGCTTGGCCAGCTCGGACAGGTCGCGTGCTGTGGACGTGGCGCTCGTACGAGCAAACAGCAACACCAAGTCCCCGCCGTACGGACCAGACAGCACCAGTCTGTCTTCCAGCGGTGCGGACAGCCGAGCACGTACGGCGGTGTGGTCGCCACGGCACACTGCGACGACCAGGCGATCGTGACTGTGGCTGGGAGCGAGCAACCGGAGTCGATCGGTCAGAGCGCGCGGATCGGCGCTTCCGCTCAGTACGTCGGCCAACAGGTCTGCCTGTGCACGTTGGGATTGCTCAGCGGCCTGTCGACGGAACAGCAGGACCAGTGCCGTGACGACGGCTGCTCGCTCGACGATGCGCTGATCTGCGCCGGACAGGTCGTCGGCACCGCCAATGACCAGCGCACCGAGCCGTTCGCGCTTCGCGGTCGCTGCCACGACCCAGCAGTCACCGATGCGAGTCAATCGACCGGACTCGGACTCCTGCCACGGCACCGGCGTACCGGGGACGTTTCCGGCCGCTGCCAGCTCGTTGCCGCTGGCATCGACCAGTACGACCCACATGTCGAGCAGCTCGGCCAGTGCGGCGGCGATGGCGTCCACATCCCCGCCTGACAACACGATCTCCGCAAAACGGTCGTGCGCGGCGGCTGCGTGCTCGACGCCCGCGTGTGCAGCAGACAGCTGGTCCAGTGCCGCAGCGGTCTCCGCCGCGGCACGTACCTGCACCAGGGTCACAGCGGCCAGTGTGGCCAGTGAACCGAGCAGCGACACCTCGTCACGGCTGAAGGGGCGTCGTGTCCGGTTGGACGCGAACAACACCCCGACGAACGCTCCGTCGACCACCAACGGCGTACCGCAGATCGCTACCAGCCCCTCCTCGCCGACTGCGTCGTCGATCGGCGTGGTGTGCCGAAAGCGGTGGTCAGAGGGGTAGTCCGCGGTCCAGTACGGCTTGTAGGTCTCCGCGACCAGTCCGCCGAGTCCCGCGCCGAGCGGCAACCGCAACTGCTGGAACGCGGCCGAGACGGAGCCGTCGGTGGCCCGCATGTACGTGTCGCCACGGGTCTCGTCGTACAGGGTCAGGTAGGCGACGTCCGTGCCGACGAGTGTGCGGGCGCGGTGGACGATGGTGTGCAGTACGCCGCCAGGGTCGCGGGCGGACGCCAGCTCCCGCGCCACGTCGACCAGTGCGGACAGCTCGGCCTCACGCTTCTTGCTGGCGTCCATGCCCGCCCGGATCCGCAGGGCGAGGTCGCGTGCCACCGCGTCCTCGCCCGCCGCCCGGGCCAGCTCGCTCCCGGACGCATCCTCGGCCAGCAGCCGCAGAAGCTCCTCCATGGTTCTACAGAGTAGTGAGGTCCCGACGATGTGTTTCGGAGTACGACGTCACTGCGACGATGGAGATGACCGCGCAGGCCGCGACGTACACAGCGATCGCGTACCCGGAGTCGTACGCCTTCAGCAGGGCTACTGCGATGAACGGCGCCAGACCGCCCGCGACGATCGATGCGAGCTGGTAGCCGACCGACACTCCGGAGTACCGCACCCGCGTCCCGAACAGCTCGGTGAAGAACGACGCCTGCGGTCCGTACATGGCACCGTGCAGCACCAGACCGACTGTCACAGCGAGCGTCGCGAGGGCGAAGTTGCGAGTGTCCACCAGCGCGATGAACAGGAACGCCCAGATGCCGACACCGACCGCGCCGATGAGGTACACCGGCTTGCGGCCGATGCGGTCCGACAGCGCGCCCCAGAGCGGAATGGCGAAGAAGTGCACGGCCGCGGCGATCAGTACGGCGTTCAGGGCGAACGACTTGCCCATGCCGAGGTGTTCCTTCGCGTACGTCGCGATCACGATGGTGAAGATGTAGTAGCTGACGTTCTCCGCCATCCGCGCACCCATCGCGGTCAGCACCTCACGTGGGTACCGGGTGATCACCTCGAGAATCGGCAGCCTTTCCGCCGGCTCCTCCTGCGAGCGAGCGCGCGCCTCCTGGAAGACAGGTGACTCCTCGATGCGCAGCCGCACCCACAGCCCCACCAGCACGAGGACCGCGGACAAGAGGAACGGGATGCGCCAGCCCCACGAGTCGAAGGCCGCATCCGTCTGGAACGCAGCCAACCCGGCCAGTACGCCGTTTGCGATCAGCTGACCCGCCGGCGCACCCGCCTGCGGCCAGGACGCCCAGAAGCCACGCCGTGCCGGATCACCATGCTCCGACACGATCAGCACCGCGCCTCCCCATTCACCACCCAGCGCGAACCCCTGGATGAGCCGGAGCACCGTCAGCAAGATGGGGGCGAGCGCACCGACCTGTGCGTACGTCGGCAGCAGACCGATCGCGAACGTGGCAATGCCCATCATGAGCAGCGACAACACCAGCAACTGCTTGCGGCCCAGCCGGTCACCGAAGTGCCCGAACACCACACCGCCGATCGGACGGGCGAAGAAGCCGACCGCGAACGTGGCGAAGCTCAGCAGCGTTCCGGTGAGCTCCTCGCCTTTCGGGAAGAACAGGTCGCCGAACACCACCGATGCGGCGACCCCGTACAGGAAGAAGTCGTACCACTCGACCGTCGTTCCGACGAGACTCGCGCCGACCACCCGCACGATCGACGAACGGGTGCGCACTGGTTCTGTAGCTGTCATTGGGCGGGCTCCTGAGTTAATGGGCGGTCCAGCCGCCGTCGAGTACGAACGAGCTCCCCGTGATGGAGGCGGACGCCGGGCCGCACAGCATGGCTACCAGCTCTGCCACTTCGTCCGGCTCGATCAGCCGCTTCACAGCGACCGGCTCGAGCAGGACCTTGTCCAGCACCTCTGACTCGGACAGGCCGTGTGTCGCGGCCTGGTCCGCCAGTTGCGCGGTGACCAGCGGCGTCCGGACGTACGCCGGGTTCACACAGTTGCTGGTCACACCGTGCGCAGCACCTTCCAGAGCGACGACCTTGCTGAGTCCCTCCAGTCCGTGCTTCGCAGCGACGTACGCCGCCTTGAACGGACTGGCACGCAGCCCGTGGACCGAGCTGATGTTCACCACCCGCCCCCAGCCGGCGCCGTACATGTGTGGGAGCGTCTGCCGGATCAGCCGGAACGGCGCCTCCAGCATCAGCCGCAGGATGTAGCTGAACCGCTCCGGCGGGAACTGCTCGACCGGTGCGACCTGCTGTACGCCGGCATTGTTCACCAGGATGTCCACGTCCGTCGGGAGGTCGGCCAGCCGCTCCAGGTCGGACAGGTCGGCCACGACTGTCTCAACGCAGTCCAGCGCGCCGAGCGTCTCCAGACCGGCCTCGTCGAAGTCGACGGCCACCACGTGGACGCCGTCCGCGGCGAGGCGCTGGGCGCACGCGGCGCCGATACCGGATGCGGCGCCGGTGACGAGGGCTCGACGGGTCTCCATGGCCGATGACTGTAGAAATCCGGACCCCGGCGCACTATGGGATGCGGCCACACAACCCGGCGCAGCCGCATAGCCCGGCGAGCCACTCATCCACAACCTTGACTATCAGGGCAGCGCGGCACGATAGCTGGACCTATTGTTGAAACATGGTCGATATCGAACAGCCGAAGCAGAAGGCCGCCGGCGTGCCCGCCGTGCTGTCGTCGTTCAAGTTCGGTCTCCGCGAGATGGGGCCGGTGCGCACCGGCCGCGCCTTCCTGAAGATGAACCAGGACCGCGGGTTCGACTGCCCCTCCTGCGCCTGGCCGGACCCGGAGCACAAGCACACCGCCGAATTCTGTGAGAACGGCGCCAAGGCGGTGGCCTGGGAGGCGACCCGCAAACGGGTGCCGCGGGAGTTCTTCGCCTCGCATTCGGTCGCGGAGATGGACCGGATCTCGGAGTTCGACCTCGGCAAGCTCGGCCGGATCACCGAACCGATGCTGCTGCGGGCCGGCGCCACCCACTACGAGCCGGTCGGCTGGGACGAGGCGTTCCAGGTCGTCGCCCGGCACCTGAAGGCCCTCGCCGACCCCAACGACGCCGTCTTCTACACCTCCGGCCGGACCAGCAACGAGGCCGCATTCCTGTACCAGCTGTTCGTCCGCGCCTACGGCACCAACAACCTCCCCGACTGCTCGAACATGTGCCACGAGTCGTCCGGTACGGCGCTGTTGCGGGTGATCGGCAGCGGCAAGGGCGCGGTCACGCTGGAGATGCTCGAAGAGTCCGAGCTGATCGTCGTCGTCGGGCAGAACCCGGGCACCAACGCGCCGCGGATGCTCACCCACCTCGAGACCGCCAAGCGCAACGGCGCCTCGATCGTCGCGGTGAACCCGCTGCCCGAGCCCGGCCTGATGACCTTCATGAACCCGCAGAAGCCGCGCGGTCTGGTCGGCAAGGGCACGCAGCTCGCCGACCAGCACCTACGGATCCGGATCGGCGGCGACCAGGGCCTGTTCCTTGCCCTCGGCCACCTTCTGCTCGAGGCCGAGGCGGCGAAGCCGGGCACCGTGCTGGACAAGTCGTTCATCGAGTCGCACACCAGTGGCTTCGAGCTGTACGCCAAGCACAACGCCGAGCTCGACTGGCCCGCGGTCGAGCAGGCCACCGGGCTGCGGCGGGCCGAGATCGAGGAGCTGGCGCAGCGCTTCATCCGGTCCAAGGCGACCGTGGTGTGCTGGGCGATGGGGCTGACACAGCACCGCGAGGCGGTCGCGACGATCACCGAGATCGTCAACGTGCTGCTCCTGCAGGGCAACATCGGCAAGCCGGGCGCGGGCCCGTGCCCGGTGCGCGGCCACTCGAACGTCCAGGGCGACCGCAGTATGGGGATCTGGGAGAAGATGCCGGACGCCTTCCTGGACCGGCTCGATCACGAGTTCTCGTTCACCTCCCCGCGTGAGCACGGCATCGACGCCGCCGCGACCGTGAAGCGGCTGCGCGACGGCGACGTACGGGTGTTCTTCGCGATGGGTGGCAACTTCGCGTCCGCTACTCCGGACACCGAGGTCGTGCATCGCGGGCTCCGGCAGTGCGACCTGACCGTGCACGTCTCCACCAAGCTGAACCGGTCGCACACCGTCACCGGCCGCGAGGCGCTGATCCTGCCGACACTCGGCCGGACCGACCACGACCACACCGCGGCGGGTCCGCAATCGGTGTCCGTCGAGGACTCGCAAGGCGCCGTACACCTGTCGAAGGGCAACCTCGTCCCGCCTGCACCGGAGCTGAAGTCCGAGATCGGGATCGTGTGCGGGCTGGCGCAGGCCGTCGTACCGGATGTCGGGCAGATTCCGTGGGCCGACTTCGCCGATGACTACAGCCTGATCCGGCAGCGGATCGCGCGGGTCGCGGACGGATACGAGAACTATGAGCAGCGGCTGCGGGACGGTGACGGCAGATTCCTGCTGGCGCACGCGGCGCGGGACAAGCGCGTGTTCAAGACGTCCGACGCGCGAGCGCAGTTCACCGCGAACGAGCTGACCTGGTTGCCGACGGAGCCTGGCCGGCTGCTGCTGCAGACGTTGCGCAGCCACGACCAGTTCAACACCACGATCTACGGCCTCGAGGACCGGTACCGCGGCGTCAACGGAACGCGCGAGGTCGTCTTCGTGCATCCGGACGACCTGGCCGAGCTCGGCCTGCAGGACGGCGGGTACGTCGACATTGTGAGCGAGTTCCAGGGCGTCGAAAGACGGGCCCTGCACTTCCGGCTGGTCTCGTACCCGACGGCCCGTGGCTGTGTGGCGGCGTACTACCCCGAGACCAACGTCCTGATGTCGGCCGACGACCTCGCAAAGGGCAGCAACACCCCAGTCGCCAAGGGCCTCACAGTCAGGCTCGAGCCGCGTAGCTGAGGGCGTCAGCCCAACCAGGAGCCGATACCGTCCCATGCGTACTCGAGTTCACGGGCGGCGCCAGGATCCGGCAGCCGGGATGCGACCTGGGCGAGCGCTGCACGCATCCCCTGGACCCCGCCGTGGGTGTCCAGCTGACCGCCGAGCTCGCGGGCACGGGCCTCACCGGGGCCACCGTCGAGGTACTTCCCGGCCTTGCCGATCTCCGTCAGTTCCTGAATGACGGCCTCCACGTCCAGGTCACCCGTCGGTTGCGATGCCTCGGTCACCATTCCTCCGATCCGGATCGAGCTGCCAAGCATCCGTCAATCGGCAACGGAGCGCAACCTCCGCCTGACCCACGGTTGAAGAGCTGCGAGCACGACGGCGACGCCGGCGGTCGTGAGCCAGAGACCTGCTGGGCCTGCGGCCTTGAGGAGTTGGGTGACGGTGATTGGCGCGATCGTGGTGGCGATGCCCCAGCTCAGGCCGAAGACCGCGAGGTAGCGGCCTCGCGCCTCGTCGGGCGCGAGGCCGGACGCCTGAGTGAGGTAGCGGGTCAGCAGGAACAGTTCGCCGAGGCTCCACAGGACCGACGCGAGCAGGAACACGCTGAGGTTGTGAGCGACCGCGCTGACCACCAGACCGGCAGCGACGAGTAGGTAGCCGATCGCGATGGCCTGGAAGTCGTCAAGGTGCTGCACGCGGAGCACACGTTGGGCGACGATCAGGGTGATCGCGGACACGGCGAGGATGATGCCGGTGCCCGACTTCGGGAGTCCTTGCTCGAGCAGCGTCAGCGGTACGCCGATGACGAGCTGCATGTAGATCGTCGCGAACACCGTGCCGCCCGCGAGGAGCAGTAGCAGTCGCCGGTCTCGCCAGACTGCCGCGGGGCGATCCGTCGGGCGTTCCCGGCGTACGTCGGCCGGAAGCGCAAGCGCGACCAGTGCGGCGCAGGACAGACACGTGATCGCGTCGGCGACGAAGAGCCAGCGGAGATCGACATTGCTGATCGCAGCCGCGAGCAGGCCGGCCAGGACACCCGCCGCGGCAAGTGCGGCGCTGTAAAGACCGTACGCCGCCGGGCGATCGTCCGGCTCGGTGACGTCGGCGATCATCGCTTGGCTGGGCGGCTCGTAGATCTCGAACACGAGGCCGAGCAGGATCGTCGCGAGTACGGCGGACCACAACGAGTGGCTGAGCGCGATCCACAACTGGGCGATCGCACAACCTGCCAGACCGAGCACGATCGTACGGCGGCGACCGAGGCGATCGGCCAACTGACCGCCGAGCAGCCGGGACGGGATCGTCGCGGCACCGAAGACCGCGAGGATCAGGCCGACCTGTCCGAGCGAAGCCTTGAACTCGACCGCGAGCACCACGCCGAGGAACGGAAGCGTGAACGCGCCGATCCGATTCACGGCGCGGGCGATGACCAGAATCCACACCGCCCTGGAGAGCCCGCGCGCCGTCGTGGTGGAAACAGCACTCATCACAACTCCATGACTGTCTAAACGGATATGATCGGTCACGCGAGAGCCTACGGAGAGGGACCATGACCGGTCAAGTGTCTTTTGATAGTCACGCGCGGAGTGTGCTGGCAGCATCGGTCGAGTACGTGAACCGGCTGACCCCCGGGTACGCCGGCGGCGTCGCGTACGCCGCGCCCGCCGACGACCCCGAGTCCGTCACCTCGGCGGTCGCCGACGCGCTGACCGCGATCGGCCATCCGCCGAAGTCGGTTCCGGTGGACGACGCACGGCGCCTCGTGGCCTTGGCTCGACGCATGCGCATCGTGTTCGAGTCCGCAGCCGCCGACGACCTCGACGCCGCCGCGGCGGAGATCAACCAACTCCTCCTCGACACCAACGCGCGCCCCCAGCTCGACCGCGGCCGCGACCGCCCCTGGAGCCTCCACTTCCACGGCCCCGACGAGCAACTGGCCAACGGCTGGGCAGCCGGCTGCGCCGCAGGCCTCGCCCTGGCCGTCGGCAGCGACCTGGCCGGCCGCCTAGGCGTCTGCGCAGCCTCCCAATGCGACCGCGTCTTCGTAGACGTATCGAAGAACGGCCAACGCCGCTTCTGCTCCCCCCAATGCCAAAGCCGAGTCAAAGCCGCCGCCCACCGAGCCCGCCAGGCCACCACCTAACCGAACTGGGGATAGGCAATGGCTACCTGGGACAGGCCATTGCGTGTCCCCAGTCCCCGGCGGGTATCCCGAGTCCAAGCCGAGTCAGCGCGTCTCCAGCTCCAGCACTCGCCGAGAAGAGTCAGCGGCGGGTGACGGTCGGGCTGGCCGGGTCCTCGTTGTTCACGATCAGTTGCGCGCGTTCGGCCGGGCGGACCTGGTCGACGTAAAGCTGCTCGCCCGGGATGTATCTGGTGCGGTAACGCTCCTCGGCGGCCGCCAACGAGTCCATCCAGGCCGCATCACGGGCGGCACCACGGCGGAGTACCGTCTCGAAGCTGACGGCGACGTAGATGCGCAGATCCCAGAACGTGTCCAGCTCCGATCGTTGCAGGAAAGCACCGTCAGCAACCAGGATCGCGTCCTTCGCAGCTGTCTGAACTGGCGAGTCGAGCACAGTCCGGGCAGAGCTATCACGAAGGCCGGCTGTGTATCGCCGATCCCCACCTGGCCCCAGCGGCCGCAGCAGCTTCTCGCGGATCGCGTCGTAGTCGTACATCTCGAAGTAGTAGCTCTCCGCCGAATCAATCGGGTACGCCGTCCGCAACTCAGGCGCCCGCTTGAAGTAGTCGAGCCCGGCCCGAACAACCTCCCGCCCACTCCGCCCCCGCAGCACCTCCGCCAACTCATCAGCCAGCGTCGTCTTCCCATCGGAACGGTCAGTCGCCGAGGAAGCGCAGTTCCGCCGCGGTGCCGCGGTCGCCTGTTTCGCACAGCTCGGTGAGTCTTTCCAGGAAGGGACGAACACTCTCCGGAGCGTGGGACATGAACCGCCGGACGTCGGCCGCCAGCGCGCCTAGCTCCTCGCGCTCGAACAGCACGTCCCCGTAGGCGTCCACCCGGCCGA
This sequence comes from Kribbella sp. VKM Ac-2566, assembly GCF_004366005.1. Taxonomy (NCBI): domain Bacteria; kingdom Bacillati; phylum Actinomycetota; class Actinomycetes; order Propionibacteriales; family Kribbellaceae; genus Kribbella; species Kribbella sp. VKM Ac-2566. Next base: position 583,093 of record NZ_SODT01000011.1, on the reverse strand, counting down.
GCATCGGAAACTCAGCTTCCCTGTCGTCAGCTGCGAGGGCGGCCTCGATGTCGTCCCACCACTGCTCAGCCCCATCGACCACGCGACCGTCGATCCACAACTCGATCCTGACAGCCATCGCGATCAACTCCGTTCTCCAGCCAAGTCGCCCAGAACGTCCAGCAGTTGACCGCCGCGTTCGGTGCTCAGGGGAGACATTAGACGTACAGACGCGGCCCACCCGGATTCAGAATCCAGGTGGGCCGCGGCGGTCCGATCGGCCGTCAGCCGACCGGGGTCAGTTCGCGTTCTTCTTCCGGGGTTGGGGTGGCGTGCTTGGCGGTGTTGCCGCGGAGCCACCTGGGGGCCCACCAGTTGGCGTCGCCGAGGAGGGTCATGATGCTGGGGAGGACGACGGCGCGGATGATCGTTGCGTCGATCAGGATTGCGACCGCGAGGCCGACGCCCAACTGCTTCATGTCCAGCGTGCTCAGGGTCGCGAAGACCGCGAACACGCCGATCATCACGGCCGCCGCGCTGGTCACCACGCCGGCCGAGCCGGTGATGCCGTCGGCCACCGCTTGCTTCGTCGGCACACCGCGCAGTACTGCCTCGCGGATCCGGCTGACCACGAACACGTGGTAGTCCATCGACAGCCCGAACAGCACCACGAAGAGGAACAACGGCAGCCAGCTGACCACTGCGCCGTTCGACCGGAAGTCCAGCAGTCCTTCGGCCCACGTGTTCTGGAAGACCGCGGTGACGACGCCGTACGCCGCGCCCGCGCTCAGCAGGTTGAGCCCGATCGCCGTGATCGCGACGACCACCGACCGGAACGTCACCATCATCACGATCATCGTCAGCAGCAGCACGAACCCGATCACCAGCGGCAGTTTGTCCCGCGTGTGTGCCGCGTAGTCCACGTCCGCGGCCACGAACCCACCGACCGCGTACTCGACTCCCGGCACCTTGCCGACCGTCTCCGGCATCAGTTCCTTGCGCAGCTTGGTCAGCGAGTCCCGCGCCTGGTCGCTACCGCCCTCGTACGGCGTGGCGACCTCGAGCGTCGCGACCGTGCCGTCCTTGGAGAACCGCGGTTCCTCGAGACCGTCCGACGCGAAGAGGTTGTCGCCCTTGGTCTTCTGCATCAGCTCGGCCAACGCGGCCTTCACCGCAGGCTGCTGGTTCGCAGGCGCCCGTACGGCGACCTCGTGGCTGGTACCCGTACTCGGGAAGGCCGCGGTCAGCCGGTCGTACGCCTTCATCACCGCGGTGTCACGCGGCAGATCCTCGGTGCCCGGGAACTTCAGCGTCATCCCCAGCGCCGGCGACGCGACCGCGAGCAGTGCGGTGACGGCGACGAGCAGAGTGGCGACCGGGTGCTTCAGGGCCGGCTTGAGGACCGTCGGCCAGAACCGCGGCTCCTTGTTACCGGACGTCAGCCGCCAGACGAGCGGGATCCGCGGCTTGTCCACCCAGCGCCCGAGCTTCGCCAGTACGGCGGGAAGCACGGTGAGCGAACCGACGACAGCCACCGCGACCACGAGGATCGAGCCGACCGCGAAGGACGAGAAGACGGCATCGCGAGCGAGGAACAGTCCCGCCATCGAAATGATGACCGCCGTACCGGACACGACGACTGCGTGGCCCGAGGTCGCCGCGGCGATCTCGACCGCGTCGACGTGACCGCGGCCCTTGGCGCGCTCCTCACGTTCGCGGCGTAGGTAGAAGAGCGAGTAGTCGACGCCGACCGCCATACCGATCAGCAGGATCACGCTGTTGACCGCGTCCACAGCCGGCACCAACTGCGAAGCCGCAGCCGACAGGCCGATCGCGGCAGCCACCGCGGACAGCGCGAGCACCAGCGGGACGGACGCGGCGATCAGCGCACCGAAGGCGATCAAGAGGATCGCGAGCGTCACCGGCAGGCTGAACATCTCCGCCCGTTTGAAGTCCTTGCCCAGCGTCTCGTTGAGCGCCTTGCCGATCGACAGTCCACCGACCTCTTCGATCCGCAGGTCCGGGTACTGCTGCTGGACCTTGGCGGTCGTGTCGAGCAACGGCTGGACCCTGGCATCGTCGTCCGAGCCCTCCGGCACGTCCTTCATCGTCACCCGGACGATCACCGCGTCGTTCTTCGGCGACGGCATAGGCTGACCGACCTCCGCGACCCCACCGAGGGCGCGCATCTGCTGGATCACCACTGCCGCGGCCTTGTTCGCCGCCGTGTGGTCGAGCTGTCCGGACGGCGCCGTGATCAGCACGCTCTCGACGTCCGGGTCGTCGAAGTTGCCGGACTTGACGATGTTGTCCGCCCGGGTCACCTCACCGATGTCACCCTCGTTCTTCGACTCCTTCGTCCCGGTCACCTGCCCGAGCGCGAAACAGGCGATCACGACGACAACCCACATCGCGATCGCCCGCCACGGATGGCTGGCGCTCCAGCGCGCTGCCCGGACCGTGATCTGTCCCCTGGCCATACGTTCCCTGCCCCTCTGCGCACCCACCGGCGCCCCACCCAGCGCTCCTTGGCGTGGCGCTGGCTACGGGAAGAAGCCTGGCTGCCGCGACCCGGTCGCGGCCATGCAGGAAGCCCCCCAGGTCACCCTGAGGCAAACCCCACCCCACCCTTTCCCGTACGCCGTACGCACCCCGGGTGATCGGACCTCAGAAGTCTTCGAGGTCGAGCGACGAGGCCGCGGAGACGCCCTCGAGGTAGCCCTCGGCGCGTTCGGCTTTCGGGTAGCGGTGGACGAGGGCCCAGAAGGCGGCGTTGTGGGCCGGCTCGATCAGGTGGGCGAGCTCGTGGACCAGGACGTAGTCGACGACCCAGGCCGGCATCGACTGCAGACGGGTCGACAACCGGATCGATCGGTCCGCCGGGGTGCACGATCCCCACCGTCTGTTTTGGTTCGAAACCCACCTCACCGACGCAGGTTCGGGCACTTCCGGGAGGTGGCGACACGCGAGTTCGTGTGCTCTGGCCAACAATTTTTCGTCCGACACGCGCGATCGGCTGCGCTGCTTCTCGAGTCGCGCCAGCATGGTCTCGACCCAGCGCGCCTCCTCGGCGGCGGACAGCCGGTCGGGCATCAGCACGACCACCCGGTCGCCGTCCCGGTATGCGCTGACCGTGCGCTTACGGCGCTTGCTGCGACGGATGTCCACGTGAGGCGGGATCGGGCGCAGTGGAGAGTCGGCCATGGCTCAAAAATGTACCCCCCGAATCCGACAACTTTCTTCGGTCCACATCCTGTGCATCGACGTTTCCGCAGGTCAGACGCCAGATCTTGAACCTGCCGACCCTGGTTGTTCACATCCTGTTCCCCCGCTCGTCCACAGTGTCCGGCGGCGCGTCCCACAGGTTGCTCACAGAGTTATCCACAGGGGTGGACAACCCGGGCTTGCCACCGCCGCCGGTACCTCCTAGCGTCATCGGCAACAGGCTCCCGGACCGCTACCGGGGCCGCTCGGAGGGGAAGCCGAGTGGTCACGGAGGCGGATCACCGGGAGCCTGTTCCGCGTCGGCGAAAGTTTCGGTAAGGGCTTTCCTCGGGGGAATCACGCGGCACGCGGACCGGCAGGTGCGCTTGAGCCTGCGCCAGGAGGCCGTAGGGTGAATCCCGACTGGGCCGAACGGCCTACGGCAGGACGGTCTGCCGTTAGCATCCAACGACTGCCCGGGGCGAGACCCCGGGCTGGAATTCAGAGCAAGGAGAGGGCCCTCATGGCAGAGACCTGGAGCGGCGAGTTTTACTGCGTCAAGTGCAAGGCCAAGCGCACCGCCGACGGCGAGGTCAAGGTCAACGACAAGGGCACGCGCATGGCCAAGGCCAAGTGCCCCGAGTGCGGTACGAACCTGAACCGGATCCTCGGCAAGGCCTGACGCACCAGCACCAAGTCGTAGAGGCGGTGTCCGGCACGTTGCGCGTGCCGGGCACCGCCTCTCGTCGTACCCGGGCAAGCGACACGGCGACACACGGCGACACACTTGGGGCCCCACCGCAGCCGGGGCTTGGGCGACCGGACAGAATGGAGGAGTGTCGGACCTTCCTCGTAAGGCGCTGAGCCGGACCGCGAAACTTGCCAGCCTGCCGCTCGGTGCCGCCGGGCGGGCGACGGTCGGCCTGGGCAAGCGCATCGGCGGCGCGCCCGCGGAGGCCGTGTACGCCGAGTTCCAGCGCCGTACGGCGGACCAGTTGTTCGCCGTCCTGGGTGAGCTCAAGGGCGGCGCGATGAAGTTCGGGCAGATGCTCAGCCTGATGGAGTCCGCGATGCCTGAGGAGCTCGCGGCGCCGTACCGGGCGACCCTGACCAAGCTGCAGGACTCCGCCCCGCCGATGCCGGCCTCCACCGTGGACACGATCCTCAGCCGTGAGCTCGGCAAGCGCTGGCGGGACCGGTTCGAGGAGTTCGGCGACGTGCCCGCGGCCGCGGCGTCGATCGGCCAGGTGCACCGCGGACGGCTGAAGGACGGCCGTGAGGTCGCGGTCAAGCTGCAGTACCCGGGCGCCGCCGAAGCGCTCCGCTCGGACCTGCGTCAGCTCGGCCGGGTCGCGCGGACCATCGGCTCGTTGGTCCCTGGCCTGGAGGTGAAGCCGCTCATCGCCGAGCTCCAGGAGCGGATCGGCGAGGAGCTCGACTACGACCGCGAGGCGCAGGCCCAGCAGCAGTACGCCGACGCGTTCAAGGACCACCCGGAGTTCGTGGTCCCGCGGGTGATCAAGCACTCCCCCGCGGCGATCGTGTCCGAGTGGATCGAGGGCCGGCCGCTGTCGTCGTACATCACCGACGGCACCAAACAGGAGCGGGACGCGATCGGGCTGAAGTACGTCCGGTTCATGTTCAGCGGGCCGAAGTACGCCGGTCTGCTGCACTCCGACCCGCACCCGGGCAACTTCCGGGTGATGCCGGACGGGCGGCTCGGCGTGGTCGACTTCGGCCTCTGCGCGCGGCTCCCGGACGGTCTGCCGCCGGCGATCGGGCGGCTGCTGCGGATCTCGCTGAAGGGCGACGGCGTGGCGGTCCGGGACGGGCTCAAGGCCGAGGGCTTCATCAAGCCGCGGATGGAGATCGACCCGGATCAGCTGATGGACTACCTCGCGCCGTTCGCGGAGCCGGCCCGCGAAGACCGCTTCCAGTTCAGCCGGGACTGGATGCGTGCGCAGGCGAACCGGACCAGCGACTTCCGGTCCCCCAACGCGTCCCTCGCCCTCCGCCTCAACATGCCGCCGTCGTACCTGCTGATCCACCGCGTCTGGATCGGCGGCATGGCCGTCCTGTCCCAGCTCGAGGCCGAGGCCCCGTTCCGCTCGGTCCTGGAGGAGCTCCTGCCCGGCTTCAACGACGACTGAGCGCGGGCAGGGCGCGGAGGGTGACCGCCAGCAGGATCGCCATCCCGGCCAGGGCGACGGCAGTGATCCCGGCAGCCACGTGCAGTCCGGAGGTGAAGGCGTCCCGGGCCTGATCGAGTACGTCGGCCGACGCGCCCTGGCTGACCGCCTCTCCCAGCGAGTTGCCGCTACGACCATCCGTCCGGCTGCGGTAGACCGCGGTGACCACGCTGCCGAGGACGGCGATGCCGAGGGAGTACCCGAACTCGTTGCCGGTCTGGGTCAGCGCACCGGCCGAGCCGGCCTTCTCCGGCGGAACCGAGCCGATGACCAGGTTCGTCCCCAGGATGACCAGCGCGCCCGGCCCGAGGCACTGCACCGCGAAGGCGACGACCAGCACCGTGGTGGAGGTGGTCAGGCTGACCACAGCCATACCGGCCACCGTGAACGCGACACCGGCCGGGATCAGGATGCCCGGGCGGATCCGCTGCGCCAGCCGCGGCGCGAGCTGGAAGCCGATCGTCGACGTGATCATGCCCGGGACCAGCGCCAGGCCGGCGTCGAGCGGGCTCATCCCCTTGACCAGCTGGAAGTACTGCGCGACGAAGACCATCACGCCGCCGGACAGCATCGAGTACGCCGTCATACTGCCGAGCGTCACGCTGAACGTCCGCCGCGCGAACAGCCGCACGTCGACCAGCGGGTCGTCCAGCCGCCGCTGACGCCGTACGAAGATCCAGCCGAACGTGCCACCGATCAGCAGGGCCCCGATGGACTGGGCACCGGCGCCGTGCGAGGCGAGGTGCTTCAGCCCGTGGATCGCCGGCAGGATCGCCGCCAGCGACAGCACGACACTCGGTACGTCGATCCGCCCGGCCTTCTCGTTCCGGTACTCCGGGAGGATGAACGGCCCGACCGCGAGCAGAACCACCATCGCCGGGACGCCGATCAGGAAGGCGGAGCCCCACCAGAAGTGGTTGAGCAGCACTCCGCCGACGATCGGTCCGACGATTGCACCGACGGTGAAGCAGCCGCCCCAGACGCCGAGCGCGGTGGCCCGCTGCCGCTCGTCCGGGAACAGCGTGGAAATCAGCGACAACGTGCACGGCGCGATCGCTGCTCCGGCGATGCCCAGCACCGCGCGGGCGCCGATGAGCATGCCGGGGTTGACCGAGTACGCCGCCACGATCGAGGCGACCCCGAACACGGCAGCGGCGATCAGCAGCAGCCGACGGCGACCGAGGCGATCGCCCAGGCTGCCCATCGTGATCATCAGGCCGGCCACCATGAACCCGTACACGTCCAGGATCCACAGCTGCTGGCTACTGGTGGCGCCGAGCGCGTCGGTGACGGCCGGCACGGCCAGCAGCATCACGAACAGGTCCAGGGACACGAGCAGGGACGCGAGGCACAGCACGCCGAGCGCGATCCACTGCCGCTTGCCGGTGGACACGGGGTCCGCCACGAGGCTGAGGGTCATGATCCGGGTCCTTTCACAGAAGTGTTGTCACTCACTGCGTCGGACGGCATATTGCGAGATCGACAGCGGGGTACTGAATCTTCCAGGAGGTCGGGATGACAACGATGGATAACCTGCCTGAGGTCGTGTCGCCGGAAGAGTGGCTCACGGCGCGTCTGGAGCTGCTGAGGCTGGAGAAGGAGGTGACGCGCGCACGCGACCGCCTGAATGCCGAGCGCCGGCGGCTGCCGATGGTCCGGATGGACAAGCCCTACGTCTTCGAAGGCCCGGACGGTGAGGTCGGGCTGCTGGACCTGTTCGACGGACGGGACCAGCTGGTGATGCACCACTTCATGTTCGGCCCGGACTGGGACGAGGGCTGTCCGAGTTGCTCGTCCGCCGCCGACGAGATCGGCAACCTCCGCCAGTTGTACGTACGCAACACGTCACTGGTCGCCGTGTCGCGGGCGCCGTACCCGAAGATCGCCGCGTTCAAGGAGCGGCTGGGGTGGACGTTTCCCTGGTACTCGTCGTACGGGAGCGACTTCAACTACGACTTCCATGCCACGCTCGACGACCGGGTCGCGCCGGTGCTGCTGCATTTCCGCACCCAGGAGCAGCTGGCGAACGAGAAGGGGACGCCGTGGTCGGACGGCCCCTGGACCCCTGACATGAACGGCGAGGAGCTGCCGGGTATCAGCGCGTTCGTCCGGGTCGGCGACGAGGTGTTCCACACCTACTCGACCTTCGGCCGGGGCATCGAAGACTTCCACAACTGCTACCGGTACCTCGACCTGACCGTCCTCGGCCGGCAGGAGGCCTGGGAGGAGCCGAAGGGGCGGGCCGAGCCGCTCGGTCTCCACGTCGGCGGACCCGCGATGCGCGTCCCCGACCGGTACGACGTGTGAATCACCAGTAGACCGAGTCGAGCTTTCCCTCGATGCTGCGGACGTTCTCCCGGGCACACCGGTCGCAGTACAGCAGCTTGCGACCGTCCTCGATCGAGGTCATCCAGGTCAGCGGCACGTCCTCAGACGGCGCCTGCTGACCACACAACGCACAGGTAGCTTTCATCACGGGCATCAGTGTGCACCTCCGCCTCACCGGTACCCCGACCGGGCTGACTTGCTCAGTCCCCGAGGAACCGTCGTACGGCGGCGTTGAACGCGTCAGGTGCCTCGAGGTTGTTGTAGTGACCCACGCCGGGCAACAGCACGAGCTCCGCACCCGGTATGGCCGCGTGCAGCGTCCGCGCGACGGTTCCGACCGGCGCACGCTGGTCGCACTCACCCCACAACAGCAGCGTGGGGACCTCGATCGTGGGCAACACCGCGCTCAGATCCGCCTCGGCGAACGCTGTCAGCATCGGCAGCATCCCCGCTGGACGGCTCTCGGCCATCATCGTCCGATTCAGCTCCAGCACCTCGGCCGGCACCGGACCGGCGAAGAAGCTCGGCAGGTACCCGTCGATCCAGTCCCCCGGCGGTCGTTCGGCCTCCGCGCGCGCCCGCAGTACTCGCGCCTCGACCTCTGCTGCCGGCAACGAGCCCTTCCAACCGGCATAGGCCCCTGCCAGCACCAGTGACCGCACCAGCTCCGGGTGGCGTTGCCAGACAGCAATGGCTAGGCCGCCGCCCCAGGACAGACCGCACAGATGCGCCGGGCCGATGTCCAGGGCTGCGACGAGCTCGGCCAGCTCATCGGCGTAGTCGGACATCGTCATCGGGCCCGCGGGGTCCTCCGATCCGCCGCAGCCCGGTGCATCCCAGGCGATCAGGTCGAAGCTGTCGGCGAGCCCCGTCAGCTGGGGGCGCCACGCCCGGCCGTCGCTCCAGCCGCCGTGCAGCAGTACGAGCGGCTCCCCGGAGCCGGCTCGGTAGTAGGCGATCCGCCGGCCGGCGATCTCGACGAGCTCCATGGTCGGAGCCTCCCCGACCGGGCCCCGTGCCCGGCCTATGCTCCTCAGCATGCGCTGGGTGATCCATGGTGAGGAAGAGGCCTGGTCCAATCCGTGGCTGAGCGTACGGCGGTTGGACGTCGAGCAGCCTGACGGTGAGCGGTTCGACTACCACGCGGTGCGCCTGAAGCACATCGCCGCTGCGGTCGTCACCCGGGACGACTGCGTGCTGCTGATGTGGCGGCACCGGTTCCTGACCGATACCTGGGCGTGGGAGATCCCGATGGGGATCATCGAGGCCGGGGAGACTCCGGAGGTTGCCGCGGCGCGGGAGCTCGAGGAGGAGACCGGGTGGCGGGCGGACGGGCTCACCGAGCTCATCCGCTCGGAGCCGGCCGCCGGGATCATGGACTCGCTGCATTTCGTGTACCGAGCGACGAGTGCGCAGTACGCCGGGCCGCCGACCGAGCTGAACGAGTCGGACCGGATCGAGTGGATCCCGCTCGCTGACATCCCCGGAATGATCGCCCGGCACGAGATCGTCAGCGGCATCACCCTGCTCGGCCTGCAGCAGTTACTGCTCTCCGAACGTGGCTGAGAGGCGGCACCCCCTTTGGGTGCCGCCTCTCAGTGATTCAGCTGGTCAGGCTGTGGTTCTGGTGGATCAGACGAGGCGGGCGAGTGCGAGGCGCGCGCGTGCGCTGGCCCTCTCAGCTCGCCGGCCTGCCCGCTCGGCCTGCTTCTGCGCCTTCTCGATCTGGTGAGCGAGGCGGAAGCGCCGGTTCTGCTCTGCGTCCTTCAGCAAGCTACGACAGTGCGCGCGGGCGAGATCTTCATGAAGTAAATGCATTTCGGTGCTCCTGGTGAAAGTCTGAGTGGTCACGTTGACTCGATTCGGATGGGTTGTAGTCGTTCAGGCGGCGGTTACGGTGTCACTCTTGCGGGGACGCCCACGGGGCCGCTTGCGCGGAACCACCACACCTTGGACGAACAGCTCGCCACCCCACACTCCCCACGGCTCGGAACGCTCGAGCGCTCCGGCCAGGCACTCGGCCTTCAGCGGGCAGGTCGTGCAGAGAGACTTCGCGTACTCGACATCCGCCGGCGATTCGGCGAAGAAGAGTTCTGGCGCGTAGGACCGACAGGGCAGGTCCTGCGACGTTGCGACCTCGGTGAAGACATCGAGGAAGCTCACGCTCATTCCGGTCACCTCCCAGTGACTTTTGGTTGCTGATCTCTTGTCGTCGGTGACGGCTGCCGGGTGACGGCCGCCAAATCTTGGGGACAAACAAAAGGGCCGCGGGACCCTAGGTGGGTTCCGCGGCCTGGAGGTGCCGGCTCTGACGTCTGTCAGACCGGTGGACTCCATGCTCGAGAACCCGAACCGCCGTACTTCACATCGCCGACAGCTCCGCCCTTGAACTGGGCAGCGCCGGAGGCCATGAGCACAACGGTCGCGACGTGCAGGCGCGGCGAGGCACCCTGAATCGGGGCGCACGGCAGCGCGGCAGCGTCGCTGAACGGCTTCTTGACCGTGTTGGTGATCATTTCCAGGGCACCTCCTCTCGTTGTGGCGAAGCGGGCGGTTAGCTCGATCGCTATGGTGGTTTGAAGTTTTCGGCCAGGCTTCGACCGCAGAAAGAACAGTACGCCGTCCGCGCCGGAGCCCGCAAACTATTTATTGCCAGTTTGCGAAGTTGGCCGGAAGTTGCCGCTGCGGCGGCACGATCTCATTGCCGACGCAGCGATCAGGTGGTCTTCCGGCACGCTCCGGGACGCCATCCGCACGCTCCGGGATCGTTGCCTCTGTCACCTAACTGCCACGTCTGCCGGGAGCAGAACGCGGCACGTCCTCCAGGATGCGCCGCGAATCTCGTGCCTGGCAACAGGTTTGCCCGAAAGGGCACGGGTCAGCGTGTGCAGAGGTTGAGGATGTGCTCGCCGTACTTGGTCAGCTTGGTGTGACCGATGCCCGGGATCTGCCGGAGCGCCTGGGCGTCGCTGGGCTTGGTCTCGGCGATCGCGGTCAGCGTCGCGTCGGTGAGGATCACGAACGCCGGCATCTTCTCGGACTCCGCCTGCTCGGCACGCCACTCGATCAACGCGTCGTACAGCTTCTGGTCGATCGAGGACGGGCAGTCCTCGCAGCGGCCGAGCTTGCGGGCGCCCGGGTCGGTCAGGCTGCGGCCGCAGACCCGGCACTTGGGGATCGGCCGCCCAGACTTCTCGGAGCGCTCGGAGCGGGACGGGCGCTCCCAGCCGACGGACGACGACGGGGTCCACTCGGAACGCGCCGTACGGACGCCGATCGGGTCCAGGAAGCGGGTCGGCCCCCGCGTACCCCGGCCGCCTGGCGAGCGGGAGGTGGACCAGCTGATGAACAGCTGCTGCTTGGCCCGCGTCACGCCGACATAGAACAGCCGCCGCTCCTCCTCCACCTGTGCCGGCGTCTGGGCGTAGCTGATCGGCAGCGTCCCCTCGTGTGCCCCGACGATGAAGACGGACTCCCACTCCAGGCCCTTGGCCGCGTGCAGCGTCGCCAGCGTGACGCCTTCCGCCAGCGGCGCGTGCTGGATCGTCGCTCGCCGGTCCAGCTCCGCCATCAGCTCCGGTAACCGGGCCTCCGGATGCTCCGCCGCGAAGTCGGCCGTCATCGTCACCAGCGCGCTCAGCGACTCCCAGCGGTCCCGCACCGCGCCGGTCCCAGTCGGCGGCTCCTGCGTCCACCCGGCACCACCCAGCACGCTGGTCACCGTGGTCACCAGGTCGTCCCCGGCTTGACCGGCCTTGGCCTGCCCGCGCAGCAGTACGGCGGCCTGCCGGATCTCCGCGCGCTCGAAGAACCGCTCCGCGCCCTTCAGCACGGTCGGGATCTTCCGCTCGGCCAGCGCCTGCTCGAAGTTCTCCGACTGCGCGTTGGTCCGGAACAGTACGGCGATGTCCCGCAGCGCGACGCCCTCGTCCTTGAGCCGTACGACGGCCCGCGCCACCGCATCCGCCTCCGCGACCTCGTCGGAGTACTCGCGGTAGACCGGAACCGGACCGGCCTCCTTCTGCGACCGCAGCGTGACCCGCCCCGGCAGCCCGGTCGGACCGGCCGCGTCGAGGATCTTGTTCGCCACGTCGACGATCTGCGGCGTCGACCGGTAGTCGCGGACCAGCTTGATCACGGTCGCCGACGGATGCCGGGAGGCGAACCGCACCAGGTTCTCCGGGTCGGCGCCCGCCCACGAGTAGATCGTCTGCGCCGGGTCGCCGACCACGCAGACGTCCTCGCGACCGCCGAGCCACAGGTCGAGCAGGCTCTGCTGCAGCGGCGAGACGTCCTGGTACTCGTCCACGACGAACGTGCGGTACTGCCGCCGGATCTCCGCCGCCACCCGCTCGTCCTCCGCGAGCAGCGCGACCGTGCAGAGCAGCACGTCCTCCAGGTCGATCCGCCCGCGCTCCAGCTTCACATCTTCGTACGCCGCGAAGATCCGGGCGATCGTCGCCGGGTCGAAGGCCGCCAGCGCCCGCGCCGACTTGGGCGCCAGCCGCGCGTAGTCGTCCGGCCGGACGTTGCTCACCTTGGCCCACTCGACCTCACCGGCCAGGTCGCGCAGCGCGGGCGTGTCCACCCGGACGCGGCAGCGGGACGCGGCCTCGGTCAGCAGCGGGAACTTGCGGTCCACGATCGGCGGCAGCTCCCCGCCGTACACCTTGGGCCAGAAGAACCGGGCCTGCCGGAGCGCGGCGGAGTGGAACGTGCGGGCCTGCACGCCCTGGACGCCGAGCTGCGCGAGCCGGCCGCGCATCTCCCCCGCGGCCCGCTGGGTGAACGTCACCGCGAGCACGCGGACCGGGTCGAACGTCCCGGTGCGCACGCCGTACGCGATCCGGTGGGTGATCGCCCGCGTCTTCCCGGTCCCCGCGCCCGCCAGCACCGCGACGGCGCCGTGCAACGTGGTCGCGACGGCACGCTGCTCCGGGTCGAGAGCCTCCAGAAGGCTCTCGGCAGAGGCAGATCGTGTGAAGTCGCTCACGGGCTGGGACATGCGGGAACAGCACCACCTGCATCATGGTTCGGATACGTCGAGGGCAACCCTAGACGGGCGGCCCGACAAAACCCCTCCCCACTCCACAAGGAGTCCGCCGATGTCGGCATTCACGATGTACTCAACGCCTTGGTGCGGCTACTGCCACCGGCTCAAGGGCCAGCTCAAGCGGGCCGGTATCGAGTTCACCGAGATCGACATCGAGCAGGTCCCGGAGGCCGCCAAGATCGTCGAGAAGGTCAACAACGGCAACCAGACGGTGCCGACCGTGGTCTTCCCCGACGGCACCGCGATGACGAACCCGTCACTCGCCCAGGTCGCGGAGAAACTCGTCGCCTGACAAACCCGACTCAGGTCATAGCGCCTGAGTTATGGACTTTACGGTCATGACCGTTATACCTTGCGGTGAACTACGCCGCAGGGAGTCCGCCCATGTTCTCTCGCCGTCAATTCCGGTATGCCCTAGTCACGTTCGCGGCCGCGCTCGGCCTGCTCGCGACGGGTGGCCTGCAGGCCACCGCGGGCCCGCCCGGGGATCTGCCGGATCCGTTTCCATCCGAGAACTGGCCGCTCGGCACCCCGACGCGGCCGATCGCGCCGTCGGGCGATGTCATCAAGGACCTCGGCTCGCCGGTCAGCTCGCTCACGATCATGGAAGGCGCGATCGGCCACACGCCGGACGGCCGCGACGTCGTGTACGCCGTACCCGCCGGTGAAAACGCCCGTTTGAACGTCGTCGACCTGCACAGCCGCCAACTGGTCAGGACCGTGCCGCTACCCGGCGCCGCCGGCGGCTGGGCGATCGTCGTGACGCCGAACGGAGACGTCTACCTCGGCACCTATGCCAACGCGCACCTGTATCGCTACAGCCCGGCCACGGGTGAGGTGACCGACCTGGGGCAGCCCATTCCCGGCGAGTCCCAGATCTACGGCCTCACCTCCGACCAGGCCGGCAACGTGTACGCCGGGACGTACCCGACCGCCCACGCGTTCAAGTACGACGCGACGACCGGACAGGTCACCGACTACGGCTCACTCGACCCGGTGCAGCAGTACGCGCGGTCCACGGTCTACGACCCCGACCACAACAAGCTGTTCGTCGGCGTCTCCACTCCGAACGCAAGGCTGCTCCGCATCGACGTGGACACCAAAGCGGTCGAGGACATCACTCCCCCTGGTACGACGGCGAAGGACTTCATCGACCTGGACTACGCCGGCGGCAAGGTCTTCGCAAACGCGAGCAGCCGCCTGGTAGTGGTCGACGCGGTGACCGGCGAGCAGGTCAAGTACACCGACAGCACCACAGGCCAGCTGGTGATGGACTACCCGATCGCTGCGCGCGGTGTCTCCGCAGCCGGGCCAGGTGGCGTTTACTTCACCAACAACACTCTGTCCCTCACGCACTACGACCTGGACACCAACACGGTCGGTCCGGTCTCGCCGCCGCGCACACTGACCCGTGGTGCGTCCATCGGCTACGGCTGGGTGACTGAGAACGGCGTACCGGTGCTGTACGGCCTGGCCGGTAACTACTCCGGTGGAACGTTCCGCTACAACCCGGCGGACGGGACGCTCGCGCAGTGGAGCTCACCGTTCCAGTACGTGCCGTCGCCGCTCATGCACACCCTCGCCGCCCCCAGCACGGGCAAGGTGTTCGTCAACGTCTACCTGAACGGCGCCACCTCCATCTACGACCCGGCGACCGGCAAGTCCACTGTCACCACCCGGCAGGGACAGGTGGAGGGCTGGGCCTGGGACGGCACCGGCAAGATGTACGTCGGCATCTACCCGTACGGCAGGCTCTCGCTCTGGGACCCGCGGCAACCGGACAGCCCGACCAACCCGAAGGAACTGTTCAGCCTCGTCGACAGCGACCACCAGAACAGGCCCGTCGCAGTGGTCCCCGCCGGCAACCGCGTGTACGTCGGCACCACACCGGCGTACGGCGAGTACGGCGGCGCGCTGACTGTGTACGACGTACCGACCGGCGGCCACACGGTCTACCGCAACCTGGTGACCGACCAGACGATCTCCTCCATCGTTCCGTCCGGTGCTGACGTCTGGGTCGGCTCCAGCATCGAGGGTGGTCAGGGCACCGACCCAAGGGCCAGCGAGGCGCACCTGGTCAAGGTGAACCCGGCGACAGGAGAGGTGCTCACCGACGTCGTTCCGGTGTCCGGTGCGGCCAGCATCAACGAGCTGATCACGGGACCGGACGGCAACATCTGGGGTCTTGCGGACGGCATTGTGTTCGCCGTCAACCCGTCCACCGGTGAGGTGCAGCGCATGCTGCCCGTGTTCAGCGGAGCCACTGGCTCACAGGACGGCGCGCTGTCCTGGCGCGACGGCTACCTGTACGGCGTGACCGGCGGCCGGCTGTTCGTCCTGGACATCCTGAGCGGCCACACGACCGTACTGCGCGACCACGGCCTCAACCGACTCACCCAGACGCCGGACGGTACCTACTACACGCTGCTGCGTCCGGACGGTTACATCAACCCGACCAACCTGGCCTCGTACACGCCACCGGTCGACCCGTGTCCGCAGTCCGACGTCCGGCCGACGGTCTGGACCGGGAACATCGACAGCCACGTCCAGAACCGCTTCCTGACGTACGGTTGCACGCTGACCGATGTACTACCGGACGCGGAGGCGGACTGGCCGAGCCACAGCGCGTACGTCGAAGCGGTCAACCGCAAGCTCAGGCAGCTCGAGGCGGACGGCTCGGTCGAGCGCTGGGAGGGCGTCCTGATCAGGATCGCAGCGGCCCGGTCCGACGTGGGCCGGTGATCACCAGCTCCCGCTGAGGCTCTCGCCGTACCAGCCTTCGATCAGGCGGCGGGAGATCGAGATCGCCCCCGGGAGGGCCATCGTGCCGGCTTCGACCAGCGCGCGGAGGTCCTCCCGGGTGAACCACTTCGCCTCGGCGATCTCGTCCTGGTCCACGTCGATGTCGAAGTTCGTCGCCTTCGCGTAGAACCCCAGCATCAGGCTCGCGGGCAGCGGCCACGGCTGGCTGCCCGCGTACTCGATCTCCGGACCGACGATCACACCGGTCTCCTCGAGGACCTCACGCCGTACGGCGGCCTCCAGCGACTCACCTGGCTCCACGAACCCGGCCAGTGTCGAGTAGCGGCCGACGGGCCAGGCCTCGTTGCGACCGAGCAGTGCGCGGTCCTGGTCGTCGGTGACCAGAACGATGATGGCCGGGTCGCTGCGCGGGAAGTGTGACAGCCCGCACGCCGGGCAGCGCCGTACGTGTCCGGCTTCCACCACCTCGGTGTGCTCGCCGCAGTTCGCGCAGTGCGTGTGGACGCCGTGCCAGTTGGACAGCCCGATCACGTGCACGGCAAGGCCGGCCTCGCGGTCGTTCAGCAGTGCACCGAGCTCGCGGAGTCCGCCGTACGACTCGTCGGCCGCACTGTCGACCAGTACGCCGAACACCGCGCGGCCCTCCGCGGTCATCCCGGCTCCGGACTCGCGGTCGATGCCGAGGAAGACGCGGATGCCCTCCGGCGCCTCGGACGGTGCCACGAACCGCAGGGCGGAGCGGTCCTCGACCACCTGGATCTGGTCGCCGGCCACGACCACCACCTGTGTGTCCGGCGCGGCCCAGGCCTTCTCGAGCCAGTCGTCGTCACGGCGGCGGTCGGCGGCGCGGTCCAGTACGGACCGGGACAGGGCTAGCGAACCAGGTGCGATGGAGTAGGCCACGTGCCTCAACATATCCCGCGCCCGTGAGAGCATCCCCGCATGAGTATTCACATCGCCGCCGAGAAGGGGCAGATCGCACCGCGGGTGCTGTTTCCGGGCGACCCGCTGCGGGCCAAGTGGATCGCGGAGACCTACCTGTCGGACGTGATCTGCTACACCGAGATCCGCAACATGTTCGGGTTCACCGGCACCTACAAGGGTGAGCGCATCTCCGTGCAGGGCTCCGGCATGGGCCAGGCGTCCGCCTCCATCTATGCGAACGAGCTGTTCGACGAGTACGACGTACAGACCCTGATCCGGGTGGGCACCTGTGGCGCGCTGACCGAGGCGGTCCGGGTCCGCGACGTGATCGTGGCGATGTCCGCGAGCACCGACTCGCAGATGAACCGGCTGCGCTTCCACGGCATCGACTACGCGCCGACCGCCGACTACAAGCTGCTCCGCGCGGCCGTGGACGCCGCCGAGACCGCCGGGCTGAACGTGCACGTCGGCCAGGTGTTCTCCGGCGACCTGTTCTACAACGACCGCCCGGACCTGGTCTCGCGCACCGCGGAGTACGGCGTACTCGGCATCGAGATGGAAGCCGCCGCGCTCTACACGCTGGCAGCGAAGTTCGGCCGCCGCGCGCTCGGCATCATGACCGTGTCGGACCACCTGATCACGCACGAGGTGACGTCCGCGGAGGAGCGCCAGACGACGTTCTCCGAGATGATCACGATCGCCCTCGACGCGGCGATCGAGGTGCCGGTCTGAACCGCCGGTACGGCGCTGCCGTCCTGGCCTGCGCCGCACTGGTGCTAGGTGCCACGTCCTGCTCCGGTGACAAGCCGGAGTCGGACGGGAGCCCCAGCACGACTACGAGCACCTCTACCTCTAGTACGCCGGCCGCTAGTACGCCGGCCGCGAGCAACAGCTCGGCAGGACCTGAGGAGACGCTGCCGGATCTCACGGCCGCACAGGTCGTGGCTGCGTTCACCGGGAAGCAGTACAAGTGCAGCACCGACGAGGCGTACGACACCTGCAGTCAGGGCACCACGTCGGTCCAGGTGCTCATCGGCGACCACCCGCGTCCGCCGGTGCTGTCGCTGCAGGCGTCCGGGGTCGCAGCTGAGGCAACGACGAAGCTGACCGAGTTCGCGCCGGAGGCACTCGAGCTGGCGCACGTGAACCCACGGGGTCAGATCGTCGACTGGCTGAAGCAGCAGTCCGGCAAGACGTCCGCGCAGACGACGTTCGGCGACTGGAACGTCGAGTTCTCGACCGAGTCCGACTCCGAAGCGCCGGGCGCGATCCTCACGCTCACCGACAAGCTCTGCAAGGTGAACTGCGGGGCCGAGTAGTACCGGCGCGGAGTAGGTCTGGTTACGCCGCGACCAGCTTGGGCAGGACCTGCAGGAGCCGACCGGTCAGCAGGTCCGGGACCTTCTCCGGGTTCGCGGCGTAGCCGACCACGGCCTGCTCGAACAGGCCGTCGATCAGCGCGTACGCCGTCGGCGCGTCCACGGTCGGCGTGGTGCCGGTGAGATCGGCGTACCGGGACAGGATCCGCCAGATCATCTCCTCCAGCAGCTGGTCGATCGCCTCGACGTCCGGGCGGAGCTGCTCCTCGAACATGCTCTGGGCCCGCAGGTCGTACCAGAGCTTGTGCATCGGAGTCTCCTCGACCAGCGTCTGGGTCATCTTGCCCAGGAAGCCGGTCGCGAGCTCGTCGGCGGACGTCGCGGTCTCGACCACCTCGTCGTACCGCCGGGCGCACTTGGTCTTGTAGTAGCGCACGCAGTAACTGATCAGGTCGATCTTGTCGCGGAAGTAGTAGTGCACGACGCCGTGCGTGAACTCGGAGTTGTTCGCGATCTCGCGCAGGCTGGTGCGCGCGTACCCGAGCTCGCCGAGCGTCTTCAGCGCCGACTCCGCCAGCGCGACCCGGCGGCGCTCGATCTTGTCGATCCCGGAGACACGGGCAGGCCGCTCCTCAGCAGCGGACGCCACGGCAATCACCCACTCTCCAGCTCGGGCCGGCTCGGATCAGCTCGGACTTGGTCGGACATGGTCGATGCGTCAGGGTACCCCGCCCCGGGCCAGGCGCGTCCCGGTGCGGGGAGATTTCTTGACAAGTGTCAAACAAAGTCTTGACGACTGTCAAAAGGCTGGCCAGAGTGTGAAACACCCCGGCAAGCAGAAGGAGCTTCAGATGGGTTCACTCGATCTCTCCGGCCGCAAGGCCCTGGTCACCGGCGGCGCGCAGGGACTCGGCGAGGGGATGGCGAAGGCCCTCGCGGCCGCCGGCGCCAAAGTCGTGATCAGCGATATCCAGAAGGACCTGGGCGAAGCGGTCGCCGACGCGCTCGACCAGGAGTACGGCGCGGGCAACGGCTTCATCGCCCACGACATCACCGACGACGGCGACTGGGAGAACGCGGTGGTCGCCGCCAACGACATCCTCGGCGGCCTGGACATCCTGGTGAACAACGCGGGGGTGGAGATCACCAGCCTGCTCACCGAGGTCACCGCGGACCAGATCCGCAAGATGCTCGAGGTGAACGTCCTCGGCACCACGCTCGGCATCAAGTGGGGCCTGCGGACGATGCGTCCCGAAGGCCTGGCCGGCCAGGGCGGCGCGATCATCAACGTCGCGTCGGTCGCCGCCACCATCGCCTTCCCCGGCATCGCCGTGTACTCCGCGACCAAGTCCGCCGTCGACCGGCTGACCCGGGTCGCCGCGATGGAGTCCGGCAAGCTCGGGTACGGCGTCCGCGTCAACTGCATCTACCCGGGCCTGGTCCCGACCGCGATGGGCGCCGGCCTGGCGAACGACGTGGCCCAGCTCGGACTGTTCGAGTCGCCCGACGCCGCGGTCGCCGCGGTGATCGGACTGACCCCGGCAGGCCGGCTCGGCGAGGTCGCCGACATGGCCGACGCGGTCGTCTTCCTCGCGTCCGACGAGTCCCGGTTCATCACCGGCATCGGCCTGCCGGTCGACGGCGGAATGGGGATGTGATGGGAAAGCCTGTTGTTGTCTACGGTGCCTCCGGCTACACCGGCCGGCTGGTGTGTGAGTACCTGCGGCAGTACCACGTGCCGTTTGTGGCGGCTGGGCGAGACGAGGCGAAGCTCAAGGCCTCTATGGACGCACATGTTCCTGGCATCGAGACCGCAGACTACGAGATCGCTGCGGTCGACCATGACGTCGCTGCGCTCACCGAGCTGTTCTCGGGTGCTTCCGTCGTACTGAACACCGTCGGACCGTTCAGTGAGCTCGGTCCGGCGGCTGTGGAAGCAGCACTCGCAGCAGGTGCGCATTACACCGACACGACCGGTGAGCAGGACTGGCTGATGACCTGCGACGAGAAGTACGGTCCGCAGTTCGCCGAGGCCAACCTGGTGCTGGCCCCGGGTATCGCGCAGATGTACACCACCAGCGAGATCGCTGCGCAGCTGTGTCTCGAGCAGCCCGGTCTGGACACGTTGGACGTCGCCGTGTTCTGGGGCGGCAGCCCGACCATTGCGTCGACCCGCACGATTCTGGTGAACGCTGCGACGTCGAAGGCGCACTACCTGGAGAACAACCAGTACGCGGAGTTCCCCGAGCAGGGTCTGGTGCCGTTGGTGGTTCCCGGACAGCACGAGCTCGCGCTGTCGCTGCCCTGGGGCGGCATGTCGCACCCGGTGTGGTTCAAGCGCGATCCGCGGGTCGCGAACTGCAAGGCGCAGGGCGGTGTGTTCAACGCCGCGCTGATGAACGGGGTCCCGCAGATCGTCGCCGCGGCGCTGGAAGCCACGAAGGACATGTCGCCCGAGGACCGCAACATCGCACTGACCGAGACAGCTCGCCAGGTGATGAACGAGATGCCGCCCCGGGAGAATCCACGCGTCAACAAGACGCTGGACTCGGTGCACGCCTCCGGACCGCTCGGACGGGCGCACTGTGTCATCCACGGCAACAGCAACTACCAGCAGACCGGTCTGCTTCAGGCGTACGCGGCGTACTCGCTGCTGCAGACGCCGCCGAAGCGGGTCGGTTTCGCGAGTGGCTGCCAGGCGTTCGGTCACCGCGAGCTGCTCGGCGTACTGCGGAGCTTCGGGCTGGTGTCCGAGCCGCAGCTGACGGTGCAGCGCTAGAGGAGTTGCCGTGCGGCTGGTCGACTACCTGGACAAGGGCGCATCGCTGGCGCCGGACGCCTCCTGCCTGACCACGGACGGCGAGACGCTGACGTACGGCGACGTACAGCAGCTCTCGTACCGGATCGCTGGTGCGCTGGCGGCAACCGGCGTACGGCCGGGCGGCAAGGTGGCGATCCTGTCCGCGAACGACCCGGTGGCGTTCAGTTGTGTGTTCGGGATCAGTCGGGCCGGTGCGGTCTGGTGCCCGATCAACCCGCGCAACGAAGCCGCCGAGAACCGTGAACTGCTCGACCAGTTCGACTGCGAAGTGCTGATCTACCAAGCGGCGTTCGCGTCGCTGGTGGACCGCATTCGGGACTCACTGCCGAAGATCCACACCTTTGTGTGTCTCGACGGGGAGCCCTCCACCTCCGGCCTCACCCCCCACCCTGCTGGCCGGAGGTCCGTCGGCTGGGACGCGTTCTGCGGGGGCGCGTCCCAGCCGGCACCTGATCTGACCGATCCGGACGACCTGGCGATGATCGTCGGGACCGGCGGTACGACGGGGCGTCCGAAGGGAGTCATGCTCGGCAACGGCAACCTGGAGACGATGACCGCGCTTACGCTGATCGGGTATCCGTTCGGCGAGCGACCGGTCTACCTGGCGCTGGCGCCGCTGACACACGCAGCAGGCGTGCTGTGCTTCCCGGTGCTCGCGTCCGGCGGCGAGATCGTGATCATGCGAGCTCCCGACGTACATGCGTTCCTGGAGCTGATACCGCGACACGGAGTGACGCACACGTTCTTGCCGCCGACGCTGATCTACATGGTGCTGGCAGCGCCGGAGCTCGACTCCACGGACCTGTCGTCGCTGCGGTGCTTCTGGTACGGCGCTGCACCGATGTCGGTCGCCCGGCTCGAGGAGGCACTGCAGCGGATCGGTCCGGTGATGGCCCAGCTGTTCGGGCAGACCGAGGCCCCGATGATGATCTCGATGCTGCCGCCCGCTGAACACTTCGACACCGCAGGCCATATTGCGCGGGGACGGCTGTCATCCGCGGGACGGCCGTCCCCGCTGGTCACGGTGGCGATCATGGGAGCGGACGGCACGCTGCTCCCGCACGGTGAGCGCGGTGAGATCGTGGTGCGAGGGTCGCTGGTGATGCAGGGCTATTACCGGAACGCCGAGGCCACCGCAGCAGCTTCGGCGTACGGCTGGCACCACACCGGCGACATCGGGTACCTGGACGACGACAACTACCTCTACATCGTCGACCGGGCGAAGGACATGATCATCACCGGCGGCTTCAACGTGTACTCCACCGAGGTCGAGCAGGCGCTGATGGCGCACGCCGACGTACAGGACTGCGCAGTGATCGGCCTGCCGGACGAGAAGTGGGGCGAGCGGGTCGTGGCCGTCGTTCAGCTCCAGCCGGGCAGTGAGATCCAGCCGGCTGAGCTGATCGCGTTCGCGAAGGCACGCGTCGGCAGCGTGAAGGCGCCGAAAGAGGTGCTCGTCTGGCCCGACCTGCCACGCTCCAAGGTCGGCAAGGTGGTCAAGCCGGACATCAAGGCTCGACTAGCTGCTACCTGACGCTCCTGCGGTTGATGCCACCACGATGGCTGCTGTGACGGCGGCCTGCATCTCGGCGACCGCCTTCTTCACCGCGGCGGCAGCCCAGTCCGAGTCGGCGATCTCCTTCGCGCGCTGCTTCAACGCCCTCTTGTCGACCGCATCCGTGACGACCTTCGGTACGACGTTCAGCGCGCTGAGGAGGGCGATCAACGCAGCGGTGCGCTCGTCCGGCGTCGTACCCACCTTCAGCGCGCTCTCGAGCTTGGAACGCACCTCGGCCTCGTGCCGCGCATCCTTGGCCGGCCAGCGCGTCACCGGGAACAGACCGAGCACCCTGCCCTCGTCCTCCTCCAGCACACCCCGCTCCGCGAGCCGCGCCAGCAGTTGGTTGCGCAGCCGCTTCGAGAGCGCACCGATCTGGTCCTTCGGCTTCTTGCCAGGCTTGTTGACCACGTACGCCAAGCGCTCGTCCAGGATCGCGTCCCCGGTCGGTGCGCCGTCCAGCACCTGCAGACGACCCACCTTGCCGTCGATGGTGATGTCGAGCTTCCGGCTCAGCGTCAGCTCGATCAGCACCGCACCCGCGAGCGCGTAGTCGAGACCGGGCGACCCAGTGATCGGCTTTCCGGTCTCGTCGTCGTACAGCAGCAACAAGAGGTCTTCGGCGATCAACATGCCTCCAACGTAGGCCTGCCCGCGGTTGCGGCACATCCGCCGCGCGGCGTACTTGCCGCATCCACCTACTCGCCGATCTTCTTGGAGCGCAAGATGATCTTGGTGTCGGCCGGGGCACGGGTGCCGCCCTTGGGTTCCTGGGTGACGACAACCCAGTTGCGGTCGTTGATCAGCAGCCGGCCCTGCCCGGTGGCGTCCTCCTCGGTCAGATAGTAGAAGCCCGCCGCCTGCATGGTGTCCTGAGCCAACTGATGGTTCAGGCCGACCACATTCGGCACCACCGCCGCTTGAGCAGTCGAGGTCGGAGCAGGCGGCGTACTGCTCGGTTGAGCGCTCGTCTGTTGAACGCTCGGGGAAGGACCGGGCGTTCCAGGACTGCCACACGCCACCAGTAGAAACAGCGAGCCGACTGCGAACCATCTTCGAGCTGCCATCTGCTCCCCCGTCCGAGGTCGTCCTACCAGTGTGGACGACTGCGGGCGCCGCCACGATACGAGCCGGTTTCGATGCCTCATCAGCTATCAAGTAAGGTAAGCCTTAGCTAATCAGGTCCGCCCACCTCGAAAGCAGAGCCGCCATGACCAGAGCACTGCCCGAGCCGACGTACCGGCGGTTCGTCGCCGGCCTCGGCACCCTCAGCCTCCGGCCGTTCGACCTCGCCGAGGACGTGACCACGCTGCACAGCTGGGTCACGCAGCCGTACGCGCGGTACTGGGGCCTGCTGACCGCGTCCGTCGCCGACGTGCACGCGGAGTACCTCCGGATCGCGGAGAGCGCGCACCACCAGGCGTTCCTCGGCGAGCACGACGGGCGGCCCGCATTCCTGATGGAGCGCTACGAGCCGGCGTACGACGCGGTCGGCCGGACGTACGACGTGGCACCGGGCGACATCGGCATGCACGTTTTGGTCGGGCCGCCGACCGCGCCGATCGCCGGGTTCACCGGGGCCGTGTTCGAGACGATCATGGACAGCCTGTTCAGCGATCCGCTCGTCGATCGGGTGGTGGTCGAGCCCGACGTGCGGAACGTGAAGATCCAGGCGTTGAACGCGCGGATGGGGTTCCGCAAGCACAGGATTGTGTCGTTGCAGGACAAGGAGGCGTGGTTGAGCTTCTGCACCCGCGACCAGTACGCCGAGGCGCATCGAATGAACGAGGCGGGCTGATGGATCACTGGGCTGTCGTCAACCAGGCATTGGTCCGGAAGGCCTTGTCCGAATTCGTGCACGAGCGCATTCTCGAGCCTGTTGCTGTTGGCAATGAGTATACCGTCGGCCGGTACCGCTTCACCGCGCGGCATTATCCTTTGAATCATTGGGATATCTCTTCAGTTGCCCGCGACGACGGCTCGGCGATCGACGCTTTGGAGTTCATCACCGAGTTCCACGAGCAGCTCGGGATCGGGCGCGAGATGCTGCCGGTGTACCTGGAGGAGATCAGCAGCACGCTGGCGTCGGCGGCGTACAAGCTGTCGAAGCCGGACCTGACGGCGGCGGACCTGGTCACCGCGGACTTCCAGACCATCGAGGCAGCGATGACCGAGGGACATCCGTGTTTCGTCGCGAACAACGGGCGGCTCGGGTTCGGCCTCACGGACTATCTGGCCTATGCGCCGGAGACCGGCGCGGGCGTGCAGCTGACCTGGATCGCTACTCGGCGGGACCGGACTACGGTTTCCTGTAGTTCTTCCTTGGCGTTCGACGAGTTGATGCGGTCGGAGCTGGGCGACGACGTACTCGAGCGGTTCGCTGCGCAGGCGGACCCGGCGGAGTACGTGTACCTGCCGGTGCATCCTTGGCAGTGGGACAACAAGACGTCGATCACGTTCGCCGCCGACATCGCCCAGGGGCACATCGTCCACCTCGGGTCGACGGACGACGTGTACCAGCCGCAGCAGTCGATCCGGACGTTCTTCAACCGGTCCTCGCCTGGTCGATGCTACGTGAAGACGGCGTTGTCGGTGCTCAACATGGGGTTCATGCGCGGCCTGTCCCCGTCGTACATGGCCGCGACGCCGGCGATCAACGACTGGGTGCACTCGGTCGTCTCGAACGACGTCGTCCTGAAGCGCTACGGCTTCACGGTGTTGCGCGAGATCGCGGCGGCCGGGTACCACAACCGATACTACGAGAACGCGACCGACAAGACCTCGCCGTACCGGAAGATGTTGTCGGCGCTCTGGCGCGAGAGCCCGGTGCCGTCGTTGGAGCCCGGTGAGCGGCTGGCCACGATGGCGTCGCTGCTGCACGTCGACCGGCACGGCGCGTCGATGGCCGCGGCGCTGGTACGGGCGTCCGGCCTGGCGCCGGCGGACTGGCTGCGCGCCTACGTCGACGCTTATCTGATCCCGTTGCTGCACAGCTTCTACGCGTACGAGCTGGTGTTCATGCCGCACGGCGAGAACCTGATCCTGGTACTGCGGGACGCGATCCCGATCCGGGTGATCATGAAGGACATCGCCGAGGAGATCGCCGTACTGCGTTCTTCGACGCCGGTACCGTCCGAAGCGGAGCGGGTGCGGGCCGACGTACCGGACGACGAGAAGCTGCTGTCGATCTTCACCGACGTCTTCGACTGCATCTTCCGGTTCCTGTCCCCGCTGCTGGATCGGGAGGGCCTGCTGACGCCGTCCGAGTTCTGGTCCGTGGTGGCGTCGTCCATCCGCGACTACCAGGCGGCGACACCGGAACTGGCGGAAGCATTCGCGAAGTACGACATCTTCGCTCCGGAGTTCGCGCTCTCCTGCCTGAACCGCCTCCAACTGAAGAACAACCAGCAAATGGTCGACCTCACAGACGTAGCAGGCTCGTTGCAGTTCGCAGGCACCCTGCAAAACCCCCTGACCTGTGGATAACTTCGGCGGGGGTGCGGTGGGATTTGTCAGGCTGGTGGGGTGCGTACAGCAGAAGCCACCCGGGACGGCCGGCGTTACGAGATTGTCGACGGCCGCCTGCTCATCACCGGCCCGCAACCACCCGCTCACCACGCGGCCGTACTCGCCCTCATGGTGCTGCTGAAACACGCCTGCCCACCCGACCTGCTCGTCTCGGTCGGGTCCCTGGACTTCCGCCCCGCTCTGAACACGTCCCTCCGCCCGGACCTCCTGGTCTGCCACCGCACCGACCTCCGAGCCCAGCTCCTGACCGCACCACCACTCCTCGCCGTCGAGGTCCTCTCCCCCACGACCCGCACCACGGACGTCGTTCTCAAGCGCAGCCTGTACGAGCAGCACCAGATCCCGTCCTACTGGCTCCTGGACCCCGACGCCGAAGAACTAACAGTCCTGGAACTCACCCCCACCGGCTACACCTGCCAAGCCGTAGTACAAGCCGAAGAAGCTTTCGAGGCCACCACGCCGTTCCCGCTCACGCTTTCACCGGCAGCGCTCGCCGGATGAGACGAATTCCGGGGCATCCAAGGGCATCCAGGGGCAGATCGGCGAAATGGTACCAACCACTCCCTGAACACCACCATGCTGGTCGAGTGACCGAGAAGGAGGCACCATTGTGTCCGTGGAACCGATTGAGCGGCAGAAGCTCACACTGGCCGAGTTCGACGCACTCCCCGACGACGGGGAGCGACGCGAACTCCTGGACGGGGCGGTGCTGGTGACGCCCTCGCCGCTGCTCGTTCATCAGCGTGCCGCATACCAGTTCGCAATCCGGCTCCAGCCCGCCTGCCCCGATGAGCTCGAGGTCCTCTTCGCGCCTTTCGATTACCGGCCGAACGACAGGAACTCGCTACAGCCCGACCTGCTGGTCTGTCGGTCTGAAGATGCGGAGCAGAACGGCATCCGGCATCCGCTGTTGCTTGCCGTCGAGATCCTGTCGCCTTCCACGCGAGCCCAGGATCTGCTCAAGAAGCGTCGCTTGTACGAAGAGCACGAGGTGGTTTCGTACTGGATCTTCGAGCCCGAAGAAGCAGTGCTCACGGTCCTCCAACTCGAGAACGGGCGGTACGTCGAGGAGACGTACAAGGGCGACGAGGTGTTCGAGGCCCGCAGGCCGTTCGCGGTCCGGATCGTGCCTGCTGAGCTGGTGCGTCGGGCCAACCGCTCGGCAGTCGTCTAGCGTCCTACTCCCCAGGTCCGATCTGGGGAGGTTTGCCCTCCCTCGTTGGGCAGTAGGACTCCCCAACCTGGCCGGCGGGGCTGAGGACGTCCGATCTGTTCAAGAAATGGGGTGGGGGTGGTGCCTACCGTCGTTCTTGGAGCGACGGGAGGAATGGAGCATGAGAGTCGGGATCGGGTTGCCGGCGGCGGTGCCTGGGGTGGATGCGCGGCGGTTGGGCGGGTGGGCCGCTGCGGCCGAAGAGGCGGGGTTTGATGCGGTCGGCGTGATCGACCGGTTGGTCTACGACAATCTGGAGCCGTTGACCGCGTTGGCTGCTGCGGCGGCGCGGACTTCGCGGGTGGAGCTCGTCACGACTGTGCTCAACATCGGCTGGCGGAACAACGCCGTACTGCTTGCCAAACAGCTCGCATCGGTCGATCAGCTGTCCGGCGGCAGGCTGACCGCCGGTGTCGGTCTGGGTGGTTGGCCGGACGACTTCATCGCCAGTGGAGCCGCGCAGCATGGATTCGGCGAGCTGTGGACAACGTCGTTGGAGACTTGGCGGCAGGTGTGGGCGGGGAAGCTTGAAGGCATGTCCAATCTCCCCGACGGCCGTCCCGGGCTTCTGTTCGGCGGTTTGGTTCCAGCCGCTTACCGTCGCGCCGCTGTTCACGGGCAGGGTTGGGTGGCTCCGCTGTTCGGTACGGCGACGCTCGAGCAAGGTGCGAGCGCCGTACGGACGGCTTGGAAGGACGCCGGTCGAAGTGGAGATCCTCGCATCGTCACCGGGCGGTATTTCGCTCTCGGGCCTGAGGCTGACGCGGTCGCCGACGAGTACATCCGTCACTACTACGGTGATGCGTACTTCGAGTTCGCGCGAGCCGACACCCTGACGACTCCAGCGGCACTACGCGACCACTTGACCGGCCTTCGTGCGGCCGGCGCGACCGACGTCATCTTCTACCCGGCTTCCCCTGACCACGACCAGGTCTCCCTGCTCGCCGAGGCGCTAGCCGTCAGCCGTTCAGGAGTTTGGTGAGTTGTTGTTTGTCGGGGAGGTTTTCGGGGCGGATGATGTCGGCGGTGCGGACGTAGTAGAAGGCTGCTGTTACCTGGTCGAGGGGGATGTTCATGAGTTCGGACCAGGCGACTCGGTAGATGGCCAGCTGGAGGGGGTCCGCGCTTTCGCCTCGGGTGGTTTTCCAGTCGATGACGTCGTACCCGCGGGAGCCGTCCGGACGGACGACCTGGTAGACGGCGTCGATGCGGCCGCGGATGACCCGGCCGTCCAGGGCGAGGGCGAACGGCGCCTCGATCTCGTACGGCGTGGTGTCGCCGAACGGGCCGTCGCGGAACGCGTCCATCAGGTCGGTGAGGTCGGTGTCGTCGACGATGTCCTCGTCCGCGGCGCCGGGGAGATCGTCCGGGTCGATCAGCAGTTGCTGGCCGAAGTAGCTCTCCACCCACGCGTGGAAACGGGTCCCGAAACGCGCGGCCCGGTTGGGTTTGCGCGGCATCGGGCGGGCCAGCTCGGCGGCCAGGCCGTCCGGATCCTTCGCCAGCCGCATCAGCTGCGTCGCGGACAGCGCGGCCGGCAGCGCCACGTCGTACGCCTTCCGGCTCCGGCTTTCCCTTGCCTCGGACAACAATCGCTCGAGCTCGGAGTCCCAGCGCGCGACCGTCGCCTGCTCGTCGAGCAGCAGCGACTCCTCCGCCTCGATCGACGGACCTTCCGCGCGCGACAGCTGCACCAGAGCAGCCGATTCCAGTCGTCGCTGGAACGAGTCCACGTCGTACGGCGTCGGCCACGGCGCCTGCGTCTGCTCGGCCAGCTCTGGGTTCTCCGCCGTCAGCTCCGGCTGCTCCGCCCAGGCGATGACCCGCTCCCCGGCGTGCTTCTTCAGCACCGAGAGGTACGACGAAGGACCGCGCGGCCGCTTCTGCGTCGGACCCCACCAGTGCCCGGTCGCGACCAGCAGTTCCTTCGCACGCGTGAACGCGACGTACCCGAGCCGCCGCTCCTCCAGTGCGTTCACTTCCTTGCACTCGTCCGCGAACGCCTTCAGCCCGGCGTTGGACAGGTCGTGGATGTCCGGCAGCGTGTCGCCGTCACCGCGCAACGGCCACGGAAGCACCTTCGCGTTCGTCGTCCACTTGTCCCGCCCGCGGTCCGACGGGAAGACCTTCGACACCAGCGTCGGCACGAACACGACCGGCCACTCCAGGCCCTTCGATCGGTGCGTGGTGAGCAGCTTCACGGAGTCGGCTTCACTCGGTACGGCGAGGTCGAGGCCGGCGGCGTACTCCTCCTCGGCCGCGAGGTACGCGAGCAGACCGTCCAGTGATCCGTCCGACTCGGTCGACACGAAGTTGCCCACGGCATCCAGGAACGCGGCGAGGTGATCGCGTCGCCCCGCGTCGACGTGATCGGGGGTCGCGGTCAGCTCGACGTCCAGGCCGATCGTGCTGATCACCCGGCGGACCAGGTCGAGCAGCGGCTCGCCCGCATGCGCGCGCAGCTCGCGTAGCTCGACCGACAACTCCTTGAAGCGGGTCAGCGCCTCCGGCGCGTACGCCGCCGGACCCGGATCGTCGACCGCCTCGGCGAGCGAGATGACCTCGGTCGAATCCATCCCGGCGACGGCCGCGTCGAGCGCGGCGACCAGGTCGTCGGCGGCCGGCCGCTCCCCCGCGTCGGCGAGCGCGCGGGCGCGGTTGGCGAGCAGGGCGAGGTCGCGGTGACCGATCCGGTAGCGCGGGCCGGTGAGGATCCGGAGCATCGCCGCGTTCGCGGTCAGGTCGTTGACGGCCTGCAGGGTCGCGACCACGTCGACGACCTCGGGGAGCGCAAGCAGACCGCCGAGACCGACGACCTCGACCGGGACCTTGCGCGCGATCAGCGCCTCGTGCACCGCGCTGAGGTCGACGTTCGTCCGCATCAGGATGCCGATGTCCTTCCAGCGGCGGTTCCGGGTGCGGTGCGCGGCGACGATCGCGTCGGCGACCCACTCGATCTCCTGCGAGCGGGTCTCGAACAACCCGACCGTGATCGCGCCCTCCGGAGCGTTCTCCGGGGCCTCGAGCGGGATGACGCCGGGGTGCTGTTCGTAGAGCTCGGCCGCATGCTGGTTCGCCGCCGCGAGAATGCGGCTGCCGCAGCGGCGGTTGACGCTCAGCACGTACCGCCGAGCCGGCGATCCGTCAGCCTGCGGGAAGTGCGCGGGGAACTCGTCCAGGTTCGCGACCGAGGCACCGCGCCAGCCGTAGATCGCCTGGCACGGGTCACCGACCGCGGTGACCGGATGGCCGCGCCCGTCACCCGCGGCGAACAGCGCGGTGAGCATCCGGCGCTGCGAGACGGACGTGTCCTGGTACTCGTCGAGCAGCACGACCTTGTACCGCGACCGCTCGATGGCGGCGACCTCCGGACACTCCTCGGCGAGCCGCGCGCCGAGCGCCATCTGGTCGGCGAAGTCGACGACGCCGCGCTCCGCCTTGTACGCCTGGTACTCCTCGACGAGCTGCAGGATCTCCCCCCGCTTCAACGCGGTCTCGGCGAGCTTGCGGACCTCCACCGTCTGCTTGCGCACCGCCGCGACCTCTTGCCGTACGGCGTCGTCGTGCTCGCGGATGTCGTCGGGACGAAGCAGGTGATCGGCCAACTCGCCATCCAAAGCGAGCAGGCTGTTGACGAGCGTCGGCACGTGATGCGAGGCGAAGCGGATCGGCCCGGCGGACCGCCGTACGACGCGACCCGCCAACTGGAATCGGGTCGCGTCGGCGAGCACGCGGGAGTCCGGCTCGAGGCCGATGCGGAGGCCGTGCTCGGCGATCAACGTGCCGGCGAAGGCGTGGTACGTCGAGACGACGGGCTCGCCCGGCTCCTCGGGCTCCCAGTTGGGGATGTTGCTGCGCAGGTGCGCGGCCAGAATCGGGTGCTGGTCCTTCGGCAAGGTCGATCCGAGGACGCCGGCCTTCGTCAGGTCCTCGCGGATCCGGACGTCGAGCTCGTTGGCGGCCTTCTTGGTGAATGTCAGCCCGAGCACTTCCTCCGGCTTCACCTGACCGGTGCAGATCAGCCACACCACCCGGGCCGCCATCGCCGTAGTCTTCCCCGACCCGGCCCCCGCCACGATCACCCCGGGCTCGAGCGGAGCCGTGATCGCCGCGAGTTGCTGGTCGCTGAACGGGATGCCGAGCAGATCGCACAGGTCGGCTGTGGTGCGCAGTACCGCAGCGGGCATCAGACGATCTCCCGGCCTTCGGGCTGGATGGGGCAGAGGGCACGGGCTTCGCAGCGGTTGCAGCCGTCGTTGCGTTGGGCCGTGAACTCCTCTGAGCGGATCATGGACTCGGCGTCGTCGACCGCGTCGTCGAGCCACGTGCGGCCGTCGTCGTCGGTCTCCAACGGGGCCTGCGGCTGGACCTTCGGGAAGCCGCCGTTGTCGTCGTGGCGGAGCTGGACGAGCTCGGCTCCACCTGCGACCGCCTCCTCGCCGAGCTTCTTCATCTGCCGTGAGTTGATCGCTCGCTGGTAGATCGCCAGCTGTACGTGCCGCTCCAGCGCGGGCTTGGTCGGAATGTTCCGCCCGGTCTTCAGGTCGACCACCCGGACCGTACCTTCAGAATCCTTTTCGACGCGATCCATCCGGCCCTTCACCCGAACCGCCGGGTGCTCCTCGTCCGGCAGCAGTACGTCGAAGTCCACCTCCGTCCCCACCAGCGTCCGGTCCGGCCGACCCTGGTGCCACGCCACGAACCGCCGCAATGCCTGCTCCGCCTCGACCCGCTCCCGGTCCGAGATCCACGCGGACTCGAACTCGAGCTGCGTCCACACCTTGTCCAGCCACCCGTTCAGCTCGTCGACCGACGGCGGCAAGGTCCCGGTCGCGACCGCATCGGCCAGCGTGTGCAGCACCATCCCGAACCCGATCGCGGACGTACTCGGCGTCTCCCCACCGGCCCGCCTGGTCAGGAACCACCGCAACGGACAGTCCACGATCGTCGTCAGCGCACTGCCCGACAACGGCACCGGCAGCTCGGGATCCGCGATCGGCCGCACCGACTCCGTGCGCTCCCGCACACCCCACCAGCGCGACGGATCAGCCGTCGGCACCAAGGGCTGATCCCGGTCGTCGACAGCCGACGCCAGCAAAGCCAACCGGTCCGCTGCCACTCGCTTCAACGCCGGCGACGACGCCGGATCCGCCAGCACGCAGCGCAGATCGGCGACGAGACCCGGCAACGACAACGGCCGCCGCGGCCGCCCGGCGACCAGTTTCAAAGGAATGTCCAGCTCGGCAAGGAATCGGGAGGGTTGATCACCGTCGGCCTCGGGCGCCTGTACGGCGGTCACGATCAGCCGCTCGCGCGCACGCGTGATCGCGACGTAGAACAACCGTCTCTCCTCGGCGAGCAACGCGCCCGCCGACAACGGATCGATCAACCCGTCCGTTCCCAACCGGTCCGGCTCCAGCAACGACCCGCGCCGCCGCAGGTCCGGCCACTGGCCCTCCTGCACCGAAGCGACGACAACGAGCCGCCATTGCAGGCCCTTCGACCGGTGCGCCGTCATCAGCTGTACGCCGGCCTCGCGGTACGTCCCGTCGAACCGGTTGTCCCCCGCGATGTCGAGCGACTCCAGCTCCGACAGGAACGCCGAAACCCCCTTGAACCCGACCTGCTCCTCCGCCCGCCCGGCCGCATCGAACAACGCGCACAACGAATCCAGATCCCGGTTCGCCGCCCGCGCGGTCTCGCCGCCCGACGTGGCCTGCCCGCGCAGCCGCCGCAACCACGGCGACTCCGACCACAGCGACCACATCACCTCGTCCGGCGCCGCGCCCGCGGTCACGATATTCCTTGCCTTGAGCAACCGCTCACCGAGCGCCGCGAACCGCGCCTCGGCCGGTGACGCCTCCTCGTCGAGCAGCAACGGGTTCAGCCGCGCTTCCCGCAACAGCTCGTCCGACGACCGCGGCAACCGCTGCCCGTTCGCCGCGTCCCGATCGCGTCGCCGCAGCACCCGCGCCAGCCGCCGCAGCTGTCCCGCATCCATGGCGCCCAGCGGCGACAGCGCCAACGCCCGTACGACGTCGACGGTCAACGTCTCCGGGTCAGCCACCGCACGCAACGCCAGCAACATCGGCCGTACGGCGGGCTCACGCGACAACGGCAGCTCGTCGCCCGCAACATCCACCGGGATGCCGGCCGCCGCCAACGCCCGTCGCAACGGTGGAATCGAACGACTTCCGGACCGGACGAGTACCGCCATCTCGCTCCACCCGATGCCGTCCTGGACGTGCGCGCGCCGCAGCAGGTCCGCGATGTGCTCGAGCTCCGCGCCGCTCGTCGAGTACAGGTTCGCCTCGACCTTTCCCGGACCGAAATCACACGACGAGGCATCCGGGTTCCGGAACCGCTCGAACGTGTCTCGATCCAGCGACCCCGGTACGCCGAGGCGGTTGACGACATTGCGGGACACGCGTTGCAGGGTGGTCCCGAAACGTCGCGTCGTACCCAACGCGATCTGGGCTGCTTCCGCGCCGTCGCGGGTCCGGAACTCGTCGGTGAACCGGAGCAGTCCGCGCACGTCCGCGCCCCGGAACGTGTAGATCGACTGGTCCGGATCGCCGACCACGACCAGGTCGCGGCCGTCGCCCGCGATCGCCTGCAGCAGCTTCGTCTGGCCGGGATCGGTGTCCTGGTACTCGTCCACGAACACCGCTTTGAACTCGGTCCGCAGCTTGGCCCGCACCTGCGGCTGCTGCGCCAGGATGACCGCGCGATGAATCAGCTCGGAGTAGTCCAGCACCTGCTCCGCGTCGAGAACTCGCAGGTACTCCTCGAAGAAGTCGCCGACCGCGACCCACTCGGCCCGCTCCGCCGACCGCCCGATCGCGGACAGGTCCTCCGGGTCGAGGCCCAACTGCCGCGCCTTGCCGATCACCGCCTGCACCTCGTCGGTGAACCCGCGCGTCTTCAACGCCGGATGCAAACTGCCCGGCCAGTGCACCGCACCGACCTCACGACTTCCTGACAACGCCTCACTCAACCGCAGTGACTGCTCCGGACCGGACGGAAGTCGCAGCGGTACGTCGAACGCGTCGGCCGGCGTGAACCGGCGCAGCAACGCGTAACAGAAGGAATGGAACGTCATCGACGGCATCACCCGCGTCGTCCGCCCGAGGCGCCCGGTGATGCGATCCCGCAGCTCGGTCGCGGCCTTCCGGCCGAACGTCAGCACCAGTACTTCGTCCGGGCTCAACCCACGATTGCGAACCCGGTCGACAACGGCCTCGACCAACGTCGTCGTCTTCCCGGTGCCAGGCCCCGCGAGCACCAGCAGAGGCCCGCCCGGATGATCCACCACGGCTTGCTGGTCGGGATCGAGAACAGGGGCCTCCGCGCTCCGGCGCTCCTCCCGGACCAACCGGTACCGGGACCTCTGTCTGTTGACCACCGCCCTATCTCAACAGACCCCACCGACGTTTTCCGAATGGGGCACTCCGTAACTTTTCCACTCCGCTCCGCATCGAGTTCGTCGACAGCTTCATACACAACGAGGAGCACCGAATGAGGACGATGCGGCGTACCGCCGCCCTCCTGGGGGCGGCTGTTCTACTGGCTGGTCTCGATACCGCCACTGCCACCGCGGCCGATCCGAAGGTCCAGTCGATCTGCTCGCTGGATCTCGGCTCGATCACCGCGCAAGGCAACTACGTCGACCAGGTTCTGTCCGCCGCGAGCCCGCCGGTCGCGAGCGAACGCCGGGTCGGCCCGCAGGTCGCTGACCCGGGCGAGACCAGGGCCAGTGCGACCTGGGAGTTCTCTTACGACAGCCACGACGGCATCGTCGACCGCGGCTACGCGATCTACGGCACCTGGCTCTACAGCACACTGATCGCCCGCCCGCCGGACGGGCCGTGGTGGGGTCGCGGGAACATCCAGGACGGTATGGGCGACTTCACCCAGCTGGCCCGGTCCGGTTATCCGAAGGGCGCCAGCCCGAGCCGGGAGTACCTGTACGGGCTGCGCAACGACGGTGTGCTGTTCCGGTGGAAGAAGGACAGCACCGGCTTCCACGCGCTCGGTTCGTACGCCGGGTTCGCCGCAGTCAAGACGATGACGCTGATCAGCCAGACCGCGACGTACGACACGCTCCTCGCCACGACGCGGGGCGGCGCGCTGTACACGATTCACATCCCGGTCACGTCGCCGCTGACGCCGGTGGTGAAAGTTGTCCGGACATCGACCTGGCAGGGCTTCGAGGCGATCGTCGCGGAGAAGTGCGGCACGCAGAGCACGCTGCTCGCCGCGATCGACCGGGACAGCGGGTCGGCGTACCTGTACGCCGTCGGCCACGCCAGCGGAACCGCAACGGTCATCCAGAACCTGGGCAAGTTGCCCGGCACGTTCAACGACCCGATCTACTTCCTGCGCACCTCGCAGGCAGGCACCTCGCTCAACGGCGAGTAGTAGAAGCTCATCGGCGGCGCGGGGACCCGGGGCGGGGTCGCCGCGTCGCCGATGTCAGTGCTGAGGCGCCCAGCGGAACTCGCGTAGGTTGACGCGGCCGTTGCTCACCCGGACGCCGTCCGAGCGCAACCGGTGCAGTTGCTCGTCGCCGACCTCGTCGGCCGGTACGCCGGACGCGCGGATCACCCGCCACCACGGCACACTCGCGCCGTACTCGCGCATGATCGCGCCGACCTGCCGCGGTCCGCCCTGCCCGACGTACTCCGCGATGTCGCCGTACGTCGCGACGCTGCCCTCCGGGATCGACTCCACGGCCTGCAGCACGGCCTCGACGTACTCCTCCCTGTCCACGGTGCTCAATCTAGGCGCAATTGGGCCAGATCTAGGCGAGTGGGGCGAGCGCCTTCGCGAGCGGCTCCAGGACGGACGGCGGCGCGTCGAGCGGGAGGTTCATGATCACCAGGTCGACGCCTGCTTCGCCGTACGCCGCGGCCTCGGCGACCGCCTTGTCGAGCGGGCTGTCGGGATCGATGCGGACGTTCACCGAGCAGGTGATCTCGTTGACGTCGCGACCGACCTCTTCGCAGCGCTGGACGAGGACGTCCTTGAGCGCCTTCCACTCCTGCGGGTCCGGGACGATGACGTTCCACTGCTGCGCCCACCTGGCGACCGCGCGGAGCGTCCGCTTCGGCCCCTTGCCGCCGATGGTGATCGGCGGGTGCGGCGTCTGCACCGGCTTCGGGTTGCAGTACGCCTCGGTGAGCTTGATGTACTTGCCGTCGAAGTTCGCGACCTTCTCGGTGAGCAGCGCGATCATCGCCTGCGTGCCCTCGTCGAATCGATCGAAGCGCTCCTTCAGCCCGTACAGCTCGATGCCGTACGCCGCGGTCTCCATCTCGTTCCAGCCGGCGCCGATGCCGAGCTCGAGGCGGCCGTTGCTGATGATGTCCGTGGTCGCCGCCATGTTCGCGAGCACGGCGGGATGCCGGTAGATCATCCCGGTCACCTGGCAGCCGAGCCGGATCCGGGACGTCGCCTGCGCGAGCGCGGCCAGCGTCGTCCAGGCCTCCAGGTTCGGGCCCTGCATGTCACCGCTGAGCGGGTAGAAGTGGTCCCAGTGCCACGCGGACTCGAAGATCTCGAACTGGTCCGCCGCGACCCACACGTCCCGCATCTGCTGCCAGGTGGTGTGTTCCGGCCTGGTCTTGATCGCGAACCGCATCCGCGCCTCCCTCAAGGCAACACAACTAGCGCAACCGAACTAGGGCAACCGAACTAGGGCAACCGTTTCCCGAAGGGAGACATTACTCCGCGGACGGTCAGTCGAGGCCGAGGCGGGCGCGGACTTCGGGGCGGCGCAGCGGTGGCACCGTCTGGGGTGGGTTGCGGCGGGCCGGCATCTCCTCGAGGAGTTGCTCGGTGATGCGGGCGACCTCGGTGGCCGCGCGCTCGATCGGGGCGCGGGTGGTCGCGCTCAGCGAGCCGACTCCCGTCACCTTGCGGACGTACTGCAACGCGGCCGCGTAGATCTCCTCGGAGGTCGCGGACGGCTCGAGTCCCCGGAGCACTGTGATGTTTCTGCACATGCCACAAAACAGTACGCGGGACCGGGGACAACCTACGAGGCATTGACATCCCTAATGCCGTTAGGTTTTCCTCATGACATGAGCACTACTGCGCCGGACCGCCGTACCCGCCGTCGTCAGCAGACGATCGGGGAGATCCTCGACGTCGCCGTCGAGCTGATGGAGGCCGAGGGCGTCGCGGCCTTGAGCCTGTCCGCGGTGGCCCGTCGGCTC
Source organism: Kribbella sp. VKM Ac-2566 (assembly GCF_004366005.1). Classification (NCBI taxonomy): domain Bacteria; kingdom Bacillati; phylum Actinomycetota; class Actinomycetes; order Propionibacteriales; family Kribbellaceae; genus Kribbella; species Kribbella sp. VKM Ac-2566. The sequence continues at coordinate 545,994 of NZ_SODT01000011.1, read as the reverse complement.
GGTATGCAGCCGCCGTCGCTGTACCAGTACTTCCCGTCGAAGATGGCGATCTACGACGCCCTGTTCCAGCGGGGCGCCGAGCAGTTCCTGGCCGCACAGCGCGACGCGATCGCGGCCGCGACGACGGACGACGTCGTCGAGCTGCACCTGATCGGCACCACGGCGTTCGCCCGCTGGGCGATGCAGAACCCGATCTATTCACAGCTGCTGTTCTGGCGGACGATCCCCGGGTTCGAGCCCAGCGCGGAGGCGTTCGCGCCGGCTCAGGAGGCGCTCGCCGACCTGCGCCGGCACCTGCAGGCGGGCGTGGACGCGGGCCGGTTGCGTCCGGACGCGGCGACCGAGGAGGGGCTCGCGGTGTTCACGTCGGTGACGTCCGGCGTGCTGTCGCAGCAGATGGCGAACGAGCCGGACGTGCCGTTCGAAGAAGGACGGTTCAGCCGGCTGCTGCCCGTCGTACTCGAGATGTTCTATCAGCACTACGCACCAACCAGGGGGTAGAGATGACCGCAGTACTCGCGGAGCAGATCGGGCGGGCCGACCGTCCGCGGTGCCGGATCCACCGGGACTCCGAGCTCCAGGCATGGCACGAACTGCTCGCGTCGATCGAGGGGGACGAGTGGCAGCGCCGTACCGTCTGCGACGCATGGGACGTCGCGGACATCGCCGGCCACCTGATCGGCCAGGCGGAGGACGTGATCAAGCCGACCTCGTTCCCGCGGCGATGGCTCAAGAACAAGCGGGTCTACCCCGGCGTGCCCCGGTTCGACGCGCACATGATGGTGCAGGCCGACGAACACCGCGGTACGTCGCCGGCTGAGCTCCGGGAGCTGTTCGACCAGGTGTGGGCGAGGGCGACCCAGAAGATCTCGCGCACTCCGGAGTTGTTCCGGCGGGTATCGATGCAGGTGGACCCGGCGCCCCGGATGTCGTTCGGCTATGTACAGGACATCCTGCTGGCGCGGGACCTGTGGATGCACCGCGACGACGTGTGCCAGGCGCTCGGACGGCCGTTCGACCCGGGGCCGTACGCCGAGGAGCTGATCGCCCAGGTCGTCTACGACCTGGAAGCGTCCGGGCCGTTCTGGGGTGACCGGCCGGCCGTCGTGCTCGAACTCACCGGGCCGGGAGGTGGGACCTATCTGCTGGGGAGGGGTGAGCCGGTCGGTCACGCCGCGGTGGACGCGGTCGCCTACATGCGAACGCTGTCCGGGCGTGACGACGCCCCAGTGGTTACAGGTGATCCCGTAGCCACTGAGGCGATCGCGTCCTGCCGGATGGACTTCTAGTACGACGGCTGGCTCGGGTCGATCTGGTCGACCCAGGCGACCACGCCGCCGCCGACGTGCACCGCGTCGGAGAAGCCCGCGCCCTTGGCGATCGCGAGCACCTCGGCGGACCGGACGCCGGACTTGCAGTGGAACACCAGCTGCTTGTCCTGCGGCAGCTTCTCCAGCGCCACACCGGTCTGGAAGTCGGCCTTCGGGATCAGCACCGAGCCCGGGATCTTGTTGATCTCGTACTCGTTCGGCTCCCGGACGTCGATCAGCACGAAGTCCTTCTCGCCGTTGTCCTTCAGCTTGATCCACTCGCTGAGCTGCTTCACCGAGATGGTCGAGCCGACGGCCGCGTCGGCCGCCTCCTCGGTCAGGGCCCCGCAGAAGCTCTCGTAGTCGATCAGCTCGGTGACGGTCGGGTTCTCGCCGCAGATCGCGCAGTTCGGGTCCTTGCGGACCTTCAGCGCGCGCCAGTTCAGGTCGAGCGCCTCGTAGATGTTCAGCCGGCCGAGCGACGGGTCGCCGATCCCGGTGAGCAGCTTGATCGCCTCGGTGACCTGTGCGGCGCCGACCGATGCGCAGAGCACGCCGAGCACACCGCCCTCGGCGCAGGACGGGACCATGCCGGGCGGCGGGGGCTCCGGGTACAGGCAGCGGTAGCACGGCCCGTGCTCGGCCCAGAACACGCTGACCTGGCCGTCGAAGCGGAAGATCGAGCCCCAGACGTACGGCTTGCCGAGCAGCACCGCGGCGTCGTTCACCAGGTAGCGGGTGGCGAAGTTGTCGGTGCCGTCGACGATCAGGTCGTACTGCTCGAAGATCTCGAACACGTTGTCGTTGTCCAGGCGCACCTCGTGCAGGACGACGTTGGTGTTCGGGTTGGTCTCGAGAATGGAGTCCTTGGCCGACTGGGCCTTGGACTTGCCCACGTCGGACTGGCCGTGGATGATCTGGCGCTGCAGGTTGGATTCGTCGACGGTGTCGAACTCGACGATGCCGAGCGTGCCGACCCCGGCGGCGGCCAGGTAGAGCAGTGCGGGGCTGCCGAGACCGCCGGCGCCGATCACCAGCACCTTGGCGTTCTTCAGCCGCTTCTGCCCGGCCATCCCGACCTCGGGGATGATCAGGTGCCGCGAATAGCGCCGCACCTCGTCAATCGTCAGCTCGTCGGCCGGTTCGACCAGCGGTGGCAGTGACACGTGTCGGCTCCTCAGGAAGACGTCGGACGGGATCTCCGGTTTTCAACCATCTGTCCCTCCCCCATGTTCCCGCACTATCCCAACCACCCCCGCCACAGTCCACATCGCGGTCCCCGTGTCTCAGTCGTTGTCGGTGATCGTGGCGGTCAGGGTCGCCGGGAGCTTCAGTACGGCTCCGTCGATCTGGTTGATCACCGCGGTGAAGGTCTCGGACGGTTCCTTGAGTTTGTCGTCGAGGATCTTGACCTGGAGGTCGCCGGTGGTCTTGCCGGGTTCGACGTACCCGTCGATGGTCCGGTCGGCCGCGCCGGTGCCGTCGTCGTTGACGCTGCGGTAGTCCTTGCGGATCACCGCCGTACCGTCCTTCACGACGCCGGAGAAGCTGACGTACTTGTCGCTCGGCGCGGACAGCTTGACCGGGAAGCTCACCACGCCCGCCTTCTCGGTCGCCTTCAGGTTGCCGAGCGTCAACGTCGGAGTCGGGTCGTCGTCGAGGACGAGGCCGTGGCCGAACGACTCGTCCAGCAGCCCGTCATGCGGTGCTGAGAGCACTAGGCTGAACGGCAGGTCGTAGCTGTCCCGAGTGTTCGCTTTGATCGGCACGGTCACCTTCTGCCGTACCTGACCCGGTTTGAACACCAGATGCCGCGCAACGTCCCCCACGGACTCGCCGAGGTCCCCGTTCGTCTCGACGTACACGCTGACCGGCCGGATGCTCGGACGCGACATGCGCACCCAGAAGTCCACTGTCTGCGTGCCTGTGTCCCCCTCCTTCACAGTGACGCTGGACGCGGACAGCTTCGGCAGCAAGAGCGCAGGTCCCGAGAGCCCGAGTCCGGGCGACGAGAAGCCCAGATCACTCACGTACGCCGACCCGCTGGCAACCCTGTCCGTCCGGAGCTCCACAGCACGCACGTCGCGCAGGTTCACGCCCTTGAGCGACGACACCGGGATACGGACGGTCCGCAGCAGGTTCTTGGGCAGCCCGACCTCGCTGCTGCCCGGCATCCGCACCAGTGCATCGCTGACCGCAGACACCGGCACTACAGCCGCCTGGCCATGTCCATCGACCACGCGAACGCTCAGGTCAGTCTTGGGCATGCCGGCCGGGTCCGGTGCGGCACGGAACGTCAGCGCCGCAAACCGACGTACGTCGCGCTGCCCTGCAGGTACGTCGACGCGCACGATCCCGTTCGTACCTGTCCACCTCAGCTTGGTGACCGCTGTGGTCGGTGTCCTTGCGGCGAACCACGCCGTATCCCAGTGCGGCGCGTTGCCCCAGTCCTCGGTCTCCATGCACGTCGGCACACCCGCGCGCCTGGTCGGACCGCTCACACCCGCGCACACGGTCGCAGACACCTTGCCGCTGACGGCGCCCCTAGGCAGCGCCTTGTCGAAGTGGTTCAGGTCCCGCCGCGACCCCAGTGGCGCCTGCGACACCACTCGTACGACGGCGTTCCCAGCGGACACCGCCCGCGAGTCCGACCCGTCGAACTGCGCCAGGAACTGCGTCTCATGACCCAGCTGCAGTCGGAAGAACCCAGCGACGTAGGCCGTACCTACGGCCTGCTGCTGCTTCGCCGTCAACCGGCCCGCGTACTTCGCTCCGCACGGCGACGCCTTCTCGTCACCGAACCAGTCGTCGTTCGACGGAGCCACCGACTGACCAGGGGTCCATTCGGTGTTGAAGAAGTTGTGGTTGGCGCCCAGCACCGTGACGGTGGAGCGCGGCGCGGTGTCACCGCCAACGGAGTACCTGGTGTCGTCGTAGAACTTCTGGCCCTGCAGATCGGACACGTCACCGTCGCAGTACGGGAGTACGACGCTCATCGCCACACCAGGCACCGTGGCTCGCGCAAAGTCGGTGGGAGCCAGCGGAAGCACTGCGCGGATCCCGTACTGACCGCCGCGGTCAGTGTTGAGCACTGCAGCCCGGGCAACTCCCTCGCCGCCACGTGAGTGCCCCATCAGCCCCACGTTCTGCAGGTTGAACTTGCCGACGAAGCGGGTACCGAACGGTGCCCCGCCGATCGTCGACCATTTCCGCCACAGTGCGAGGTGGTCCAGGATCAGTTCGGCCCGCGCCTGTGCGCCGGCGTCGTACGCGTCGCTGTCCCAGCCGTTGATCGCGTTCGCGCTGATCGAGACGACCTGGTACCCGTTGCTGGCCAGTGCGGTCGCCGGACCGTCGTACCCGCGGTAGCTGGGGATGGGCTTCATGCCCGGCGGACACGGCCAAGGCTTCTCGTTGTCGGACGGGTGACTGGGCTCGCCGTAGCAGACCTCGTGGCGCCCGTGCAGGAAGACCACGAGCGGCCGCGGACCGACCGCACCACGTGGCGAATACACCTTCCCGCGAAGCTCGGAGCGGTGCGCGAGACCTGGCAGGTACACGGCCTCGTCGCCAAGGTTGTACTCCGCGGTGTCGACCTGGTACTTGCCCACCGCACCGGGATCCGACGGCAGCAGCGGTCCACGCCGCGCCTTCAGCCAGTCGGCATCGGTCGGTCCGGCGGGGCCGACGCTCCGGCTCTTCCCGGCCTCCTTGCCGAGGTCTCCGGACCACACCAGGCGGACGTCGCGCGCTTTCAGCACAGCCGGATCGGTGCTGACGAGCGTCAGCGTCTTCCGGTCCGGCGACTGCTTCGCAACACCGAGCGGCGTACCGTCGACCTCCAGCAGCGGCAGCGATGCACGCATCGGTGCGGGTGCGTCGAGGTGCAGGGTCAGTTGATATCCGCCGGCAACAGGCCGCACTTCCCATTGGTTGCTCTGAGCAACAACCGGCGGTGCGGCGGTCGCAGTCAGCGGCCCCACACCAAGGAGTACGGCGATTCCCAACGACAGATTTCGGGCGGTTCTGCCAATCACGCGCCCAAGTTGACCTGACGCTCCGCTCAGTCGTGTCTCAGCCGGGCGTCGGATTCGACTCGATCAAGCGATCAGGTGACGGAACGCCCGCGCCACCTGATCCGGGTGCTCCATCTGCGCGACATGTCCCGACTGCGGCAGGTAGAGGAGGTGTGCGTTCGGAAAGGTGCGCTGAGCCTTGGTACGGATCCGTGCGTCGACCAGTCGGTCCTTCCCGCCGTAGATCAACAGCACCGGACACTCGACTCTTGCGGCGTCCGCCCAGAGTGATCTGCGCGGTCTGGCCAGCGAGGAGCGCAGGATGCTCCGGGCGGCCTCCACAGTGGCCTGCCGGCTCCACGGATCGGTGTCGCGCCGATGCAGTTCCTCCTCGTACGCCGCGCGCACCTCGGGCGCCAACGACCGCGGATCCCCGAACACCATCGCCAGCGACGCCTGGAACCGCTGGTCGAACGGCAACCGCTGCGTCCGCTCCAGTACGGCGGGACCGATCCGGGGCGTCGCCAGCGCGGCGAACCACAGCGCACTCGCCGACACCCGTGGATGCGGCAGTGCGGGCGACACGAGCGTCAGCGACGCCACCAGGTCGGGACGCTGCGCTGCGAGCGCCACAGACGAGGCACCACCCATCGAGTTCCCGAACACGTGCACCGGCTGGTCGTACTCGCGTTCCAGCAGCTGGATCAGTACGTCGGCCTGCTCCGAGATCCCGGTCACACCAGTAAGCGGCGTACGACCGAAACCCGGCAGGTCGGGAGCAATGCCCCGGATCGTGTCGTTGAGCAGCAGGCCGAGCGCGGTCCAGTTCAGCGACGACCCGCCCAGACCGTGGACGAACAGGGCGGGAGGCAGGTCCGGGGCCGCATCCGGCACGTCTCTGACCAGCAGGTCCACCCCTGCGACCGGCACCCGCCGCTCCGGCCACTTCCGCAGTTCCACGGGTACGGCGTCCCCGGTTACTGGCCCGTAACTATCCACGCACCCATGTTAGGACGCCGGCGAGGTGGAGACTGGGACGCATGGCAGGAGCGCAGCAGCAGCTGACGACCGAGGTGGATGGGCAGACGATGAAGCTCACCAACCTCAGCAAGGTCCTGTATCCACAGACCGGGTTCACCAAGGCCGAGGTCATCGACTACTACCACCAGGTGGCCGCGTTGCTGCTGCCACACCTGTCCGACCGGCCCCTGACTCGCAAACGGTGGCCGGACGGCACCGCAGCGGCGTTCTTCTTCGAGAAGAACGCTCCACGCGGTACGCCGGCCTGGGTACGGACCGAGACACTGCCTACCCCCGGTAGCTCGACGGGCCGCGACGAAATGAGTTTCGTGGTCTGTGACGACGTACAGACCGTGGTGTGGCTGGCCAACCTGGCTGCGCTCGAGCTGCACGTCCCGCAGTGGCGGATCGGGCTGTCCGACCAGGGCCGGGACCCGCAGGCGGACCTGATCGTGTTCGACCTGGACCCGGGCCCGGGAGCGAGCATCGTCGAGTGCTGCGACGTTGCGCTCGCACTGCGGCAACTCTTGGGCCACTACGGCATGGAGGGCTGGCCCAAGACGTCCGGGAACAAGGGGATGCACCTGTACGTGCCGATCGAGCCTGCGTCGTCCAGGCAGACCAGCGCGTTCGCCAAGCAGTTGGCCGAGCAACTGGCGGAGGCGTTGCCGGAGAGCGTGACCGCCAACATGACCAAGGCGCTGCGGCCCGGCAAGGTGTTCATCGACTGGAGCCAGAACGCCAGCGCGAAGACCACGCTGGCGCCGTACTCGCTCCGCGGCTCCGACGAACCCCGGGTGTCCACACCGATCGACTGGGACGAGGTGGCGTCCGCCACCTCACCGGAGGACCTCAGGTTCCTGCCGCACGACGTCCTCGCCCGGATCGAGGAGTACGGCGACGTACTGGAAGGGCTGTACGACGACCCGCAGCCGCTACCTACCAAGGAGGCGACATGACTGAGACCGACTTCGAAGGCCCCGACTACGACCCGGCCTTCGACGCCGAGCACGACACGGACGACGACACCGAGCAGGAGGAGTCGGAGCCGGACGTACCCGTCGAGGCGGACCCGGCGGACGTCGAGGAGCAGCGCCGCGAGGTGGGCGACTCCGACGAGGACGACTACCGCTGACACCTACCACGATGGAACGCGGTTCGGCGGGGAAGCTACTGGCGAGAAGGACTGCTGGGTAGGATTCGGGGAACGACCTGGCGGCCGACGCAGACGGCCGCTGGAGCGCACCCTCGAAGGAGCCGACCGTGTCGACGACACCGGAGACCGCACCCAAGCGTGGCAGCCGCCTGCCCCGGCTGGCCCGTCGCGCGCAACTGCTCGAGGCTGCCCAGGAAGTTTTCGTCGCGAACGGGTACCACGCCGCCGCGATGGATGACATCGCGGACCGGGCCGGCGTGTCCAAGCCCGTCCTGTACCAGCACTTCCCCGGGAAGCTGGAGCTGTACCTGGCGCTGCTGGACACCTCCTGCGACGCGATCGTCGCCTCCGTGCAGGACGCACTGAAGTCGACCGAGGACAACAAGCTCCGGGTCGCGGCGACGATGCACGCGTTCTACGACTACGTGGCGAACGCTCAAGGTGCCTTCCGCCTGGTGTTCGAGTCGGACCTGACGAACGAGCCGGCCGTCCGGGAGCGCGTCGACCGCGTCACCCACGCCTGCGCCGAGGCCGTGTCCGAGGTGATCAGCGCCGATGCCGGCCTCAGCCGCGAGCAGTCGATGGTGCTGGCCGTCAGCCTGGTCGGCATGGCCCAGGTCAGCGCCCGTTACTGGCTCGGCGCCGGCGACCCCTCGGTCCCGCAGCAGCAGGCCGCCGACCTGGTCGCCTCGCTGGCCTGGCGCGGCATCAGGGGTTTCCCGCGTACCGACACCTGACGTCGAGGTTCTGCTCTCGGCGGACGGGTGAGAGCTCGGTAGTGGTAGCGGATAGGCTCGAAGCGTCACCGGCGAGAGTCGCCGGTCGGAGCGTGCCCGGAGGGTTTCGTGGAGGTCAAGATCGGCGTGCAACACGCCAATCGTGAATTGGTTCTGGAGAGCGAGCAGACTCCGGATGAGGTCCAGGAACTGGTGGCGGCGGCGCTCACCGGCAAGTCCGGTCTGCTCGAGCTGGCCGACGAGAAGGGCCGCCGGGTGCTGATCCCGGCCGACCGGCTGGCGTACGTCGAGATCGGCGAGGTGTCCACCCGCAAGGTCGGATTCGGCGCGATCTAGGCGACACGCCTTCATCCCGTTCCGGACACAGTCGCGCGTGTCCTGGTTGCGGAGTGCCACCGAAGGGGCACGATGGCGGTGAGACCTGCGTCCGTAGTGGTCCGGTTTGTCACGGGGCACCGGATCGGCGCAGGTTCACCATCCCTCACAAGGAGGACACCGTGTTCTGGGTCTGGATGATCATCGTCAGCCTCATCGCGGGCATCATCTTCGGGCCGCTGGCCCGCCTGGTGCTCCCCGGCAAGCAGAACATCAGCCTCGGCTGGACCATCCTGGGCGGCGGCATCGGCGCCTTCCTCGGTGGGCTGATTGCCTACTTCCTCGGCGTCAAGGACACCTCCGGCCCGGACTGGATCCAGTACCTGATCCAGGTCATCTGCGCCGCGATCGTCATCGCGATCATCTCCGCACGCAACAGCAAGCCCTCAGCCGCCTGAACCAGGCAGCACCAAACGGCCGCCACCCCACCCGGGGCAGGCGGCCGTTGCCTTTCCCCGACCCACTCCCCCTTTCCCCGGCAGCCCCCTTGCCCGGCAGCCCCCCATTTGGCTGGCTGACCCACCAATTTCCCTGGCTGACCCACGAGCTGCGGGGTTACCCACCCTGGTTCAGGGTCATCAACCCCCCATTTGGTGGGTCAGCCAGCCAAATTGGGCTTCAGGCCTGGAGGCCGAGGGCGGTCATGCGGGCGGTGTGGGCCTCGGTCAGGCGGGTGAGCATGCGGCCGATGGCGGCCAGGTCCAGGCCGGGGCGGTCGACGCTGCCGGCCAGCAGAGCGGCCAGCGAGTCGCGGTCCGCGGCGATCCGCTGCGCCTGGCTGAGGGCCTCGCCCACCAGGCGGCGACCCCACAGCGCCAGCCGGCCACCGAGCTTCGGGTCCTCGTCGATCGCCGCCCGGACCCGGTCCACCACGAACTCGGCCTGACCCGAGTCGGCGAACACCTCCAGCACCAGGCCCCGCGTCTCCGCGTCCACGAACGACGCGATCTCCCGGTAGAAGTCGTTGGCCAGCCCGTCCCCGACGTACGCCTTGACCAGGCCCTCGAGCCAGTCGGACGGCGCGGTGTGGTCGTGGAACGCGTCCAGCGGCGTGACGAACGGCCGCATCGCGTCCATCGGGTCCACACCCAGCTGCACGAGCCGGTCCCGGAGCCGCTGGAAGTGGCCGAACTCGGTGGTCGCCAGCGCCGCCAGCTCCGCCTTGTCGTCCAGGGTCGGCGCCAGTTTGGCGTCCTCCGCCATCCGTTCGAACGCGGTCAGCTCGCCGTACGCGAGCACTCCCAGCAGATCCACCGCCGCGGCCCGGTAGGCGGGATCATCAAAGGCCGTCTGCTCCATGCCCGGCACCCTATCGGGCCGCGCGGGACAGCGAGTGGAAATGCAACAAAGAGAAAGGCGGTGGAAAAGGGCTGCCCGGCACCCTGGCGGGCCGCGCCGGACAGTGGCGCATGCCACACGAAGCGGCGTTGACAGCTGCTGCGGTTACACTGGTGAGTGATTCGCCGGTGACGCGCCCAGATGGGCAAGCTGGTGCGAGGTGCTTGCACAGTGTCCCCGCGCCTCACGATCGGGGCTTTCATGCCCCAGGCGCCCGGCCACTGAGCATCTGTCCGCACAAGCATGTGAGAGGCGATCAGCCTGACCACCTTCCGAGAGCTCGGGGTGCTCCCCGAGATCTGTGACGCGCTCGACCGCGTCAACATCACCGAACCCTTCCCGATCCAGGAGATGACTCTCCCGGTGGCCCTGATGGGCACCGACCTGATCGGGCAGGCCCGTACCGGCACCGGCAAGACGCTCGGTTTCGGCATCCCGCTGCTGCAGCGCACGATCTCCCCCGGCGAGGCCGACTACGAGGAGCTCGCCGCCCCCGGCAAGCCACAGGCGCTGGTCGTCACCCCGACCCGCGAGCTGACCATCCAGGTCGCCAAGGACCTGCAGACCGCCTCCACCGTCCGCACCGTCCGCGTGCTGACCATCTACGGCGGTGTCGCGTACGAACCGCAGCTGGACGCGTTGAAGAGCGGCGTCGACGTCGTCGTCGGTACGCCGGGACGCCTGCTGGACCTGGCGAACCGGGGCGTTCTCGACCTCGGCCACATCAAGGTCCTGGTCCTGGACGAGGCCGACGAGATGCTCGACCTCGGCTTCCTGCCCGACGTCGAGCGGATCCTGCGCAAGACGCCGGAGCTGCGCCAGACCATGTTGTTCTCGGCAACCATGCCGTCGGCGGTGATCGGGCTCGCCCGCACCCACATGCGGCACCCGCTGAACATCCGGGCGGAGTCGCACGAGGACACCCAGATGGTGCCGACCACGGCGCAGTTCGTCTACCGGGCGCACGATCTGGACAAGCCCGAGGTGGTGGCGCGGATCCTGCAGGCCGAGGACCGCGGCCGGGTGATGATCTTCTGCAAGACCAAGCGGGAGGCGTCCCGCCTGACCGACGACCTGCAGGACCGTGGATTCAAGGCGGCAGCGATCCACGGCGACCTGAACCAGCAGGCCCGCGAGCGCGCGCTCACCCGGTTCCGCGGCGACAAGATCGACGTACTGATCTGCACCGACGTGGCGGCCCGGGGCATCGACGTCGAGGGCGTCACGCACGTCATCAACAACACCTGCCCCGAGGACGAGAAGGCCTACATCCACCGGATCGGGCGGACCGGGCGCGCGGGAGCGAGTGGGATCGCGGTCACTTTCGTCGACTGGGCGGACGTCACCCGGTGGAAGACCATCAACAAGGCGCTCGACCTGCCGTACGACGAGCCACAGGAGATCTACTCCACCTCGCCCGAGCTGTTCCACGACCTCGGCATCCCGTCGGACGCGAAGGGCCGGATCCGTTCGGCGCGCGAGTCGAAGGAAGGCCACGAGCACCGTGAGTCGCGTGAGTCGCGGGAGCCTCGTGAGTCGCGGGAGTCGCGCGGCTCGAAGGACTCGCGGGGCCGTCGCGATGACGGACGGTCCGAGGGCGAGCGGTCGGCCGCCAAGAAGCGCAACCGGACCCGGAAGCGTACGCGGGCCGGTCAGCCGGTCGAGGAGCTCGCCGACGTCACCACGAAGACCGAAGTACCGGTAGCGACCGAGGCTCCGGAGGAGGCGCCGGCGCCGAAGGCCCGCAAGCGCACCCGCACCCGGAAGACCGTGGAGGCTGCGGAAACTGCGGCCGTGGAGACTGCAGCCGTCGAGGCTCCGGCCGAGGTAGCTGTCGAGGCTCCGGCCGAGGCAGCTGGCGAGGCTCCGGAGAAGAAGCCGGTCAAGCGCCCCCGGACCCGCAAGACCGCAGAGCCGGCCGCGACCGAGTCCGTCGAGGCACCGGTCGAAGCTCCTGCCGAGGCTGCGGAGAAGAAGCCCGTCAAGCGGACGCGGACGCGCAAGACCGCCGAAGCGAAGGCACCGGCCGAGGAAGCTCAGCCGGCTCCGGCGGACGAGAAGCCGGTCAAGCGGACGCGGACGCGCAAGACCGCCGAGGCGAAGGCGCCGGCCGAGGAAGCTCAGCCGGCTGCGGCCGACGAGAAGCCGGTGAAGCGGACGCGGAAAGCGGCCGAGCCGCGCACCGCGCCGACGACGCCGATCTTCAGTGCGCCGGAGTGACCGTTTCCGAATGGTGATCTGAAGCTGCAACACCCAGCCCCACGTGGGCCGTCCTAGGGCGGTAAACCACGAGAGAGGGGCTGGGTGATGAGGCGGATCAGAGCGGCAACAGCCGTGGTGGCTGTCGTGGGGGTCGTGGTACTGGCCGGTTGTGGTGCCAGCGGCAACGACAGCACGAGTGGCGACGCCGCGCCGGCGCCGGCCGCGAAGCAGGGCTCCGGCTCCGGTGAGTCGGCGGGCAACGCGAAACCGCAGGCACCGACCGAAGGCAAGTGGGAGGCGGCCGGGGGCGGCGGCAACGAACAGCCGGCGATCACGCGGGCGATCATCAAGAGCGGCTCGCTGGCCGTCGAGGGCGACGACGTCTCCGGCATGCGGCAGAAGGCGGTCGCCGCGATCGGCAGCCTGGAGGGTCAGGTGGCGTCCGAGGACACCGGCAGCGACTCCGACGGCAAGATCACGCGGTCGAACCTGGTCCTCAAGGTCCCGACCAAGTCGTTCGAGACCGCTATCCAGCGGCTCTCCGATCTCGGCAAACGCACGCAGATCCACCAGGAGTCGACCGACGTCACCGAGCAGGTGGTCGACGTGGCCAGCCGGATCGAGTCCCAGCGCGCCAGCCTGGACCGGATGCGCGCGCTGATGGCGAAGGCGAACACGATCGGCGAGATCGTCTCGGTCGAGAGCGAGCTCACCCGCCGTGAGGCCGATCTGGAATCGCTACTGGCCAAGCAGAAGAACCTGGCCCTGCAGACCGATCTCGCGACGCTCACGCTGACGCTGACCGAGAAGGGCAAGCCGCCGGCGATCACCGAGCCGAAGGAAGACAAGGGCTTCGTGGCGGGCCTGAAGAGCGGCTGGAATGCCTTCACCGCAGCGTTCACTTCGATCGCGACCGCGGTCGGCGCGCTACTGCCGTTCCTGGTGCTGCTGGCGATCATCCTCGTACCGCTGTGGCTCTTCCGGAGCAAGCTGCGTCGGCGGCCGGCGGCTCTGCCACCATCGGCGGCCAACAGCGGTCAGTGAAGCAGTGCGCCGGCCAACGCCCGGTAGGCCTTCGCACCGGGCGAGGCCGGCGCCGTGCTGAGTACGGTCTCTCCGATCGCGGGCGCCTCCGCGAACCGGATCGACTTCGGGATCGCCGGCTGCAGCACGTCCAGCGAGTACGTGTCCGCGATCGTCTCCAGGACGGTGCGGGCATGCGTCGTGCGTCCGTCGTACAGGGTCGGGAGTACGCCGAGCACTCGCAGGCTGGGGTTGGTCAGCCGCTGTACGTCGTGCACTGTGTCGAGTAGTTGCCCTACGCCACGATGCGCCAATGTCTCGCACTGCAAGGGAATCAGTACGTCGGACGCCGCCGACAGCGCGTTCACGGTGAGCAGGCCGAGCGTCGGTGGGCAGTCCACGATGATCCAGTCGTACGACGAACGCAGCGTGCGCATTGCGGTCCGCAGTACCTGCTCCGGACTGCTCTCCCGGGCCAGCTGTACGTCGGCGGTCGCCAGCGCGATCGTCGCGGGCAGCAGGTCCGGGGCATCGTCCAGCTCGATCAGCACGTCGCGGGCGCGCACACCGCCGAGCAGGACGTGGTGGATCGACTTGTCCAGGTCCTCGGGGTCGATGCCGACCGAGAACGTCAGGCAGGCCTGCGGATCCAGGTCGACCAGCAGCACCCGTTGGCCGAGCTCGACCAGGGCTGCGCCGAGGGTGGCGACGGTGGTCGTCTTGGCGACGCCGCCCTTCTGATTGGCGACCGCGAGAGTGCGAGGCACCCGGCCCATTGTGCCGTACTGCGGAACACCGACCACACCGCGTACCGAACGACGGGTAGAGGTCCGCCCCGCCGACGCCGTACTCGCCTGACACACCCGGGCGGCACCTGCCCGCGGGCGACCACTACCCGTTCGTCGGTACGCTCTACTTGTGAGTACGCCGCGTACGTTGACGCTGCCCGATGGGGTGCGATCCGAGACACTCGAGACCGACCGTGGTGCGTTCGCCACGCTGACCGCCGTACCGGAGCTCGGTACGCCGCTCGGCACGGTCCTGCTCGTGCCTGGGTGGACGGGGAGCAAGGAGGACTTCACTCCCCTGGTCGACCACCTGTGCCGGTACGGGTGGCGCGCGGTGGCTGTCGACCAACGTGGTCAGTACGAGACCACAGGTCCGTCCGACAGGTCGGCGTACTCGCTGGCGGAGCTGGGCGCGGACGTGGTGGCGATGAGCAAGGCGCTGGGCGGGTACAGCCAGCTGGTCGGGCACTCGTTCGGCGGGCTCGTAGCGCGTGAGGCGGTGCTGACGGACCCGTCGGTGTTCTCCACGATAAGCCTGCTCTGCTCGGGACCTGCCGCGTTCACCGACGAGGCAACGCTGCAGAGCTTGCAGATGCTCGCGTTCGGGCTGGAGAACCTGCCGATCGAGCAGGTGTACGACATGAAGCTCGACCACGACAGCAAGGGCCGTGCGTACGTCGCTCCACCTGAGGACGTCGCGGCGTTCCTGCGGAAGCGGTTCACCGGCAACGTTCCGACCAGCCTGGCCGAGATCACTCGCCGGCTGACGGATGCGGAGGACAAGACCGACCAACTCGCGAAGTCCGGCGTACGCACACAGGTGCTGTACGGCGAGACCGACGACGGCTGGCCGATCCCGGTACAGCAGGCGATGGCCGCAGCGCTGGGGGTGGAGGCGGAGGTCATTCCCGACGCCGGCCACTCACCAGCCATCGACCAGCCCGCAGCAACCGCCCGCCTCCTCGTGGACTTCTTCCACAACTACCCGAGCCTGACGACTACCTGACCGGTCGGACCTGCGGCCAGAACCGAATCAGGTCGAGGCCGAGCGGGGTGAACGCAGCCTTCACCTCCGGGGTGTATGCCACGAGCGACACGGATGCGCCGCCGCCGTAGATCCCGGATCCGCCGGCGCCGTAGATGCCGAGCGTCTTGTCCTTACTCATCAGGTCACCGATCGCATTGCTGATGCGCTCGTTGTCGGACCGGCTGAGCAGGACGGGGACGACGCAGTAGTTCCCCTGGTACACCTTCTCGAAGGCCTCCCGGAACGCGGTCGCGTCACCGTGCGCGATACCGATCAGGATCACCACGGGCGCGCCGCGGCTGGTGCCGTTGGGGTACCGGAAGATCGGGCCGTCGATCTGGGCCGCGTGCGCGGCGAGGAACTTGGTCACCGCGGTCGAGGAGATGTTGCTCGGCTTCGACGTCCAGCCGCCGGGCGGAACCGGGCACTGCAGTTCGTTCTGCGCTGGGTAGGACTGCGGTTTCTCGGCCGACTGTTCTTCGACGTCGATCGCGCCGCCTCGCCAGATGCCGGTGACCGCCGCGGCGCCAACGCGGACGCCCTTGACCGTTGTGATCCCGGGGACCTTGTCCAGGTCCAGGCCGTTGAGCTTGACCGCGAAATCGTCGGGGCAGCTCGGGGCCGGCTCCTTACCGGGCGGGTAGCCGATGGCTGGGACGGCCAACGGCGGGCAGAAGACGGCCGTCTTGCCCGGGACGGCGACGATCTTGCCGTTCACCTGCACTTTGTCGCCGGGCTTCACCAGGAGATTGTCGTTGCCTTGGGCAAACGACTCCGGGGTCCCGGCGTTCGGCGTACTGCCGGCGGGGGCACTGGCGACGGGACTGGCCGGGGCTTCTGCCGTCGGGGTCTTCGGGTTCGGGAGTACGGCGAGGACGCCGGCCGCGACCACCGCCACACTGGCCGCGGCGAGGGCGGGCACCCAGCGACGGTGCTTGCGGCCGCCGCTCAGCATGTACTCGAGATCAGGCTCCGGCGGCGCCTCCTGATCAGCCCGCCAGCGAGCCCCAGCGCGGGTCAACAGGTCGTCGACTTCATCGGTCTGCTTCATTCGGTCACCTCCAGGAGGGTGCGGAGTCGGTTGCGCGCGTCGGAGAGGGTGGATTTCACGGTGCCTTCGGAGCAGCCCATGACGGCGGCGGTGTCGGCGATCGACAGATCGGCGAAGTAGTAGCAGTCGACCGCGAGCCGCTGCCGTGCCGACAGCGACATGATCGCGTGGTCGACATCCATCCGGGCGTCGAGATCCGGTCGTGACACCGGCGCACCCGTGACCTCGTCGATCAGCGACAAGGACGCGCCGCCCGGGCGCATCCGGCGTACCGCTTTCCGGGCCTGATCCGCGGTGATCGCGAGCAGCCAGGCAGACGGCGTACCGCGGCTCGCATCGTACTGCGACCGCTTGGCCCACGCCCGCGCGAGCGCCTCCTGCACGATGTCGTCCCGGTCCGCCCCGACCGCAAGCCGCCCCGCCAACCGCGCCATCGCCACCAGATGCGGCCGCACCCACGCGACGAACCCAGGCCCGTCCCCCGGCGGCCCCTGCACCCCCACCACCGGCTCACCCGTCATCGTCGGCATACCTTCTCTACCCCCGATCAGCCCACCCGGTTGGGTCCTACCCGCATTTCAACGACCCCACCACCCCAAGGTCACCACCCCCACCCATTCCGTAACCCACCCGAGTTATCCACAGATCCCAAATCCCACCCCACAACCCCTTCCCAACTCCCTACGGTCAAAGAACAACCCAACCGACCAAGGGGACCAGATGCCAGGCGCCCCAGCCCTACCACCCACCCCAAAATCCCTCCACGAAGCCCTGAACAACACCCGCCCCCTCGACTGGGGCAACGTCCCACCTTCCGCAGCCGAGATCAGCCGCCGCTACGGTCCCGAAGCAACCGAGCGGAGCCTGCGCCTTCTCGAACAGGCAGTGGCTGTGGAACCCACCGTGACCGCTCAGTTCCTCGACTCACTTCCGTCAGGCACCATGCCGCACCAGCTGGACCGCCGAGTCAAGTCACCAGAGTCCCTCGCGCGCAAGCTTGCCGACTGGATGGACGCCGACCAGCACCTCCCGATCGACGACGTACTGCGCTACACGGCGCTGACCGAGAATCCTGACGAACTGGTCGCGGCAGCTCGGCAAACCGTCGACGAGCTGAACAGTCACGACTGGCACGTCAGGGCAGCGATGCACTCGTACACCGAAGGTTCGAGGTACAAGGGCATCCATGCGGGGATGACGATCTCAGGCTGTCCGCGTGTCGAGGTCCAGTTCCATTCGGTCGCGTCCGCGAAGGTCAAGGAGATGACAACGCCCTGGTACGAGATCGACCGCAGCGCGACCGCCACGTTGGAGGAGCGTACGGAGGCCAGGCGGCGGTCCGTCGAGGCCTCGAGGACGTTGGCGCCTCCACAGGGGATCGACGGGTTGACGAAACTGGGCGGAACACGCGTTCAGGTGAACAACTACAGTGACTCCAGGCTGCGCCCTGTGGACAACGGGCGTGGGACACCACGAGGCGAGCGGCAGACGCCACGCACCACCGCGTTCGACAAGACTGATGGGATTGCGCGATGAGGCTCTACTTGGTCAAGGAAGAGGAGCGCTTGGTGTGGGTTGCTGCCCTGGCGCATGAGGTGATGTATTCGTATGTCGCGAACACCGGGAAGTTCCACAACAACAATGCCTTGCGCAACGACTTCTACATGGTACGCAACCTCGACTATGAGCCGATCGGGCCAGCGGAGGCTCGGCGGCTGATCGATCAGGGGGTCGGCATGCTCGACGAGACTCGTTCCGCGACGTCACTCGCCAAGTGGCGCGCAGACCCGAATCCGCTCGCCCTCCCCGACGTGCTCGCCATGGCCGCCGGCTCCAACGAGTAGGCGGCCGGCGTGACACGGCTGTTTCTTGTGAGTCAGGGTGAGCGGCGGATCTGGGTGGCGGCGTTGGTGGATGAAGACGTTTGGACGTACGTCGCCAATACCGGGAAGTTCCATCGCAACGAGGGCGTGCGGGACGACTACTTCGTGAACGGCGAAGCGCAGTACACCGATATCGGGATCGCGGAGGCCAAGCGGCTGATCGCCGACGGCGTCGGGCGGGTCGACGCCGACCAGAACCCGGACCCGGTCCGCGACTGGCAACGGGACGAGGACGCGATGCACCCCGAGATCGTCTTCGCCTCGATGGCCGCCGACCTCACATAGCAGAGGCGTCGGGTTGGGGAGGTTTCCTGCCCGATTCGGGTAGACAAACCTCCCCAAGTGCTCGGCTCCGAGCGCTCGCCCAGCGGACGTTGGCCGACCAGATCGTCGGGCCGGCTATCTGCGCGGCTGGCAGGTTGTTGTGACCGCTGGCGGGTTGTTTCACGTCAGCGCTGAAACAACCCGCCGGCCGGCAGCATCGCACGGGTGGCGTCGACCCTGCAGAGCCAATTCTCGTCCGCCATCACGCCGAGTCGTGGCGTTTGGTTGGTCGCCGAACCCGCGAGTCGTGGATTGAGGCTGCTGTCAGGCGCAGTCAGCCGCCGAAATCCACGACTCGAGAGACGCCGGTGATCCCGCGAAGGCTGAGTTGGTGGAAAGTTCGGCGAGCTGGCGACCCGGGGGAGCTGGAGAAGCTGGCCGCGATCGGGGGGATGCGACCGGAGAGGACCGGCGGTTTGATGCCGGGCAGGAGCTGTCGATGGAGAGAGGACGGGAGCTGTGAGTCTGTTGGTTAGGCGGAGTTGTAGAGCTGGGTTATGACGGATTCGATGGTGGGTTCGGAGACCGAGAGGTCTACGAGGGGGTAGTTGGCCGCGATCTGGGCCAGCAGAGGTGCTGCGCTGGTGCTGGTTGGGAACGTGAGGTGCTGGCGGGGACCGTCGACCTTCACGACGGTGGCTCCGGCGACCTCGATCGCTGGCAGGGAGGCGGCCAGGTCCACGACCAGCGTGCGCGGCGCGGACTGGCTGGACTTCAACCCGTCCAGGGTTCCGTCGAAGATCTGGTGGCCGTGGTCGATGACCATCACCCGGGTGCAGAGCGCCTCGATGTCGTCGAGGTCGTGGGTGGTGAGGATGATCGTCGTACGGCGTTCCGCGTTGACCTGGGCCAGGAACTCGCGGAGCCGTGCCTTGCTGATCACATCCAGCCCGATCGTTGGCTCGTCCAAGTAGACGATCTCTGGATCGTGCAACAGCGCCGCCGCGATGTCGCCGCGCATCCGCTGCCCCAGCGACAACTGGCGAACGGGAACGTCGAGCAGATCGCGAAGGTCGAGCAGCTCCACGAAGGTCGCGAGGTTCTCCCGGTGACGTGCGAGGGGTACGTCGTACATCTTCTGTAGCACTGCGAACGAGTCCTTCAAAGGCAGGTCCCACCACAATGTGGTTCGTTGGCCGAAGACGACGCCGATGCGACGCGCGAGCTTCAGCCGATGCCGCGACGGATCGACCCCGGCCACGCGGATCGAGCCGCCGGACGGCACCAGGATCCCGGTGAGCATCTTGATCGTGGTGGACTTCCCGGCCCCGTTCGGACCGATGTACCCCATCACCTCCCCCGGTTCGACGCTGAACGTCATGCCGTCCACCGCCCGCACTTCCCGCCGGGTACGGCGTAACCCGGACCGCGACGTGACGGTGAAGGCACGCGAAACGTCCGCCAACTCGATAACAGGCATGAGCTCAACTCCCTGTACTGCGATAGCGACGAAGGCCGGCCCGCCACGCCAGCGATGCCAGCGCGACCATCACCACCGCGACCAGCGGCGACAGCAGTCCGATCCAGGACGGCAACCCCAACGGGGCCGGCTTACCCAGCAGGTACAGCACCGGGTAATAGTTGACAAAGGCAAGCGGTACGACGAACGTCACGGCCCGCACGATCTCCTTGCCGAAGACCGCCAACGGGTACTGCGTCAACGTCTGACCGCCGTACGTGAACGAATTGGCCAGCTCCGCCGAATCCACCGACACGAACTGGAACGCGGCCCCGAGCACGAAGATCGCCCCGAAGATCACCGTCCCGGCCGCGATCGACACCACCAGCATGATGCCGCGGGCAACTGTCCAGTCCACGTCGAGCCGGCTGAACGCGAACACCATCACGACCAGCGCCTGCAAGGGCCGGCCGATCCGCCGCAGCGCGAACCCGTCGGCCGCGGTCTGCAGGAACGCCGGCACCGGCCGGATCAGGTACGCGTCGAACGTCCCGGTCCGGATCCGCTCCCCGACCCGCTCGATCGACCCGGTGAACAGGTCCGCGATCCCGAGCGTGATCGAGGCCGTTGCGTAGAGCAACGCCATCTCCGCCAGCGAGAACCCGCCGAACGACGTGATGTGGCTGAACATCAGCACGATCGCGACAAAGTCCATCACCGTCAGCACCATCGAGCTGAACAGCATCAGCACGAAGGACGCCGGGTACGCCATCGACGACCGCACCCACATCATGATCAGCATCCAGTACTGCGAAGGCGCCCGGAGGATCCGCTCAACCACCCTGGATCACCACCTTCCGGGTCGCCACCGACGTGACCAGTTGCGCGCCGAGCAGCAGCACCACGATCCAGCCGAGCTGGAACAGCAGCGCCGAACCGGTCCCGCCCGGGTTCCGGCCGAGCCAGATGTCGATCGGCACCTGCATGGTCGCGGCCCACGGAGTCGCCCGGGCGATGGCTCCGATCGCGCCGGGGAACGCCACCAGCGGCAGGATCATCCCGGAGAAGAACGTCGACAGCACCAGCGCCAACTGCTCCATCCCCCGCGTGTCGGTGATCCAGAACCCGGACAGCGCGACCAGGTAGCGGATCCCGAAGCTGACCAGGATCGCCAGGAACACGCCGGCCGCGACCGCGAGCCAGGCCTGCGGCGTTGAAGGGAACTTGAGGTCGAACACCAGCGCTCCGACGAGCAACGGCGCCCCGCCGCGCACCAGCAACTGGAACATCGCCCGCCCGAGATCCACCGACAGCCACCAGAGCAGCAGGTGCGTCGGCCGGTACAGATCCACCGCGATCTCGCCGCTGCGGACCCGCTCGCCCAGCTCCCCCGTCGTCGTGGCGCCCCAGATCCCGACCGGCATCAGCAGCCCCTGCTGCAGCCAGACGAACGTGAGCGCGTCCGCGGTGTCGTACCCACCCAGGCCGGGTCGCTCGTGCCACAGCGTCAGGTAGATGCCGCAGAGGATGAACCCGAAAACGGTGTTCGTGAACGCGCCGGACGCGGTGGCGATGCGGTACGTCGAGAACCGCCGGAACGACCGTACGGCGATCGCCCAGTAGACCCCCACCCGCAACCTCCTCTCGAAACAGGTGATGTCCGAGAGCCACAGCGGCACGCAGAACCGCCCCGAATCTGGAAAGACCCGGGGGTTCGGACACCACTGTGACGGCATGGCTGAACCACGCCGATTGTCAAAGGCAGAAGAGGGACGCTACGCCGGACCACGGGAATACGTCAACACAAATAACCGGCCCGGACGTGGGACCCCTCAGACCCACGCCCGGGCCGGTGCCCGGAAGGTACAGGAACCTACAGGGTCTCGCTCTTCAGCAGATGAGCGAGGTGGGTGGCGAACGGTCCCGGGTGGCTCGCGTACCCGCCGTGCCCGCCCGGGAACATGACCACCGGCCAGCCGAGGTGGTCCGCGATGACCTCGATCGGCCGACCCGGAAGATGCATGTACGACTGCAGCCCGGCCGCCGGGACGATGCGATCGGCCACCCGCTTCAAC
This sequence comes from Kribbella sp. VKM Ac-2566, assembly GCF_004366005.1. NCBI lineage: Bacteria > Bacillati > Actinomycetota > Actinomycetes > Propionibacteriales > Kribbellaceae > Kribbella > Kribbella sp. VKM Ac-2566. The sequence goes on along the minus strand of NZ_SODT01000011.1, from coordinate 524,270 downwards.
GCGTCCAGATCCGGCTCGTACCGGGTGAACGGCAACAATTTGTGCTCGTAGAAGTTGGGCGCGTTCGCCTGCATCCGCTCCGCGAGTTCGCGGTACTCCGGCAGCAGGTCCTCCATCGGCGGCATCGCGTCGTCGTCCATGCCGGTGCCCATCATGAACACGACATCGGCCGCCGTCAGCCCGTCTTTGCGGTAAGTCTCGTACACGTCGGCGAAGAACGCCCGCGCGTCGTCCGCGTCGGAGCCCGGCAGTACCTCGGTGCACGGCGGCTCGTGCGCGACCAGCATCCGCACCCGCTCGGGGTGGCGTGTGATCAACTCGAGCCCGGTGATCGCGCCGGAGCTGCTGCCGAACACGTACGCCGGTTCGCTGCCGGCGACCGCATCGATCAGGGCCAGCGCGTCCGCGGCGGACTGCACGAGGGTCTCGTCCGTCGCGTCCCCGACGTACTCGCTGCGCGAGTTGCCGCGCGGATCGTAGGTCACCACCGTGTACTCGGCGGCGAGCTGCCCGACCATCCCACAGAACACCCCGGCATCGGTCCCGCCGCCGGCGATCAGCAACAGCACCGGCCCCGACCCGGCGACCTCGTAGTGCAGCGTCGCCCCCGGCACCGCCAACTTGTTCACAGTCTTCGCACCCATCAGGCGGACCCCTTTCGTTCCCCCTCAGGCTCCCCCCACCCGCTGGCACCCCACGCACACGGCGCTGGCACGGCGGCAGCTCGACAGGATGTGTCCGCCGATCGACCCGCTCGTCAGGCGTGCGCACCCGCCCGCTGACCTGGCAGTGGGCGTATACGTACTGTCGAGCTGCCGCGGAAACTCAGCCGGCCTCTTCCAGCGGGATCGGGGATGGCTCGTCGAGGCCTGCCCAGGGGTCGCGGGTGGGGGCTTCGCGGCGGCCTTGGGGGCAGATTTTGGCGAAGTCGCACCAGCCGCACAGCGGGGACGGCTCCGGCGGGAAGGTGTCGTCGGCCTCTGCGGGGGTCAGTCCCTCGGCCCATTTCGCTTCGGCGGCGGCTGCATCGTCGGCCATCGACTCGGCGCGTTTCTGGTGCCGTCCGAGCGAGGCCTCGTCGTGGTCCGCGGCCGCGACGGTGTTGGTCGGCAGGTGGTGGAGCTCGACACGCGTGCACGGCTTGTGCAGGACGCGGCGCGCGCCGAGCACGTAAAGGGCCATCGCCAACGAGGATCGAGCGTCGACAGCGGTCAGTGGGCGGCGACCGGTCTTGTAGTCGACGATCGCCAGCTCGGTACCACCACTCCCGTCACGCGCCGGCCGCTCGTCGATCCGGTCCACCCGTCCGCGCAGCGAGGCCCGCTCGGTGGTGAAGGCGACCGTACGCTCCACTCCGCGAGGTTCGTAGTACGGATCGGAGTCCCGCAGGTACCCGAGCACCATCTCGGTCGACCGGTCGCGCCAGTCCAGCGACTGCTGCTCGTCGCGGAACCCCTCGCTCCGCCAGCTCGACCGCATCTTCGCGACGACCTCGTCCGGCGTACGGCGGGACGCGGGCCAGCGCCCGAAGAAGTCGGCGAGCACCTCGTGGACGATCGCGCCGACCGTGTTGTGCGCCCACGGCGGACCCTTGGGCGGCCGCGGCGTCTCGAGGTACGTGTACCGGTATTTCCGCTTGCAGTCCGCGAACGTCAGCAGCTTCGTCGGCGTCGCGACGAACAACCGCTTCGGCATTCCGGGAAGCACGTCACCCCGCCTTGATGAAGTCGGTGACCGCGTCAGCGACCAGTTGTACGGCGATGGCGCTCAGCAGCAGACCTGCGATCCGGGTGACGAGCAGTACGCCGTTCTCCCCGAGGATCCGCATGATGACGCCGGAGAACCGCAGCGTCAGCCACATCACCAGATGGATCGCGATGATGCCGATCGAGATCGCGACCACGTCCGGCAGCGAGCCGTTCGCCCGCTGCACGAACACCATCGTGGCCACGATCGCGCCCGGCCCGGCGAGCAACGGCGTACCGAGCGGAACGAACGCGATGTTCACGTTCTTGGTCTGCACCGGGTCCTCGGCGGTGTCGGTCAGCAACTGCAGCGCGATCAGCAGAAGCAGCAGGCCGCCGGCGCACTGCAGCGCGGGCAGCGTGATCCCGAGGCGGTGCAGGATCTGTTGCCCGAACGCCGCAAACACCACGATCACGCCGAACGCGACCAGCACGGCCTGCCACGCCGCCTTCTTCCGCACCGCGCGGGACTGGCCCGCGGTCAGTGAGATGAACAACGGCACGGTGCCCGGCGGGTCCATGATCACGAACAGCGTGACGAACACCGAGCTGAACAGGCCGAGGTTGATGACGCTGTTCACGGCAGGTAGGCCTCGGGAACAACGGAGCCGGAGGCCGCGGCGTTGGCCTTGGCAACGTCCAGCAGACGCTCGAACTGCTCGGGCTCGGTGGAGTTCACACCTAGGTCGTGGTCGATCTTGCCAAGGCCGTGGTGGTCGCTGGAGCCGGTGTAGATGATGCCGAGGTTCCTTGCGATCGCTCGCAACGCCTCCCGCGACGCCGGCGAGTGGTCCTGGTGGTCGACCTCGATCCCGGCCAGACCGTGGTCCGCGACGAGGCCGGCCAAGTTCTCCTCGGTCATGACCTTGTAGCTCGACCGTCCCCACGGGTGCGCGATCACCGGCACGCCGCCGGCCTCACGAACCAGCTCGATCGCAGCGCCCGGCTCGAGCGCGTAGTGCGGCACGTGGCCGGCGCGGCCGTCGGCGAGGAACCGGTCGAACGCCTCGCTGCGGTTGGCGACCGTCCCGTTCGCGACCAACGCGTCGGCAACGTGCGGCCGGCCGACCGACGGCGTACCCGTCGCCTGGGCCAGCACTTCGTCGACGGTGAGCGGTACGCCGATGCTGTTCAGCCGGGCCACGATCGTCGGAATCCGGTCGGTGCGGCCCTCGCGAACCACCTGCAGGTCCTTGGCGAGCGGGGCGTACGTCGGGTCGAGGAGATAACCGAGCAGGTGAACGCTGATCCCGTTGAGCTTGCAGGAGATCTCCAGCCCCGGGACGAACCCGATGCCGAGCTCCTCGGCGGCCCGCCGGCCGTCCACCCAGCCGTCGGCGGTGTCGTGGTCGGTGAGCGCGATCACATCGAGCCCGGCCTGCTGCGCGTGCCTCATCAGGACGTCCACCGTGTCGGTGCCGTCCGAACGGTTCGAGTGGGTGTGCAGGTCGATGCGCACGATGCGGGCCGCGTCCCTTCGCCGGAGGTCAACTGTCACCGCTGATGCTAGCCGCGTTCATCTCTGGGGCCTGGCACTTGTGCACAGAACACCTATCCTCGGGGTGCATGGAGCGCGTCGACTGCGTAGGTGCCCTGGTGTACGACGAGCAGCACCGGTTGCTCGTCGTACGGAGAGCGAACGAGCCGGGCCGGGGACTGTGGTCGATTCCTGGCGGCCGGGTCGAGTCCGGTGAGGACGATCCGACCGCGGTCGCGCGGGAGGTCGCGGAGGAGACCGGGCTGACCGTCGAGGTCGGCGATCTCGTGGGTGAGGTCGAACGGCCGGGCCCGCGCGGACAGCTGTACGTGATCCGCGACTACGCGGCGACTGCCGTGGGCGGCACGCTCACGGCCGGTGACGACGCGTTGGACGCGCAGTTCGTGACCCGCTCCGAGTTCGCGGCGCTCCCCACGACAACGCTGCTCGTTTCCACGTTGGAGCAGTGGAACGCCCTGCCCGGCTAACAGGTGCTCAAGGGCACACGGCCGGTCGCGTAGGCCTCGGGAGTGACGCGCATCAGGGAGCGAAAGTCGGCGATCAGGTGGGATTGGTCGGTGTAGCCGGCGCACGCCGCGGCGTCGGACCAGGAGCGGCGAGCGTGCGCGATCACAGTGCGTACACGGGTGATCCGGGCGAAGTGCTTGGGCGACACGCCGACTGCCTCGCGGAACACGCGCCGCAGGTACCGCTCGCTCACTCCGAGGCGCTGAGCGGTCTCTCCTACTGTGCGTGGTGCTGCCTCTGATGCCAGCTCGGCGGCCGCTTCGCCTACGAGCTCCAAACGATCCGGCAGGCGGCGCGGCAGTCGCCCGAGGAGGAAGTCGCCGAGAACCTCGACGGCCTGCTCGGGTTCGTCCTTATAGGTGACCAGGCGCCCGGCGAGAGCGTTCGCCGACGACCCGGTGAGGTCGCTCAGCGGGACGGTCCGGTCGACCAGTTCGTCCGCGGCCGCGCCGAGCAACGGCAGCGCACGGCCCGGGCGGATCCGGAGTCTCAGGCACACCGGCAGATCCTTCGAGGTGTGGTACGCCGCTCTGGTGCGCGGTCCTGCGATCAGTACGTCGCTCTCGCCGGCGTGCGTCATCCGCCAGACGACCGTGGTCGCGGGGTCCGGCGGGAGGACGGTGATCGGCGTCGTTTGCGCCTGCAGCGTGACATTCTCGATCCACGCGTGCACGCCTTCGAGCGTAAGCAGGTGATCCGGGAACTCCGTAGTACCGAAACTTCCTATCCACGGGTCGTTCTGTTGGTCAGGGTGGCGGCATGATTCTGATCACGGGTGCGACCGGCACCGTCGGCAGTGAGCTCAGCCGGCAACTGATTGCCCGCGGCATCCCGGTGCGCCGGATGACGCGAAAAGCCCTTCCCGACTTCGTCCAGGGCGACTTCGCGGATCCGGTTTGGTTGCGAAAGGCAATCGACGGAGCTGACACCGTTTTCCTGCTGAGCGCGCCGGGACCACGGGTGCTGGACCACGACCGGGCTCTGGTCGCGGTCGCGATCGACGCCGGAGTGCACCGGACCGTGAAGTTGTCGGCGATCGGGAGCACCGACGAGGGGATGCCGGGGAACTGGCATGCGGCCGGTGAGCGTGCGGTGCGCGACAGCGGCCTGGCGTGGACGATCCTGCGGCCAACCGGCTTCGCGTCGAACGTGCTGCGCTGGTTGCCGGCTGTGCGCACCGGGCAGCCGATTCCCAACCAGACCGGGGATGGTCAGCACGCGTTCATCGACCCTGCAGATGTCGCGGCGGTGGCAGCCGAGGTCCTGGTCTCCGGAGCCCACGATGGGCGCGTCTACACGCTGACCGGCCCCGCGCTGTTGAGCGTTCCGGACCAGGTGGCGGTGATGTCGGACGTACTCGGGCTGGCGTTGCGAGTGGTCGACGTACCGCTGGAGGTCTATGCGGAGCAGTTGCGGGCGGCAGATCTGGACGAGACGGTGGTGTCCGCCGCCCTAGGAGGCGCAGCCCTGACCCGGAGCGGCGGCGAGCGGACGCTGACGAACGACGTCGAGCAGGTCCTGGGCCGACCAGCCAGGACCTTCTGGCAATGGATCGAGACGCACCGCACTCTGTTCAGCAGCACTTGAACAACGCTGAGGTCGACAACGCTGACGCAGCGGGTAATAGAGGAGACGCAGGTGGCGTGGGTGAACGACACTGAGGCATCGCATAGTCGACGAGACTCAGGTGGTTCGGGTGGACGACGCTGATGTGGTGCGGGCGATCGAGGAGAACGCGGCCGAGTTGCTGATGGCGATGGGCGCGGCGGGCGGTGGGTCGCAGCGGGTCGACGACCTTGCGGAGTGGACGATCGGTGGTTCGCCGATCGACTATCACAACGCGGTGGTGCGGGCGTCTTCTGTGGACGTGGTTGCCGAATCCCTGGCGGAGTTGAAGAAACACGGCGTACCAGGCAACTGGCATGTCGGGCCGTCGATGCCGATCGGCGGCGCGTCCCTGACCGCGGCGGGGTTCGTCGCAGCTGGGAGCGAGCCGGGGATGGCGGTGCGGATCTCGGAGCTGATCGCGCCCCGCGCCGTACCGGGGCTGTCGTTGACGCGGGTGCAGGACGACGAGTCGTTGGCGGTGTGGGAGGCGACGCTCGGGCAGGGGTTCGGCGAGGGAGAGCGCGAGGCACGGTGGGTCGCGTCGGTGTACCGGAAGCTCGGGTACGACGACCCGTGGCAGCACTACCTCGGATGGCTGGACGGTACGCCAGTCGCGACCGCCACGGTGTACCTCGGCGCGGGCGTCGCCGGGCTGTACTTCGTGATGACGGTGCCGGAAGCGCGCCGGCGCGGGATCGGGGCAGCAATCACGTACGACGTACTGCGTGCAGCAGGCACGGAGTACGCCGTACTGGAATCCTCCCCCGCCGGGCGACCCGTATACGAGGCCCTCGGCTTCCGCGAGTACTGCACGATCGACCTCTACGAGTGGACCGGCTGAACAGTCTCACCGGTCTGCGCGGTGTCGGCGGTGCTGCGTTCGCGGAGTAGTAGGACCGCGTCGAAGAGGACGACGAGTGCTGTGAGCCCGTGAATGCCGAGTGCCGTGGCCGCGGGGCCGTGGTGGGTGAAGACGGTGATCATGTCGACGATCGGGACGATCGTGGTGATCGCCATGACGACCCCCGTCGAGCGCCGCTGGCCGAGCGCGAACAGGGCCAGGATGACGAGCCCGAGGGCGATGTCGCGAACGCCCTTCACCGCGAAGTACCCGGCGGCAGTCCCGGTCGGCCACGGGTCGATCCCGAAGCTCGCGGCGGCGCCATCCCCGCCGAACAACCCGTTGAACACGAACTGGGACCCGAACGTCAGCGGAAAGACACCAAGCAGAACCGTCAGGACGGTGGTAAAGCGGCGCATCGCAGTACTCCTCAACATCGCAGGACTCCTCAACAGCATCGGCAGAATCTAGCAGCGCTAGATTTCCTAGCGATGCTAACCCTGTCGTTGCTAGATTGTCTAGCATTGCTAGATTGACGAGCGCTGATAGATTACTGAGCAGTGCTAGGTTGTCTAGCAATGCTAGGATTTGGGCCATGCCGACTCAGTCACGCCGTGAACGGGCCCGTGCCGAGCGTCACGAGCTGATCCTCCGCACCGCCCGCGAGCTCGCCGAATCCATCGGCTGGGGCGCCGTCACGACCCGCCGGCTGGCCGAGGCCATCGATTACAGCCAGCCGGTCCTCTACGGACACTTCGAGAACATGAACGCGATCGCCGACGCCGTCGCCATCCAGGGCATCGAAGAACTGATCGCCGTACTGCGCTACGCCCGCACCAGCGCACCGGACCCCGCAGCCGGACTCAGTGCTCTGGCCAAGGCCTACCTCGAGTACGCGTCCAACCACCCGGCCGTCTACGAGGCGATCTTCGTCCGCCCGACCGACCTGGAATTCGCTAGCAGTGATAGCCCGCTGCTGCTGAAGACCGCGTTCGCCGAGTTCCAGGCCGCGATCGAGCCCTTCGCCGCCGGCGAAGACTCCGAAACCCTCACCGAGGTCCTCTGGAGCGCCCTCCACGGCCAAGCCACCCTCGCCCACGCCCGCCGCCTCCGCCCCGGCCAACGTGACGCCCGGGTTGAGCTCCTCGTAGCCCGCCTTTCCGGAAAGAATTCGCCAACCAGCGCAAAATAAGTTCCGGAAAGCAGCGGACGCCCTGGTTGTCCACAAGGGGTACGGCGGGCACGCACGAAATCGGTCATCCTTGGCCGCGTGGAATGGTGGTGGATGCAACCGTTGCGCGAGAAGGGGATCGATGCGCTGATCCACGACCAGGGCCAGATCGTGTCGCGCGCCCAACTACTCGCCGCGGGCTGGTCCGAGCCGCGCATCAGAAGACCGTTGCGCAACAGGCGGTGGCGAGCAGTGCATCCCGGCGTATACGTCACGCACACAGGCCCGATCGGGTACGGCGAACGCTTGCTGGCGGCCCTGTTGTACGCCGGGCCCGAGGCAGCGTGGAGTCATTACACCGCCGCGGAGCAACTCGGTCTGATCAAGCCGGATCCGGAGCGCCGCGTGTACGTGACCATCCCGGAGCACCGCAAGGTCCTGCCACGCGCAGGTCTCGTCGTTCATCGCGACGAACACTGGGCCGCCCGTCTCGCCGCCGTCGCCCCACCGCGACGTACGCCCACAGAGGCGGTCCTCGACATCGTGGGCGTCGCGCCGTCGCTGGACGAGGCGGCCGCGGTCATCGCGGAGGCGTGTCAGAGCGGCCGCGTCGGCGCAGAGGACATCCTGGGCTCGCTCGCGCACCGCCCACGTCTGCGACACCGCAGCAGTCTCCGGCCGATCATCGCCGACGTCGTCGCTGGATCACACTCGCTGTTGGAGATTCGCTACGCACGGGACGTCGAACGTCGTCACGGTCTGCCGCGCGGGCAACGGCAGCGATCCGTCGACCACGAGTTCACGGACGTGCACTACACCGGGTTCAGCCTGAACGTGGAGCTCGACGGTCGGCTCCATCTCGTGCCGCAGCAGCGGTGGCGTGATCTCGATCGGGACAATCGCGCCACGCTACGGACCGAGGCGACGCTGCGCTACGGGTGGTTCGACGTCACGAATCGCGCGTGCGATGCCGCCGTACAGGTTCTCCAGGTACTTCGTCGTACGAACCCGTTCTTCGACGCCACCCCCTGCTCACCCAGCTGCCCCATCACAGCTTTCCGGAACATTTCTGCCAGCTAGCGCAAGAAATGTTCCGGAGAGCCGGTCAGGTGTTCCAGCGCAATACCGCTGGGGAGCCTCGTTCCCAGCCCAGGGTGGAGATGGTGGCGGTGTTGAGGACGAAGTGGCGGCCTTCGGTGACGTCCAGTTCCAGCCAGCGGGCAGTGAGGCCGCGGAGGGCGTGGGAGTGGCCGAAGACGAGGACGTCTCCGGGTACGGCGGCCAGGCGGGCGTTGACGCGGTCGAGACGGGCGGCGACCTCGGCGGCTGTTTCGCCGTGGGGTACCGGATCGTCCCAGACTGTCCAGCCAGGGACGGTCTCCCGGATCTGGGCAGTGGTGATGCCCTCGTAGTCGCCGTAGTTCCACTCGACCAGGTCGTCGTCGACCTCCGCGTCGGGGAAGCCCGCGAGTTCCGCCGTACGCCGGGCGCGCTGCCGCGGTGATGTCAGCACCAGGTCGAAGGACTCCTCCGCCAGCCGCTCCCGCAGACTCGCGGCGACTCGCTCGCCGTCCGGTGTCAGCGGGAGGTCGGTGACGGACGTGTGCCGGCCCGACCGGCTCCACTCGGTTTCGCCGTGCCGGACCAGGAAGACCCGGTCTTTCCGCTCCTGTGTGGTCACGCCTGCATCCTCGCAGACCAGAGATCCACCGGCGCCGAACCCTTGACCGTTCGATCGATACAAGGCAAGGTGTAAAAACTGTAAGCGCTTCCACTTTTCCCAGGAGCGAACCCAGTGCCTTCCGGACCCACCGGCCGGCCGGCGACGATCTACGATGTCGCGGCCCGCGCGAAGCTGTCGATCGCGACGGTTTCGCGTGTCCTGCAAGGGACCGGGCCGGTGTCGGCGAAGGCGCGGGCGCGGGTGGACCAGGCGGCGCAGGAGCTGAACTACGTACCGCTGCGAGCCGCGCGGAGTCTCGCCGTACAGCGGCACGAGGCGCACGGGCTGGTGCTGCCGGATCTCGCCGGTCCGTTCTACGGCGACCTGCTGATGGGGTACGAGCGCTGGGCCGGTGAACACGGTCAGAGCGTCGTCATCACTGTCACGCACGGCAACCCGGATCCGCGGCGCACCGTGATGGACCTGGCCGGGCGTGTTGACGGGATCGTTGTCCATGGCAACGCTCTCGATCTGCCGACGGTGCAGGGGTTGCGGAAGGCCGGCGTACCGGTCGTGCTGATCGCGCATCCGCCGGTCACCGGATGCGACTCGGTGCGGAGCGAGAGCGCGGCGAGTGCCGAGCAGCTCACTACCAGACTGCTTGATCACGGGCGCGAGAGTCTTCTGTTCGTTGGTGATCCGGCCAGTTCGTACGACGTTTCCGAGCGGTACGCCGGGTTCGCGAAGGCGCATGAGCTCCGCGGGCTGCAGGTGCCGAAGCCGGTGCGGGTCCCGCTGACAGAGGAGGCCGGACGGACGGTTGCCGAGAAGATGCTTCAGGCAACCACCCGCAGCGGGCGCCGCGCGCTGGGCGGGGCAGGCGGCGGGGGCCGCGCGCTGGGCGAGGTGGGCGGGCGGGCGGATGGGTTGGTTTGTGCGAACGACGAGTTGGCGCTAGCGGTGCTGGCGATGTTCGGCGCGAATGGTGTCGGGGTGCCTGGGGAGATTGTCGTGACCGGGTGGGACGACGTGATGGCGGCTCGGTATGTGTCGCCGGGGTTGACGACTGTGCGGCAGCCGATGGCCGAGTTGGGGCGGGTGGCCGCGGAACGGCTGCACGAGCGGGTGACCGGGGCTCGGACCCGGGCGCGCAACGACGTACTGGCAACAGAACTGGTGCTGCGGGACAGCTGCGGCACGAGCCCGGGGGATGCACAGCAGTAACTCCGCAGTAATACGTGAGGAGACAACACATGTTCACCCACAGCATCCGCCGCCGGCTGGTGATCGGCAGCGCTGCACTGACCGCGACAGCGCTCGCCTTGGCCGGGTGTGGACGATCCGAGGACACGCCGAGCGGCGGGTCGCAACCGACCACGAGTGTCAGCGAGGGACCCGCGACCGGGAACCTGACCGTCTGGGCGATGGGCACCGAGGGCGAGAACCTGCCCAAGCTGATGGAGCAGTTCAAGCAGGCCAACCCGGGCGTCAACGTGACCGTCACCCCGATCCCCTGGGATGCGGCGCACAACAAGTTCACGACCGCGATCACCGCGAACACGCTGCCCGACGCGGCCATGGTCGGCACCACCTGGATGGGTGAGTTCGCCGACCTCGGCGCGCTCGACCCGACGCCCCAGGGCTTCGACAACTCCGGGTTCTACGAGGGCGCGCTCGACACCACGAAGGTCGGCGGAACGCAGTACGGCGTTCCCTGGTACGTCGAGACGCGGCTGGTGTTCTACCGCAAGGATCTCGCCGCGAAGGCCGGCTTCAGCACTCCCCCGACGGACTGGGACGGGTTGAAGGCGATGGCCAAGGCGATGAAGGAGAAGGCCGGCGCGAAGTACGGGATCAACTTGCAGCCGGGCGGCGACGGGTCCTGGCAGACGGTGATGCCGTTCGCCTGGTCGGCCGGCGCGAACATCACCGGGGACGACCAGAAGGAGTTCACCTTCGACACCCCGGAGATGCAGGAGGGGCTGAAGTACTACCAGAGCTTCTTCACCGAGAAGCTGGCCGGCACCGACCTGCCGCCGAACCAGACCGAGGCGCAGTTCGTGAACGGGCAGGTGCCGATGTTCATCTCCGGTCCGTGGATGGCGGGGTCGGTGGCGAAGGCCGGCGGCGACGCGATCAAGCCGAACATCGGGGTGTTCCAGATCCCGAAGAACAAGACGGCGACGTCGTTCGTCGGTGGGTCGGACTTCGTGGTGTTCAAGTCGTCGAAGAACAAGGACAGCGCCTGGAAGCTGGTCAAGTTCCTGTCCGACGCGAAGACGCAGGCGTCGTGGTTCAAGCTGTCGTCGGACCTGCCGGCGGTGAAGAGCGCGTGGGAGGACCCGAGTATCGCGTCCGACCCGCTGCTGCCGGTGTTCGGTAAGCAGCTCGAGGACGCCAAGGCGCCGCCGGCGATCGTGAACTGGGAGCAGGTCGCGAAGGCGTTCGACACCGAGGTCGAGAAGATGGCCAAGTCCGGCCAGTCCCCCGCCGACACCGCCAAAGCCATCCAAACCAAAGCATCCGCCATCGGCACGGGCGGTAGCTGAGTACGATGACTGTCGTCACCGATAGGCAGTCCCAGGCGGTACGGCGTAAGTCGCCGCCTGGGCGCCCGCGGCGCCGGATCACCCGCGAGGCCGCGGCTGCCTGGATTCTCGTACTGCCGTTCGTGGTGTTGTTCTTGGCGTTTACCGCGGGGCCGGTGCTCGGGTCCTTCGGGATGAGTTTCACTGACATCAAGCAGCGGGATCTGCGGACGCCGTTCTCGGTGAACGGGGTCGGGTTCGACAACTACGTGAAGGCGTTGTCGGACGAGACGTTCCGCAAGGCGGCTTTCAACACGGCGTACTTCGTGATCGTCGGCGTCCCGTTGACTCTGGTGGTGGCGCTGGGTGCGGCGGTGCTGCTGGATCGCGGCATCAAGCGGTTCCAGGCGCTGTTCAAGGTCGGCTACTACCTTCCCGTGGTGACGTCGATCGTCGCGATCGCGGTGATCTGGCGGTTCGTCCTGTCACCGGACAACGGTCTGCTGAACACCGCGCTCGGCTGGGTCGGCATCGACGGCCCGAACTGGCTGGCGTCCAAGACCTGGGCGATGCCGTCGCTGATCGCGATGGCGGTCTGGCGGAACTTCGGCTCCGCGATGATCATCTTCCTCGCCGGCCTGCAGGGCATCCCGGAATCGGTCGAGGAGGCCGGACAGATCGACGGTGCGGGCCCCTGGCAACGATTCCGGTACCTGATCCTGCCGTTGCTGCGGCTGACGATCCTGTTCAACTGCGTGACCATCGGGATCGGTTACCTGCAGTTCTTCGAGGAACCGTTCGTGATGACCAAGGGCGGTCCCCTGGACAGCACGCTCTCGGTGTCGATGTACACCTACAACCAGTTCGGCTTCGGGAACTACGGGCTGGCCACGTCGATGGCGTACATCCTGTTCGTCGTCATCGCGGTCGTCACGTTCATCCAGTTCCGGCTGCTGAGGGAGAAGTGATGCGCCGTACCTGGTGGATCTACCTGATCGGAGTGCTCGGCCTGGTCGCCGTCGCGGCGCCGTTCCTGTGGATGGTGCTCGGCAGCTTCAAGACCCAGGGCGAGCTGCTCCGGGTCCCGCCGACGTGGTGGCCGGACCAGCCCACGTCGCAGAACTACGACGAGCTGTTCAGCAAGGCGAACTTCCCGCGCTACTTCCTCAACTCGACCCTGGTCGCACTGGCCGTCACGGCAGGCAACCTGACGTTCTGCTCGATGATCGGCTACGCGCTGGCGAAGCTGCGGTTCAAGGGCCGCAACGCGTTGTTCGTGCTGGTGGTGGCCACGCTGATGATCCCGGGCATGGTCACGTTCGTCCCGCTGTTCGTCCTCGTCACCAACGCCGGGCTCGCGAACTCGTACCCCGGCCTGATCCTGCCGTTCCTGGTCTCGCCGTTCGGCGTGTTCCTGATGCGGCAGTTCTTCCTGGGGCTGCCCGACGACCTGATCGACGCCGGCCGCGTCGACGGCACCAGTGAGCTGGGCATCTTCGCCCGGATCATGCTGCCGCTGACCCGGCCCGCGCTGGCCACGCTCGGCATCCTCACCTTCCTCGGATCCTGGAACAACTTCCTCTGGCCGCTGGTGATTGCCCAGACCGAGGACAAGTACACGCTTCCCGTCGCCCTGGCGCTGTACTCGACCGGACAGAACGCGCAGAACTACGGCCTGTTGATGGCCGGCGCGGTCGTGGTCGTCGTACCGGTGCTGGTGATGTTCCTGGCCTTCCAGCGCCACGTCACCCGAGGCATAGCCATCACCGGACTCAAGTAGCACAGGTCCGGACTCGAAGAGGAGACCCCAGATGACCGCCATCATCAGTCGCCGCACAGTCTTAGCCGCCGGCACCGCCGCAACATTGATCGGAACCGCAACGCCCGCCTTCGGAGGAACGCCTTCACCGGCAGAGCTCTTGAAAGGCGGCTGGAAACCGAGTCGCGAGGACAAAGCCACTGTAGGCCGGTGGGCTCGTGACACCTGGCGCAGCATCGTCGCGATGACCGACGAGCACACCGGCCTGCCCGCCGACAACATCGGCGAATCGGTGACGAACCCGGTGCGCAGCAACTACACCTCCCCCACCAACATCGGCGGCTACCTGTGGAGCACGGTCGTCGCCAAGCACCTCGGCATCATCTCGCCGCAGGAGTCGCTGCGCCGCATCACGCAGACGCTGACGACCATGAAGAACGTCGTACATCACGAGCCGAGCGGCATGTACTTCAACTGGTACGACGAAGCCACCGGCGAGGTCCGGTACGTCGACCCTGACGGGACCAAACCGATCACGCCGTTCGTCTCGAGTGTCGACAACGCCTGGTTCGCCTGCGCGTTGATGGTCGTCCGCAACGCCGAGCCGGGAGCACGGGCGCTCGCGGACTCGCTGCTGAACAAGATGAACTTCGCGTTCTACTACAACCCCGCGGCTCGCCCGGGCGGCCTGATGCGCGGCGGCTTCTTCGAGACGCCACCGCCGGACGAGGAGACCGACAAGGGTAACCACGCCGGCGTCGGCCCGGACGTGTACTACCGCAAGTTCCACTACGACACCTGCAACACCGAGGCCAGGATCGCCGGGTACGTCGGGTTCGCGCTCGACCAGGTCCCGCACACGCAGTACTTCGCGACGTACCGCACCTTCCCGGACAGCTGCGACTGGTCGTGGGTGGAGCAGAAACCGAAGGGCGTGCACCGGACGTACCTCGGCCTCGACGTTTTCGAAGGCACGTACGACTACCGCGGGATGCGGATCGTCCCGTCCTGGGGCGGTGACATGTTCGAGTCGCTGATGCCCGACCTGTTCGTCCCCGAGTCGACCTGGGCGCCGCGCAGCTGGGGTATCAACCACCCGCTCACGGTCCGCGCGCACATCGAGCACGGCCTCGACGACGCGAAGTACGGCTACTGGGGTTTCTCGCCGGCCTCGAATCCCAAGGGCGGGTACTCCGTCTACGGCGTCGAGCCGCTCGGCATGGACCCGGGCGGCTACCCGTCCGACCTCGAGGGCACCAACTTCGACGGAGGCTTCGAGGGCTGCCGCGAAGGCACCAACCCGAACCCGACGTACGGCGACGGCGTCGTCACTCCGCACGCGGCGTTCCTGGCGATGGCGTACGCGCCGCGGCAGGCGATCGACAACCTGAGCACGATCGAGAAGACCCTGCACGCGTACGGCGGTGGCGGGTTCTACGACGCGGTCGCCGTCAAGTCAGGGCTGATCGCGAAGCGGTACCTGTCCCTCGACCAGGCGATGGTGATGGGTGCCATCGGCAACGTGTTCGGCGACAACCTGGTCCGGCGGAACTTCGCCAGCCGGACGGTGGAGAGCCGGATCCGTCCCCTGATCGGGATGGAACAGTTCGAATCCGGCCTCGAGTAACGGGAGACGACCTAGATGCAGCACGACGCCAAGACCGACTGGGACGAACGGATCGCGGTCCGCAGTGACGAGGACCGCGCGTTCGCCTTCCCGGAGCTCGATCCGCCGAAGGAGGTCACGGCGGTCGGCGGCGTCGGCCAGGTGACGATCGACTGGTCGCCGGTGGACGGCGCGGTCGGCTACCTGATCCTCAGGGGGACCGGAGAACGCGGTCCGCTGGAGCCGGTCGATCATCACAGCGGCGACGTGCTGTCGGTCCCGTCGCCGCCGTACGTCGACACCACGGGCACTCCGGGTACGCCGTACCGCTACGCCGTCGCGAGCGTGCCCGAGGTGACGACCCACGGGCGTCCGAGTCAGACCGTCGGCGCCGTACCACTGGTTGCCGGCGGCATCTCTCCACAAGTCACCGTGACCGTCGATGTGGTTGCCGAGGGCACTGAATTGCGGCCGCCGTGGGAGCCGATGGTCGGCAGCGAGCGGCTCAGCCAGCTGCTCTGCAAGGACCTGACCGGCGGGCACGAGATCGGCCGCGAACTCGAGGACGCGTTGCGCCGGATGCACGACGAGATCGGCGTGCGCACGGTCCGCGCACACGCGATCTTCCACGACGACACGCACGTGATCGACGGTGATTCGTACGACTTCTCCGTCGTGGATGCGATCTACGACAGGCTGCTCGCGATCGGGCTGCGGCCGGTGGTCGAGCTCGGGTTCATGCCGCGGGAGCTGGCGAGCGACCCGACGAAAACGGTCTTCGAGTACGGCGCGATCATCTCGCCGCCGGCGTCGTACCAGCGCTGGCACGACCTGGTCCGCGCGCTCGTGCAGCACCTGGTCGACCGGTACGGCCTCGACGAGGTGCTGACCTGGGACTTCGAGGTCTGGAACGAGGCCAACCTCGAGGTCTTCTGGTCCGGCACCAAGGCCGAATGGCTCCAGCTGTACGACGTGTCCGCTGCCGCCGTGAAGTCCGTCGACCCACGCCTCGCGGTCGGCGGACCGTCCTCAGCCGCAGCCGGCTGGGTGGACGACCTGCTTGTCCACGCCAAACGGTTCGGTACGCCGGTCGACTTCGTGTCCACGCACACGTACGGATCGCCGCCGCTCGACGTACGCGCGTCGCTGGAGCGGCACGGGTACGGCGATGCGCGCATCGTCTGGACCGAGTGGGGCGTGACGCCGACGCACTTCAACCCGATCAACGATTCGGTGTTCTCCGGAGTATTCCTGCTCCGCGGCATGCGGTCCGCGGCCGGGCGGATCGACGCGCTCTCGTACTGGGTCGCGTCCGACCACTTCGAGGAGCTCGGTCGGCCGCCGCGGTTGCTGCACGGCGGCTTCGGGCTGCAAACCGTTGGTGGACTGGCGAAACCGCGCTACCACGCGATGACGCTGCTCAGCCGGCTCGGGCCGGTCGAGCTGCCGGTGACGTACGACGGTGACGGCGGCGGGAGCCTGGTGGAAGCCTGGGCTTCCCGGGATCGCGACCGCATCGCCGTACTGCTGTGGAACCTGACCCTCGATCAGACCAAGTCGTCGGGGGCGCCAGAACTGACCAGGAGGGTTCAGGTCCGGTTGCCCGGCGTGGACCAGTCCTGGGAAGCGAGGGCCACCACATTGGCCATTGGCGCAGGTGACGTCGCCACAGCCGCAGAAGGTCTTGGCGACTGGCCGACCGATGCCGAACTCGCCGAGCTGTCGGAGCGCAGCCGGATGGTCAGTACTCCACTGGAGTTGCGCGACGGAGCGGTCGAACTGTCCCTCCCGATGCCGTCCGCAGTTCTGCTGGAGCTTGGTCCTCGTCGAGATTGACCGCTTCCTGAATCCAGCGCTCCACCCCGGCGATGTGCACCGTCGCCCAGGACCTGGCCACCTCCGGCTCACGTCCCTCGATCGCGTCGAGGATGGCCCGGTGCTCGGCCAGTGTCCGGGCGACGGCGTCGCTCTGCGTCAGCCCTCTCCAGATCCGTGCCCGGTACGTCGGCTGCCGCAGACTGTCGATCATCGAGGCCAGCGCGCGATTGCCGCTCCCCATCGCCACCAGCTTGTGGAACTCCACGTCACTGGTGAGCAGATCCTCGACGGACGGCTGCGGACCGAGATCGTCGAGCAGCTTGCGTAGCGCCGCGATGTCGTCGTCCGCCATCCGCAGCGCCGCCCGGGCCGCGGCAGCCGGCTCGAGGATCCGCCGTACCTCGAAGAACTCCAGCACCGAGGCGTCCTGGTGCAGGTCGAGGACGAAGCCCATCGTCTCCATCAGCAGCGACGGGTCGAGACTCGTCACGAACGTCCCGTCGCCCTGACGGACCTCGAGCACCCGGATCAGCGCGAGCGCCTTAACGGCCTCGCGCAAGGAGTTCCGGGACAGGCCGAGGCGGGCAGCGAGGTCGGCCTCACGCGGCAGGCGATCGCCCGGCCGCAGTTCACCGGCGACGATCATCTGCTTGATCCGATCGATCGCTTCGTCGGTGACGCGCATCGCCTCACCTCCTGAGTCTGCTGAGACATCCGATGTTCCGGCACGATACATCGGATGTCTAGAGCTGAATTGCCGGTTCAGGCCATGAATTATGGCGCTGAGGTGTTGACTGCGCCGAATACCTCCGACTATAGATCGGATGAATCAGTACATCCCCTGGAGGTCAGCGATGAAAGCAACACCAGTGCGGGCGCACCGCTGGGCCCTGAAGACCGGCATGGCCGCCCTGTCGGTTCTTGCCCTGACCACCGTCGCTGCCTGCGGGGGCAGCAACGATGGCAGTAGCGGTAGCTCCGGCGCAGCAGACAAGGCCGATCTGACCTGGTCGTTCTGGGTTGCCGGCGCCGAGGACCAGGCCGCCTGGCAGAAGGTCGCTGACCAGGCCCACACCGATCACGCCGGGATCACCGTCAAGCTCCAGGGCGCCCCGTGGGACAGCTACTGGTCGAAGATCGGGACCACGCTGGCCAGCGGCAAGGCACCCTGCATCATCGGCATGCAGAGTCTGCGGATGGCGTCGTACGCCAACGCGATGGTGCCGCTGGACGACCTGATGAAGAAGTACGGCATGAAGGCCGAGGACTTCGACAAGCCGATCATGGACGGCCTGAAGGCGGACGGGAAACAGATCGCGATCCCGTACGACTCCGGCCCGATGGTGATCTTCTACAACAAGGACATGTTCAAGGCCGCCGGCGTACCCGATCCGAAGCCGGGCTGGACGATGGACGAGTTCAAGGCGGCCGCGAAGAAGCTGACCGCCGCTGGGAAGACCGGCCTGGTGACGACCCCCGGCGACCTGGGCACCATGTCCTGGGTGCGGACCATGACCGGCGCCGAGCCGCTGGCCGACGGCAAGCTCAATCTGACCGACTCGAAGTTCGAGCAGGGCTTCTCGCAGTACGCCGACTTCGTCAAGACCGACAAGATCGCCCCGCAGGTGCCGGGTGGCAACCCGGACTTCGAGACCCAGCAGTTCACCGGCGGCAAGGCCGCGATGCAGCTGAACGGGCCGTGGTCGCTGATCGACACCAAGGGCAAGGTCAAGTTCAACCTCGGCATCGCGCCGATCCCGGCCGGTCCGGACGGCTCGAAGACCTACACCGCCGGCTCGGGCTTCGGCATCGCCCGGTCCTGCAAGACGCCGGACGCGGCCTTCCAGGCGATCATGTCGATGACCAGTGAGAAGCCGCTGACCACGCTGGCCGAGGCGGGCCGCGCGTACCCCTCCCGCACCGCGGCGCACCCGGCCTGGTTCACCGCCGCGAAGATCGACGGCGCGAAGGAGACCATCGACTACGCCTCCGAGCACTCGGTGCCGCTGGTCACCTCGAAGAACTGGGTCCAGGTCGCCGACCTGCTCAACCGGTTCGGTACGCAGGCACTGAACGGTGAGATCCCGCCGGACCAGGCCCTGAAGACCATCCAGGACCAGGCAGGCGCTGGGTCGTAATGGCTCTGCTGATGCCACGCCTCCGGCGCGGCGGGTCATGGGGCTGTAACTCCCGGCCTTCCCTCGTCGCTCCGGTCGCTGCGCTCCCTGCGCTCCTCAGTCCAGGCCGGGAGGCCCCATGACCACCAACACCACAACCGTCGCTCCCCCGGGCGCACCTGAGGGTGCGCCCCGGGCGGGGCGCCGGCCCGCGTTGCGGCGGGACGGGCGGTATGCGTCGATCTTCCTGGCGCCGAGTCTCGGTGGGCTGGCGCTGTTCACGTTGTTCCCGACCGCGATGGCACTGGGCATCAGCCTGTTCGACTGGCCGGTGTTCGGCACCCGCTCCTTCCTCGGCTTCGGCAACTACTCGCACCTGCTGCACGACCCGGTGTTCCGCCGGGTCGTGCTGAACACGGTCCTGTTCGTGGTGCTGTACGTTCCGCTGAACGTGGTCGTCTCGCTCGGACTCGCGGTCTGGCTGGGCCCGCAGATCAAGGGCCGGCAGGTGTTCCGGGTGCTGTTCTTCATCCCGGTGATGACGCCGATGGTGGCCAACGTGATGGTCTGGCGGCTGCTGTTCCAGCCCGGCGGACTGATCGACGGCGGCCTGCAGAGCTGGTTCGGCATCGACGCGCCGAACTTCCTGGGCTCGTCGAACTGGGCGATGCCGGCGATCGTGGCGATGTCGATCTGGCAGGGTTTCGGCTACAACTTCCTGGTCTTCTCGGCCGCGATCGACCAGGTTCCGCAGTCGCAACTGGAGTCCGCGCAGATCGACGGCGCCGGGCCGCTGCAACGGTTCCGCTACATCACCTGGCCGATGATCACCCCGTCGATGTTCTTCGCCACCACGATGACGCTGATCACCTCGTTCCAGGTGTTCGCGCAGCCGTTCATCCTGACCCAGGGCGGCCCGGGCGTGGCCACCCAGACCATCGTCATGTACGTCTACAACCAGGGCTGGCAGTTCCTCACGATGGGGCTGGCGTCGGCGGCCGGATGGGTGCTGTTCGTGATCATCATGGGCATCACCGCGATCCAGTTCTTCGGGCAGAAGCGGTGGGTGAACTATGACGTCTGAGACCAACAGCGCCGCCCGCAAGGTCCGCAGCGGCGTCTCGCACACCCTGCTGGTGATCGTGGCGATCGTCTTCCTCGGCCCCTTGGTGTACGCCGTGTCGACGTCGCTGAAGCCCGCCGACGAGGTGTTCACGCCGACACCGCACCTGTTCGGCTCCGAGATCCGCTGGAAGAACTACGCGGACGCGTTCACGTTCGCCCCGTTCGATCGCTACTTCCTGAACAGTCTGCTGGTGGCAGTGGCCGGCACCTTTGTGGTGGTCGCTGCCTCGAGCCTGTCGGCGTACGCCTTCGCCCGCTTGAAGTTCAGGGGCCGGGAGCAACTGTTCGTCCTGTTCCTGGGCACGTTGATGGTGCCGCAGGAAGTCCTGATCGTGCCGATGTACTGGCTGATGCAGGCGCTCGGCTGGGTGGACAGCTACTGGGCATTGATCCTGCCGTGGGCGTTCACCGCGTTCGGCACCTTCCTGCTGCGGCAGTTCTTCCTGACCGTCCCGGCCGAGCTCGAAGAGGCGGCCCGGGTCGACGGGTGCGGCCCGTTCGGGTCGTTCTTCCGGATCATGCTGCCGCTCGCGCGGCCGGCCATCGCCGTACTCACCGTCTTCACCTTCATCAGTTTCTGGGGCAGCTTCCTGTGGCCGTTGATCATCATCAACAGCGTCGAGGACAAGGGCACCGTGCCGCTCGGCCTGGCGCAGTTCGTCGGGCAGCAGGGCACCCAGTGGAACCTGATGATGGCGGCGTCGGTGATGGCGATGATTCCCACTGTGCTGCTTGTCGTCCTGCTGCAGAAACACCTCGTCCGCGGTCTGCTCGTCACCGGTCTGGGCGGCCGCTAATCCTTAAGGAGATGTGAGATGACCGACGCGCCTCCTGCGCACTCCGTCGAGAAGTTCCGCGACTGGCGGTTCGGCCTGTTCGTCCACTGGGGCCTGTACGCACTGCCGGCCCGGCACGAGTGGGTGAAGAACCGCGAGAAGCTCACCGACGAGGACTACCAGCCGTACTTCGACCACTTCGAGCCGGACCTCTACGACCCGGCCAAGTGGGCCCGCGCCGCGCGCGAGGCCGGCATGAAGTACGCCGTACTCACGACCAAGCACCACGAGGGTTTCTGCCTCTGGGACTCCGAGGTGTCCGACTACACGGTGGCGAAGACCGCGTGGGGCAAGGACCTTGTCGGACCGTTCGTCGAGGCGTGCCGGGCCGAGGGCCTGGGCGTCGGGTTCTACCACTCGCTGATCGACTGGCACCACCCGGAGTTCCCGATCGACCTCGTGCACCCGCAGCGCGACGACGAGGAGGCGATCGCGAAGGCGGCCGGGCGGAACATCCAGGTGTACGCCGACTACCTGCACGCGCAGACGCGTGAGCTGCTGACCAACTACGGGCCGATCGACATCATGTGGTTCGACTTCTCCTACCCCGGCCGGAAGTACCCGGACGGGCGGGACGGCCACGGCAAGGGCAAGGACGACTGGCGCTCGGAAGAGCTGATGGCGATGGTCCGGGAGCTGCAGCCGGACATCCTGATCAACGACCGGCTGGACATCCCGGGCGACTTCGTGACACCGGAGCAGTACCAGCCGGACGGGCCGATGCAGCGCGACGGCGTACCGGTGCTGTGGGAGGCGTGCCAGACGCTGAACGGCAGCTGGGGTTACGACCGGGACAACCTGGACTGGAAGTCACCCGAGCTGCTGGTGAAGATGCTGATCGACTCGGTCTCCAAGGACGGCAACCTGCTGCTGAACGTGGGACCGACCGGTCGTGGTGAGTTCGACCCGAGGGCGCTGGCGACGCTGGCCGACATCGGTGGGTGGATGCGCCTGCACGAGCGGTCGATCCGTGGCGCCCGCCCGTCGGAGTACACCCCGCCCGTGGACGCGCGCTACACCCAGAAGGGCAACCGGCTGTATCTGCACCTGTTCTCCTGGCCGATGGGCCACGTGCATCTGGCCGGTCTCGGCGGGAAGGTGAAGTACGCCCAGCTCCTGAACGACGCCTCCGAGATCAAGCGCATCGAGAACGACCCCCATCAGCAGGCGCAGAACACCACGATGGGTGGCGTCTCAGCCGACGTACTCACGCTGAAGTTGCCGATCCAGAAGCCGAACGTCCTCGTCCCGGTCATCGAGCTGTTCCTCAGCTGATCTCATTTGATGGGTTGACCCACCTGGTTCGGGGTTCCTCACCCTGGTTCCGGGTGGGGAACCCCTCATCTGGTGGGTCGGCCAGGCAAATTGGTGGGTCGGCCAGGCAAATGCGGACGGGCGGAAAGGCGGCTACTCGGCGGGAACCGGGCGGCCGGGTTGTTCGCCGCCGCGGGACTCGAGGTAGTTGTTTTTCGGGACCATGACCTTGCGGCGGAACAGGCAGACGACGGTGCCGTCCTGCTTGTAGCCCTTGGTCTCGACGTACACGACGCCGCGGTCGTCCTTGGACTTCGACTCCCACTTGTCCAGGACGAGCGTCTCGCCGTACACGGTGTCGCCGTGGAAGGTGGGGGCGACGTGCCGCAGGGACTCGATCTCCAGGTTGGCGATCGCCTTGCCGCTCACGTCCGGGACCGACATCCCGAGCAGGATCGAGTAGATGTAATTGCCGACCACAACGTTCTTCCCGAACTGGGTCGACCCCTCCGCGTAGTGCGTGTCCAGGTGCAGCGGATGGTGGTTCATGGTGAGCAGGCAGAACAGGTGGTCGTCGTACTCCGTCACCGTCTTACCCGGCCAGTGCTTGTAGACCGCACCGACCTCGAACTCCTCGTAGCTGCGCCCGAACTGCATCTCGGTTCCTCCTCGGCTCTGGCCTCCCGATGGGATTCCCCATGCTGCCGGGTCCGGGCGCCTCCGGGCCGTGGTGTGGCTCTCACCGGCGGGAGAGATAGGTCACCTCAGTCGACGGGCCGCTGCGTGGTCTGCTGCGCCTCGTGATTCGGCAACACCGGGTGCACCTCACCCTTCAGGGCGAGCTTGGCGAGGTGGTTGCGCGCCTCTTCTGCGAACTTGAAGTCGCAGAGTACGTCGTACGTTGTGGCCACCACGGCGGTCCGCGACGTGAAGTCCCGCCGGCCGGCCGACTGCGCGTACCCGAGGCCGCCGAACACCAGGCCGAAGAAGGCGCCGAGTACGACGCCGGTCAGCACCGCCGCGAGCCAGTTGTTGGTGGTGAAGAGCCCCAGCAGCAGGCCCACGAACAGCCCGAACCAGGCGCCGCTGGCCAGACCCGCCGCCAGCGCCCGGCCCCAGGTGAGCCGGCCGGTGATCTTCTCGACCTGACGGAGGTTGTTGCCGACGATGGTCGTGTGCTCGACCGGGAACTTCTCGTCCGAGAGATAGTCGACAGCTCGCTGTGCCTCCCGGTAGGTGTCGTACGTCCCGATCGTCAGGCCGGTCGGCCTGGGGTCCATCGAGGGCATGCCCTGCGTGGTCATCGTCGTTCCTCTCCACGTGCTTGCACCCCATCATTGCCGACGGCTGGTTACCGCGTCTTGATAGCCTCGCCGGTGATGACCGGGCGACGATGGGACATGGGCGCGACACGCCGTGTGGGACGGGTCTTCGCCCGGCGCGGCGACGGTCCCGGCCGTCCGCCGGACGACGTGGTCACCGGCAAGCTCGAGGGCGCCCTGGTCGACTGGGGGCTGTACCGCGACGGTGTCCGCGACACCCGGGTCAGCTCCTACACCGAGGCGCTCGACCGGGCGCAGCGCGGGCAGGGGTTCGTGTGGATCGGCCTGTTCCAGCCGACCGACCACCAGCTCGCCATCATCGGTGCGGAGTTCGGGCTGCACCCGCTGGCGCTGGAGGACGCTTACGAGGCGCACCAGCGCCCCAAGCTGGAGCGGTACGGCGAGACGCTGTTCGCAGTGTTCAAAACGGTCACGTATGTCCCGCACGACGACCTGACCGCCACCAGCGAGGTGGTCGCGACGGGTGAGGTCATGGTGTTCTGTGGACCCGGCTTCGTCGTCACGGTCCGGCACGGTGAGCACAGTGAGCTGACCGGACTGCGGCAGGTGTTGGAGCGGGAGCCGCACCGGCTCGCCACCGGTCCGGGCGCCGTACTGCATGCCATCGCGGACCACGTCGTGGACCGGTACCTGGAGGTCGCGGACGCCGTACAGGCCGATATCGACCTGATCGAGACGTCCATGTTCACACCGCGTGGCTGGCGGAACATCGACCGGGTCTACCAGCTGAAGCGTGAGGTGCTGGAGCTCAAGCGGGCCGTGGCGCCGCTGACCGGCCCGATGCGTGCCCTGGCCACGCTGCGGCACCCGCTGATCGCCGACGAGACGAAGAACTACTTCCGCGACGTCGACGACCACCTGCAGCGGGTGAAGGAGCAGGTGATCTCGTTCGACGAGCTGCTCAGCTCGATCCTGCAGGCCGGGCTGGCCCAGGTCCAGGTGGCCGAGAACGAGGACATGCGGCGGATCTCGGCGTGGGTGGCCATCCTCGCGGTGCCGACCATGATCGCCGGGATCTACGGCATGAATTTCGATTACATGCCGGAACTGCGGCTGAAGTACGCGTACTTCGTCGTACTCGGAGTGATGCTGGCGGCGTGCACCGTCCTTTACCGGTTGTTCAAACGGAACCACTGGCTCTAGACACCCTCTTGGGCCCGGAATTCGCTCCGCCCGGTCGGGTGAGTTGGCAACCTTTTGCCATGGCCAGGACTACTCCGGGATTGGAATGTTCAAACGGTTGTCCCGCGATCTCCTCCCTTGATTGAATTCCGGAATCGCATTCGGTCAGGGATCGATTACTTTCCGCGATCAAATGCCGACCAGGGACAGGAGGGGATCGCGGTGCTTCGTATCCATTTCACGCCGCGCGACCTGACCCGGGTCACGGTCGCCACCACGCCGGCGCCGCTCTGGGAGGTACTGCTGAGCCTGCACATGCTGCAGCACTCGGAAGGCCGGCTGATCTTCGAGGACTGGCGGCGCCAGGTGCGGGCCACGGTCGCACCGGACCAGATGCGGCTGCTGCTCGAGCTGACTCCGCCGAAGGGCTACTCCCCCGACTTCCTCACCCCGGCAGAGCCCGCTCCGGATTTCGACACCGCCCTGGAGCAGGCACTGGCGACACCGCGGCAGCAGATCCGCAGCCAGCTCGACCTGCTCGCGCAGTACCGGCCGGCCTCCCCCTGGACACGGGAGCTGGCCCAAGGTGGCCGTACGTCGATGCAGAAGCTCGGACGGGCCATCCGGACGTATCACGAGGCCGCGATCGCGCCGTACTGGAAATCGATCGGGACGCACGTGTCCGCCGACCACGCCCATCGAGGGGAGGCGTTGGCCCGGCACGGTGTGGACCGGCTGCTGTCGTCGCTGCATCCGCGGGTCCGGTGGGTCGCACCGGTCCTGCAGGTGCTGGACATGAACGACCGAGATCTGTATCTCGATGGCAGGGGAATCGAGTTGCAGCCTTCGGCGTTCTGCTGGCAGGTACCGACCAAGCTGCGGGACCCGGACCTCAAACCGATCCTGGTGTACCCGATCCAGCATGCGCCCGGGATCCTGCGGCAGACGCCGATGGAGCACCCGCCGTCGAGTGACCCGCTGGGAGCCCTGCTCGGGTCGACCCGGGCCGCCGCGCTGGAGGCGACCGTCAGCGGCTGTACGACGACGGAGCTGGCGAAACGCTGCGGGATCTCTCCGGCTGCCGCGAGCCATCAGGCGACGGTGCTCCGCGAGGCCGGCCTGATCACCACCCGCCGCGATGGCGCGTCGGTGCGCCACGAGATCACCCAGCTGGGCATCTGGCTGCTCTCCGGCCACGGCTCCGGCAACACCCGGCAAGTCCCGACCCGCAGTACGGCCTAGACCCTGCCCCGCCGTGCGCTGGGCCGACCGGCACCGCCCCGCCTGTCGACCCAGCGTACGGTCAGAGCTTGTAGTCCTCGAGCAGGCGGCGGCCGATGATCATGCGCTGGATGTCGGCCGTCCCCTCGCCGATCAGGAGCATCGGGGCCTCGCGGTAGAGGCGTTCGATCTCGTAC
Organism: Kribbella sp. VKM Ac-2566; assembly: GCF_004366005.1. Lineage (NCBI taxonomy): Bacteria > Bacillati > Actinomycetota > Actinomycetes > Propionibacteriales > Kribbellaceae > Kribbella > Kribbella sp. VKM Ac-2566. The sequence goes on along the minus strand of NZ_SODT01000011.1, from coordinate 498,311 downwards.
TCCTTCGAGAACCCGTAGCCGCCGTGGATGCGGAACGAGTCCTCCACGACCTGCGAGCAGTACTCGCTGGCCAGGTACTTCGCCACGCCGGCCTCGAAGTCGTTGCGGGAGCCACTGTCCTTCTTCCGGGCTGCCTTCACCATCAGCTCGTGCGCGGCCTCCACCTTGACGGCCATGTCGGCGAGCCGGAACAGCACCGCCTGGTGCTCGGCGATCTTCTTGCCGAACGTCTCGCGCTGCTGCGCGTACGAGATCCCGAGCTCGAACGCCCGCCGGGCGACGCCGCACCCGCGCGCGGCAACGTTCACGCGACCGACCTCGACGCCGTCCATCATCTGGTAGAAACCCTTACCCGGTACGCCGCCGAGGATCTGGCCCGCGTCGATCCGGTACCCGTCGAACACCAGCTCCGTGGTGTCGACGCCCTTGTAGCCCATCTTCTCGATCTTGCCGGGGATCGTGAGGCCCTTGTCGACCTCACCGAACCCGGGCTCCTTCTCGACCAGGAACGTGGTCATGTTCTTGTAGACCGAGTCCTGCCCCTCGTCGGTCTTCACGAGTACGGCGACCAGGTTCGACGAGCCGCCGTTGGTCAGCCACATCTTCTGACCGTTGACGACATAGCCGTCACCCTCGCGAGTGGCTTTCGTCTTGATGGCGGCGACGTCGGACCCGCAGCCCGGCTCGGACATCGAGAACGCGCCGCGGACCTCACCGGTCGCCATCCGCGGCAGGTACTTCTGCTTCTGCTCGTCGGTCCCGTGCTGCAGCAGCATGTACGCGACGATGAAGTGCGTGTTGATGATCCCGGACACGCTCATCCAGCCGCGGGCGATCTCCTCGACGCACAGCGCGTACGTGAGCAGCGATTCGCCGAGGCCGCCGTACCCCTCGGGGATCATCAGCCCGAACAGCCCGAGTTCCTTGAGTCCCTCGACGATCTCGGTCGGGTACTCGTCGCGGTGTTCGAGCTCGGTCGCGACCGGGAGGATCTCGGCCTCGACGAAGGCCCGGACCGTCTTCAGGATCTCTTCCTGGATGTCGGTCAGCCCCTCAGTCTGCTGCAACCTGCTCATCGTGCGTCTCCTTCGGCCGGCTTACCCGCGAGTATCCTCGCTATCAGCATCCCGGCACGAGGGTGACACCCGCTGTGACACCGGCCACCTGGCGAAGGTCGCGTGCCTCACTCGTCGTCGTGGTCAGGACGAGGGAGTGACTGGCCGATGGTGAAGAACAGCGCGGCGATCTGCTGGGTCGCCTGCCAGCGGTGTCGTTGCTGTGCCTCAGCCAGCCGCTGCCGCGCCTCGTAGAAGTGCTTCGCGGCGGACTCGGTGTCGCCGTGGTCGATTGCCTGGGCAGCCTGGTCCAGGTCGTTCGCAGCCTCCCGCGGCGCCTTGCTACGGCTGCCCTGCTGCGTCGCGCGTACCTGTGCGGCCAGCGAGCGCAGCCGCTGCACCAGCATCCCTTGCGGGTTCTGCGTCTGCGTCGGCTTCTTCGTCGGCGTTGTCTTCGTCTTGGTGGGAGTGGGGGTCGGCTTGGGCTTCGGTGTGGTCTTGGGAGCCGTCGTGACCTTCTGCACCGGGGCAGTAGGCGTTCCGCCGGCCTGTGCGGGCGGATCGTTCGACACGCCTGCCCGCAGCAGGAGCGCCCCCACCAGACCCGCTACCACCACGGCAGCAGCCACACCTGCCTTGGCCAAGGGGAAGCCACTGCGGGTCGCCCGATGCGCCGGTTCGTCGGAGTCCTCCTCCCACTTACCCACACCGACCACCTCGGCAGCCGCAGGTGGCGTGAACGCCAGCACCTGCGTCTGGTTGGCCGGTGCGAGCAGCGCGGCCACCTCGTGCTCCGACGACGGACGGTCCGCCGGATCCTTGGCCAGTAGGTGCGCCACGAGGTTCGACAGCTCAGCCGGTACGTCGGCACGTGTAACAGGCGGAGGCGGTACGTCGAGATGCTGCCGCATGACCACGTCGACGGTCGGGCCTGTGAACGGCGGCGTACCGGTCAGGAGCTCGTGCAGGACACAGCCGAACGAGTACCAGTCGCTGGCCGCGGTCGCGGGCTCGCCACGGACCTGCTCCGGCGACACGTACGACGCCGTACCGAGCAGGACGCCCAGTCCGGTCGTCTCGTTGCCCGCACTCTTGGCAATACCGAAGTCGGTCATCTTGAGGGTGCCGTCGGGAGCCAGCAGCAGGTTGCCCGGCTTCACGTCGCGGTGCACGATCCCGGCCGCGTGTGCCGCGTCCAGGGCACGAGCGCCCTGCACGGCGATGTCCTCGATCAGGGAAGCGGCCGGGAGTCCCGACGTACGCATCAGTTTGGCCAGATCGGGTCCTTGCACGAGTTCCATCACCAGGAACACGTGGTCACCCTCGGTGCCGACGTCGTAGGTCGCGACAACGTTCGGATGGGTCAATCGAGCGGCTGATTGAGCCTCGGCGCGAAACCGCTGGACCGCGTCCATCGGGTCGCCTTCGAGGCTGCGCAGCAACTTCACCGCGACCTGGCGGGCGAGGAGCGTGTCCTCGGCCTGCCACACCTCACCCGCACCGCCCCTGCCCAGCAGGGTCAGCAACCGGTACCGACCTGCCAGTACCTCGCCGTTCACACAAACACACCTTCCGCAGCGGACCGGATCACCTTAGGCGGGAAGCGCCGGATGTTCGAGTCCGCGACGAATTCCTTGAACAACCTCTGCAGAGAGCAAGCGAGGTACTACGGTGTGGTGATGAAGCGATCACTCACCGCCCTGATCGCGGCCGTTCTGGTTGCGACGACACTCTCCACGACCACAGCCTCCGCCGCACCGGCTGCCAAGCCGGTGGCGAAGTGCGAGTTCACGCCGACGCCTGAGAACCCGGCCGCCAAGCCGGTCCGGATCCCGTCCCCGGTGGCCCGTGCGAAGGGCACGGTCGACGTGTACTTCGTGACGAACTACGGACCGTTCGTGGTCCGGATGGACCGCGCCAACGCGCCCTGCGGCGTACACAACTTCGTGCATCTGGTGAAGAGCCGGTTCTACGACGCCACGCAGTGCTTCCGGCTGACGAACTCGTCCCGGCTGGGCGTCCTGCAGTGCGGTGACATCTACCGCCAGGAGGAAGGTGGGCCCGGGTACAAGTTCCCCGACGAGGTCACCGGCCAGGAGACCTACCCGCGCGGCACCGTTGCCTACGGCAACCAGGGCCCAGGCACCAACGGCTCCGAGTTCTTCGTCGTGCACTCGTTCGCGAACATCGCGCCGAACTACACCGTCCTCGGCCACGTCATCGCCGGCATGTCCACCTTCGACCGCATGGTCACCGCCGGCATCGCCGACCCCGACCAGGACGGCCCCCCGGCCAAGCCCATCCGCATCTACAAGGTCTGGACCCGCTGAGGGAGCGCAATTCAGGCGGCGCGCCGCTAGCTTGAGGATGTGGGCACACGCGGCCGGCCGCGGACAGTGCTCTTCAGGGACAAGGAGGCGCGGAGATGGTGCAGCTAGGTGCGATCGGGCAGATCGCCCGCCCGGTGAGTGACATCCAGCAGGCCGTCGACTTCTACGGCGGCGTACTGGGACTCCCCCACCTCTACACGTTCGGGGACCTGGCGTTCTTCGACTGCGGTGGAACGCGGCTGTTCCTGAGCGCCAACGAAGGATCCGCGAACCCTTCCATCCTCTACTTCCGCGTCGACGACATCCAGACGGCCTACGACGAACTCCGCGCCCGCGGCGTGGAGTTCGAGCAGGCCCCGCACCTCATCCACAAGCACGACAACGGCATCGAGGAATGGATGGCCTTCTTCCCCGACCCCGACGGCCACCTACTCGCAATCATGGCCCAGGTGGGTTAGTCGGCGGGGGGCTGCCAGATGTCGGTGCGGGTGAGGCCGGCGGCTCGGCCCTTGGCGGAGATGACGAGGGCCATTTTGCGGCTGGCTTCGTCGATCATCTCGTCGCCGAGCATCACCGCGCCGCGGCCGCCGCCGGCCGCGGAGGTGTAGTGGTCGTAGGCGTCGAGGATGTTCTCGGCGTGGTCGTAGTCGTCCTGGCGGGGCGAGTAGACCTCGTTCGCGGCGGCGATCTGGTCGGGGTGCAGCACCCACTTGCCGTCGAAGCCGAGCGCGGCCGAGCGGCCGGCGACGCGGCGGAAACCGTCGACGTCCTTGATCTGCAGGTACGGCCCGTCGATCGCCTGCTTGCCGTGCGCCCGCGCGGCCATCAGGATCTGCATCAGGATGTAGTGGTAGGCGTCGCCGACGTCGTACCCGGGCGGCTGCTCGCCGACCACCAGCGACTTCATGTTGATCGACGCCATGAAGTCCGCCGGCCCGAAGATGATCGTCTCCACCCGCGGCGACGCGGTCGCGATCGCGTTCACGTTGGTCAGGCCGAATGCGTTCTCGATCTGCGCCTCGATCCCGATCCGGCCCGGCTCGTACCCGTGCACCTTCTCCAACTGGGTGAGCAGCAGGTCGAGCGCGACCACCTGCTCGGCGGTCTGCACCTTCGGCAGCATGATGCAGTCGAGGTTCGCGCCGGCGCCGCCGACGACCTCGATCACGTCGGCGTACGTCCACTCGGTGGTCCAGTCGTTCACCCGGACGACGCGCAGCTTGGTACCCCAGCCGCCCTCGTTGAGCGCGGCGACGATGTTCTTGCGGGCATCAGGCTTCGCGATCGGCGCGACCGAGTCCTCGAGGTCCAGGAACACCTGGTCCGCGTCCAGCCCCTTCGCCTTGGTCAGGAACCGCGGGTTCGACCCAGGCGTGGCCAGACACGACCGTCGACTACGCAAGACCTGTTCCGTCATCGGGACCTCCACTCGGTTACTCGCCGGTCACCGGCAGCGTACGGCGTCTGCGCCCGCTGTCCCGGTGACCCGGCTCACTTCCCTTCCGAGTGTGTCCCGATTCACCGTGTGACACTTGGACCTGTGAGCATCGAGGAGGCTGTCACCGAGATCGCCGGCGTGATGAAGAAGGCCGGACTCGTCTGGCTGGCGTGGGACGGCAGGCGACCGGTGCCGGCGTGGTTCGCAACGGTCGAGGGCCAGTACGTCGTCCTGGCGGACTCAGCTGACGGCGCGGAGCAGCCCCTGCCCGGACTCGCAGCAGCACCCACAGTCGAGGTCGTCGTACCGGCCAAACCTGCCACGAACCGCCTGGCGAGCTGGAAGGCGACCGTACGGCGCTTGCAGCCGGGGACCGACGAGTGGACAGCAGCAGCCCAGGTACTGCGAACCGAGCGGCTGAACGCAGCCGAGCTGGACACACAGCTGGAGCGGTGGCGGAACGAGGCCGACGTCCTGGTCCTGGACCCGACCGGTGAGATCAGCGAGACGGCAGGACGCTACGACGCCACGCCGCGGGCCGAGGCTCCGGTACCGACCAGAGCCACGACCCGCGGCAAGCCACCGATGACACTGCACCGCCCAGTGCGCCGCCGCCCTAAGCTGAGTTAACGCACCCCGAAGGCCCGCTGGATCGTCTGGCTGACGCTGTTGCCGGCATCGTCGCGTGCCGTGACCCGCATGCTCACGTAGTCGGCTGATGCCGGCGCATCCAGCTTCCCGCGCCAACCGGCCCCCGACCGTTGCAGCCCGATCGACCGCCACGTGGCACCGTCGTCGTACGACAGCTCCAGCGTCGCCGTACTGACCTTGCCTGTGTCCACAGCCCCTGGCAGGTGCGAGGCGGTCACCGCGAGGTCTGCGTGGCGTTTCGCTCGACCGGACAGGTCAGTTGCGATCGAGTAGTCGAGCTGGAGCAGCGGCAGCGTCTCCAGGTTCGCGTAGTCCGCCTGACCGGAGGTGAAGCCCCACTCGGTGTGTGTGCTCGGCGAGTACGGCCGGTTCGGCAGGTCGCGCTTGGTGTCAACGACCAGCCGGTACGGCAGCGGCTCCGGCGCGACCTCTACCGAGAGGATGTCGGGGCCCTCGCCGATCAACGTGTCGCCCTGGTAGAACGCCGACGTGACCGGCGCCCCGACGTCGTACACGATGCCCTGGTGCGGACCTGAGTCGGCGAAGCCGGGCACGCCGAAGACGCTCATGATGTCCCCGACGCGTGACGGCGGTGTCGACAACGCACTGTCGCCCAGCAGCCGCGGACGCTGGATACCGGCGAACCAGGTCTCCTTCGTCGTGCTGCCGGCACGGTAGGACAGTGACGAGCCCTGCTGAGTCAGGTCCGGCACCGCGGCCATGCTGAGCCACTTCACCTTCGGCGAGGCCGTGACCCACACCGTGTGGTCACTCTGCGCGGGTACCGGTGTTGTTGCGGCCCCCACAGCCCACGTCAGGTCCGCGGACAGGTCGAAGCGGATGTCCAGCGCATCCCCCGGCTTCGTGTCCCGGAAGGACTCGTCGATCCGTGCCAGATCACGTGTGCCCGGCCGGTACCCGGGGTCTTTCGGAACCGCACCGTCATGGTGCTGGACGAGGTCGTAGATGTAGTCCGGGTACGGGTGCGAAACGAGCGGCAACAGCTTGGGACTGATCGCCAGCAGCTGCTTGCCCTGGTCCGTGTTCAGGGACGCTACAGGGAGTGCCGGCGCCTCCTCCTGCGGCAGATCGGCCCACGCGTCCAGAGGCCCGTATCCGTCGTTCAGGATGAGCAGCAGCTTCGCACCGCCCTTCGCGGCAGCTGCAGCCTGTGCTGTCGGCGGTACGGCGTCGTTGCGCTGAGCAACAGCGATCTTGCCCCGGACGTCGTACGTCGCAGGGTCGGAGCCGACGTACACCACCGGATAGGTGCCGACGCCTTCAGGCACCTTCGGCGACCAGCTCTGTACGACGCTGTCGAACGAACCCACCGTGAGAGCGGGCTGAACCTGTCGCCAGCGTGTTGCGAACGTGTAGGAGCCCTCTGTCACCTTGCGGGTCGGTGTGGCCCAGAGGGAGTCGTAGATCCACCACTCGAGCTGATACACGTCGACAAAGCGATGCAGGTCGCCGTAACTCCGGTACTGGTCGACGCGCAGATACGTGTTGTCAGAAGGCCGCGGCGTGACCGCAGCCACCTTACGGAGTCCGGCAGCGTCGAACGTGAGCGTCTGGTCCTGGGTGACGTCTACCTCCGGCTGACTGATGACAGCCCGGCCCAGCGAATGCGGACCGTCCAGACCGGGTACGTCGGCGTACATCCATCCGGCGTACGTGCTCGGGCGAACGTCGACGTCGAGACTCCCGTCGACGACGTACACCTCCGGTACGACGTCCCGCTTGATGTCCTTGAGTACGACGACACCCGACAGCGCCGCGCCGTGCGGGTCCTTCGCGCGGAGCGACAGCTTGACGCGCTGACTCTGCTTGCTCACACCGATCGAGGTGTGGGCGAGCACTGCTCCATTGCCATCAGTTGCCGTGATCATCGAGCTGTAGCCGGCGTCGTCGACGGCCAGATCGAGGTGACTCACCACACCGGCGGTCGCCGTACCGTGCGCCGGGACGGTCAGGTGCGGAGTCGTCAGCGTGAACAGACCGGCCGGGATGCCCTGGTTCTTGAGAGACAGGTTCAGCGTGACGGGTTCGGCGCCGTTGTTGGTGTAGGTGACGTCCTTCTGCACCAGTCCGCTCGCCGGGTAAGGCCACTTCACCGCGGCGAAGGCGGAGCCGGACGCGTACAGCGTGCTGCGCACCGCAGTGGCTACGTCCAGCCGGCCGGTACCTGCCGCGAACGGGCTGTACTGCTGCGTGGTCTTCGTCGTACTGACCAGCGCATCCTTCAACTGCTGCCCCGTCCAGTCCGGGTGCGCGTTGGCCAGCAGCGCAGCCGCACCAGCGACGTGCGGTGTGGCCATCGACGTACCGTTCATCGCGACATACGGCCCTTCACCTTCCGGCGAGTACTGCGACCGCGCAGCGAGCACACCGACGCCAGGAGCAGTCAAGTCGGGCTTGACCGCACTGTCACCGAGTCGCGGACCGCGGCTGGAGAACGACGCGAGGCGGTCCGCACTGTCGACTGCGCCAACGGTCAGGGCCGCGTCCGCGGCACCCGGTGCCGAGACGCTGTACGGATCCGGTCCGGAGTTGCCCGCGGCGATCACGAACAATGCGCCGGTCTCGGCGCTCAGCGTGTTCACGGCCTGGCTCATGGGGTCCGTGCCGTCGGTCGGACCGGAGCCGAGGCTCATGCTGATCACCTTGGCGCGCTGATCGCGCGCGGCCCACTCCATGCCGGCGAGGATCCAGGAGTCCTGGCCGCTGCCGTCGTCGTTCAGGACCTTGCCGATGTGGAGTCCGGCGCCAGGCGCCACGCCCTGCTCCTTGCCGCCGGACGCAGCACCCGTACCGGCGATGGTCGAGGCGACGTGGGTCCCGTGACCGTTGCGATCGGTGACGTCCTGGCCCGGCACGAAGCTCTGCGAGGCGACGATCCGGCCGCCGAAGTCGGGGTGCGCGGCATCGATGCCGGTGTCGAGCACGGCGACGTCCACGCCTTGACCGGTGTTGCCGCCCTGCCACACCTCCGGCGCGCCGATCTGGGTGGTGGTGTCCGACAGGGTCGCCTTGGCCTTGCCGTCCAGCCAGATCTTCGCGATCCCTGTGCGGGCCGCGGTGTTGCCGCCGGTGAAGGACGTCCAGAACGCGGCGGCCTCGTCGTGGTCAGCGGTCAGTGCGGCGCCTTTGATGCTGGTCAGTGCGCGGGTCTGCCGGGCGCCTGCCGGAGCGGCCTGCTTGCGTCCCTGGGCGTAGGAGACGATGAGGGGCGTGCCGTCACTGTGCGCGTCGTCGTACCCGTCGGACAGCAGCTCGGTGACGTTGAAAAGGCGCTCGTCGAGGACGCCGGACGCAAGATACGGCAGCGCGGCGTCCGGGTAGACGTACAGGTCGTTTCCCACGGTCATGATGTGCGCGCCGGCGGGGGTGCCGTTGGGCTTGCTCACGGTCGCGGTCGGACGGCCTTCGACGGTCGTCACGGTGACCTTGTCGCCCGTGATCAGGGTGACTGTGCGCGGCGGCGTACTGGCTGCTGGGGTGGCAGCACCGGCCTGCGGCACCGAGACGGCGGCCAGCGCCAGCACGGCGGCGCCGAGGGCGGTCAGCCCACGACGGCAGAAGGAAGACAAGGACACGGAAGCTCCAAGCTCAGGGGAGGTCCAACGATCTCCGCATTACATGCGGCTCCCCATCCGTGGTGCTACGGATTCGGCTGGCGCAAAGAGGTCACGACCAATCCGGCCAGAGAACTAGAGCCAGCCGCGGTCGCGGGCGTGCCAGCCCAGTTGGAGGCGGGAACGCGAGTGGGTCTGTTCCATCAGCTGCTGGACCCGTCTGGCAACAGTGCGCCGGCTGATCCCGAGACGTGCACCGGCCGCGTCGTCGGTCAGCCCTGCCACCAGCAACGACAGGAGGTGCCGGTCCTCGGCAGACATGGCCTCCTCCCGCTCCAGACCGTCTGACTCGGTCACTGACAGCGGACTGGCCCGATTCCACACGGTCTCGAACAGTGCGACCAGAGCGTCCAACAAACTGCATGGATGCACCAGCAGCGCCGCGTCCTGTGCCGGGGTGGCCCAGTCCAGCGGAAGCAGCGCCAGTTCCCGGTCCGCGACCGCCAATTTGGTCGGTAGTACGTCCGCGATCCGGGCCTGCTCTCCCGCCCGCACGTGGCTGACCGCGCTGGCGCTCAGCACTGCGTCGCCCAGTGCTGAGCTGTCGTAGACGACTCGGTACGTCACACCAGCCCCCTGCCGGGCCAGCTGCGTACTGTTCACCTCGGCCGACGCGACGTACGGCGGAGCGACCAGCTCACGCATCTCACTTCGGGCCGTCCGCTGCACGCGGTCGAACGCCAGACCGACTGCCGTCTCCCCGCTGACGATCTCGATCAGCTCCTCGGTCCGCCGCGCACCACTCTGCCGGGTCGCCTCTGCCGCCAGCCGGTACGCCGCCTTGCGGATCCGCTCGAACTCCTCCTCCTGCCGCAGGATCAGCTGCTCGACCGCGAGCTCCGGAGGCACCGGCACGATCAGCTCCGCCGGCGGCGGCGTACGGTGCACGAAACCCTCGCTCAGGAGTACGTCGACCGCGCGCAGAACCTCCTGCACCGGACGGCCGAGCCGTGCGGCCAGGTCCACCAACGACGCGGCACCCCGCCGGATCAGGTCCAGGTACGCCGCCTCGTCGTCGGCGCCCAGCCCGGTGGATCCGAGCATGCCCACCCCACCTTCGAAAGTCGCCCGAGAGGCAAAAGTCTACGAAGGGTCCTCAGCCTCGACGCACGGTCGGCGGGTTAGCCTTCGGACATGAGTGGATCACCGTCGCGGGTCTATGTCGCCCGATTGGCGGGTCTGCCGGTGTACGACCCGAACGGGGACCAGGTCGGCAAGGTGCGGGACGTGGTGGCCATGATGCGTCAGGGCGACCAGCCGCCCCGCGTGCTCGGCCTGGTCGTCGAGGTGTTCACCCGGCGCCGGATCTTCCTGCCGATGACTCGGGTCACCTCCGTCGAGGCCGGCCATGTCGTCACCACCGGTCTGGTCAACATGCGGCGGTTCGAGCAGCGCACGACCGAGGTACTCGTCCTGGGCGAGATGCTCGACCGGACCGTCACCATTGCCGACACCGGAGCCGCCGCGGTGGTGTACGACATGGCAATGGAGCAGTGGCGGACCCGCGACTGGCTCCTGACGAAGGTGGCGGTCCGGGAGGGTTCGAAACGGTTCCGGCGCCGCGGACAGACCCACGTGCTCGACTGGATCGACGTGACCGGTTTCACCCAGGACGAGGAAGGACAGGGCGCGACACACATCCTGGCCGCCTTCGAGTCCATGCGGCCGGCCGACCTGGCCGGCGTACTGCACGATCTGTCCCCCAAGCGTCGCAAGGAGATCGCCGTCGCGCTGGACGATCAGCGGCTGGCCGACGTACTCGAGGAACTGCCCGAGGACATCCAGGTCGAGATCCTCGACGGTCTGGACACCGAACGGGCTGCGGACGTGCTGGAGGAGATGTCCCCGGACGACGCGGCCGACCTGATTGCCGAGCTGCCGACCGAGACAGCCGAGCGCCTGCTCACGCTGATGGAACCCGAGGAAGCAGAAGACGTCCGGCGACTGCTGACCTACGAGGAGCGCACCGCCGGCGGCATGATGACGTCCGAACCGGTCATCCTGCCCGCGGACGCCACTGTGGCCGATGCCCTCGCCCACGTACGCAACGCGGAGCTCAGCCCCGCACTGGCCGCGATGATCTACGTCTGCCGGCCACCGCTGGAAACGCCGACCGGACGGTTCATCGGGATCGGTCACATCCAGCGACTGCTGCGCGAGCCGCCGTCCGAGCTGGTGTCCGCTGTCCTGGACACCGACCTGGACGGGCTGCGGCCGGACGACAGCCTGCAGACGGTCAGCAAGTACCTGGCGACGTACAACCTGGTCGCCGCGCCGGTGCTCGACGACGAGGGCCGGCTGATCGGTGCGGTGACCGTCGACGACGTACTCGACCATCTGCTTCCCAGTGACTGGCGAGAGCACGACCACGCGGATCGCGTGGAGCAATCACAGCTGCCCGAGCCGCAGGAGGTGGACCACGATGCCCCGTGACGACCGAAGCACCGACGACCGCCGCCAGCGCGGCAGCGGCACCGCCGAGGAACGCCGCCTGATGCGGAGCACCAACCGCCTCGACATCCCGCGCGAGCTGCGACGCACGATCGCACTGCGCTCGGCGTACGATGCGGACGCCTTCGGCCGCCTGTCCGAACGGATCGCGCGCTTCCTCGGCACCGGGCAGTTCCTGGTCTACATGACCGCGACGATCCTGTTCTGGGTCGGCTGGAACATCTTCGCGCCGGAGAGCGTGCGCTTCGACCAGTACCCGTTCATCTTCCTCACGCTGGCGCTCAGCCTGCAGGCGTCGTACGCCGCTCCGCTCATCCTGCTCGCCCAGAACCGGCAGGAGGCCCGCGACCGGGTGCAGTACGAGCGCGACCGCGACGTCGACGCCCGGACCCGGGCCGACATGGAGTTCCTGGCCCGCGAGGTGGCATCGCTGCGGATGGCCGTCGGCGAGGTCGCCACCCGCGACTTCCTGCGCTCCGAGCTCCGCTCCTTGCTCGCCGACCTCGACACTCGCGAGGACGACCGGGTTTGACACCGAGCTACCCTCGCTGTGAGTGAGGAAGGACGTGGGATGAAGACTCGATTCGCGCCCGATCGTGGGCTGTCCAGCCGGATGGTGGTCACGAGTTTCCTGCTCGGGCTGCTGTACGTCGGCTTCGTGGCACTGCTGATCGCGCTGACCCGCAGCGCGGTGCTGGCCGTGCTGATTGCCGGCGGCATGCTCTTCGCGCAGTACTGGTTCTCCGACCGGATCGCCCTGTATGCGATGCACGGCCGGATCGTCACGCCCGAGGAGGCGCCGCAGCTGCACGGCGCGATCGACCGGCTGTGCGCGCTGGCGGACATGCCGAAGCCGCGGGTCGCGATCGCCGACGTCGACCTGCCGAACGCGTTCGCCACCGGCCGCAACCCGAAGAACGCGGTGGTCTGTGTGACCACCGGCGTCATGCGGCGTCTGGACGCCGACGAGCTCGAGGGTGTGCTGTCGCACGAGCTCTCGCACGTCGCGCACCGGGATGTGGCCGTGATGACGATCGCGTCGTTCCTCGGCGTACTCGCCGGTCTCATCACCCGCTTCGGCCTGTACGGCGGCCTGGGACGGAACCGCGACCAGAACGCGGCCGTGATCATGCTGACGATCATCGCGGTGTCCATCGCCGTCTATGCGATCTCGTTCCTGCTCACCCGGGCCCTGTCGCGGTACCGCGAACTGGCCGCGGACCGGGCCGGGGCGATGCTGACCGGCAGACCCTCGACGCTGGCGTCGGCGCTGACGAAGATCAGCGGGGACATCGCGCAGATACCGTCGCGCGACCTGCGCCAGGCGCAGGCGTTCAACGCGTTCTTCTTCGCGCCGGCGATCACCGGCAAGAGCCTGTCGTCGCTGTTCTCCACGCACCCGTCCCTGGAGACACGCCTCGACCGCCTCGGTACGCTCTCCCGCGAGCTGGGCGAGCAAGCTTAGACACATGGGCCTTCTCGACATCCTGCTCGGCCGGAGCAAAGCCGTCCCGCCGAACCTCGATCAGCTGTTCTCGCTTCCGTCGGCCGCGATCACCTTGGAGACCGCGGCCGGCTTCCGTCCGACGGGCAGCGGCTCGGTCTGTTTCAAGGCGGCCGAGGGCGGTGGGTTCACCGCACTCCGCGACGAGGTCGACAAGCTGCTCGCGCTGGACAACGGCAAGTTCACGAGTACGACGGACTCGTACGGCTTCACCTGGCTGGTCCGGCAGACGGCGCCCGACGACCTGGAAACCCTGGTCACCGACCTGCACGCCGTCAACACATCCCTCGTCGACGCCGGCTTCGGCAACGCGCTGCTCTGCACCCTGGTTGCCTTCACCAACGGCAGCCAGTCCGTCGGCCTCGTCTACCTCTACAAACGGGGCTCCTGGTACCCGTTCGTCCCCGTCGGCACGGACCGCCGCGACAACGCCCAGGAACTCCAGATCAAGTCCGTCGTCGGCGCCGACCTGAACTTCGAATCGGACCTGTCCCGCTGGTTCCCCATCTACGGCGCACCGGGCCTGTAGAAAGTAAGGGTTACCTTTCCGGGCCTACGTCACATGGACCGTGGTCGGGCGGATGGGTGTGAGCACGTAGCCTGGGGGCATGGCTCCCACTGCTGATCAGGTGACCACAGCGCTCGGTGGCGTAATGGATCCGGAGATCAAGAAGCCGATCACGGATCTGGGGATGGTCGAGACCGTCGTCGTCCGCGAGGACGGCGTGGTCGCCGTGCGCATCCTGCTGACCGTCGCCGGCTGTCCGATGAAGGACACGCTGCGCCGGGACATCACTGCCGCGGTGAGCAAACTGGACGGTGTCACCGGGGTCGAGATCGACCTGGGTGTGATGTCGGCCGAGCAGCGGGCGGCCCTGCAGACACAGCTGCGCGGTGGCGTGGCCGAGAAGGAGATCCCGTTCTCCCGGCCGGACTCGCTGACCAAGGTGTTCGCGATCGCGTCCGGCAAGGGTGGCGTCGGCAAGTCGTCGGTGACCGTGAACCTGGCGGTGGCGATGGCCCGCCAGGGCCTGTCGGTCGGCGTCCTGGACGCGGACATCTACGGACACTCGGTGCCGGCGATGCTCGGTGTCGCGGACGAGCGGCCGACCGCGGTGGACGACATGATCATGCCGGTGCCCGCGCACGGCGTGAAGGTGATCTCGATCGGCATGCTGAAGCCGAAGCGCGACCAGGTGGTCGCGTGGCGCGGCCCGATCCTCGACCGCGCGCTGGTCCAGATGCTCGCGGACGTGTACTGGGGCGACCTCGACGTACTGCTGCTCGACCTGCCGCCCGGCACCGGTGACATCGCGATCTCCGTCGGCCAGCGGCTGACCAGCGCCGAGGTGATCGTCGTGACGACCCCGCAGGAGGCCGCCGCGGAGGTGGCCGAGCGGGCCGGCACGATGGCGCAGATGGTGCACCAGCGGGTGGCCGGCGTGGTCGAGAACATGTCGTTCCTGCCCTGCCCGCACTGCGGTCCCGAGCACCGCATCGAGATCTTCGGCACCGGCGGCGGTACGCGCGTCGCGGAGACCCTGTCCGCGCGGCTCGGCTACAACATCCCGCTGCTCGGCGAGATCCCGCTCGACGAGCGCCTCCGCGCCGGCGGCGACCTCGGCCAGCCGCTCGTGGCCGCCGATCCCGACACCCCCGCCGCGCAGGTCCTCGACAAGATCGCGTCGACCCTGGGCGGCAAGCCGCGCGGCCTCCTCGGCCGCCAGCTCGGCCTCTCCCCCGCGGGCCGCTGAACGTGGACCATCCCGTGCTGGAGACAGCACGGCTGCGGTTGCGGAAGTGGCGGGAGGACGAGGCACCTCGGATCTCCGCGGCTCGCACCAACCAGGCGACCGCGCATTTCCTGCCGTTCATCCCACAGCCGTTCACCGTGGAGGACGCGCGGTTCTGGCTGAAGGACCTGGCCGAGCAGGCAGCGGCCGGGAAACGGTTCAACTGGTGCGTGGCAGACGCCGCGACCGATCAGGGACTGGGCAACATCACGCTGTTCGGCATCCATGTCCGCGGCGCGGTCCGCGACGCCGAGGTCGGGTACTGGATGCACCCCGAGGCGCAAGGCCGCGGCGTGATGAGCGAAGCGATCCAACGGGTCGCCCAGTGGTACTTCGCTCCGGCGAACGCCGGCGGGTTCGGCGGCCGGCGGATCTTCATCCGTACGGCGGCCTCCAACGCGGCGGCCCGCCGTACCGCGGAGAAGGCCGGCTTCCGGCACGTCGGCACCGAGCGCGCCGCCTTCGAGATCGGCACCCACGTCGACGACAAGGTCACCTACGACCTACTGATCACCGACTGACCAGATCGGGCGCAGCGGGGACAGACCTTCCTCGACGTACTCCGCCACCGGACGCACTCCGCCGTCCAGGTACCACTGCTCCAGCGCCGCGAAGTACCCGAAAACAAGGGCATTCGCGGCCACTCGGGCCTGGGTCTCGGTGAGCTTTCCGCCGGCCATCAGCGGGGCGATGCGCAGGCTGGCGCGGTCCAGCGAGGCGCAGAACGCCGTACGCACCGACGGCTCCTTGAAGAAGTAGCGGATCCGCCGCCACGGGATCGGCTCGCCGCCGCCCGGTGCCGCCTCGTAGTCACGGACGATCCGGATCAACGTGGCGACCGGGTCCTCGCGGTCGAAGAGTTCCTCCAGCGCCTCCTGGCTCATCGTGTCGAACTCGTCGGCGACGATCAGGCCTTCCTTGGTGCCGAAGTAGCGGTACACCGAGGACGGCGACACCTCGGCCGCGGCGGCGATCTCCTCGATCGTCACCGCGCCGAACCCGCGCTCGTCGAACAGGTCGAGCGCGCACTCCTGGATCGTCCGCCGCGCCTTCTCGCGCCAGCGTTCCCGCAGACCGGTAGCCATCCCTCGACCCTAAGAGACAGCCACACGCTTCAGCAAGTCACTGTCTAAATCTCTTGACCATGCCGACACAGCGTTCGTACAGTCACTTGCATGAGACAGTCACTTTCAGAAAAGCGCACAGCGCTGGCCGCGGTCGGACTCTCGGTCCTGCTCGCCGCGATCGCGATCGTCGACCAGGCCGGCAGCCGCAGCCTGTTCGACCACGCCTCATCGGGCTACGCGTCGCACGGCAAGCACGCGTCCGAGGGCGCGCTCTATGGCCTGCTGTACGGCGTTGCCGTCCTGGACGCCCTGCTGTGGTTGCTGGTCGCGGGCCTGGCCCGCTCACACCGCCTGGTCGCAGCGGGGGTTGGCGTACTCGCCGTACTGCTCACGGCCTCGCTAGGCGTGACCCTGCTGGTCGCGTCGGAGTACGGCGTGCACCCGTACCCGCCGCTCTGGGGCGTGCTCGCGCTCCTGCCCGCGGTCGCCGGTGTCGCCGCGACCGCCCTGCTCCTCCGACGGAGGTAGGTCAGGTCGACTCGGGGTCGTACGGCGGTTTGGCGCCGGCTGGGAGGCGTTGCGGGGTGCTGTCGGCGAAGTCGGCGACGGGCTTGTCGTCGTCGTCCATCGGCTCGAGCAGGTGCTTGCGGACGAAGTTCTTCGGGTTCAGGTCCTGCAGCTCGAGGTCGGCGTACTCCGGGCCGAGCTCGTTGCGCAGGTCGTTCTGCGCGTTCGTCACCATCTGACGGACCTGGCGCAGCAGACGTCCCGCCGTACGGGCGAACTCCGGCAGCCGGTCCGGTCCGAAAACGAGTACGGCGACGATCGCGATCACGACCAGTT
This sequence comes from Kribbella sp. VKM Ac-2566, assembly GCF_004366005.1. Taxonomy (NCBI): domain Bacteria; kingdom Bacillati; phylum Actinomycetota; class Actinomycetes; order Propionibacteriales; family Kribbellaceae; genus Kribbella; species Kribbella sp. VKM Ac-2566. Next base: position 481,544 of record NZ_SODT01000011.1, on the reverse strand, counting down.
CGAGTGGCCCGATGCCGAACATGTCCCCACCTCTCCGTACTTCGTTCCGGACTGCGCCCAGCCTATCCCGGCACCGGCTAGCACTCGTCAGCCGATCTGCTGGGCGAGAGTGAGCGTAACCGTTCGGGACCGCCCGCCGCGCTCGTAGGCGAGCCGCACGGCCTCCCCAGGCTGGTGAGTGCGGATAGCGACGATCAGCACCTCGGCGCTGTCCACAGGGTCGCTGTTGATCGAGGTGATCACGTCACCGACCCGCAGACCGGCCCGCGCGGCAGGCGAGCTCGGGCTCACCGCGCTGACCCGGGCGCCGCCCTCGAACATCATGTCCACACTGGCCCCGATCACCGGGTACGACGCCTTGCCGGTGGCGATCAGCTGCTGGGCGGTCCGCCGGGCCTGGTCGATCGGGATCGCGAACCCGAGCCCGATGCTCCCGCTCTGGCCCTCCTCGGAACCGCGAACGGTGGCGATCGCCGAGTTCACGCCGATCACCCGCGCGTTCATGTCAACGAGCGGACCGCCGGAGTTGCCCGGGTTGATCGCGGCGTCGGTCTGCAGCGCGCTGATGTACGACGACGCCTGCCCGGTGTCGTCGCCCGTCGTCACCGGGCGGTTCTTCGCCGAGATGATGCCCGAGGTGACCGTGCCGGCCAGTCCGAGCGGCGAGCCGATCGCGACCACGTCCTGCCCGACGACCGCCTGGTCCGACCGGCCGAACTGTACCGACGGCGCAGTCAGGCCGGACACCTGCACGACGGCCAGGTCGTACGCCGGGGAGCGGCCGACGAGCCGTGCGGTCGCGGTCTTGTTGTCGTTCGTGACGACCTGGATCGAGCCGCCCTTGGCCGCGGCCGCGACAACGTGGTTGTTGGTCAGGATGTGCCCGGCATTGTCGATCACGAAGCCGGAACCGGTGGCGTCGGAGTTGTCCGAGCCTTCGACCTTCAACTGCACCACGCTCGGCAGCAGGGTCGCGGCGACCGCGGACACCGAGCCGGTGCGGATCTTCGGGTCGGTGCCGGTGCCGACCGGCGGCTCGGGCTGCTGTGCAATCGGGGTGTTGTTGCCGCTGAGCGCGACGACGGCCGTGGCCGCACCGGCGCCGGCGAGGACACCGATGACCAGCGCGACCAGAGCGGCGATGGTGACGACCCGGTTGACCTTCTGCGGCTCCGACGTGTACGAGCGGGCCTGCTGCTGATGCCAGTCCACCGGTGGCGGCGGCACGTAGGCAGGCCGGTACTGCGGCTGCTCGGTCGGCCAGGCCTGTCCCTGGTACACCGGGCGGAACGTCTGCTGCTGCGGCTCAGGACGCCCGAAGCTGCGCTGCGAGGTGGAGCGGCCACCGTTCGTCTGCCGGTACGCCGCGTCCGAGCCGGGTGTCCGCAGCGGCATCGCGCCCGATCCGGGCGCCGGCGGGGTCAACGCAGTCAGCGGCGGGCCTGCCGCAGACCCGTTCCCGTTGGGCTCGCCCGCGGTGGGCAGGCTCGCGGTCGGTTCCGTGGTCGCCGGATTCGGAACTGTCGGCTCGGCGTCGTCGCTGGTCACGGTGCCCGCCTCACGTCGTCGTCGTGGTCATCGGTGGAGCCTCCGGAGGTAACCGGGAGGACGTCCACCTTCGATTATCCCAGCTTCGGCGAGAGTGCACCCATCGGAGTGAGCCAGGTCGCGATTTTGGCCAGCCCGGTTCCCAGTCGCTGGATCGCGCTCAGCTCGGCCGGCAGCTCGTGCGGGAAGGATCTGACCACCTGTCCGAGCTGGTCGGGAGGCAGGTCCCCGATCAGCGTGTAGACGATTCCGCCGGACGACCAGACGACGTACGACGGCATGCCGTACCGCAGGTACACACCAGGACTGTCGGTGCTGCTGAAGCCCTCGACCGCGGCCGGATCCAGTGTGCCGCGCTGCTCGAACAGGGAGACGTTGAACAGCCCGTCGGAGTACGAGAACTGCAGAGAGCCGTTGCTGGTGTCCTGGTGGACGTCGTACAGCTTGAGCGACGCAGGCAGCTCCGGCGCGCAGACCCAGCCCTCGGAACGCAGGTTGTCGACCTTGCCCATGCCGAGCGCTTCGACACCGCTGGGGACCGTCGGTGGCAGATGGCCGAGGAACTCGGAGCCCTCGATCTCCAGCTCGGTGAACACGGTGGCGCGCACCATCGTCTTGCCGTCCGCACTGAACAGCTGACGCTGGAGCAGCAGTCCGGTCGCCTTGTCGATCCAGAACTTGGCCGCCAGCGTCTGGTCGTCCCGCAGCGCCTCCACAAGCACAGCGGTCCGGCCGATCAGGTCGGTGCAGCACTTGTCGACCAGCTGGTACGTCGCCTGCAGCAACGCCAGCGGTCCACCGTCGATGGCGGCGTCCGTGGTGGTGGCGCGCTGTACGAACGCCTTGGCCCCCGGTGCGGATGAGCCGAGCACACTGATCTCGGAGCCCTGTGACGCCGCGTGCACGATGTCCAGCATCGCCGAGCTGGAGCCCTGCGGTCCCCAGGCAGTGATGATCTGCGTGCCGTGGTACGAGATCTGGTTCGGCGCGACAGCCGCCCTCTGCAACCATCTGACCGCCGTCGGCGAGTCGGCCTTCGAGAGCGCCGGTAACAGGGCCGGTAACAGGGCCGGGACCGCGGCGGCGGACGTGGGCAGGCCGAAGCCGATCAGGGCGGTGCTGACCAGGACGGCGAGCCGGGAGAGGCTCACCGGTCAGCGTCCTGTCAGGGCCACCGGGCGCAGTGTCGGGCTGTTCAGCCCGGCGTACCCCGCACCGTTGTAGGAGTTCAGCAGCGCGACCGGGTCAGCGAACGGTGCTCCGCCGCTGGTGCTCGCGTGGTCGGACGAGAAGCTCGCCACCGGCGGCTGCAGCGTCGGAGGCTGCTCCGAGCGGGACGGGTCGCCGACGACGAACGCCGTACCGAGCAGGGAGGCGACTGCGGCAGCTGAGCCGGCTGCGCCCAGGACGCCGCTGCGACGGCGGGAGCGAGTGCCGCGGGCGGGTCCCGGTCGGGTGCCACCTGTGCGGCCGGCCGGGAACGCGGACCGCTGCGGGAACAGGTTGACCGGCGTGACCACCGGGCGGACCTCTTCCCGTGGCTCGGTCGAGAACGACGAGACGCCCATCAGGCGCTGCATCAGGTCGGTCGACGGATCCGGCGACTCCAGCGCGGCGATCCGCGCCTTCAGCCGCCGCTGCGCGTCCACCTCGGACCGGCAGGTGTCGCAGCCGACCAGGTGGCTCAGGACCTTGTCACGGGAGTCGTGGTCGAGCTGGCCGTCGACCACGGCACTCAGCTTGTCCAGCGGGTGCGTCATGCGAGGTCACCTCCGTCGCCGAAGAGGCCGCCGTCGACCGGCGGACCGCCGACCCGGGTCTGGCCGGACCGCGGGGCCCGGTGCTCCAGGTGCTTACGCAGCATCGACCGGCCGCGGTGGATGCGGCTGCGGACGGTGCCGAGCTTCACGTCCAGGACGTCCGCGATCTCGTCGTACGTCATGCCCTCGATGTCGCACAGCACCACGGCCGCACGGAAGTCCTCGGGCAGCGCGTCGAGCGCGTCCTGCACGTCGTGGTCGAACAGGTCGGAGTCGAGCTTCTCGGCCGGGCCCTCGCCCTTGGCCGGGAGCCGGTCGTGCGCGTCCTCGGGCAGGCCGTCGAAGCGGATCCGCTGCTTGCGGCGGGCACCGTCCAGGAACAGGTTCGTGGTGATCCGGTACAGCCAGCCCTCGAACGTCCCCGGCGTGTACGACGACAGCGAGCGGAACACCCGGACGAACACTTCCTGGGTGAGGTCCTCGGCGTCGTGCTTGTTACCGGTCAGCCGGTACGCCAGGCGGTAGACCCGGGCGGAGTGTGTGCGGACGATCTCGTCCCACGACGGCAGTGCGTCCGGCACCTGCTGGGGTGCGGGGACCGTCGACGTGTCGAACGGCTTCACCGCGACGCCTCCCTGGGTCCTCTCGGCAATGAGCGTGAAGGCCATGGTGCCGCGGTCACCGTCCTCTGCGCACGTCGGGAGAACCCGGGTTCGACCCTGAGTTCCTGGTACGACGGCTCAACGCGGCGCTCCGGCCGGAAGTTCCCGGCCGGTGCCTTCACTACACAAGACGCCTCGGAGGCCATTTCGGTTGAGTCAGTGCTCCTCGATGACAGCGATCGGGTCGCCGTCGCGGACGACCTCGCCCTCGACGACCTTCAGTTCGGTGATGGTGCCGGCCACCTCGGCCAGCACCGGGATCTCCATCTTCATCGACTCCAGGATGACAAGCGTGTCGTCCGGGCCCACCGTGTCCCCGGCCTTGGCGGTGACCTTCAGCACGTTGGCCACCAGCTCGGCCAGCACGGTGTGACTCAACTCGCACTCCTCCCACTCCCGGAATCCCCGCTCCCGATCCTAGGCGTGACAGACCAGGGCCCAACTACTGGGCGTGCTGCCGGGCCCGGTACGACGCGACGCGCGTCCGGCTCGAGCACCGCGGCGTACAGAACCTCCGCGGCCGCTTCTCCGCCGCATTGGCGAACACCCGCTCGCAGTCCACCGCCGCACAGACCCCGAGCGCCTCGAACCCGTGACCGGCCGCGAACGTCGCCAGCCCGAGCGCAGTCGTCGCCGCCAGCCACTCGGCCCACGTGGCTCCGGGCTTCGCCACATGCAGGTGCCACGGCGACCCGTCGTGGTCGGACAGATACGGGCGTACGGCGTACTCCTCCAGCAGCTCGTTGAGCTTCAGGGCCGCTGTGCGTGGGTCGGCGTGGAAAACCTCGCGGACGTGCTCCCGGACGCCCCGGACCGCGACCAGGTCGTCCTCGTCCAGCGTGATCGGGTCGGCCTCACCATGCTCGAGCAGGAACGCGCGTACGTCGGCCGGCGTCGTCAACTGCTCCGGCTCGCGGGTGCGCGTGTTGACCAGGTCGACCGCGAGCCGCACCTGCCGGTCCGGCGTCTGAATATCCACTGGACTCCCTCCGTAACGCCTTTATGATAGTAACGCGTAACTGCCTGATTTGCGTTACAGGAGGTTCGGGCGTGGCGAGCTACTACTTGGCGGCGACGCTGGCCAGGCTTGCCGATGAGATGGTCGCGTTCACGCTGGTGCTGCTGGTGCTGGAGCGGACAGACAGTCCGGGACTGGCAGGGATCACCGGAGCCGCCTATGCGCTCCCGGCGGTCGCCACCGGGCCTCTGCTCGGTGCATGGCTGGACAGGACGCCTTACCGGCGGACCGCGCTCGCACTCAACCAGGCCGTGCTCGGCGTGGTCATGCTCAGCCTGCTGGCCGTAGTCGGCCACAGCGCGCATTGGATCACGCCGGCGCTCGCAGCAGTCGCCGGTGCAACGCTGCCTATGGTGAGCGGCGGGTTCACCAGCATGCTGCCGAGCCTGGTCCCATCAGAGCGACTGGCCCGCGCCAACTCCTTCGAGGCTGCGAGCTTCGGTGCCGCGACCATCACCGGGCCTGCGACCGCCGCCACGATCGCAGCCACCCTGTCGGTCGAGGTCGTTGTTGTAGTCATCGCCGTGGCCGCAACACTCAGTGTCTGCGCCATCAGCCGCCTGCCCGCCCTGCCGCCGTTACAGACCGCTGGACAGCCATTCTTGCCTGCCGTTCTGGCCGGTATGACTCACCTGGTCCGCACACCACGGCTGCGAGCCTCGACCGTGACCACGACCCTGCTGATGGGGGCCACCGGCATCCTGCTGATCGCCCTGCCACTGCACATGGCTTCACTCGGAATGCCCAGGTCAGCGGCCGGCTACCTGTGGACAGCCATCGAGCTCGGCAGTGTCACCACCGCGCTCCTGCTGACTCGTCTCCAAGCGCGGTGGCGCCCTGAGCAGGTCGTCATCGTGTCGGTTGCGGCCTACGGCGTCACCCTGGCCACCTGGCCCGTGGCCACTAGCTTCGCCGTCCTCGTGCTGGTGGCCTTTGTCAGCGGCCTCCTGGAAGGCCCCACTCTCCCTGCCATGTTCGCCGCCCGCCAGCAGTACAGCCCGGAGTCCCTGCAAGGCCGAGTCAGCACCACCGCCGCCAGTCTCCGGGTCGGCGCCGCCGCGATCGGCCAAGCCACCGGCGGCCTCCTCGTCCCGGCTGTCGGCACCCGCAGCGCCCTGATGATCGTGGCCCTCGCCCTACTCGCGGCCGCCGCCCTCGGCCGCGTCGCAACCGTCTCGAGAGAGGCTGCTGCGGTCAGTCGAGGATGACCGAGCGGGAGAGGCTGCGCGGCTGGTCGGGGTTGAGGCCGAGAGCCAGGGACTTGGCCACCGCTACCCGCTGAGCGACGACGAGGGACGCCATGGGGTCGAGGTCGGCGTGGTGGACGATGGTCGCGCCGGTGGCCTTGACGTCGTCCAGCAGGCCTGCCGGCGGCTCACCGAAGACCCAGACGCCGCGGCCGGGCTGCGCGATCGCGATCGGGCCGTGCCGGTAGTCCATCGCCGGGTACGCCTCGGTCCACGCCGACGCGGCCTCACGCTGCTTGAGCGCGGCCTCGTGCGCCAGGCCGACGTTCCAGCGCGTTCCGACGTATGTGACCTGCTCGAGCTTGGCCAGGTCGTCGACGTCGATGGTCAGTGCGGTCTGAGCGTCCGCAGCGGCCTTGGACAGGTCCTCACCGAGCGACGCGCGCAGCAGCGCCAGTGTGGTGGTCGCGAACCGGGTCTGCACCACGGACTGCTCGTCGGCGAAGTCGAGCAGGATGGTCCGGTCGGCCAGCTCGACGATCGGCGAGTCCGGCGTCGCGGTGATCGCCACGGTCGGTACGTCGGTGGCGCGGATCAGGTCGAGCACCTCGGTCGTCGTACCGGAGCGGCTGATCACCACGATCGCGTCGTACGACCGGCCGGCCGGGAACTCGGATCCGGCGAACGCGTCGGTCTCACCCTGGCCGAGGTCCTCGCGCAGCGCGGCGTACGCCATCGCCATGAACCAGGAGGTGCCGCAGCCGACCGCGGCGACCCGCTGACCGGCCTGCGGAAGTGCCCTGAACTGTGCACTGTCGGATTGCGCGAAACCGTCCGAGACCTGCCGCCAAAGGTCCGGCTGAGTGGCGATCTCAGTGCTCACAAATGGCTGCTGCGTCATGTCGTCTCCGCACTTGTCATGGTCGAAACTGCTCGAACGTGATCGAATGGTGCCAACCAGCCGCCACCGGGCTGACCGATTGTGTGAAGGAGGAGCCCCGGGTGAAGCGTTATGAACGCCTCAACACCTTGCTCGAGTCGCTCGCCGAAAAAGGCGCCATCGACGTCGACGAGCTCGCCGAGCAGTTGCACGTGTCCGCAGCCACGATCAGGCGTGATTTGGACCATCTCGGCAAGCAGCAGCTCCTCACCCGGACCCGCGGCGGCGCGGTGGCCAACGCGGTGTCGTACGACCTGCCGCTGCGCTACAAGACTGCGCGTTTCGCGTCCGAGAAGCAGCGGATCGCGCAAGCGGCGGCCACGCTGGTGCGTCGCGGCATGGTGATCGGGATGAACGGCGGGACCACGATCTCCGAGGTGGCGCGGACGCTGGCGACCCGGCCGGAGCTGTCGGCGGAGCACGGCGAGCCGGCGTTCACGCTTGTCACCAATGCACTGAACATCGCCAACGAGCTGATCGTCCGGCCGCACGTGAAGATGGTGCTGACCGGTGGTGTGGCGCGGCCGCAGTCCTACGAGATGATCGGCCCGCTGTCGCACCGGATCCTGTCCGACCTGTCGCTGGACATCGCGTTCATCGGCGTCGACGGGATCGACGAGACAGGCGCGACGGCTCATCACGAGGGCGAGGCGAACATCAACCAGCTGATCGTCAGCCGGGCCGCGAAGGTGGTCGTGGTGGCCGACTCCTCCAAGCTGGGGCAGCGGGCCTTCGCCCGGATCTGCGAGCTGAGCGAGATCGACACGCTCGTCACCGACGCCCAGGCCGACGAGTCGCAACTTGCCGTCTTCAAAGAAGCCGGCATCGACGTCATCCGCGCCTGACCTCATTCCACACCTCCCTCGACAGGTGAGCCACGTCTCCAAGAGACGATCATATCTGATCATCGCAAGGTCGTTATGAGCAAGAGTGCGCAACCTCCGCGCGTGCATCACGGAAAGCGGACCTCCAGCCGCTAGGCTCTGACTCAGCATGGGTACCGCAGCCGCAGACCGTTCCGCCGACTACTCCGCCGACCACTGGGAGGACGCCATCGCCACCGGCATCGACCCGACGTCCTGGGCGTACGCCGAGGACTACACCGGTGAGGACGAGGTCGTCACCGGTGCGCGGGCGAGCGCTGCGGACAGCGGTGTCGCCCCGATCGGCCCCGGCGCGGCCGCCGCGCTGAGCCTGCTCGCCGCGGGCGTGGGCGCGAAGGCGGTCGTCGAGATCGGCACCGGGACCGGCGTCTCCGGGCTGGCGCTGCTGCGCGGCATGCGCGCCGACGGCACGCTCACCACGGTCGACATCGACGCGGAGAACCAGCGGCTCGCGCGCAAGACGTTCCTGGACGCGGGCGTCGCGTCGAACCGGTTCCGCCTGATCGCCGGCGCCGGGCTGGACGTGGTCACCCGGCTCACCGACGGTCACTACGACCTGGTCTTCTGCGACGCGGACCGCCGCGAGAACACGGCGTACCTGCACGAGGCGCTGCGCCTGCTCCGCCCCGGCGGCATCGTCGCCTTCGCCGGCATCCTCACCGGCGGCCGAGTAGCCGACCCCGCCCGCCGAGACCCCGACACCATGGCCCTCCGAGACCTGATCCGCGCCGTCCGGGACGACGACAACCTGGTTTCAGCCCTCCTTCCCACCTCCGACGGCCTCCTCACCGCCGCCAAACGCCTGAAGTAGCCCGCTAGCTCGTGAGGCGGGTTAGTTCGGTGGTTACCTCGTGCCAAGGGTCGGACTGGGGGTCTATCAGTTCGTAGTGGCCGCAGTGGTTGACGCGGTGGAAGTGGGCGGTGGGGTGAGCGCTGAAGTAGGACTCGGTGATGGTGATGGGGACGACGGTGTCGTTGACGCCGTGGATGAGGGTCACCGGGGCTATGGATGCCGGGAGGTGGACCGGGTCCAGGTCGTTGCGGACGCCGCCGCCGATGAAGGCCTGTACGGCGCCCTTGTCGAGACCCTCGCGGTCCGCCATCAAGAGGTCGGCTACAGGCGCCAGAGCGACCACAGCGCGCAGGCGGACCGGGTTGAGCGTGGACGCGGCCCACAGCGCCAGTTGACCGCCGGCGGAGTGCCCCATCAACAGATAGCCCGCGTGGACGTCCACCAGGTCAGGTAGCGCGTCCAGCGCCGTACGGATGTCAGTAGTAGTGACATCGGGGTTGCCGGGCTCCCGGCGGTACTCCAGCGACAGGACCGGCCAGCCGAGGTCGGACAGCGCTGCGCCGAGGGAGCGGGCGTGCACCCGGTCGTACTGCGGTCGCCAGAACCCACCGTGTACGAAGACGATCAGCGGCCGGTACTCCTTGGCGCGCCAGTAGTCGATCACCTGCTCCGCATGCTCGCCGTACCGCAGTTCCTCGTCCGGCTCAGGCGCCGCACGCGACAGTACCGATCGGTCCTCGCTCATTCCGACCTCCCGAGATAGCGCAGGGCGTTCGACGTGAGCAGTTTGTGTTGCTGCTCCGCGGTCAGGAAGCCGGCCTTCCGCACCACCTCCCCGACCGGCCGCTCACCCAGTGGATAGGGATAGTCACTGCCGACCAGAACGCGGTCTTCCCCCAAGGTATCGACAAGTAGCCGCAAAGGCGCTGATTCGAACACGACCGTGTCGACCAGGATCCGGTCCAGGTACGCCGACGGTGGGTGCTCGGAGCAACCACGGACGATGTCCCCGCGCCGATGCCACGCGTTCTCCAGCCGCCCGAGCCAGAACGCGAAACTCCCGCCTCCGTGGGCGAAACAGATCCTCAAGGCAGGCGGCAACCGGTCGAACGCCCCGCCCAGGATCATCGCCAGCAACGACAGATGCGTCTCGGCCGGCATCCCGGTCAGCCAGCGCGCCATCCACCGATCCAGCCGCGGCCCGCCCGGCATGTCCCACGGATGCACCAGCACCGGCGTACCGGTCTCCGCGCAGTGGTTGAGGAAAGCAACGATCCCGGCGTCGTCGAGGTCCTTGTCGCCCACGTGGTTGCCGATCTCGACGCCGGCATGTCCGGCCGCCCGGCAACGGTCCAGTTCGGCACAGGCCAGGTCCGGATCCTGCAACGGCACCTGGCAGAACGGCACGAACCGGTCGTCACCGGCCAGCGTCTCCAAGGTGAGGTCGTTGAAGATCTCCGCCAGCTTGACGGCCTGCGCGGCCGGGCGTTCGTACCCGAAGAACACCGGGGTCGGCGACACCACCTGGAGGTCGATGCCGTCGGCATCCATATCGGCACGCCGTACGGCGGGATCCCAGGCCTGCGGCCCGACCGGGCGGAACTCCGACGAGCTGATCATGATCATGGCGGCCCGTTCGGAGTCGATCCGCAACCACGGCCAGCCGTCGCCGCCGCACGCCACCGAGAGATCCGGCCACCCGTGCGGGACCAGATGAGTGTGGACGTCTACGGTCATTTACCCGGGTGCAGCGTGCCGCACTCCGGGCAGGTGCGTGCGTCCTCGCTCTCGTAGAAGGCTTTGAAGACCGGAGGGAGGTCCGCGACGATGTCGGTCACCTGGAGCTCGACCTCGTGGACGATCGCGTTGCAGTTGGCGCAGTACCAGCGGAACTTCTCCAGTACGCCGGGTTCCCGGACCCGCTCGATCACCAGGCCGATCGAGTTCGGGCCGCGCTGCGGGGAGTGCGGCATGTTCCGGGGCAGCACCCACATCTCACCGGCGTTGACCGCAACCGTGGCCGGGCCGTCGTCGGTCATGACGTTGACCTTGAGCTCACCGGAGATCTGGTAGAAGAACTCCTCGTACGGGTCGACGTGGAAGTCGGTGCGCTGGTTCGGGCCGCCGACCACCATCGTGATGAAGTCGTCCCCGGTCGGGAACATCTGCTTGTTGCCGACCGGCGGCTTCAGCAGGTGCTTGTTCTCCTCGATCCATTGCGGAAAGTTCGTCGACTCCAAGTTCGTCATACCTACTCCTCCCTCAATGTTGCGGGATCGCCGCAACAGCCTGGATCTCGATCAGCAGCTGGGGATGCGGCAGCTGATGTACTGCGACGGTCGTGCGCGCCGGACCCGACTCGTCGAAGAATTCGCCGTACACCTCGTTGTACCCCCCGAAGTCGTTCATCGACACCAGGTACGTCGTCACGCTGACGAGGTCCTCCAACCCGGCCCCCACCGCCCCGAGCACGTCCCGGATGTTCTCCAGCACCGCCCGCGTCTGCAACCGGATGTCCAGCTCGACAGTGCCCATCGCATCCACCGAGGCGCCCGCGATCGAGTTGTCCGGCCGCCGGCTCGACGTCCCCGAAACGAACGCGAACCCACCAGAAACCTTCACATGCGGAAACCGCCCCCGCGGCGTCGCCTTCCCGGGCACAACCGTCATGTGAGCTCCACGCAGACGTTCGTGGTTTCGGTATAGAAGTCCACTGAATGGCGTCCACCCTCGCGACCGACGCCCGACAACTTCACCCCGCCGAAGGGCGTGCGGAGATCGCGGAGGAACCAGGTGTTGATCCAGCACAACCCCACATCAAGCGCTGCACCGGCCCGATGCGCCCGGCCGACGTCGCGGGTCCAGACGGTGGCCGCCAGCCCGTAGTCGGAGGAGTTGGCGAGGGCGTAGGCCTCTTCCTCGGTGTCGAAGGGGGCGATGTGGCAGATCGGACCGAAGATCTCCTCGCGGTTCGTCCGAGCATCCGCGGGCAGGCCGGTGACAACTGTTGGTTGTATGTAGCAACCGCCGTCGCGGGCGTCACCGAACGTCGGTACACCGCCACCTGCCAGTACGTCGGCGCCTTCAGCCCGCGCGAGGTCGTAGTACGACATGACCTTGTCGCGGTGCTGTTTCGAGATGAGCGGCATGTTCATTGTGGCCTCGTCGGCCGGCCAGCCGTAGGTGAGTTCGTCGGCTCGACCTGCCAGGCGTTCGGTGAACTGCTCGAAGATCGGGCGTTCGACGTACAGACGTTCCGTGCACAAGCAGACCTGCCCGCCGTTCGTGAAGACCGACCGGACCGACCCCTCCACTGCGGCGTCGAGATCGCAGTCGGCGAAGATCAGCCCCGCGTTCTTCCCGCCGAGCTCGAAGGACACCGCCTTGACCCGGTCCGCGGCCACCTTCGCGATCGCCGTACCGGTCGCGGACTCGCCGGTGAACGTGATCGCGTCCACGCCCGGATGCCGAGTGAGGTACTCCCCCGCCGACGACGGCCCGAACCCGTGCACCAGGTTGAAGACGCCATCAGGTACGCCGGCCTCGGCCATCACCTCGGCGAGGACGGTCGCCGACGACGGCGTCTCCTCGGACGGCTTCACCACCACCGCGTTGCCGCAGGCAAGCGCCGGCGCGACCTTCCACGTGAGCAGCAGCAGTGGAAGATTCCACGGTACGACGATCGCCACCACACCGACCGGTTTCCGCATGGCGTAGTTCAACGCCCGGCGCCCGTCCGGGAGCACGGTCGTGTACGACTCGGTCGGCACCGTCGTCGCGAAATCCGCGAACGCACGGAAGTTGGCCGCACCGCGCGGGATGTCCAGCGTGCGCGCCTGGCTGATCGACTTCCCGGTGTCACCGACCTCCGCCGCCACCAGATCCTCGAACCGCCGCTCCAGCCCGTCCGCGACCCGCCGCAGTACGACGGCCCGCTCCTGTTCGCTCATCCGCCCCCACGGACCACTCAGCGCCCGCCGAGCCGCGGCAACCGCCGCGTCCACAGTCGACTCGTCCGCCTCACAGACATCGAAGATCTGCTGTCCCGTCACCGGCGAGATCTTCGCGAACCGCGAAGCACTCTCCACAAACGTTCCGCCGACGAAATGCCGCAGCAACCCCACGGAGGTGGGCTGCCCGGTCAACAGCGAAGGCGACCACAGGCTCACCGTCGTCGCCTCCGAACAAGTCCGAGCAGGACCCCGGCCGACGCAACCGCCGCAGCGCCGAGCAGCTGGTGCTGGCGGTGCACTCGGCGCTGAACTTCGGCGTACGGCGTGGTTGAGAACGACACGAGCTCATAGCGGGAGACGTACGTGCCGGGGAGGAGCCGTTCCAGGAGATGCTCGACGCGTTTCTGGAGGCGGAAGACCGGGGAGGCGACCTTGTCGCGCATCTCGACGAAGTTCGCGAGGGCCATCTCGGCGATCGCCTCGGTGTTCTCGCGCCGTCGGGTCTCGAACAGCGGCAGTGCGCGCGCCCACGAGCCGCCCGTGTCGTCCAGGCAGCGATCCAGCTCGACGACGTCCTCGAAGGCACAGTTCGCGCCTTGCCCGTAGAACGGCACGATCGCGTGCGCCGCGTCGCCGAGCAACGCCGTACGTCCATGGGCCTGCCACGGCAGCGTGTGCACCGTCCCGAGGACGCCGACCGGGTTGTTGAGATAGTCGTCGACCAGGTCCGGCGCCAACGGCAACAGATCCGGATAGTTCACGCGGAAGTGCTCCTCGATGGCGGTCGTCGACGTGAGCGCGTCGAACGACCCGGCCGGCCAGAACAGCGTGCAGGTGAACGAGCGGTCGGGGTTCGGCAGCGCGATCATCATCGACGTACCACGCGGCCAGATGTGCAGCGCGCCGGGATCCAGCGCGAACTCACCGGACGCCGCCGGGATCGACAACTCCTTGTACCCGTAGTCGAGGAAGTCCACGTCCTCCGCGACGATGCCCTCGGCAAGCAATTGCTCGCGCACCGCGGATCCGGCGCCGTCGGCGCCCAGCACCACGTCCGCCGCGACCGAAACCTTCCCGGACGGCGTCGCGAACACCATCTGACCGGCAGCCGAGTCCAGCTCCACCAAACGGTGCTCGAACTCCACCGACACGCCCGGAGCAGCCGACGCCGCCGACAGCAATGCGTTGTTCAGCGCGCCCCGGCTGATCGAGTTGATCGCCCGGTCCCCGGACGCCGAGTACGCCTGGAAGTCCAGCGGCCCCGACACCGGATGGATCATCCGGCCCTTCATCGGCAACGCGTCTGCCATCACCTCGTCGACCAGGCCGATCCGCCGCAAGGCGTCCAGGCCGCGCTCGGAGATCGCAAGGTTGATCGACCGGCCGCGTTCCTCCTGCGAGACCCGAGGATCCGGGCGCCGCTCGTACAGCGTCACGGTCAGGCCACGGCGCGCGAGGAAGCACGCAAGCAGCGAACCGGTCAGCCCTGCACCGACGATCGCGACCTTCATGCCATCACCTCGGCCAACGCCGTTCCGGCCCGCCAGCAGTCGTGGTACGTCGAGTACAACGGCACCGGCGCGAACCGCAGGACGTCGGGCTCCCGCGAGTCCGCGATCACGCCGTACTCGAACCGAAGCTGCCGCGACAGCTCACCGGCTCCACGCACCCGCACGGACAACTGGGCACCACGTCGGGCCGGATCGGCCGGTGTGATGATCTCCGCCGTCCCGGCGAGCAGTTTCTCCAGGTACGCCGTCAACCGCACACTCCGCTCCCGTAGTACCTCGATGCCGATCTTGTCGAAGATCTCCAGCGATGTCCGCACCGGGCTCATTGAGAAGATCGGCGGGTTCGACACCTGCCACGCGTCCGCGGTCGCCGGCGGCCGGGACTCCGGTGTCATCTCGAACCGCGTCTTCGCGTCGGTGCTCCACCAGCCCTCGAACCGCGGCAGGTCCGCACCGAGATGCCGCTCGTGCACGAAGGCACCGGCGATCGCGCCCGGCCCGGAGTTCAGGTACTTGTACGAGCACCACGCGGCGAAGTCCACGTCCCAGTCGTGCAACGCGAGCGGCACGTTCCCGGCCGCGTGCGCGAGGTCCCACCCGACGATCGACCCGGCCGCATGACCGGCCTTCGTGATCGTGGGAATGTCCATCAGCTCACCGGTCAGGTAGTTCACGCCACCCAGCAGCACGAGCGCCACGTCGCCACCGAGCTGCTCGACGACATCCGCCGTACGCAGACTGTGCTCCCCCGGTCGCGGACGTAGCCGGATCACCGCGTCCTCCGCGTCGTACCCGTGGAACGCGACCTGCGACCGTACGGCGTAACTGTCCGAGGGGAACGCCGAGTCCTCGATGACGATCCGGTGCCGGGACCGTGTCGGACGGTAGAACGACACCATCAGCAGGTGCAGGTTGACGGTGAGCGTGTTCATCACGACCGTCTCGCTCGGCAACGCTCCGACGAGCCGCGCCGCCGGACCGGTCAGCAGCTCGTGGTACGGCAACCAGGGCCGGGCAGCGTCCAGATGCCCTTCGACCCCGAGCGCTGCCCACGAGTCCAGGTCCTCGAGCAGCTCCGAGCGGGTCGCCTTCGGGCGCAGGCCGAGCGAGTTCCCGGCGAAGTACGCGACCTCCGGGTAGTCGCCTCCCTGCGCGGGCGGTACGTCGAACAGCTCCCGGTGCCCTGGGTCCGCGGCATCGAGTTCCAGTGCCCCCGTCTCGGAAGGGGTCACGCCTCGGCAACCTCGTCGGCGGCGGCCTTCGGCGCCTCGATCACCTGCCCCTTGCCGAGCACCGTCACGCCGCCCTTGGACACCGTGAACCCGCGCTCCCGGTCGTAGTCCTGGTCGACGCCGATCTCGGTACCGTCCGGGATCACGATGTTCTTGTCCAGGATCACGTTCTTCAGTACGACGTCCTTGCCGATCTTGCAGTTGTCCATGATCACGGAGTACCGGATGTCCGCGCCGGCGCTGACGATCACGTTCGACCCGAGCACCGAGTGGTCGACGTGCGCGCCGGACACGATCGAGCCCTGGCAGACGATCGACTCGCCGACCGTCGCGTCGTCGGTGAACTTCGCCCCGGGCAGTTGCGGGTGCGAGGTGAAGATCGGCCAGTCGTTGTTGTAGAGGTTGAACACCGGCTGGATCGACACCAGGTCCATGTGCGCCTCGTGGTACGAGTCCAGCGACCCGACGTCCCGCCAGTACGAGCGGTCCCGGTCGAGGGCGCCCGGTACGTCGTTGTCCTTGAAGTCGTAGACGCCCGCCTTGCCCTCGGCAACGAGCATCGGGACGATGTCGCCGCCCATGTCGTGCCGCGAGGCCGGGTCGGCGGCGTCCTTGCGCAGCGCCTCGACCAGTACGTCCCGGCTGAACACGTAGTTGCCCATCGACGCGAACGTCTCGTCCGGCGAGTCCGGCAGTCCCGGCGGGTCGGCCGGCTTCTCCAGGAACTCCTCGATCGTGTGCCCGTTCGCGGCGGTCTTGATCACGCCGAACTCGCTCGCCTCGACCCGCGGTACCCGGATACCGGCCACCGTCACGCCGTTGCCGCGCTCGATGTGCGCGGCGACCATCTGCGACGCGTCCATCCGGTACACGTGGTCGGCGCCGAAGACCACGATGATGTCGGGCTGGAAGTCGTCGATCAGGTTCATCGACTGGTAGATCGCGTCCGCGCTGCCCTGGTACCACTGCGGGCCGAGCCGCTGCTGGGCGGGCACACAACTGACGAAGTTGCCGAGCAGGGTGGACATTCGCCAGGTCACCGTCACGTGCCGGTCCAGTGAGTGCGACTTGTACTGCGTCAGCACGAACAGGTTCCGGATGCCGGCGTTGACCAGGTTGGACAGCACGAAGTCGATCAGGCGATAACTGCCGCCGAACGGCACGGCCGGTTTGGCCCGGTCCGCCGTCAGCGGCATCAACCGCTTCCCCTCGCCACCGGCCAGCACGATTCCGAGAACTCTGGGCGCCTTTGCCATGTCCGCACCTTAGCTCCGACGACCCGCGGACATAAGCGTTTGCGCGCGTCGCAACACTGGAAGGATGCCGATCCTCGTCGTACCGACCACTGCCGTTCACCGATCGTTTCTCGCGGCCTGGGACGAGCTCGGTCCGGATCATGAGCGGTGGATGGGTGCGCGGTCGATCGCCGGCGCCGAGGAGGAGTGGACCCGCGCGCAGGCCGCGGATCCCGCCGAGTTCGCCCGCCTGGTCGACGCGATCAGGGCGGAGGCCGAGCCGGAGACCGAACTGGCGGCCGGTCTCGTGCACCAGACCGTGCTGTGGTTCGTGGACGGCGTCGAGTTCCTCGGCCGGCTCTCGATCCGCCACGACCTGACGCCGGCGCTCACCGAGGTCGGCGGGCACATCGGGTACTGCGTCCGCCCGTCGGCCCGGCGGCGCGGGTACGCGACCCAGATGCTCACCCAGTCGCTCCCGATCGCCGGCGCACTCGGCATCGAGCCCGCACTCGTCACCTGCGACGTGGACAACACCGCGTCGCGCAAGGCGATCGAGGCAGCTGGTGGCGAACTGGAAGACGAACGACACGGAAAGCTGCGCTTCTGGGTGCCGACACACGTGTCCTGATGACCTAGGGTCGGAGCTTATGAAGGTCGCCATCCTGACGCGTGAGTTTCCTCCGGACGTGTACGGCGGGGCGGGGGTGCACGTGGACTTCCTGGTCCGCGAACTGCGCCGGCTGATCGACGTCGACGTACAGTGCATGGGCGAGCCCCGGAAAGGCGCGACCGCGCATTCCGAGGACGACCCGCGGATCCCGAACGCGAACGCGGCGCTGCGCATCCTCTCCACCGACCTGACCATGACCGCGGCCGTCGGGGCGGCGGACCTGGTGCACTCGCACACCTGGTACGCGAACATGGCGGGGCATTGGGCCAAGCTGCTGTACGACGTACCGCATGTGGTGACCGCGCACTCGCTGGAGCCGCGCCGGCCGTGGAAGGCCGAGCAACTGGGCGGTGGGTACCGGCTGTCGAGCTGGGCCGAGCGGACGGCGTACGAGGCGGCCGATGCGGTCGTCGCGGTGAGCCGCGGGATGCGGACCGACGTCCTCGACTGCTATCCGTCGATCGACCCGGCCAAGGTGCACGTGATCTCGAACGGGATCGACGCGGACTTCTACCGGCCGGATCCGTCGACGCACGTGCTCGAGCGGCTCGGCGTCGACCTGAACCGTCCGTACGTGACGTTCGTCGGCCGGATCACCCGGCAGAAGGGCGTGCCGCACCTGCTCCGGGCGGGGCTGCGTCTGGACCCGTCCGTGCAGCTCGTGCTGCTGGCCGGTGCCGCCGACACGGTCGAACTGAAGGCCGAGACCGACGTGCTGATCAACGACCTGAAACTGGCCCGCGACGGTGTGTTCGTGGTCTCCGAGATGCTGCCGCGGGAAGATGTCCGGCAGGTGCTGACGCACGCGCTGGCGTTCTGCTGCCCGTCGATCTACGAGCCGCTCGGCATCGTCAACCTGGAGGCGATGGCCTGTGAGACCGCGGTCGTCGCGAGTGCGGTCGGCGGTATCCCCGAGGTCGTCGACGACGGCGTGACCGGCACCCTGGTCCCGTACGACGAGAGCGACCCGGACGCCTTCGAGCGTGGTCTCGCGGACGGGATCAACGCGCTGGTCGACGATCCTTCGCGAGCTGACGCGATGGGTAAGGCCGGGCGGCGCCGCGCGGTCTCCGAGTTCGGCTGGGACGCCGTCGCCCAAC
This sequence comes from Kribbella sp. VKM Ac-2566, assembly GCF_004366005.1. Taxonomy (NCBI): domain Bacteria; kingdom Bacillati; phylum Actinomycetota; class Actinomycetes; order Propionibacteriales; family Kribbellaceae; genus Kribbella; species Kribbella sp. VKM Ac-2566. The sequence goes on along the minus strand of NZ_SODT01000011.1, from coordinate 463,048 downwards.
GCACCGTCGAGCTGTACAACAGCCTGCTCGGGTAGCCAGACCGGCAATCGCCTCCCACGGTAGACCGGGTACGCCGCCGCAGCCTGGGTCCTGTCACTCCCAGGAACAGCGAGGCACTCCCTGTTCCGCGCGCGCCGACGAACAGTGGAGACATGACGAACTCAACCATCACCCTCGCCGAGGACCTGACCATCACCCGGATGGGGTACGGCGCGATGCAACTCGCCGGCCCCGGCGTCTTCGGACCGCCCAAGGACCGCGACCAGGCGATCGCCGTACTGCGGGAAGCCGTCGCACTCGGCGTCACCCACATCGACACCAGCGACTTCTACGGACCGACCGTGGTCAACGAGATCATCAAGGAGGCGCTGCACCCGTACCCGGAGGACCTGGTCCTGGTCACCAAGGTCGGCGCCCGGCGCGGCGACGACTCCTCGTGGATCCCGGACCTCTCACCGGACGCGCTGCGAGCCCAGGTCCACGACAACCTCGATCACCTCGGCCTCGACGTACTCGACGTGGTCAACCTCCGCAGCATGGCGCACGAAGGCCACAGCGAGGAGTCGATCGCGGAGTCGTTCACCACGCTGGCCGAGCTCCAGCAGCAGGGCCTGATCAAGCACCTCGGCCTGAGCAGCGTGACGATCCCGCAGATCCGCGAGGCGCAGGCGATCGCGCCGATCGTGACCATCCAGAACCTGTACAACCTGGTGAACCGCGATGACGACGACGTGGTCGAGTACGCCGCGGAACACAACATCGCGTTCGCGTCGTTCTTCCCGCTCGGCGGATTCACCCCGCTGCAGTCCGAGACGCTGGCGAAGGTCGCCGCCCGTCTGGACGCCACCCCACAGCAGGTCGCCCTCGCCTGGCTCCTCCAGCGCTCCGCAACCAGCGTCGTCATCCCCGGCACGTCGTCCCTGGCCCACCTCCGCGAGAACGTCGCCGCGCGAGACCTCGTCCTCCCCGCCGACGCCATCACCGAACTCGACACGATCGGCGCCTGATCCCCGCTCTCCGGAACTTTCTGCCGCCTGGCGCAAATAAATGTTCCGGAGAGCTAGCGGAGTTCGCGCTGGAGCATCTGGATGAGGGCGTCGACGTCGGACTCGACCATCGGTTCGCCCGTCATACCCATCCGGTGCAGCAGGGTGCCGATGACGACGTCGATGAAGAACAGTACCCGCTGCTCGGACAGACCGAGCACCTCGGTGAGCACCTGGCGGTACGGGTCCTGGAGCTGCGTGGAAAGGATCTCGCGCAGGCCGGGATCGCCGATCGCGTCGGTGAACACCCCGGCGAACGCCGCCGCGACCCCAGGCTCCGCGATCCGCCGCGCGCCGAATCGGACCGCGGCGGCCAGGTCCTCCTCGCGATCACGGCCTGCCAACGGGAGGGGGCCGAAGGCATCCACCAGGCAGGCGGTGACAAGCGCGCCCTTGGACGGCCAGCGCCGGTAGATCGTCGTCTTCGCGATCCCGGCCGCCGCGGCGATCCGGTCGACCGTGGCCCGCGTGTATCCGAGCTCGTGCACCGTCCGCAGCGTCGCCGCGAACACCTCCGCGTCGACGCTGGAACGGGGCCGGCCGGGCGGCCGCGACGGGGAAGCCATCGGCACAGCATAGCGAGTTATGCTACCGTCGGTATCGATACTAGTCGTAGCGAAACCCGCAACGTCAGGACGATGCCCGATGCTCAAGACCGCCACCACCACCCCCGCCACCCCGCACCGGCCTCCGCTCGGCATCCGGTTGGTGTACTCCCTGCGCAAGGAGCCCGACTACCAGACGATGTCGCCTGCGGACCTCGTGAAGTTCGGCGAGACCCAGAGCCGCATCGTCAACTCCCGCCTCGCCCGCCTCATCACCGGCCGTCCGCACGCAGGCGTCACGATCGACTGGCAACAGGTCCCGCTCGCGGACCGTACGCTCCGCGTCCGGGTTCACCGGCCGAAGCACGCAAGAGCGCGCAACCTTCCGCTGGTACTTCACGTGCACGGCGGCGGCTACACCGGGACAGCTGTGCAGTGCGACTGGATCAACAGCCACATCGCCGCACGGGCATCGGCTGTGGTCGTGTCCGTCGAGCACCGGCTGATGAACCACGAGACCCCGCTCGCGGCGATCGTCGACGACGGTTGGGACGTCCTACGGTATGTCTTCCAGCACGCCAACGAATGGGGGATCGACCCGTCCCGGGTGGCACTCGCCGGCGAGAGCGCGGGCTCGATGGTGGCAGCTCTGTCCGCACTACGAGCCCGCGACACGGGCCTGTCGCTACGGGCCCAGGTGCTCATCAACCCGTGCGTCGACGTGACCTCAACCGCGCTCGACTACGAGTCCGCGACCCAGTACGCCGACACGCCGACACTCACCCGCGCCGGAATCGAGTTCTTCCGGCAACTCGCCGTACCGGAAGGAACCGACGCGCGAGCACTGTCACCGCGGTACGCCGACTTGGCCGGGCTGCCTCCCGCGCTGGTGGTGATCCCGGTCCTCGACCCGGTCGCAGACCACGGCCGGTTGTACGCCGATCAACTCCGAGCCGCAGGCACTGCCGTCCAGGTGAGCGAGTACCCCAAGGCCGGCCACGCCTTCATCAGCCTCCCCGGCCTAGTACCCCAAGCCAAGCCGGCCCGCGACCGAATCATCAACTTCCTCTGCACGCAGTTCCGTTAGTTGCTACAAGATTCCGGACGTCGGGGTGTCGGAGGCGAGCCAGGTGCTGAGCAGGCGGGCGCCGGCGCCGGTTGCGCCGGCGGAGTACTCGAAGCGGTCGGCCGGGGACTCCGCGATGGACGACAGGTCGAGGTGCGCCCAGGGAACGTCGCCGGTGAACGCCTTCAGGAACAGGGCTGCGGTGATCGAGCCCGGGCCCTTCGAGCTGTTCACCGAGTCGGCGATCGGCGTCGAGATCAGGTCCTCGTACTCGGCCGGCAGCGGCATCCGCCACAGTTCCTCGCCGGACACCCGGCCGGCGTCCACGAGGTTGTCCGCCAGTGCGTCGTCGGTCGCGAACATCCCGCCGTACAGCATCGCGCCGAGCGACACCTTGATCGCGCCGGTCAGCGTGGCGATGTCGACGAGTACGTCGGGCTTCAGCTCCTGCACGGCGTACGCGAGCCCGTCGGCGAGCACCAGGCGGCCCTCGGCGTCGGTGTTCTTCACCTCGGTGGTGCGGCCGCCGAAGTGCCGGATCACGTCGTCCGGGCGGTACGCCGTACCGGACGGCATGTTCTCCGCGGCGCACACCAGGCCGGTCACGCGGACGTTGGTGCCGAGGTCACGCAGCGCCGACATCGTGGCGATCACCGAGCCGCCGCCGGTCATGTCGCGCTTCATCGACACCATGCCGTCGCGCGGCTTCAGCGACAGGCCGCCGGTGTCGTAGGTGATGCCCTTGCCGACAAGCACGACGTACGGCGTCTTCTTCGTCGCGCCCTTCGGCACGTAGTCGAGCCGGATCAGCCGCGGCGGGCGGGTCGAGCCCTGGCCGACCGCGAGGATGCCGCCGAACCCGTCCGCGGCGAGCTTCTGCTCGTCCCAGACCGTCACCTCGAGACCGGTCGCGGCGGCCACCTCGGTCGCCCGCGCGGCCAGCCAGGACGGGTCCTTCTCGTTCGACGGGACAATCGCGAGCTGTCGCGCCAGCCAGCCGGTGCGCCCGATCACGACACCGCGGTCGATCACCGGCTGCCGGGTGTCCGCCGTTCCATCGGTCAGCGTGACGGTGCCGACGGCAGGCTTGCCCGCGTCGACCGTCTTCTGTGTGTACGAGAACGAGCCGAGCACGACGCCCTCGGCGAACGCCTGCAGCGCCGCGTCATCGATGCCCTCGGCAACGACAGTGGTGAGCTCGTCCTTGCCGCGCCCGAATCGCGCGATCGCCGCACCGGCGTGTCGCAGCTCCTTGGCGCTCCCCGCACCGGCCCCGACCAGCAGGATCTCGGTCACCTCACCGGTCAGCAACGGGTACGCCGCGGTCGCACCGGCGGACGGGGTGAACCCGGTCGCGCGCTGCACCTCGAGCAGCCGGTCGAGGTCGACGCCGAGCCGCCCGCCGGCCTCCTTCGCGGCGGCCGGCAAACCGTTCTCCTCGCCGACGGCGACAACCCACGTCGACGATCCGTGCACCGGCAGACCCGGCTGCCACGCGACAACCGGAAGACTGGGAAAAGGAGACGCACTGCTGCGGCGAGCCACTGGGTCGAACCTCACTGTTTGATCAGATAGAAGCTGCACAACCGTAACGACCCCGGCCGGTGCCGCAAAGAGGCACCCACCGGGGTCGGAATGATGTAGGCAGGGGGCGAGCTGACACCCCCGGAGGATGTGATCAGCCGACGACGGCCTTCAGTGCGTTGCCGAGCTCGGTCGCTTCGTCGGCGTTGAGCTCGACGACGAGCCGACCGCCGCCCTCGAGCGGAACCCGCATCACGATCCCGCGGCCCTCCTTGGTGACCTCGAGCGGACCATCGCCCGTCCGCGGCTTCATCGCCGCCATGCGCGCACCCCTTCCCAGTGTCGGTGTTGAGCGACGACACCGCGCGGGGGACCGTCGCCGGCGCCGTTGCGGTGATGCGCCGTCGGCGCGTATCGCAGTGTGTATCGGTGTGTGTCAGCCCCCATTATTCCCGATCACAGGCCAGAGCCGTGCACCATACGGCAGACTCGAGTCTTGTGCACGCCCGTTCAGCCCTCTTCGACCTGTACGGCGACCACCTGCGCGCGCGAGGTGCGCAGGCTCCGGTCGCGGCTCTCGTCCGGCTGCTCGCACCGCTCGGGGTCCACCCGCCAGCGGTGCGGACCGCCGTGTCCCGCATGGTCCGGCAGGGCTGGCTGGAGCCTGCCCGGATCGACGGCCAGCCCGGATATGCGCTGACGTCCCGGGCGCGTCGCCGGCTCGACGACGCCGCCGCCCGGATCTACCGGACCGCGCCGGACGGCACCCCGGTGGCGACCGGTTCCGAAGGGCCGGGCGACTGGGACCGGCACTGGCACCTGGGCATTCTCCGCGAGGTCCCGAACGCCCGTCGCCGCGAGCAGTTGGCGAGCCAACTTTCCTTTCTGGGTTGGGCTCCGCTGTCCGACGGCGCCTGGGTCGGACTGCGCAACGACGCCGAGGTGGACCAGATCCTCGGCGTGGAGGGCATCGCCGCGGACCGGTTCCGGGCCCCGATCGACGCCGGTGCGGTCGAGTTCGCCCGGCGGGTCTGGAAACTCGACGAGCTCGGCGCGTCGTACGACGCCTGGCTGATCGAGGCGAAGGCCCTCGTGGACGCCGCCGGCACGGAGACGAGCGACGAGCAGGCGTTCGCCGTACGGTCGGAACTGGTGCACGAGTGGCGCAAGTTCCTGTTCCGGGATCCGGGGCTTCCGGACGAGCTGCTGCCGGCCGACTGGTCGGGCACGAAGGCGGCCGCGTTCTTCGATTTCCATGCGGAACGATTGGGCCCCGCGGCCGGGCGTTTCGTCGACGACTGCCTGACACAGCACTGAAAATCTCACTGACAGTCAAGGAGTTGACCACGATGAGTGATCCCGCCCACCATGCAGTCACGTACGCCGTAGGTGCGGAGGGTGTCGCGACCATCACGCTCAATCGGCCGGACGCGATGAACGCGCTCGACACGCCGACCAAGGTGCTGCTCCGTGACACGGTCCGGGCCGCTGCCGACGATCCGGACGTGCGGGTCGTCGTTCTGACCGGGACCGGCCGGGCGTTCTGCGTCGGGCAGGACCTGAAGGAGCACATCGGGTTGCTGCAGGCAAACGATCAGGCTGCGCTGTGGAGCACGGTGCCGGACCACTTCGCGCCGATCGCGCTCGCGCTCGCGGAGATGCCGAAGCCGGTGATCGCGGCGGTGAACGGCGTGGCGGCCGGGGCCGGCGCGTCGATGGCGTTCGCGTGCGACTTCCGGATCGTGGCCGACACCGCGGGCTTCAACCTCGCCTTCACCGGCATCGCACTGTCCTGCGACACCGGAATCTCGTGGACCCTCCCCCGCTTGATCGGCCACGCGAAGGCACTCGAACTGCTCTACTTCCCCCGCACCGTGCCCGCTGCCGAATCCCTCGACCTCGGCCTGGCCACCTCGGTCGTCCCCGCCGCGGACCTGCAGACCGCGGCCGCTGAGCTGGCCGCCAAACTCGCAGCCGGCCCCACCGTCGCGTACGGCGCCGTCCGCCAGTCCCTCGGTTACTCGGCAAGCCACACCCTCGCCGAAGCCCTGGTCTTCGAGGCCGGCAAGATGCAACTCACCGGCTCCACCGAGGACCACCACAACGCAGTCGCCTCCTTCGTAGCCAAACAAAAACCCACCTTCACCGGCCGCTAACCGCCCCGCGCCCCTGGATGCACCCTCTCCGCCAGCTCTTGTAATCGTTTACGTAAGCGATTACAACCTGACGTGTGAGGAAACTGCTGCTGCCTGTCCTGACCGCTGCCACGCTCGTCGGGAGTCTCGTCGTCCCCGGATCCACTGCCGCGCCGACCGCCGAGCCGGGTGTCGTCAAGCCGGCCGCCGTGCGGTCCGCGACGCTCGGTGAGGACATCAACTACAACGTCTACCTGCCCGCCGGGTACGACACATCGGACCGGCGCTACCCGGTCATCTACCTGCTGCACGGGCGCGGCGACTCGATGAGCGCGTGGACGCAGGTCAAGAGCCGCCTGGACGAGCTGATCGGCGGCGGCGAGATCCCGCCGACGATCGCGATCATGCCGGACGCGCCGTGGAGCAGCCGCGCCAGCTGGTACGTCGACTCGGCGTACCAAGGCACCGATCCGGGACGACCGGTCGAGACCGCGTTCTTCAAGGATCTCGTGCCGCAGATCGACGCGACGTACCGCACGATCGCGGACCGCACCGGCCGGGCGATCGCCGGCTACTCGATGGGCGGCGCCGGCGCGCTCCGCTACTCGCTGGCGCACCCGGAGATCTTCGGCGCGGCGATCGCCCTCAGCCCGGCCGTGTACTTCCCGTTGCCGCCGAGCGATTCGAGCACCCGCGATTTCGGTGCCTTCGGCAAGGGCAAGGACCCGTTCGTCGAGTCGACGTACCTGAAGCTGAACTGGCCGGTCACGCTGAACTCGTTCGCGGCGACCGGGCTGCAGTCGCATCTGTTCCTCGCGGTCGGCGACGACGAGTACAAGAACCCGAAGCCGATCGATGCCACGCACGACCTCGACTTCGAGACGCACGTGGTGTTCAACCAGGCGGCGCGGGTGCCGACCCTCACCTCGGAGTTCCGGGTCGTCGACGGCGGGCACGACTGGGACGTCTGGGGGCCGACGTTCGCCGAGGGCGCGAAGTACATCTTCCAGTACCTCGGGAAGCCGCCCGCCACACCGATGCAGGCCGCGATCACCGGTACGGCGGGCGAGGACCGTGCCGGCGGGATCGCAACAGATGCCTCAGGCAACGTTTTCCAGGCGGTCGCCGCGGCGGGCGCGCTGGACGAGCAGCCGTACGCCGGGGGCACGGATGTCGCGCTGATCAAGTACCGCGCCGACGGGTCACGCGAGTGGACACGATCGCTGGGGACCGCCGGGACGGAACGCGCGTACGGCGTTGCTGTGGACTCGGACGGGCGGGTCGTGGTGACCGGTTACACGAACGGGGATCTGGACGGCGCGCATGCGGGGAACGCCACGGACGATGCGTTCGCGGCGCAGTACGACGCCGACGGGAATCGCCGCTGGCTCACGCAGTTCGGCGTACCGGGGGTGGCGGATCGGAGCTACTCGCCGGCGGTCGACGGGACCGCGGTGTACGTCGGCGGCTATACGAAGGGCGCTCTGGGCGGAGCGAATCAGGGCGACAAGGACGTGTTCGTTGCGCGGCTCGATGCCAACGGGAAGCAGGTGTGGTTGCGGCAGACCGGCAGCGCGGGCGAGGACAAGGGCATGTCCGTCGCGGTCTCCGGCGGCGCGGTCTATCTCGCCGGGATGACGGCCGGCGAACTCGGTACGTCGGCCGGCGGCATCGACGGTTTCCTCGCGCGCTACTCGGCCGACGGCGATCCGGTGTGGACGAAACAGTTCGGCACCGCTGCGTCCGACGAGGTGTGGGGCGTCGCACCGGATCCGGCGGGAGGTGTCTGTCTGACCGGCTACACGGCAGGCGATTTTGCGGGCAGGTTGATCGGCGACAAGGACATCCTGGTCGCTCGTGCCGACGCGGACGGCGTACTGACGTGGCGGGACCAGTTCGGCACGACCGGCAACGACAAGGGCGCCGTGGTCGCGGTTGATGCGGGCGGTGCGCTGTACGTCGGCGGCTTCACGGACGGATCGTTGGCGACCCCACTGGGCAAGTTCGACGGCGTACTGACGAAGTACTCGCCCGACCACGCGCGCAGCTGGACGCGACAGTTCGGTACGGCGGACGACGACGCGGCAGATGCTTACGCCGAAGCGAATCTGTACCTCACCACCACCTCCGCCGGCACCCAACTTTCCGGTCTGACCGGAACCGACGTGTTCCGGACAACCTTCACCACGGACGGTGTGAACCAGCATCCGTAGAACGTTTGGTGGGCTCCACGACCGCGTTCCGGCCGGGCGAGTCACGGCCGGACAACCACCTGACAGTCGGGGAGCCCGCTGAACACCTCATCACGTTCAGTGCCCGAAGCACAACTCGTTCAGCCGTTTGTCTTTTGTTTCCGCCAAAGTTCCTTTTGCATCTGCAAAAGGCTTCTGCACGTGCACGCGGATTACCGGGCTATACAGGTCTTCAAGTGGTCGTTCACGATGCCTGTGGCCTGCATCAAGGCGTACGCCGTGGTGGGTCCGACGAAGACGAAACCCTTCTTCTTCAAGGCCTTCGACATCGCCACGGACTCCGGCGTCGTGGCCGGTACGTCGGCCGGCGTCTTCGGGGCCGTGTGCTTCGCCGGCCGGAAAGACCAGAGCAGGTCGGTGAACTCGCCTTCGGCCAGGTCGAGCAGCGCGCGGGCGTTGGAGATCGTCGCGTTGATCTTCAACCGGTTACGGACGATGCCCGGATCGGCCATCAGGCGCTCGAAGTCGGCGTCGTCGTACTTCGCGATCGTCTCCGGATCGAAGTGCGCGAACGCGGCGCGGAAGTTCTCCCGTTTGCGCAGGATCGTGATCCACGACAGGCCCGACTGGAACCCCTCGAGGGTCAGGCGCTCGAACAGCGCGACATCGTTGCGGATCTCCTTGCCCCACTCGGTGTCGTGATATTCGACGTACTCCGGTGCGGACGTCGCCCATCCGCAGCGCGGCTGCCCGTCCGGTCCGACGACCGTCATGCGTCGGCCTCCTTGACGAGCCGCTTGAGTGAGATCCGCATCATCGCTTCGAACGCCGGGCGCACCACCGGCCAGGCGAACGCACCCAGTCGACCGAGCGGCGGTACGACGTCCTCGGACCAGGTGAACGTGCTGCCCGGGACCGATGTCCCGCGGTCGCTGAGCACTGTCGGCTCGATGGCGAACGTCCCGGTGCCGCGGACGAGCTTGCCGAGATGCTTCACCGTGCACTCGCGCGGTGGATCCCAGTGTGTGATGACCATGTCGTCAGTGAACCCGACGCCACCGACAGAAGTCCGCGCCGCGACTCCCCCACCGACGCCGACGCCGCCGTTCTCGGTTCCCCAGACGCGGGTGAACAGCATCCAGCGGGACTGGCGCTCCCAGTCCATCGCCACGTCCCAGGCGACCTCAGGCGCCAGCCGCAACTCGACCGACGCCTCCGCGTGACAGCTCCTCGTCGCGTCCATCAGCTGGGGCGCTGGTACGCCCCTTCACCCTGCTGATCCGCAGGCGGCCAGAACCGCCACCCCTCCTCGTTCCCGTCGTCCCCGGCAGCCCCATTACCTTCCGCCTGCGGCGTCTCGGGCCGAGCCTGCTCCTGGGTCTGCGGCTGAGCCTGCTCCGGCCTCTGCGGCTGAGTCTGCTCCGGCCCCTGCGGCTGGGTCTGCTCCTGGGCCTCCTGCGGCGGCTGCTGTGTCCAGTGCGTGGCAGGCGGCTCTACGGAAGCTTCTGCGGGAGCTGCGTCCTGTTGGGGCTCCTGAGCGGGGGGCTGCTGAGCGGGGGTTTGCTGATGCGGGGCGGGCTTGCGGCGCGGGGTCACGGGCTGGGACTGAGCTTCGAGTACGGCGCGGGCCTCGGCCTGCAGGCGCTCGTACTCCTCTGCTGCTGCCTGGACCGCCCGCGGCAGCTCAGTCGTCTCATGCTCGTCGTCCTCCTCGCCACCCGACGAGGAAGCACCCGAATCCACGGGCACGACAGACGACGCACTGTCCGCAGCCTCCGACGCCTCGGCCGCCGCGAGCGACTCCGCAGCACCATCAGACCGCAAAGACTCAACTCCCCCGGCAGACCCGACCACCCCGGCAGGTCCCGCCGACCCGACGACCCCTGCGGACTCAGCGGCGTGCGCGGATCCGGCGGCTCCCGCAGCTCCCCCAGCTCCTGCGGCTCCTGCAACTCCCGCAGCTCCTGCGACTCCCGCGGCTCCGGCGGACTCCGGCGGATCGCTGGGCCCGGCGGTGTCCTCTGCGCCGGTCGGGTCGGTGGGCTCGTCTGCCGACTTGGGCCGGGTGACGGGGTCGGGCCCGCCGACCAGGATCGGTGGCTGTGTGCCGGTGTCCTCGAACTCGGCCGGGTCGTACGGACGGGAGCTGAACCCGTGCCCGTCCGGCGCCTCGACGATCGGCGCGACAGCACGCTCCAGGTCGGCGATCCGGCGGTCGCGCTCGGCGACCTCCTTCGCGACCCGTTCGAGCAGCGTGTCGACCTCGTCCATCCGGTAGCCGCGCACCCCGACCGCGAACCGCGCCGACTCGATATCGGTCGACGTGAGCGCCTGCCGCGCCGGCACGGTCATGTCGGGCCGGTCGTCGTACGCCGTACTCATGGCACCCCAACGACCCGAGGCCACTACCGCGACAGCCCCGATCAACAGCACCACGATCAGCCCGAAGAACCACATCACGGGACCGATCGTGCCATGCCGGACGAGTCAACCGCGAAAACCCCCGGAGATTTCAGCTTCCGTCGGAGCCGAGGCGGTGGGTTCGGGAGGCCGGAGTGTTCGTCGAGTCGACCTCTCGGGCGGCCTCGGCGGCGGCTTCCTCGGCGGCCTCGTCGGCGAGTTCGCCGGACTTGACGATGTAGCTGATCGCCTCGTCGACGTCGTCCGTGACGACGAACATCTCCAGGTCGGCGGCCGAGATCTTCCCGTCCTCGAGCATCGTCGTACGCAGCCAGTCGACCAGCCCGCCCCAGTACGACGTACCGAACAGCACGACCGGGAACGACGTGACCTTCCGGGTCTGCGCCAGCGTGAGCGCCTCGAACATCTCGTCCAGCGTCCCGAACCCGCCCGGCATCACCACGAACCCCTGGGCGTACTTCACGAACATCGTCTTCCGGGTGAAGAAGTACCGGAAGTTCATCCCGATGTCGACCCACTCGTTCAGGCCGTTCTCGAAGGGCAGCTCGATACCGAGCCCGACCGACACCCCGCCGGCCTCGGACGCCCCCTTGTTCGCGGCCTCCATCACGCCCGGCCCGCCGCCGGTGATCACGGCGTACCCGGCCTCGACCAGCTTCCGCCCGAACTCCTCCGCGGCGGCGTACATCGGGTCGTCCACCTTGGTCCGCGCCGACCCGAACACACTGATCGCCGCGCCCAGCTCCGCCAGCATGCCGAAGCCCTCGATGAACTCCGACTGGATCCGCAGCACCCGCCACGGGTCGGTGTGCACCCAGTCCGACGGCCCGCGGCTGTCCAGCAGCCGCTGCTCGGATGTGGACTGCTGCACCTGGTTGCGCCGCATCGTGACCGGCCCGCGCTGCTGCTGGCCGACCGGACGGTCGGGGTGGATCGATGGTTCTGACATACCTCCAGGTTATTGCCTGAGCGGTAATCGGGCCGGGCTACGCGCGGTCTGTCAACCAACTCCTCAGCCGCTGTTCACACAGCTCGATCTCGGCCTCGGGTACGAACTCGTCCTGCTTGTGCGCGTACAGCGGGTCCCCCGGCCCGTAGTTCACCGCCGGTACGCCGAGCAGCGTGAACCGCGCGACGTCCGTCCACCCGAACTTCGGCTGCGGCTCCCCGCCCACCACCTGCAGGAACGCCGCCGCGGCCGGTCGCTCGAGCCCCGGGAGCCCGCCCGGAGCAGAGTCCGTCACAGTCACGTCGTACCCCTCGAAGACCTCACGCAGGTGCGCCTCAGCCTCCTCCTCGGACCGGTTCGGCGCGAAGCGGTAGTTGATGGTCACAGTGCACAGATCCGGTACGACGTTGCCCGCGACACCGCCCGTGATCGCGACCGCGTTCAGCCCCTCGCGGTACTCGAGCCCGTCGATCGGCACCCGGCGTGGCTCGTACGCCGCCAGTCGCGCGAGCACCCCGCCCGCAGCGTGGATCGCGTTGCTGCCCATCCAGGATCGGGCCGAATGCGCCCGCTCTCCGCGGGTGGTGACCTCGATCCGCATCGTGCCCTGGCAGCCGGCCTCGACGACCGCGTTCGACGGCTCCATCACGACCGCGAACACGCCCTCGAGCAGCTCCGGGTTGGAGCGGGTCAGCTTGAACAGACCGTTCCGCTCGGCCTCGATCTCCTCGCAGTCGTAGAACACGTACGTGACGTCCCGGTTCGGTTCGGCGAGAGTCGCGGCGAGCCGCAGTCCGACCGCGACGCCGCCCTTCATGTCGCACGCGCCGAGCCCGTGGATCAGACCGTCGGCGCGGCGGGCCGGGAGGTTGTCGTTGAGCGGCACGGTGTCGAGGTGACCGGCGAGGACGACCCGCTCGGCGCGGCCCAGATCAGTGCGGGCGACGACGGTGTTGCCGTGCCGGAAGACCTTGAGATGCGGGTACGCCGAGAGCGCCGCCTCGACCATGTCCGCGAGCTTCTCCTCCGTCCCACTGACCGAGGAGATGTTCACCAACGCCTCGGTCAGATCCGGCCCGGATACGGTCAGGTCGAGCTTGGTCATGGGGCCTCCGGTGGCAGAAAGACGCAGAATTCGTTGCCTTCGGGGTCGGCGCAGACGTGCCAGCCGATCTCGTCGTCCTTGGGCCGCAGAAGTGTCGCACCCGCGTCGAGGATCGGCTGCAGGGCCGGTGCGATCACGTCCCAGTGCACGCGGTTCTTGACCGTCTTCGGCTCCGGGACCGGGTTGAAGACCCAGTACCTGAACGGCAGACCCGGCACGTTCTCGAGCCAGTAGTACGGCCGGCCGGGACGGCTCGAGAACTCGCCGCCGACCACGCCCGCCCACCACCGGGCCTGCGCCTCCGGGTCGGCCGAGTCGACGACCAGTTCCATCAATCGGTATGCCGGAATCGTCTCGCGCACGAACCCGCAGAACTCACCGCCCTCGAGGTCCGCCATGACTGTCCACTGCTGCGCCTCGGTCTCCGGCGACAGGACGGTCGCGCCGGAGCGCTCGAGGTCCGCGATGTCACCGGTGATCACGTCGAGGTGCACGCGGTTCTTCACCGTCTTCGGCTCCGGGACCTTGCACATCCAGATGGTCTTCTCCGGGACGTCGCCGACCAGCACGTTCGGGGTGTCGGCCGGCGCGGTCAGCCCGATCGTCCGCCCCCAGAAGGCAGCCATCTCGCTCGGGCTCGCCACGTCCACACACAGGTCCTTGAACCGCGCGACGCTCATACCGCACAGATTATCCGGAGGTCCGTTTCCGGTAGTGGCGGTTCACCCGCTCGCGATTCCCGCAGGCCGGCGAGCACCACGTCTGCCGCGGGTCGTCCTGCAGGAAGTACTTCACACACCGCGCCGCCGGGCAGGCGCGCAGCCGCGCGCGGTCCGGGCTCACCAGGAAGTCGATCGCCGACCGCCCGACCGCACCGACCAGCACCGCGACCGGATCCTCGCTCCGGTACATCCAGCGCACGCTCGGCTCCTCCGCCCACTCGAGGTGCGTCGTACCGAGCCGATCCGCCGCCCGATTCACCATCCGCAGCGCATCCTCAACGCTCATCAACCGCGAAACATCCGCCTTACTGGGTTCCCCCGGCGCAACCGCCCGAGCAAACAACGCCCGCACCGCACCCCGAATCCGCACCAGCTCCTCCCGCAGATTGGGGAGGGTTTCTGTCCGATTCGGGTGCACAAACCTCCCCAAGCCGGACTCGGCCCCCAACACCTGCGCGACCAACTGCTCGTGATCGGTCAGCCAGGCGGCTGCCTCCTCCGGGGTGGAGAGCAGGTCCGCGATGCCGCCGTGTCCGTCGTGCTTGACGGTGGCAGCCAAAGCGAAGGCGAGCGTGGTCATGGGATGATACTAATGGGACATTCGATTGATGGCATGTGAATGAAGGAGCTCCTGTGCCCCTGAACGAAGTACGTGCGATCGCCGACCAGCTGCTCGCCGTAACGGCAGACCTCGACGACGCCACCGCACGCGCCGGCTCCGCCCTGCCCGGGTGGTCGCGCGGTCATGTGATCACCCACATCGCGAACTTCTCCGAGGCGATGACGCGTCAGGTCGACGAAGCGCTGCAGGGTCGGCTCGTCGAGGTGTACGACGGTGGGCGCCCGGCGCGCGATGCCGCGATCGAGGCCGGCGCCGACCGCCCCGCCGCCGAACTCCGGTCCCACCTGACGCAGGCCATCACCACGTTGCTCGCCTCCTGGGACAAGGTGAGCCCCACCGACTGGCCGCTCCCGATCCTGCACCGCAACAGCAACCTCTCCGCGGGCCTGCAGGCGACGTGGCGGGAGCTCACCATCCACACCACAGACCTCGACCTCGGCATCACCGCCAGCACCTGGTCCGACGACTTCTGCCTCCACCTACTCGACTTCCTCCGAGCCCGCACCCCCGACAACACCCACCTCATCCTCAAGTCCCCCACCCTCACCTGGGACAACGGCACCGGCACAGACATCACCCTCGAAGGAACCTTCACCGACCTCACCGCCTGGTACGCCGGCCGCCCAACCCCCGGCCCAATCAACGGCCCAACACCACCCCTCCTCCCCTGGCCGTAGAACGGCACCTGCAGCACTCAGGTGGGGGTTGGCTTTCCGGAAAGAAATTGCCTGTGGGTGGCGACTTCTTTCCGGAAAGGGGGTTAGTTGACGGTGAAGTCGTCTACTTGGATCCAGGTGTCTTTGTTGGGGGCGTTGAAGCCGGCGTAGACGGTTAGTTCGTGGACGCCTGCAGGGACTTTCACCGTGACCTCGTGGTGGACGTAGCCGGTGCCCGCGCCGAAGGTGGTGGTCGCGAGGTCGGTCGTGCCGGTGCGGACGCCGAAGCGGCCCTGGCCGGCGGGGAGGTTCGCTGATGCGTTGATCCAGGAGCCGAAGGTGTACGTCGTACCGGGGACAACAGGGACGTTCTGGTAGAGCGCGCTCCAGCCCGTACACGTGCAGCGGATCCACCCGTTGTTGGCTCCGGAGTGTGCGAAGCCGAGGCCGCGGTCGACGCCGTTGGCCGCCGTACCTTCGAAGAGCCATGCCGGCTTGCCGCTGCCGGTGCCCTCGAATCCGCCGTCGGCGAGTTGCGACACGTACCGAACAGCAACCTCGGAAACGGTCGAGTACGAACGCGTCCCGCCGGGCAGACCGATCACCCGGACCCCGTCCGTCTCCTGCACCGGGAAGGTGATCGTGTACGTCGTGTTCGCACCGGCCGACGCGTCGCCCGGGTACGTCGGCGACACGGTCTGCGATCCGACCTCGACCCACTGCCCGTTCTGGCGTACCTGGACCCGCGGCCGCCCCGTGAAGTACCCGCCCTCGGCCGACACCGCGCCGGACGTGAACTCCACGTTGTTCACCTTGTGCCGCGCAGGCCACTCGTATCCCCACCACGATGCTCCCTTGACCTCATCGTCGAAGTCGGATTCGCTCCCGGTGCGAGAGCCGTCGTTCAGCAACGCGAGACTGCCCGACTGCGTCGACTTCGAGATCGCCACCGCACCAGTCGAAGCAGCAGCGAGGTTGTCCGATCCCGGGAGGTTCGACGCCGGCGTGTCAACGGACGGAGTGAGCACGAGCTTGCGCAGGTTGAAGTTGTAGACCGACGTACCGATCCCGCCTCCACCGCACGGGCACACGTTCGCCTGCAGGTACATCGTCTTGCCGTCCGGCTGCACGAACTTCGACGGGATCGTCACGCCGTACCCGCCGTACTTCGAGGTCGACCACGGATACCCGCCGAAGTCCTTGGACAGGAAGTGCTTCCACGGCCCCCACGGCGTCGGCGACTCGTAGAACTCGAAGGTGTACTCCGTCCACGACGTGTACACGTACCGCTTCTGCTGCGGCAGATAGGTCACGCCACCCTGACTGATCACGCTGAGGTTGGACGTGTTCGTCCCGTACGTCTGCGCGTACAACCGCCGCTGGTCGTCGAGCACCGGCTTGCGATCGGCGATCTTCGCCGACCACCCGGACCCGGTGTAGAACTTCCACGCGCTCCTGTCCTGCACGTCACGCTTGGGCACCCGCGCCAGGAACACCGACTGCGGATCGGGGACCGTGTCGTCGAACGAGTCCCGCCAGTTCCCGTCCAGCCCGTAGGCGTACACATAGCCGTCGGGCGCCGCGGCGCCGCCCTTGCCGAAGTCCGCGAACCAGATCGTCGTGAACACGTGGTCCGAGAACATCGGCTTCGACTTGTCCCACGTCCACGTCCGCCCGTGGTCGGTCGACCTGAGGATCGTCGCCGCCGGTACGTCGTTGAAGTCGAGCGCGAGGTCCTGGACGGCGAGATACAGCGTGTCGCCGACGCACACCATCCCCGTCGGCTTCCGGTTGTACCCGGCGCCGCTCCAGATCGATCCGACCTGGTCTCCTCGAGAGATCGTTGCCCCGGACAAGTTTCCCGGCGTACCGGTGATCTCGCTGACCGCGATGTCGGCGAAATCGCCGTCGAGGCTGAACCCCTTGCCGTCGCCGTTCGCGGCGTACAGCTTGTCGTTACCGGCCCAGCACGACGGCCACAGGTCGCCGTCGCTCTGGCTGGGCATGCCCTTGGACTCCACCTGGGCGGTGCCGATCGCGTTCACGGTGGCGGCCTCCTGGGGATTCGAGGATTGGGTCAGGAGTGTCGCCGTTCCGAAGACCAGCGGCAGGACAGCGAGCAAGGCCCCACGCTTCATGAGCGATCCCTTCAAGGTTTGGTGCCGGGCCGAGTGCCCCGCAGTAGGCGCGGACCCATCAGGCACCCCCTTGCCAAGTGAGAAGGGCAATCGATTTCTCGCAAAATCTACGAGCGCCGATCGGGACGGTCAAGGGGCGACGTCGTGATGATGTCAGCCGCCTGCGCAATTCCCGCGTGTACACAAGGGTTTCGACCGGCGCGCAGCCGTTGACACCACCCGACCTCACTGCCTAATCTGCGGAAATCGATTTCTGAGATGAGAGGCGCTGGGATGCCAGTTGTGCCGAACCGTGCGTCCGCCCACCGCACGGCCGACGAGCTGTCCAGAGACCTGGTGGCACGGGGACTGCAGGCGGCGCGGGACGCCATCGAGACCGAGGCCGCCGCCGTGTCGGCACTCGCCGACCGCCTCGACGGGGTCTTCCTCGAGGTACTGACCGCGGTCGCCCGCTGCGAAGGTCATCTCGTGGTGACCGGCCTCGGCAAGTCCGGCCTGGTCGGACGCAAGATCGCCGCGACGCTCGCGAGCACAGGTACGCCGGCCACCTTCATCCACTCCGCTGACGCGTTGCACGGGGACTCCGGCGCCGTGACGCCCCGCGATCTCGTCCTGGCACTGTCAGCGTCCGGAGAGACGGCCGAGGTGTGCGCGTTCGCCCGGATGTTGCGGGATCGCCAGATCCCTGTGATCGCGATGACCGGGCGCGAGGAGTCGACGCTGGCCCAACTGGCGACGTACACGCTGGACACGATGGTGCTCCGCGAGGCGGACCCGCTGAATCTGGCGCCGACCGCCTCGACGACGGCCTCCCTGGCGATGGGCGACGCGCTGGCGTGCGCACTCGTCGTACTGCGGGAATTCAGCCATCACGACTTCGCGCAGTTCCACCCGTCCGGTGCCCTCGGCAAGCGTCTCTCGGAGGACCAGGAATGAACGATGTGTGCGTGCTCGGATCGTTCATGAAGGATCTGGTCGCGTCGGCGGAGCGGCGGCCGTTGCCGGGCGAGACGCTGCACGGCACCGGGTTCGCGGAGTTCCTCGGCGGCAAGGGCGTGAACCAGGCGATCGCGGCGGCCCGGATGGGTGCGCGGACGGCGATCATCGGGACCATCGGCGAGG
The DNA here is from genome assembly GCF_004366005.1 of Kribbella sp. VKM Ac-2566. Lineage (NCBI taxonomy): Bacteria > Bacillati > Actinomycetota > Actinomycetes > Propionibacteriales > Kribbellaceae > Kribbella > Kribbella sp. VKM Ac-2566. The sequence goes on along the minus strand of NZ_SODT01000011.1, from coordinate 444,805 downwards.
ACCGGTACGGCGAGGAGTTCCTGGAACTCCTGTCGGCGAACGGGGTCGACACCTCCTGGGTCGTGCGGCACCCGTCGCTCGGCACCGGGGTAGGACTCCCGTTGGTACTGCCGGACGGCGGGAACTCGATCATCATCGTCTCCCGCGCGAACGCGGCGATCACCGCGCTGGACGTCGAGGCCGCGACCGACGTACTGACCGTGAGCAAGGTGCTGAGCGTGCAACTCGAGCTCCCGGTCGAGGCGAGCCACACCGCCCTCCGGCTCGCCTCGGCCGCCGGCGTCACCACGATCCTCACACCGGCCCCGGTCGGACCGGTCGACCCGACACTGGCGACGTACGTCGACATTCTGGTGCCGAACGAGGTAGAAGCGGCAGCACTCACCGGGCTGAACTGCGACGACGAGTCGCAGGTGCCGATGATCGCGCGCAAACTCGCCGAGGACTGGGACCTGCGCGCCTGTGTGGTGACGCTCGGGTCCCGGGGCGCCTACGTCCTGGACCGGGTCGGCGGGTTCGAGGAGCGGATCAGCGCGCACGAGGTGGACACCGTCGACACGGTCGGCGCCGGCGACGCGTTCTGCGGTTCGCTGGCCGCGTCGCTCGCACACGGGGCCGACCTGGTGGACGCCGTACGACTGGCGAACGCGGCGGGTGCCCTGTCCACCACGGTCAACGGCGCCGCCGACTCCGCCCCTTCACAGGCCGCAGCGCTGGCACTACTGGAAGGTGCAACGTCGGCACCATGAGATCCTTTGGCCAGGATCGGAGTTAGAGTGCGATCCAGACGACCATCGGATCTCCAGCGGGGAGCGGGTATGACGACGATCTACGACGTAGCGCGTAGGTCGGGAGTGTCACCGGCCACGGTGTCACGCGTGCTGAGCGGCCGGCGCAACGTCGACCCCGAACTGTCCGAGAAGGTCCGGGCCGCGGTCGCGGAGCTCGGGTACCGGCCGAACGGGGTCGCGCGGAACCTGCGCAAGTCCTCGACGAACCTCTGGGCAGTCGTCATCTCGGACATCGAGAACCCGTTCTTCACCTCGCTCGTCCGCGGGCTCGAGGACGTCGCGCAGACCGAGGGGTACCACGTCGTACTCTGCAACTCCGACGAGGATCCCGCGAAGGAAGCGGCGTACGCGTCGGCGGTCCTGACCGACCAGATGGCCGGCGTGGTGATCTCCCCGACGTCGACCGCCGAGGGCGTGCACCTGCTCGCGAACGCGAAGATCCCGCTCGTCATGATCGACCGGCGGGTCGAGGGCGTCGAGACCGACACCGTGCTGGTCGACAACGAGCACGGCGCCTTCGAGGGCGTCAAGCACCTGATCGACGGCGGGTACCGGCGGATCGCCTGCATCACCGGGCCGCGCAAGGTGTCGACGGCGATGGACCGGCTGGCCGGGTACCGGTCGGCGCTGCGGGCCGGCGGGATCCGGTACGACAAGGACCTGGTCCGGCACGCCGACTTCCGCGAGGCCGGCGGGTACGCCGCGATGGAAACCCTGCTCGAGCTCCCCGATCCGCCCGAGGCGCTGTTCGCCACCAACAACCTGATGACCGTCGGCGCCCTGGAATGCCTGGCGAAGAAGGGCCTCCGCGCCCCCGACGACATCGCGATCGTGGGCTTCGACGACATCCCGTGGGCGGACCTCGTCATCCCCAGCCTCACCACGGTCGCCCAACCCACCTATGAGCTGGGCCGCACCGCCGGCATGCTCCTGAAGGACCGCACCGCCGCCCCCGGCCGCCCGCCCTCCACCGTCACCCTCCGCACCGAACTCCACATCCGAGCCACCTCCGCCCCCAAGAAGTAGCCCGCCGAGTCGTGGCGATTGGCTGGGGCCAGGAAACTCGAGTCGTGGATCGGGGTCGCCGTAGACGGCGTGTCGGCAACCAGATTCCACGACTCGACGAACTGTCCTGCGCGTCAGTGGAGGAGTTCTAGTTGGGCGAGGGTTGTCGGGGTGGGGGTGGTTAGGCGGTAGTGCTGGTATTCGCCGGGGGTTTTGATGGTGAAGGGGCGGGTTTGGCGGGGCCAGCGGAAGGTTTCGTTGGTGCGTTCGTCGAGGACGGTCCACGTGCTGCCGTCGGTGGAGGCCTCCAGTTGCCAGGTGCTGGGGGCCTCTCCCGAGCCCGACGTCAGTGTGTAGAGGGTCGGGGTGCCGGGAGCGGGGAGGGACCAGACGGCTCGTTCGATGGTGGTCTCGGTGGTGGAGGTGTCGTCGAAGAGCGGGTTGTTCGGGTCGATCGGGATCAGGTCGACGAGGGGCGTGGCGACGGCGTCGCCGGAGGTGAGCGCCGGTGGGAGTTCCAGGGTCGCCCAGTCGGACGGTTCGGCGCCGAGGGTGAAGTGGAGTCGATCGGCGGCGGTCAGGTCCGCGTGGGTGATCGATGCTACGGGCACCTGCTTGCCGTCGACCTGGAGCTCTTGTACATAAGGGTGTTCAGCGCCTGAAGCAGTGATCGTGAGCGGACGGCCGCCCAGCGGGGAAGCGAGGACCCGCGAGAAGAGCGGCGAGCCGATCGCGTACTCGGGGGCGCCGACCCGGAGCGGGTAGAGGCCCAGCGCCGCGAACAGGTACCACGCGGACATCTCGCCGTTGTCCTCGTCGCCCGGGTACCCCTGCCCGATCTGCTCACCGACGTACAGCCGGTCGAGGACCTCGCGGGCGATCGCCTGGGTCTTGGCCGGCGCACCGGCGTAGTTGTACATCCAGGCGATGTGGTGCGCGGGCTGGTTCGAGAAGCCGAACTGGCCCATCCGGACGGCCTGGGCCTCGACCATCTCGTGGATGACGATCGAGTACGTGCCCTTCTTCACCGCGAGTTCGGGAGTCGCGAAGAACGCGTCGAGTTTCGCCTCCAGACCCCGAGGTCCGCCGTACAGGTTGGCCAGGCCGCGCGGGTCGTGCGCGACGTGGAACGCGAAGTTCCACCCGTCGGTCTCGGTGAAGTCGCCGCCCCACTCCTCGGGGTCGAAGTCTGCGGGGGCCTTGGCGAACGTCCCGTCCGGCCGACGACCCTGGAAGAAGTTGATGTCGTTGTCGAACAGCAGCACGTAGTTCAGCGACCTGCGCCGCAGGTACTCCGCTTCCTCGAGTAGCTGATCACGACGCTCGGGACAGTCGTCGGCCAGGCGCGTGGCCATCTCTGCCAGCGCGAAGTCGTTCAGGTACGCCTCGAGAGACCACGACACGCTCTCCTCGGTGTCGGTGCTCACGTACCCGGCGAAGAACCCGGTCTCGACGCCCTTCCGCCCGACCTCGGTCGCCTCCGGCGCGACGGTCGCGTTGCGCAGCCCGGCGTCGTACGTCGCCAACGGGTCGGGCAACGCCACGCCCTTGAGGTACGCGTCCGCGAAGGACACGTCCGAGCTCGTCCCGGTCATGCAGTCCGCGTACCCGGGCGAGGACCAGCGCGCGATCCAGCCGCCGTCGCGGTACTGCTGCACGAACCCGTCGACCAGTTCCGCGGTCAGCGCCGGGTAGAAGAACGCGTACGCCGGCCACGCGGTCCGGTACGTGTCCCAGAACCCGCTGTTCACGTACATCTTGCCGGTCTTGACGACCGCATTGGTCTCCCGCGCGGTCGGCGTACCGTTCGTTGGCAGGACCGGGCTCGCGTAGCGGTACTCCGGTGCGTCCGGCGTACCCGCGTTCTCGAAGTGTGAGTTCGGGTAGAGGTTGAGCCGGTACAGGTTGCCGTACACGGTCCGCAACTGCGGCGGCGTCGCGCCCTCCGGCCGGATGACCTGCAGGCGCTCGTTCCACACGGCGTTGGCGGCGGCCTGGATCTCCTCGAAGGATCGCCCCTGGAGCTCGAGCTCCAGGTTGTGACGAGCCTGGTCGACGCCGATGAACGAGGTCGCGATCCGCAACGTCACTTCAGGTACGTCGAACGTCGCGGCGCGGGCGTTGGCACGACCACCGTGCGCTTCGCCGAAGGCTGTGGGAGCCGTCGAGAATTCGCCGTAGCAGTACATGCGGGTGCGACCGGTTTCCGAGCCGTTCTCGACCCAGCCGGTGAGGGCGTTCCCGTCGTACTCGAAGGCGCCGTTCTCGTCGATCGTGTCGAAGATCAGGTGCCGTCCGGGCGCGTCCTCGGGGAACGTGAAGCGGAAGATCGCGCCGTGGTCGGTCGGGGTGAGCTCCGCGCGAACACCGCTCGCGAGGTCGACCGCGTACAGGTCGGGGCGGGCGGTCTCGTCGTCGTGGCTGAACGCGGCGGCGCGTTCGGCGGGATCGCCCAGCGGCTCGGCGGCGGCGACCGGCATGATCGTCAGCTGATCGCGATCGCCCATCCACGGGCTCGGCTGGTGGGAGAACGTGAGACCCTGCAGTTCGGGACGGTTGTCCGCGTTGTTGGCGCGGTGGTACTCGTACGGCCAGCGGTGCGTCGAGGCGTTCGTGACCGGCGTGAGGAAGTTGAACCCGTTCGGCCAGGCGGTGATCGGTAGCGTGTTGCCGCGGGAGAAGTCGTGGCTGGCGTTCGTTCCGCGGCGCGTGTCGACGTACGCCACCAGGTCCGACCCATCAGGCTCCGCCGGCGCCGGGCCGATCTCGACGTCGTCGATCCACCCGGCGAACTCGTGGCCCGCTTCGGGCGCATCCACCACGAGCACGACCTGCGCGATCGTCTTCCCCGCGGCCGCGGTCAGATCGACCTGTACGTCGTTCCACTGGTCGGCGTACAGGATCTTCGCGGCGCCCTCCCCCGCGGCGTCCGCAGCCTTCCCGTACTGATCCCGGGCCCCCTCGAGCCGCGTCCCGTCCGCAAACACCACCTCGACCGCCACGTACGTCGCCGAGTAACTCAGCCCCGCGTCGAGCTCCGGATAGACCTTGTACCGCAACCGATCCCCCGCCGCGACCACCCGTCCCCCACCAGGCAGCTCAACCTCGCGCCGCCCACCCGTCGTCCCGGAGTACCGAGTCCCGTCAACGCTCGTGAACCCCGCCCGCGGGCTGGTCGCTCCGCCGGGCCCGCCACCAGTCTCAATCATCACGCCGCAATCCTACGAACCACCACACCACCCCCGTCACCATGTTTCCATCCCGGACTCGACCTACCAGCTGCTATTCTCAGGAACACGAGGCCTTCGATGGCCGCGGAGAGAACGCCAGGTCTGCTGCCAGACCCGCCTATCAGGTGCGGCGCTCCGGACCATCGAAGGCCTCGTCTCATCACAACCCACCCGCCGGCCACCACGGGTAGGCCGCCATCGTGCCGGGAAGGACGATCCCCCCGAATCCGTCCGGCTGCCGGATCTGGTGTCGCACAGCCATCAGGTGATGCTCTTCGAAACCGCCGTACTCGTCCGTCTCACGTGTTCGGTCCAGTGCAGCGGCTTGCCGGCAGGCACCGACAACTGTCGACGGCACTGAGCGATCGCCCGACGGAGGACCGCGTCGTCCTCGTCGGCGACGACCACCGCGACCATGCCGAAGTACCGCGATGAGCGCGGAGACAGTCCACGGTCGCCGGTCTCGTCGACGTAGGCACGTACCAGCGGTCGTTCGAAGTACATGGACCGACAACCTAGGTGTCGAGAACCAGGCACTACGGGTCACGAAGCGCACCTGTGGATATCTGCCCCGAAATGCCCCGGGTTGCCCCGAAGATCAGTGTGGTGGGGGCGGTGGCACGTTGCCGGTTTTTACCCAAGTCACGTAGTCGTGGGCGGTTTGTTGGTCGGGGCGGAGGTTGAGGCCAGATGTGCGGGCGTGGGTGTTGTTGAGTTGGAAGGTGCCGTCGTTCGAGCCGTCGTGGGGTAGGTGGAAACGATCGACGGCCGGGGACCAGTCCATCGGTGGTGGATCGGGTACGGCGGTGCGCCAGGCGTCGGCCAGGTGGGTCATGGTGTGGGTGGGGCCTACTGCGTTGAAGGGGCCGGGGATGCGGTTGGCCGTGAGGTGCAGGAGGAAGGCGGCCAGGTCGCGGGCGTCGATGTACTGGATGGGCTGGTCGGGGCGGGCGGCGCATTCCATCGGGAGGTTGTGGGCCAGGGCCCAGCCCCAGTTGCCGAAGTCGGGGTTGTAGGGGCCGACGACGAAGCCGGAGCGTACGGCGGCGGTGCGGGCGCCGAAGGTGGCGGTGAGCAACGATTCGTTGCGAACCTTCGACGGGCCGTAGAGGTCCATCGTGAAGTGGTCCTCGGGGGCGCCGGCGGGCCACGGCAGCAGCGGCGCGGATTCCGTCATATCGGGTGTGGTCTTGCTCGCGTAGACGGCGATCGAGGACATGTACGTGTAGTGGCCGCAGCGGTCGCGGAGTACGGACGCGCTGAGTGTGACGTCCCGGACCAGGAGGCCGGACATGTCGATCACGCCGTCCCATTCGCCGGCGGCGAGGGCCTCGGGCGCGGCGCGGTCGCCGACGATCCGGCGTACGGACGAGAAGAGCCCCGGATTCGTCCGCCCGCGGTTGAACAGCGTCACCTCATGACCGTCCGCGAGCGCCGCCTCCACGACATGGCGCCCGAGGTTCTTGGTGCCGCCGAGCACGAGCAGCCTCATGCCAGCGCCCCGACGACGTCCTCGAGTTCGCCGAGCAGCCCGTCGATCCAGCCCGCGGACTCGGGGATCGTCCGCAGACCTTCCTCGACGATGAATCGCAGCGCCACCAGGTAGAAGCAGCCACCACCGACGAGCATCTGCCGCTCCACCAGCGCCGGATTCCCGCCGGCCGCGTCAAGGTAGTGCGCAACGATCGGCGCGCGGTCGTGGCCGAGGGCAACGGCATCGCGGACCAGCGTGTAGAGATCGCTCAGATGCGGCGCCGTATAGGCCCCGGGCCAGTCGATCGCCGTCCACCGCGTGCCGTCCGTGACCAGGTTCTTCGGCACGTAATCGCCGTGCACGACCGCCGTCGGCGCATCTCGGTGCAGCCCGGCCAATGCCTCGGTGAGCGGTCCGAGATCGAACCCGATCCGCCCGATCCGGTCCGCCAGCTCCTTGACCCGCTCCGGCTGGAACTCGCTCGGCCCGTCCACCGGCCGGCTCCGGATCGTCGCCAGCAGCTCCGCGGCCGCCACGAACCCTTCGGCGGTCGGCTCCTGCTCCAGCGTCACCCGACCGACATCCTCCAGCACGATCATGCCGGCCCCGTCGGACCGATACCGGTGAATCAAAGCGGGTGCCGGCAGCTCCAGCGGTACGACGAACCGCTCGTACGCCGCTGCCTCGTCGGCCTGCCCGTCGGTGCCCCGCTTGACGATCACGCTGTTCAAGCCGAACGACAACCGCCACACCTCAGACGATCCCCATCGCCGGAGCAACTCCCCGTGCAGCTCCGCGACGGCGGGTGCCTTGGTGGCTTCCAGAACCGGATCGGACACGACATCGAGCCACGCAGGAAGCATCCGAAAAGTAGACCATGGTCCGACCGCCGGGCGCCGCCGAATTAGGGTGTGGGTATGACGGAGAACGCCACGCACGCCTGGGGCTTCGGCCTCGCCACCGTTACGACCGCTGGGGATGTCTTGGATGTCTGGTACCCGGCGCCCGAACTCGGGACGAAGCCGGACGACGCGAAGGCTCCGTCCGAGCTGGTCGCGGCCGAGGGCAAGGACGAGCTCCGACAGGTACGGCGTGAAGTCGTGGCGACCGAGATCGCGCTGGACACAGCCCCGAGCGGTACGGCGGACGCGTACCTCCGGCTGCACCTCCTGAGCCACCGCCTGGTCCGCCCGCACGGCGTGAACCTGGACGGCATCTTCGGCGCCCTCCCGAACAACGCCTGGACCTCGCACGGCCCGGTCCCGGTCGAGGAGATCGAGAACGTGCGGCTGCGGGCCCGTGCGGCGGGTCTGCACCTGAGCGTCACGAGCGTGGACAAGTTCCCGCGGATGACGGACTACGTCGTACCGTCCGGGGTGCGGATCGGCGACGCGGACCGCGTCCGTCTGGGAGCGCATCTCGCGGAAGGCACGACGGTCATGCACGAAGGCTTCGTGAACTTCAACGCGGGCACGCTCGGGACGTCGATGGTCGAGGGACGGATCGTCGCCGGTGTAGTGGTCGACGACGGCAGCGACATCGGCGCGGGCGCGTCGATCATGGGCACGCTGTCCGGCGGCGGCAAGCAGGTCATCTCGATCGGCAAGCGCTGCCTGCTCGGCGCGAACGGCGGCACCGGCATCTCGCTCGGCGACGACTGCGTGGTCGAGGCAGGCCTGTACGTGACCGCCGGCACCAAGGTCACCCTCCCGGACGGCAACGTGGTCAAGGCTCGCGACCTGTCCGGACAGCCCGGCCTGCTCTTCATCCGCAACTCGGTCACCGGCGCGGTGGAGGTCCGTCCGCGCAAGGGCGAAGGCATCACGCTCAACGAGGCGCTGCACGCCAACGCCTGACCGTCCGAAAGTATGACTTTCCCAACCATCGTGAGGCTGCACACGTCCACCAGTTCGTGACGCACGAACAGGAACCTGTCGCCCGCCCCCGAGCGTTGGGAGCAGTATGCCGGTGAAGCGTGGTGCCCTCGTGGCCGTGGGGGGCATCGGCGTGCTCGCGCTGGCGGTCGGGGTCGGCATCGTCTGGCTCGGCGGGAAGCACGTCGGGAACCTCCTGCCGCCGACCGAGGAATGTACGGCGTCGGTCGGCGGGCAGACGGTCGTGGTCGACTTCGAGCAGGCCGAGTCGGCGGCGATCATCGCGGGCGTCGCCGTACGGCGGGGTCTGCCGGCTCGTGCGGCGACGATCGCGCTCGCCACGGCGTACCAGGAATCCGGCCTGCGCAACCTGGCGCACGGTGACCGGGACTCGCTCGGGTTGTTCCAGCAGCGGCCGTCACAGGGCTGGGGTACGGCGGCCCAGGTGCGGGACCCGCACTACGCGGCCGGGAAGTTCTACGACGCGCTCGTGAAGATCAAGAACTACCAGAAGCTCGCGATCACGGTCGCAGCCGACAAGGTGCAGCGCAGCGCGTTCCCGAACGCGTACGCCGATCACGAGGCGGACGCCCGCGTCCTGGCGTCGGCGCTGACCGGGCAGTCGAAGAGCGTTTTCAGTTGCACCGTGAACACCGACGCGGTGCCGCAGGAGGCGATGGGCAGCAACGGGCTGACGCCGCGTGCGGACGCCGTACGGAAGGACCTGCTCCGGACGTTCGGGAAGGTGTCGACCGGCGGGTATGCCGCGGGCGGGGTGAGCACCGGGCACATGGAAGGGTCGGCGCACTACGACGGGCGGGCGGTGGACGTGTTCGTGCGGCCTATCTCGGCGGCGAACACCACGAGGGGCTGGGCAATGGCGCAGTACCTGGTCGCCCGGGCGGACCTGCTGAAAATCAAGACGGTCATCTTCAGCGACAAGATCTGGACCGCCGGCGGCCGGTCGGACTCGGGCTGGCGGGACTACACCCCGCCCGAGCGCTCCGGCGACCCCAAGATCCTCCGCCACCTCGACCACGTCCACGTAGACGTCCTCGAGCAATAGCAAAGCGGGGTGCCCCTGGGACACCCCGCTTCATGCTGCAACCGACTGCTTACTCGTCGTGCTCATGCGGCGGCAGGGCGGCGATCCGCCTCACCACCCGCTTTTCTTTACTCGTCGTGTTCCTGCGGCGCCAGGGCGGCGATCCGCCTCACCACCGCTTTTCTTTACTCGTCGTGTTCCTGCGGCGGGAGCGCGGCGATCCGCCCCACCACCGCTTTTCTTCTTCTTTACTCGTCGTGTTCCTGCGGCGGGAGCGCGGCGATCCGCCTCACCACCGCTTTTCTTCTTCTTCTTCTTTACTCGTCGTGTTCCTGCGGCGGGAGCGCGGCGATGAACGGGTGGTCCTTGTCGATCTTGCCGAGTTTGGACGCACCGCCCGGCGAGCCGAGGTCGTTGAAGAAGTCGACGTTCGCGGTGTAGTAGTCCTTCCACTGCTCCGGGGTGTCGTCCTCGTAGTAGATCGCCTCTACCGGGCAGACCGGCTCGCAGGCTCCGCAGTCGACGCACTCGTCGGGGTGGATGTACAGCATCCTGTTGCCCTCGTAGATGCAGTCGACGGGGCACTCCTCGACACAGGCGAGGTCCTTCAGGTCAACACACGGCTGCGCGATGACGTAGGTCACTGCTACTCCTCCTATGGCAGGCAAGCGCAGCGGGATTCCGGGGTGCTGCGATGCGGTGGTGCACGGTGTCTCTAGTATCACGGTAGTACGTCGCCCACTGTGCCAGGAGTCCGGATCGTGTCAGGCCTGGATACCCGTGATATCGGCCACCGTGTCGTCGTTCGGCACCGGATACCGGGCGGTCTGACCGACGTCATCGGCGTTCTGCAGGCGTGGACCCCCGAACTCGTCACTCTCCGCCACGCCGACAGCGCGATCCACGAGATCCCGGCCGCCGACGTGACTGCCGCCAAGACGATCCCCGAGATGCCGCTCCGCCCGGTGGACGTCGATCAGCTCTTCCTCACCACCGCACTGGGCCGCCCGGCCGTCGAGACGGCGTACGTCGGCCACTGGTTGCTGCGGGCATCGTCCGGCTGGACGGGCCGCGGCAACTCGCTCCTGCCCGCGGGCGACCCGGGAATGCCGGTTGCGGACGCGCTCCAGCAGGCGATCGCGTTCTACGAGCAGCACGGCCTCCGGCCGCAGGCCCTGGTCCGCGTCGGCAGCCCGTACGACGAGGAGATTCGCGCCTGCGGCTGGGTCGACGCCCGCCCGGAGCAGTCCGACGTACTCGTCATGCACACCACGCTCGACCACGTGAACGGCTCGCCCGAGTACGACGTACAGCTCGCCGACGCGCCGAACGACGCGTGGTACGGGACTGCTTTCGACGGCCCGGTGCCGGATGTGGCACCGAAGGTCCTCGAAGGTGCACCGAAGACGGCGTTCGCGTCGATCGTGCTGGACGACGCCGTGGTCGCGGTGGGGCGTGGATCCATGACCGGGCACTGGCTCGGTGTGGACGCGATCCGCGTGGCGGACGACTACCACCGCCGGGGACTCGGTACGGCGATCCTGCAGGGGTTGGCGCGCTGGGCGGGACCGCACGGCGGCCGGCGTACCTATCTGGAGGTGCTCGTCGAGAACACCGCCGCGATGGCGACGTACACCCGTCTTGGCTACCGCGAGGCCTATCGCTACCGCTACCTGACCAGTCGGTGAGCCGCACGCGCGCCAACAAGCGTCAGCACGATGAATCCCGCTAGTACGACCCCCAACGCGCGGCTGGGGTCCTCAGCCAGCGCAGCGTAGATAGAACCGGCTATCGCGACACCCAGCGCGCCAGCCAGCTGTACGTTCGTGGCGAGCACTCCAGACAGGTCAGCGACGTACTGCGACGACATGCTGGATGTGACGGCGCCGATGAGGGTGTTGGAGGTGATTCCGAGCCCCAGCCCGCCTATGCCGAGTAGCGCGAACAGAAGCGGCCCTGTGCTGCCACCAAGCAGCAGGTACGTCAGCACGGACAGGTAGCCGCCCGCCAGGACCAGGCAGCCGATGAGGGGCATCCACCGCACTCCCCGTCGCAGTCGGGGCAGGATCGGTCCGGCCAGACCGAACGTGGCGACCCAAACGAGCATCGCGAAGCCGGAGTACGCCGGACCCTTGTGCAGACCGCCTTGGAGGTAGAGGGCGAGCACGAAGAGCAGGGCGAAGTAGGTGCCCGACGTACAGCCGTGGGCGAGAAGACCGGCGCGGACGGACGGATTGGCGAGGACCGGACGTGCGATCAGTGGGCGACCACCCCGGGCGGCTGCGCGACGTTCGCCGTACTCGAAGAGGGCCAGCGCCGGGACGCTGAGAAAGAGGCACAGCCAGGACCAGGTGGGCCAGCCGCGTTCGGAGCCGAGCAGGAGCGGGACGATGACGAGCAGAACCGTTGTGGACAACGCGAGTACCCCGCCAAGATCCAGGCGGTCACGGCGCCCGGGCGGGTCGGTGGGTAGCAGGCGACGGCCGGCCATGGCGAGGACGATGCCGATCGGCACGTTGACGAGGAAGATCGGGCGCCAACCGGTGCCGAAGAGATCTGCGGCGATGAGGATGCCGCCCAGCAGCTGGCCGGCCACCGCACCGCCGGACAGCGCGATCGAGAAGTAGCCGAGCGCCTTGAGCCGGTCGCGACCCTGGAAGTGCATCTGGATGCCGCTGAGCACCTGCGGGACCATCAGCGCAGCGCCGGCGCCCTGGACGAAACGGGCCACGACCAAGGTGACGGTTCCGGGGGCGAGGCCACAGGCGAGGGATGCTGCCGTGAAGACGGTCAGGCCGAGCAGGAACGTCCGCCGGTACCCGAGCGACGAGCCGAGGCGGGCGCCGGTGATCAGCAGTACGGCGAACGCGACGACGTACCCGGACACGACCAGGCCGACGGCGCCCTCGGAGGCGTGCAGGTCGGCGCCGATCGACGGACCCGCGATGTTGGCGACCGCGGTATCGATATTGGCCATGAACTGACCGGTGAGCAGGACGGCCAGGATCGCACCGCGATGGACGGTTCGTGTCTGCGAGGTGAGCACGTCACTGGAACGGTGTGAGGTGGCCGAGATGTGAGGGCATTAGGCTCCGGTGGCATGGCGGATCATGTGATCGAGCGGCCGGAGTACGCGGGGGACTTCGAGGGCACGGTGCGGGTGGAGTACACGCCGCACCCGGACGACGGGGTCGCGGATCCCGGCGAGATCGTGTGGACCTGGGTGCCGTTCGAGGAGGACTTCAGCCGCGGCAAGGACCGTCCGGTGCTGGTCGTCGGCTGGGACGAGCCGTACCTGCTGGCGCTGATCCTCACCAGCAAGGACCACGACCGCGACGCGGCCGACGAGGCGCGCTGGGGCCGGGTGTGGCTGGACATCGGCAGCGGGCCCTGGGACAAGAACGCCCGGCCCAGCGAGGTCCGCCTGGACCGGGTCCTCCGCATCGACCCGCGACAGGTCCGCCGCGAAGGCGCCGTGATCGAGAAAGCGATCTTCGATCAGGTCGCGGCCGGCCTGCACAACCTCCACCGCGGCTGAAGGATCAGCTCGGCGGGCGGGTCGTCGTGGTGACACCCGGCTTCCGGCCGGGTGGGGTGGTGATCCCGCCCGGCGGCGGCGTGACCGTGGTGCCAGGCTTCGGCCCGCAGCGGATGTCGTCGGCCGCGTTGTACTTCGTGGTGAACGACTCGGTCTTCTGCCGTACGCCGTTCTTCGCGAGATACCGGTAGATGGTGATGTCGAAGCCCGGCGTCGGCGCCTGCGGCTCGCACTTCGCGGCCGTGTTGTAGACGACGCTCGGCTGCCGGAAGTTCGTCCTCTCCGACTGCCCGGCGGTGACGTCGACGAACTTGGTGCCCCAGATGATCACCCTGATGCTGCCCTTGCTGCCCGGCGTCGACGCCTTGAAGATCGTCTGCACCAGCAGGCCGTGCCCGGAGTCGTTCAGGAACTTCAGGTCCACGTTCGGCCAGGCCACGGTCGCTTCACGGCCGACCGGGTAGCGGCTGATGTAGACGCTGTGCGCCTTGTGCTCGACGATCTTCAGCCCGGCGAAGAACGCCGCGTTGAAGGTGGTGGTCGCCGACTGCGAGACACCGCCGCCGAAGTCCTTCTCGAACTTGCCGCCGCTGATGATGTAGCCCTCGGCGAACCCGTTCTCCTTGGTCCGCTCACCGACGATCTTGTTCAGGCTGAACTCTTCGTTCGGCTTCAGCAGGGTGCCGTTGATCTTGGCCGCCGCCGTCCCGATGTTGGTGTTGCGGTACGGCGCGTGCGGGAACTCGGTCTTGAAGTCGCCGATGTTCTGCGTGATCCCGAGCGCGGCCGCCTGCGCGGTGGTGAACTTCGCCGGGGTCGCCGTCAGCGGTACGGCGGCCCGCCGCTCACCGGTCGGCTTCGGCAGGATCGCCAGGATCGCCGCGCCGACCTTCGCCCGGTCGACGACCATGCCGTTGACCGCCGGTACCACCTTCGGGCCCGCGCCGACGATCTGCACCGTCGCGTCCTTCGGCAGGGTCTCCAGCGACTTGAACCGCTGCAGGAACAGCGGCTCCAGCGACTTGGTGTTCAGCGCCGGGATGACCTTGCCCTCCTGCACGCTCACGGACAGCGCCGGTGCGAGCTCGGCCGGCTCCAGCTCGACCGACTTCGACCCGACGGTCAGCCGGATCGGACCCGACATCGCGGGCTCGGCGAACTCCTTCAGCGCCTTGTCGATCGCCTCGGTGGCGGCCTGCGGCTTGGTCACGCCGGCCGGCAGTTCCTTCGGGGTCCCGTCCGACGGGTACGCCGCGAACACCGCGTCGACCGCCTTCGCGGTGTCCAGCTGCAGGCCGTCGGCCGGATCGTGTTTCACCGGCTGCGTGCCCTTGAAGGTGATGGTGCCCTCGGTCGCCTTGCGGTTCACCTGGCGGGCCAGCTTGTCGACGGCGGCCTTCAGCTTCGCGTCGTCCTTCGTGACGACCGGCTCGACGGCGTCCCCGCCGGTCAGCGCATGCCAGATCCGGCCGGGCGCCAGGCTACGGCCCGCCCCCGCGGCGGCGACGGTCTTGTCCACGTCGACCGAGAGTCCGGCGTCGGCCGGCAGCACCTGAAACTTGGAGTCGCCCGCCTGCAGCGCGATCGGCGCACTGATGCGGTCCTTGAGGCCCGCGGTCAGCTTGGTCTTCGCGTCGTCCTCGGACAGGCCGCCGATCGGGATGCCGAGCACGGTCGTGTCGGTCGGGATCTTGGCTCCGGCGAACGCGAACGCCGCGCCGTACCCCACGACGACAACACCGAGCCCCGCGGCGGCGATGATCCCCGCGAGCTGCTTTCTCCCCACCGGACAGAGTCCTCCCGCTCGAGCGCTTGGTCAGGGCACAAGCGCACATCTTACGGGACGGGACAGGCCTCACCGACCGTCGGGGCTGCCCCGTGATGCCCCGGCAGTAACGATCAGTTTCCAGGCAGTTCCCGGTAGTGACTGGAATGGTAGATCAACGCGCTCGGGTCACTCGGATCGCCCGTCCCGAGGCTGAGCACCTCACCCACCACGATCGTGTGGTCTCCCCCGTCGTACGTCGCCCAGGTCCGGCACTCGAGCCACGACAGGGCGCCGTCGACGGTCGGGCAGCCGGTTTTCGGGCCGGCCGTCGTACCGATGCCGTCGAACTGGCTGTACAGGTCGCGCCCGGACCGCGCGAACCGCTCCGCGATCGCCTGCTGCACCCCCGACAGCACCGATACGGCCCAGTACCCGCAGTCCAGTACGGCGGAGTGCATCCGGACGCCCTTGTCGACGCAGACCAGCACCAGCGGCGGATCGAGCGAGACCGACGTGAACGCATTCGCGGTCATGGCGTGCGCGACGCCGTCCTGCAGCGTGCTCATGATCGTGATCCCCGAGGCGAACTGCCCGAGCGCAGCACGGAACTCCGCAGGCGGGACGCTCCCACTCGACTCGGTTGAGGACACCTCAGCAGGTTATGCCCGCTGACAGGTTGATGCCTCAACCGAGCGTGTGGGAACGGTCACCTCACAGGTGGCCCGGCTGAATCGTCTACAGGCCCGCGAACAGGTCGTGCTCCAGGCCGTCCGGGCCGGGGGCGGGGGTGCCCTTGACCAGGCGATACGGCTCGGAGCTCCAGATCTGGTTGCCGAGGTTGTTCGACAGCGCGAAGAACGGGCCGTCGACGGTGATCTGGGTGGCGTGCGCCTTCATCGCGTTCATCTTCCGGTCGATGAACTCCTCCCCCTCGATCACGCAGTCGATCAGCCGGTCCGGCGTGACGAACGGACCGAGCGGGCCCTCGGGGTCCATTCCCTCGAAGGTGGTCGTGTCGCCGGATTCGCGCAGCAGCCGGAGCTGCTGCCGCATCCGTGACTCGGCCATCGCGGTCCAGTAGATCTTCGGGATGTCCCACGCCGGTCCGAGATCCTCGCGGTACGACCGGGAGGCGGCAAGGTCAGCGGCGTACGTCGCCACTCGGTGGGCCTTGATGTGATCCGGATGCCCGTAGTTGCCGTACTGGTCGTAGGTCACGAGCACCTGCGGCCGGACCTCACGGATGATCGGGACCAGGTCGTCGGCCGCGGTCAGCAGATCGGCCTGCCAGAAACTGTCCTTGCGGGTCTCCGGCGGGACGTCCGCGTTGCCCTCGGCGTTGTAGATCATCCCGGTGTCGCGGTACTTGCCCGCGCCGCCGAGGAACCGGTGGTCGGTGACACCGAGCTCGGCCATCGCGTTCGCGAGCTCACCGATCCGGTGCTCGCCGAGGCCGTCGTCCTGGTCGGCGGCCAGATGGGCCAGCTCGGGGACGAGGACCTCGCCCTCCTCGCCGAGGGTGCAGGTGATCAGGGTGACGTGGGCGCCCTCGGCGACGTACCGCGCCATCGTCACACCGTTGTTGATGGTTTCGTCGTCCGGGTGGGCGTGCACCAGCAGCAGCCGGCGCTCAGCAAGCTCAACCATGCCGAAAGCCTACGTCGGCCCCCGGACAGTTTCCCGGCAGCGGGTCAGCCGAAGCGGCGGACCAGCAGGCAGCCCGCCTGGAACCGCGATTTGGCGCCGAGGCCGGCGATCAGCGCGCTGATCTCGGAGCGCACGGTCCGCAGCGACAGACCGAGATCGCGCGCGATCGCGGCGTCCTTCGCACCGGTCGACATCATCCGGCCGATCGTCACCTGGCGGCTGGTCAGCTCCTTCACCGCGGCGGGAGTCCGCCGGTGCGATCCGAGCTCGTAGACCTCACAGACGACCTCTGGTGCGCCGTCCCGGTCCTGAATGGCCTCGAGCCGCACCGCCTCAACTGCCGGATACACCGACATGCGTCACTCCTCCCCAAGAGTTCAGGAAAGGATTCTCGTCCCCGGGCCGGACCACGTGCCAGGTACAACCCGTACAAACCACCCATACAGTTGCGGTGCGTGAACAGCAAGAAGGGCGGCGCCCGTAGGCACCGCCCTCCTCAGAAGTGTGCTGCGATCAGCTCACTTTCTTCACACCGATCTGGGTCAGGTCGGGGAACCCACCGGTGTTCGGGTCGCCCACCACGTTGTCGAGGTTCGAGCCCACGACGTACACGTTGAGGTCCTGAACGGTCGGCACCAGCGGAGCCGTCTTCATGATCTCGACGTACAGGTCGGACAGACCGGACTCGATCTTGTTCTTGTCGGTCTCGGACTGCAGAGCCTTCATCTTGTCCCAGCCGGCCTGGCTGCGTGCGTAGTTGTTCTGCGCGGGCTTGTTCGGCGCGGTCGTGTCCGGGCCGAAGACAGACGGAACGATCGTCGTCAGGCTCGCCCAGTCGTAGCACCAGCCGGCGGTGATCAGGTCGGTCGCCGCGGTGTCCTGCTGCTGCGTCGAGTAGTAGTTGTCACCCGGGATCTTCTGGATCTCGACGTTGACCCCGATCGCCTTCCAGGACGCCTGGGCAGCCTCTGCGGCCTTGACGGCCAGACCGGAGTCCGCCGTACCCAGGACGAGCTTCTCGCCCTTGTAGCCGGCCTCGGTCAGCAACTGCTTGGCCTTCGCCGGGTCGCCCGCGTCCGGAACCTTGAAGGTCTCTTCCTTCTTGTAGCCCTCCATGTCCTGCGGAATGATCGAGTCGACCACCTTGGACAAGCGCTCGCCACCACGGCCGTCGCGGTAACTCGTCCGGTCCAGACCGTAGTACAGCGCCTCGCGGAGCTTCTGGTTCTTCAGCAACGGCTTCTGCTGGTTGAACGCGATGTACCGGCGGCAGATGTCGGTGCCCTCGACCACGCGGTCCTTCACGTTCGGCTGGTTCGTCTTGGCGATGTTCTCCGGCTGCACACCGGCGAAGCTCAGCGAGCTCTGGTCCGCCGCGCCGTTCGCGATCAGCCGCTGATCGACGGTCGCCTCGGCGTCACCGAACTTGAAGATGAACTTGTCCGGCCGCGCGTCGCGCAGCGGGTCGGTCTTCTGGTCCCAGTTGGTGTTGCGGACCAGCACCAGCTGCTTCTTGCGGGTGTACGTCTCGATCTTGTACGGGCCGCTCGACACCGGGTGGTTGTCGTACTGCGTCTTGGTGTCCTTCGCCTTCGGCACCGGCGCGAAGACCTTCATGCTCGCCGTACCGTCGAACGACGCGACCGGGCGGTTCAGCTTGAACGTGATCGTCTTCTCGTCCGGAACCTCGATCGCGGTGCAGCCCTTGCCGCCGTTGTTGTCCCCGACGTACGGGCCCTTGTAACCCTTGCAGTCGAGGTACTCGTGCGCGTACGGCGCACCCTCGGCCATGTCCGCGGCGAACGACCGCTCGGCGTTGTACTTGATGTCGGCGGCGACGATCGGCGTGCCGTCCTCGTACTTCAGCCCGTCCTTCAGCTTGAAGGTCCAGGTCTTGAAGTCCGGGCTCGCCTCGTAGCTCTCCGCGAGGTCCTTCTCGAGGATGATCTTCTTCGCCTTGGCGTCGTACCGGTAGTCCGTCAGCGTCCGGGTGATCAGCTTGCCGATCATCTGGGAGTCGGTGACGAAGTTCCGCGCCGGGTCGAGGTGCTCCACGTCGCTGACGTGGTAGACGGTGACGGTGCCCCCCTTGGCACCGGCCGAAGCCTGCCCGCTCGGCGTATCGCTGTTTCCCCCGCCGCAGGCAACCGCGGTCAGGCTCAGTCCGAACCCAACGGCGATCGCCACTCCGGTTCGTTTGAGGTGATCCATGGCCAGTGTTTCCTTCCTTGTGTTGACACTTGTCGCCGGGTCGCGGCGGCTCGAAGAAAGTGATCTACGTCAGATGGCGGTCATCAACTCACGTGTTCACAAACTGCGCAATGCGGTTTGGGCCGCTTGACCGGATCGTGATCCCTTCAATGCCGTCGGTACACCCGACCAACGCTCTGTGTAGTCGTCAGACCACGTCCCGTTCCTCGGGGAAGTGGCAGGCCGCTTGATGGCCCGGGGCTCCGATCTGCAGCAGCGGCGGCTCCTCGGCCGCGCAGATCTCCTGTGCCTTCCAGCATCTGGTCCGGAAGCGGCACCCCGAGGGCGGGTTCAGTGGGCTCGGTACGTCGCCCGTCAGCCGGATCCGCTCGCGCGCTTCCTCGGCGTCCGGGTCGGCCTCCGGCACCGCGGACAGCAGCGCGTGCGTGTACGGGTGCCGGGCGTGGTTGTAGAGCTCGTCGCGTTCGGCGGTCTCGACCACCTTGCCGAGGTACATCACCGCGACCCGGTCGGAGATGTGCCGGATCACCGACAAGTCGTGCGCGATGAACAGGTAGGCAAGGCCGAACTCGTCCTGCAGATCCTCGAGCAGGTTGACGATCTGCGCCTGGATCGAGACGTCGAGCGCGGACACCGGCTCGTCGCAGACGATCAGCTTCGGCCGCAGCGCGAGCGCCCGGGCGACGCCGATCCGCTGTCGCTGGCCGCCGGAGAACTCGTGCGGATAGCGGTTGTAGTGCTCGGGATTCAGCCCGACCCGTTCCATCAGGCTCTGGACGGCCTTCTTCGTCCCGCTCTCGCTCTTCACCTTCTGGATGTCGAACGGCGCCGCGATGATGGTGCCGACGGTCTGCCGCGGGTTCAGCGACGAGAACGGGTCCTGGAAGATCATCTGGACCTCCCGCCGGAACGGGCGCATCCGGGCCCGGTTCAGGTGCGTGATGTCCGAGCCCATGAACGAGATCGAGCCGCCGGTCGGCTCGTCCAGCCTGGTCACCAGCCGGCCGGTGGTGGTCTTCCCGCAGCCGGACTCACCCACCACGCCGAGCGTCTCGCCGGCGTGAATGCTGAGGTCGACGCCGTCGACCGCCTTCACCGCGCCGGTCTGCCGCTGGAAGATGATCCCCTGCGTCACCGGGAAATAGCGTTGCAGCCCGCGCGTCTCGAGCAGCAGTTCGCCGCGCTCGGGCTGCTTGCCGGCCGTCTGCTCGGCAGATGTCGTCGTACTCACCAGCACTCCCCCGCCATCAGAGGCTCGGCTTGATCTGCTCGATGAACAGCTGCTTGCGCTGCTCTGACCTGATGTGGCACCGCACCCGATGCTGTTCCTGGCCGATCTGCAGCAGTTCCGGGAGCTCGGTGGAGCAGTTCGCCCCCTCGACGTGGTCCTGGTAGTCGCAGCGCGGCTGGAACGGGCAGCCCTTGGGCAGGTTGATCAGCGACGGCGGAGTACCCCGGATCGACTTGAGCCGCCCGTCGCCGCTGCGGTTCACCCGCGGGATCGAGCCCAGCAGACCCCACGTGTACGGCATCTCGGGCCGGTAGAAGATGTCCCGGACGCTGCCGGACTCGACCACGCGGCCGCCGTACATCACCACCACGTTCTCGGTCATCTTGGCGACCACACCGAGGTCGTGGGTGATCAGGATGATCGCGGAGTTGAACTCCTTCTGCAGATCCTTCATCAGGTCCAGGATCTGGGCCTGGACGGTGACGTCGAGCGCGGTGGTCGGCTCGTCGGCGATCAGCAGCGCAGGATCGCACATCAGCGCCATCGCGATCATCGCGCGCTGCCGCATACCGCCGGAGAACTGATGCGGGTAGTCGTAGAACCGCTTGTCCGGCGACGGAATGCCGACCCGGTCGAGCAGGTCGATGGCGCGCTTCTTGGCCACCGCCTTCGGCGTGTCGTTGTGCACGAGGAAGGCCTCGGTGAGCTGGTCACCGACCCGGAAGAACGGGTGCATCGCCGACAGCGGGTCCTGGAAGATCATCGCGACCTGCTGGCCGCGCAGCGCCCGCATCTCGGGCACGGACATCCCCACCAGTTCGGCGCCGTCCAGCCAGATCTCGCCGCTCACCCTCGCCTTGCTGCCCTTGTGCAAGCCCATGATGGCCAGGCTGGACACGCTCTTGCCGGAGCCGGACTCGCCGACGATGCCGAGCGTCTTGCCCCGCTCGAGGGTGAAGTTCAGGCCGTTGACGGCCTTCACCAGCCCGTCGTCGGTCGGGAAGTGCACCTGCAGGTCCTTGACTTCCAGGAACGGCTTTCCGGCGCGGGTGTCCGCCGGCGGCGCACTGGTCACGGATTCGGTCATCTCACCTCACCTGATCAGGACAGCCGCACGCGCGGGTCGATGACGGCGTACAGGACGTCGACGACGATGTTCGCGAGCACCACGAAGATCGCCGCGAACAGCACCACGCCCATGATCGCGGGCAGGTCGTTGCTGAGCACGGAGTCGATGGAGAACTTTCCGAGCCCGGTGATGCTGAAGATCTGTTCGGTGATCACCGCGCCGCCGAGCAGGCCGCCGACGTCCAGGCCGAAGATGGTCACGATCGGGGTCAGCGCGGACCGCAGCCCGTGCTTGAAGACCACGGTCCGTTCGTTCAGGCCCTTGGCCCGGGCCGTCCGGATGTAGTCCTCGTTCATGGTGTCGATCATGTTGGCCCTGGTGATCCGGGTGTAGAGCGCCGCGAACACCAGCGCGAGAGTGATCCAGGGCAGGATGTAGAACTGCAGCCACTTCACCGGCCCGACCGTGAACAAGGCGGCGTTCGCCGTGTCCGGGAACGGGATCCATTTCAGTTTGACGATGAACAGGAACAGCAGCAGGTAGCCGAACACGATCGTCGGGAAGGACACCCCGAACAGGGCCAGGCCGACGCTCAACTTGTCGATGAACCTGCCCTTGCGGAGCGCCGCTATCAGGCCGAGCAGCACGCCGGCCAACAGCCAGAGGACGGCGGCTCCGAGGGCCAGCCACAGTGTCGACGGGAACGCGTCCTTGATCGAGTTCCAGACCGGGATGCCGTTCTGGTACGACTCACCGAAGCAAGGCCACGGGCAGTTGCGCTCGTTGCCCTCGGATCCGATCGTCCGCCCGCCCGGGCTCACCAGGCCCTGCATGTAGTGGCCGTACTGCACGACCAGCGGCTGGTCGAAGCCGTACGTCGCGTTGACCTGGGCGACTGTCTCCGCGTTGCAGTTCCGGCCGCAGATGAGCAACGCGGGGTTCGCCGGCGTGGCCCAGAACAGGAAGAACGTGATCGCGCTGATCACGATCAGGACGAATACCGCCTGGATCAGGCGGCGGACGAGATAACGGCCCACCGGGGTCAGCTCCTTCCGGCGCGCGGATCGAGGGCGTCTCGGACCGAGTCGCCGAGCAGGTTGAACGCCAGCACGGTGATGAACAGCGCCATCCCCGGGAAGAACAGGTACAGCGGGTTGCCCTCGATCCAGTTCGACGCGTCGGAGATCATCCGGCCCCACGAGGCGGTCGGCTCCTTGATGCCGACGCCGAGGAAGGACAGCGCCGCCTCCGCGGTGATGTTGGTCGGGAGCAGCAGCGTCGTGTACACCAGCAGCGTCGGTACCAGGTTCGGCAGGACCTGCCGGAAGAGCACGTAGTTCGGGCCGGCGCCGAGTGATCTGGCCGCCTCCACGAACTCGCGCTCACGCAGCGAAAGTGTCTGACCACGGACGATTCGCGCCAAGTACGCCCAGCCGAAGAAGCCGAGGACGAACATCAGCACGCCCATGCGCAGCGTGTTGTTGTCAGGGGTGCCGAACAGATCCTGGGCGCGCGAGGCGACCACCGGTGTCAGCGCCATCACGAACAGCAGCGACGGGAAGCTCAGCATGATGTCCATCAGCCGGCTGAGCAGCGTGTCGACCCAGCCGCCGAAGTACCCGGACACCATTCCGATCACCGTGCCGAGCACGACCGCGATGACGGTGCCGCCGAGCGCGACGAGCAGCGAGACCCGGGTGCCGTAGACCAGCCGCGAGAAGATGTCGCGGCCGTTCTGCGGCTCGATGCCGAGCCAGTGCTCGGAGCTCGTGCCGCTGCCCCACAACCCGCCGATCGGGATGCCGCCGTCGCGCGTGTTCAGCAACGGGTTCCCGTTCGCGTCGACCTTGTTGAACTGATCGGGCGGGAACCCGTTCAGCTTCACGATCAGCGGCGCGAGCAGCGCCACCGCGATGATCAGCAGGATCACGATCGCACTGATGATCGCGATCTTGTCACGCCGCAGCCGTGTCCACGCGATCTCGCCAGGCGACCGGCCTTCGATCTCCTTCGCCTCGGCAGTCTCGACCAGAGCATCTGTCGGCAGCCCCTCATCGGGAGACTGCGTCTCCGATACCCCCAGCGTCATCGCCGTCACCCGTCCTTCATGGTGATGCACCCCGCACCTTTGACCCGAGCTCGCCGGGTTGCCGGGAACCCTACGTATCTCGCAGTGTGGACGCCATGGGAAGCCGACGCTAGTCACCGAATCGTGACCGGTGTGACTTCCGCCACTACCGGCGGGTTCGGAGCGCCCGGACGAACGGCCGATCGGCTACCAGCCAGTCACTCTCGTCGAGCTCCTCCGGCGCGAACCAGCGCAACTCCGAGTGCTCACGCAGTACTGGGTCGCCGGCGACGATCACCGCCCGGTAGACGTGCAGCCGGAACGCCTCCGAGATGTCCACGCCAGGTCCGAGTGACTCGCCGACCTTGATCTCCAGATCGAGCTCCTCGCGGATCTCCCGGACCGCGGCCTGCTCGTCGGTCTCCCCCGGCTCGACCTTGCCGCCCGGAAACTCCCAGCCGCCGTCCGGCCCCGGCCGGTACGCCGCCAGCACCAGGCCGTCCCGTACCACCGCGACACCCACCACGATCTGCTGCACTGCGTCGATTCCTTCCCACCCCTCCGCCCCGGTCAGGGCGACTCTGCCAGAAACTGTCCGTCCCGTCAGACATGATCCCGGTATGCCGTTGCAGAACAGGGTTCTGCCCACCCAGGAGATCGTCGCCGACCCCGGCCGCGGTCTGCTGATGGGCAATCGCGGCAGCCTGCACGGCCCCGACCGCCGCCTCGGCACGACCCGCTGGCGGTCGAAGGCGTGGATCTGCTGTGTCCTCGACTGGAAAGGGATCCGCCGCGATCCGATGCCACCCGGCCGCTGGACCGCACTGTTCTTCTTCGACGAGGCGGTCGCGCTCGCCGCTGGTCATCGGCCCTGTCATTACTGCCGCCGCAGGGATTTCCTGCTGTACGCCGGTGCGTGGGCCAGCGGCCGCGGCCTGTCCGAACGTCCACGGGCCGCCGAGCTGGACGCCGTACTGCACCATGAGCGGGTCGAGTCGCGCACCAGACGGCAGCGAACGACCGTCCAGGACTTCTCCGGCCTGCCCGACGGCGCCATGGTGCGGTTCGACGGCAGACCTGCGCTGGTGCTCGATCAGCAGGTGCTGCCGTGGTCGTGGGAGGGGTACGGCGAAGGGCTGCGGCCACCCGGTCTGCGCGAGGTCGAGGTCCTCACGCCGCCCGCGAATCTCGTTGTCCTACAGGCCGGATTCGCTCCATTACTCCACCCGTCGGCGCACTCGCAACTGAGGTAAGCCTAACTGGAAACACGCCGTACCGAGGGGTCTTCCGTTGGGCGCTCGGCAGGGGCAAAGTGTGCCCATACTGACAGCTACAAAACCATCACTGGAGTCGGCATGGGTGACGGCAACAGCACCGTGGCGGCCGTGCAGCGCGCTCTCGAGGTGTTGCACGCCACAGTCGGCAAACTCAGCCAGGAGTACGGTGACACCCTCGGCATCCGCCGCCTGGTGTCCGATGTGGCCCGGCTGAGCGACGATCTCGCAGAGCTCGGCCCGCCCGACCCCAGGCACAGGCCCGGACCCGTTCCGGAGGAACTCGAGGAGATTCCCGACGTGGAATATGACGCGTCCATGTGGACCGACGCGGAACACGAAGGCTTCGGCGCGCCGGACAGGCACGCTCCCTGATGGCCACGGGAGTTAGTGCGCCGGGCCGCGCTCAAGTAGGCCTCAAGACTGCAAGAACGGATCGATGGTGGCTCGCGCCGTTGCGTATCGGCGTGATCCTGCTCTTCTTCATCGTCTACGCGACGATCCGGATCTTCATGAACAAGTGGTACTGGGTCGACGCGTACCACTACCTCACGCCGCTGTACTCGCCGTGTGTGACCAGCAGCTGTGTCGAGGGTTCCAGCCATCTCGGCACCTGGTTCGGGAACTTCCCGCGCTTCCTGCCGTTCAGCCTGATCACGTTCGTGGTCCTGGCCGGCTTCCGCGGCACCTGCTACTACTACCGCAAGGCGGGGTACCGGTCGCTGTTCTTCGCGCCGGCCGCCTGCGCGGTCCCCGAGCCGCACAAGAACTACACCGGTGAGCGGAAGTTCCCGCTGATCGCGCTGAACCTGCACCGCTACTTCTTCTACGGCGCCCTGGTCTTCGGTGTGCTGAACATCTACGACGGCGTCCAGGCCTTCCACGGTGACGGCGGCGGCTTCGGGATCGGTCTCGGCACGGTGATCATCTGGATCAACCTGGTGATGCTGTGGCTGTACACGCTGTCCTGCCACGCCTGCCGGCACATCGTCGGCGGCCGGCTGAAGAACTTCTCCAAGCACCCGATGCGCTACCGGTACTGGACCTTCGTGTCCAAGCTGAACCCGAAGCACGGCACCTTCGCGATGACGTCGCTGTTCACCGTGATCCTGACCGACTTCTACATCATGGCGGTCTCCGCCGGGTGGTTCTCCGACCTGCGCATCATCAATTGAGGATTTCATGACTGAGCTGGAACGACACTCGTACGACGTCGTCGTGATCGGGGCCGGCGGCGCCGGCCTGCGCGCGGCGATCGAGGCCCGCGAGCAGGGCAAGAAGACCGCGATCATCTGTAAGTCGCTGTTCGGCAAGGCGCACACGGTGATGGCCGAGGGCGGTTGCGCGGCCGCGATGGGCAACGCGAACTCCAACGACAACTGGCAGGTCCACTACCGCGACACGATGCGCGGCGGGAAGTTCCTGAACAACTGGCGGATGGCCGAACTGCACGCGCAGGAGGCGCCGGACCGGGTCTGGGAGCTGGAGACGTACGGCGCGCTCTTCGACCGCACGCCCGACGGCCGGATCAGCCAGCGCAACTTCGGCGGTCACACCTACCCGCGGCTCGCGCACGTCGGCGACCGCACCGGCCTGGAGCTGATCCGCACCCTGCAGCAGAAGATCGTCTCGCTGCAGCAGGAGGACTTCGAGGCCACCGGCGACTACGAGGCGAACCTCAAGGTGTACGCCGAGTGCACGATCACCGAGTTGCTGAAGGACGGCGACGCCATTTCGGGCGCGTTCGGGTACTGGCGCGAGTCGGGCCGGTTCATCCTGTTCGAGGCGCCGGCCGTCGTACTGGCGACCGGTGGCGTCGGCAAGTCCTTCAAGGTCACCTCGAACTCCTGGGAGTACACCGGTGACGGGCACGCGCTGGCGATGCGGGCCGGCGCGACGCTGATCAACATGGAGTTCATCCAGTTCCACCCGACGGGCATGGTCTGGCCGCCGTCGGTGAAGGGGATCCTGGTCACGGAGTCGGTCCGCGGCGACGGCGGTGTACTGAAGAACTCCGAGGGCAAGCGGTTCATGTTCGAGTACGTGCCGGACGTGTTCCGGGCGCAGTACGCCGAGACCGAGGACGAGGCGGACCGCTGGTACAAGGACCCGGACAACAACCGGCGCCCACCGGAGCTGCTGCCGCGGGACGAGGTCGCCCGCGCCATCAACTCCGAGGTGAAGGCCGGCCGCGGCACGCCGCACGGCGGTGTCTTCCTGGACGTATCCTCCCGGCTCCCGGCCGAGGAGATCACCCGGCGGCTGCCGTCGATGCACCACCAGTTCAAGGAGCTGGCGGACGTCGACATCACCGCGGAGCCGATGGAGGTCGGTCCGACCTGTCACTACGTGATGGGCGGCGTCGAGGTCGACCCGGACACCGCGTCGTCCGTCGTACCGGGCCTGTTCGCCGCGGGTGAGGTTGCCGGCGGCATGCACGGCTCGAACCGGCTCGGCGGCAACTCGCTGTCCGACCTGCTGGTCTTCGGGCGGCGGGCCGGGATGGGAGCCGCGATGTACGTCGACGGTCTCGGAGCGGCTCGGCCGAAGATCGACGAGGCGGACGTCGACGCGGCGGCCGCGGACGCGTTGGCGCCGTTCGAGCTCGAGGGCGGCGAGAACCCGTACACGATCCACCAGGAACTGCAGCAGTCGATGAACGACCTGGTCGGCATCATCCGCAAGGAAGAGGAGATGGAGCAGGCGCTCGGCCGCCTGTCCGAGTTCCGCAGCCGGATCGCGAAGATGACGGTGGAGGGTCACCGGCAGTTCAACCCGGGCTGGCACCTCGCGCTCGACCTGCGCAACATGCTGACCGTGTCGGAGTGTGTGGCCGGGGCGGCGCTGATGCGGCAGGAGTCGCGTGGTGGGCACACGCGCGACGACTTCCCCGGGATGAACCCCGAGTGGCGCAAGAAGCTGCTGGTGTGCGCGCTGGACGCCGACGGCGTCGTCAACGTCACCGAGAAGGAGCAGATCCCGATGCGCGAGGACCTGCTGGAGCTGTTCGAACTCGACGAGCTGAAGAAGTACCTGACTGAAGAGGAGTTGCCCGCCACATGAGTTACACAGGGAAATTCCGCGTCTGGCGGGGTGACTCCGAGGGCGGTGAGCTCAAGGACTACGAGGTCGAGGTGAACGAGGGCGAGGTCGTCCTCGACGTCATCCACCGGCTGCAGGCCACCCAGACCCCCGACATGGCGGTCCGGTGGAACTGCAAGGCCGGCAAGTGCGGCTCGTGCAGCGCCGAGATCAACGGCATGCCGAAGCTGATGTGCATGTGCCGGATGAACACGTTCGCCGAGGACGAGGTCGTCACGGTCACGCCGATGCGCACCTTCCCGGTGATCCGGGACCTGGTCACGGACGTCTCGTTCAACTACCAGAAGGCGCGCGAGGTGCCGGCCTTCAAGCCGCCGGCGGACCTGAAGCCGGGCGAGTACCGGATGCAGCAGCAGGACGTGGAGCGCTCGCAGGAGTTCCGCAAGTGCATCGAGTGCTTCCTGTGCCAGGACACCTGCCACGTGATCCGTGACCACGAGGAGAACAAGGAGTCGTTCTCCGGTCCGCGGTTCCTGATGCGGATCGCCGAGCTGGACATGCACCCGCTCGACGCCGCCGACCGGCAGCACGCCGCGCAGGAGCAGCACGGTCTGGGCTTCTGCAACATCACCAAGTGCTGCACCGAGGTGTGCCCCGAGCACATCAAGATCACCGACAACGCGCTGATCCCGATGAAGGAACGCGTCGTCGACCGCAAGTACGACCCGATCGTCTGGCTGGGCAACAAGATCCGCCGCCGCCCCGCCTGACCCCAGCACCACCACGAGCCCCCTGGCCCCACCCGGAGCCAGGGGACTCGCTTTGCCCAACTTTGAGAAGCCACCAACCGTTTTCACTGCTCCGAAACGGTTGGTGGCTTCTCAAAGTTCGGCTCTCGGGGGTGGGTCACTCGCGTGGGTGAGTCGGTGGGGGCGGTTGGGCGCTTAGGGTGCCGGACATGGACGTTGTGGTGTTGCGGCTGGTCAATCTCGTGATTTTCATGATGGTCTTCGTGCCGATCTCGCAGCGGTTGCTCGGGGTGCGGTTCGGGCTCGGGCGGCTCGCGGTCGGTGCGTTGATCACGCTGAGCATCTCCGGGCCGCTGGCGATCGCGATGATCGGTACGCCGCCGTGGACCGGGTCAGGCGGCGCCGCGATCGCGTTCATGGCGCTGATCGTGCTCTGCTCGATGCTCGCCGGCCTGGTGTTCCTGGTGCTGGCGGAGGCGCTGGTACCGACCGGGTCGTTGCCGCGGGCCCGTGATCTGCGGCGGGACCTGAGCGGGCGGATCGCGCGCACCCGGCGGTACCTGCAGATCCTGCGGATCGCGATCAAGCACGGGCTCGGCCCGTACCTGCGCGGCCGCCGCCGTCCCGGCCGGGAGAACGCGGCTGGCCAGGCCGAGCTGGCCAGGTCCCTGCGGCTCGCCCTCGACGAGGCCGGTGTCACGTTCGTCAAGCTCGGCCAGGTGCTGTCCACGCGCAGCGACATCATCCCCCAGTCGGTCGCCACCGAGCTCAGCCGTCTCCAGGACCAGGTCACCCCGGCGCCGTGGCCGCAGATCGAGGAGATCCTCACCGAAGAACTCGGCGCCCGGCCGTCCGAGCTGTACGCCGCCTTCGACACAGAACCGCTCGCCGCCGCCTCGGTCGCCCAGGTCTACACCGCCCGCCTCACGAACGGCACGGACGTAGTGGTGAAGGTTCAGCGGCCTGGGATCGCCGGGCTTGTCGACCGGGACCTCGACATCGTTCGGAGGCTCGCCAGGCTGCTGGACCGGAACACCGACTGGGGGCGCTCGATGGGAGTGCGAGCGCTCGCCGACGGGTTCGCGGACGCGATGCGCGAGGAGCTCGACTTCACCGTCGAGGCCGGCAACATGACCACGGTGGCCGCCGGAAAGTCCGTTGCTGCCAGCAATGACCTCGTCGTACCGCGGCTGTATCCGGAGCGCTCCACCCGCCGCGTCCTCACCATGGAACGGCTCGACGGCATCGGTCTCGGCAACGCCGGCGAGGCGATCGCCGACCGCGGCCTCGACCCGGTCCGCCTCGGACGCGCGCTGTTCGAGTGCCTGCTCGGCCAGGTGGCGATCGACGGCGTCTTCCACGCCGACCCGCACCCGGGCAACTTCCTGCTGCTGACCGACGGCCGGATCGGCATGCTCGACTTCGGCTCGGTCGGCCGCCTCGACCCGGCGACCCGCGAGGCCCTGCAACGCTTCCTGCTCGCCGTCGACCACGGCGACCCGGTGTCGGCCACCGATGCCCTGCTGGAGATCGTCTACCGCCCGGACGTCATCGACGAACGCGCGCTGGAGCGCTCCGTCGGCCAGTTCATGACCAGACACCTCGCAGCCGGCGTGACGCTCGGCCCGGCGATGTTCAACGACCTGTTCAAGATCATCACGTCGCACGAGCTCGGCGTACCGCCCGAGGTCGCCGCCGTGTTCCGCGCACTCGCCACGATCGAAGGCACCATCTCCCGGATCTCCCCCAGCTTCGACCTGGTCGCGGCGTCCCGCCAGTTCGCCAGCGAGCACGTGACCGACCGGCTCGCGCCCGACGCGCTCCGCCGTACGGCGACCGAGGAGCTCGCCACGCTGCTCCCGATGTTGCGCCGCCTGCCGCGCCGGATCGACCGGATCGCGGCCGCGGCGGAGAGCGGCCGGCTCGGTGTGAATGTCCGCCTGTTCGCCGACGAACGCGACCGCCGGCACTTCACCGGACTGCTCCACCAAGCGCTGCTGGCAGTGCTAGGTGCGACCGCGGGCATCATGGCGGTCCTGCTGCTCGGTACGCCGGGCGGCCCGAAGGTCACCGACTCGATGACGTTGTTCCAGCTGTTCGGCTACAACCTGCTGGTGATCTGCGCGGTCCTCGTGCTCCGCGTCCTGGTCCTGATCTTCCGGCTGCCCGGCAACCGGGCGACTTGACTTCAACCTAACTTGAACTTCGACGATAGCGTGCATGATAACGACGGCTGAAGCCCGCCCCAAGCTGTTCACCGGACAGCACCTGCCGCTGGTGCTCGGGGTGATCGGTCTCGTCACGCTCGGCGCGTTCGAGAACCGCGCGGTCGGTACGGCGTTGCCCACGATGGTCCGTGAGTTCGACGCGCTCGGCAGCTTCGGGCTCGCGAACGCGGCGCCGAACGCGAGCTACCTGATCTCGCTCGCGATCGCCGGTCTCTGGTCCGACCGCCGCGGGCCGATCCCGACCCTGCGCGCGGGCGCGATCTCGTTCACCCTCGCGCAACTCCTGGTCGGTACGGCGACCGCGATGCCGATGGTGATCGCGGGACGGCTGCTCAGCGGTCTGGCCGAAGGTCTGCTCGACGTCTCGTTGATGGTGCTCGTCGCCCGCGCGCTGCCCGCCGTACTGCGGCCGCGGATGTTCTCGTTGTTCGCCGCGATGTGGATCCTGCCGTCGGTCCTCGGACCGGTGCTGACCGGTGTGGTGACGGAGCAGTTCGGGTGGCGCTGGGTCTTCCTGGGCGCGCTCGTCCTGCTGATCCCGAGCTGGCTGCTGCTCCGCCCGGCGATGCGTCAATCGGCAGACGCCCCCGCGCCGGAGCGCACCGCCGAGGACGCGGCCGAGCTCGCGGCATGGCGTGCCGCACTCCCCTGGGCCCTCGCCGCATCCGTCGCCCTGTTCTCGATGACGCTGGCCGGCGACCACCTGGAAGCGCACCCCTTCCTCGGCGGTACGACGGTTGCCGTGGCGCTAGCAGTGCTAGGACGGGCCGCCGTACGCGTGATGCCGGCCGGCACGTTCACCGCACGACGCGGCTTCCCCGCGGTCGTCGCCGTCCGTGGACTCGGCGGGGCCGCGTTCGCCGGAGTCGGCGCGTACCTCCCGCTGCTGCTCACGCTCCAGCACAACTTCAGCCCGTCGCGGGCAGGCGTGACGCTGTCGATCACCGGCGTCTGCTGGGCGTTCGGATCGTGGTTGCAGGGTCGTGAGCACGGGATCGAACGGGTCACCGTACTGCGGACCGGACTGGCGTTCATGACGCTCGGACTGGCCGTGACGTCCCTGCTCGCGTGGACGGACGCGACCACCTGGATCGGCCTGATCGGCTGGGGGTTCGCGGGCGTCGGCATGGGGCTCAGTTCCTCGAGCCTGTCGGTGCTCACCCTGGATCTCTCCGACCAGAGCAACTCCGGCCGCAACACCAGCGCCGGTCAGATGGCCGCGACGATGAGTATCGCCACGGCGCTGGCGATCAGCGGCACCCTGCTGGCGTTCAACGCCGACGATCCGCAGCCGTGGGTCTTCGGCGCGATCGTCACCGCGGGATCGGTCCTGGCCCTGCTCGGATACCTCGCCGCACCCCGCGCCCGTCGCTCCCAGTAACCGGGACCAGTCGCTGCCTTGATCGAAGCTGCGCACAGCTGCGATCAATCGGTCATTTTCCAGCACGCGACGCCTTGACGCGCTCATCCTCCAGCTTTACGGTGAGGACCGTAATTCCGGCGAGAGGAGCAGCTCGTGAGGAAGACCGGTTCGTTGCTCGTAGCAATCACTGTGCTTGCGGGCCTGATTCAGGTGGGCACGGCCCAGGCCGCCGCGCCGGCCGGCGTGTTCCAGGACTTCGAGTCCGACACCGACCTGCAGGGCGCGACCGTCACCCTGCCCCAGGTCGACAGGATCGAGCGCACCGCCGACCCGACGCACGGCAGCTCCGGCCTGAAGTTCACCGTTGGCCCGTCCAACACTCCGGGAGCCAGTGCGTCGTCCGGCATCAACCTGTACGCCGGAACGCCGAGCCTCCCGGTGTCGGACTGGTCCGGCCACACCGTGCTGGGCTTCGACTTCTTCACCGAGCAGGACTACACGACCGTCGGCCGGATCACCGTCCGGGATCAGTCGAACAAGGCGTGGGGCATGGACTACCCCATCCGGGCCCGCGACTGGACGCCGATCACGCTGCGGATGAGCACGATCGCGGCCGCCGGTGTCGACATCACCCGGATCGCCTACCTCAGCTTCTCGATGCCGCGATCCAAGACGCCCGTCATCGGTCACTACGACGCCTTCCGGCTCGTCGACAGCTACCCGTACGACCAAACGCCGTACGGCGACATGGCAGCCGCCCAGCTACTGCGGCTGGTCGACTTCAACGGCGTACTGACCAGGCTTGCGGACCAGATCAAGGGACTCGACCGGTCGCTGGGGCATGAGGCGGCGGACGAGCGTCTCAAGACTCAGGTGCGGGCCGCGGAGGCGCAGTGCGCGGACCTGCGGGAGAAGCTCGCCGGGGGGCCGATGACGTATGCGCAGTACCAGCCGTTCAACGCGGGCGTCACCGCGTTGCAGCGGACCGTGCCGCGATTGTCGAACACCATCCAGGCACGGGCGCACGACCGCGGCGCCGACTTCGGTGTGGAGTCCGCCGACTCGATGGCGCTGGTGTACCCGAAGGACCTGCCGTTCACCTCGACCGGTACGGCGCCGACGGTGTCGCTGACCCGTGGTGAGTACGAGAACGTTCAGGCCGTCGTACTGCCGTTCGCCGAGCCGCTGACCGGCGTACAGGCCAAGGTCACGTCGGTGTCCGGCAAAGGCGCGCTGCAGGCCACGGTCGCTCCGGTCGGTTCGCTGAACGTGACGCCGACGAACGTGTACCACCGACCCACGTACGCCGGTTGGACGCCCGACCCGATCCGTGACGACCTGACGTCGGTCGACGTACCCGCGGACACGTTCCAGCCGTACTGGATCCGGCTGAAGGCAGCGGCGACAGCCGCACCTGGCACGTACCACGTGACGGTTGCGTTTTCTGCGGCCGGCAAGCGGACCCGCACCATGACCGTGGCCGCCAAGGTCTGGCCCGTGACGGTGCCCGACGCGCCGAAGCTCAACACCACGTTCCAGTTCACGCCCGCGATCGTCAACGACCTCTACGGGATCACCGACCCGGCGGCGCAGGAGGCGGCCAAGCACCAGTACTGGTCCTTCCTGCACGACTACAAGATCGAGCCGGACCAGCTCTACACCTGCGCCTGCATCCCCTCGAACGCGAACCCGGTGATCGTGCCGACCCCCGTCGAGGACGTTCTGTACATCCGGGACCACTACGGACTGCGTGACTTCAACGCGTTCTACCTGTGGGCCGGTCTGCTCAACCCGTCCAAGCCGGAGACCTGGCAGGCACAGATCGACACGTGGATCGCCCAGTTGCGGACCGCGATGGACCGCTACCGCGCAGCTGGTGTCGACAAATATGCATATGTGTACGGCTTCGACGAGGCGAACGGCCCGCTGCTGCAGGCGGCGAAGCAGACCTTCGCCGCGGTGAAGCAGGCGTTCCCGGACCTGCCGATCCTCACGACGCTGCGGGACAACTCGATGGGCGTCGACACCGGACTGGCCGGCCTCGTCGACATCTGGGCGCCGCAGCAGGATCTGTACGACCAGGCGGTCGCCGAGCGAACCCGTGCCCGCGGCGACCAGGCCTGGTGGTACCCGGACATCGCCACCGGCTCGCCGTTGCCGAACTGGTTCAACGGCTACCCGCCGATCGACGCCCGGACGTTGGTCGGGCCAATGTCCTACAAGGCCGGTGTGGAAGGCGTTCTGTACTACGCGACCAACCGCTGGCTCCGCTCCGACCACGCCAACCAACTGCTGGTGAACGACGGCATCCTCTCCGCGTGGAGGGCAGCGACGTTCAACGGTACGGCGGGTGACGGGTCGATGTTCTACCCCGGACCGAGCGGCCCGATGGCGTCGATCCGGCTGGAGAACTTCCGCGACGGAATGGAGGACTACAACCTCCTGTGGCAGTTGCAGCACGACGTACAGAGCAACCCGGACCTCCCGGCGGCGCTGAAGGCCCACGCCGCCGAACTGCTCACGGCGGACGCCGTGGTGACCAACCAGCGCACGTTCACCGAGGACCCGGCGCGCTACCGCGCCTGGCGCACCGACGTCATCGCCACTCTCACCGCCATCGGGGGTCTAGAGTGAGCGCATGAGTGAGCTCTTGACCGACGACCAGATCGACCTCGCGTTGCGCGACCACCTCCCGGAGTGGAAGGTCGTCGACAACGAGCTGGTCCGAAGCGTCAAGAGGGACACATTCCTGGACGGCATCCGCCTGGTGGCGACCGTCGCGCAGTTGGCGGAGTCGATGAACCACCACCCGGACATCGACATCCGCTACACCACCATCACGTTCCGGGTCAGCAGCCACGAGGCCGGCGGCATCACCGACGACGACCTGGTCCTCGCGCGGCACATCGACACGGCTGCAGGCTAGGCGCCGGCTGACCGCTTTCCGTCATGGCGCTTGTCGGCCACGGCAAGCGCTGGTGGCCGTGAGGTCACAGCCCTTACACCTAAGGGCATGACCTCACGCCGCTACGCCCTCGCCACCGCGACCGTCGCCCTGCTCAGCGTTCTCTCCACACCTGCCGTCGCAACCCCCGACCCGTCCTGGAACCGGCCACACTGCGGCAAGGTGTACGGCGACGGATCGGTGACGTTCACCGAGACGGACGGCCAGGTTCTCGCGGGTACGACGGGCACGCTGCGCGCCGTCACCTACGCGAAGGTCGCCGCGCTGCAGGAACCGAACACGCTCATCGGCATCGGCCGGCAGACGATCCAGCGCTCGAGTGACGCCGGCTGCAGCTGGCAGTTGCTCGACAAGACACCGGACGACCTGAGTACGTACGACGTACAGCCGGGTCCGGGCGACTCGGCGTACGTCTACAGCGTCAACGACCAGCCCATCCATCGCGTGCACGGCTCGCAGGTCACCACAGTCCTCGGGCCGGTCGCCGGCGGCGGACTGGCGGCGCTGGACGCGCGACCTGGACGACTGCGGGCCGTCGCGGGCGACGGACAGCTCTACGACTCCATCGACGACGGCACGAGTTGGCAGCGTGTCGGCGGACCGGCGGCGCCTGATCTCTTCCTGTACGACGCCGTGGTGGATCCGCGGAACCCGGATCACGTGGTGGCCGGCGTCATGTCGGACGGCGTGTACGTGACGTTCGACGGCGGGCGGACGTGGACCCGGTCGCGGCCGGTCGAGCGGGTGAACGCGTTCAGCCTGGCGATGTCGCCGGCCGACCCGTCGAAGGTGTGGATGGAGGGGTACGACCGGGACCGGTCGACCCGGTTCATCTGGGAGTCGACCGACGGCGGGCAGAAGTTCCGCGAGGTGCTGGACCAGAGCCGGGCCGACCTGGTCAACGGCAACAAGATGTGGGCCTCACCGGTCGACCCGGACCTGCTCTACTTCAGCTACGGCACGTCCTCCTGAACTTCGGCGCCGACCTCTACCGCTTCGTCCCCTCCACCGGCGCCCTCACCAAGAACCACAACACCTTCGACGGCATCCCGTCGCTGGCCTTCAACCCCGCCAACCCGAAGATCCTCTACCTGGGCCTCGCCGAGGAGCGCTGAGGCGCGGCGGACCTGCGCCACTCACCAACCCACGCCAGAGCCCGCTCCGCCCGCCTGGCTGAGCGCAGACAGTCTGAACTCTCAGTGGTTGGTGAGTGGCGGAGGTCCGCGCATCAGATCGTAAGTCTCTGGCTCATTGAGATCGGTTACCGTTGACGAGTGACGAGTGTCGAGGAATATCGCCTGCTGGGGTTCGCCGATGTCGACCGGGAGGCGGCCGAGGCGTTCGTGCCGGACCAGGCTGTCGTGAAGGAGCTCGCGGACCAGATCCGCGGTGCGATCGGGAAGCTCGGCAAGGAGCCGGAGTTCCGGATGCCGGAGGACCCGCGGAACTCGATCCAGGCGTTCCTCGACACGGTTCCGGACATCCGCCGGTTCCACGCGGAGCGCGGGATCCCGGACGACATCAGCTGGGCGACGCTCGCCGACCTCGGGCAGCAGATCAAGGTGAACCGGCGTACCCACGGCGACTACGGTCTCGAGACGCACTGGTGGATGACGATCCACTGGACCGGCCAGATCTACGCGCTCGGCCGTCTGCAGTACCTGCTGCACCAGGTCCCGGAGGACAAGCCGGTGCCCGGCACCGAGCCCGGTGAGTGGATCATCGGCGTCCACATCCCGGAGACCGGTCCGCTGACGCCGGACCTGGTCGACGACAGCCTCCAGCAGGCCCGCGAGTTCTTCCCGCGGTACTTCCCGGAGTACCCGGTGCGTACGGCGAACCTGTGGTCCTGGTTGCTCGACCCGTACCTGCTCGACAACCTCCCGCAGGACTCGAACATGGTGAAGTTCGGCCGCCGCTTCACGCCGTACGGGACGCCGAACGACAGCCAGGACGGCGCGATCTTCTTCACGTTCCGCACCCACGGCACCGACCACCTCGACGAGCTACCGCAGGACACCCGCCTGCAACGGCTCGTCGTCGGCCGGATCAAGGACGGCGGCACCTGGCAGAGCGCGTACGGCTACCTCAAGCTATGACGGGCGGTTCTGACCGCTAGGTACGCCGTACTTCGCGAGCCAGCTCGCCAGCTCCATGTTGGACACGCACCGTACGTCGGGCTGCTTGCACGTCTCCGTCACGAAGGCGGTCAGCGCGTCGGAGTACACGCTGTTGTTCCAGCGGTTGAAGTGGTTGCCGAGGAACAGCGGCGGGTTGCCGCTCGCGCGCGACTTCGCGAGCGCCTGCCGGTAGGTCGCGAGCACCTGTGCCTTCAGCGCGGGCGCCTCGGCGATCGGCGCCTTCCGCGCCTCGGTCTGCGCGAACCACAGGTTGTAGTCCATCGTCAGCGTTTTCCTGGCCGTGCCGGCCAGCGTCACCGATTCCAGCGGGAAGTTCCACAGGCCGTCGGCCTTCTTCGGCCAGGCGATGTACCCGGGCGCAGAGGCGTCGTACAGCATGCCGCGCTGCGCCATCGCGAGCCTGTACGCGGGGCGGTTGCCCTCGAGGCACGGTGTCCGCATGCCCTTCACGGTGGCCGGGTCGAACGGCGGCTCGACCGCTTTGCCCGCCGCCAGTGCCGGGCCGGTCCGCACCATCCTGTCGAACGCGCCCAGTTCGGCGGTCCATTGCGCGGTCGTCCAGCGGCCGATGCCGGTTGCGCCGCAGAAGTGCCCGTTCGCGTGGGTGCCGATCTCGTGGCCCTCGGCGATCGCTTCCCGCAGGACCTTCGTCCGGCCGAGGATGCTGGCCGTGTCACCCCAGCCGATGTCGGAGGCGCCGGGTTTCTTGTACGGCGGCTTGTAGTCGGTGCGCCGGTCGCCGGGGTAGAGGTACGGGCCGGAGAGGAAGAACGTCATCCTCGCGTTGACCTGCTTCGCGACGGCACGCCAGCGGGCCCACAGCGCGAGATCGCCCGCGCCGTCGAAGGAGACGACGACGAACAGCGGCGGCTTGCCGTTGGGCAGCCGTCCCGGGAAGGACCGCAGTACCGGAGCCGCTGCGGGCAGTTTCCCCGTCGGAGTCGTCGACGGTTTCATCGGAGGCGGCGTCGAAGGTGCTGGCGGCTTCGGGGTAGGTGCCGGGGTGCTGGGCTTGGGCGTCGGCTTACCCGTGGGCTTGGCGACGGTGGGTTTGGTGGGCGTGGATTTGCTGGGGCTGGGAGCGCCTTCCAGCGGTACGTCGGCGCATCCGGCCAGCACCGCCGCGACTACAAGCGCGACGGCCGCGAGGTTCGCCCCAGGCCTCACCACGGGTCTACTGACGCACAAACGCCTGCAAAGGTTCGCGCGGGACACGCGCTCGCGCGGAAACCGGGGCGGGGATCGTTAAGCGGCCGTGACCTTCGCCGCGCGGCGCTTCACGACGATCCGCCGGGACGTCTCGACGACGAGACCGATCACCGCGGCGAGGCTCAGGCTGAACGCGAGCCCCTTCAACTGGTCGTGCGCGAACGCGTCACCGCCGAGGTACCCGAGCAGGGCGACGTACGTGTAGGCGACCGTCACACCGGCGAAGGTGAAGACGATGAACTTCTTGAACGAGTACCGCGTGGCGCCCGCAGTCAGCGTCGCGACCATCCGGGCGCCCGGGATGTAGCGGACCGTCATCAGGATCAGCCCACCGCGGGAGTGCAGCGCGGCCGACACCTTCTCGTAGAGCCGCTGGCGGCGCTCCTGCCGCTTCATCCAGCGGTGCAGTGCCGGTCCGGAGCCGCGGCCCAGGAAGTAGCAGACGGACTCGCCGATGACCGAGCCGGCCATCGCGACCGTGATGACGAGCAGCAGGTTCTGGTGACCGGCGGCCGCGGCCATGCCGGCGGTGATCACCATGCCCTCGCTGGGCACCACCGGGAACACTGCGTCGATCGCCGCGGCGGCGAACAGGATGAGCAGCAGCCAATGCGAGGCCATCGCAATGCCGAGCAGGTGTCGCGCGACCTCCATCAACTCCGTCACCCGGAAAGGATGTCATTGATTGTCAAGCGAGCCGCAATCCCACCGATGTGATTCGGGCCCGTTCACCCGATGTTCAGGCGATGCGACTGACCGGGGTCAGAGCAGCACGGGGAGTTCGCGGATCGCGTTCATCAGCAGGCTCGGATGCCGCGGCGGATCCTGCTCGGGTACGGCGAGCCGCAGCCGCGGGAACCGCTCGAACAGCAGACCGAGCGCGATCCGGCCCTCCAGCCGCGCGAGCGGGGCGCCGAGGCAGTGATGGATGCCATGCCCGAACGCGAGGTGCGCGGTATCGGTGCGGGTGATGTCCAGCTCGTCCGCGCGCTCGACCTTTCGTACGTCGCGGTTCGCCGGGAGCAACGCGAACACGATCACCTCACCGGCCTCGATCCGGCGCCCGGCGATGTCGATCGGCGCGCGGGCGACGTACGGGATCGCGGCCTGCAGCGGACCGTCGTACCGAAGGAGCTCTTCCACGGCCGTCGGCAGGCGCTCCGGCTCGCGCTTCAGCAACTCGAGCTGGTCTGGGTGCCTGAGCAGAGCGTGTACTCCGTTGGTGATCAGGCTGACCGTGGTCTCGTGGCCAGCGGCTAGCAGCAGGAAGACCATCGAGGTGAGCTCGTCCTCGCTGAGCCGGTCGCTGCCGTCGCGCGTCGCGATCAGGGCGGACAGCAGGTCGTCGGTCGGCGCCTGCTGCTTCTGCACGATCAGCTCGTGGACGAAGGCGAGCATCGAGGTGATCGCCTCGATGTACTCCTCGGCGGTGTACACGGCGGCGTTCACGAACACCGACGACCAGCGGCGGAAGTCGTCCCGCCGTACGGCCGGGATCCCGATCAGCTCGCAGATCACCGTGATCGGGAGCGGGTAGCTGTACGCGTTCACGAGGTC
This sequence comes from Kribbella sp. VKM Ac-2566, assembly GCF_004366005.1. Taxonomy (NCBI): domain Bacteria; kingdom Bacillati; phylum Actinomycetota; class Actinomycetes; order Propionibacteriales; family Kribbellaceae; genus Kribbella; species Kribbella sp. VKM Ac-2566. The sequence continues at coordinate 405,326 of NZ_SODT01000011.1, read as the reverse complement.
GACAGGCTCGTCTGCGGCGGCCATCTCGTCGAGCAGGCCGGTAGCGATCTCCCGGATCCGCGGTTCGAGCGCCTCGATCCGGCGTCGGGTGAAGGCGGCCGCGACGAGTTTGCGCAGCCGCGTGTGGTCCGGCGGGTTCGCGCCCAGCATGTGCTGCTCGGTGCGTGCGATCAGGTCGTCCATGACGCTGTCGCGGTGCGGCCCGTCCAGCGGCGAGCGCACCACGTCGGGATGGGCAAGCAGCTCGCGCGTCTCGGCGTACCCGGTGACTAGCTGGACGGGTACGCCGGTGAACAGCGTGAGGCGCTGCACGGGGCCGGTGGACGCGAGGTCCTCGAAGCCCCAGTGGCGGGCGATTCCGCTGACTTCCGTGAACGGCTGCCTCATGCAGCCAGCCTACGGTCCGAGGTGCTCGGACAGTTCGGTGCGCGAATGGATGCCGAGCTTCGCGTAGACCTTGCGGAGGTGGTATTCGACGGTCTTCGGGCTCAGGAACAGTCTGGCCGCGGCCTCACGGATGCTGTTCCCGTCCGCGAGCAGTACGGCGATCTGCCGCTCCTGTGGCGTCAGGTCGTCCGCAGTGCTCGGAACACGACGCCGTGCGGTCTCACCGGTCGCCTTGAGCTCCGCTGCCGCCTGGTCTGCCCACCCGAGTGCGCCCAGCGCGTCGAAACCCTCCACAGCGAGCCGCAGCTGCGTACGCGCATCCACACGCCTCCGCCCCCGTCGCAACCAAGCGCCGTACGCCAGCCGAGTGCGGGCAAGCTCAAACGCGTCCAGCGTCTCCTCGTGCCAGCCAAGCGCCAGAGCGAAGTCCGACTCGCTCTCACCGGCGACACCCCGCGCGCGTGCTGCTCGCGCCAGTGACCACGGCTGGCCTTTCGCCTCTGCAAGTGCCGAGTGTTCGCTCACTACGCGCTTCGCGTCGCCCGACCGCCCCAAGCGCAGGTAGACCTCGACCAGCTCCGGTGCGGGCGAAAGGTCCGGATCCTTCAGCCCGTACTCAGCCAGTACGTCGACCAACCGCTCGTACTGCGGTAGCGCCGCCGCCGGATCGCCACGTCCCAACTCCAGGTCTCCCAGCGCGAACAGCGACCACACCGTGCCGAGGCGGATCTCATGCTCCGCACAGATCCGCAGAGACTCGACAGCAAGCTCCTGGCACTCCGGTCTGCCCTGGTGGGACATCAGCCACGCCAGTCCGGCCAGGTTCATCGCCAGTTCAGTCGTTTGACCGGTCTCCCGCGACAGCCGGATCCCCTCGTCGTACGACGTCTCCGCATCGGGCCACCGATCGGTTGTCGCGTCGTCGCGGGCCAGCACGAACAGGAGACCCGGCAGCGTCCCGAGAGCGACCTGCTCGCGTCTTTCGAGCATGGCCTGCTGCAGTAGGGCTCGGCCCGTACCTGTCTCCCTGAGGAACAACGCAGCCAGCACCATCCACACCTGACGACGGCGGTCCCGGTCCAGCTCGTCGGAGGGCGCCAGCGCGATCGCTGCACGGATCTGGTCCGTACCACCGCTCCCGGCGAGCACCTTGGCGACGCCGCTCGCCAGCATGCCGATGATGCGCGGGCCAGGCCGGTCGACCGCCGGCAGCAGGCTGTCGAGGTCGTACGCCACCTCCAGCGCGCCTGCGGCGTCGCACAGCCGGAAACAGGCCGCGACTGCATCCGCGAGCAGACCAGTGGCGACGACCGGGTCCGTGGACTCCGCCGCGGCCGCGACCAGGATGTCGCGGGCGCGGCGCGGCGACCCGCACTTCACCTCGATGTCGCCACGAATCTCCTGCGCGCGGATCCGCACCGGCAACGGCGGCTGCAAGATCAGCGCATCATCCAGCAAGGCCTCTGCTCGCTCCGCCAGTCCCGCCGACCAGGCCGCTTCCCCCGCCGCGACCAGTCTGACCGCACGGTCCGGCAGTCCCTGGCTCAACCGCCCAGCACGCTCGTACGCCGTTGCTGCGACGGCATGTGCTCCACGAGCAGCCGCGTGCTCCGCTGCAAGCACCAGTCCGGCTGCCACCTCGTCGTCAGCGCCGAGGACTGCCTCTGACAAGTGCCACGCCCGCCGGTCCTGGTCCGGTGTGGCCAGAGCCACCGCGCGATGCGCCGTACGACGTGCTGCCGGGTCAGCACTCGTGTAGATCGCTGAGCGGACCAGCGGATGCCGCCACTGGACCTCACCGTCGCGAATGGCGATCAGACCGGCTGCCTCGCCCTCCTCCAGCGCGGCGACGTCCACGCCGAGCTCAGCGCACACTCGGGACACCGCTCCAAGGTCAGCGTCCAATGCCGCTACAAGCAGTGCGGTGCGTGCGTCCGGGCTCAGCCGGTTTGCCCTGCTGGCAAAGGCTTCTGCGAGCATCGCGGGGACTGGGAACGGTACGCCTGGTGGCATCCGGTGCAAGCGGGCCGGATCATCAGCGAGCTCCAGCAGAGCCAGCGGGTTACCGGCCACGGTCTGGTGCAGCTGCTCGACCAGGTCGCTCGGGAGATGCTGCACGACCTGCCGTGCGGCCTCGAGCCCGATGCCCTCCAGTTGCAGCCGGGGCAGGTCGGCCTCGAACGGATGCGGTTCGTCGACGCGCGCCGCGATCAGCATGACGATCGGGTCGGCCACCAGGCGCCGGGCTGCGAACAACAAGGCCTCTGCGGATGGTCGGTCCAGCAGGTGCGCGTCGTCGATGATCAGTGCCAGCGGCGTGTCCTCGGCGTACCGGCAGATCAGGCTGAGTGTTGCGGCGCCGACGGCGAACCGGTCCGCCGGGCTGGCTGCCTCGGGTCCCGATCCGAGCGCCAAAGCCGATGCGAGCGCTGTCCGTTGCGGTCCGGGGATACGGTCGAGGCCGGCGAGGACAGGGCGTAGGAGTTGGAGCAGGGCCGCGAACGGCAGCTCACGTTCGGCCTCGGTACCGCGTGCTCTCAGGACCTGCAGTCCGCCGGCCAGGGCAGCGGCCTCGTCCAGCAGCGTCGTCTTGCCGATGCCAGGCTCGCCGGTGATGAGCAGCACGCCTGCGGCTCCGACCCGCGCCCCCGCGATCAGTTGCTCGATCACCTGGCGCTCTGCCTCCCGCCCGATGAGCATGTCTCGCAGTGTGCACCAGGAACCCCACCTGATGCGATGGTCCGGCGCTGCTGCCTAAGTTCGCCGTACCACATCGCAAGGGGGAGAAAGCGAATGACTGTTGCAATCGACAGCGACAAACTGATGGGCTTCGTCTTCAAGGCGGTCGACGAGGTGGGGGCGACGCTGAACGCGGCACTGGTCGTGATGGGCGACCGGCTCGGCTTCTACCAGGCGCTTGCCGACCACGGTCCGAGCACGCCGGCCGAGCTCGCCGAGCGGACCAGCACCGATCAGCACTACACGCGCGAGTGGCTCAACGCGCAGGCCGCGGGAGGATTCGTCGAGTACGACGCGAGTACCGGCCGCTACACGTTGCCGCCCGAGCAGACCGTGGCGATGACCGATCCGAACAGCCCGGCGTACCTGCCCGGCTTCTTCCAGATCGCGCTCGGCACCGTGCAGCACACCACCGAGACGATCGAGGCCGCGCGGAGCGGCGCCGGCGTCGGGTGGCACGAACACACGTCCGACGTGCACGTCGGCTGCGAGCGGTTCTTCCGGCCGTCGTACAACGCGAACCTGCTGTCCAGCTGGCTGCCCGCGCTGGACGGCGTGGTGGCCAAACTGGAGCGTGGCGCGAAGGTGGCCGACATCGGCTGCGGGCACGGCGCGTCCACGATCCTGATGGCCGAGGCGTTTCCGAAGTCCCGGTTCACCGGCTCGGACTACCACCAGGCATCGATCGAGACCGCCCGGCAGCGGGCCGCGGGCCTCGGCGAACGGGTGACGTTCGAGGTTGCGGCGGCCGACAAGTTCAGCGGGTCCGGGTACGACCTGGTGACGACTTTCGACGCCCTGCACGACATGGGTGATCCGGTCGGCGCGGCCCGGCACGTACGCGAGGCGCTCGCTCCGGACGGCACCTGGCTGCTGGTCGAGCCGATGGCCGGCGACCAAGTCGAGGACAACCTCAACCCGGTCGGCCGCGCGTACTACGGCTTCTCAACACTGCTGTGCACGCCGGCCTCGCTGTCCCAGCCGGTTGGTCTCGCTCTTGGTACCCAGGCCGGCCCGGCGCGGATCCAGGACGTCACCACGGCGGCCGGGTTCAGCAGGTTCCGCACGGTCGCCCAGACGCCGTTCAACCTGGTGTTCGAGGTCCGTCCTTGACACAACAGTTCACCAACTGGTGAAGTATTCCGTGTGCTGACGAGGACCTTCGGAGCGCTCGCGGACCCGACTCGGCTGGCTGTTGTGGGCCGGCTGAGTCGGGGCGACGCGACGATGGGCGAGCTGGCCGAGCCGCACCGGATCACGCCACCGGCGATGACCAAGCACGTCACGGTGCTGGTCGACGCCGGTCTCGTGAGCCGGCGTCGGGTCGGCCGCACCGTCGTGTGCTCGCTCCGGCCGGAGGCGTTCTCCGAGGTGGAGCAGTGGCTCGGCGACCTCACGACGTACTGGAACAGCACCGTGGACCGGTTGGAAGAACTCCTGCGAGGGGACGGCGATGGACACTGAGATCCGGATCGAAAGGGTGCTCCCGGCAACGATCGGTCGCGTGTACGACGCCTGGACGCGTGCCGATCTCCTGGCTCAGTGGTACTGCCCGAACCCCGAACTCGAACTGAAGGTGCAGGCCGACGTGCGCACCGGTGGTTCCTATGTCGTGGAGATGGGGCCGCATGTGGTGCGCGGCACGTACCTGGAGGTCGACCCGCCGCACCGCCTGGTGTTCAGCTGGAAGTGGGACGGCACCGAGGACGAACCGACGCGAGTAGAGGTCGAGCTGACCGAGACGCTCGACGGCACCCGGATGCTGCTCAGCCACACCGGCTTCGCGAACGCCGAGGACGCCGCGAACCACCGGATGGGCTGGGATCCGGAGGTGCTCCGGCTGGTCGAGCTGCTCAACGCACGCCGGCCCGACCCCGCAGCCGACCGAGGATAACGGCGGTCGTCGGACCGCCAGGCCATCACAATTGCTTTCGCGCGGACGTCCTCCGCGGCAATCGCCCTGGAGAGGGCGATTGTGATGGCCTGGGGATCCGAGGAAAAGGTCGAGCCCCGGGCGGCAACCCGGGGCTCATGCGGATGGATGGACAGTTTGGCGGAACTCAGCTGCCGGACTTGCGCCGGAACTGGCGCTTCTGCTTGTCGTTGTGCGCGTCGCCGACGCCCTGCCCCCGCACTCCGGATCCCGGATGCGAGTGCTTCCCGGCGTTCTTCTTCTCGAGCGCTTCCCGAAACTTCTTCTGCAGATCGTCCGCCGGCTCGCTGGACTTGTCGCTCATACCGTCTCCTTCAAACCATAGGCGTACGCACCCACGCTAACCGAGGGTGAGTGTTACCGGCGAATGGATTCCAGCTCGCGGGAATCCCCCGCGGCGGATCGGGCAGCGCTGTTAGGTTCGGAGTACGTCGAGGGAGGGACACGGAATGCTGGTCAGCAACGAGGCACTACTCGGGATCGCTCTGGTCGAGCTGGGTCTGGTGATCGTGCCGGGACCGAACATGATCTACCTGATCTCCCGCTCGATCGCCCAGGGCCGCCGTGCGGGCCTGATCTCGCTGGCCGGCGTCGGGCTCGGCTTCCTCACCTACTTGCTCGCGGCAAGCGCGGGCCTCGCGACCCTGTTCGCGCTGGTCCCCCAGATCTATGTCGCGCTGAAGCTGGCCGGCGCGGCGTACCTGCTCTGGCTCGCCTGGAACGCGTTCCGCCCCGGTGGTACGTCGGTCTTCGCCACCCAGGAGCTCGAGCCGGACCGCCCGCGCAAACTGTTCGGCATGGGCCTGCTCACGTGCCTGCTGAACCCGAAGATCGCGATCCTCTACATCTCACTGCTCCCCCAGTTCCTGGACCCGTCCCGCGGTCACCTCGGCCTGCAGAGCCTGATCCTCGGCCTGGGCCAACTCACGGTGGGCGTGGCCATGAACGCCGTCTTCGTGATCACCGCAGGCTCGGTCGCCGTGTTCCTCGCCCGCCGTCCGACCTGGATGCGCATCCACCGCTACCTCACCGGCACCGCCCTGGCGGTCTTCGCCATCCGGCTCGCCACCGACCGCGCCCGCCCACTCGCAACCCACTGAGAACTAAATCGTGTGCGGCGCTCTGGGAACTCCCGGATACTTCTGGGCGTGATGCATCAGGGGCAACTGGACGTGACGGTCGAGCTGGTCGAAGGGCTCGTCAAGGAACAGTTCCCGGAGTGGAGCGGGCTCACGGTCCGCGCCGTACCGTCGAATGGAACCGTCAACGCGTTGTTCCGGATCGGCGACGGACTGGTCGCCCGGTTCCCGATCTTGCCGGGTGATGCGACGACAGTGCGGCAGGAGCTCGAGGACGAGGCGGAGGCCGCGCGACGGTTGTGCGCGATGTCGCCGTACCCGACTCCGGAGCCGATCGCGATCGGTGCGCCGGGCTCGGGTTATCCGCTGCCGTGGGCGGTGCAGACCTGGGTTGACGGCACGATCGCGTACGACGCGGACGTCGCCGGGTCGACCGCCTTCGCCGAGGATCTCGCGCGGTTCGTGCTGGCGCTGCGGGCGCAGCCGACCGAGGGGCGGGTGTTCACGGGCTCGTGGCGCGGCGGGGTGCTGACCTCGCAGGACGAGTACGTCGCGGAAGGGCTGGAGCGCAGCCGCGGGATGATCGACGTGGACGAGCTCGCCCGGCTGTGGGCCGACTTGCGAACGACGCCGCGTACCGAACCGGACGCCTGGACGCATCGCGATCTGATGCCGGGCAACCTGCTGGCGAAGGGCGGCCGCCTGGCCGGCATCATCGACGTCGGCACCTTCACGGTCTCGGACCCCGCGATGGATCTGCAGCCGGCGTGGAACCTCCTCGATCCCACCGCCCGCGAGGCGTTCCGCAGCGCGCTCGGCAGCGACTACGCGGAGTGGCGCCGCGGCATGGGCTGGTCGTTCGCCCAGGCCATCGGTTGCCTCTGGTACTACGTCGAAACCAACCCGGTCATGTCCCGCACCGCGCACCACACCCTGACCGCTTTGCTCACATCGCCCTAGCGACGAACACCCATTCCTTCCCGTGCCGATCCGGAGCCTCCCGTACGTCGTCGACCACGAACCCGGCCGCGACGAGCGACTCCTCGACCTCGTCCCGCTCGCGGAACCGCAGAGTGGACTGCGAGGTGAGTACGGCGCCGTCCGACGAGAACACGTACGTGCCCTGGAAGGAAACGAACGGCAGCTCCACCGACAGCAGATCGCTCCAGGCCTCCACCGTCTCACCGCCCGCAACCTGCCGCACCTGATGGGTGCGCTCGCGGGTCCACTCCTCCCACTGGCGCCGCGCCGGATCCCGCGTCTCGAACACGAACCGGCCTTGTGGTTCCAATGCGGCATGCACCCCACGCACCGTCGCCGACCACTCCTCGTCCGTCAGGAACACCTGCGCCACGTTCCCCGTCATCAGTGCAAGGTCCACCTGCAAGGGCGGCAACGTCGTCGCATCCCCGTGGATCCACCGCACCCGATCCGCAAACTCCTTGCCCCGAGCAACCTCCAACGAAGCCTCCGCCGGATCCACTCCGACGACGTCCACTCCACCCTTGGCGAGCAGACAGGCCAACTCACCCGTCCCGCACCCCACATCCAGCACCTGTGTGGCGCCGAACTCCTCCACGATCGCCGCGTAGTGCTCCAGATCGCCCCGATCCGGATCCAGCGCGTCATAAACCGCCACCAATCGAGGCTCCCCGAACAAGGCATCAACCATGCCCGCGACCGTAACCCGCTGCCCTCGGTCCAGCCACTGTTTTTGGCGCTAGGAACAGGACGTACATGTCTACGTATAGCGGCCCGCACGCCTGCCCAGACGGTGGATCGCCCTCAAATCAGGCACACCTCCTGTCCTTAGCGCACACTCAGGAGGTCGCCCCGGTGTACCGCCGCAACCCGGCCCGCCAAGCTAGCGCTGCTAGCGCAGCCGCGCCGGCTGCTGCCGCAACTCCGGCGAGCAGTACGCCGAATTGAGGGCCGCGGAGCAGTGCGGTTGACGGGACGCTTGCAATGAGCGCCATCGGGAAGACGTACGTGAGGAGGATGCGGAGGGGGCGGGCGAAGACATCCGTCGGGTACCGGCCGAGTTGCCAGGCTGAGTGGTAGAAGACGTCCAACTGCAGCTTCGGCGCCCAGAACGCCAAGCACGCCAGCAGCACGCTCAACGCCCACGTCACCACCGTCCCCGCCACAACCAGCACCAACCAACTCATCACCCCAGCGGCACCAGGCGACCGATCAGCGACCCCGATCCCCCAGGCCAGCACGCCGACCCCGAGGACAACCTGGATCAGCTGCAGCGGCGACGACAACGACAAGCTGGACAGGAACAAACTCGGAGCCGGCTGCAACAGGTAGCCGTCCAGCTTCCCCTCGCGGATGCCGGTCTCGGGGAACCACGACAGGTTCGGATCGATGAACGTCGTGCGCAGCCCGGTGATCAGCTGATACGTGCCGATCAGGACCAGGAACTCCGCCTTCGACCAGCCCGCCAACGTATCGGCGCGGGTGAACACGATCAGCACGGCCGCGATCGCCGTACCCAGACCTGTGAACGCGAGCAGCACGTCGAAGACGAGGTTGACGCGGAAGGCCACGCTCCGGCGCAGGGACATCGAGAAGCCGGCCGCCAGCAAACGAAGGAGTTTCACGAGCCCACCGCCGTGTACCGACGGACGCCGGCTCTCCACAGGACCATGACCACGCCGACCAGCACGACAACCCACACCAACTGATAGCCCTGCGCGCCGCCGCCACGCGTGCCGGCGGCGATCTCGGCCGGCAGACCGCTCATCCCGTAGAACGGCAACACCTCCGCGACCCGGCGCAACCCGTCGGGCAGCAACCCGATCGGCGCCGCCGTACCGCCGAACAGGAACACCAACTGGCTACCGAACCCCACCACCGCATGCACCCGATCCGTCCAGAACGCCGTCAACGACAACAGAAATGTCCACAGGAAAACGAGCACGGCGGCGAGCACGAGGTACGGCGCACTCCGCGCCACCGCCCACCAGTCGAACCCGACCTGCAACGCGATCCCGGTGAGCAGCACGATCGGTGCCCCGAGCAACGTCAACCAGGCGCGGATCGCGAGATTCATACCGATCACGCCGACCACCACCGGCTGTGGGCGGAGCAACTCGTGGCTGAGCGTCCCGTTGTAGATCCGTTCGGAAAACGTGTGCTGCTCGAACGACTCGGTCATCAGCGTCACCAGGATGACCGCGACGTAGTACCGCGCGATCGCCGGATCGTCCGGATAGACCGCGGACCACACGAACAACCCGATCAGCGGCGCGACCACGGCCTGCACCACGAGCGTCATCAGGAACCACCACGCGCCCGACCACTCCAGCACCTCCTGACGGAGCCGGAATCCGAGCAGTACGGCGGTTCTCATCGCAGCCCCTCGCGGTACGCCTGGTCGATGACCTTCTCCAACGGCGGCTCCTCCACCGCAAGGTCCACGACCTCCAACGCCTGCAGCAATCGGCCCGTCGTACCAGCGACCTCGTCCCGCGGCACCCGCAGCACCCATTGCCCGTCCGCCTTGTCGACCACCTCACCGAACGGCGAAGGGTCGCCTTGCGTGGAGATCCGGATCAGTTTGTACGGCGACAACCGCGCGGACAGCTCCGCGAGTGGACCGTCGTACTGGACCTTGCCCTTGTCGATCAGGATCAGGCGCGGGCAGAGGGACTCGACGTCGGCCATGTAGTGGCTGGTCAGGAGTACGGTCGCGCCGGTCTGCTCGACGTACTCCCGCACGAACTCGCGGATCTGGCCCGCTGCGGTGACGTCGAGACCGATCGTCGGCTCGTCGAGGAACAGCACCTCGGGGCGGTAGATCAGCGCCATCGCGAGCCCGACCCGCATCCGCTCGCCGAGGCTGAGAGCGCGGAGTTGGCGCTCGAACAGCGGGTCGAGCTCGAGGAGCGCCTCGAGGTCGGCCAGGGTACGGCGGAACGTGGGGCGTGGGACGTCGTACAGCAGGCGCTGGTACTCGAGGGAATCCATCACGGTCAGCTCCTGCGAACCGCCGACCGGTTGGCTGCCCCGCACGAACGCGATCCGTTTGAGGAAGGCGGAGCGGCGTTGCCACGGGACCGTGTCGAGGACCTGGACCGCGCCGCTGGTCGGGTGGAGGATCCCGGAGAGGATCTTCATCGTCGTGGTCTTGCCGGCGCCGTTCGGGCCGATGAACCCCGCGACCTCGCCCGGGGCGATCGTGAACGACACCTCGTCGAGGGCCTGGACGGTCTTGTACTCGCGGCGTACCAGCGAACCGAACGCCGCCCGCAACCCGCTCTTGCGAACCGGAGCCTTGTAGGACATCGAGAGGTTTTCCACCTCAACTGCACTCATGGTGGCGACCATGGCAGGAAAAGACGCCAGCTTCTGGCTTGTTTTCTTGAGATAGTCGGAGGATGCGCGCCGAACGGCTCCTCCGACTGCTGCTGCACCTGCAGACCCGCGGTCAGTCGACGGTCGCGCAACTGTCCGCCGCGCTGGACGTGTCGCCGCGCACGATCCAGCGCGACCTGGATCCGCTCAGCCTTGCCGGCGTCCCGGTGTACTCGATCCGCGGGCGCGCCGGCGGGTGGACGCTGCTGCCTGACTACCGCAGCCGGTTGACCGGCCTGACGCCGTCGGAGGTCATGTCGGTGTTCGTCGGCGCGACCGCCCACGTACTCGCCGACCTCGGCCTCGACGCCTCCAGCGAACTCGCCGTCACCAAACTGATCGCATCACTTCCCGAGGGCACTCGCCGCGAAGCAGAGTACGCCCGCCAACGACTCCTGATCGACCACGCCGGCTGGGACGACCGCCGCGAAACCCCACGCTGGCTCGACCTCTGCCGCCAAGCCCTCTGGGAGGAACGCCGCCTGGAAATCACGTACGGCGAAACCACCGCCGGAGATCGCACCGGGCCCGACAGCGACGACGGTCGGCGGCGTGGGCCGTTCGCGATCTCGCCTCTCGGGCTGGTCGCCAAGGCGCGCACCTGGTACCTGGTCGCCGCGCGCACCGACGGCCGCCTCCGCACCTATCGCCTGTCCCGCCTGACCTCGGCCGAGCTCACCAACGACGTCTTCACCAGACCCGCCGACTTCGACCTGGCCGCGTACTGGGCCCAGTCCCAGCGCGAGTTCCAGGCCTCGCGCCCGTCGTACCCGATCGTTCTGAAGGTTCGCGACCACGCCGTCCGCCGATTCCGCCCGACCGCCCCGATGCTCCCCGCGGACGACAACTGGTGGATCATCCACACCGACCTCGAGAACCGCTACGAAGCCCAAGCCGCCGTCCTAGCCCAAGCCGGCGCCGCCCAGGTCATCGCCCCACCCGAACTCATCACCCTCGTCCACGACGCCGCCCAGCAGATCGCGAACTCCCACTGACAGTCAGCCCTGCGCGGTCGCGATCATGAAGTTGTACGCCGCCAACCGCACCACGAACGACCGCACACCCCAGGGCCGCTGCTCGATCGGCCCCGGCTCTTGATGTGCCGCGTGAATCTTCTCGATCGCGTCAGCGGGTACCTCGACATACAACTGGACGCCCGCTCCGCGATGGTCCCGCGCCGCCGCCGGCAGGAACTGCTCCGAGTCCACGCCGAGCATCACCTGCCCGCCGTGCAGCTCGACGACCGCCATCGGGTCACCGGAGTCCTTCGGTGTCGCGTAGACGAGCGTCCACCCGTTGGCGACGAACTCGTCTGCGGCCGTGTACGGGTCGGAGGTCGCAAGGATCGGCGTCAGCACGGCACCGGAGCTTACGCCTGGGTCTGCTTCGGGAGGGTGAGGATTTCGGGGCCGTTCTCGGTGATGGCGATGGTGTGTTCGGTGTGGGCGGTGCGGCAGCCGGTGATGCTGCGGAGGGTCCAGCCGTCGTCGTCGGTGACGAGTTCGGCGGTGTCCTGCATGACCCACGGTTCGAGGGCGAGCAGCAGGCCGGGGCGGAGCTTGTAGCCGCGGCCGGGGCGGCCCGTGTTCGAGACGTGCGGGTCCTGGTGCATCGTCGAACCGATGCCGTGACCGCCGAACTCGGTGTTGATCGGGTACCCGGCCGCGCCGAGCACGGTGCCGATCGCCCGCGAGATGTCACCGATCCGGGCCCCGGGAACGGCGGCTGCGATCCCTTCGGCCAGTGCGCGTTCGGTCGCGCTGATCATCGCGACGTCCTCGGGCGCCTTGGACTCGCCCACGATGAAGCTGATCGCCGCGTCCGCTGCGATCCCTCCCAGGGAGACGGCGAGATCGAGCGTCAGCAGGTCCCCGTCGGCGAGCTGGTAGTCGGACGGCTTTCCGTGCAGTACGGCGTCGTTGACCGCCGTACAGATGTAGTGACCGAACGGCCCGCGCCCGAACGACGCCTCGTAGTCGACGTAACAGGACTGCGCACCGGCGTCGGCGATCAGTGCCTTCGTCCACTGGTCGATGTCCAGCAGATTCGTGCCGACCGCGGTCCGGCTCTTCAGCGTCTGCAGAATCCCACCGACCAGAGCGCCCGATTCCTTGGCTTGGGCCAGCTGGCGGGAGTCCAGGATCTCGATCATGCGCGGCCTCTCGTGTGCATCCAATAACTATACCGGCCATATTATCCCGGTACTATCATCGGATCATGGTCCGGCTCCCGCTCACCCCCGCGGAGGTCGAGCGCGGCGAGCGCCTCGGCACCTTACTTCGCCGCGCCCGCGGCGAGCGCTCCATGCTCCAGACCGCCCTCGACGCCGGCGTCTCCCCCGAAACCCTCCGCAAGATCGAGTCCGGCCGCGTAGCCACGCCCGCCTTCCCCACCATCGCGGCGATCGCCGACGTCCTCGGCCTCTCCCTCGACACCCTGTGGTCGGAGGTCAACCAAACCGAACCGAAACGCCTGGTGTCCTGACCACGGACGTGGCGCTGCGCTCTGACAAGACCTGACATACCCGGTCCCACCGCCGGCAGGCGGCTGGCCAACCCCAGCGGATGGCGTGAAGCGGGGCGGAGGTGACTTTGGGGAGGATGTTGTCCCGATCCGGGTAGAAAATCCTCCCCAGCCCTCCAATCCCTCTTCTCAGACGTTGAAGCGGAATTCGACTACGTCGCCGTCTTGCATCACGTAGTCCTTGCCTTCCATGCGGACCTTGCCGACGGAGCGGGCGGCGTTCATGGAGCCGGCTTCCATCAGGTCGTCGAAGGAGACGATCTCGGCCTTGATGAAGCCGCGCTGGAAGTCGGTGTGGATGACACCGGCAGCCTCGGGGGCGGTGGCGCCGCGCTTGATCGTCCAGGCGCGGGACTCCTTCGGGCCGGCCGTCAGGTACGTCTGCAGCCCCAGCGTGTCGAACCCGACGCGCGCCAGTACGTCGAGACCGGGCTGGTCGATGCCCATCTCGGCGAGCATCTCGCGGGCCTCGTCCTCGTCGCCGAGCTCGACCAGCTCCGCCTCGAACTTGGCGTCCAGGAAGATCGCCTCGGCCGGCGCGACCAGATCCCGCATCTTCTGCTTGAGGTCCTCGTCGGCGAGTTCGTCGGAATCGCAGTTGAAGACGTACAGGTACGGCTTCGCGGTCATCAGCATCAGCTCGCGGATCGCGTCCCGGTCCACGCCGGTGGCGATGATCGGCGTACCCGCCTCGAGGTGCTTCTGCGCCTCGCGCACCGCCTCCAGGACGACCGCCGACTCCTTCTTCAGGCGGGCTTCCTTCTCCAGCCGCGGGATCGCCTTCTCGACGGTCTGCAGGTCGGCGAGGATCAGCTCGGTCTGGATCGTGGAGATGTCGTCGGCCGGCGAGACCTTGCCGTCGACGTGCGTCACGTCGTCGTCGCGGAACACCCGGGTGACTTGGCAGATCGCGTCCGACTCACGGATGTGGCTGAGGAACTTGTTGCCGAGGCCCTCACCCTCCGACGCGCCGCGGACGATGCCGGCGATGTCGACGAACTGCACGGTGGCGGGAATCACCTTCTGCGAGCTGAACAGCTCGGCGAGCTTCCCCAGCCGCGGGTCCGGGACGCCGACCACTCCGACGTTCGGCTCGATAGTCGCGAACGGGTAGTTCGCGGCGAGTACGTCGTTCTTGGTCAGCGCATTGAACAGGGTGGACTTGCCCGCGTTCGGGAGCCCGACGATTCCGATGGTGAGTGCCACGGGCGTCAAGGTTACGCGGCCAACACCGAAGTACCCCAATCCGTCAGATCAGGAAGGCCTCGAGTTCGGCGTCGTACCAGCGGGTGGTGCGGCCGATCGGGCGCATGCCGAGGCGGTGGCAGACGGCCAGCGACGCGACGTTGCCCGGGCGGACGACCGCGTGGATCTGCCCGATCCCGGCCTTGAACCCATGCTCGATCGCCCCCCGTGCCGACTCGGTCGCCAGGCCTCGTCCCCACGCGTCCGGGTGGAGATGCCAGCCGACCTCGACCTCGCCACGCCCCGCGGTACCGTCCGTCGGGTCGGGCAGCGGGGCCAGTAATACGGTGCCCGCGATCGTCCCGGTGGCGCGTTCCTCCACGGCCCAGACGCCGTACGGCGCCTCGCGGCTGCGCTCGTTCCACCGCATGATCGCCTTCGACGCGGCACCGCGATCGGGCATCACCCGAGGCTCCGCGCCCAGCCAGCGCGACACCTCCCAGCGCCGGTAGATGTCGAAGACACGGTCGCCGTCCGGGTCCACCCAGTCCCGCACCACGAGCCGGTCGGTCTCGAAAACCACCATGCTCCCCACCTCCCAAGGCTGTTCATATTTCCGCGAACCAGCCGTTCGCAAGCAACGTCTCCATCCTGTGACCACTTGGACGGATCGGATCGGGATTCCCTCACGCTTCGTGTTCGGATGCCTGCAGTTCCTGCGTTTCGGGTGGCTGGAGGTGGTGTCGTGCCTGTTTCCGGGGTTCCTGTTCGCGGGCCTGGCGATCTCGAAGTACGTCGACCTGCCGATCGCCCGGTACGACGCCCTGCTGATCTACTGCCTCGGCCTGACACTGCTGTTCTGGGTGGTGCGGCTGGAGACCTGGCGTGAGGTCGCGGTGATCTTCGGGTTCCACCTGGTCGGGCTCGGGCTGGAACTGTTCAAGGTCCGGGTCGGTTCGTGGCAGTACCCGGGCGACGCGGTGACGAAGTTCGCCGGGGTGCCGCTGTTCGCCGGGTTCATGTACGCCGCGGTCGGCAGCTACCTGTGCCAGGCCTGGCGCCGGTTCGACCTCCGCGTCAGCAACTACCGGCCGATCCTGACCACGGTCTTCGCGGTGCTGATCTACGCGAACTTCTTCACCCACCAGTGGATCCCCGACCTGCGGATCCCGATCGCGCTCGGTCTGCTCGTCGTGTTGCGCCGTACCTGGGTCTTCTTCACGGTCGGCGTCCGGCGCTACCGGATGCCGCTGGCGTTGTCGTTCGCGTTGATCGGGTTCTTCCTGTGGATCGCGGAGAACTTCGGCACGTTCCTCGACGCGTGGAACTACCCGGACCAGGTGAGTGTGTGGCGGCTCGTGCATCCGGCGAAGTTCGGTGCGTGGTCGTTGCTGGTGAGCATGAGTTTCGTGCTGGTCGCGAGCGTGAAGTCGCTGGAGGGCCGGCTGTACCACCGCGGTGGAACCGCAACAGTCGAGATCTCACCGCAACACGGCAAGGCCAACCAAGCTGACAGGTAAGGCGTCTTCAGTGGTGTGAGGGCGCCTGAGGGGGCGCTGGGGAACCGCCTTAGTTGCAAGGGGAAAGTCATGTCCCGAAAGTTCGCCGCATTCGTCGCGACCGGGGTGGCGCTGGCCGTCGTCGCCGGTTCGTTGCTGGTCCTGGCGCTCGGGCACGAACGGCAACCACGACCGGCCGCCGCCACCACGCAAACCACGACACCGAGCCCGACGCCCACCGAGACACCGACGCTGAACGCACCGCCGTCGACACCGCGCAAACCGGCCCCGAACCCCACCGCAGCACTTGCCTCCGGCAACAAAAAGGTCCTGTTCCTCAGCTTCGACGACGGGCCGGACCCGTACTGGACGCCGAAGGTCCTGCAGGTCCTGAAGAAGTACGGCGCGCACGCGACGTTCTTCGAGCTCGGATCGATGCAGACCGCGCACCCCGGGCTCCGCGAGCAGGTGCTTGCCGCCGGCCACACGATCGGCAGCCACTCGATCACGCACCCGCAGCTGACCGCGATCTCACCGGCGAAGCGGCACCACGAGATCTTCGACGGACCCGACTCGACCTGCTTCCGCCCGCCGTACGGCGCCTCGAACCCGAAGGTCCGCGCCGACATCAAGGCGGCCGGCATGGTCCAGGTGCTGTGGGACGTCGACCCGCGCGACTGGGCCCGCCCGGGGACGAACGCGATCGTGCACAACGTCCTCACCCACGCGCACAACCACAACATCATCCTGATGCACGACGGCGGCGGCAACCGGGCCCAGACCGTCGCCGCGCTCGACAAGATCCTCCCGCTCCTGAAGGCCCAGGGCTACACCTTCCCCGCGATGAACTGCTGACGCCGGGCGCTCCGGGACGCACACTGAGCCATGGATGCTTCCCGGGAATTGTTCCGTCTGATCGGCGGGTACCAGGTGTCGCAGGCGATCTCCGTCGCCGCTCGCCTGCGGATCAGCGACGTACTGGCCACCGGTCCGATGTCCTTGGACGAGCTCGCCGCGGCGAGCGGGACCGATACACGAGCGCTGGCCCGGCTGATGCGGGCACTCACAGCCTTGGGCCTCTACACAGCCGACGGCGGGACCTTCGCGAACACCGAGCTCGGCGCGGCCTTGCGGGCCGATGCGCCGCGCTCGGCCGCCGGCTGGGCGCGCTTCATCGGCACGGGGTCGTACTGGCAGACGTACGCCGCCCTGGAGCAGAGCATCCGCACCGGTGACACGGCGTTCTCGATCCTGCACGGCGAACCGGTGTGGGAGTACCGCGCCAGGCATCCCGATGAACAGGACGCGTTCGACGCGGCCATGACGTCGATGGCTGATGCGGTATCCAGCGCTGTGGTCGCGGCGTACGACTTCAGCCGCTACGGCACCGTGGTGGACGTCGGGGGCGGGCACGGACGGTTGCTGCTCGGGATCCTCGAGCGCTACCCGACGGTCAAGGGCGTGCTCTTCGACCAGACCGACGTGGTGGCGGGCGCTTCGGCCGATCGGTTTCAGGTGGTCGGAGGCGACTTCTTCGACAGCGTCCCGGGCGGTGACGCGCTGGTGCTGAAGTCGGTGATCCACGACTGGGCGGACGCCGAGTCGATCGCGATCCTCCGGAACTGCCGCCAGGCACTGCGCCCGGGCGGTCGCGTACTGCTCGTGGAGCAGTTGCTCGATCTGTCGCCCGATCCGGTGCGTACGGCGTTCTCCGACCTCAACATGCTGATCATGACCGGCGGACGGGAGCGTACGACGGACGAGTACCGCACGCTGCTCGCCGCCGCCGGCCTCGAGCTCGTGGACACCGTCGCCACCGCGAGTCCTACGTTCGTGATCGAGGCCGCCGCGCGCTGACGGCTGCGATCCGGAACCGAATCGGACTTCTTCCCGCACTTTCCCGGAACTCTCGCGCGATCTGCCGGAAACTGTCGGTGGGGTTCGGCACTATCTGTGACATGACCGGTACGACGGTGTTGCTGATCCTGCTCTTCCTCGTGGTGGGGCTGTTGCTGGGCGCTGTGTTCGGCGTGCTGTGGGTGCGCGGACGGGACGGTGCTGCGCTGGCGCGGATCACGGCCGAGCGGGACGCGGCCGAGGACCGGGTGGTCGAGCTGACGCAGGAGCGCACGAGCGTCGGTCAGCAGATGGGCGGGCAGGCCGTCGTCAAGGAAGCGCTGGATCGCCTGCACGCGCAGCTGAATCAGCTCGAGCAGGGCCGCGCGGCGTGGCAGAGCCAGCTGCATCAGCAGGTGAACGAGGTGCGAATGAGCGGCGAGGCGTTGCGTCGCGAGACCGCCTCGTTGTCGACCGCATTACGCAAGCCGCAGGTGCGCGGCCGGTGGGGCGAGCTGCATCTGCGTCGCACCGTCGAGCTCGCCGGAATGGTTGCCCACTGCGACTTCACCGAGCAGACGACCACGGTCGCCGAGGACGGCGTACTGCGGCCGGACCTCGTGGTGAGGCTTGCCGAGGGCAAGAATATCGTCGTCGACTCGAAGGTGCCGCTGGCCGCGTTCCTCGACGCGAGCGAGTCCGACGACGCGGAGTACCGCGAGGACCGGTTGCGGGCGCACGCGCGGCACCTGCGGACCCATGTCGACCAGTTGGCCGCGAAGGCGTACTGGACGCGGCTGTCCCCGTCGCCGGAGTTCGTCATCCTCTTCGTGCCGGGCGAGTCCTTCCTGTCGGCTGCGCTCGACGTCGAGCCTTCCCTGCTCGAGTACGCCGCTGAACGCCGCGTGATCCTCGCGACGCCGACCACGCTGATCGCCACGTTGCGCGCCGCGGCGTACGCGTGGAACCAGTCGGCGTTGACCGAGTCCGCGCAACAGGTCTTCGAGCTCGGCCGGGAGCTGTACGAGCGGCTCGGCACGATGGGCGACCATCTCGGCCGCGTCGGGCGGTCGCTCACGTCGGCGGTGGAGGCCTACAACGGGACGGTCGGGTCGTTCGAGCGCCGGGTGTTCATCACCGCGCGCAAGCTCCGCGATCTGCATGTCACCGAGTCCGAGTTGACCGCGATGGAGTCGATCGAAGCGTCCGTGCGACCACTCACGGCACCCGAGTTCGTCGCGCTGGACGAGTCGCCGACCACAAGACGCTGGCCCCCGACACAGGCGGGCTGACAGTTCCGGAAGGTGATCGTCCGGAACCCGCACTACTGTCCTTGCCATGGACAACGCACAGCTCACCGAGCCGCCGATCGCCGGGACCGAGGCCGACACGTTGCTGGGGGCGCTCGAGCGCAACCGGCGTACGTTCGCCTGGAAGTGCGGCGGCCTGGACGCGGCCGGCCTGAACAAGCAGCACCCGCCGTCGACCGTGACGCTCGGCGGGCTGCTGAAGCACCTGGCGCTGGTCGAGGACGAATACTTCACCCGTCGCCTGCTCGGCAAGGAACTCGGCGCTCCGTGGGACTCCGTCGACTGGGACGCGGACCCCGACTGGGAGTGGCACAGCGCGCCGGACGATTCCCCTGAGGAGTTGACGGCCCTGTGGGAGGCCGCGGTCGGCCGCTCCCGCGCGGCGGTCGCCGAGGTTCTGACCGCGGGCGGCGTGGATCAACTGGCCGACTGGAAAGGCCGCGGCGGCGCCTCCCCGAGCCTGCGCTACATCCTCGTGGACCTCATCGAGGAGTACGCCCGCCATACCGGCCACGCCGACCTGATCAGGGAATCCATCGACGGCCTCACCGGCGAAGGCGCACCACAGTAGCTGTCGGAAAGCCGACAGTAGTGAGGTGTTGACAGTCGGTGTCCTTCTCACGCAACGATGAGAGCGCTCTCTCGGGGGGCGACGTGAGGAGGAAGAATGCGCTTCAGAACCAGAGTCCTGGGTGCCGTCGCGGCTGCGGTGGCTGTGGCCGGCGTACTGTCGGCGACCCCGGACCGACCGGCCGACGCGGCCGTACCGGCGACGATTCCGCTGACAATCACCAACAACTCGGGTCGTGGCGACCCGGTCTACATCTACAACCTGGGCACGAACCTGGCGACGGGGCAGCAGGGCTGGGCCGACGCCTCGGGCACGTTCCACGCCTGGCCGGCCGGCGGCAACCCGCCGACCCCGGCGCCGGACGCCTCGATCGCCGGACCCGCCAACGGGCAGTCCGTCACGATCCAGATGCCGAAGTTCTCCGGCCGCGTGTACTTCTCCTACGGCCAGAAGCTCGTCTTCAAACTCACCACGGGCGGCCTCGTGCAACCCGCCGTACAGAACCCGAGCGACCCCAACCGGAACATCCTGTTCCACTGGTCGGAGTACACGCTCAACGACGGCGGCCTGTGGATCAACAGCACGCAGGTCGACATGGTTTCGGCGCCGTACGCCGTGAGCGTGAAGGCCGCAGACGGGTCCACGAAGACCACCGGTCACCTCAAGTCCGGCGGCTACAACGCCGTCTACAACGGCCTCCGCAACGCCCCCGGCGCTTGGGACGGCCTGATCCAGACGGCGCCCGACGGCTCGGTGCTCCGCGCGCTCTCCCCGCTGTTCGGCGTGGAGACCGGGGCGATTCCGGCGAGCGCGATGGACGACTACATCAACCGTGTCTGGTCGAAGTACAGCTCGGAGACCCTGACGGTCACGCCGTTCGGCGACCAGCCCGGCACCAAGTACTTCGGTCGCGTGTCCGGCGGCGTCATGAACTTCACCAACAGCTCCGGCGCTGTCGTCACGTCGTTCCAGAAGCCCGACTCGGCCAGCGTGTTCGGCTGCTTCAAGTTGCTCGACGCACCGAACGACCAGCTCCGCGGCCCGATCTCCCGGACCCTGTGCGCCGGCTACAACCGCTCCACCCTGCTGACGAACCCCAACCAGCCGGACCCGAACGACGCGAACTTCTACCAGGACGCGGTCACCAACCAGTACTCGAAGATCATCCACTCCCAGATGGCCGACGGCCACGCGTACGGGTTCGCCTTCGACGACGTCGGCAACCACGAGGCCCTCGTCCACGACGGGAACCCGCAGGCGGCCGGATTGATCCTCGATCCGTTCGACTGAGGCTTGACTCCCGGCTCCGTTAGTGGCAACTTACCGTTCGTGGGGACTTACGGATCACTCGAAGCTGCCGGACCGGTGCTGGACGCGCTCGGCGACCCGACGCGCCGGGTGATCCTCGAGACGCTGCGCACCGGCGGGCCGTGCTCGGTCGGCGTACTGGCCGAGCGCGTGCCCGTCAGCCGTCCCGCGATCTCGCAGCACCTGAAGGTGCTCGGCGCGGTCGGGCTGGTGCAGCACGAGTCGCGCGGGACCCGGAACATCTACCGGGTCCATCAGGCGGGTCTCGGCGAGCTGCGCAGCTGGCTCGACCAGTTCTGGGGCGACACGTTGCAGGCGTACGCCGACCACGTACGGCGGACCGAGGAGGAGCGGAAATGACTGTGGAACAAGACATCTCGCCGTTGGTGAAGACCGTCGTGGTACCGGTCGGGGTCGACCGGGCGTTCGAGGCGTTCACCGCCGAGACGTCGGCGTGGTGGCCGCTGTTCAGCCACTCGGTCGGCGCGGCGGCGGCGAACGAGGTACGACTGGAGGGCGCCGTCGGCGGACGCATCGTCGAGTACGGCGCCGACGGCGAGATCGCCACCTGGGGCACCCTGTCGGACTGGGATCCGCCGAAGTCGCTGAGCTTCAGCTGGCACCCCGGGCAGGATCCGTCGGAAGCCGGACAGGTCACGGTGACGTTCAACGCCACCGACGGCGGCACACAGGTTCAGCTCGTGCACTCCGGCTGGGAGCGCCGCGACGACGGCGCCCGAGCCCGCCTCAGCTACGACACAGGTTGGGACTACGTGCTGGGCAAGTACGTCGAACACACCCGATAGTTGAGGGATGGCGAACCCTCCCGTTGACGCGCGCGCCCTGGAAGCCTCGCTGCGGCCGCATGGTGAATCGGTCATGTTGCCGCGGGCGGCGTACGTCGATCCGGAGGTGCTCGCCTGGGAGCGCCGGCACTTCTTCGCCGGCACCTGGACGTGCCTCGGCCGCGTCGACGAGCTGTCCGACGGTACGACGTACCGCGAGGTGACCGTCGGCGACATCGCGACCGTCGTCACGTTCGGCGACGTACCGCGGGCGTTCGCGAACACGTGCCGCCATCGCGGTCACGAGCTGCTCCGCCGGGACGAGACGAGTGACCGCCGGGCCGTGGTCTGCCCGTACCACGGGTGGTCGTACGGGCTCGACGGGTCGGTGAAGGCGGCGCCGCGGATGGGCGAGTCCTTCGACACGTCGCCGTACGGGCTCGTCGAACTGCCGGTCGCGGTGTGGCACGGTTGGCTGTTCGTGAATGCGACCGGTACGGCGGCGGCGTTCGAGGACCATCTCGGCGGGATCACCGACCTCGTCGCGCCGTACGCGCCGGAAACCCTTGTTCTGAAGGCGCGACACGCGTACGACGTGGCGGCGAACTGGAAGACGATCGTGGAGAACTACCACGAGTGCTACCACTGCCCGCTGATCCATCCCGAGCTGTGCAAGGTGTCGCCGCCGACCTCGGGCGACAACTGGAACCTGCCCGGCGCGTGGGTCGGCGGACTGATGGACCTGCGACCGGACGCCGAGACGATGTCGCTCGACGGCCGGTCACTCGGGGTCCCGATTGCCGGCGTAGACCCGCGCCAGGTCAGCTACCTCGGCCTGTTCCCGAACCTGCTGATCTCACTGCACCCCGACTATGTGATGACCCATCGCCTCGAACCGCGCACCCCGGGCCTGACCGCGATCGAGTGCTCCTGGTACTTCCGGCCCGAAGTGACGGACCCGTCGTACGCCGTGGAGTTCTGGGACATCACGAACCGCGAGGACTGGGCCGCCTGTGAGTCGGTCCAACGCGGCGCCGAGTCCCCGCACTTCCGCCCCGGCCCGCTCGCACCCGCCGAGGACGCCGTCTACCAATGGGTCACGATGCTCGCCCGCGGCTACCTCGGCAAATCCCTCAGCACCTGAAGCGGGAACACCCTCCGGTGACTGGGCATAGGCAATAGCCAGTTCCCAGTCCCCAACGCCTATCCCCAGTCAGTAGCCGAGCGTGAAGCGGCGGCGGTTGTGGGCGGGGGTTTCGGCCTCGTCGATCAGGGCTACCGCGTAGTCCTCGGCGGAGATGTGGTCGCCGACGGGCTCGTCCTGGCCCAGGCGGAAGACGCCGGTGCGCTCGCCGGGGGCGATCACGAAGGCCGGGGACAGCATGGTCCAGTTCACGTCGCTCGCGCGCAGGTTCTCGAGCGCCTGCGAGACGGTCAACGACTCGCCCTTGTACTCGGCCGGGAAGTCCGAGCCGTCCACCACCCGGTTGCCGTTGACAACCAGGCTGCCGGCGCCACCAACCACGAGCAGCCGGGTCGCCGTCCCCCGCACCGCGGCGATCAGGTTGTCGACCGCGTCCAGGTACTCCTGGTGGTCGCCGCCGGTCCGGCTCGGCCCGATCGCCGCAACCAGCACGTCCGAGTCCACCGCCAGCTCCTTGACCACCGCGGCGTCGTTCGCACTCCCCTGCACCGCGCGGACGCCGTCCGGCAGTTCGCCGCCGGAGCGGGTCACGCCGGCCACCTCGTGCCCACGGCCGACCGCCTCGGCCGCCACCCGGCTGCCGACCATCCCACTCGCGCCGAACACCGCGATCTTCATCTCTGCTCCTTGTCTCTTGACCTGACCTCGACGGTATCCATTGGTAACTGGCTACTTCAACGTGCTATAAGTACCTTGTGGTAACCAAAGGCAACGCGTTCGACCCGAACTGCCCGACCCGCACGATCCTGGACCGGATCGGCGACAAGTGGACGGTGCTCGTCGTCCTGAGCCTGCGCAGCGGCCCGCTCCGCTTCACCGAGCTCCGCGACGGCATCGGCCGGGTCGCACCCAAGGTCCTCACCCAGACCCTGCGCCGGATGGAGCGCGACGGCCTGATCACCCGCGAGGTCTACCCGGAGATCCCGCCACGGGTCGTCTACACCCTGACCCCGATGGGCGCGTCCCTGATCGAGCCGATCAGCGTGATCACCGACTGGGCGGAGACCCACGTGCCCGCGATCACCAAGGCCCAAGCGGCGTACGACGAACTCGCCTGAGATCATCCAGCTCACTGCTCAACCTTTCCTTCGGGTCACGCCATCTCAAGGCTGACCGAGTTGAGTGAGATGGGAGTTGGAATGGATCCAGGACGCGACCACGAATTCGCTGAGTTCGTGGACGGGCGATTCACCGCACTGCAGAAGTTCGGCTACCTGCTGACCGGTGAATGGCACCTGGCCGAGGACCTGGTGCAAACCGCACTGACGAAGGTGTGGTTCCACCGGAACTCGTTGCGCAGCAGCAGCGCGCTGGAGAGCTACACCCGGACTGTGATGGTGAACACCAGCACGCAGTGGTGGCGCCGGAAGTGGCGCGGGGAAACGCCGACCGAACAGTTGCCGGAGCCGCAGGCACGCGAGCAGTACGGCTCGGTCGACGACCGTGACCTGTTGCTGCGGGCACTCGCCGGACTCCCCCGCAGGACGCGCGCGACGCTGGTCCTGCGGTACTTCGAGGACCTTCCGGAGGCCGAGATCGCCCAGATCATGGGCTGCTCGGTCGGCACCGTGAAGTCGAACGTCTCCCGCGGACTGGCCAAGCTCCGCGAACACCACCTGGTCGCCGCCGTTTCCGCTCCGGCCCAGAAGGAGGGCTGACCAATGACCGACGATCTCAAGCAGCAGTTCGAGCGACTGGTCGCCGACCCGCCGCCGCCCACCGCGATGCCGAGCGAGTCCGTGTTCGCCCGGGTCCGGACCGCCCGGCGCCGTCGTACGGCCGGCGCACTGACCCTGGCCGCGGCCGCGGTGGTCGCCGTCGCTGTTGCCGCTGGCAACCTCGCGGACGTCAACAGCAGTCCGCCGATCACGAACACCCCGAGCGCACCCGTGACGATCGTCACCGGCCCGCCGACCAGTACGCCGTCAGCGACGCCACCGGCCTCGACCGGCGCGACCAGCACCACGACGGGCACGACAACCGGGACGACCACCGGGACAACCACGGGGACAACCACCGGGACGCCGAGAAGCACTGAGCGGCCGACCGGTACGACGACAACGGGAGGCACCAAGAACACGCCTCCGCCGGTTCGGCCGATTGCGGTCGACGTCGTACTCAAGCCGACCGTCACCGGCCGCACGGTCTCGGTGAAGGTGACGCTCTCGGGCACCGTCATCGTTCCCACGGAGAATGGACGGAACCTGCCCGCCGACACCTCGTTCCTCAACCTCTCCGGCGGAACGAACTACTACTGGGGCGACGGCGCGCAGGGCGGTTCGGACGGCGGTTCGCCTGGGTGTGGAGGCACGACGCGGAAGACCGGTCATGAGACGTACTCGATCGAGACGCATACCTACGCGCAGCCGGGCACGTACACGCTGCGCTATGAAGTGCGGTACTGCAATGCCAAGAACAGCGCGTTCACGACCACCAAGACCGTGAAGGTGACGGTCAAATAGTCCAGGCGTGGTCGGAGGTGCCGGTGGTGGGGAGGCCGGCTGCCTTCAGGTCGGTGCGGAGGTCGCGCGGGAGGGCGAACGTCAGGCTCTCCTCCGCGGTGGTGACCTCCTGTACGTCGCCGTACCCGCGCTCGGCGAGCCAGCGCAGGACGTCGCGGACCAGCACCTCCGGCACGCTCGCGCCACTGCTGACACCGACCGAGTCGACGCCCTCCAGCCAGGCCTCGTCGATCTCCTCGGCGTAGTCGACCAGGTAGCCGGCCTTCGCGCCGTGCTCGATCGCGACCTCGACCAGGCGCACCGAGTTCGACGAGTTCCGGGAGCCGACAACGAGCATCAGGTCGGCTTCCGGGGCGAGCTTCTTGACCGCGGCCTGGCGGTTCTGGGTGGCGTAGCAGATGTCGTCGCTCGGCGGGTCTTGCAGGTGCGGGAACCGCTCGCGCAACCGCCGTACCGTCTCCATCGTCTCGTCGACCGACAGCGTGGTCTGGGACAGCCAGACGACCTTCTCCGGGTCACGGACGGTGACACTCGGTACGTCGTCCGGACCGTCGACGAGCGTGACGTGCTCCGGGGCCTCGCCGGAGGTGCCGATGACCTCCTCGTGGCCCTCGTGGCCGATCAGCAGGATGTCGTAGTCGGTCGCGGCGAACCGCTTCGCCTCGTGGTGCACCTTGGTGACCAGCGGGCAGGTCGCGTCGATGGTCTTCAGCTGCCGCGCGGCCGCCTCCTCGTGCACCACCGGGGCGACGCCGTGCGCGGAGAAGATGACCGTCTCGCCCTCGGGTACCTCGTCGGTCTCGTCGACGAAGATCGCACCACGCTTCTGCAGCGTCTGTACGACGTACTTGTTGTGCACGATCTCTTTGCGCACGTACACCGGCGGCCCGTACAGGTCGAGCGCCTTCTCCACCGCCACCACGGCCCGGTCGACACCCGCGCAGTACCCACGGGGCGCCGCAAGCAGCACCCGCTTCGTCTTCGTCGCGGTCGTCGCACCGGTGTCGTCAGGCTGAGAGGTCACGGTCCCCATGGTACGGGCCGCCGTGCACACGCCCGGATCCAGCGCCGTGAGCCACGTCACGACGAACGTACATCGGGGAGCCGTCCGCCCTGTCCGGACGGCTCCTCCGTGGGAGGTGTTACCAGCACGTCAAGAATCACCTGGAAACGCCTTGTGCGCAAAGGATTTTCCGGACGCCCACGCCCGCAGCGTCCCGAAGTCCGCAGCGGTCAGACCGACCCGCGCGTCGACCGGATGAATCAGCTGATGCGCACCGGGGAACCGGGTCCGCTCGGTCTCCCCCACCTCGTCGTCCACCCAGGCGAACGGACGATCACCGACCCAGTCCGCGACGTACGGCGCTTTCCAGGAACCACGGCGTACCGGCGTGCGATCGGGCCAGAGAATTGTCGGCAGCTCAGGCAGCCCGAGGAGGGGCCCGAGCAGGCGATTGGCGCCGTGCTCCCAGCTACTGGCCCACACCAGCTCGAAACTGTCCGCGAGCGCGTTGAGCTCCACCCCGTGCAGCGGATTGAGCAGAACCCGCCAGGTCCTCGCACCCTCAACGATCTCGTGCCGCTCGTACCCCGGCGGCACCCCCACGGCCCGGTGCGGGTTGAGCGGACCGTCGAAATCCAGCAGCAGGAGCGGGCGCATTACTCAACGTTAGGGAATGTCGGTGTGGGGTCGTAGGGTCTGGGGGTGGCTTTGGAGACCTCGCCGGAAGCGCCTGCGGCCGTGCGGACAATCGCGAACGGGATCGCGAGCTGGATCAACCAGCTCGGTGCCGTGTGGGTCGAGGGGCAACTGACGGACGTCTCGATCGGGCGCGGTACGACGACGGTCTTCGGGACCCTGCGCGACACCGACGCGGACATCTCGTTGCGATTCACCTGCAACCGGCGGGTGTTCGAGGCGGTCGAGGTCCGCGACGGCTCGCGGGTGCTGGTGCACGCCAAGCCGAACTTCTTCGCCCGCCGCGGCACGCTCGCCCTGGCCGTCAACGAGATCCGCCACGTCGGGATCGGCGAGCTGCTGGCCCGGATCGAGCGGCTGAAGCAGCTGCTCGCGGCCGAGGGCCTCTTCGAGCCCTACCGGAAGAAGAAGCTGCCGTTCCTCCCGCACACGATCGGGCTGATCTGCGGACGCGACTCCGCGGCCGAGCGCGACGTACTGGAGAACGCGAAGCGGCGCTGGCCGGCGGTCGCGTTCCGGATCGAGTACGCGTCGGTGCAGGGCCCGTCGGCGGCCGGTGAGGTGATGACCGCGCTGCGGAAGCTGGACGCCGACGACGCGGTCGAGGTGATCGTGATCGCGCGCGGCGGCGGGTCGCTGGAGGATCTGCTGCCGTTCTCCGACGAGGGTCTGATCCGGGCGGTGTCCAAGACGGGTACGCCGGTGGTGAGCGCGATCGGGCACGAGCCGGACTCGCCGCTGCTCGACCTGGTCGCGGACCTCCGGGCGTCGACACCGACCGACGCGGCGAAGCGGATCGTGCCGGACGTCCGCGAGGAGCTGGACGGCGTACGGCAGTTGCGCGAGCGCGGCCTGCGGGCGATCCGGTCCTGGCTGGATCGCGAGGCGCACGCACTGGCGGCGATCCGTTCGCGGCCGGCACTGGCGGCGCCGGTGTCGGATCTGCAGCGGCGGTCCGACGAGATCACGGCGCTGGTCGAGCGCAGCCGGCGTACGCTCACGCATCGGCTCGACCGGGCGAGCGACGACATCGCGCACCGGTTGGCGAGCGTGCGGGCGTTGTCCCCGAAGGCGACGCTCGAGCGCGGGTACTCCGTACTCCAGTTGGCCGACGGCACCGCCGTACGGGAAGTGGCGCAGGTGGCGCCGGGTGACCTGCTGCAGGCGCGGGTCAGTGACGGCCGCTTCGCGGTCGAAGTCAAGTCCGAGGAGGACAAGTGAGCGGCGACCGACCCGAGATGACCTACGAGCAGGCCCGCGAGGAGCTCGTCGACGTGGTCCGCAAACTCGAGGCCGGCGGCACCAGCCTCGAGGAATCCCTCGCCCTGTGGGAACGCGGCGAAGAACTCGCCGGCACCTGCCAACGCTGGCTGGACGGCGCCCGCGAACGCCTCGCCAAGGCCCAAGCCGCCCACGAGGAAAAGCCCAACTGACCACCGCGGAACCGATGCCCGGACCGCCCGGACCGCCTGCCCAGCCCGGACCGCCTATCCAGCCCGGACCGCTCGTCCCGCCCGGCAGCCTCGTGACTCGACCGGCGCGGCCGGAGGATCTGCTCGGGGCCGCCGAAGCCCGCGTGGCCAGCTGGCGAGCCGCGTTCACCGGCCTGGTCCCGCAGGACTTCCTGGACTCCATGGACCCGGCCTCGATCGCCTCCTCCTGGGCGGACAGCATCGCTGCCGGACGGTCCCGCCTGTACGTCGCAATCGCGGATGAGCACGTGATCGGGTACGCCGGGGTGGGCCCGGAGCGTGACGCCGAAGCACCACCGAACACAGGCGAGCTGTACGCGCTCTTCGTCCACCCCGACCACTGGGGAACCGGCGCCGGCCGCGCCCTGACCGACGCCGCCTGCACCGACCTCCGCGACGCCGGCTGCACCACAGTCCGCCTTTGGGTGCTCGAGGCAAACATCCGCGCGCGCCGCTTCTACACGCGCTACGGCTTCACGGAAACGCCCGACCGCACCCACTCCTCGCTCGGCAACCTCCCCGAGATCAGGCTGACCGCACCCCTGGCAGGTGTGCGTAAGAACAGGAGGTACTAGAGCCGGCCCTAGTGCACCTGAGCGTGGCGGGGTTGGCGCGTACGGCGTCTCACCGGTGCACTACCTGTCCTTCTGCACATCCACCACGGTCAATCACGCGGACAACAGGCTTGTTGCTACCGCTCGGAGGCCGGTTTTCATGCGGTTGAGGTCGTACCCCTGTTCGCGGAGGGCGTTGTGCAGGTCGGCTGCTAGCGGTGCTAGTAACACGTGGGCCGTGTAGTCCGCGTCCAGTTCGGGGCGCGCGGCTTCGATCAGGTGGGACAGGTGGCGGTGCCAGAGGTGGTACGAGCCGATGCGGTAGCGCGCGCCGTCCGAGGCGTTCTCGCTGTCCATGAACAGGGCGACGTGCCGATCGAGTAGGTCGAGGTACGCGTCGAGGAACGCCAGCACCCGTACGTCGGGCGGCGCACCCGGCCCGAGCGGCAGAGGCCCGCTGATGATCTTCGCCTGGAGCTCCTGCTCGCGCTCGTCGAGCAGCGCGACCGCCAGTCCGGCCCGATCGCCGAACCGCCGGAACACGGTCCCCTTCCCGACGCCCGCCTCCGCGGCGATCGCATCCAGCGAGACGTTCTTCACGCCGCGCTCGGTGAACAGCCGGTCGGCAGCCTCCAGCACCCGGAGCCGATTGCGTCGCGCATCCGCCCGCTCCGGCCGCGGCTCCCCCACGACCGGAAGACTCCGTTGTAAAGCGGACCGTGGTCCGGTACTGTCGTTCATAAGACGGACTGTAGTCCGCTAAAGACTCTGGAGGAAGAAGACATGAGCAACGCTCGGATCGCGATCGCCTACCACTCGGGCTACGGGCACACCGCGAAGCAGGCCGAGGCGGTGGCCGCGGGCGCCGCGTCGGTACCGGAGACGACGACCGATCTGGTGCCGCTGGACGAGCTGACCGAGGACGTGTGGGAGCGGCTGACGGCCGCCGACGCGATCATCTTCGGCGCACCGACGTACATGGGGAGCCCGAGTTGGGTGTTCAAGAAGTTCGCTGAGGAGAGCGTGCGGATCTGGGCGGCCGACCTCGGCTGGCGCGACAAGATCGCGGCCGGGTTCACCAACTCGAAAGCGATGTCCGGCGACAAGCTGAACAGCCTGGTCGACCTGGCCGTGTTCGCCGCGCAGCACGGGATGATCTGGGTCGGCCTGGACATCTACCCGGGCTGGGCGGACAGTACGGCGAGCATCGAGGACCTCAACCGGCTCGGCAGCTGGCTCGGCGCGATGGCGCAGTCCGACGCGGACCTGTCCGCGGAGAAGGCGCCGCCGGCCACCGACCTGCGGACCGCGGCCGCGCTCGGCGCGCGGGTCGCGACCGTCACGCACCGGCACCTGAGAGGAGCACTGGCGGCCTGATGGCATGGCTCATCCTGCTCGCCGCGGCGGCGTTCGAGATCGCGTTCGCGCTCAGCCTGAAACCGAGCGAGGGCTTCAGCCGGCTGTGGCCGACGCTCGGCGTACTGGTGTTCGGCGTGATCTCGGTCGCCCTGCTCGCGAAGACACTCGATCGCCTCCCGGTCGGTACGGCGTACGCGATCTGGACCGGCATCGGCTCGGTGGGCGTGGTCATCCTCGGCATCGTCCTGTTCCACGAGCCGATCACCCCGATCCGCCTCGCCTGTATCGCCCTGATCGTCATCGGCGTCATCGGCCTCCGCCTGGCCGGCGCCGAGTAGGCGAACTGGTGGCGGTCGCGCGGGGGTGAGGTCAGGTGGAGGTGCGGCGTCGGCCGCGGGCGTGGGGGCCGGTGGGGAGGTGGGTGCCCAGGGGGAGATCGTGGGTCGAGGCGGGGTCGCCGGCCAGGAGTTGGTGGTAGGCGGACCAGGTGGTGGCGCGCGGCGGGATGTTGCCGATGGCATCCACTCGGGTGACGGGGTGGGTGCCTTCGCGGATCGGGTCCCAGAGGTCGGCGTCGCTGCGGAGGCCGCGGAGTTCGCCGAAGAGCTCGCGGCCGAACCAGCACGGGTAGCTCTCGCCGTCGTCGTACCGGCTGACACCGATCGGGGTGGAGGCCTCGGCGACGAGCGACCAGACGCTCGCCGACGTGATCCCGGGCTGATCACCGAGCAGTACGACGATCCCGTCGGCCCGCCGGTCGACCGCGTCCAGGGCCGGCACGATCGACGAACTACCGGTGTCGGAGTGCGGCGACTCGACCACCCGCACCCCGTCGAGATCGATCCGGTCGTGGACCTGCTCCGACGCGCTGCCGAGCGTCACGACCAACTGGTCGAACGAGCATTCCCGCGCGCTCTGCAGCGCGGCGCCGAGCAATGTGCCGCCGCGATAGGCCAGCAATTGCCAAGGAGATCCGAGATGCGGCGAACTGTCCGCGCCCAGCAACAGCCCCGTGATGAACATCTGCGGGTCAACTCCCTGCCCGGGACGGCGTGACCATTCGACGACCCTTCTGCTGGTCCCCGAGCGTACGCAAGCCGAGCCTCGATCGAACCCCTTGCCGTGGGCAGGTGTCAACGACCGTCCGGAAAGTGGTCGGAATTGACCGGAAAATGGGCAGTCCGGTGGTTACCGCAGGTCAGCACAAATGTTCAGCGCAGCACCGAAGCGAACGCTTCAAGCGCCGGATATCCGGCATTTCCGGCGACGATCGTTGTCACCCCGGAACCCACCAGGAGCAAGGCGTTCTCGTTCTTCCGGTCGAGCAGCACCTTGCGTTGCCAGGTCACGCCACCGACCGACGCCGTACCGTCGTCCGAGGTCCGGCCGAGCTTCTCGGCGACGTATTTCCCGCCGGTGACATTGGACTGCTCGAGGCCGACGTATTTCTTCTCGTTCGTCACGACTCCGAGATGCCAGGTGATCGGCTCCTGCTGCGGGGTGCGGAATTCCACGCTGGTCGCGGTCCACCCGGACGGCATCGGCTCCGGCCCGCGGACCCAGGCGGCGGCCTTCCGGGCGTCCTGCAACTGGGCGGTGTACTCGACCGGGTTGGGCTGCGCCTCCTTCTTCGGGCGCCACGTGACGGTGATCAGGAACGCGACCACGGCCAGGCAGATCACCAGCGCGAACACCATGTTCCCGACGGTCTGCGACTTGCGCTTGTCCCGCCGGTACGCCTGCCGGTACTCGTTCGCCTCCGCCTGAACCTGCGCCCGCTCCCGCGCCCGCTGCTGTGCCTTCACGTCCGCCTTCTCCTGGGCGGCGGCGTCGCCGGAAGCGTCCTGACCTGTGGAACTCATGACCACAGTGTCTCGCGAGGTGCAATCCGCCCGAACAGCGGCCAAGGCCGTTGGCTACGATCCGTTGGCATGAGCGAGCGCAGCGAGCGAACAAAAGCATGACCGACCCGACCACGCCACCTGCCCATCTCGAGGTCGATGCGCACGCGCCCGACCGTAACCTCGCCCTCGAACTGGTTCGGGTCACCGAGGCCGCGGCGATGGCGGCGGGCCGCTGGGTCGGCCGCGGCGACAAGAACGGCGCCGACGGCGCGGCGGTGAACGCGATGCGTACGCTGATCGGCACGGTCGGCATGGACGGCGTGGTGGTGATCGGCGAGGGCGAGAAGGACAACGCCCCGATGCTGTACAACGGCGAGCAGGTCGGCTCCGGCGAGGGCCCGGAGTGTGACGTCGCGGTCGACCCGGTCGACGGTACGACGCTGGTCGCGAAGGGCATGAACAACGGCATCGCGGTGATGGCCGTCTCCGTCCGGAACTCGATGTACGACCCGTCCGCGGTCTTCTACATGGAGAAGCTCGTCGTCGGCCCGGAGGCGGCCGAGGTGGTCGACATCCGGCTCCCGGTCGCGGAGAACATCCGCCGCGTCGCGAAGGCGAAGGGCAGCTCGGTCGACGACGTCACCGTCGTACTGCTGGACCGGCCGCGGCACGACGAGCTCGCCACCCAGATCCGGGCCACCGGCGCGCGGATCAAGTTCATCTCCGACGGCGACGTGGCGGGCGCGGTCGAGGCTGCCCGCCCGGACACCGGTCTGGACATGCTGCTCGGCATCGGCGGTACACCGGAGGGAATCATCGCCGCCTGCGCGATGAAGTGCCTGGGCGGGAAGATCCAGGGCAAGCTCTGGCCCCGGGACGACGCGGAACGGCAGAAGGCGCTCGACGCCGGGCACGACCTGGACCAGGTGCTCGACACCGACGACCTGGTGAGCGGTGACGACTGCTTCTTCGTCGCGACCGGCATCACCGACGGCGAACTGCTCCGCGGGGTCCGCTACGGCCGCTCCACTGCCCGCACCCACTCGCTCGTCATGCGCTCCCGCAGCGGCACGATCCGCTCCATCGAGAGCGTCCACCAACTGGAGAAGCTCCGCGCCTACTCCGCCATCGACTTCGAGCACGCCCGATGAGTACACCTGTCCTCGTCATCGGCGAGGCTCTCGTGGACATCGTCGGGCCGGCAGCGAAGACCGCCCGCAACGGCAATGGCAAGGCCAAGGCGATCCCCGGCGGATTCGCCGCCAACGTCGCGGTCGGCCTGGCCCGGATGGGTGTGCCGACCGAGCTGGTGGCCCGTTTCGGCACCGATCCGTACGGCGATCTCCTCGGGTCCCACCTGTTCGGGAACGGCGTCCAGCTCGCGCCCGGGACGGTGGACCCGGGGTTCCGGACCAGCACCGCCACCGCGACCCTGGATTCCGACGGGGTCGCGACGTACAAGTTCGACATGACCTGGGATCCGCCGGAGCTGTCGCTGCCCCGGGGCTGCCCGGCGATCCATACCGGGTCGATCGCGATGATGCTCGAGCCCGGGGCGACCGCGATCCGCGAGTTCCTGAAGTCAGTGGCCGACCAGCCGGTGACGGTCACGCTCGACCCGAACGCGCGGCCGGCGATCACCCCCGATCCGGTGGTGGCGTGGTCCGCCGTTCGAGAGCTTGCCGCCCTGTCTGACCTGGTGAAGTTGAGCGACGAGGACTGCGAATTCTTCCGGCCCGGGGTGTCGCTCGACGACATCGCGGAGGAGCTGCTGACCGCCGACCGGACGCAGTGCGTGGTGATCACACGCGGCGGACACGGCGCGCTCGGCGTCGGCCGGGGCGTCCGGGTAGAGGTTCCGGCACCGGCGATCGAGGTGGTCGACACCGTGGGGGCCGGCGACTCGCTGATGGCGGCGCTGATCGCGGGGCTGCTGGCGCGCGGGTTGCTCGGTGAGCGGCGGCTGGCCGGACTCACCTCCGAGGAGCTGCGGGACGTCGTGGACTACGCCGTGAAGGCAGCGGCGATCACCTGTACCCGGCACGGCGCCGACCCACCGACCGCGGTCGAGCACACGGAGAAATGGGGTTCCTGAGGGTGTCTGCCGAAACGTGGACCTCCGAACTGGAGTCCAACGGCAGCGTGAACTTCCGGCCGCGCCGCAGCAGGCTCGCGGTGCGGCTGGTCGGGTTCGGTCTGCTGATGGTGTTGTCGGCCTGGACCAACGTCGAGCATCTGCGCACGGACGGGATCTCGGGCGCTCTCGGCGTACTGCGGCTGACCGCCCTCGCGGCGTTCGTCTACGGCACCGGCTGGACCGCGTGGCAGCTGATCACGAACCGCCCGGTCATCACCGTGGACGCCGAGGGCGTGACCCGGGGCCGCAGCCTGCAGTGGTCGGGCATCACCAGCATCGACGAGCCGGCCGGCTGGCCGCTGGCTCGCGCGGTACAGATCAACCCGGCAGACCGTCGTACCCGACCGATCTCGATTCCGCAGGACCACGTCGGCGACCTGGACGCCCTCGCCCCCTGGCTGCGCTCACTCCACGAACAGCACCGGGACTAGTTCATCGAACTGCGTACTGCGCTGAGGTGCTCTCGGGAGCGCGCTGCGGCCAGGTCCGGGTCCTTGGCGCGGATGGCGTCCGCGATCGCCTCGTGGGCGGCCTGGTCGTGGCGATGCCGGTGCTCCTCGTCGAGCTTGAGCATGTCGATCATCGCCCGCCGGATCCGCGGCACGAACGTGTCGAACAACTCCGTGAGTACGGCGTTGTGCGCGGCCGTCACCACCGCGCGGTGGAACGCGAGATCGGCCTCGATGTACCAGTCGTCGGGCGCCTTCACGGCGGCCCGTCGGCGATCCGCGAGCGTGTAGCGGAAGTTCTTCAGGTCGGCCGGCGTACGACGGGTCGCCGCCAGCCGGGCGCCCTCGGTCTCGATCGCCAGCCGGCCTTCCAGTACGTCGGTGATGTCGGCCTTCCGCAGCACCTTGTCCCAGTCCTCGGCGGCCTGTAGCGCGATCACGAACACGCCCGCGCCCTGGCGGCTCTCCAGCACCCGCCGGCCGGCCAGTTCGCGCACGGCCTCGCGGATCGTGGACCGGCCGACGCCGAGCTGCGCGGCCAGGGTGGTCTCACCGGGAAGCTTGGCTCCGAGGGCCCATTCGCCGCTCCCGATCCGGCGTAGCAACTCCTCGGCTGCCTGCTCGGCGAGCGGATGACGGCGAATCATGACGGACATTCTAGGGCTACTCAGGTTGTCAGCTTGTCTGAGGAGTTGATACGGTGCTCGGCATGCGCAAGCTCTCGGGTCTCCTCCTTCTTGGCCGCCACGGCGGGAGCTGATTCGACCGGCGCTCCCTCCGTGGAGTGCAGTCGTCCGCCGGTCCTCCCCCGCTTCCCGGAAGGACCAGTCATGAATCGTCAGCAGCCCTCCCCCATGCCCAGCCACCGCTATCGCGACATCTTCGCCAGGGTCCCGGTCGCACCCGTCGACCGCACCTGGCCGGACCGCCGGATCACGACAGCCCCGCTCTGGGTACCGGTCGACCTCCGGGACGGCAACCAGGCGCTCGCCGACCCGATGGACCCCGAACGCAAGCGCCGGTTCTTCGAGCTGATGGTTGCCATCGGCTACAAAGAGATCGAGGTCGGCTACCCGTCGGCGTCCCAGACCGACTTCGACTTCGTGCGACTGCTGGCCACGTCCGACCTGGTCCCGGACGACGTCACGATCGTGGTGTTCACACCGGCCCGCCGCGACCTGATCGAGCGGACCGTGGAGTCGGTCGCGGGGATGCGCGGCGACGTGGTGATCCACATGTACGCCGCGACCGCGCCGGTCTGGCGGGACGTCGTACTGCGTCGTACCCGGGACGAACTGGCGTCGATGATCTACGCCGGCTCCGAGGAGATCCTGCGACTGGCCGGGGACTCGGTGCGGTTCCAGTTCTCGCCCGAGGTCTACAACCTGACCGAGCCGGACTACGTACTCGAGCTGGCGGATCACCTCACCAAGCAATGGGACGCGACGCCGGAGCGGCCGGTGATCCTGAACCTGCCCGCGACGATCGAGGCCGCCACGCCGAACGTGTACGCCGACCAGATCGAGTACATGCACCAGAACCTGCCGCGCCGCGACGGCGTCATCCTCTCGGTGCATCCGCACAACGATCGCGGTACGGGCGTCGCCTGCGCGGAGCTAGCAGTGCTAGCGGGAGCCCAGCGCGTCGAGGGCTGCGTCTTCGGCAACGGCGAACGCACCGGCAACGTCGACATCGCCACCCTCGCACTCAACCTGCACGCGCAGGGCGTCGACCCGATGATCGACTTCTCGGACATCGACGGGATCCGTGAAGTGGTCGAGTACTGCACGCGGATGCCGATCCATCCGCGGCATCCGTACGTCGGGGAGCTCGTCTACACCGCCTTCTCGGGAACCCACCAGGACGCGATCCGGAAGGGTTTCGCCATACAGGGGCCCGGTGTCTGGGAAGTGCCTTATCTGCCGATCGATCCGGCGGACGTCGGGCGCGGGTACGAGGCCGTCGTACGGGTGAACAGCCAGTCCGGTAAGGGCGGGATCGCGCATGTGCTGGAGTCTGTGTACGGCATTCGGCTCGCTCCGGAGCAGGAGCGGGAGTTCGCGAGGCACGTGCAGCGGCATACGGACGCGACCGGGCGGGAAGCGAGTGCGGAGGAGTTGAAGGCGTTGTACGAGGAGGTTTACGGGTGCTCGAACTGAAGGACGTCGACTTCGTCCGGGACGGCAAGGCGTTGCTGTCCGGGGTGTCGCTGACCGCGGGCGAGGGTGAGCGGTGGGCGCTGCTCGGGCCGAACGGCGCGGGGAAGAGCACACTGCTCGGGTTGTGCGGCGCGGTCGCGCATCCCACCCGCGGTACGGTCGAGATCCTCGGACGCCGGCTCGGTACGGTCGACATTCGCACCCTGCGGGAGTCCATCGGGCACGTGAATCCGCGGCACCCGCTGCGGTCGCCGTTGAGCATCCGGGACGTCGTACTGACCGGTCTGACCGGGACGATCGAGCGCATGCCGCGTTGGGAGCCGACTCCTGCGCAGGAGGCTCGCGCTCTCGAGCTGATCGACCTGCTCGGGATCGGCGGGTTGGCCGGCGCGCACTGGACCACGCTGTCCCAGGGCGAACGAGGACGCGCGTTGATTGCGCGGGCGCTGATCTCGGACCCGCAACTGCTTCTGCTGGACGAGCCGTCGACCGGCCTGGACGTCGCGGCGCGCGAGCAACTGCTGGAGACGCTCGACCAGATCCACCTGAGCCACCCGCACCTGGCGTGGGTCCTCGTCACCCATCACCTCGAGGAGCTCCCCACCTGCACCACCCACGCCGCCCTCCTCCGCGAAGGCCGCGTGCTGTCCGCCGGCCCGGTCGACGACGTGATCACCACCGAGCTGATCTCGGCGACGTTCGACCATCCGATCGAGATCAACCGCCACGCCGGCCGCTGGACCGCAACCGCCCACCGAGCCACCCCGCACCACTGAGCAGTCCCAGTACGCCGCACCCGCCGCCGAGCCACAACCAGAACGTGGCGTCCGACCGCGCGGACTCGACAGCCCAGGTACTGCGGGCCTTCGCCGGCTCGGCGACGTCGTACTCGACGGGTACGACCTCGCCGAGCGCGAGCACGTGCTCACCGGGATCCCTGCCGGTCTCGATCACGTGCTCCACTCCCGCGACGGTGTACCGGATGTCGACCGACCCACTGCCCTTCTCGAACCATGCCGGCTCGTGCACACTGACGACCGTCCCGCTGGTCGTTGCCGTCGGCCCGTCCCACGGTCTCGACACCTGTCGCGCGTGCAGCCCGAGACTGCCGAACGCCAAGGTCATCAGTGCGAAGAACAGCACGAGACTTCCTGGCACCAGTGGTTCCCCGGGCCGCCGCCATCCGTAGCCTCGCGCGGCATGCCGCCCGGCTAGCTTCTCGCCGCTCGCCGCGTCGGCCGGGCTGAGGCCGCGGACCCAGAGAACAGCCACGACAACCACCATCAGCACCAGCCACGCCATGAAGATGCCGATCCCGATCATCCCACCGACGAAGACCGCGTCGCCGACCGGACGGTGAGCGATGAGGCCGACCAGAGCACCGATGCCGGAGCCGAGCGCGGCGAGCACGACCAGGACGAGCACGCCCCCGATCCCGAACAGCGACGAGCCGGAGTCGGCCAGCTCGTACGCCGCTGCCGGACCACGTACGAACGCCCAGCTCAGCACCACACGAAGCCGCCCCATGCGCTAAGTGTCGTCTACAGTGAGTCCAGCTCCGGGGGTGGAGTCGTGAGGGCTGGGGGCGACATGACTGTGATGGGCGAACGACTGCCCGAGGCCTGGATGGTCGAGTGGCATCGCAACAGCCGCGTCGAGTTCCCGCTACGCCGCTGGTCGTTCCTGCAGTTCCCGGGGTTTTTGCTGGTGGGGTACTCGGCTTTGACGCTTGGCCGGCTGCCGGACATGCTCGACGACGGCGGCTGGCGCTTCCTCGCCTATCTGCTGATCGCGACGTACCTCGGCATTGTCGCCGTGTTCGCCTGGCAGTTCGTCACCCAGCGCCCGATCCTCGTCATCGACCACCGAGGCATCCACCAAGGCCGCCGCCGCTTCATGCCCTGGACCGAGATCGGCTCCATCGGCCCCGTCTCCGGCCCCAAACTGGCCCGCCAACTCCATGTCTACCCGAAGAACATCTGGGCCAAGCACCTCATCCTCACCCAGCAACACGTCAACGACCTACAAACCTTCCAAACCTGGCTCCAAGAGGTGCTCGACGAGCAGCGCCGTACGGAATCCCCGCGGGACGACAATGACAGCGACCGGCGACGGACCCACTGAGCTGTGGACCGCGGACCTGCGGCGCACCGGCCGAGTCGCGTTTCCGCTGCGGCGCCAACCGCTTCTGCGGCAGACCTGGTCTACCTTCGGTCTACTGGGCTTGCTGGCCGTCGCCGGACTACCCCACG
The DNA here is from genome assembly GCF_004366005.1 of Kribbella sp. VKM Ac-2566. NCBI lineage: Bacteria > Bacillati > Actinomycetota > Actinomycetes > Propionibacteriales > Kribbellaceae > Kribbella > Kribbella sp. VKM Ac-2566. The sequence continues at coordinate 366,218 of NZ_SODT01000011.1, read as the reverse complement.
CGCTGAAGATCAGCGGCGTGCAGCTCATCGTGGTCATCGTCGTCACGACGGCGGTCGTGATCGGATTGTGCTTCAGCATCTGGCAGCTGCTCACCCGGGGTCCGGTACTGACGATCGACACGGGCGGCGTCCGGCTTGGGCGCAGGCGGTTCATGGCTTGGAGCGAGATCGACGCCATCACCGAGCTGGACGGTCCGCCCGGCGACCGCCGGTTCGCCGTCGTATCAAAGGTCCACCGGAGGAAGCTCTGGATCGGCCCGGAGTACGTACGCAATGTGGTGGCGTTCAGGTACTGGCTGCTCGACCTACTCGAGGAACACCGCCGCACAGTAGCCTCCCCCGGCTAGGCCAAGGGAGTCGTCCCACAGACCGTGGATGCTTCGAACCTGGGGAGGGTTCTGCACCCGGATCGGGCAGTTATCCTCCCCAGCCCGGCCCGTCAGGTGAGGCCGAGGCGTTTGGTGAGGCGGGGGCCTCGTTTGATCTTGATTTCGCCGAGGATGGCGGTTCCGCGGATGTGGAAGCGTTTGGGGGTGGCGGGCTGGGTGTTCGGGTCGGGGACGGCTTTGAGGCCGGTTTCCTGTTCGGAGACGGAGCCGAGGATCGGGTTGCTGTCGAGGAGGACGATCGCGTTCTGCGGGACCCGGATCTTCACGTCCGCGAGGATCGACTTCACGTCGATCGTGATCTCGTCGAACGGGATCTGCGCCTCGGTGTAGTCGAGCGTGACGTCGCCGAGGACCGCGTTCACCTCCTGGCGCTGCGGGACCAGCCAGTTCCCCATCCGCTTGGAGTCGGACAGGAACACGTTGATCACCGGCCCGGTTTCCACCAGTGCGCCGCCGTACTGCGGGGTGGTGGTCGGCACGCTCTGCGTGCGCGGGCCGTTCGGCAGGTCGGCGGTCAGCTCGACCAGTTCGCCGTATGTCTTGGAGCTGTACAGCGTCTCGAGCCGGTCCTCGAGCTCGGTGTACGACAGCCGGCCCTCGCCCGCGGCGTCGCGGAGGATGTCGGCGACCTCCTCCCGCTCGAGATCGGACACCCGGCGCCGCAGCACCGGATCGTCACCGCCCTGCGCGGGCACGACATCCTGCGGGCGGTTCTCCTGGGGAACGTCATCCTGAGCCACCCCAAAACCATACGCGCGCCCACCCCCGCCCGCAGACCCGTTTCCTCCCCGATTCACCCCTGATCCCGCCCCTGAGCCGCGTACTGTCCGCCATGAACTGGGGTGGGGCACCGAGCGGAGACTGCTGGCAGGCCTGGCGCGCCATGCGAGGGTGAGTCGCCGGGAAACTATTCGTCACCGGGCGACGATTTCTTTCCCGCTGCGATGAGATGGAGGTCGCGTCCGCCGGCGGGGCGGGGAGAACTAGGCTTTGGGGGTCCAGTCCAGCTTGTGTGGAGGTATGCCCGGTGTCTGCCGACTTCAACTACTCCGATCTGTTGCCGTTGGGTGCCGACGAGACGGAGTACCGGCTGCTGACGACGGAGGGTGTCAGCACGTTCACCGCGGGCGACCGGACGTTCCTGCAGGTCCAGCCGGACGTGCTGCAGGCGCTGACCGCGGAGGCGATGCACGACATCTCGCACTACCTGCGGACCGCGCACCTCGCGCAGCTGCGGCGGATCATCGACGACCCGGAGGCGTCCGGGAACGACCGGTTCGTCGCGCTCGACCTGCTGAAGAACGCGAACATCTCGGCCGGCGGCGTACTCCCGATGTGCCAGGACACCGGCACCGCGATCGTGATGGGCAAGAAGTCCGAGGGCGTCCTCACCGGCGCGGTCGACGAGGAGTGGATCAGCCGCGGCGTGTACGACGCCTACACCAAGCTGAACCTGCGCTACTCGCAGATGGCCCCGCTGACCATGTGGGACGAGAAGAACACCGGCTCCAACCTGCCCGCCCAGATCGAGCTGTACTCCACGCCGGCCAAGGGCGACCCGGCGTACAAGTTCCTGTTCATGGCCAAGGGCGGCGGCTCCGCGAACAAGTCGTTCCTCTACCAGGAGACGAAGGCGGTCCTGAACCCGTCGCGGATGATGGAGTTCCTGGACGAGAAGATCAGGTCGTTGGGTACTGCGGCCTGCCCGCCGTACCACCTGGCGGTCGTGGTCGGCGGCACGTCGGCCGAGTTCGCGCTGAAGACCGCGAAGTACGCCTCCGCGCACTACCTCGACACGCTGCCGACCGCGGGATCGCCGGTGGGGCACGGGTTCCGGGACGTGGAACTGGAGGAGGAGGTCTTCAAGCTCACGCAGGAGTTCGGGATCGGGGCACAGTTCGGCGGGAAGTACTTCTGCCACGACGTCCGGGTGATCCGGCTGCCGCGGCACGGCGCGTCCTGCCCGGTCGCGATCGCGGTGTCCTGCTCGGCGGATCGGCAGGCGCTGGCGAAGATCACGCCGGAGGGCGTGTTCCTGGAACAGCTCGAGCGCGATCCGGCACGGTTCCTGCCGGACACCACCGACGAGCACCTTGCCGACGACACCGAGGTCGTGCGGATCGACCTCAACCGGCCGATGAGCGAGATCCGCGACGAGCTGTCCAAGCTGCCGGTGAAGACGCGGCTGTCTCTGACCGGTCCGCTGGTGGTGGCGCGGGACATCGCGCACGCGAAGATCAAGGAGCGGCTGGACGCGGGCGAGCCGATGCCGTCGTACTTGCGGGATCACGCGGTGTACTACGCGGGGCCGGCGAAGACGCCTGAGGGTTATGCGTCCGGATCGTTCGGGCCGACGACGGCGGGGCGGATGGACGCGTACGTCGATCAGTTCCAGGCGGCCGGTGGATCGTTCGTGATGCTTGCCAAGGGCAACCGGTCGGCGAAGGTGACGGCGGCGTGCAAGGAGCACGGCGGGTTCTACCTCGGGTCGATCGGGGGGCCGGCAGCGCGGCTGGCGCAGGACTGCATCAAGTCGGTCGACGTGATCGAGTACCCGGAGCTCGGCATGGAGGCGATCTGGAAGATCCAGGTCGAGGACTTCCCGGCGTTCATCGTCGTCGACGACAAAGGCAACGACTTCTTCACCGACACCAAGAAGCCAGTCCCCCTCACAGTCCGCCCGCGCAGCTGAAACGGTGGGTTGCCCGCTGAAATGCAGGGTCGCCCACTGAGATTTTGAGTGGGCAAGCCTGCAGCTCAGGGGGCATCTGCCACTTGACGTGGCTGATCGGCCGCCCGACCCTCTGAGGTGGGGGTGGTGGCGATGGGCAAGCGGATGTTGCGGGTCGGCGGCCGGATCGGCGTGTGGATGTACAAGACGCTGAACGGGCGCCTGGCTAGTGGGAGCAAGGACGTGCATGTCCTGATGCTCACCACCCCGGGCCGCCGCACCGGCGTACCGCGGTCGACATGCGTGCGGTACGTCGAGACTCCCGAGGGACTGCTCGTCTGGGGCACCGGATCGGGCTCCCGCCGGGACCCGGACTGGTTCCGCAACCTCCGCGCCGCGCAGACCACCGACGTACAGATCGGCGCCGTGCACACAACCATGCACGCACGGGAGCTGACCGGTCCCGAGCGGCACACGGTGTGGACCGACATCATCCTGCGCGAGGATCCAGGGATCGGCCGGTACGCGACGAAGGCCCAGCGGACGATCCCCGTCGCCGTACTGAAACCGGACTGACTCTCAGCCGGCCTTGCTGTCGACGACTTCAGGCAGTTTGAGCATGAGCGTCTTCGCGGCCTGGACGAGATCGGCTTCGTTGTGGCCGAACGCCTGGAGGTAGCTCCTGAGTGCGGATCGCAGTAGCTGGAGCTCCTCTGCCTGCAACTCGATGGTGTACATACTTCCAAGCTAAGTCCAAACCGGTCAGTTGCAACCGCTCGTGACCCACCTGTGTTGTCAGCCGCTGTGGAGCTCCTCCGCGATCAGGTCGGGCTGGTGGGTCGTCGGCGCGACGGGCAGTCGCCAGGCCGCCGGCGCGGACCAGGTCTGCCAGTCGTCGGAGAACGGTGTAGTCCAGGCCTCGATGTCGCGGATCGCCGCGTGCGCGTCGGCGACGATCTGCTCCGCCTCAGCGGCGGTGAAGCGCCCCGCAGTGACGGCACCCTCCAGCTCGTCCTCGTCCTTCCACTCGATGCTGCGGTCCGGATTGATCCAGAGGTCGAGCACATGATCGACGGTGCTGGTACGGCGGGAAGCCCAGTCGCGCACATGCTCCCGCTCGAGGTTCACGTACCACCCGCGGAACGTCCCGTCGGCGCCCCAGAAATACCAGACCGACCACGGCTTCCCGGGCGGTGACACCTTGAGGATCCCGGTCCCGTGCCACACGTCGAGCTTCAGCGCCCGGTCCGCGGTGAACATCGCCACCGGTCCGGCGTGCCGCATCTCACGCCCGTCGGTGAGCACCGGTCTGAGCAGCGGCGTACCCGGCGCGAGCCAGGCGACCAGCCCGCCCGCGTCGTCACGCACCACTGTCATCGGCCGCACGTTCGGCTTGTCCGCATGCTTCCCGGTGCCCTCGTACACCCACTCGATCGTCGTACCCGGCTCCCAGTACCGCGTCACGCCATCGCCATCGGTCACGCCTTCTGTCACGACTGCGCCGGCCGGGTCATGGACAGTACGTCGAGGGCCGCGTCCAGCTGCTCCTCGGTCAGGTCTCCCTTCTCGACGTGACCGTTCTCGATCACGACCTCGCGGATCGTTTTCCCTTGTTTCAAAGCACTCTTGGCGACGGCGGCCGCGTTCTCGTACCCGATGTAGCGGTTCAGCGGCGTCACGATCGACGGCGACGACTCGGCCAGCGCGCGGGCGTGGTCGACGTTCGCCGTGATGCCGTCGACGCAGCGATCGGCGAGCAGGCGCGAGCTGTTCGCCAGCAGGCTGATGGACTCGAGCAGGTTGCGCGCGATCACCGGCAGCATCACGTTCAGCTCGAAGTTGCCTCCGGCACCGGCCACGGTGATCGCGGCGTCGTTGCCGATCACCTGGGCGGCGACCATCAGCGTCGCCTCGCAGATCACCGGGTTCACCTTGCCGGGCATGATGCTCGATCCGGGTTGCAGGTCCGGCAGCGCGATCTCGCCGAGCCCGGCGCGCGGCCCGGAGCCCATCCAGCGCAGATCGTTGCAGATCTTCGTCAGGCTGACAGCGATCGTCTTCAGCTGCCCGGACAGCTCGACCAGCCCGTCACGAGCACCCTGGGCCTCGAAGTGGTCCTCAGCCTCGGTCAGCTCCAGCCCGGTGCGGCGGTTCAGCTCGGTGATCACCGCGGCCGCGAACCCGGGTGGCGTGTTGATCCCGGTCCCGACCGCGGTCCCGCCCAGCGGCAACTCGGCGACCCTCGGGAGCGTCGCCCGTACCCGCGCGGCGCCGCGCCTGATCTGCTGCGCGTAGCCGTTGAACTCCTGGCCGAGCGTCACCGGGGTCGCGTCCATCAGGTGTGTCCGCCCGGACTTCACCACCTCCGCGAACTCGGATCCCTTACGGGACAGGGAATTCGCGAGGTGCTCCAACGCCGGCAGCAACTCCTGCACGACGCCGGCCGTGGCCGCGACGTGGATCGCCGACGGGAAGGTGTCGTTGCTGGACTGCGACGCGTTGACGTGATCGTTCGGATGCACGTCCGCGCCGAGCGAGCGGGTGGCGAGGGTGGCCAGAACCTCGTTGGCGTTCATGTTGGTCGACGTACCCGAACCGGTCTGGAAGACGTCGATCGGGAACTCCGCGTCGAACTCCCCCGCCGCCACCTGGTCCGCGGCGGCCACGATCGCGGCCGACCGCTCCGCGTCGAGCACTCCGAGCGAGGCGTTCACGACCGCGGCGGATGCCTTGATCTGCGCGAGCGCGTGCACGAGCGCCGGCGCCAGCGGCCGCCCGGAGATCGGGAAGTTCTCCACCGCACGCTGCGTCTGCGCACGCCACAACGCGTCGCGAGGCACCTTGACCTCGCCCATCGTGTCGTGCTCGATCCTGAATTCCACGTCGTCACCCATACCAAAAGAGTACGTCGCTGAGCGTTGCCGGATCAGGCCGATCGCCTACCTGTGGACAACGCCACAGCCCTGATAGACGAAGTACGTCTCGGCCCGGCCCTGGAGCTCGACGGGCACCGGTTTGACGACACAGGCACCGAACACCGAGGCGACGGCGGACTCGAGCGCCTCCGAGGACGACGATGACCAAACGGTCAGTACGCCGTCGGCGCGCAGCTTCGCGCGACAGGTGCTGAAGAAGTCCGACGAGTAGATGGCCGAATTCTCGTTGTAGACAAGGAAGTCCGGGCCGTTGTCGACGTCGAGCAGGATCGCGTCGACGGATGCGTCGGGAAGATCCGCGACGACAGCCCGCACGTCACCGACCACCACACCGACGCGAGGGTCGTCGAGGACCGATGGGACGAGGCCGGAGCGCATCCAGGACACCACATCCGGCTCGATCTCCGCGACGATCACCTGCCGTAAGCGGGAATCGGCCAGCAGCGCGCGGACCGTGTACCCAAGTCCGAGCCCACCGACAAGCACCCGATCCGGATGCCGCACCGCCTCCAGCGCAGCTGACGCCAGCAGCTCCTCGCTCGACGTCTCCTGATCGTCCATCACGAAGACCCCGTTGACCCGCAGCTCCAACGCCCCGTCGTCGCGTCGGCGCAGCACCAACTCGCCGCGCTCACTCACTGCCCGTGCCAACTCCACCGTCACACCAGTCCGGCGTCGTGAGCCAGCAAAGCGAGCTGCACGCGGTTGGTGAGCTGGAGCTTCGCGAGCGAGTTCGTCAGATGCGTCTTCACCGTGGCGACCCCGACCTCCAGCACAGCGGCCGCTTCCGCATTGCTCCTGCCTTCGGCCACGGCCAGTACGACGTCCCGCTCCCGCTCCGTCAACTGTGCCAGCGCCGCGAGAGCCGTCGTACGGCGGCTGTGCTGGTCGACCGCGCCTACATGGTCCATCAGCTGTCGCGTGGACTGTGGTGACAGCACAGACTCACCAGATGCCGCCTTCACCACAGCGGCAACGATCTCAACCGGTGCAGCGTCCTTGAGCAGGTAACCCGACGCACCGGCCCGCAGCGCGCGTAGCAGAGCCTCATCCGACCCGAACGTGGTCAGCATGACCACCTCCGGCGCGCCGGCTCGCCTACGGATCGCAGCAGTCGCAGCAACCCCGTCCAGCACCGGCATCCCGATGTCCATCAGTACGACGTCCGGCCGCAGGTCACGCACCGCATCGACCGCCTGCTGCCCGTCGGAGGCCGCACCGACCAGCTCCAACTCCGGGGCACCGGACAGCATGCTGGACAGCCCTGCCCGCACGAGTGGGTCGTCGTCGACCAACAGCAGTCGGACCGGTTCACTCACGCCCGTCATCGTAGGCCACCCACGGCAACCAGCACGCGAGCCGGAACTCACCGTCCGCCGTCGGCCCGTGCTCGAACCGCCCACCAGCCAGGGACGCCCGCTCGGCCAGCCCAATCAGCCCCACGCGCGAACCGGGACCCTCCGCACCAGGCTCCAACCGGTTCGAGACCTCCACCGACAGGCCGGTGCCTACCGCACCGCTCACCGCCACCCGAACCGCCTGGTGAGGAGCGTGTTTCCGCGCATTCGTCAGCCCCTCCTGGATAATCCGGTACGCGTGCCGCCCGATCGAGTCCGGCACCGCACTGAGCTCAGCCGCCACCTCTAGCTCGATCCGCGTGCCCGCAGCCCGTGACTCGGCCACCAGTTCATCCAGCTCGGCTATGCCTCGTCCCAACTCGTCAGCGGTGTGCTGAGACCGCAGTACGCCGACAATCTCGCGCAGGTCGTCCACGCAGTCGCGTGCGCTGGACCGGATCACGCCAGCGGCACGTGACAGCTCGGCGGACGGCATGTCCGGCCGGAACTCCAACGCACCCGCATGCATGCTCAGCAACGACAAGCGATGCCCGAGCGCGTCATGCATCTCCCGGGCGATCCGCTCCCGCTCCCGCCGCTTCCCCTGCTCAACACGCAACTGCTGCTCCGACTCGGCCCGGACCGCACGCTCGGTCAGTGACGCCATCAGCTGCCGCCTCGTCCGAATCACGATCCCCCAGGCGACCAGCACCAGACAGGCGAGCGCTGTGAGCGTCACAGCGATCCAGTAGCCATTGGGGACGTCAGCAACCGGATAGAGCCAGAACTGAAGCATGCAGGACGCCATCGCCACCGCACCCAGCGAGAGGCTGACAGCAGGCCGACGGTGCACAGCAACGTTGAACAGCGCCAGACCGCCCGCTGCACCCACTGACGGCACCAGAGTGGACGCCAGGATCATCAACACGGCCAGACCGGTCGGCCAGCGCCTACGGAGCAGGAGCGACAGCGCACCGGCGATGCACAGCGACACGTCCAGCCAGTGTGGCAGCGGACCGATCCGGGGCGGCGGCTCCACATCCCCCACCGCGATCAGCCCGAGCAGGAGCGCGATCAGCACGCAGGCGACGTCCACCACCCGGTCCCGCGGGGTCAACCGTCCGTAGCCCGGCGCGGTCCGCGAACCGGGCGCGATCAGCGCGGCGAAGATCCCCGTGTCCACTCGACCGACGGTAGCGCCTGAACGGCCCACAGCAACGATACTTTCGGTGGAGGCGCAGGTCCCCCGAACGACGGCAACGACGTACGGCGGGCTGATCCGCGGGATCGCCGTACGACGGCAGGATGGCCGCCATGATCCTTGCCAAAAGCATCCTCCGAGGGATCGGCAGGTTCCTGCTGCGGCTCGCCGTGGTGGCCGTCGTACTGGTGCTGGTCTTCGCCGGCGGTTCCGTGGTCTGGAGGTGGCAGGACGACCGCAAGGCCGAGATGACGACCGACGGGCCGTACAAGGCCACGGTGGAGTCGCTGAACAAGCATCCGCTGCCGAAGTGGTTCGCCGACGCGAAGTTCGGGATCATGATCCACTGGGGCCTCTACTCGGTCCCCGGCTTCGCGCCGAAGGGCACCACGTTCAGCAAGCTGCTCGAGACGCAGTACGGGCACGCGATGACCCACAACCCGTACGCCGAGGACTACGCGAACGCGATGAAGGACCCGAAGTCGCCGACCGCGAGCTATCACCGCGAGCACTACGGCGACGCGCCGTACAGCGACTTCACCAAGCAGTTCGACGCCGGTCTGGCCAACTGGAACCCGGACCGGTGGGCTGCGCAGTTCAAGGCGGCCGGAGCGTCGTACATCGTGGTGACGGCCAAGTACGCCGACGGGTACTCGCTGTGGCCCACGAAGGTCCGCAACCCGCACGCACCGGACTTCCACACCCAGCGGGACCTGATGGGTGAGCTGGCCGCGGCCGTCCGAAAGCAGGGCCTCAAGTTCGGCGTCTACTACTCCGGTGGGGTCGACTGGACGTTCCAGCGCAAGACCGTGAAGACGCTGGGCGACTACGCCTATCTGCACTACGGCGAGGACTACCGCGAGTACGCCGTGGCGCAGGTGCGCGAGCTGATCACGCGGTACAAGCCGGACATCCTGTGGAACGACATCGCCTGGCCGACCGGCTCCAAACGGCTCTACTCGGTGCTGGCGGACTACTACAACACCGTCCCGGAGGGAGTCGTCGACGACCGCTGGAGTACGGCGTCCTTCGGCCGGCAGGTGATGAGCCCGAAGCCGATGCGTTGGGGGTTCGACCAGTTGATGAAGGGCCTGTTCAAGCTGCCTGGTGTGGCGGACAGCATCAACACCCAGAAGCCCGCTCCGCACAGTGACTTCCGGACGCCGGAGTACACAGACTTCGACACCGTCCAGGACAAGTTCTGGCAGCAGGACCGCGGTATCGGCGGCTCGTTCGGCTACAACCGTCAGGAGAACGACCAGGACTACGCCAAGTCGACCGATCTGATCGCTTCACTCGCCAAGGCGGCAGCCAACAACGGTGCGCTGCTACTGAACGTCGGACCGAGCGGTGGCGACGGTGTGATCGTCCCGGAGCAGCTGAGCAGACTCACCGACATCGGAGCCTGGCTGAAGGTCAACCGGGAGGCACTGGACGGCACCCGGCCGTGGACGCGCTCGTCGGCGACCACTACCGCCGGAGACCAGGTGATGTTCACCCAGAAGGGCGAGACGGTGTACGCCGTCGTACTGGGCCGGCCGAAGGGGGACATCGTCATCAAGGACGTCCGGCTGAGCGGTCACGCAGCACGTCTGGGCGGCGACCCGATCACGCTGGCAACTGCCGGTCAGGGCACCCTGCTGAAGAGAGCCGGTGACGGGACCTACGGTCCGGTGTTCCGCGTCGGGTGACGGGTCAGTACCAGCCCTTGGCCTGGGAGTGGCCCCAAGCGCTGCAGGGGGAACCGTAGGTGGCTTCGATGTAGTCCAGGCCCCATTTGATCTGGGTGACCGGGTTGGTCCGCCAGTCCTTGCCGTAAGCCGCCATGCGGTTACCGGGCAGCGCCTGCGGGATGCCGTAGGCCGTGGACGTCGGGTTGTCGGCGCTGACCTTCCAGCGGGACTCCTTGTTCCAGAGCTTCTCCAGGCAGCTGAACTGGCTCTGGCTCCAGCCGTGGTCGGGGAGGAGGTTCATCGCGACCTCCTTCGGCGTGCCCTCGTACTTCTTCCGCTCGGCGTCCCGGCTGGCCCGCTCCTCGCTCGACGAGCGCTGGGCCTCCCGAAGCGCCTCATAGCGCTTCAGAGCGGCGTTCTTGGCCTTCATCTTCACCGCGGCCGCGTCCTGCAGGGCGGTGCGCTGCTGCTCGATGGCCTCGACCTGGTTCCGCATCCGGACCGCCTCGGCGGCGAGCTCGGCGGCCGACTGCGGATTGACCGACGGCGTGGTCGCGGAAGGGATCGCCTTCCCACTGTTCAGCACGGCCATCTCGGCCCGCCCGGACACCTTCTCCGACGCACTGCTGCTCCCAGGAGAGCTGAAGAGGTCGATACCGGCGACAACGGAAACCACGGCGATTCCGGTCACTGCGAGAATCGCGACGGAGCGCTTCGCTTTCATCTGTCCTTCCGAGAAAACCCGACCCCCGTCGGCTGCAACGAGAACATACTCTGACGTAAACCGTCCGTGATCACAAGCAGGTCACGGACGAACGGTGCGGTCGCCGCGTGGCGACCGCACCGTTCTTACCTCTGCTTTACAGACGTTTATTACCTAACTGTACGAACGCTCCTTACAGCTGCAGGTCATCGAGCATCTCGGTGACCAGCGCCGCGATCGGCGACCGCTCCGAGCGGGTCAGCGTGACGTGCGCGAACAGCGGGTGCCCCTTCAACTGCTCGACCACCGCGACCACACCGTCGTGCCGGCCGACCCGCAGGTTGTCCCGCTGCGCCACGTCGTGGGTGAGCACCACCCGCGAGTTGGCACCGACCCGGGACAGCACCGTGAGCAGCACGTTCCGCTCCAGCGACTGCGCCTCGTCGACGATCACGAACGCGTCGTGCAGCGACCGCCCGCGGATGTGGGTCAGCGGCAGGACCTCGAGCATGCCCCGGTCGATCACCTCGTCGATCACGTCACCGCTGGTCAGCGCGCCGAGCGTGTCGTACACGGCCTGGGCCCACGGCTGCATCTTCTCCGACTCGCTGCCCGGCAGGTACCCGAGCTCCTGGCCGCCGACCGCGAACAGCGGCCGGAACACGACCACCTTCTTGTGCTGCCGGCGTTCCATCACCGATTCGAGGCCGGCGCACAGCGCGAGCGCGGACTTGCCCGTACCGGCCCGGCCGCCGAGCGAGATGATCCCGACATCAGGATCCAGCAGCAGATCGAGCGCGACCCGCTGCTCGGCGGAACGACCGCGGATCCCGAACGCCTCCCGGTCGCCCCGGACCAGCCGGATCCGCTTGTCCGGCATCACCCGGCCGAGCGCGCTGCCCCGGTCGGACAGCATCACCAGCCCGGTGTGGGTCGGGAACTCACCGGCCTCCGTCAGCTCGACCGCGCCGTTCTCGTACAGGTCGTCGACGACGTGCGTCTCGACCTCGAGCTCCGCCATACCGGTCCAACCGGACTCCAGCGTCAGCTCGGCGCGGTACTCCTCGGCGATCAGACCGCACGCCGACGCCTTGACCCGCATCGGCAGGTCCTTCGAGACCAGCGTGACGTCCTTGCCCTCGGCCATGAAGTTGCAGGCCACGGCCAGGATCCGGCTGTCGTTGTCGCCGAGCCGGAAACCGGCCGGCAAGGTCTCCGGGTCGGTGTGGTTCAGTTCGACCCGAAGAGTTCCACCCTTCTCCCCCACTGGCAGGGGCGCGTCCAGTCGTCCGTGCAGTATCCGGAGCTCGTCGAGCAGGCGGAGCGCCGTCCGCGCGAAATAGCCGAGTTCCGGGTGATGCCGTTTGGCCTCCAATTCGGTGACGACGACCACCGGGACGACCACCTCGTGCTCGTCGAACCGCAGCATCGCGTGCGGGTCCGAGAGAAGCACCGAGGTGTCCAGCACGAAGGTGCGCTGGTCCGGTGTGGATGAGGTACTTGACGCCTTGGCGTGGATGGCCATGTCGCACGTCCTCTTCTAGGCCGTGACGTACACCCTCGCCCCGGCCCGCCAGTGGTTAGGTGATGGGTCGGGTGCCGCCCTCGGGGCCTGGTGTTGGCCCCTTCCGCGCCGCCGCGCGAGCGGCAACGGCGATCAGTGAGCTCGAGACCCTAGGTCTCGGGTACTCCGTTCGGCCCCTCATGGGGCAACCGGCTGGAACGAGATTCTCAAACTGATCGGGCCTCCCGTGACAGCCGGCTTCCCCTCCGACCGTCAATGTCAGGGTAGGAGGCTCCTGCAAACGGCGCAGCCCGACACGCCCGGCCACGGGGTTAACACGGTGTTACGCCTTCCCCCACCCACGCGGGGGAGCCGTGTCACTCCGCAGGGTGATCCGGTACGCCGGGCCGCCGGGCGAGGCTCGGTGCATGACGAAGAACTGGCCGACGTGGACCGGGTACGCCACCGCGCTCTGGTCCCTTGTGTACGGCGTACTAGGGCTCTACTGGACCCTTGGCGGTGCCGGATACCCGTTCGCGCGGGTCGCCGACGATCAGGCCTCGTCATCGATCCTCGAAGGTACGCCGGTCCACGTGGTCGCTCCCGTGATGGCGGCGATCGGGCTCGGCGGCGCCGTACTCGCGCTCGTCATGACCCGGATGCGGCCGCGCGGGTCGATCCTGCAGGCGGTCGCCGCCGTACTCGCGGTCGGTCTGGCGCTTGTCATCCCCGACTACACGCTGATCGCGGTGGTCGCGATGGCCCCGGCGCTGATCGTGTTCGCATTCACCGGCGTACCGGGACCGCAGGACGGCGTCGGCGACATCCTGTACTGGCACCGGGTGAACCTGATCATCCTGTTCGTCGGCGGCATCCTCTGGGCGGCGACGGCGCTCGCGTACCACCGGCGCAGCCGCAACGCCTGCGTCTCCTGCGGCCGGGGCTCCCACGATCCGGCCTGGATGCGACCGGAGGCTGCGCTCCGCTGGGGCAAGTGGGCGGTCGCGGTCGCGGTGGTGGCGAACCTGCCGTACGAGTTCACCCGGATCGCCTGGTACCTCGGCTGGCCGGTCGGCATCACCGACGAGTTCCACCAGATGATGGCCGACACCCCCGGAATGCTCGAGATGGGCCTCGGCCTGGCTGTGATGGGCCTTGGCGGAGGCGTGCTCACGCACGGCCTGGTGCACCGGTGGGGCGACGTCTACCCGCGCTGGATCTGGTTCAAGGCCGGCCGGCGCGTCCCACCGCTGCTCGCGATCATCCCGGCCTCGATCGTCGCCGTCGTACTGATCCCAGCCGGCCTGATGAACACCCAGGCCCCACTCGGCGGCGACATGTGGGCCGCCAACGCCCCGGGCATCCTCTGGATGCTGTGGGGTACGGCGCTGGGCGTGGCGACGTACGGGTACTACCTCAGGCGCCGTACCACCTGCACACGCTGCGGCCGAGGAGCCCCGCCGGTCGTGCAGATCAGGTCCCGAAGCGGCGCTCGCGTTGGGCGTAGCTTCGGATGGCGCGGAGGAAGTCGACGTGGCGGAAGTCCGGCCAGAGCGCCTCGCAGAAGTAGAACTCGCTCAGCGCGCTCTGCCAGAGCAGGAAGCCGCCCAGGCGCTGCTCACCCGACGTCCGGATGACCAGATCGGGGTCAGGCTGGCCCTTGGTGTAGAGGTGCCGCGCGATGTGTTCGACGTCCACGCGGTCGGCCAACTCCTCGATCGAGATGCCCTTCGCGGCCTCCTCGAGGAGCAGGGAACGGACCGCGTCGGCGAGCTCGCGACGTCCGCCGTACCCGACCGCGACGTTGACCAGCATCCCGTCGACGTCATGGGTCGCTGTCTCCGCCGCTTTCAGCGCCTCGGCGGTGGTGCCGGGCAGCAGGTCGAGCGCGCCGACCGGATGGATCCGGTAGCGGCCGATCGCGGTCAGCTCCTCGACCGTCTGCTCGATGATCCGCAGCAGCGGCTCCAGCTCGTCGGCCGGGCGGGTCAGGTTGTCGGTGGACAGCATCCACACCGTGACGACCTTGACGCCGACGTCGTCGCACCACTCCAGGAACTCGGAGATCTTGTTCGCCCCGGCCTCGTGACCGCGCGACACCGGGTCGCCGACCTGCCGGGCCCAGCGCCGGTTGCCGTCGATGATGACGCCGATGTGCCGCGGGATCCGGTCCGGCGACAGGGACCGGCGGACCCGGCGCTCGTACAGGCTGTAGAGGGCGTTGCGCAGCTTCTGCTTGCCAGGTGTCCGCATGGGTAGGGTGCTCTCCTCGAAGACTCTCGGTCACGAGGCTAGCCCAGAAACGCCAGGCACGAGAGGCCCTGGAGCGGCTCACAGAAACCTGCCGGAAAGGTCGAACTTTCAGCGAAGTTCGTGCATCGTAAACCGTGGGCGTGCTGCATCACCCGGGTGACTTCGCCTACATTTCATCCTTCTGAACCATTGAACCTACGGTTGCGTAGGTTACGGTTGCGTAGGTAGGAACCGCCCGGACACCCCTCGAAAGGACGGCGATGACCGTTTCCAGCGCACAACCCCAGGAAGCCGGTCACCGGCTCTCCGGGCGACTCGGGCCACTCAAGCCCAAGCTCCGTGGATGGTTGCATGCCGGAACGTTCCCGTTCGCAACCGCCGCCGGCATCGTGCTGGTCTGCCTGGCACCGCACGCGAACGCGCGCTGGGCGGCCGCGGTCTACACCGTCGGTTCGATGCTGCTGTTCGGCATCTCCGCGCTGTACCACCGGTTCTACTGGGGCCCGAAGGGCGAGGCGATCCTGCGCCGGCTCGACCACAGCAACATCTTCCTGCTGATTGCCGGCACCTACACGCCGCTCGGCATGGTGCTGCTGCACGGCAACGACCGGCTGCTGATGCTCGGCCTGGCCTGGGGCGGCGCGGTGCTCGGCATCCTGTTCCGGATCTTCTGGCTCAGCGCGCCGCGCTGGATCTACACGCCGCTCTACCTGGCGCTGGGCTGGGTCGCGATCTTCTGGATGGGCGACATCTACCACGCGGGCGGCGCGGCAGTCGTCACCCTGATCGCCGTCGGCGGCGGCCTGTACTCGATCGGCGCGGTCGTCTACGGCACCAAGCGCCCGAACCCGTCCCCCCGCTGGTTCGGCTTCCACGAAATCTTCCACGCCTTCACCGTCGCCGCCTTCATCTGCCACTACATCGCCGTAAGCATCGCGACCTACCGCGCCGGCTAACCCCCTCACCCGGGGCCCGAACCACGTCGGCGGCGCCAGTGAACAAGCAACACCTTGTCGCCAGCCCCCATCGCCCGCCCCAGCCCGGTACTGCGGAACGCTTCTGCCACCTACTGCAACATTTCTTCCGCAAACAGCCCGGCCGCCCCGCGCGCCCGCCCGACGCGACATTCACCCGGCGAAGCCCTCCGGCGCCGAGCCCACATCCACCCGCCAAGCACCCCCGCGCGTCCCCACACCCCGCGCACGCCGGCGAAGCCGGCCAACAAGCCGCCCCGCCGAAGGCGTGACCGCTCTGCATTCACCACCACACGCTCACCGAGCGCGTGAACCCCGCACGCCGTTCGCGCACCGCGCACACCCGCCGGGGACTGGGAATAGGCAATTGCCTATCCCCACACCCCATCGCCTATCCCCAGTCTGATCCGGTCGAGTAGCTCGGAACATTTTTGCCAGCTACTGCAACATTTGTTCCGCAAAGCGGCCGGTCGATCCCCAGGCGCCGAGCGCACATCCACCCACCAAGCACCTCCGCTCGCCCCCACACCCCGCGCACGCCGGCGAAGCCGGCCGACAAGCAGCCACGCCGAAGGCGTGACCGCTCCGTATCCCCCACCACCACACGCTCACCGAGCGCGTGAACCCCGCACGCCGTTCGCGCGCCGGGGACACCCGGCGGGGACTGGGGACAGGCAATTGCCTGTCCCCACACCCCATCGCCGATCCCCAGTCTGATCCGGTCGAGTAGTTCGGACTCGTCGCGTCGGGGCGGTTACCGCTGGCTGCCTAGTTCGTGGAGGGTTTGGCGGAGGTGGGTGTAGCGGGTGGGGCCTAGTTGGGTGGACCAGGATTGTTCTACGCGGGCAATGGCGGCTCGGCTGAAGGCGACTGCCTGGTCGCCCAGCGGCGTACGGCGGACCAGGCGGACTCGGCGGTCGGTGGGGAGGCGGGCGGACTCGGTGTAGCCGAGTTTCTGCAGGTAGTCGACGTGCTGCCCGAGGCCCTGTTTCGTCATTGCCGCGACCTCCGCCAGGTCGGTGATCCGGGCGCCGTCGGGCGGGATCAGTTCGAGCAGGCGGTAGTGCGAGACCCGGAGTCCGGGGTACTGCTCCTCGGACGTGGCCAGGATCTCCGACCGGA
Source organism: Kribbella sp. VKM Ac-2566 (assembly GCF_004366005.1). Lineage (NCBI taxonomy): Bacteria > Bacillati > Actinomycetota > Actinomycetes > Propionibacteriales > Kribbellaceae > Kribbella > Kribbella sp. VKM Ac-2566. Next base: position 349,455 of record NZ_SODT01000011.1, on the reverse strand, counting down.
TCCGTTCCAGCGCCGACCCGAGCAGTGCGGCGATGTGATCGGTCCCGACCCGGCGATCGTCGTTGACGGAAGTCATAAAGCAACTTTACTATCACATCAGTAAGGTGACTTTACTTCCGTGGGGGGAACATGATCACCGGACTCGAACCGTTGGGCCGGGACGCGTTGGGGGAGGAGGACCTGACCGCGCTCGCGCGGACGATCACCGGGGATCCGGCGGCCGTCGCGGGCGCGGTCCGGGTCGAACCTGTCGACTACCCGATCGGTACGCCGAGTACCGAGTCGCTGCACCGCGTCTTCGGTACGACGCTCGACGGCGCCGACTGGTCGTGCTTCGTGAAGAAACTCCAGTCCGTCCGGCACTCGCCGATCATCGAGTTCGTGCCCATGGAGTACCGGCAGAGCTTCATCGACTACATGCCCTGGCAGTTGGAGATCGCCGTCCACCGCAGCGGCGTCGGCGACCTGATGCCGCCGGGCCTGCGACTGGCGCACGCCTATCGCATCGACGTGTACGACGACGACCGCGCGACCCTGTGGATGGAGAACGTCGTCCAGGAATGGGGCCCGTGGCCGATGGACCGCTTCGAGCGGGCGGCGTACCTGCTCGGACGATTGTCGGCTCGCCGGCAACCCCATCTCGTCGAGCCCCTGCTCGACAGGGTCGTCTCCAGCACACCGGGTACGGCGCTGCGGTACTACGCAGACGGCCGCGTCATGAAGTCTGCGCTACCCGTGCTCGCTGATCCGCAGACCTGGCGGCACCCCCTGTTGAGCGCAGCGGTCTGCCACCTTGGCGACCACGCACTACGGGACGACCTGCTCGCACTGGGCGAGCGCGTCCCTGCCGTACTCGATGCGCTCGAGGCGTTGCCGCAGTGCTACCAGCACGGGGATGCGAGCCCGCAGAACCTGCTGGTGCCGCACGACAGCCCGAACGAGTTCGTGGCGATCGACTGGGGTTTCGACTGCCCGCAGGCGGTTGGGTTCGATCTGGGGCAGTTGCTGATCGGACTGGCGCACGCGGGCGAGTTGGCGCCGGAGGCATTGCCCGCAGTACACAATGTGATCTTGAAAGGGTTCCGGGAAGGGCTTGCGGAGGACGGCCTGCAAGTGACCGAGGAGGAGGTCCTCTACGGGTACCTGGGCTCGCTGCTGATCCGGGCCGCGTTCACCGCACTGCCGCTGGAGATGTTCGGCACGCACAACGCTCCACTGGAGCTGTTCGAGCAGCGGGTCCAGCTGACCCGTGCGCTGATCGACCTGGTCTCCCCTGTCGTTTGACGCGATCACATTTCAGTCGTGTCACAGCTGCAACGAACGGCACCCCTGCGTGTATCCATGATGCGTGAGGAACCTGAGCAGATACGCAGCAGCAACCGTCATCGCAGGCTTCGTGCTGACCGGATGCGGAAGCGAATCCGGCACCGGAAGCCCAAGCACACCGTCGACCAGTGCGCCGACCCTGCCGACGGCGTCGGTGACGCAGTCGACGCCCGTGGGCACCGGTCTGCCGCTCACCGTCTCCAGGACCGGTGGGTTCGCGGGCTTCGACGACCAGGTGCAGATCGGCACCGACGGTGTCGCGACCGTGAGCAAGAGCGGCAAGGGAACCATCCGGTGCAAGCTCGACCCGAGCCTGCTGACGACCATCACCACGGCCGCGCAGCAGGTCGACTGGGCGAGCCTGACGGCGACCAAGCCGGCCACGAAGCACCCCGACGACATGATCGTCGCGGTGAGTGCGAACGGCCGGACGGCGCGCATCGAGGACCCGAAGGTGAAGCCGCTGGCGGCCCCGGTGACGCAACTGCTCACCGAGGCCGCCATCCCACCGGGCAAGCTCTGCAAGCAGATCTAGCCCGCGGTCAGGGCTACGTCGTCGATCACGAAGCTGGTCTGCAGGGAGGAATCCTCCTGGCCGACGAACTTCACAGTGACCGTCTTTCCCTTGTACTGCGTGACATCCAGCGTTTTCTGCACGTACGACGTGCTCTTGTTCAGGTTCGAGTACGTCGCCAGCGTGGTCGTGGTCGGCCCGTCGACGATCTGCACCTTGACCGTGTCGTACACCGTGGAGCCCGTGGTCTCCGCGGTGTCGATCCGGATCCACAACGACAACGACGCCGCTGTCGCCGTACCAGGGATCGCGACCGACTGCCCGAGGTTCTCGGTGCTGCTCCGGCCGTTCCCCTGCAGCCACGCCTTGTACGAGCCGGTGTGCGCCGGGCGTGAGGTGCTGTTCGTGATCACGCCGGTGTTCCCGGTCCAGTTCGCCGTACCGGACTCGAAGCCCGGATTTTGCAGGAGGTTGTCGCCGGTCGGGGGCGGTCCGCCTGTGTAGTCCTTCTGCGCGTACATCCAGATCATGTGGCCGATGGCATCGATCTGGCGGTCCAGCGAGGTCAGGTCCAGGTTGTTGATGGTGTCGCAGGACCGGTGGTAGCACGGGTCGAATGCGCTCCCCGCCGTACCTCCCCACTTCGTCGCCTGGGCGGACGTCTTGGTGCCCTCGGCACCGGAGAACGTACCGGCCGTTGGGATCCCCAACGAACGGAACGCCGCGTGGTCGGAGCGGCCCTGGACGTCGATGAACTCGGTCTGCACGCTCTTGCCGGTGAAGTACGCCACCAGATCGTCACGGGCGCCGTTGCCGGCCGGGTTGTCGTCGTACACGAAGTACCCCGGGTTCGGCGACGCGATCATGTCGAAGTTCAGGTACAGCTCGACCTTGTCCCGCTCGGCGGCGGGCAGGTTGTTCACGTAGTACTTCGAGCCGAGCAGCCCGAGCTCCTCGGCACCCCAGAATCCGAACCGCAAGCGATTCTTGGGCGTCTGACCACTGGCAGCGTAGGCGAGGGCGGTTTCGAGTACGCCGGCGCTACCAGAGCCGTTGTCGTTGATCCCCGGACCGGAACTGACGCTGTCCAGGTGCGAGCCGGCCATCACCACGTGGTTCGCGTCGCCGTGCGGCCATTCCGCGATCACGTTGTACGACGTACCCGCCGAGGTGCTGAACGACTGCAGGGTCGTGGTGTACCCGGCCGCGTCCAGCTTGGCCTTCACGTAGTCGGCCGAGGCCTTGTACCCGGCCCGGCCGGTGTACCGGTCACCACCGTTGCTGGTGGCGATGGACTGCAACTTGTCCAGATGGGCCTTCGTGTTGGTGACTGAGATATCGGGTGAATCGGCCGCTTCCGCACTGTTGCCAGTAGCAAACAATGCGCCCGCGGCGAGCACTACGCCGAGCCCTGGGACGAGGGACTTGCGCATGGTGGATCTCCTTCAGGCAAAGGAATCCGGGGCGCGCGGGCCTGGGCGGGAGGCCGCGCACGCCCCGGACGATTCACCGTGAGCTCAGCTCGCGGTCAGAGAGGTGTCGTCGATGACGAAGCTGGTCTGCAGGGAGGAGTCCTCCTGGCCGACGAACTTCACCGTGACGGTCTTCCCCTTGTACGCCGTGACGTTCAGGGTCTTCTGGAGGTACGACGTGTTCTTGTTCAGGTTCGAGTACGTCGCCAGCGTGGTCGTGGTCGACCCGTCGACGATCTGCACCTTCGCCGTGTCGTACACCGTCGAGGCAGTCGTCTCGGCGGTGTCGATCCGGATCCAGAACGACAGGGTGGCGCTGGTCGCCGAGGCCGGGATCGCGACCGACTGGCCGACGTTCTCGGTGGTGGCGCGACCGTTGCCCTGCAGCCACAGCTTCCAGGTGCCGGTCCGCGCCGGGCGATCGGCGTTGTTGGTGATCGGGCCCGAGGTGCCGGTCCAGTTCACCGCACCGGACTCGAAGCCCGGGTTCAGCAGCAGGTTGTCACCCGTCGGCGGCTGCGGGTCGGTGCCACCGCCACAGGCGGCCGCGCCGGCCGGGACCGAGATGCCGCTGAACGCGGCCTCGATGCCCTTGCACTGCGCCGAGTCCGCGCCGTACAGCTCCTTCGCGGAGTTGATCGCACCCTCACGGGCGTCCTTGTAGGTGCTGCCTGAGCTCAGCTTGGTGCTCAGCGTGCGGTACCAGACCTTCGCGGCCACGTCGCGGCCGACGCCGGTGATGGTGGCGCCGTTGCAGGCGGTGCTGCTGTGCGTCACGCCGCCGATGACCTTGCTCCCGGTGCCTTCCGACGCCAGGTAGAACCAGTGGTTCAGCGGGCCCGACGAGTAGTGCGGGTCCAGGCCGCCGGTGCTGGTCGACCAGCAGTCCACGCTGCGGCCGTCCTTCGAGGGCTTGTCCATGTAGCGCAGCGGCGTGCCGTTGCCGTTGATGTTGATCTTCTCGCCGATCAGGTAGTCACCCGGGTCGGACGAGTTGTTGGCGGAGAACTCCACCGCAGTACCGAAGATGTCGGAGGTCGCCTCGTTGAGGCCGCCCGCGTCACCGGAGTAGTCCAGGTTCGCGGTCGCCTCGGTGACACCGTGGCTCATCTCGTGACCGGCCACGTCGATCGACGTCAGCGGGTGCGTGTTGCTGCTGCCGTCGCCGTACGTCATCTGGGTGCCGTCCCAGAACGCGTTCACGTAGGCGTTGCCGTAGTGCGTGCGCGAGCGGGCGCCCTGGCCGTTGTTGAAGATGCCGTTGCGGCCGTGGACGTTCTTGTAGTAGTCCCAGGTCAGCTGGGCTCCGTAGTGCGCGTCCACGCCGGCGGTCTGGCGGTTCGACGCGGCGCCGGTCCCCCAGGTGTCGTCGGCGTCGGTGAACGTCGTGCCGTTACCGGAGGTCGAGCCGTTCAGGTCCGTGGTGTAGTTGCCGCCGCGGTTCGGGTCGCTCATCGTGTAGCTGCCCGACGTACCGATGCTGACAGTGCCGGAGTACATCGAGTTGCCGGTACCGGTCTTGACCTCGTCGTCCTGTGCGAGCACCGCACCGGACTTGGCGTCGACGAACGAGTGCAGCACCGACGGGGTCTGGTCGGGCTTCACACCGGTGGTCACGACCTCGTACGCGAGGACGGGCTTGGCCGGCGTCACAAAGACCACCAACTCGCCCTTGTTGCCGGTCGCCTTGAACTTGGCCGCCTGCGCGCCCTTGGTGAGGGCCGCCGACTGGGACAGGGTCGGCTTGGTGCCGACGGCAACCACCTTCGCGCCGCGGTTGTACGTGACCTGCCCGATCGTTTCGCCCTTGCGCTTGACGATCAGGTCACCTCCGACGACCTTGAGGCCGTTGAAGGTACGGTCGTATCGGACGTACTCCGTACCGTCCGGGTCCTTGACCACGTCGCGGACCTTGAGCTGCTCTCCGGTGCCGAGGCCGAGAGCGGCGGCCGTCTGCGCGGTCAGCGCCTGCTCGGCCTGGACGGCGGCCGGCTGGTTGAAGCCGGATGCCGGGAGCGGAGCCGTCCGGTCGGCGGCACCCGCGTTCGAAGCGGTGAGCCCCGTCATACCAGCGGCAAGACCCGCTGCCGCGACGACGGCCACCGCCCCTGCTGATGTCAGTCGTTTCAAGACAACATCTCCTCACGGTGTGGTCGCTGTTTGGGCGCAGCGACCGAATTCAGTTGGGGACGCGCCGGATGCTGACGCAACAGTGCCACTGCCTCATTTGTGACACTTCGTGTCGATGCATGCGAGTTCTGTTACATCCAGCTGAGGATCGACTGTCGCCGTCCGCTCGCCGCGCGTCAAGGGATCCGGCCGAAAGCGCAGGGAAAACCCGCACCCGGCACGGCCTCAGTCCGTGGGGTGCAACTCCCGGCGAAGGTGTTCCGGCAACGTCACGGGTAGCCGGCAGGTGAATTTCTGACACACATAGGCCGCGGGCAGCCCGCCTATGAGCTCCCGTCCCGCCATCAGCGGTACGGCGGAACCGGGCACGCCGGATGCGATCGGCGTACCCCAAGGCGCGTCAGTGAAAGCAACTCGCAGCAAATCCCCCGCGCCGGTCGGAGTGGCGGGGCCGGTGACGATCGCGATCTCCAGGGGGCCGGTGGCAATGGTTTCGGCGACCGCGAGGGCACGGCCGGCGAAGCGGGGCGCGCGGTGGGCGATGGCGGACGACGCCTGCAGCGCCTTTTGGGCCGCGGTCTCATACCGGTCTGATCCCGTCAGGCTCGCGAGCGTGGCGAAGGCCTCGGCGGCGAGGCTCACCCCCGACGGGGTCGCGTTGTCCGTCGCGTCCTGCGGCCGCCACACCAACTGCTCGGCGTCCGCAGCGGTGTCGAAGTAGGAGCCATCAGCAACAAACTGCTCCAGAACCCTGTCCAGCAAGGCCTCTGCGACCTGGTACCACTCGACGTCACCGGTTGCCCCCAGCAACGTCAAGCATCCTTGGGCGACCGCCGCATAGTCCTCGAGTACGCCGTCCGCACTCCCCCGCACACCGTCCCGCGACGTCCGGTACAACCGCGCGCCATCCAGATGCACGTCCCGGACCAAGCGGGCGGCTGCCTCCGCGGCCTCGACGTACTGCGGCTTCTCGAGCACGATCCCGGCGCGAGTGAGTGCCGTGATCGCCAGACCGTTCCACGCGGCCACCACCTTGTCGTCGCGCCCGGGGTAGGTACGACTGCTCCGCGCCTGCTTGAGCGTTTCGCGGACCCGGCTCCATCGGTGCAAGTCATCCGGGTCCTGCCGAAGCTGGAGGACCGACGTACCGTGCTCGAAGGTTCCGGTCACGTCGCAGAGGTCGATGACCCAGTCGGCGTCGTCCCCGACGGCTTCACGGAGTTGCTCCGGCGTCCAGGCGTAGTACTTGCCTTCCTCTCCGTCGGTGTCGGCGTCGAGGGCGGAGGCGAACCCACCTTCCGGTGTCCGGAGCTCGGCGAGCAGGAAGTCGGCGGTCTCCTCGGCGATGCGCTTCGCGAGGGGGTCGCCGCTGATCGTCCACCAGTGCGTGTAGACGTCCAGGAGCAGCGCGTTGTCGTACAGCATCTTCTCGAAGTGCGGGACGATCCACTGGCCGTCGACGGAGTACCGCGCGAAACCGCCGGCGAGCTGGTCGTACATCCCGCCTCGGGCCATCCGGTCGCAAGTATGGGCGACCATCGCGAGCGCGTCCTGGTCGCCGGTACGGCGGTGATGGCGGAGCAGGAAGTCGAGCACCATCGACGGTGGGAACTTCGGAGCTCGCCCGAACCCGGCGTCGACCGGATCGAAATCGACCTTGAGCAGCTGGACCGCCTGCGCCAGGTCGAACGCCTCCTGGCCCGCGGGTTGCTGCGCGCCGAGCTGCTCGACGACCCGCTTCCCGATCCCGTCGAGCTGCTCACGCCGGTTCTGCCAGGCGTCGGTGATTGCCTCCAGCACCTGCCGGAACGACGCCATCCCGCCGCGGGCGTCCTTCGGGAAGTACGTCCCGCAGAAGAACGGCTCCCCCGCCGGCGTCAGGAACACCGACATCGGCCAGCCGCCCTGCCCGGTCATCGCGACTGTCGCCGCCATGTAGATGGCGTCGACGTCCGGCCGCTCCTCCCGGTCCACCTTCACGCTCACGAAATGCTCAGCCAGGTACGCCGCCGTCTCGGCGTCCTCGAACGACTCGTGCGCCATCACATGACACCAGTGACAAGCGGAGTACCCCACCGACAGGAAGATCGGCACGTCCCGCTCCCGGGCCTCGGCGAACGCCCGCTCAGACCACTCCCGCCACTCCACCGGGTTGCCCGCGTGCTGTCGCAGGTACGGACTGGTCGACTGTCCGAGCTCGTTCGCCATGCCCCCACCGTATGCGTCCCGCGGAATGACCCCGCACGGGCGGCAGTTGAATGGGAACATGCCCGTCCATCCACTGCTCGCCAGCCGCTTCAGCCCCTTGCAGTTCGATCCCGGCTGGACGGTCACCGAGGAGGACGTCGAACTGCTCCTCGACGCGGCCCGCTGGGCACCGTCCGCGGGCAACTCGCAACCGTGGGCGTACTTCGTCGCCCGCCGCGACGAGCCTGACCACAAACGCGTCGTCCGGCACCTCGCCCGCAGTTCGGCCCGCTGGGCACCGAGCGCCTCGCTGCTGATCGTGACGATGGCCCACCGGTACGTCGAGGACACCGACTGGGCCTACTCCGACTTCGCGGACTACGACCTCGGGCAATCGGTCGCGCACCTCACCTTGCAGGCCCACGCCATGGACCTCGCCTGCCGCCAGTTCCGCGCCTTCGACCTCGAAACCCTCACCACCGACCTGAACCCCAGCCCCGGCTGGCACATCGTCTCGATGATCGCCGTAGGCCGCCCCGCCGAACCACCCCCACCAGCCCGCGACCGCCGCACCACCACCGACCTACAAACAGCCCCCTGGTCCTAGGCGGTCTGGGAGAGGGCTACTGAGAGGCCGAGGGTCAGGGCCATGACGAGGAGTTCTACGCCTACGACGCGCCAGAAGGGGCGGCTCGAGTCGAGTAGGTCGGTGTCGGAGCGGCTGCGGTGGACGGCGGCGAGGATGACGAGGAGCAGGAAGGCGGCCACCTTCACCAGCAGCAGAACGCCGTACGCGTCCTCGGTGGCGGCGTCGATGATCGAGCCCCAGCCGCCACCCATCGCGGCCAGGCGGCTCGCTGCGCTGAGCAGGCCGCTGACCAGGACGGCGATCGCCGAGATGAGTGCGACCTGGCCGTACCGTTCCAGCACGATCGGCAGCCCGGTCCGGCTCGCCCGCCCGTAGCGGACAAGGCCCGCGAGCCCGCCGACCCAGGTCGTGGCCGCGATCACGTGGATCACCAGGGCCGCTCCGGCAAGTACGACGTACGCCTCGTTCCTCGGGTACGCCGTGACCGCGGTCGGGACCAGTGCGGCGATGGCGACGAGTACGCCGAGCCCTGCCGCCGAGGAGGTCTGCACCCGGCGGATGCCGATCGCCAGTGCGACGACGAGGATGCCGGTGATCAGCAGCGCCTTCACCTCGGGTACGCCGAGTGCGTCGTCGAGCCGTAGCCGCAGCAGCAGCACCGGGGTGTTGAGTATGAGCGCCGCCGTCACGATCGCGCCCGCGAACGCGCACACCGCCCAGATGATCGCCGAGTTGCTCGCGTCCCGAACCGCCCGCCGGCCCTGCACTCCGAGCGGTCCGCCCTCGATCCGCAGCAGCACGACCGCCGCGAGCAGCGCGCCCGCGCAGCCGACGGTGGCCAGCGTGGAGATCAACCGGAACAGCGGCAGCAGCCAGGACACGAAGGCGCCCGGCCCGCCGATCCCACCGACGTCATGCGGCTCGCTGTCGGCGGCGTACAGCGCCACTACCAGCGCCGCCGAGGCGATGAGGACAGCACCGACCCCACCCGCTACCAGGCGTCCGGGCATGCGGTGCCTGGCCGCGCGGGTCGCGGTCACCGGAGGGACAGGTCGTGGGCACCATTCAGCACGCGGCTCACTATAGGGTCAGCCGAAGGTGGGCAGCCCAGTCCGACACCATCTCGTGACCAGGGTGTTTCCGAGTTCCCGGGAATCAGTTACAGCACCGACATGGACTCAGTGCTCTAAGTGTTCCTTGTGTTCCTTGGCGTCACTCGGAGTCTGGCTCGGGGCCGAAGTCTTCGGCTCCGCATCGCCAGCCGGGGACTGCGAGTCGGCCGGACTCGCTGGGCCGGCGGACGGTGCTGGGTCGTCCGCACCAGCGTGGTCCACGTCGATCCGCTTCAACTGCTTGCCCATGTTGCGCCACAGCAGCACCGTGGCGGCACCGAGAGCGAGCACGATGAGCAGCGCGACCCATCCCGGCTTCACGACGTTGGGGTCGATCTCGGCCGTCTGAAGGGAGATCATCGCTGTCACGCCACCATTCTCTCATTGTCCGCAGCCCCCGTCAGCGCAGCCCCGCGAACAGATCGTTCTCGGGCAGCTCGGACTCGACCAGACTCCGCGCCAGCTCGTAGTCCTCGGTCGGCCAGACCGCCTGATGCACCTCCAGCGGTACGGCGAACCACGCACCGTCCGGATCGATCTGCGTGGCGTGCGCGAGCAGCGCCCTGTCCCGCACCTCGAAGTACTGCGCGCACTCGACCCGCGTGGTGATGCGGCGCTCGTTCTCCGGGTCGGGCTTCCAGTCCTTCAGGCGCTCGGCGTACGGCGACTCCAGGCCGCGCGCGAGCATCCCGTCGTGCAGCGCCTTCATCCGCTCGTAGTGGAACGTGTGGTGGTAGTACAGCTTGAGCGGCTGCCACGGCTCGCCGAGCTCCGGGTAGGCGTCCTTGTCCCCCGCCGCCTCGAACGCGGCGACCGTGATCGTGTGGCACATGACGTGGTCCGGGTGCGGGTAGCCACCGTTCTCGTCGTACGTCGTGACGACCTGCGGGCGGAACTCGCGGATCAGCTTCACCAGCGGGGCGGCGGCGTCCTCGACCTTCTGCGCCGCGAAGCAGCCTTCCGGGAGCGGCGGCAGCGGATCGCCCTCCGGGAAACCGGAGTCCACCCAGCCCAGCCACTCCTGCCGGATCCCGAGGATCTCGCGCGCCGCATCCATCTCCTTGCGGCGGATCTCGGTGATGTTCGCCAGCACCTCCGGGCGGTCCATCTTCGGATTCAGGATCGATCCGCGTTCCCCACCGGTACAGGTGGCGACCATCACTTCCACGCCTTCAGCGACGTACCGGGCGGTCGAAGCGGCGCCCTTGCTCGACTCGTCGTCCGGGTGGGCGTGCACATGCAACAACCGAAGATCTCCACTCACAAGACACAATGGTCCTCCAACGCCCGCGAAAACCCACGACCGACCCCCTGGACACGCTTGTGACCGAGTCTTCTGCCGCCACTCCGGCCTCCGACCTGAACGCCCGCTACGGCCGCGGCGGGCGGTCCCGGCGGCCGCTGCTGATCGGCGCCGTGGGAGTGGTCGTCCTGGCCGGACTGACCTGGCTGATCTGGGTGGCCTGGGTGCAGTCGAACCCGCCGGTGACCTCGCAACTGCAGGGATTCGAGATCGTCTCGCCGACCAGCGCGAAGGCGACGCTGAAGGTGGACCGCAGCAAGTCGGTGGAGGCGAACTGCCGCCTGCAGGCGAAGTCCGCGGACTTCTCGATCGTCGGCGAGGTGACGGTCACGGTCCAGGCAGACGCACCCCGTCACCAGGTCCTCCCGGTAACCCTGACAACGCAACGGTCGGCAACCTCGGTCGTCCTCGTCGGCTGTACGACGGCAGACCAGCACCGCCCGCGCTAGGCCGAGCCGTCGTACTCCTTGAGCGCCGCAACCAGAGCCGTCTCGCTCACCTTCAGATGCTTGCGCAGTACCTGCTCCCGAACGGCGGGCGCATCCGGTCCGCGCGCGAGATCGGCGTACAGCGAGTTCACGGCCGCCTGCCCATAGGTCGTCACCAGGTACTCGACGATGATCCAGCTGACGCCGTAGCTGTCCTCGTCGTAGTCGCCGTGGAAGACGCCGTCGATCGGGAGCACCACCAGCGCCGGGATCTTCTCGCGCAGCAACTCACGGCGCTCGTCGGCGAGCTCCCGCTGGTACCCGCTCTGCGCGGCGAGCCGGTACTCGACGTACCTGGCGAATCCTTCGACCAACCAGATCGGCGCACGACCGCCCAGCGGCCCCATCGCCGCATGAGTGAACTCGTGCGCGAGCAGCAGCCGTCCGGCCTGGGTGCGCTGGTCGGGGTTGATCACCACCCGGCTCCCGGTGACCTTGAACTCGCTCGCCTCCGGATTCGCCGGAGCGTAGTTCTGCGCGGCGACAGCGGCCGCCGGATGCCCGCCGGTTCGCCACTCGGGATCCATCGAACGGCTGTCGGCCATCGCGATCACCGCGATCCCTGCCTGGGCACGCCGGGTGACGGAGCGCACCATCGGGATCGCCGACTGCGACTCTCGCGCAAGTCGTTCACCGTTGCGTCGTTCGCCCGCCGGGACGATGACGAGTACGCCGGGCCGGCGAGCCACCTCGATCGCGCCGAGGTCCCAGGGTTCGCGGTACGCCTTGAGGTCCGTCTCGGCCGCGAGATCGTCGTCGTCGACCAGCAGCCAGTGACCGTCACGCTCGGCAAACGTGTAGCCGAGCGCGGTGGCGCGCGGAGTCGAGTCGATGCCTGCGATCTGCACCAGCATCAGAACGCGGACCGCGCGTGCACTCGGTCCGTGCTGCGCTTGCACTTCCGGGGCCCAGTTGGCATCTACCTGATAGCTCAGCCGGGAGAGGCCGAGCTTGCGCAGGTTGGCGAACACCTGCTGGTCGCGTTGCCGGAGCTTCCGGTTCGCCGGGTCGACGTACTGAAGGTACTGCGCCAGGTGCCCGGACAGCACGGCCGAGGCCCGAGTCTTCAGGATGGCGCCGGCACCGGCCAGCATCCGCTCCTCGACCGACGGTCCGGCCGACGTCTGCGTGGGAGTGGCCACTGATGGACCGGGTGGGTCCCCTCGACCGGCGACCGCCCAGGTCGCCGCAGCCGCTGCGATCGCGAGTACGACGGCGCCCGCGATCCACAGCCGCATGCGCCGGCCGCGGGTCGCGCGCTCGCCATCCGTTGTCACGTCCACCACATCCCCCCAAACCCCCGTCGGTCTCCGGGAGCGTAGGAAAGTCCAGGTCAGCGGTCAATCGAGGGCTTGATGGCAACCGATTGCCGGGAATCTGCTCAGAGCGGACGAAAAGCCGTGCAGCAAGCGTTTTCCAAGCGCTTGTGACCGGTGAGAGCCCCTGCGTGATCGGCGGTCTCTTGCTACGCTCGTTTGATTGGTCGCCGTCGACGACGGCGGCCAGCAGTATTTTCCTGCCCATCCCACCGACACAAGGAGCAGCCCGTGACGCAGAAGATCGACGAGGACAGCGTTGTCTGGCTGACGCAGGACGGTTACGACCAGCTGAAGTCCGAGCTCGAGCACCTCAAGGGCCCTGCCCGTGCCGAGATCACGCAGCGGATCAGCGAGGCCAGGGACGAGGGCGATCTCAAGGAGAACGGCGGCTACCACGCCGCCAAGGACGAGCAGGGCAAGATCGAGGCGCGGATCCGGCAACTGGAGGACATGCTCCGCCGGGCCCGGGTCGGCGAGACCCCGAAGGCCGGCGGCAAGATCGAGCCCGGCATGAAGGTGTCCATCAAGTTCGCCGGTGACGACGACGTCGAGACGTTCCTGCTCGGCTCCCGCGAGCTGCTCGCCCTGGACGCGTCGGTCGACATCGACGTCTACTCGCCGCAGTCTCCCCTGGGCGCCGCGATCCTCGGCAAGAAGAAGGGCGACAAGGCCAAGTACGAGGCCCCGAACGGCAAGGACGTGACCGTCGAGATCGTCGCCGCGGAACCCTTCACCGGCTGACCCACCAAGCTTCCGAAGCGCCCCGGTGGACAGCCACCGGGGCGCTTCGTCGCTTCAGTGCGCGGCGGGAGCGAAGAGCTCGAGCTGGATGTTGTCCTGGTCGCGGAACACCAGGACCGACGCGTACGGCTCGTCGGCGATCGGCGACTGGGTGAGCGGCTTGTCGGCGGCGCCGGCACGGATCACGCCGTGCGCCTCCAGATGGTCCTGCCACTGTTCGAGGTCGGCACGCGAGCCGACCGCGAAGCCGGCATGGTCGAGCCCGGTGACGGTCTCGTCGGACAAGGCACCGTCGTTGGTCTCGTGGCGGTGCAGCGCGATCATCAGCTGATGATCCGCGTCGGCGAGGATCCGTCCGACACCGCCGGGATGCGGTACGTCGATCACCGGGTGGACCCCGAAGACCTCGCCGTACCACTGGACGCTCGACTCCAGGTCGGTCACGGTCAGGGCCAGATGGTGAAGCTTGAGCTGGGTGACTGCGGTCATGATTCCCCCTTGCTGTGCGTGGATCCCCTGCCCGCGTACTGGGCGAGGAACATCCGGGTCACGTCCTCGACGAGCCGGGTCCACCGGTCGCCGTCCGGGTCGTTGGAGATCTGCTGGCCGACCAGGCCGACGGTGATGGCGGTCCAGATGTCGAGGTGCCGTGGATCGCGCACGCCGTTGCGTGCGAGGAGCTCACGCGTCACCGCCAGGGCGCTGACCGCGAGCTCGTACGACTCGGGCGACGGCGTGAAGCCGGGCACCGAGTGCTGGAAGAGCAGCTGGTACCGCGGGACGTCGGACACGCAGAACGTGACGAACGCCCGGGCTTCGGTCAGCAGGTCCTCTTGTGGGTCGTCCGTCGCCGGCAGTGACGCCTTCAGCTCGACGAACGACTGTGCGGCCTGCGCGAACATCGCGTCCAGGATGGCGTTCTTGGACTCGAAGTACGCGTACAGGGTCGGCGTGGTGATGCCCGCCCGGCGAGCCAGCTCGCGTAAGGACAGGGCGGCCAACCCGTCCTCGCGCACCAACTCCCACGCGGCGGTGAGCACGTTCGCCCGCGCACTCTCCCGTCTCGCCTCACGCCAGTTGCCGGCCGGCTTCTTTAACACAGTTCGGATTATTTGCACGCTGTATAAGCCTTGTCAATGCCCAGTGGCACTCCGGTACTTGCGGACCGCGAGCGGCGCGAACACGACGATGATCGCCACGCACCAGATCAGGGACAGCCAGACCGGATGCTGGGCCGGGAAGCCGTCCGGGCTGGCGAACGGGGACGGGTTGCCGAACAGGTGCCTGCAGGCCGCGACGATCGACGAGATCGGGTTCCACTCGGCGACCGGTTGCAGCGCGCTCGGCAACTGCGGGGTCGGCACGAACGCGTTCGAGAGGAACGTCAGCGGGAACAGCCAGATCAGTCCCGCCGACGAGGCCACCTCGGGTCCGCCCACGGACAATCCGATCAGCGCGCCGACCCACAGCATGGCGAACGCGAACAGCAGCAGGATCGCGAACGCCGCGAGCGCCTGACCGAGTCCGTTGTGCCACCGCCAGCCGACCACGAATCCGCAGAGCACCATGATCAGCATCACGAACGCGTTGAACACCAGGTCCCCGACCACCCGGCCGGCGATCACCCCGGACCTTGCCATCGGCAACGACCGGAACCGGTCGATGAGGCCCTTGGACATGTCGTCGGCCAGCCCCACGCTCGCCGACGCGACCGCGAACGCCATCGTCTGCGCGAAAATCCCGGACATCAGGAACTCCCGGTACGCGCGCGGCCCGGGGAAGCCCGGGATCGGGATCGCGTTCCCGAACACGTACGCGAACAGCAGCACGAACATGATCGGCTGGATGGTCGCGTAGATCAGCATGTCCGGCGTCCGCGGGATCCGTTTCAGGCTCCGCCACGCGAGCACCCCCGCGTCCGACAACGCCCGGCCGATCGGGTTCACCCGGGCCGGCAGCTCCGCACTCACAGCGACTCCTTCTGTTCGGCCTCGTGCCCGGTCAGGGTGAGGAAGACGTCGTCCAATGTGGGGCGCCGCAGCCCGACGTCGGCGATCCGGATCTCCGCGGCGTCGAGCGTCCGGATCACATCGACCAGCGCACTCGAGCCGCCCGGCGCCGGCACGGTGATCCGCCGGGTGTGCTCCTCGAGCGTCGTCGACTCCGGATCCGCGATCCTGAGCGCGCCGGTCAGCAGCTCCAGCGCCCGCACGGTGTCGCCCGGATCGTGGACGACGACCTCGATCCGCTCGCCGCCGACCTTCGCCTTGAGCTCGTCCGCCGTACCGCGAGCGATCACCGAGCCGTGATCGACGACCGCGATGCTGTCGGCCAGCTCGTCGGCCTCTTCCAGGTACTGCGTGGTGAGCAGGATCGTGACGCCCTCGCGGACCCGGTCGCGGATGATCTGCCACAGGTCGAGCCGCGAGCGCGGGTCGAGACCCGTGGTCGGCTCGTCGAGGAACAGCACCTTCGGGTGCGCGATCAGCGACCCGGCGAGGTCCAGCCGGCGCCGCATGCCACCGGAGTACGTCTTCAGGATCCGGTCCGCCGCCTCGGTCAGGTCGAACGTCGCGAGCAGTTCCTCCGCCCGCTGCTTGGCCTGCTGACTGCTCAGCCGGTACAGCCGGCCGAACATCCACAGGTTCTCCCGGCCGGTGAGCAGCTCGTCGACCGCGGCGTACTGCCCCGACAGCCCGACCAGCGACCGGACCGTGTCCGCCTCGGTGACCACGTCGTGGCCGAGCACGCGGGCGGTGCCGGCGTCCGGCTTCATCAGTGTGGTGAGCACCCGGACCGTGGTGGTCTTGCCCGCCCCGTTCGGCCCGAGGAGGCCGAGGACGGTCCCTTCCGGTACGTCGAGATCGATGCCGTCGAGCGCCTTGACGGTGGTTTTCCTGCCCTTGAACGTCTTCACGAGGCCGGTCGCCTCGATTGCAGCCATCCGCACTTCCCCCTTCTGGATGTGACGCAGGCCACCCATCCTGCCCGAGAACGCCGACAATTTCACCCGCAAATTATATTGAGTCCAAAGGACTCAACTTTCTTGATAGTTGAGTCGACAGGACTCAACTCGGGGTTTACGGTCGCGGAATGGGCATCCTCCGTCACCCCGATTTCCGTCGGCTGTGGGCCGCCGACCTGCTCAGTCAGCTCGGGTCCCGCCTGAGCATGGGCGCGATCCCGCTGCTCGCCGTACTCACCCTCAACGCGTCGACGCTCCAGGTGTCGCTGCTCCGGACCTGCGAGACCGCCGCCTGGCTCGTCCTCGGCCTGTTCGCAGGCGCCTGGGCCGACCGGATCCGCTGCCGCCCGGTCCTCGTGTACGCCGACCTGCTCCGGGCGCTGCTCTTCGCGTCGATCCCGATCGCCTGGTGGTTCGACGTACTCACCCTGACGCAGGTGTACGTCGTACTCGTGCCGGCCGGGATCCTCACGGTCCTGTTCGACGTCGCGCACACGTCGTACCTGCCGAGGGTCCTCGAGCGGGACCGTCTCCTGCCGGGCAACGCCAAACTGGCCGCGAACCACTCGATCGCCGCGGTCATCGGCGCCGGCGCAAGCGGACTGCTCGTCCAATGGCTCGGCGCGGCGCTGACGATCGGCCTGGACGCGCTCAGCTTCCTGTGGTCAGCGCTCTGGCTCCGCTCGATCCGGACACCCGAGGCGGAGCCGGTGCGGCCCGAGCTGCCCAATCTGCGCCGCGAGATCGGCGAGGGCATGCGCTACGTCTTCCGGCATCCACTGCTCCGGCCGCTCGCGCTCAACACGATGACGACCATGCTCTTCCAGGCCGCGGCCGGCGCGATCATGGTCGTCTACCTGGTGCGCGGCGTCCATCTGCAGCCGGCCACCATCGGCGTACTCGGCATGATCGGCCTCCTCGGCGCGATCGTCGCCTCCGCGGTCACCGAGAAGCTCAGCAGCCGGTACGGCGATGCGCGCACGCTGCTGCTCTCGTCGACGGGTATCGGCGTCGCGTTCACCGTGCAGGCGCTGACCGCACCGGGCTGGATGGTGAGCTGGTTCGTCGTCGGCACGCTGCTGGCCGGCTTCTGCATCATCGTCAGCTACATCCTGCAGGTCAGCACCCAGCAACGCCTTTGCCCGCCGGAGCTGCAGGGCCGGATGAGCGCCACCATGAGCTTCGTCAGCTGGGGAGCCGCCCCGGTCGGCAGCCTGTTGGGCGGCGCGCTGGGTACGGCGTTCGGCCTGCACACCACCTTGTGGATAGCAGGCCTAGGCACCTTGGCCGGAAACGCCTTCCTCTACCTCTCCCCGATCCGCACGCTGCACACGATCCCCGCCGAGGAGGTTGCCCACTGACCTGGAGGGTTACCCACCGAGCTGGAGGGTTGCCCACTGCGATTTTCAGTGGGCAACCCTTCAGGTGCGCGGGCATGCGGTCAGTCCGAGGTGATCTGGGCGGTGCCTACGAGGACCTCTACGTCGAGGGCGGCACGGCCGCGGCCGATTTCCACGTCCTTGGACTGGCCGGAGACGGCGCCGCTCCAGGTGACCCGGCCGAGCTGGGACTCGGTGTGGACGTGGACGTCGGAGCCGCGGCGGAGCGAGACCTGCGCCGTACCGGACTCGACGCGGACGCGGGAGCGGCCCTTGGTGATCTGCGCGTCGAGGCTGGCCGAACCAGCCTGCACGAGTACGTCGATCGGGCCGTCGACGTCGGCGACCTTCGCCGTACCGGCGGTGACGCGGACCCGGGTCAGGCCGGGCAGCCGCTCGGCGTTCACGCTGCCTCCGGTGACCTCGACCTCGACCTGGAGGTTCGGGTTGACGCGGATCGACAGCTCCCTGGCGAGGCCGTTGACGTGAGCCTTCAGGTCGGTCGGGTTGCGCAGCATGCTGAACCCGTCGATCGAGACGCCCATGTCGCCTTCACTGCTGATCGCGAGGGTGTCGCCGTCCCGCTTGATCACGTGCGGGCCGTCGACCGCGACACCGTTCACGGCTGGCTCACCGATCAGCCGGACCCGCCGCCCGATCGCGCGCACGGTCACCCGCTGCACCCCGGACGGGATCGGCACGTTGCTGTGCTCCTCCTCGACCGGCTCCGCAGCGTCGTCGACCACGTCGTCGACCACGTCATCGACAACACTGTCCTGCACCACCGACGGCTCGCCGGCAGCGCCGGCCGCCGGCTCAACAGTCGGCTCAGCGGTCGGCTCCCCGGTCGGCTCGACGGTCGGCTCGACGGTCGGCTCGACGGTCGGCTCGACGGTCGGCTCAGCAGTGGGTGAGTCGACGGCGTCCGCCCAGACGGTCGTGGACGGGACGTCGTCGCCGGACGGCCACGGCCAGGGCGGCTTGCCTTCGGACCCTGCGCCGGCGTCATCGGCAACCGGCTCCTGCGCGCCCGGCCCGTCAGTGGCCGTGTCAGCAGCAGTGCCGGCGGCGTCCGCGGCCGCGGTCGGCTTGAGGGCCGCGATCAGGGTGGTGGCCTCCTCGGTCGAGAGGTGCCCCTTGGCGACCCGGTCGAGGATGTCCTTGACCCGCCGGTCGTAGTCGCTCTGGTTGCTCATGCCCCCAGTCCAGCACCCCGATGGGCCGAAACCAATCGGGGAATCCCCCCAACCCCCGCCCTCGGCACCCTGACCCCGGCTGACACGAGCGCCGCGAGCGCCAGCAGCGCGGGTCCCGAGAGTAGTCCGGGACCCGCGCTGCGTTCTCATATCCGAACAGCTCCAGTGGAGCTGGTTGTTGTCAGGCGGCCGGCGTCATCTCCTCCGCCGCCAGCTCGTCCTGTACGGCGGCCAACTCGGCAGCCTCTGCTTCTTCGGCGGCCCGGCGGGCCCGCAGGCCGTAGAGACCGGTCAGTGCGATGACCAGGCCGAGAGCCGCGATCCCCGTCACGACGCCGAGGCCCGACTTGTACGCCGACAGCACGCCGCTGGATGCGGTGACGCCGACGGTCTGGCCGCTGATCACCGCGGTCACGATCGCGAGGACGACCGCGCCGCCCACCTGGTTGGAGGTGTTGAACAGCCCGGAGGCAAGTCCCTGCTCGTGGTCCGGGACCCCGGACACGGCCTGGATGTTCAGCGACGGGAACCCGATCGCGAACCCGAGACCGAGCAGCATGATGGTCGGGAACACGGTCGAGAAGTACGCCGACTCCGGGCCGATCCGCAGCGACAGCGCGTACCCGGCGACGAACAGCGCCATCGCGACGATGATCATCTTCTCGGTGCCCACCCGGTCGACGATCTTGCCGACGTTCGGGGACAGCGTGGCGACCAGCAGTCCGGCCGGGAGGAACCCGAGCGCGGTCTCGAACGACGACCAGCCCAGCAGGTTCTGCAGGTACATGGTGCCGATCAGCTGGAAGGCGACGTACGAACCGAAGACGGTCAGGATGGCCAGGTTCGCCCGCCGCAGCGAGGCGTTGCGCAGGATGCCGAGCCGGACCAGCGGGTGCTTGGTGCGCAGCTCGATCGCGACGAAGCCGGCCAGCAGGACGGCGGCGAGCACGAACAGGCCGATGGTCTGCACCGAGGCCCAGCCGGCGTGCTCGGCGCCGACGACCGCGTAGACGAGGGACAGCATGCCGGCGGTGACGGTGATCGCCCCCGGTACGTCGTACCCGCCGGCGGCGTTGTCCCGCGGGCTGTTCGGGATCAGCTTGATCGCGAACAGCAGCACGATCAGGGCGACCGGGCCGGGCATCAGGAAGGTCCAGCGCCAGCCGACCTCGGTCAGCGCGCCGCCGAGAATCAAGCCCATCGAGAAGCCGCTGGCGGCGCAGGTGGTGAAGATGCTGAGGGCGCGGTTGCGATCCGGGCCCTCGTGGAAGGTGGTGGTGATGATCGAGAGTGCGGCCGGGGCGGTGAACGCCGCGGCGACACCCTTCACGAACCGCGCGGCGATGAGCAGTTCGGGGTTGCTCGCCAGTGAGCTCAGCATCGAGACCACGGCGAAGACGGCGAGGGCGATCAGGAAGACCCGGCGCCGGCCGAGCAGGTCGGCGGTCCGTCCGCCGAGCAGCAGCAGACCGCCGTACCCGAGCACATAGCCGGTCACGACCCACTGGAGAGAGGCAAGGGAGACGCCCAGGTCGGCGCCGATGGACGGCAGGGACATGCCGACCATGGACACGTCCAGGCCGTCGAGGAAGATCACGCCGCAGACCACCAGGAGCGCTCCCCAGAGGCGCGCGTCCCAAGTCATGCGAGCTGGCGATGTGGTTTGCGTAGTCACGAGAAGAGACTATTGCATGCGTGTGCATCTAATGTCTAGGCATTAAATGCGCTTGCATTGAATGCGCATGCATGCTATGGTCGGCGACATGACCGTGACGAAGGTCAGCGCTGGACCTGGTGAGACCAGCGCCGATGTGCGCGAATGGCGCGAGCTGCTGGCTCGCCATGCCGATCTGACCTGCGCCCTCGACCGGGCGCTGCAGGCCGGTCATGCACTCGGGATGAGTGAGTACGAGGTGCTCGAGCGGCTCGCGGAGCTGCCGGAGCACTCCGCGAAGGTGGCGACGATCGCCAAGTCCGTGCATCTGAGCCAGAGTGCGCTGTCCCGCGTGATCGGCCGTCTGGAGGTCGCCGGCCTGGTCGAGCGGCACATGTGCCCTGAGGACCGTCGCGCCGTGAACGTCCGGCTGACCGACGAAGGCCTGCGACGCCAGACCGAGGCGCAGCCGACCCAGCGCCAGGTCCTCGCGCAGCGACTCCACGCACCACTGGTGAAGTCCTGCGAACCTGCACCTTCTGTGGATAGCGGGCAGTTCCCGGTCAGTTAAAGCAGTTGCACGGTTACATACGCTTCAGCACGTGAAGGTTACGGCTGTCGTAGTGCGCCCGTCCGACCAAGCGGTCCTGATGCTGCCTTCGGGGCTCCCCCAGGTCGAGCAATCGGACGACGTCTGGTTCCCGGACGTCGAGCCGGTGCTGCGGGCGCTGCGGGACCAGCACGGCATCGAGGCCGCCGTACTCACGTGTGTTTCCGACGATCCGCGCACCTACCTGATGCTTCCGAGCGGTGAGCCGCCGGCCGATGCGCGCTGGGTCCACGACCATCCCGTCAGCTCGTCCGATCTGCCCGAGTGGACACGTCCGGAGTGGTACGGCGAGGCGACGCAGTGGATCGCTCAGCGTCTGAAGGCGACCGGCCCGTGGACGCAGGTGAAGTCGTGGGGGCTGTCGAACGTCCTGCGCATCCCGACCGCCGACGGTGACGTGTACTTCAAGGCGCTCCCACAGGCGTCGATCGAGCCGGCCGCGTTGCCGTTCCTGTTCGCCAACGAACCGCAGTTCCTGCAGCGCGCCTCCACCGACCGTCCCGGCGCGGTACCGGCGCCGTTGGCGATCGACGAGCAGCGGGCGTGGATGCTGCTGCCAGACCTCGGTACGCCGTTGGAGGGCGAGAGCGACGTCGCGGTGTGGATCGATGCCGTGCGCAACCATGCCCGGTTGCAGCGCAGCTATGTCACCGAACCCGAACTGCTGCTGGAGTACAGCTGCGCCGACCGGCGGCTCGCCGTCCTCGACGCGGAGCTGGATCGCCTGCTCGAACCGAACTCGTTGACGGCACGGCACGACCCGAACGAGCTGTCCCGGTTGCCGGAACGCGCGAAGCAGTTGCGCGAGGCAATCGTCGAGCTGGCGGAGATCGGCGTACCGGAGACCTTGCTGCACGGTGATCTGCACCCGCGGAACCTGGCGGTACGCGACGGTCAGGTGCTCGCCTTCGACTGGACCGATGCGGCGCTCGCGCATCCTTTCCTGGACCTGGTGACGTTCGTGGAGAAGCAGTCGACGCTGTCGAGCGACCCACGCGTGCTGGACGCGTATCTGCACGAGTGGGAGGAATACGCCGACCCGTCCGACTTGCGCCGCGCGCTGACGCTCGCCGAAGAGCTAGGCGCCCTCTACCAGACGATCACCTACCTACACCTCGTCGACCACCTGACCGGCCCAAGCAAAGCATCCATGCTCCGCGGCGGCACGAGCTGGCTGCAGAAACTACTAGCGGTGCAGGATTGCTAGTTGGTTGTGGAGGCCGCGGCGGACGGGTGGGTCGAGGTAGCGAGCCCATTCCGGATGCCGCTCGCCGCGGAGTTTCGCGTAGTGCGCGAGTGCTTCGGCAAGTGCGGCCTCGCGGAGGTATCCGCGTGCCAGCGGCTGCTTGCCGCGGCCGTTCGGCCGGGGGCGGCGCTCGTACGCCGCGTTCGCCGTGAAGATCCCGAGTCCGTAGAAGACCGTGATGAGGTCGGTGAGCGGCTCGTGGCCGGGCCGGCGCGCGAGCGAGATCCGGCCGCTGCCGAGCAGCAACTCGTGGCCGGCCTCATGGGCGTAGATCGCGATCAGCGCCACCGGGTCGGCCGTCAGCGCCGGCGCGAGCTGGATCTGGTTGCCGCCGTTCCCTCGGATCCAGCGCCCGGACTGTTCCTTCACCACCATGCTGTTCACCGAACGCCTTACGCCGTTCAGCTCGAAGCTCAGCCCGCACTGACCGGGGCGGAGATCCATCCGCTCGGCGACCCGGTCGCACAGCTCGGTCGCGGCGGCGATGCTGCCGTCGTACCCGTCCGGGATCAGGTCGGCCGGCAGCGCGATCGGGCGCAGTAGGACATCCCGGCCGAACTCGGCCACCAGCCAGTCCATCGATGTACGGATCCAGCGCCGGCTGCCGCCTGGCAACCGTTCGCGGGGCGCCTTCAGCTGGGAGCGCAGCTGCTGACTTCGGCGGATCATTCCGATCGGATTCCTCACCCGCCGGATCATGCCTGTCGGACGCTGCCGCAAACCTCTCGGTTCCACTGCGTCACCGCAGGTTGACATCAGGTCAGCGGTGCACCCTCTTGGATCGACGCGATCTCGGCGTCCCTCACCAGCGACGCAAGCCGGGCGAAGGTCCGGATCCGGACCGCGGGGTCGATCTCGGTCGGCATCACCGGGAGGATCGATTCCGGAAACAGCAGATGCCGCCGGAAGCAGTACGCCGCCAGCGCGTCGGAGGCACCGCGCTCGCCCAGGTACCCGAGCGTCTGCAACGCCGAACGCCGTCCGGGGACCCGCTCGACCGCCTGATTGGCGAGAAAGATCCCGAACCCGTGGAACACCGCGAACAGGTCGGTCAGCGCCTCGGCGTCCGGGCGGGTCCGGTCGATCAGGTGATACCCCCAGAGCACCTCGTGACCGAGTTCATGGGCGGTGGCGGCGACCACAGCGGCCGGGTCGGCCAAAGTGCTTGCCGACAGCATCACCGCGCTGCCCTCGAGGCCGCCGGACCGCAGATCCAGCCAGGCCGCCCGCGACCCGCTGCCGGCCGGCGAGGACCAGATTGCCTCGGCGCGGCCGCACAGCTCGGCCCGGCGGTCCGGATCAGTCTCCTGGAGGATCGCCGTACTGCGTTTCACCTCGGCCCGCAGCTCGCGCTCGGCGAGCACGTTGATCTCCGGCGCGAACCCGGTCGCGGCCAGCGCGTCCACCTCGGCCGCCGTCATCGTTGCCCGCAGCCCCGAGATCGCGATCAGGTCCCTGCCCTGCTCGGCGTTCAGCCGGTGCACGGCCGCGCTGCGGGCAGCAGCTCGGACGTCTTCCATCCGGAAGCTGAACCGGATCCGGTCGTCGGGGACCTCCATCCACGCGCACACCTGCAGACAGAGTTCGCGTGCTGCACGCTCGGAACCGTCGTACCCGGCAGGCACGAACTCGCTGGGCAGCACCGGCCGCCGGCGCAGCGGCTCGACACCGAACCGGCCGATGAGCCAGTCCAGCGAGTCCTCGATCCACTGCTCCGGTCCACCGGGCAGCAGGACCTTCGGTCCGTACAGCAGCTCTCGATGTCGTTGCCGGCGGCGCCAAGCACCGATCAGATTCATACCGAAACTGACGCCATCGACGGCCGGACCGTTCCACCATGAACGTTGCAGTTGGCCCGCAACCATTTCGGTCGGATCACCACCCGAGCACGGTTGGCGGCCCACCGACCAACTCGTCCAACCGGGCCAGGAACCTGGCACGTGGTTCGGGGTCGAGAGCCTGATGCCACTCGGGGAGGAGCGGCCCATCGCGGATGAGCCGGTGCTGCCGGAAGCGGTACACAGCAAGGGCTTCGGCGACGGCACGTTCGCCGAGGTAGCCGAAGGTTTCCACGGTCGGTGTGCCGAGCGTGGTCTCGTCCAGAGCAGCGTTGGCGTGGGCGATCCCGAATCCGTGCAGTACGGCGTACAGGTCGGTCAACGGCTCGCGGAGCGGACCGGTGCCGCCGGGCATGTCGGAGGACATGAGGACCTGGTGGCCGAGTTCGTGCGACGCCGCCGCGATCAGCACAGTCGGGTCGGTGAGGATGTCGGAGCCGAGCATCACCGCGGTGTACCCGGGGAGCAGCTCGACACCCGGCAGGCAGTAAGTGAGGTCCGTCCAGCGACCGGCCGAGGACGCCTCGCTTCCGGCAGTCCGAGGTTCCGGACGATCCGGCTGCTGTTCGAGCTCGGCCTGCCGCGCCGGGTCCGGCTCGGCCGCGATCTCCCGGCAGCGAACCAGCTCGGTGAGGAAGTCGAGGAAGGCGAACCGCTGGATCTCGGGCAGCAGCCCGTCGTCCTCCAGCAGCTCTTCGAGCCGGTCGTCGGACGTGGCGCCGAGCAACCTCGAGTGCTTCCGTACGGCGGCGATATCCTCCGGTGCCGCGCCGCGGAGCGCGGGATGGGTCTGCGCGACGTACGCGTCGACGATCGTGGCGCCGAGCAACTGACCGGCCTCGACGACCTTCTCCAGCTGAAAGCTGAACCGGATCCGCTCGGACGGGATGCCCATCCGCTCACTCACCTTCAGGCACACGTGGCGAGCAGCCGCCTCCGACCCGTCGTACCCGGCCGGCACGAACTCCCCTGGTACGACGGCCGGCCGCCGCAGCGGGTCGGTTCCGAAATGACCGATGAGCAGCCGCAACGACTCGTCGACCCACCGCACCGACCCACCGGGCAACTCAACCCTCGGCGCACGTACCAGATCACGGAAGGACAAGCCGGTCATGGGGCCTCCCGTCCTGGACTGAGGAGCGGAGGGAGCGAAGCGACCGGAGCGACGAGGGAAGGACGGGAGTTACAGCCCCATGACCCGCCGCGCCGGAGGCGTGGCATCAATACCGTCATGCCAGGTCCGACGAGTCCGCAGTCCTCTGCGGTTCCGCCTACTTGAGGAGGAGTTTGCCGAGGCGGCGGGAGGCGATGTACATGCCGAGGGTCCCCATGGCGGCCAGGTAGAGGGCGTGGACGATGAGGAGCCAGCTGACGTTGCCGGTGCTGAAGGCACGTTCGAGTACGACGCCCTGGTAGAGCGGGGTGATCTCGACCAGCCAGCGGATCGCGCCGGGATAGGTCTCGACCGGGTAGAACGTGGCCGAGAACAGGAACATCGGCATGATCGCCAGCTGCACGAACTCGAAGTCCTGCCAGCTGCGCATGAACGTGGTCAGCGCCATCCCGGCGCCCGCGAACGCGAACCCGATCAGCACCGCGGCGGGCAGCGCGAGCAGCGCCCACCACGACGAGATCAGCCCCAGGATCAGCATCACCACGATGAACATCGCCGAGTAGATGCCCCCGCGCAGCAGCGCCCAGGTGATCTCGCCGGTCGCGACGTCCCACGGCCGCAGCGGTGTCGCGAGCATCGAGTCGTAGAGCTTGGCGTACTTCATCCGGAAGAAGATGTTGTACGTCGAGTCGAAGATCGCACCGTTCATCGCGGAACTGGCGAGCATCGCCGGCGCGACGAACGCGGCGTACGCGATCTTCGTGCCGTCGGACAGGGTGAAGTCGCCGACCAGGTGGGCGACGCCGATGCCGATCGAGAGCAGGTAGAACACCGGCTCGAAGAACCCGGACAGGAACACGACCCACGACCGCCGGTAGAGCAGGAAGTTCCGCTCGACGATGTGCCGCCCACCGCCGAGCCGCACCGGGACGGGGACAACCCGCGCTGCGATCGTGGTCATGGGGCCTCCCGGCCTGGACTGAGGAGCGGAGGGAGCGAAGCGACCGGAGCGACGAGGGAAGGCCGGGAGTCACAGCCCCATGACCGGCCGCGCCGGAGGCGTGGCATCAGTAGAGCCATCAGCCGATCAGCCTCTTCGTGAAGCCGCGGACGGCGAGGTGGGTGCCGACGAGGAACCAGGCCAGCAGGTAGGCGAGGTTGCCGAGGGCCAGCAACGGGTTGACCGTGCCGAGACTGAGGTTGCGGGACAGGTCGACCGCGTGCCACAGCGGACTCACGTACGCCAGCCACTCGATCCAGTCCGGCAGTTGCGAGACCGGGAAGAACGCCCCGGAGAACAAGAACGCCGGCACGACGCCGAACCGGAACACCATCGCGAAACCGGAGTCGTTGTCCAGGATCGTCGCGTACGCCGCGATCGGGCCGGCGACCGCCATCCCGACGAGCAGCGCGACCGGCAACCCGAGCACGCCGAGCGGAGACTTCAGCCCGCCGAACAGCGTGATGATCACCAGGAACACCGCGCACGAGGTGAACACCCGGAACGCGATGAAACCGAGCTGCCCGTAGACCACGTCCGCCGGCCGCAGCGGCGTCGCGATCATCGAGTGGTAGAACTTCTGCCACTTCAGTCCGCTCATCACCGGGTACGTCGCCTCGCCGACCGCGATCTGCATCGCGGTGGACGCCAGCAGTCCCGGCGCGATGAACTGCAGGTAGCTGACCCCGCCGAGCGCACCGGTCCCGTTGCTGTCCACGAACGACCCGAGCCCGATCCCCATCGCGGCCAGGTAGAGCATCGGCAGCAGGAAGCTGCTGATCATCGTGCCCTTCCAGGTCCGCTTGTAGACGGTCAACCAGTAGTCGAACATCCGCCGACCGTTCTCCACCGCGATGGTCATCGGGCCTCCCGTCCTGGACGGGGGAGCGGAGGGAGCGAAGCGACCGGAGCGACGAGGGAAGGACGGGAGTTACAGCCCGATGACCCGCCGCGACGGAGTCGCGGCATCAGTACTGCCATGTCAGTCCACCAGCGTTCGGCCGGTCAATCTCAGGAAGACATCTTCGAGAGTGGAGCGGCGTACGAGGACGGCGGCCGGTTCCAGGCCGCGCTCGTGGACGGCGGCGACTGCGCGCTCGCCGTCGTCGGTGTAGAGCAGCAGCCGGTCCGGCAGTACTTCGATGCGCTGGGCGAGGTCCTCGACCTTGCCGGCCAGGGCGTCGTGGTCCGCGAGCATCACGTCCGGCCCGAACCGCAGCTCGGTCACCTCACGCGTCGAGTAGTCGCGGATCAGGTCGGCCGGGGATCCCTCGGCCGCGATCAGGCCGCCGTCCATCACCACGAGCCGGTCGCACAACTGCTCGGCCTCGTCCATGTAGTGCGTGGTGATGATCAGCGTGACGCCGGCCTGTTTGAGCCGGAACAGCTTGTCCCACAGCAGGTGCCGGGCCTGCGGGTCGAGTCCGGTGGTCGGCTCGTCCAGCAGCAACAGGTCGGGTTTGCTGACCAGGGAGCGCGCGATGGTCAGCCGGCGCTTCATCCCGCCGGACAGCTCGTCGACCTTGACCTTCGCCTTCTCGGTCAGCGCGACGAACTCGAGCAGCTCGTCCGCGCGCTCGCGGCACTCGGCCCGGCTGAGACCGAAGTACCGCCCGTAGATCGTCAGGTTCTCCCGGACGCTGAGCTCGGTGTCGAGGGTGTCGTCCTGCGGGCAGACGCCGAGCCGCGCGCGGATCGACGGCCCGTCGGTGGCAGGGTCTAGACCGAGGATCTTCAGGGTGCCGCCGCTGACCGGTGAGACCGCGCCGATCATCCGCATCGTCGACGACTTGCCCGCACCGTTCGGCCCGAGGAACCCGAAGGCCTCACCCCGCCATACGTCCAGGTCGATGCCACGAACCGCCTCGAAGTCGCCGTACGACTTGCGCAGCCCGCGGACGTGAACCAAAGACTCCCGCTGCTCACTCACCTGACAGACACTAGACGGACCGTCAGACAGTTTCCTCTGTGTTTGGGCAGAAACCGAGCCGCTGGACCGCGTACGCCCGGACTCCGGCTGCCAGCCACTCGGGCAGGTCCCGGTCCACCATTTCGATGATCGCCCGCTGGTCCGCGTTCTCCACCAGGAGATCCCCGAGCGCGTAGTAGGACGAAGGTGTGGCCGGCCACAGTTCCAGCACGCCCTGGTGGTGTTGTTCGATCAGCTCGAACCCCTCCGGAGAGTCCGGCCGTACGCCGCGATCCCGCGAGGCCGCCATCCGCAGCAGCAGCCGACGGCCCTCGTCGCCCAGCCGCTCGTAGTCCTCGCGGGTCCAGCCGTCGGTCTCCCGGACGGCCTTCTCGAACCCTTCCGCGGTGGCCTCGCCGAACCGCTCGGCCAGGTCCTCCCGCAGCCGTGCCCGCGCCTCCGACAGTCCGCTGAAGAACTCGTCGTCGGTCACCGTGTCGTCGCCGGACAGCCCTGCGATGGTCCGCTCGATCGCGCCGAGCATCACGTCGAGCCGCTTCCGCTCCTGCAGCAGTTGCTCGCGGTGTCCCTGCAGCGCGGTCACCTCGTCGTCCTGCTCGTCCAGGATCCGCGCGATCGACGGCAGCGGTACGCCGAGCTCACGGAGCAGCAGGATCCGTTGCAGGCGGAGCAGTTCGGGCCGGCCGTAGTACCGGTAGCCGTTCGTGGCGACGCGGCCGGGCGGAAGCAGACCGATGGCGTCGTAGTGCCGCAGCGTCCGCACCGAGACACCGGCGAGCCGGGACACCTCGCTGACCGTGCGCTCCACGATACCTCCGGAAAAGGGATTGGAGTATGACGTTACGTCAGCCTTTAGCGTCCACGACATGGCATTTACGATCCTGCACACCCGTCTGGCCGACCGAGGCGCGGCGCTGCCCGCGGACTGCCTACGGGTCGCGAACGGTCGCATCACGGCGATCGGCGGCCCGGAGATCGCGCAGCCGGGAGACACCCTCGTCGACGGATCCGGTACGACGCTGCTTCCCGGCCTGATCGACTCGCATGTCCACCTGGCGCCGGGGTGCACCCAGCTCGCGGCGACGTACGGCGTGACCACGCAACTCGACCAGTTCAGCATGCCCGAGGTGATCGATCAGGAGACACCGCGGTCTTCGTTCTTCACGTCAGGTATCGGAGCCACTGCGCCGGGCGGTCACCCGACGATCGCATTCCCGCCGATCCCTTACGTCACAGGGCCGGAGGACGCGAAGCAGTTCGTCGCGGACCGGCTCGCCGAGGGCACCGATCACCTGAAGTTGATCTACGACGACGGCTCCGGCGCGCGGCTGAACCTCCCGACGCTAGAGCCGCGCACCGTGCAGGCCTTGACCGACGAGGCACACGCTCACGGGCTCACGGTGGTAGCGCACGTGTCGACGGCAGCTGGTGCGGTGACGGTCGTCGAGTGCGGCGTCGACGTACTCGCGCACGTACCGGCTGACCTCATGTCCCCGGAGGACATCGCAGCCCTGGCGGACGTCGCTGTCATCGCGACGCTTGGCGTTGTCGTAGACGGGTTCAACGGTCCGTCTGGTCGTTTGCCGTTGCTGGACGAGCCAGAGCTGATGGCACGCATGCCCGCGCGCTGGCGGCGGCTGCTGGACCAGCAGTCCCGTCGTTGGATGCCCCCGGTGCCGCCAGACGGTACGACGGCTCGCGCCAACACGCTGGCGTTGCACCGGGCCGGCGTACGCGTGCTGGCCGGGACAGACGCACCGAACCCGGGTCTGGTGTTCGGAGCTTCGCTACACCGGGAGCTGGTTCACCTGGTGCGTGCTGGGCTCACGCCGGCCGAGGCGGTTGTGGCTGCAACCAGTGCGCCCGCTGAGGTGTTCGGACTGGCGGACCGGGGCCGGCTGACGGTCGGTGCGCGTGCTGACCTGTTGCTGGTCGAAGGGGATCCGCTGGTCGATATCACTGCCACACAGCGGATTCGTCACACCTGGGTCGGCGGCGAGCAGGTCAGGCCGGACGAGTACGCAGGTAGCGAGCGGGAGCTGGCCAGCATTCGCTTCCTGGGTGAAACGACAGGCCGGATCGTCGCTGCGTTGAAGGAGATGTTCCCAGGGTTCCCGTCGCCGGAGGACGTGGTGCGGGACGACGGGGAGGTCCTGGGTCGCGTGGTGCCGGTCACCGGCGGATGGTTGCCGACCACCGTTTTCGGAGCACCACTCGGCCCAGTGAGTGACCGCGACGAGGCGGTCGAGACGGTTGAGCAGGAAGGGCTGGCAAGCCTGGCCGAGACCTGGTGGGCGCGGACGGACGGTCCGGACTGGCAAGAGGTCGTGCTGATGGAGGCGCAGCCGGAACGCGTCCGACTGCGCTGGAACGACCCGCTGCGGGACCAGCCGCCGTCAGGTCGCTGGTACGACCTCACGGACATCGACCTGTCTCGTCAGCCTCTTCCTACATAAGGCATCCCGGCGGCCATGACCGTCAGGGTCGGGACTGCGACGGACGTCGGCAGTTCCGCGATCCGCACCACGAAGTCGGCCACGATCTTCGGATCGAACGTCGGCTCGACCGCGATCGAACCGTCCGGCTGCAGCACGCCCTGCTCCATCCGGGCGGTCATCGCGGTCGATGCGTTCCCGATGTCTATCTGGCAGGCGGTGATGCCGTGCGCGCGCCCCTCCAGCTCGAGGCCCTTCGTCAGACCAGTGATGGCGTGCTTGCTCGCGGTGTAGGCGATCCCCTGCGGCCGCGGTACGTGCGCCGAGATCGACCCGTTGTTGATGATCCGCCCACCCTTCGGGTCCTGCCGCAGCATCACGTCGTACGCCGCCTGCGCGCAGAGGAACGACCCGGTCAGGTTGGTGTCGACCACCTGCCGCCAGTCCTCCTCCCGCACGTCCTGTACCGCCACGGCCGGGGACCCGGTGCCCGCGTTGTTCACGAGGACGTCGACCCGCTCGAGCCCTCCGAAGAACCGCCGTACCGCTTTCCCGTCGGCAACATCCAGTACGGCGAGATCGACGCGGCCCTCGCCGAGCGCGACCGTCTCGCGCAGCTTGTCCTCCGTCCGCCCGGTCACCCACACCTGGAACCCGGCCTCCGCCAACGCCAGCGCCATCTCCCGCCCCAGCCCTGACCCACCACCGGTAACCACCGCAACCCGCGTCACAAATCGCACCCTTCCGCCGTCGAAGACATGAGGCAGATTCTCCTCCACTGCGGACAGTGACCATCCGGCGACTGAGAGCAAATGAGTGGCGGCGCACTTGAAGATCTTGGAAACTCATTTGCGTGTATCACGCAAGCATGTATATGCTTGCAGCATGCAAGTAAACGACGCGTACACCCCACAGACCCCCATCGAGGGCGTCATGCACGCGTTCACCCGGATCGGGCGCCGCCTGAAGGCCAAGCAGCCCGGCGACCAACTCGACCACAGCGCGCACGTCGTGCTGTTCGCGCTGCGGTGCAACGGCGCCCTGCGGCTGTCCGACCTGGCCGGCAAGCTGGAGCTCGACGCCTCCACCGCGAGCCGCCATGTGCGCTCCCTGGAGCAGCTCGGACTGATCCGCCGCTCCCCCGACCCGGATGACGGACGCGCGTTCCGCGTCGAGCTCACCGAGCAGGGCATCGAGCAGTGGGAGGCCAGTGCCCGGCACCGGATGGAGCTGCTCAGCGCGGCCATGGAGGGCTGGTCCGAGGAGGACGTGCAGACCTTCGAGCGGCTGATGACCCGCTTCGCGGACGGCGTCGCCGCCCGCACCGAGGCCCCCAGCAGCTCTGCCTGGGCCGACAAGGGCTGGGCCGCGGTCGCCCCGCGACTGCAGTCCGCCGCGGCACAGCGCCGTACCGAACCAGACTCCGCGACCGGCAGCGACCCTGCCGCCCGCGAGAACAACGACGACAACCTGGAGAGCACCAGATGAGCACCACAGAACCCGCCACCGCCGGCGGGGCTGCACCGACCGACGGTGGTCCCAACTACCTGTCCCACAAGCAGATCCTGGTCGTCCTCGGTGGACTGATGGCCGGGATGTTCCTCGCCGCCCTGGACCAGAGCATCGTGGGTACGGCGCTGCCGCGGATCGTCAGTGACTTCAACAGCCTGGACAAGCTGTCCTGGGTGGTCACGGCGTACCTGCTGACGTCGACCGCCTCCACGCCGCTGTGGGGCAAGGTCTCCGACCTCTACGGCCGGCGGCCGCTGTTCATCGCGGCGATCGTCACCTTCCTGGCCGGTTCGGTGCTGGCCGCGCTGTCGCAGAACATCGAGATGCTGATCGGCTTCCGGGCCGTCCAGGGCCTGGGTGCCGGCGGTCTGATGTCGCTCGCGTTCGCCACCATCGGCGACGTGATCCCGCCGCGCGAGCGCGGTAAGTACATGGGGTACTTCGGTGCCGTCTTCGGCCTGTCCTCGGTGGCCGGCCCGCTGCTCGGCGGTCTGCTCACCGACGGTCCCGGCTGGCGCTGGATCTTCTGGATCAACCTGCCGATCGGCCTGGTTGCCCTGGGCATCGTCGGCGCGGTCCTGAAGCTGCCGCACGTGAAGCGCTCGCACAAGATCGACTACCTCGGCGCTTCCACGGTCGCCGCCGCCGTCACCTCGCTGCTGCTGGCCGTCTCCTGGAGCGGCCCGACCAACGGCTGGGGCACCGCCACCACGATCGGTCTGCTGGTCGCGGCCGTCGTACTGGCCGTCGCGTTCGTGCTGATCGAGCTGCGGGTGGCCGAGCCGATCATCCCGATGGACCTGTTCAAGGGCCGGATCTTCTCCGGGTACGCCGGGTTCGCGTTCCTGCTCGGCTTCGCGATGTTCGGTGCGCTGATCTTCCTGCCGCTGTACCTGCAGGCGGTCAAGGACATGTCCCCGACCCGCTCCGGCCTGGCACTGCTGCCGATGATCGTCGGTATCTTCTCCGCGTCCATCCCGAGCGGTCAGCTGATGAGCAAGACCGGCCGGTACAAGATCTACCCGATCATCTCCGCGGTCATGGTCGGCGCCGCGATGGTGCTGCTGTCCACGCTGAGCATGAACACGCCGTACTGGCAGCTGGCGATCTACATGTTCGTGATGGGCGCCGGCCTGGGCCTGTCGATGCAGATCACCGTCACCGCGGCGCAGAACAGCGTGCCCCGGCAGCACATGGGTACCGCGACCTCGTCGATGACCTTCTTCCGCTCCATGGGTGGCGCGATCGGTACGGCGGTCTACGGCGCCGTACTGACCACCCGGCTGAAGGACCACCTGACCGACATCGTCCCGAACGCCACGCAGGGCATGGTCGACGGACTGGCGAAGGCAGCCAACTCCGTCCAGGCCCTGCACGGGCTGAAGGAGCCGATGAAGGGCTGGGCGCTGCACGGTCTGGTCGACGCGATGGGCGACGTGTTCCTGGTCTCGCTGCCGTTCCTGGCGATCGCGCTGATCCTCGCGATCATCACGCCGGAGCAGCGGCTGGCCGGCCGCAACGACGGCCCGAAGGCCGAGGGCGAGGCCTCGGTGGAGTCCTCCGCCGCAGCAGCGATGCACTGAGTCGCGTCACCGAACTGAGACCGAACGACGGTTGACCTACCCGACAGCCGCCCTGGGAAGCTTCCCAGGGCGGCTGTTCTTTTGTGCCGTCCACGAGCAGGACGTCCGCCTGACCCCACCGGGGACTTAGTTTCGACACGTACCGCAACGACAGGGACTGCCGCACGGATGAAGACACTTGACCGGCCGCTGGACGACGACGACCGCGCGATGGCCGACATCGCCGAGGTCCGCGACTGGCGGCGCCTTGCCAGCCCGCAGGCGGGCGAGACCGGGCCGCTCCCGGTCCGCCGCCTGATCCGTCGCGTGAAGTCGGGGACGAACTGGAAGCCGTGGCCGATCAACCGCCGTACGGTGATCGACGACCAGCTCGACGGCTGGGGCTTCCTGACCCGCCGCAACACCGAGCTCGCGGTGTACGACGACCAGGTGCTGCCGCACAGCCCGTTCAGCGGCTGGGTCGCGTTCGCGATCGAGCCGGACGACGTGGACGCCGCGGCCGCCGGCCTCGACGAGCACTGGCCCGCGAAATTCGACCTCGCCTGCCGGCACTGGGGACAGCCGTCGTACGTCGGAATCGAGAGCAAGACCGGTTTCGAGGACGACTGGGCCCCCGGCGCCGGCACCGACCGCCGCCACCTGGCGGTCTGGACGCCTCCGGGCGCCGAGATCCACCTGTACAGCAACAAACCAACAGCGAAACCACTGTCGGTATCGGTCGGAATCAACTACGTGGTGTACCTCAACGAGGAGGGCTCATGACAGCACTCGACGGGCGCCGGGCCGCCCGGCTCACGCTCCGCGACCAGATGGTGAACGGCGACACGCCGCCGCCCGCCGGAGCGCAGAGCAGCGTGTCGCAGGAGGCGCTGACGCAGACCTCCCGTCAAGTCACGGCGATGGTCGGGAACGGGCCGGCCGGCCTGTCTTCCGACCTGACGAAGAGCGTCCAGGCCGCGACGCTCCCTCCGGTCGCCCCGGGGCAGGCGCGCGCCGCGGACACCTCCGGCGTACGGAACGAGTCCAGCCGGTTCGAGCGCGGCACCGGCACCGGCAAGAACACGCCGGAACGCTAGACCAGAACACCCGAATCAGCAGGTCGGCAGACTGACCTCGTCGCGCCCTACGGTGGCCGACGACGGCTTGAGCACTGACGGAAGGAACAAGCCCGGAATGAAAACCATGGACAGGCCACTCGACGAGGACGAGGCGGCATTCGCCGACTTCGCCGAGATCAGCGACTGGCGTGCCATCGCGGGCCCCAACAACGACGCCAGCGGGCCGGACGTCGTCCGGGCGATCGTGCAGCGCGTCACCGCCGCGACCGACTGGAAGCCGTGGCCGCTCGCGCCGGGCGAGCAGATCGACCGGGCGGTCGCATCGTGGGGCTTCACGACCAAGCGCAACAGCACGATCATCGTGTTCCCGGGCTTGGCGTTCGCCGATGCCCCGAACAGCGGATGGTGCGCGTACGACCTAGGGCCGAACGACGTGGCGGAGGCCGCGGCCGGGCTCGACGCCCACTGGCCGGGCCATGTGGCACTGGCCCGCAAGTACTTCGGTGAGCCGGACTACGTCAGTGACGACAGCAACCCGAACTTCCTCGACGAATGGGGGCCGGGAGCGGGCGCGGACAAGCGTCACCTGGCCACCTGGATGCTCAACGGCGCACATCTCCGGCTGTTCAGTACCAAGCCGAGCCGGGACCCACTGACCGCAGCGGTCGGTGTCAACTACGCGGTCTACATCGACTAGGAGACACGATGACGACACCATCAGAAGGCCGCCCCGGTTGGGAGCAGGGCAGCTGGGGCCAGTCCATGGACTGGCTGAGCAACCTGTCGCCGGAACAGCAGCAGAACCTCCAGGCATTCGTCGGGATGACGCCGCAGCAGCGCGAGACCGCAATGGCCTTCGTGAACCTCGACGACCGCCAGCAGACGAACCTGATGCGGGCGGCGAACACCGACCCGTTGCGGGACCGTGTGAACAACGCGATCCGAGGCGCGGTCGCACGAGTGCACCTGGCGTACGACAACACGCGCGGCCGGATCAGCGAGATGGCCACCTCGCTGGCCTCGCAGGCGCGGGACTATCGCGACGTCGCAGTTCAGGGTGCGCGCGACGCCCGGGACACGGTGGTGCAGGGTGCGCGGGATGCGCGTGACACCGTGGTGCAGGGTGCGCGCGACGCGCGGGACACCGTCGTACAGGGCGCCCGGGACACCCGCGACGCGGTGGTGCAGGGCGCACGCAACGTCGGCGACCGGGCGACCGAGCTCGGCCAGCAGGCCGTCGGTGCATACGAGACCGGCCGGGACCGGGTTGTGGACGCGGCCCAGCGCGGGCAGGTCCGGCTCGACCAGGCCTGGCAGAGCGGCGCCGACCGCGTCGGCGAGATGCGCGACTCGGTTGTCCAGGGTGCCCGGGGCGCACGGGACACCGTGGTGCAGGGTGGGCGTGACGCGCGTGACGCGGTCGTCGGCGGTGTCAGGAACGCCGCCGCTGCCGGACGGGACGCGATGAACCGAGCCGGCCGATGGTTCGAGGGCAAGTTCAACGGGACGATGCTCAAGGCCGAGAGCGCGCTCGCCAACTACAACGCCGGCCGAAACAACCCGTCCTTGCAGGCGGACATGAAGCAGATCATGCCCGACAAGAGCCGGCTGGAGATGATCCAGCAGGTGAGCGAGAACCTGAACAGTGGCAACGGCCCGGTCACGGCAGCGGAGAACGAGGCCATCCAGAACCTCGCCAAGGCGTCCCAGACCAGGCTGGAAACTCAGACCGCGATGCGGGCCGGCCTGACCGGCGTCGCGCCGTTGGGCCAGCCCGTCCAGTCTCAGGGTGCGACCGGCCAGCAGGCCGGTGAGCAGGGTGCCCAGGAGAAGCCGGCACTCAACCTCACCAAGAACAACGACAAGGGCGGCCTCAAGCGCTGACCCCGATCACCTGAGGACGCCGCCGAGCCTGGCTCGGCGGCGTCTTGTGTTCGCAACCCGGCAGACTGACCCCATGAACCCGCTGCAGACCAGAATGGCCACCCTCGGTCTACAGGCCCTTGCCCCGCGGGGCTTCGTGCTGGCCGGCGGCTACGCACTCCAGGCCCACGGCTTCGGGAACCGCGAGTCCGACGACATCGACCTGTTCACCAACGACCTCGACACCACCAACTTCACTGAGTCCGTCGACCAGTTGCTCACCGCCTACCGATCCGCCGGCCTCCGCACCGACGTGACCAGGCAGGTCGCCAGCTTCGCCCGGATCGTGGTGAGCGACGTCGACGGAGTTTCCGCGAAGGCAGACCTGGGGACGGACCACCGGCAGTTGCCCCCGGCTACGACCGAGGTCGGGCCGGTGCTCTCCGAGGAGGATGCGATCGGGAGCAAGGTCGGCGCCCTCTACTCACGGCTCGAGCCGCGCGACCTCATCGACGTACAGGCGGTACTGGACAGCGGCCGGTACGACGCCGACGCGTTGCTCGCGCTGGCGGACCAGCGTGAGGTCACCCCGCTGGACCGGGAGATGTTCGCCGGCCAACTGCGCGCCGGCGCCCGGCTGCCGAATTCGGGCTTTCTGCAGTACGGCGCGACGCCCGAACAGATCGCCCACATCCGGGACACGGCACACCACTGGGCCGACCGGCTGGACCGGTCGTCAGGGAATATGGACGAATGAACGAGCCGCGCTACACCCAGCCCGGGGACTCCTATGCCTCCCGGATTCCCTACGTCGTCCCGGAGTCGCTGGACCAGCTGACCGGGCCGCGCAGCGGGATGGTGGAACTGCCCGTCTCGATCGTCTGGGGCGCGCAGCGGGTCTTCGATCTCGGCAACGCCGACGACCGGCTGTCCCTGTACAAAACCGTGCTCAGCGAGGCCTCGACGATCGACCAGCTCACCAGCCTGGTGAACAAGGACCTGCTGATCGAACTCTGGCCCCAACTGCACCTGCCGCGGTACTGCGTCCGCCGCTGGCACACGGCGTTTCCGCAGTTGGCCGAGATCGGCGCCGGCGGAATCTGGCAGTGATGGACGCCGAACACGCTCAGGTAGCCCGGATCGGGCTCGCCGCGACCCGCGAAGACGGGTTCGCACTGGCCGGCGGTCAGGCTCAGCAGCTCCGGACCCGCGCGGCGAACCCGGACATGGACCAGGCGATGCGGCTCACCGAAGCTGGGCAGTCTCGGGCCGGCTCCGGGCCTGCCGGTCTGACGCAAGGCGCGGCCGGCCGGACGGGAAAGTCGTTGAGCCAGGAACGGACGAAAGGCGAGCGGGGTAGCTAGTCGGTAGTTGTTGCCGGTGTGGGGGCGTCCTCGGTCGGCGTTGGCTGTTGGGGGCGGCGTCTGGGGAGGGGTCTGGGGAGGGGTCTTGGGGGTTCGGGGTCTACGTCGTGACCGGCCAGGTGGTTCACGATGGCGTTCAGGACGGCGGCGGTGGGGACCGCGACCAGGGCGCCGACGATGCCCGCGATCACCACGCCGGTGGCGATCGAGAGGATGATCGCCAGCGGGTGGACGCTGACCGCGCGGCCGAGCAGGAACGGCTGCAGGACGTGCGCCTCCAGCTGCTGTACGCCGATCACGACGGCGAGCATGATGATCGCGACGAGGGGGCCCTTGGCAACCAACGCGACGAGGACCGCGACGGCGCCGCTGATCAGCGCGCCGACGACCGGGATGAACGAGCCGACGAACACCAGGATCCCGATCGCGCTCACCAGCGGCAGACCGAGGATCGCGGCGCCGAGCGAGATGCCGACGGCATCGACCGCGGCGACGATCACGGTGGCGCGGACGAACGCCGTCAGCGAGACCCACGCCTTCCGGCCCGACGAGTCGGCCTTGTCGCGGGCCCGGCGCGGGAACAGCCGGACCAGCCACGACCAGATCTGCTCGCCCTGGTACAGGAAGAAGAACAGGCAGAACAGCGAGATGAACAGCCCGGCCACCACATGCGTCGCCGTCGTACCGACCGCTGCCGCCTGCTGACCGAGCGCGCCGCCGGCCGTGACCAGCTCCCGGAGCTGCTTGTAGAGGTTGGTGATGTCCGCGTCGGTGAGGCCGAAGTTGATCCGGGCCATGTCGCGCAGCTTCTGCACACCTTCGCCGACCTGGTTGGACAGGTCCTCGAACTGACCGGCGATCTGTGTCCCGACCAGTGTCAGCAGACCCGCGATCACCACGAGCGTCGCGAGCACGGTGACGCCGGCTGCGGGACCACGCGGCAGGCGGAGCTTCTGCAGGCCGGTGGTGATGGGGATCAGGAGGGCGGTGAGGAGTACGCCGACGGTGACCGGTACGACGACCTCGGACAGGTACCGCATCCCGTAGCCGATGACGGCGATGGCCGCGACGATCACCAGGAACCGCCAGGCCCACGCACTGGCGATCTCCATCGCCGGCGTCACGCCGTGGTCCACCTTCCTAGGCGCGCCGCCTGCCGCGGGCTCCGCGACCGCGGGTTCGGCCGCCGCCTCGGCTACCGGCGCGCTGGACGACTCAAGCACGTCGTTGTCCGCAACCGGGCTCTGCTCATCGTGCTCTCCGGTCTCGTCCCGCCCCGACTCGCTCATCCCACCTCCGCA
The DNA here is from genome assembly GCF_004366005.1 of Kribbella sp. VKM Ac-2566. Lineage (NCBI taxonomy): Bacteria > Bacillati > Actinomycetota > Actinomycetes > Propionibacteriales > Kribbellaceae > Kribbella > Kribbella sp. VKM Ac-2566. The sequence continues at coordinate 310,226 of NZ_SODT01000011.1, read as the reverse complement.
AGCTGATGTGCTGATGAGACTAGTGCCCGCCGCGGCTCGTTCCATGAATATGGGCGGCCAGGCCTTCGGCAGCCTTCGGGGCGTCGTCGGCGAGCAGCCCGACCGCGGCGAGCACGTAGTCCGCGTCGACACACACCTCAGCGCGCTGCGGGACGAGCCAGCCCTCCTCCTGCGCGTTGGTCCCGATCGAACCGAGGATCCGCGCCGCGACGTCCGGCGGGTTGTGCCGCAGCACTCCCCCGGACCCGACCAGCAGATCGACCTCGCGCAGATCCTTCCCGGAACGCTCGATCACCCGCCCACCGGGCCCGAACACGATCCGCTGCCGCCCCGCATGCCGCCGGAGCGCGACCGTCGCGGCAACGGTCGCCAACGTCTCGTCGTACGACGCCTCACGTCCACTGTCCGGAAGGTACGACGGGTCCGCTCGCCGGCGTTCGGCCGCCGCACGCACCTCGTCGACATCCGCGATCAGCCCCGCCTCGGCGCCGGCCGCCACAACAGGTACGGCGCTCCAGCGCATCCCGAGATCGCCTTCGACGGTCCGGGTCACGGGATGCGGCGCGACCACCTCGCGGCCGAGGTTCGCGTCCTCGGGGTCGAGCTCGATCACCGAGTGCACGTCGGTGGTGGCGCCGCCGATGTCCACGACCGCCACGTCACCGCGCAGCGCGGCGAGTACCTCGACACCGCGCAGTACGACGTCCGGCGTCGCGGCGCGGACCATCCGTGCGAAGGACGGGTCCCGTGACAGGTTCTTCCCGCCGATCACATGCTCCAAGAACATCTCGCGGATCGCGGCCCGGGCACTGTCCGGCGCGAACACGCCGATCTCCGGTACGACGTTTTCCGCCAGCACATGCGGTACATCCGCCGCGGTCAGTGTTTCCGTGATTTCCGTCTGCGCATCGATGTTGCCTGCGACAACGACCGGTTTCCGCCACTTGTACTTCGCCAGCGTCTCCGCGGCCTTGAGCAGTACGGCGGAGTTCCCGCCGTCGGTACCGCCGAGCAGCAGCACGACGTCCGGGCGATCCTTGCGCAGCTCCTTCTGGCTCGTCGCGCTCAGCCCACCGCTGACGACCGCCACGACGCGCCCGCCGCTCGACAACGCCACCCGCTTCCCCGCCTCCGCGGTCACGAGCTCTTCGTTGCCCACGACACCGATCCGCAGGCCGCCGCCCGCACTCGAACAGGCGAGCACCTCGGCGTTCCGCACGCCCCGGTCGGCCGCTTCGAGTACGACGCGACAGGCCTGCCACCCGTCCATGACGTCGGTGTCGATCGTCGTACGGTGCTCGGCCCGGGCCACGAGCTCGCCCGAACCGGAATCCACCGCAACCGCCTTCGTGAAGGTCGACCCGAAGTCAACGGCAACCACCAGGCTCACCAACACTCACCCCACTCGCCCCACTCGCCCCATCGTCCACCGCCATATCCCCCGCCCGTCCTCCACAACCCGTTCCCGCCCGCGCCGGCCCGTCTCCGCCCGCGCCGGCCCGTTCCCGCCCGCCGGCCCGTCTCCGCCCGCGCCGGCCCGTTCCCGCCCACCGGTCAGTGCGCATTTGGTGGGTCGACCCAGCAAGTTGGGGGTTCGTCACCCTGGTTGTGGGTCACAAACCCCCGAGTTCGCTGGCCGACCCAGCAATTTGCCTGGCCGGCCAGGCAAATGCGCGGGGTGGGGGGTGGGTCAGGCGAGGGCGCGATCGAGGTCGAGCAGGAGGTCGTCGATGGTCTCGATGCCGACGCTCAAGCGGATCAGGTCCGCCGGCACCTCGAGTGGGGTGCCGGCGACCGAGGCGTGGGTCATCTTGCCGGGGTGCTCGATCAGGGACTCGACGCCGCCGAGTGACTCACCGAGAGTGAAGACCTCTGCCTTGTTGCAGATGTCCAGTGCCTGCGCCTCGCCACCTGTGACGCGGAAGCTGACGATCCCGCCGAACCGCTTCATCTGCTTGGCGGCGGTCTCGTGACCCGGGTGCCCGTCGACGCCCGGGTACAGCACCTGGCTGACGGACCGGTGCCGCTGCAGGAACTCGACGACCTTCTCGGCATTGTCGCTGTGCCGGTCCATCCGGACGCCGAGCGTCTTGATGCCACGCAGCACCAGCCACGAGTCGAACGGCCCGGCGACGGCGCCGATCGCGTTCTGGTGGAAGGCGATCTTCTCCGCCAGCTCGGCGTCCCGCACGATCAGCGCGCCGCCGACCACGTCGGAGTGCCCGCCCATGTACTTCGTCGTCGAGTGCACGACCACGTCCGCGCCGAGCTCCAGCGGCTGCTGCAGGTACGGCGAGGCGAACGTGTTGTCGACCACCAGCAGGGCGCCGGCGTCGTGGGCGATCTGGGCCACGATCGCGATGTCCGCGACGTTCAGCAGCGGGTTGGTCGGGGTCTCCAACCAGACGACCTTCGTCTTCCCGGGCTGGATCGCGGCCCGGATCGCGTCCGGGTGCGTGACCGCGGCCGGCGTCATCTCCACACCCCAGGTGCCGAGAACGCGGGCGAACAGGCGGAATGTGCCGCCGTACGCGTCGTCAGGGAAGACCACGTGATCACCCGGCACGCACAGCGAGCGGATCAGGGTGTCCTCGGCGGCGAGACCGCTGGCGAAGGCGAAGCCGCGGGTGCCGGTCTCGATCGCGGCCAGACACTCCTCGAGCGCCGTCCGGGTCGGGTTCGCCGAGCGGGAGTACTCGTACCCGTTGCGCAGCCCGCCGACGCCGTCCTGCTTGTAGGTGCTGGTCGCGTAGATCGGCGGCACGACCGAGCCGGTCGTCGGGTCGGGCTCGTTCCCGGCGTGGATCGCGAGCGTTTCGAAGCCGTAGTGGTGTTCCGTGTTCACCGGACCAGCGTACGGCCTGGTCTGCTCGGGTCCCGCAGGACGTCCGCTACTGAGATGATCCGGCGGATCCTGGTTGTCCACAGGCGCGTCGTACTGGCTGGCGAATGACCCGTTGGGCCGCCTACGGTTGCGCACAGAGGGTCATCTAGAGGGTTGCGGTCATGGAACCGGGCAAGGAAGGACGACGGCGCCGGATGAAGACGCAGGACAGGCCGCTCGACCAGGACGACCTGGCGATGGCGGATCTCGCCGAGATTCCGGACTGGACCGTGATCGCGGGACCGGACGGCGACGAGGCCGGGCCGGAGGTGGTGCGAGCCCTGGTGCACCGGGTGATGGGCCAGACCTCCTGGCAGCCGTGGCCGCTGCAGGCCGGCGAGGTGATCGGCGCCGACATGGTCTCGTGGGGGTTCACCACGCGCCGCGGGACTACGATGATCGTGTTCGACGGCCTGGCGTTCCCGGACTGCCCGGACAGCGGCTGGTCGGCGTACGAGATCGGTCCGGACGACATCGCCGCCGCGGAGTCCGGGCTCGACGAGCACTGGCCGGACCACCTCGCGCTCGCGACCAGGCACTGGGGACAGCCTGACTACGTCGGTGACGAGAGCAGTCCGACGTTCGCCGACGAGTGGGAGCCCGGCGCCGGGACCGGCCGCCGGCACCTGGCCGTCTGGCTACGTCCGGGCGCCCAGATCCACCTGTACAGCACGAAGCCCAGCAAGGACCCGCTGACGACGTCTGTCGGGGTCAACTACGCCGTGTACATCGACTAGGAGACCCCGCCGTGAGCGATTCCTACCCGGAGAATCCGCGGGGCGTTCGTCAGCGTGTCTCCCGCTGGAGCACGACCCATCGTGGCACGAAGACGCTGAAGGCGGCGTACGCGCAGGCAGCCCGCGACGTGAAGCGGATGGATCCTGCCGTCCGCGAGGCCATCGGCCGCTCGAACATGACCCGCTCCGACCTGCAGCAGATCGCGAGTCGGCACGTCGACGCCCAGTTCCGCCCGGACCGGTACGCGGGCGTCTCGCGGAACCTGGGCCAGGAGGTGCAGGGTCGGCTGGCGGAGTCCGGGCCGGCGCCGAGCAGGGGCTGGATCGCCCGGAAGAACCCGTTCTCGCGGTGGAACAGAAACCAGCGGCAAGGGACGAAGGCGCTCAAGGCCGCGTTGACGCAGGCGGCGCGGGACGTGAAACGCACGGATCCGCGGGTTCGGTGGGAGATCGGCCGGTCGCACGTCAACAGCGCGGACCTCGCGGCGCTGGCGTCGAGCCGGATGGATCATCTGTTCCGGCCGGAGGGCCGGTTCCAGGGGGTGCCGGGGCAGCAGCAGAACGGCGCTGGGCGGCAGGGGCAGGGGCAAGGTATTCAGTCTCGGGACGCGGTTCTGCAGGCGCCGTCGCCGCAGCAGTCCGAGCAGTTGAACCAGCGGATTGCGACGCTGCAGCAGGCGATCCTGGAGGCGCAGCAGCAGACGCTCACGCTGATGGAGGAGAACAACCGCCTCCAGGGTGAGATGCGACAGTTGCTCGAGGCCCGCGTTCAGCAGCTGCAGCAGGAGAACGCCGCGGACCCGGCTCAGGAGCCCGCTCAGCAACGAGAAGGCGACAACCAGCTGGTGGCAGGCGACCAGCAACCAGACGAACGCCGCACCGAAGGCGAAGCCGAGCGCGGCGAAGCCCAGACCGGCGAACCCCGCGCCGATGGTGAAGCCGAGGTCGGTGAAGCGGGTGAGCCTCGTGCCACGGGTGAAGCCGAAGTCGGCGAGGTCGGCGAGCCTCGTACGGCGGGTGAAGCCGAGGTCGGTGAGCCTCGGGCTGTGGGTGGGGCCGAGGTGGGCCCGGAGGTCGAGGGTGCGGGGGTGCAGGCGCCCGCCGGGGGCTGGGCTGACTCGGCCGCAACCCAGGGTCAGTCCGTCAGGGATGCCGAGGCACTGGCGGGCCGGCAGTCCACCGGCGAACTGGACGCACCGGCAGCCACCACCCAAGATCCCGCAGCGACCCCAGCGACAACTGTCGACCCCCAGCAATCCGGCACCAACCCCCAGCAGCCCAGCACCAACCCACAACAACCCGGCACCAACACCCAGCAAGCGGGTGCCGGCCCGCAGCAACCTCGGTTCGACGTGCAGCCGCAGCGGGGGCCGGCTGCTGGGGAGAAAACGTCGGCGGAGCTAGATTCCAAGTTCGCGCGGGACATCGCGTTCAACGGCAGCACGCCGCTCAACAGCGTGTCGTCTCAGAAGACCGAAGAGGCCGTCAAGGCCGGCAGCGACAATGACGCCACCAAGCGGCAGCAACGTGGCGGCCAGGCACCCCAGAAGCCCGCGACCGGGAATACCCAGAAGCCCCCGACCAAGAGAGACGGTCGCTGACCTCCAACTACACGTACGCCGTCGCTCCCCGCGGCGGCGAACGTCGTACCGGGGCTAGAAGTCGACGAGCTCCAGCTGTGTCTCGACGGGGCTGCCCTCGAGGAGGTCTTCGGCAGTCCGGATCGCTTTCTTGACCGGGAGCATGTAGGTCCCGTTCTTGGTCGGGAAGACCGAGGTCTGCCACGTGCTGCCGCCGACCGTGACCGAGACCCGCACCGACCCGAAGCCCTTCCGCCGTCCTTCGGTCAGATCGGTGATCTCGTCGCTGATGTCCTCCGGCACCGTGACGAAGTACCAACTGCCTTCGCCCGGGTAAAGCCACAGCGGCGCCGTGAACCGGTAACCGGTCACTCGACGACCGGGGTGCCGCGGCGAGCAAGAACCGCGGTGGCAGCGTCCAGCAGCACCGCGCGGATCTCCGCATCGCCGGCCTGGAGATCGAGCTCGGTGGACATCGCGGCCCCGACCGCCTCGACCGCGGCCGCGGCACGCAGCCGGTCGGCGGCCGTCGGGTCGGGGCCGGCCAGCCACAGCTGGAAACGGCGGCTCTGCGCGATCAGCTCGTCGAGGTCGTCCCCGAAGGCCGCGAGTACGGCGGCGATGTCGCGGAGAAGCGTCGGCCCGGTCGCCCGGTGCGCGATGATCACGTCGACGTACGCACCGAGGACCTCGCGCTCCGTCTCCGGCGACCACGGCAGCGTCTCCGGGAGCCGCAGTACCTGGAAGATGTCGTCCAGGAAGGTGCCGACGATCGCGCGCAGCAGCTGCTGCTTCGACGAGTAGTGGTAGTACAGGGACGCCTTGGTGATGCCGACCTGCTCGGCGATCTCGCGCAGGCTGGTCTTGTCGTACCCCTGGGTCGAGAACAGCTCGACCGCGGCGCGATGGATCTCCGCCTTGGTGTCCCGGGAACTCGTCGCGTGCTGCACGTCACCACCCTCTCACCTTCACCCGCCTACCGGTCGGCAGGTAGGCTACCTACCGACCGGCAGGTAAAGACAACCCGCAGAGAGGGGTCTCGGGGTGTTCACCAAACTCGGACGCTTCGTCGTTCACAACCCGTGGAAGGTGATCGCCGCCTGGGTGGTCGCGGCGGTGGCCGTGATCGCGTTCGCGCCGACGCTCGCGGACGTCACCACCAAGGATCAGGCGGCACTGCTGCCTGACAAGTACGAGTCGGTGCAGGCGCAGAAGCTGGCCGCCGACGCCTTCGGGCAGACCAACGATGCGACCGCCAGCATCGTCGTCAAGCGGAACGCGGGCGGCGAGCTGACCGCGGCCGACCAGGCCAAGGTCACCGAGGTGGCGGCCAAGATCACCGCGGCGAAGATCGACCGGGTCACCGCCGCGATCACCGGCCCGCAGGCGGTCTCGCCGAACAAACAGGTCCAGATCATCAGCGTCGGCCTCAAGGGCGCGCCGGACGAGCAGGCCGTGCTGGACGCCGTACAGAAGATCCGTGACGTGACCGGCTCCACGCTGACCGGCGCCGATCTCGAGTACGGCGTGACCGGCGACGCGGCGCTGATGCTCGACAACCAGGACGCGTTCAACAACGCCTTCATCGTGGTCGGGATCGCGACCGTCGTGCTGATCATCGGCCTGCTGCTGGTGATCTACCGCAGCCCGGTCGCCGCGTTCCTGCCGATCCTGACGGTCGGTCTGGTGTCGGCGATCGCGCCCGGCCTGATCGCGCTGGTCGCGAAGGCGACCGATCTGCAGGTCACGCAGGACCTGCAGACGATCCTGACGGTTGTGCTGTACGGCGTCGGCACCGACTACATCCTGTTCCTGCTGTTCCGGTTCCGCGAGCGCCTGCGCGCCGGCGAGGCGCCGAAGGAAGCGCTGGTGAACGCGGTCGCCCGGGTCGCCGAGGTGATCGTGTCGGCGGCGGGCGCGATCGTCGTCGCGTTCAGCGCCCTGCTGCTCGCGGTGTTCGGCGGGTTCAAGAGCCTCGGCCCGGGGCTCGCGATCGCGGTCGCGGTGATGGCGTTCGCCGCGATCACCCTGGTCCCGGCGGTCGTCTCGCTGCTCGGGCCGAAGGTGTTCTGGCCGTCGAAGTCGTGGCAGAAGACGCCGAAGGGCGCGATGTTCAAGCGGTTCGGCACGTTCACCGCGCGGCGCCCGGCGGTGGTCGCCGCGATCTCAGGCGGCGTGATGGTCGTGCTCGCGCTCGGCTCGCTCGGGATGAAGGTCGACTACGACGCGTTCAGCCAACTGCCGGACGGCACCGAGTCGTCCCGCGCGATCAAGGACCTGCAGGCGGGCTTCCCGGCCGGCGCGCTGAACCCGACCACGGTCTACGTCAAGAGCACCGACGGTACGCCGCTGGATCCGGCCGAGCTCACGGCGTACGCCGGGAAGCTGGCAAAAGTCGACGGTGTCGGCGGAGTGCTTCCGGCCGGCGCGGACGGCAGCATGGCGTTGCTGAGCAAGGACAAGACCGTTGCCCAGCTCAACGTCGTACTCAAGGATGCGCCGTACGCGAACGCGTCGCTGGATCTGGTCGACGGGGAGCTCCGGGAGACCGCGCACGCCGAGGCGCCGGCCGGGACGACCACGCTGCTCGGCGGCGTGACCGCCAGCTACACCGACATCCGGGACGCCAACAGCCGGGACCTCTCGGTGATCTTCCCGGTCGCCGGCGGGCTGATCGCGATCATCCTCGCGCTGCTGCTGCGGTCGCTGATCGCGCCGCTGGTGCTGATGCTCGCGGTGGTGCTGAGCTTCTTCAGCTCGATCGGCGCGACCGTGTTCGTGTTCCAGGGCGCCGCCGGTCATGCGGGCGTGACGTTCTCGCTGCCGATCATGCTGTACCTGTTCGTCGTTGCCATCGGCACCGACTACAACATCCTGATGATCGCCCGGTTGCGTGAGGAGGCCGAACGCGGGACGGATCCACGGACCGCGGCCGACCGCGCGATCGAGCACGGTGGCCCGTCGGTGGCAGCGGCCGGACTGATCCTGGCCGGCACGTTCTCGTCACTGATGCTGGCCGGTATGGCGCTGCTCACCGAGATGGGGTTCTCGGTCGCGGCCGGCATCGTGATCTCGGCGTTCGTGATGTCGAGCTTCCTGGTGCCGAGCGTGATCGCCCTGCTCGGCCGCCGCGCCTGGTGGCCGCGCCGGATGAAGGTCGGCTCGCCTGCCCCCGAGGAGCGCGAACTCGAACCGGTCGGCTGACAAGACCCGCAGGCTGAGGGGTCCTGCGAGAATGACGGGTCCCGGACCACCTGGTCCGGGACTCGTCTACTGACGCTTGAGACGCACGGTGAAGATCGGTAGGAGGACGTGGACGAGGGGGCCGATCGAGAGGGCGTAGACGACGGTGCCGACGCCGATCGAGCCGCCGAGCAGGAAGCCGGTGGCGAGGACGGTCAGCTCGAGCGACGTACGGACGAGGCGGACGCTCAGACCGGTACGGCGTACCAGGCCGGTCATCAGGCCGTCGCGGGGACCGGGGCCGAACTGGGCGCCGATGTAGAGGGCGCCGGCCAGCGCGTTGAGGACGACGCCGGACAGCATGAAGGCGATCCGCAGCCAGAGCGCGTCCGGGCGGTCGACCGTGGCCAGGGTCAGGTCGGTGACCAGGCCGATCACGATCGCATTGCTGATCGTGCCCAGGCCGGGCCACTGGCGCAGCGGGATCCAGGCGAGCAGTACGACGAAGCTCATCGCGATCACCACGGTCCCGAAGCTGAGCGGGAGATGCTTGGTGATGCCGGAGTGGAACACGTCCCACGGGTCGAGGCCGAGGTTGCCCTGGATCATCAGGCCCATCGAGGCGCCGTACAGGGTCAGGCCCACGTACAGCTGCACCAGGCGGCGCGGGAGGTGGCCTGCCTTCAGCTGCTGGATCGGGTTGAGGGGCGCGAGCTGACGCGGCGGGGCATCGGAGGTGGCGGTCACGAGATCCAGTGTGCGGCGTAAGTGGCCTGGCATTCGATAGCCAGTTGCGCGATAGTGGACTGCATGCGAGCCCGTTACCTTCCCGCCAGCACGTTAAGCGGCCTGCTCGGCGAGTGGGCCGACGGGACCGGTCCGGCGTACCGGGTCCTGGCCGAGCGGCTCCGGCTGCTGATCGCGGACGGGCGGATCATGCCCGGGTCGCGGCTGCCGAGCGAGCGCGAACTGACCGAGGCGCTGGGGGTCAGCCGGACGACGGTGGCCTCCGCTTATCGCTCGTTGCGCGACAGCGGCTATCTGACGAGCCGGCGTGGTTCGGGAAGCGTCACGGCACTGCCGTCGAAGATCGAGCCGGAACTCGGGCGGCACCACGCGCCCGGGATCGACACCGAGGGTTTGTACGACTTCACCTGCGCGGCGCCGGCTGCGGTCCCGGGGATCAGTACGGCGGTCGCGTCGGCGGCCGGTGAGCTGCCGATGCACCTCGCGACTCCCGGGTACCACCCGCAGGGCCTGCCGGTACTGCGTTCCGAGATCGCGGCGGCGTACTGCGCACGGGGGTTGCCGACGTCGGCGGATCAGATCATCGTCACCGCCGGGGCGCTCGCCGCGACGTCGATCGCGGTACGGGCGATCACGCAGATCGGCGACCGCGTCCTCACCGAGAGTCCGACGCATCCGAACTCTGTGGATGCGATCCGGCGCAGCGGTTGCCGCGTGGTCGCCGTACCGATGTCGCCCGGCGGGTGGGACCTGCCTTTGCTGGAGGCAACGATTCGGCAGACTGCGCCGCGGGCGGCGTGGATGGTGGTGGACTTCCAGAATCCCACCGGTTTCCTGATGTCCGCGGCGGATCGGCAGCGGCTGGCGCGGGCGTTCGCGCGGTCGCGGACGACGGCGATCGTGGACGAGACGCTGTTCGAGCTGTCGCTGGACGGGCAGGAGATGCCGCCGCCGTTCGCGTCGTACGACCCGGACGGGGTGATCACGGTCGGGTCGGTGAGCAAGTCGTTCTGGGGCGGGTTGCGGATCGGGTGGATGCGCGTGCCGGAGGCGCTGGTCGCTCGCGTGCTGGACGCGCGGGCGTCGATGGACCTCGGCGCGCCGGTGCTGGAGCAGTTGGTGGTCGCGGACCTGCTGCGGCGGCGCTCCACCTTGCTGCCGGAGCGCCGGGTGTCGCTGGCACAGCGGCGGGATGCTTTGGCCGCCGCGTTGTCCGCCGAGCTTCCGTCGTGGAGGTTCCGGCTGCCTTCGGGTGGGTTGTCGCTGTGGTGCGAGCTGCCCGAACCGGTCGGCTCCAGCCTCGTTGGTGTCGCCCAGCGCAACGGCGCGCTCCTGGTCGCCGGGTCCCGCTTCTCCCCCGACGGCGGCCTCGAGTCCTTCATCCGCCTCCCGTTCACCCTCGACGAGGACTCCCTCCGCGACGGCATCACCCGCCTAGCCGCGTCCTACGCCTCCCTGACCACCGGCGCCGCCCCGACCCGGCGGACTGGGGTGATGATCGCGTAGGGCGGACGCGCGCCACTCACCAACCTCCCGCGGACGGGCCGGCTCGCGCTCAACCGCTCGCTCCGATCAGCCCGGGACGACCTTTGATGAGTGGCTCAGGTCCGCGTCTCCGCGGCAGGCGGACGCCCAGGCCATCACAATTGGCCCCGACCGCCGCGCGCCAGCGGGGAGCCGTCGGAATCGCGCGATTGTGATGGCGTGGCGGTCCGCACGTCATCGCGCCGTAAGGGGTGTGGGGAAGGTTCACCTGGGCGGGGGCGTTGGGAGACTATGAGAGTCACACTGCGAGAGGCGTGAGAATGTCGTTCTTCACCCGCAACACCGCCATGGTCGAGCCGGAGGCCGCGCTGCCCGGCCGGCCCACCCCTGGCTTCGCCGTACCGGACGAGAACATCGTCCTGCACACGCCGCAGACCGCTGCCGCGCCCGAGGGCTTCGAGGAGGTCTGGTTCGGCACCGGATGCTTCTGGGGCACCGAGGAGATCTTCTGGCAGCAGCCGGGCGTGTACACCACGGCCGTCGGGTACGCGGGCGGTTACAGCCCCAACCCGTCGTACGAGGAAGTCTGCACCGGGCGCACCGGTCATGCGGAGGCCGTCCGGGTCGTCTACGACCCGACCAAGACCACCTTCACGGACCTGCTCAAGGTTTTCTGGGAGACCCACGACCCGACCCAGGGCATGCGGCAGGGCAACGACCTCGGTTCGCAGTACCGCTCGGCGATCTACTACACCACCGACGCCCAGCGCGCCGAAGCCGAACGCACCCGCGACCTCTACGCCCCCGTCATCAAGCCCCTCGGCTACGACGACATCACCACCGAAATAGCCCCCGCCACCACGTTCTACTACGCCGAGGGCTACCACCAGCAGTACCTCCACAAGAACCCCAACGGCTACCGCTGCCACAGCAACACCGGCGTACCGTTCCCGGCCTGAAGCTCTCCTGAAGGCGGCCTCCACCGTTTGGTGGGGCCGCTTTCCTGGCTGTACGGCGAATAGCCTGGGCCTAGGAGCACGCACCTCGCCACACGCGCCGCCGGCGGGCGGCCACGAGGACGACGGCTCCGGGCAGGGTTGCGAACAGCGCTAGTACGCCGTACACCACCGCGACGGTGAGGCCGAGTGTCGCGCCCAGGCCGACCGAGCTGAACGCCCACGCGGCTGCGCCCTCGCGCGGGCCCCAACCTGCGATGTTCGTCGGCACCGCCGAGGCCGTCAGCACGACCAGTGCCAGAGGCAACAGTCGAGCCGGGGACACATCCGCTCCGGTCGCTCGCACTGCGATCAGGAAGACGGCGGCGTGGCCGAGTACGGCGACGGTGGAGGCAAGCAGGATGCCAGGCCAGGCCCGCGGCGCGAGGACCGCGTCGCGGAGGTCGCTGGTGAAGGCGCGTCCGATCCGCGTGGAGAGGCGGCGTCGGTTCAGGCAGAGAGGTACGGCGATCAGCGCCGTACAGGCGACGACCACGACCGTCACGGCGATCGAGGGAACACGGAAGCCAACGGGCCGGGGTAGCAGGAACAGCACGCCCAGCGTCAGCACGATCTGTACCGCAAATCCCGACGCCCGCTCCCACGCGACGGCCCGCAGGCTCCGCCCCAGGTCGCCGACCTCGCGCCCGTGGCGCACGGCGCGGTGTACGTCGCCCACCACGCCGCCGGGCAGCGTGGCGTTGAGGAACTGGGACCGGTAGTACGCAGCCACCGCGGTCCTCAGCGGCATCTCGACGCCGAGCCCGCCTGCGACGAGCCTCCACCGCCAGGCACAGCACAACGTCGTCAGCGCCGTGATGGCGAGGGCGGCGGCGAGCGGCGAACCGGTCGTCAGTCGGAGCCCGTCCACCAATGGGCCCGTGCCCACCCGCCACACCAGAACGGCGAGGATCGCGGCGCCGCCGGCGACCCGCGCCCAGGTCCAGATGCTTCGGCTGATGGCAGTTCCGATCTCTTGGTTGGGGCCTCGCACCACTAACACGGCTGCCACCTACCGCTGGTTCATCCGGCGACTTCCGACAGTACGGCGGATACTCGCCCTCTCCCGCCCGGATGAACCGGTGCGACGCTGTCCTCGTATGACTGTCGTACCCGCAGATAAGGAGGCATTGTCGAGTGCGCAGCCGCATCCTGACCGGCCCGCTCGTCGGATTCGCTTGTCTGCTCGTGCTCCTCGGTGTCCTCGCAGCAGCCACCGGCCTCGACGTCGCCGGCTGGGCGACCGGCATCGCCTCCGGAGCCGGCCTTGCCACGCTGGTCGCTCGCGCGATGACGCATCATCGTCGTGACGGGCTGGGGCCCGCGGACAGAGTGACACTGGCTCGCGCGATCCTCGCCTGCGGGGTCGCGGCGCTCACGGCGGACTCGTTCGGCGGCCACGCGCCGGTGGCGATCCTCGTCGCGATCTCGACGGTCGCGCTGATCCTCGACGGGGTCGACGGTAAGGTCGCTCGGCGTACCGGCACCGCTTCGGCGTTCGGGGCGCGCTTCGACATGGAAGTCGACTCGTTCCTCGTCCTGGTCCTGAGCGTGTACGTCGCCGCTCACACGAGGGACTGGTGGGTACTCGCGATCGGTGCGGCCCGCTATGTGTTCGTGGCCGCCAGCTGGGCGTTGCCGTGGCTGCGCGGTTCGCTTCCGCCTCGCTACTGGGCCAAAGTGGTCGCCGCGATCCAGGGCATCACCCTGACCGTCGCGGTGGCCGGCATCCTGCCCGAGGCCGTGACCACAGTGGTGCTGCTGATCGCGCTGGGGCTGCTGGTCGAGTCGTTCGGCCGTCATACCTGGGGACTGTGGCGCCAGGCCGGAAGCCCGCCCGGCACTCGTGCCACCGTGACGTCGGCGCTGGCGGTGCTCCTGGTCTGGACTGCGCTCCTCGTGCCGGACCACACCGGCGACCTGTCCCCGGCCGCCTTCCTCCGGATCCCGCTCGAGGGCCTGGTGTTCGTCGTCCTCGTCTGCGTGCTGCCATCGAGGCTGGCGCGGGTCCTCGCACTGATCGGCGGTCTCCTCGCCGGGGTGCTGATGATGATGCGGCTGCTCGACAGAGGCTTCTACTTCGCCTTCGACCGCCCCTTCCACCCGGTGTACGACGCGGCGTACGCGGGCTCCGCGCTGGACCTGCTCGGCGACTCGATCGGCCGCATCGGCGCCCTCGCAGTCTTCATCGGAGCCGGAGTCCTCTGCCTGGCCCTGCTCGCCCTGCTGCCGCTGTCGGCAGTCCGGGTGACCCGGCTCGTGGCGAGACACCGGCGACCGGCGATCCGGATCGTAGCCGTCCTTGCCGCGATCTCGATCGTGCCTGCGCTGACCGGTATCGGGCCGAAGCCTGTACGACAGCTCGCCTCATCCTCCGCGGCTCGGCTCGCCACACAGGTCCGTGACGACCTGCGCGACCAGCGCGAGTTCGTACGGGCGCTCGAGCAGGATCCCTTCCGCGACACCCCAGGCAACGACTTGCTGACCGGCCTGAGGGGCAAGGACGTGCTCCTGGTCTTCGTCGAGAGCTACGGACGTACGGCGCTCGACTCTCCAGTCGTCACGTCGGCTCTCGAGGCCGGAGACCGGCGGCTGCAGCAGGCCGGCTTCTCCTCGCGCAGCGGCTTCCTCACCTCTCCGACCTTCGGCGGCATCAGCTGGCTGGCGCACTCCACCCTGCAGTCCGGGCTGTGGGTGGACAACCAAGCGAGGTACGACCACCTGGTCACCCTCGACCGGCTCACTCTCACCGATGCCTTCGGCCACGCGGGCTGGCGGACCGTCGCCGACGTACCGTCCAACGACAAGGACTGGTCGGTGGCGAAGACCTACTACCACTACGACATGGTCTACGACCGCCGCAATGTTGGGTACGCCGGGCCGTCGTTCAGCTTTGCCTCGATGCCTGACCAGTACACGCTGGCCGCCCTCCAGCGGCTGGAGTTGGACAAGCCGAACCGCGCTCCCGTCATGGCCGAGGTCGACCTGGTTTCCAGCCACACGCCCTGGGCACCGCTCCCCCGGCTCGTCGACTGGAACCGCGTCGGTGATGGCTCGATCTTCGACCCGATGCCGGCCGAAGGCGACTCGCCGGAAGACGTATGGCGGCAGCCGGACCGTGTGAAGGCCGCGTACGCGCAGTCGATCGCCTACTCACTCGACGCCCTCACTTCGTTCGTACAGCAGCTGCACGACCGCAACCTGGTGCTCGTCGTCCTCGGCGACCATCAGCCGGCCAGCATCGTCTCGGGCAACGGGGCGAGCCACGACGTGCCGGTGAGTATCATCGCCGCCGACCCAGCCGTGACGGATCGGGTAGCGGACTGGGGCTGGCGGAACGGCCTCCGGCCGGACCCCGGCGCACCGGTCTGGCCGATGGACACCTTCCGAGACCGCTTCCTCACCACCTACGGCCGCTAGCTTCACCGAGGTCGGGGTGGGTCCGCCGGTGGCAGTGCGTGAAGAACAGCCGCGAGGCTCTGAGGGTCACGGCGGGCAATGTTGTGACCAACGGGAATCTCGTGAACCCGCCAGGCTGAGTCGTTGCGTAGCCTTTCGGTTAGGGCCACGAACGGACTACCCGGCCACGCGCCACCGCTGATGAACGTTCGGCGAGGTGCGTCGCTGGGATTGACTTGCAGCCTGATCGACTGGACGAAGCTCGCCAGTGGGTGCGGTCGCGCGCGAGGGCCGAGTCCATCGGGGACCGCGACCCATCGGCCGTCGGCGCGGGCGCCGGCTATGAACATCTCACGGAAGCTGTCGCTGGTCAGCGACCAGCACGAATCGCCGTCGTCCGGAACGTAAGCGTCGATGAAGACGAGCTGATCGAGGCGGTCGCCGAGCCGAGCCGCGACACCGGCGATCACCATCCCGCCGTAGCTGTGCCCACACAGCGCGAGGGGTGTTTCGTTGCTTCGGTCAATGATCTCGGCGACCTGGTCGATATGGGTGTCGAGGTTCGGTGGACGGTCTCCATCGGCTGGGCCGTCCAACTCCAGCCCTGACAGGGTCACCGCCTCGACGAGATGACCGTTGCGACGGAGCTCGGCGGCCACCGCGTCGAACACCCATCCGCCTTGCCAGCCACCCGGCACCATCACGAATTTCACCGCATCAGCCTAGGCCACGCAGACCCGCCGACCGGCTGGAGTCCTAGTCCCGTTTCGTTCCCACAACACATCGCGCCAGGCCCGGAACCCGAACCGTGCCGTCCTTCTCGAACGCGCTCACCTTCGCAACGGCGCGTGCCCGAATCCGCTCCCGCGCCGATTCGTCGACCTGCTGAAGCGCCGCGACTGCGAGTGAGACGTGCTCGCTGATCATCTCCCAATACTGTTCGGGCGACTCCGTCACGAGTTCGACGTGGACGTCCCACTCGGCAATGTCGCGCAGTCCCGCGCTCTCGTACCGGGCGGTCAGATATCCAGGGGCTGCGCACCGAAACATGTTCGGTCCGTCCGGGTCGGCCGGCGCCGGCACCGCCTCGGTCGCGATGGCCTGCATGGCGATCGCCGTCCACGGGTTCTCGTCGGGCTTGACCCAGACCGACGAGCAGAGGCGTCCGCCCGGCTTGAGAGCGCGGACGAACTCGGCCGTCGCCTTGGCCACGTCGGGGAAGAACATGTACCCGAAACGCACAGAGACGCTGTCGAACGTGGCGTCGTCGAACGGCAGATCGTCGGCGCTGCACACCTTCGTCTCGATGTTGGTGATGCCTTGCACCCTGGCTCGCCGTACGGCGATGTCCAGCATCTCCGGTACGAGATCGGTGAGTACGACGCTTCCCTTCGGCACCAGTCTCGCGATGCTCAGACCCGGCTCGCCCGTGCCTGAGGCGATGTCGAGGTGCCGCTGATCTTCAGCGAGGTCGAGTCGCTCGATCATCGCTGCGCCGACCGGGCCGAGCTGATCCATGATGACCGAGTCCCACTTCTCCCAGCCCGCGGAGAGTCCTGCCCACGTCGCTCGCTGACCGTCCCGGACGTCATCGGCACTCGGCATTGCCCCTCCCCCGCTACACCGTGTGGGCGTGGCCCGGCTGGTTGGTGCGATCCTCCGCGTCGTCCCCTGTGCTGTACAGGCGAACGGTCAGCCCGTCCGGGTCGTAGACGTCGACCACCCAGCCGCGGGTGCCGGCCTTGATTCCGGAGTGTCGTACGTCGAGCGCGTCGAAGTGCGCGATCCACGCCTCGGCCGCCGTACGATCGGCAATCGCGAAGCTCACCGGGTCGAATCCAGCGTTGCCGACCGCAGCCTGCGCGTTCTGCCGCAGAGCTACCGGAACGCCTGCACCGGGCAGACGTCCGCCGACGCCGCGTACGACACCATCGTCGTCGGGAAACTCCAGCTCGACGGTGTAGCCAAGCACCCGTTCGTACCACTCGCGGCTGCGGGCCAGATCGCTGACCGGCAGCTTGAGGTGATGGATACCGGTGAACCGCACGTCTGCCATCGCTACCCCCACTCGTTTGCCCCCGAACATCGAGAGCCCCTGTCGTCGTACCGACCATCGTCTCCTGGCTCCGACGAACCCACCTCGAGCGTAGCAACTGCAACTGCGGCTGGCGTGGGGCTGCTCGCGGGCCGGCTAGGGGATGCGGCGGGCGAGGTGGGCGGTGATCTGGGCGTCGATCTCCACGGTTTCGGGGAGGACCTGGAGGGTTCGACGGAAGACCTCGGCTCGGTCGGCGGGCGGGAGCATGACGTACGCCGAGACCGTCGAGAGCTGTCCGACGTAGTCGTCGGCGCTCATCATCAGGCGCCGTTCGATCACCGCCTGCCGTACGTCGGTGAACCACTCGGACTGCTCGAGCTCCGTGCCGGGCCATTGCATCGGGCGATCCGCCGGAGTGCCGTCGGGTGACGGTACGCCGTCGTCGTCGAGGTACGGCGTACGGGCTGCGCGCACGGCCTCCCTGAGGGCCAGGTCTGCGAGCTGGATCGGCACACCGAACGAGGCGAACACCCCACCCGGTCGGACGAGTTCGGCCATGCGCGCCCACCGGCCCTCTGGGTTAGTCCAATGGAGCGCGGCGGCCGAATACACCAGCTCGTACGACGAATCCAGCGGCAGGTCCTCGAATGCGGCCTGCACAGTTGAGACGTTTGCCGGCAGGTGTTTGCGCAACTCCGCGAGCATGGCCGCGTCGGGCTCTGTCGCCGTGACCGCGATCCCGCCCTGCGCGAACAGGCGTGTCGCCTTGCCTGTCCCGGCGCCGATCTCGAGGGCGGTCCGGATCGGACCACCGGCGTACGCCGTCACCAACTCGAGAACTTCCACGGGATACCCAGGCCGAAACCGCTCGTAGGCCTCTGCCACCGTCCCAAAGCTCAACGCACGCTCAACCATCCCGGCATCCTGACACCTTCCCCGCCACACTGCTCGCCATTTTCGGGATGCGCCGGGTGGCGCCGGCAGCAGCCACATCAACTACACCTGCCTCGGCGGTTCGGATCTAGCGGGATGTCCGCGAGCGGCGTACGTTCGAGATGCTCGCAGCCTCAGCGGGCTGGGGCCCTGCGGCTGGACAACTCAATCGCAGGGGGGATCGTTGTGTACCGAATGCTCAAAGTCAGCACCGCAGTAATGGGTCTGCTGGGCCTGTCCGTGGTCGCCGAACCGGCGCACGCCGCAGCGCCCGTTCCGTTCACCATCAACGAGCAAATCAACTTCGACGCTGCGGTGTTCACGTTCACCGCGACGGACCCGCTCTGCCCCTCGGGTACGTTCGAGGATGACGTCTCGGTAGTTGCGTTCGCCCACTCCGAGCGTGCACGGTCGGGCGGGTTCAACTTGGTTATCCACACCACGTACACCTGCGCCGACGGCAGCGGCACACTCGACATGCTCAAGCACGTCTTCATCACCTTCACCGACGACGGCTCCACGAGCACCGGCCCGGTGCAAATCCTCGGCGGCACCGGTGACTACGCGGGAATCGCCGGCCACGGGGTGGACAACGGCACCTCGAGCGGCCCGACAGGTGTGGGCACAATCACCGGCTTCGTGGTCGAGTAGCCACAGACGCCTCGCACCTCGGCGGCCCGTTCCCGGCAGACGCATAACAGCAGAGTTCCCTCCGCGAGAGGGACGTTCCACCGCGGGTGCTCTAGTACTTCAAGGTTCCCAGTGGTCGGGATGGCGTCGGCGGGGAACGACGTGGTGGTGGATCGCATCGTTGGCGAGCTCTGGCGGGCTGAGCGAGGGGCGCCTCCGGAGGATGGAGGCGCCCCCTTTGGTTCAGCCGGCTCGGTAGAGGGAGCCGCCGGCGGAGATGGCTATGGCGGTGGCTGTGCCGCCGACCTTGAGCGACACGATGAAGGTTGTGCCTGACCAGTACGTCTTGTAGGTCACGCTTCCCGAGGCGCGGACCGGGACGACGAACGACAGGATCGAGGCTGACTTGCCGGAGCGGGCCAGCATCAGGGTCGGGGCGGACTTGCGGACGAAGCTGCTCGGGTACTGCCAGCCCTGGATCGGGTTGGTCTGGGCCTGCTTGACCAGGATCGCCCCGGCGGGCAGAGCCTGTTTGAACGGGACCTGGAACAGGATCGTCTTCGTCGTGTCCCCTGGCGCCATCGCGACCGCGGTGGTCCGCGAGTACACGCTCGCCCGCTGGTCGGCCGGCAGGTGCCACAAGGTCTGGAACGCCTGCGCAGTCGTCGCCGAGGCAGTGTCCCAGGTGACGAGCAGATCCGGGTCCTTCAGCACCAGGACCCGCCGTACCCGGCTGATCCCCGAGCCCGGTGCGTCGGCGAACACGTACGACTCCGCGTTCGACTTCACCGACGACGCGGTCAGCCGGGTCACCGGATTCAGGTACGGCGACAGCGGCGTCGTCATCACACTGTGCGCGCTCGGACTGACGGACCACGTGCGATAGGCGCCGGCGTTGTACGCCGCGTACCCGCCGTCGACGATGATGTCCCGGCCACGTGACGTGTACGTGATGCTGGTGTGGTCGAGATGCCCGTGGAACGCCCGCACCGGACCGTACCTGATGCTGTACGACGACTCGCCCGTGAAGCCCCTGGCGGGATCAGTTCCCCACCCGGTGCGACCGAAGATGTATCCGGCCGAGTAGGCCCCGACCCGCCACAGCGGCGCCGTGCCCGACGTACCCTTCGAACCGGCGTACTCCAACGGCGTGCCTGTCCACGGATACGTCGACTGCACCTCGGTGTCACCGAGCTGGTGGAGCTTGCCTAGCGAGTTCGTTGCCAGCGTCAAGAACTTCGCCAGCAACGCGCGCCGGGTGGCGATCGTCGTACCGGGGTTGACGCCGCAGTTCTGCATCACGGCGATCGCGCGGCCCCAGAGCGAGTAGTTGAAGGACGCGTACCCGGTCGACTGTTCGTTGGTGCCACCCTCGGCGTCGATCGAGGTCGTGATACCGGCCGCGAATCGTTGCTGTGCGAGGTTCTTGTAGTCGGTCCGGCCGAGAACGCAGCCGACTCCGAACAGCGCGATGCTCTCGTCGGTGCCGTGGTTCCAGGCACCACTCCAGTTGTACGTCAGGAATCGCGCGTGACTCAGCAGCGCCGCGTCCACCCACGCATACCGGGCCGGCACGGTGCTCACGTGCAGTCCGGTCAGGATCGCCTGACGCAGGCAGTTCAGCACGTTGGTCCGGTGCATGGTGGACTCCCACGCGCCGACGTTGCCCTTCCACGAGTACGGGTTGTCGCGGTACCAGTCGTACGCGATCGTGTTCACCCGCGTCATCGCGGTCAGATCACCCTTGCCCGCGGCAATGATCCCCTGCCCGAGCCAACGGAGCGAATGGAACCACATGTACCAACTCGCGTTCTTGTACGGATTCGACGCCCAGTTGATGTTGCCGGCACCGCTGCCGACCTTGTACGCCGCGTAGGGTCCCCACTGGAACGTGTCGGCGTACAGGTTCGCCAACGGGTTCGTCTTCTCGATCCCGCTGAACCCCGGACACGCGTAGAACGGCGCCACGAGCGACTGGCTCTTGTTCGTGGCCGTACCGACGTCCGTCGCCGGCGCGGCCGTCGGCGGTACGACGTTGCTCGCGCCCGGCACGAATTGGGACTCGCTCGGATCCTCCGGCCCCGGGACGATCAAGATGCCCGGTTCCTCCCCCGATGTACGAGTTTCTCCTGCAGCCGTTCCAGCCCCCAGAACCAGAACAACGATTCCCACGGCAGTACCTGCCGTTCCCCTGAATCGCATGAAGTTGTACCTCTCCCCCACCGTCTCCGGACACCGGCGACGGTCTTCTGACCAGCCTGGCGCACCGGCGGTACGCCGTGCCTCGGGCGGCCCGCGAGATCCGCGGGGGCGGTCAGCTCACCGAGGTGTAATTCCCCTTACCTGCCTTGATGCGCCAATACCCCGAAAGGTTTCGTTTCCTGGGCACAAGAAACGCCAGGACCCCCTGGGGGAGGAGTCCTGGCGCTCAGGTAATTGGTTCAGCCCATGGTTTTCTGGCCGTCGATCGCTTCCCGGATGATGTCGGCGTGACCGGCGTGCTGGGCGGTCTCGGCCGCGATGTGCAGGAAGACCCGGCGGACGGACCAGAACACACCCGGCGGCTGCCAGGGCGCGGCCGGGAGCTCGTAGGCGGTGTCCAGGTCGAGAGTGCGGACGAGCTCGTCGGTGGCGGCGGCGACCTTCTCGTACTCCGCGAGTACGCCGGCCAGCGTCTCCCCCTCGGTGATACGGAACTCGTCCCGCCGCGCCGCGATCATCTCCGGGGTGAACTCGGTGATCGGCTCGGTGGCCCCCTTGCCCTGGGCGAACTCGGCCCAGTGCCGCTCGACTGCCGACACGTGCTTGATCAGGCCGCCGACCGTCAGTTCGCTGACGGTGGGGCTGGCGCTCGCCTGCTCGTCGGTCAGGCCCTGGGCTGTGTACCGCAGGAAGAACCGGTGCTTTCCCAGGAGGTCCAGGATGTCGGCCCGCTCACCGGTCAAGCTCTGCTCGTTTGTCGTCATGCCAGGAACTCTAGAAGCTGTAGCGGTCAGATACTGACCTCTATCGACAGATGTACCGGAGGGCCGTGGTCAGCGCGTGGTTCGTGCGTAGTTCTGCAGTAGTTGGCTGAGATACGGCTTCTCACGGCAGACGCGGGCGGCTAGCGTGACGCGGGGGGCGGCGCCAAGGCCGGACCCCGTTGCGGACCTAGGGGGTTCACGTGGGAACGATCACGACCAACGACGGTACGGAGATCTTCTACAAGGACTGGGGGACGGGCCAGCCGATCGTCTTCAGCCACGGATGGCCGCTGTCGGCCGACGACTGGGACAACCAGCTGCTGTACTTCTTGTCGAAGGGGTACCGCGTCGTCGCGCACGACCGCCGTGGACACGGCCGGTCGACGCAGACCGGTGACGGACACGACATGGACCACTACGCAGACGACCTGAAGGCAGTCGTCGACCACCTCGACCTGCGCGACTGCATCCATGTCGGCCACTCGACCGGCGGTGGCGAAGTGGTGCACTACCTGGCCCGGCACGGTGAGGACCGGGCCGCCAAGGCCGCGCTGCTCTGCGCGGTCCCGCCGCTCATGGTGAAGACCGACGCGAATCCCGAGGGCTTGCCCAAGGAGGTCTTCGACGACCTGCAGAACCAGCTCGCCGCGAACCGTTCGGCTTTCTACCGGGCGCTCCCGGAGGGACCGTTCTACGGTTTCAACCGGCCCGGCGTGGAGCCGGTCGAGGCAATGATCGCGAACTGGTGGCGGCAGGGCATGATGGGCGGCGCGAAGGCGCACTACGACGGCATCGTCGCGTTCTCCCAGACCGACTTCACCGAGGACCTGCGGTCGATCACGATCCCGGTCCTGGTCGTACACAGCGAGGACGACCAGATCGTCCCGTACGCCGACTCCGGCCCGAAGGCGGCCGCGCTGCTCAAGAACGGGGTCCTGAAGACCTACAAGGACCTTCCGCACGGCCTGCCCACGACGCACGCCGACGTGGTCAACGCCGACCTCCTCGAGTTCTTCCAGTCGTAGCCCACATCCCTGGCTTCGTCACGCATCAGCGCGCCCTCCCGGCGACAGCCGCCTGACGAAAGGCACCACCGATGCAGCACTACAGAACACGTTTTCTGGCGGTACTGGGGGCCGTCCTCGCCGTCCTGCTCGCGGCCGTGACACCCGCTGCCGCGTCGTACTCGAGCGGCCCGAGGCCCACCGTCGTGCTGGTTCACGGCGCGTGGGCCGACGGATCCGGCTGGGCGAAGGTCACCAACCGGCTGCTCGACGACGGGTATCAGGTCCGCGTACCACCGAACCCGTTGCGCAGCCTCCCCACCGACGCCGCGACCATCCGCAACTTCCTCTCCACCCTGTCCGGACCGATCGTCCTGGTTGGGCATTCGTACGGCGGCGCGGTGATCACCAACGCCGCCACCGGCAACCCGAACGTCAAGGCGCTCGTGTACGTCGACGCGTTCGCACCTGCGGAAGGCGAAGCCGTCCTCCAGTTGGCGGGTGCGGGCTCCGCTCTCGCCGTCCCGCCGGAAACCGTTTTCGACTTCGTTCCGTATCCCGGAGCGCCGGCCGATGACGTCGATCTCTACCTGAAGCACGACACCTTCGTGACGTCGTTCGCGTCCGGCATGCCACGCTCGCAGGCCGAGCGGCTCTACCCGGCGCAGCGCCCGCTCGCCCTGGGCGCGGGCCTCAACCCGTCCGGACCACCTGCCTGGGCGACGATCCCGTCCTGGTACGTACTCGGCACGAAGGACCTGATCATCACCCCGACCGCCCAGGAGTTCATGGCCACCCGGGCCCACTCCACGATCACCCGCATCCCGACCGGCCACCTCGGCCTGATCACCGCTCCCGATCCGATCACGTCGGTGATCGAGAAGGCGATCCGCGCTACCAGGTGAGCTCCGTGACGGCTTGCGTACGACGGTACGCAAGCCGTCATGACCTGTTGCGAGGTGTTGTGCGGGCGCAGGTGCTAGGTCGGTTACGTCCAGGCGGGCCGGGAAACACGCGGCCTGGTCGGCGAGGTCCGGCACGCGAACGTGGCAGGCGGCGTACCGTCTGGCTGGACCACGCTCGAACGGACTCTGGGCGGTGACCCACGGGGCAGCAGTGCGAACGCGCTGACCTCGGAGTTCCTCGGCGACTACGTGTACGCCGCCGCGACCAACGACCGCGCCGTCGCGGTCTGGAACGACGCCGGCAACGCGGGCGTCTGCCCGGCGATCAACAGCTACCGGGCGTCGCTCTACACCGCGGCTCCCGGCGCACCGCCGAACGTCCTGGCCGCCTGCCCGGCGACCTTCGGCAACACCGACATCCTCGGAGGCAGTTACGCGGACCCGACCCCGTGACCCGAGGTGACCCGAGGTGACCCGAGGTGGGGGCGTCGTCCGCGTGGCGGCGCCCTCGCCGGTAAAACGTTTGCGCCCCCGCGGGCGCTCCAGCCAGGCTGACCTCGTGGTGGACCTGGCGATTCGGCCGTTGCGCGACGGCGACCCTGAAATCATCTCCGCAGCGATGGCTGCGCTCGGCTGGAACAAGCCGGTGTCGCAGTACGAGAACTACCTTGCCGAGCAACGGGCCGGCGTGCGGAGCGTGCTCGTGGCGACGGTCGACGGCGAGTACGCCGGGTACGTCACGGTGCGCTGGGAGTCGCCGTACGAGCCGTTCGAGGGCATCCCGGAGATCCAGGACTTCAATGTGCTGCCGAAGCTCCGTCGGCGCGGGATCGGCGGCGCGTTGATGGACGCGGCCGAGGCGCTGGTCGCGGAACGGTCCCCGGTCGTGGGGATCGGAGTCGGGCTGTACCCGGACTACGGTCAGGCGC
The DNA here is from genome assembly GCF_004366005.1 of Kribbella sp. VKM Ac-2566. Classification (NCBI taxonomy): domain Bacteria; kingdom Bacillati; phylum Actinomycetota; class Actinomycetes; order Propionibacteriales; family Kribbellaceae; genus Kribbella; species Kribbella sp. VKM Ac-2566. The sequence goes on along the minus strand of NZ_SODT01000011.1, from coordinate 285,811 downwards.
AGCGGATGTACGTCCGCCGCGGCTACCTCCCGGACGGGCGCGGCCTGATCTATGACGGTCGCCAGGTGCCGCCGATGGAGACGATCCGCAACGACGACTCCGCGACGCTGATGTTCACCAAGCAACTGAGGTAGCGTCGATCGCGTGCGTGCCATCCAGTACTCCGTGACCGGTGAGCCCGATGTCCTGACCCTCGTGGACAGGCCGATGACCGAGGTAGGTCCCGGAGAGGTGCGGGTGCGGATCCACCGGTCGGGCGTCAATCCGACCGACTGGAAGTCGCGCCGCGGCAGTGAGGCCGGTACGCCGGTACACCCGGCGCAGGTGCCGAACCAGGACGGTTCCGGTGTCGTGGACGCCGTCGGCCAGGGCGTCGACGCGGCCCTCACCGGCCGCCGGGTCTGGCTCTGGGAAGCCGCCTACCAGCGGCCTGCGGGAGGTACGGCGCAGGAGTACGCCGTGGTCCCGGTGCGTCATGCGGTGCCGCTGCCCGACGACGCGTCGTACGACCTCGGCGCCGCGCTCGGCGTACCGTTCCTGACCGCTCATCGATGCCTGACAGTGACCGAGGACGGCCCTGATCGCCTCGGCCCAGGCAAGCTCGCCGGCCGCACCGTGCTGGTGGCCGGCGGCGCCGGAGCGGTCGGCAACGCGGCGATCCAGTTGGCCCGGTGGTCCGACGCGACCGTGATCACCACCGTGAGCAGTCCGGAGAAGGCCAACCTGGCGGCCCTGGCCGGCGCCGATCACGTCATCGACTACAAGCAGCAGGACGTGGTCGGGGAGGTACGCGCGATCGCACCGCACGGCGTGCACACGATCGTCGAGGTGTCGCCGGCGGCGAACGCGGCCATCGACGCCGCCGTGATCGCGCCGCACGGTTCGGTGGCGGTCTACGCGACCGACGGGGGCGCGACGATGGAGCTTCCGGTGCGCGCCTCGATGGTGCCCAACGCCCGCTGGCAGTTCGTCCTGCTCTACACGGCTCCGGAGTCCTGGCGCCCGCGCGGGCTGGCCGATGTCTCGGCCGCGGTCGAGGCCGGTGCCGTCCGCATCGGTCCCGACGCCGGTCTCCCACTGCACCACTACCCACTCGACCAGGCCGCGGACGCTCATGCCGCCGTTGAGGACGCCGTGGTCGGCAAGGTTCTGATCGACGTGATCTAGGCCTTGCCTGCGAGGGAAGCCAACCGCTGCTGCAGGGCTGCGGCGCATCGGCAGGTGGGGTCGTCGGTGCAGAGGAGGGCGGCCGGGTCGGCTTCGACGAGCTGACGGGTCGCTGCTAGCACCGCCTGCTTGGGGATCCTGCGGATGCGGGCGTTTCCGATCTGGATTTCCTTGGTCGCAGAGCGCAGTACCGGTTCGATCAGGTCGAACTGGTGGCTTTCGCCGGGAATGTTGGGGAGCTCGACCCACAGGCCGTCGGCGGACTTCGCGTAGCGGTAGAAGCGCGAGCGGCCGAGGTACTGCTCGGCGAGGTGGATCGTGGTGTTCGAGGTGTGGGTGACGCCGAGCAGCAGGACGTCGCCGTCGAGGGCCTCGAGCGGGCCGAGCGGCCAGTCGGGGCGCTGGGCCTCCAGGAGGCGTTCGGCCGCGGGACCGGCGGCCTGGTAGGAAAACAGCGGATGCTCGGTGCGGAACGGCGAGCAGGTCAGGCGGAAAGTTTCCGGAATCGTTCCGAGCCAGCGATCGATCGGCAGCTCGGGGCGGAAACTGGTTGCCTCCGACACCCGTTTGTCGAAGTCCGGCCAGCCTTCCGCGTTCCAGTAGGCGTTGTGCGGCCGGACCAGTCCGGGCGGTGCCGGGATCCCGGTGAGATCCCAGGTGCCGGCGGGCATCAGCACGGTCCCGCAGACCTCGGTCAACGCCGAGCACACCGCCTCCGCGCCGCCGTCGACGTACCCGAAGGAACTGAGCGACGAGTGCACGATCACCTCGGACGTCCGGTCCAGCCCGAGTTTCCGCAGGCCGTCGACGAGGTCCGCTCCGGTCACGACATCCGTTCCGCGCATCCGGGCAATATGCCATCCGCAGCCTGAGCCCGCCTCGCATTTTCGCCGCTTCTTGCGCGAAACGGCGGCAAGGAGGACCGTCGGAGACGGGGGTGGCTCCGATGATTCTGGTCGTTGGTGGAACCGGGGAGTTGGGTGGGCGGGTTGTCCGGCTGCTGCTGGAGCGAGGGCTCGGGGTACGGTGCCTGGTCCGGCCGGAGAGTGACGCGACCGGGCTCGAGAAGGCTGGTGCGGAGGTCGCGCGGGGGGATCTGGCGGACGCAGCGAGCCTCCGCGCGGCGTGTCAGGACGTGGACACGGTTGTCTCGACCGCGACAGCGATCACGCGGCTGCTCAGCGGCGCACGTGGTCCCTCGATCCACGAGATCGACGAACTCGGGACGGCCGCGCTCGTCGACGCCGCCGAGGAGGCCGGCGTACGGCGGTTCGTCTACGTCTCGTACGCCGGGATCAGCTCGACGGTCGGGACACCGCTGGAGCACGCCAAGCGGGCGATCGAGGACAGGCTGCGGCGATCGGCGATGCGCAGTGTGATCGTCCGGCCGGACGCGTTCCAGGAGGTTCACCTTGCCCCGTTGGGCCGCTTCGATGTTGCCAACGGCAAAGTTGCGCTGATCGGGTCCGGCGACGCGAAGGTGCGCTGGGTGAGCACGGACGACGCCGCGGCCCTGATCGCCGCGGTCGCGGTGGAGCCCGATCCGCCCGCCGTGATCGAGTTCGGCGGCCCGGAGGCGCTCAGCCGGAAGGAGGCGGTCGCCGTCGCCGAGGACCTCACCCGTCGCCGGATGAAAGTACAGCGGATGCCGGCACCGGTCGCCCGCCTCGCGGTCCGGCTGCTGAGCCGGCGCAACGACGCGCTCGCATCGGTCTTCGGCGGCGGCCTCCTCCAGTCCGGGCCGGACGCCACCTGGACCGACGAACCGCTCCGCAGCCGCGGCATCACGCCCCGCTCCGCCACCGACTACCTCCGCGACCAGGTGAACCACCTGCCCCGATAGGCGATGGCAGGACCTAATCCATCCGGTCGGCGTGGCGGTGGAAGACCTTCCAGGTGCCGTTTTCGCGTCGGTAGAGCTGCGTGACACGCAACGTGTAGGAGGTCGATTCGGCCTGCCAGGTCGTGGACGTGTGCTCGTAGCCGATCGTGTAGGCCAGGTCGTGGTCGACGTCGGCCGAGACCAGCTCGAACTTGTACGACGTGCAGTCGGAGAAGTTCTCCTCGAGCCGTCGGAAGACGATCTCCGCGTCGGCGGCCGTCGTAGCGGTCAGCCAGGCTCCGAAGACGGTGACCGGATCACGCGTCGACCAGATGGCTCGTCGCGGATCGGCATCACCGTTGTGGATTGCCAGCTCGGCATCCCGGAGCTCGGTCTCGACCCACCGTAGGAAGTCTGTTCGTTCGCTCATGATTCCCTCCCTTCCTCCGAGGGAACCTCGCTGAGCGCCGCTCCGCCAGGGTTCGTGTTCCCGCAGGCCCGGGAAATCGCCGCGTAGACCGGGAGCCAGGAGATTGCGATCAGCCCGCCGGCGATCAGGAGGGTCGTCCGGGCGCCGAACGCCGTACCGAGGACTCCGCCGAGCAGTGCGCCCACCGGGAACAAGCCCATCAGCAGGAAGCGCATCGTCGCGTTGACGCGGCCGAGCAGTTCCTGCGGTACGACGCGCTGCCGAAGCGTCACGCTGGTGATCGCGTAGATGAGCTGACCGAACTCGCCGGCCGCGAGCCCGATCACCGCCAGGACCGTCAACCCGCCGGGCTGGGCGAACGGAGTCAGCAGGCCCAGTACGCCGGCGAAGACGAGCGACACCCAGATGATCCGCTCCGGACCGAACCACCGCGCCAGCCGTGGCGTCGCCGCGGCCCCGAGCATCGCCGCCACCGACCCGACCGCCAGTACGATCCCGACCCACGTCGAGGTCAACCGCAACGTGCGGACCAGGAAGACCAGGTTCACCGCCGAGGCGACCGCGAACGCGAAGTTGTTCACCGCGCTCGTGACCGCGATCGCCCGGATCGTACGGTGCCGCGCGACGTACGCCAGCCCCTCCCGGATCTCAGGCCACAGCCCGCGCGACTCACGCCGTACGACGTGCTCCTCCGACCGGATCGCCAGCAGCGACACCGCCGACAAGACGAACGAGACGGCTTGGATCAGTACGACGTTCGCCGCGCCGATCGCGGACACCAGCCACCCGCCGGCGCCCGGACCCGCGACCTGGCCCGAGGCACGGATCGTCTCCAGCGCAGCGTTCCCGGCCAGCAGCCGGTCCTTGCCGACCACCGCGGGCAGATAACTCTGGTAGCCCACATCGAAGAACACCCGTGCGAACCCGGCCAGCAACGACACCACCATCAACTGGAGCAGCGACAGTACGCCGAACGCCGCGGCGACCGAGATCGAGACGAGCAGCCCGGCGCGGACCAGATCGCTCGCCACCAGGATCGGGCGCCGACGGCAACGATCCACCCAGGCCCCGGCCGGCAACCCGATCAGCGCGAACCCGATCGTGCTCGACGCCGACACCATCCCGAGCTCGAACGGCGTGGCGCCCAGACCCAGCACCGCCAGCAGCGGAATCGCCACGCCACTGACCTGCGCCCCGAACTGACTGGTCGTCTGTCCGACCAGCAACCACCGAAAATCCCTCGTCACGACAACCTCCACAGAACCGGATGGGAATCCCACCCGCCTGCAGAAATTCGTCGCTAGGGGTGGGGCACATTACCGGCCCCGCAGCAGGAGGTCAATGAGCCTGGAACAAGCCGGTCTCCCGGAACGCGCCGTACAGTCGCAGGACGACCTCGGTCGGCGGATGCATCGGTCCAGGCGGAGCCGCGAAGAATCCGGCCTCGACGACCTCGTCCTCGCCAGGTCGCAGCGTGCCGGTCCAGCTGCGCGCCTCGAAGCAGAGCGCGAAGCACTGGACGACATCGCCGTTCGGATAGGTCAGCGTGTGTACGTCGGCGCGCGACAGGCTCGCGAACGGGACCAGGTCCTCCTCCGCAACAGTCAGCCCGGTCTCCTCGGAGAACTCGCGGGCCGCCGTACGACGGAAGCTGTCGCCTGGTTCCGCTCCGCCCGCCGGGAGCTCCCACAGACCGGAGTCGCGACTCCGCTGGAACAGGATGCGATCGTCCGCATCAATCGCGAGGACCTGCGCCCCGGGCAGCAACAGCAGGCGGGAGCCGACGTCGCGGCGGAGCTGGGCGAGGTAGGAGTCCACGGGTGAGAGGGTAGAGCCGTGGACTGGGTGAGGCGGCGGGCGGGATCCCTGCTGGGGTTGGGATTGATCGGCGGGCTGGTGTGGACGACGGTCGTCACTCTGTCGATGCCCGGCTGGTACGCCCCGGGTGAGGACTGCGCACGCAAGGTCGGCGCGGTGGACGCGGTCGCGCGCACCAGCTGGTTCCCGCCGTCGGCGAGCTGCGTGTCCGGCGACGAGGTCCGCCAGTACATGTCGACCACCCGCTCCGTGGTCCTGTCCGTCGTCGGCGTACTGCTGCTGTTCCTGATCGCGACCGGCCTGATTCTCACCGTACGACGACTCACCGGCGAGCCCGGCCCTATCAGGACCGGCGACAACGTCAAGCGCCGTAGGCGGTCGCACCTGACGTTCGGAGCCCTGGACGTGGGTGTCGCGTTCGCGTTCGTCACGTTCCTGAACGCGGTCGCGATCGTGTTCGGCGGACTCCCCGGCGCGATCCTGTTCATCCTCACCGCACTCGTCGGCCTGAGCGCGTTCGGCACGATGCTCGACCGGCACATGGGTCCGCTCCCGAGCAGTGCGCTCGAGTCCCGCCGCCGCGGCACGGTCGCCGGTCTCGTGACGTTCGGCATCGTCTTCGCCGCAACCGCCGTCTCAGGCCAACTTCCCTTCTTCCGCTTCTGGGCAGTCCCCCTCAGCGCCATCGCGTACGCCGCGATCGCCGCAACCCAATGGTCGCGCGCAACACGCCCCGCCGAGGTCGCGCAGCGCGAGGACGTGTGATCAACAAGGCCAGCCGGGCTCGATGTTCTGGTTCAGGTGGAAGACGTTCTCGGGGTCGTACTGGCACTTGACCCGTGACAGCCGCCGGTAGTTCTCCTCACCGAAGCCCGCGATCACCCGGTTCTGTCCCTCGTTGCCGATGAAGTTCAGGTACACGTACCCGGTCGCCCACTCGTCCAGGTCCGAACACACGTCCCGCGCCCACCTGATGCCGCGTGCATCGTCGGCCGGATCGGACCACATCCCGAACGGGTGCACGACCCACGCCGCCTGGCGATGCGGCTGCGGCCACTTCTCCGCACCCCGCTGTACGGCGCCACCCCACGGCACGATCGCCTGTTGCGACGGTGACGGCGAGATCATGTCCGCCGCGCGGCCGGCGAACGCCTCGACCGCGGGATCGGGCAACGACGCCAGATGTTCCGCGGACCAGTAGTTCCGGAACCCCGGCGGATCGTCGAGCGCCGATTGAATGTCGGCGTACGGCATCTCGGCGGCCAACTCGGCCTCCGGTTCGAGCGCGAAGAGCGGTGCGAACACGTCACGCAACTCCGCTTCACTGCCGGCGTACACCGCCGCCGCACCCACGATCAACTGCCCCTGCAGGTGCGCGGGCACGAACTCCTCCGGCGGCCCGGTCAGGTAGATCACGCCACCACCGAGCTCTTCGGGCGCGCCCGACTCGATCAGGTCCCGGTATGCGCGCAGTACCGTGGGACCCTCCGACGCCGGCCACATCAGCAGCGCCAACGTTGTCGAGGGCAACTGCTGGAGATGGAACGTCAGCGACGTCGCGACCCCGAAGTTCCCGCCGCCGCCGTGCAGCGCCCAGAACAGCTCGGTGTTCTTCGTCTCGTCCGCGATCAGCAGCCGTCCGTCCGCTGTGACGAGCTCCACCGAGATCAGCGCATCGCAAGCGAGCCCGTACTTGCGTTCCAGCCAGCCGGACCCGCCGCCGAGCGTCAGGCCCGCGACCCCGGTCGTGGACGCCCGCCCACCGGTCGTTGCCAGCAGGTACTTCTGGCAGGCCCGATCGAGGTCACCCCAGGTCGCGCCCCCGCCGACCCGCGCGATCCGGGCGAACGGATCGATCTGAACGCTGTTCATCCGCCGCAGGTCGACGACCAGCCCGCCGTCGGTGACCGCCGTCCCGGCCACTCCGTGACCGCCGCCGCGGACCGCGATCTCCAGCTCCTGATCGGCGCCGTACCGCACCGCCGCCTGGACATCGCCTACCGACTCGCACTGGGCGATCATCGCGGGCCGCTTGTCGATCATCCCGTTGAAGACCGTGCGCGCCTCGTCGTACGCCGCGTCGGTGTCGCGCAGCAGCAGTCCGCCGAAACCCGGTGGCCGCAACTGTTGGATGAGTTCGGACATGGTGGATCTCCCCCCTTGCTCACTCCCCCAGGTGATCCACCGATAGTCCACCGAGGCACCCGCCGGGTCAACGGCCGGCCGGTTACCGCGTCATCACACGATTCGGCTGTCCACCAAGGGCTTTCGCGCGATCACGCCCCGAGACGATCTGGGCTCACTCGCCGTACGTCGGTAGGGTGCGAGATGTGACTGATGCGGCGGTGATCGGTGGTGTGGGTCAGGTCCTGACCGAGGACGAGGTGACGGCGTTCGTCGGCGGTGTCCTGGCCGGCGCGGGTCTGGAGGGCCGCAGCGTCTGTGTGATCGTCCCGGACGCCACCCGCAGCTGCCCACTTCCCCTGCTCCTGAAGGCGGTCACCGAGGCCCTGAAGGACAGTCAGGTCACGATCCTGGTTGCCCTGGGCACTCATGCGGAGATGACGCCGGATCAGCTCCGCGAGCACCTGGGCGGCGACTACCCGAACGTGATCAACCACGAGTGGTGGAAGCCCGACACGTTCGCCGACCTCGGCACGATCGGTCCCGACCGGGTCGGTGAGATCTCCGACGAGATGCTCCGCGACGAGGTCCCGGTCCGGCTCAACCGCGCCGTCGTCGAGCACGACGTGGCCCTGGTCGTGGGCCCGGTGTTCCCGCACGAGGTGGTCGGTTTCTCCGGCGGCAACAAGTACTTCTTCCCAGGGGTCGCGGGGCAGGAGGTCATCGACTTCTCGCACTGGCTCGGCGCCCTGATCACCAGCGCGAACATCATCGGTACGCCGGGACTCACCCCGGTCCGCGCTCTCATCGACGAGGCCGCCGCACTCATCCCGGCCGAGAAGCTCGCCCTGTCGGTGGTCGCCCAGTCCGGGACGGACGCGCTGCACGCGGTCGCGTTCGGCGACACGATCTCGTCCTGGCGCGCGGCTGCCGAGATCTCCGCGCAGACCCACGTCCGCTACCTGGAGCATCCCGTCCGGCGGGTCGTCTCGGTGATGCCACCGAAGTACGCCGACATCTGGACCGCGGCCAAGGGCTTCTACAAGGTCGAGCCGATCGTCGCGGACGGCGGCGAGGTGATCCTCTACGCGCCGCACGTCACCGAGCTGGCCGCGATGCACCCCGAGATCGCGGAGATCGGCTACCACTGCCGCGACTACTTCATCGGCCAGTGGGACAAGTTCCGCGACCTGCACTGGGGCGTCCTCGCGCACTCCACGCACCTGCGCGGCGCGGGCACCTGGGACCCGGTGAACGGCGAGCACCTCCGTGTCCGGGTCACGCTCGCCACCGGCATCCCCGAGGACGTCGTACGCCGGGCCAACCTCGCCTACCTCGACCCCGCGACGGTCGACCTGGCCGCGTACGAGTCCGACCCGGAGACCTTCGTCGTACCGAATGCCGGCGAGACCCTGTACCGGCTCAAGGTCTAGGCGGACGCCAGACACTCACCAACCGCTCCAATCACGCTCCGGCATCGCCGCTCCACGCTCATCCGCTGCTCGCGGACCGGGTTTGGTGAGTGGCACAGGTCCGCGGACATCTTCCGCCGCGGGGTGACTCGCCGGTAACCTGACCCGCTATGGCTGAGGTCGTGATCATCGGGTCCGGGTTCGCCGGGCTGTGCATGGGTATCAAGCTGCAGCAGGCCGGGTGTGAGGACTTCGTCATCCTCGAGAAGGCGGACGACCTCGGCGGCACCTGGCGGGACAACACCTATCCCGGCTGCGCCTGCGACATCCCGTCGTACCTGTACTCGTTCTCGTTCGAGCAGAACCCGCGCTGGACGCGGATGTTCGCGCCCTGGGACGAGATCCTCGCGTACCTGCGGCACTGCGCGGACAAGTACGGCATCGCGGACAAGATCCGGTACGGCGCCGAGGTCACCGAAGCCGTCTTCGACGAGGCGACCGGCCAGTGGACCGTCACGGTCAACGGCGACGAGACGATCGAGACCCAGTCGCTGGTGGCCGGCGTCGGCAGCCTGCACCGGCCCAAGCTCCCGGACTTCCCAGGCCTCGACTCGTTCGCCGGTACGACGTTCCACTCGGCCGTCTGGGATCACTCGGTGGACCTGCGCGGCCGCAACGTCGCGGTGATCGGGACCGGTGCGTCGGCGATCCAGTTCGTGCCGCAGATCGCTCCACAGGTCGCCCAGCTGGACGTGTACCAGCGGACCCCACCGTGGGTGACGCCGAAGCCGGACCGCGCGATCGGCGGCTGGGAACGCAGGCTGCACCAACGCTTCCCGGCCGGCCAGCGGGCGATCCGCAACGCCATCTACTGGGGTCTCGAGGGTCGCGGCGCCGGCTTCGCGGGGAGCCCGAAGTTGATGAAAGGCCTTGAACTACAGGCGAAACGGCACCTGCGCAAGCAGGTCACCGATCCCGAGCTGCGGGCGAAACTGACCCCGGACTACCAGATCGGCTGCAAGCGGATCCTGATCTCGAACGACTACTATCCCGCGCTCGCCCGGCCGAACGTCGACCTCGTCACCACCCCGATCACGCGGGTCACCCCGACCGGCGTGGTCACCGCCGACGGCACCGAACGGGCCTGCGACACGATCGTGCTCGGCACCGGGTTCGACGTCTCGGCGAACCTGACCCGGATGCCGATCCTCGGCAAGGACGGCGTCGGCCTCGCCGACCACTGGAAGCGCAACGGCATCGGCGCGCACCTCGGCATCACGGTCGCCGGGTACCCGAACCTGTTCCTGCTGGTCGGCCCGAACACGCTCCTCGGCCACTCCTCGATGGTCTTCATGATCGAGGCCCAGGTCCGGTACGTCATGCAGGCCCTGCACCTGCTGCGACGGCGCAACGCGTCGTACGTCGAGGTCCGCGAGGAGGTCCAGGAGCGGTTCGTCGACACCGTCCAGGGCGAGCTCGGCTCCACGGTCTGGCAGTCCGGCTGCACGAGCTGGTACCTGGACGCGGCCGGGCGGAACTCCACGATCTGGCCGGAGTGGACGATGTCGTACTGGCGCCGCACCCGGCGGCTCGATCCGTCGGACTTCGCCGTAGTCCACTAAGGGAGAACCCGGACTCCTTCAGTAGGAGTCCGGGCAGTCCGGCGTACGACCTTGGGATGAAGGAAAGACCGATCCGGAGGCCGATGTCCACCGGCCGGTGCTGAAGGACTCTTGATACATGGAAATCCTTCAGATCGCCGGAGCGGCAGCCATCGTGATCGGCATCGTGATCACGGCGCTGATCGCCATCATCCCATCAGTTGTGGACCGATAAGGTCAGTCGGCGGACAGATGGACCAGTAGGTCCTGCCGGGTCAGCACGCCCACCGGCTTGCCGTCGTCCAGCACCATCAGGGCGTCCCTACCCTCGAGCAGCTCGACCGCCTTCGTGACCGGTTCGCCGGCGCCCAGCGACGGGAGCGCCGCGTCCATGTGCTGCTCGACCATGTCGGCCAGCCGGGCCTTGCCGGAGTACAGGGCGTCCATCAACGTCCGCTCCGACACCGCGCCGGCCACCTCGGCCGCCATCACCGGCGGCTCCGCACGGACGACGGGCATCTGCGAGACGCCGTATTCACGCAGGATCGCGACCGCCTCGGCGATCGTCTCGTGCGGGTGGGTGTGCACCAGCGGCGGCAGGCTGCCGTCCTTGCCGGCCAGCACGTCACCGAGCGTGGTGCCCTGCCGGCTGTTCGCCAGAAAGCCGTACTGCGCGAGCCAGTCGTCGTTGAACACCTTCGTCAGGTAGCCGCGGCCGCCGTCCGGCAGCAGCACCACGATGACAGCGTCGGGGTCGTCGAGCTCCTTCGCCAGCTTGATGGCCGCCGCGGCTGCCATCCCGGCCGAGCCGCCGACCAGCATCGCCTCCTCGCGCGCGAGCCGCCGGGTGAGCGCGAACGAGTCCGCGTCCGACACCTCGATGACGCGGTCACAGATGTCGCGGTCGTACGTCTCCGGCCAGAAGTCCTCGCCGACACCCTCGACCAGGTACGGCCGGCCGGTGCCGCCGGAGTACACCGAGCCCTCCGGGTCGGCGCCGATGATCTGCACCCGGCCGCCGGAGACCTCCTTCAGGTACTTCCCGGTGCCGCTGATCGTGCCGCCGGTGCCGACGCCCGCGACGAAGTGCGTGATCTTGCCCTCGGTCTGCTCCCAGAGCTCCGGGCCGGTGGTCTCGTAGTGCGAGCGCGGGTTGTTCTGGTTCGCGTACTGGTTCGGCTTCCAGGCGCCCTCGATCTCGCGGACCAGGCGGTCGGAGACGTTGTAGTACGAGTCCGGGTGCTCGGGGGCGACCGCAGTCGGGCAGACCACGACGTCGGCGCCGTACGCCTTGAGCACGTTGCGCTTGTCCTCGCTGACCTTGTCCGGGCAGACGAAGACGCACTTGTAGCCCTTCTGCTGGGCGACCATCGCGAGCCCGACACCGGTGTTGCCGGACGTCGGCTCGACGATCGTGCCGCCGGGCTTGAGCTCGCCGGAGGCCTCCGCGGCTTCGATCATCCGGACCGCGATCCGGTCCTTCACCGAGCCGCCCGGGTTGAAGTACTCGACCTTGGCGAGCACGAGGGGCTTGGCACCGTCAGTGGTCTTGGACAGCCTCACCAGCGGGGTGTTGCCGACGAGGTCCAGGAGAGAGTCTGCGTAGCGCACATCTTTACTGTAGTGATGCTCGTGTCTTTCCCCTATTTTCACTTGCGTCGTCGTAACGCCGTGTAATGCTTAACTCATGAGTAGAGCCCGGGCAGCCAAGAAACTGGCCCAGGCCGCAGCCTACGGGGGCGGGGGACTCGGACTCATCGGTGCCACGTTGTACGGCGTACTGACCGCGGAGGCCGAGTACGCCAAGCGCGTGATCGGACCGACGAGGTACTACCCCACTCCGGGCAACGGCCTGTACGGCCGGTATCCAGGACATCCGATCACCTTCGCCATGATCGGCGACTCCAGTGCCGCCGGATACGGCACCGAGACGCCGGACGAGACTCCCGGGGTGCTGCTCGCCTCCGGCCTGGCCGAGCTGGCGGAACGGCCGGTGCGGCTGGTCGACGTGTCGAAGACCGGGGCGAAGTCGACGGATCTGGCCGCGCAGGTCGACGCCGCGTTACAGGCCGGTCCGCACATCGCCGTCATCCTGATCGGCGTCAACGACGTGAAGGCGAAGATGCCGCCGTCGACCTCGGTCCGGTTGCTGTCGGCCGCCGTACGCCGGTTGCGCGCCGCGAACTGTGAGGTGGTGGTGGGCACCTGCCCCGACCTCGGAGTGGTCCGGACGATCATGCCGCCGCTGCGACAGGTCGCCCGGTCCTGGAGCCACCGGCTGGCCGCCGCTCAGACCATTGCAGTCGTCGAAGCAGGCGGCCGCTCCGTGTCGTTGGGCTCGTTGCTCGGCGAGGTGTTCGCCTCCAACCCCTCGATGTGGGGCCGGGACAACTTCCACCCGTCGGCCACCGGATACACCGCCGCGTCGGCCGCCCTGCTGCCGTCGGTGGCTGCCGCGATGGGCGTCGGGACCGAGTCGTTCGTGCACCCGGAGCAGTTCCGCGGCGAGGCGATCCTGCCGATCGCGGAAGCCGCCGTACAGGCTGCTCGCCAGGCCGGCACCGAGGTCGCGGCCACTGAGGTCGCCGGGCGTTCGCGTGGTCCCAGCGGCCGGTGGGCCGCGTTGCGCCACCGCCGCCGGCACCCGAAGGCCGAGGTCGATCGGGTGGACGAACCGACCGAGGGCAGTCCCGACGCCGTGCCGGTGTGCCAATAGTTGCTGGCTTGTGCGTCCGCTGAGCGGCGACTTTCATGTCGGGAGTCTTGCCTCCGGGCGGCCACGTGGTGCACAGTCGATAACTACGCGGTACCCCGATAACGGGAGGCGAAGATGGGCTTGAACCACTCCGAGGAGACGCATCAGCGTTTGGTGGAGGCCGTGCCCAGATGCACCGGACGCGCAATGACCGAGTGGTTCCAGCTGATGAACGACGGACCGTCGTTCCTGCGCTTCGACGACAGAGTGAGATGGCTGGCCGGCGAGTACGCACTCGCGCACGGGCACGCTACCGCCATCGTCCATGAGTTCGATCTCGTCAAGGCGCATCGGCGAATGGGCTGAGCCGCAAAGGAGACAACTCGAAGACCTGCCCTTTCAGGTGGAGGGGCAGGTCTTTCGCGCTCCGATGACCACCTCGTTGCCCTCTGGATCGGCAACCAGGTAAGGCTTCTCGTCCAGCAGCCGCCCACCCGCTTGCAACGCTGTCTCGACCCGTTCCGCCACAGCGTCCTCCGGTACGTCGAGCTCGAAGTGGATCCGGTTCCGCTGCCGCCGGGGCTCCTCCAGCTCCTGGAAGAACAGCACCGGGTTCAAGCGCCGCGGGTCGTAGATGTCCGTGAGGTGCGGCCGGGCGTCCTCGGCGTAGCCCAGCAGCGTCAACCAGAACGCCCGGACCGCCGGTACGTCGACCGCGTCGATCCCGAACTGCACGAACCGCAACCGCGCGGGGTCCGCGCGCAACCCGAGATCCTTCGCCGCGGCCTCGACCTGCGTGGCCAGCGCGACGAAGTTCGGATCCGCGCTGTCGCCGTCCTCCCACTGGTCCTTGCCGCTGTCGAGCACGACACCTTCCGCTCGTACGTCGATCATCAGCGGAATGCCCGCGGCGTCTGCCAACTCGGCCACCTTCGTCACCAGCTGCGCCGGTGACGAGGTCGGGTAGAACGTCATCGCGGCAAACAACGCCAGCCAATCGGTCGTCCCCGGCAGCGGATCCCCCGGCACCAGATCGACCTCGTTCCCCTCGTCGTCGGGCAGCATCACGCCGTACGCCCCGGACGGTTCACGCCCCGTCACCGCGCGCGCCTCGTCCACCGCCGCCGACGGCCGGACCACGTCGACGTGGATCCGGTTGCGGAGCGGCCGAGGTTCTTCGAGGCGTCGTACGGCGAATTTCGGATCCCGCCGGAGCGGATCGTCGAGACCGTCCGGTCGTTCGTAGCCCAGTGCGGTCTGCCAGAACGTCCGCACCGCGGCCGGTTCGGCCGCCTCAATCACCACGCCGAGGGACTGCGCACCAGCAGGATTCGCCACTAACCCGAGCTCTCGGGCCACACCGGCGATCCCCTCCGCCGTCGGCACCCGCACCCCACGGGCCCGCAGGTCGACATCGGGCGTCCCGCCCGGAAACTCAGCCAGCCGGGCCACGAGTGCGGCGCCTGCGGCGTGCGAGGGAGCGTCGTACCAAGCAGTGGTCATGGGACCACCGTAGAGCGGGAACCGGACGACCAGCGTCCGGAAAGCCGGAAGGGCCGGCCCACCTGGACCGGCCCTTCCGTTGTTCGGTACCCGCTGTCAGTCGCCGCCGCGCAGGATGGCGAGGATCCGCAGGATGTTCCAGTACAGCCAGACCAGGGTGACGGTCAGGCCGAACGCGGCCCGCCAGGCCTCGTTCTGCGGGGCGCCTTGGCGGACGCCCTGCTCGACCATGTCGAAGTCGAGGATCAGGTTGAACACCGCGAGGCCGGCGCCGAGCGCGGCGAACAGCAGGCCCATCGGGCCCATACCGCTGATGCCGGTGCTGATCCCGAACAGGCTCAGCACCAGGTTGATCAGCAGCACGCCGGCAAAGCCCGCCGTACCGATGATCACCATCTTGGTGAACTTCGGCGTCACCTTGATCGCGAAGTACTTGTACGTCGCCAGCGTCAGGCCGGCCGTCACCATCGTGGCCAGCACGGCCTGCACGATGATGCCGGAGTCACCGACCCAGGCGGCGATGAACTTGCTGCCGATCCCGAGGAACACACCCTCGGCCGCGGCGTACAGCATCACCAGCGCCGGGCTCACCTTGCGGGAGAACGACAGCACCATGGCAAGCGCGAACCCGACCAGTGCGCCGGCCAGGAACGCCGGCTTGACGAACTCGACGGGGATCCGCCACCACGCCAGCGCGGCGGCCAGCACGACCACGCCGAGCGTCACCGCGGTCTTGACGATCACGTCGTCCAACGTCATGGGGCGGCTCGAGGCCGGAGCCCCTGGGTACTGCTGCTGCGGCGGCATACCCGATCCGCCGTAGCCGTATGGGCTCTGCTGACCGTACGGAGCGGCCCCCGGATAGGCCTGGCCGTGGCCAGGCGCGAACGCACTCGACCGGTTCAGCACCGGGTTACTGCTCTGCATCTCTTCCTCCTGATGACCCACATCCGGGGCCGTATCGAGATACTACGGTCCCACCCTTAACAACATCTGAGAATCCATCGACCATTCCGCACCAAAAGAGGCGAATATCCATCGCTCCCCGATGTATTCGCCTGCAATACAAGGCTCAGACGTGCGGGCGGACGGGGTCCTGGGTGGTGAGGGCGGCGCCTACCTGGTCGGCGAGGGCTACGGCTACCAGGCGTTGTTCGAGGTCGGGGCGGGCGATCCGGCTGGCGGCGGTGAGGAGGAAATGGCCGCGGGTCTCGCCGGCGTGCTGGACGGTGAGCTCGATCTCGGCGTTCGTCGGCAGGCCGTCGCGTTCGACCTTCAGGACGTGCGGTCCGCGCGTCACGGAGCCGTCCGGGTTCAACCGCGGCGCCTGGGTCTGCTTGCTGCCGGCAACGAACTTGGCGCCGTCGATGCCCAGTACGGCGGTCAGTTCGGCGCGCACCTGCTCGATCAGATCGTCGGTGGACCCACCGGTCGCGACCGCCTGCGAGACCGTGATCACGCCGTCCAGGTAGCCACCCCGCCGGGACGCTTTCGCTTGTTGCTCACGGCCCCAGATCGCGATCTGCGTGACCGCGATCCCGATCACCAGCAGCAGTACGGCCTGCTCCACGTCGTTGCTGCTGTCGATGGTGAAGCTGTCGTACGGCACGGTCAGGAAGAAGTCGAACCACACCGCGCTCGACACCGCCGCGATCACCCCGGCGAGCCGGATCCCGAACACGGCGACCGCCACGATCACGACAACGAGCAGCAACGCCGCGTTCGCGTTGTCGAAGTGCTCCCGGAACGGCGTCAGCAGCAAACACACCACCGGAGGGACCAGCACCGACGCCGTCAGGACCGGAGTCCGATAGTTCTCCACCTCTCCATTGATGCGCATGACCCCCACCGGATCAACAGTTCTCACAAGGTCTGTTCATCCGTACCGTGGGTCGCATGCCCGAGATCGCCCGCATCCGGCCTGCCGAGGACACCGACGAACGCGGCACGCTGACCGGCTTGCTCGACTTCCTCCGCGCAACCGTCGAACTCAAAGCCACCGGCCTGACCGACGAGCAGGCGTTCGCCCACCCGGTCCACCCGTCCGCGCTCACTCCGGGCGGAATCGTCAAGCACCTGACCGGGGTGGAGCGCTTCTGGTTCGCGATCGACTTCGCCGGACAGGACGTTGAATGGCCCTGGACGGAGGAGGATCCGCACGGCTGCTTCCCCATCGAGCCTGGAGACACGATCGACGGTGTGCTGGCGGCGTACCGCGCCGAATGCGCGCGTTCCCGCGCGATCACCGCGGCTGCCTCGCTCGACGAGCGGGCGCACTCGGAAGGGATGACGTTCACCCTGCGCTACGCGCTCGCGCACCTGATCGAGGAAACCGCCCGCCACCTCGGCCACCTCGACCTCCTCCGCGAGTCCACCGACGGCCTGGTCGGCGAATAGTTGAGGGGTGCTTTTGGACAGGAGGTGTCGGGTGGCTGGGTAGTGCACCTGAGCGTGATTGTGGTCCTGCGTACGGTGTCTCGGTGGTGCTCTACCTGTCGAGCCGGCACACCAGCTGAATAACCGGTGGCTGGTCGGATATTCGTCTGCGTAAGTTGCATCGCATGCACCGAATCCGACTGGCTACCGACGCGGACATCACCTTTCTGGCCGACGTGACGCTGGCCGCTACCGGCGCGCAGGGGCGTCTGCCGGCCGACTTCGACGAGGCTGCTTGGCGGGCCCGGTTCGCCGAGTGGAGCCGGGAGTCGATCGAGGATCCCACCACCGAGCTGTACGTCGTCGAGGTCGACGGGCGTCGCGCCGGTCGCCTGCGGGTCAGCCGTACGCCGGAATTCGTCGAGGTGAACGGCATCCAGCTCCACCCCGACGTCCAGAACCGCGGCGTCGGTACGGCGATCCTCACGGCGTTGCAGTCCGAGGCCGCGAGGTCCGGCGTACCGCTGAAGCTGAACGTCGAGCGGGACAATCCGGACGCGCGCCGCCTGTACGAGCGCCTCGGTTTCACGAAGACCGGCGAGGACAAGGGCGAGGATGTGCTGCAGTGGTCGAAGGCCGCGGAGCAGAATCGGTTGTGGAACGCGGACGTCGCGGAGCGGTACGACACTCCCGGCGACGGGATGTTCGCGGCGGATGTGCTCGGGCCGACAGTGGAGCGCCTGGCCGAGCTCGCCGACGGTGGGCGGGCGCTCGAGTTCGCGATCGGCACCGGGCGGGTCGCCGTACCGCTGTCGGAGTACGGCGTACCTGTGAGCGGGATCGAACTGTCGGACGCGATGCTCCAACAGCTGCGGAAGAAGGCCGACGCGGAGACGATCCCGGTCGTCGCGGGCGACATGGCGACGGCTCGTGCACCTGGCGAGTTCACCCTCGTCTACTTGGTCTTCAACACGATCTCGAACCTGCTCACGCAGGAGGAACAGGTCGAGTGCTTCCGGAACGCCGCCCGCCACCTCTCCCCCGGCGGCCGTTTCGTGATCGAGCTCTGGGTCCCCGAACTGCGCCGCCTCCCACCCGGCGTCCCCGCCACCGTCGGCGTCGCCGATCCCGGCTACATCCTGTTGGACACGTACGACGTACTGAAGCAACACGTCGTCTCGCACCACTTCCACTTCGGCGAAGGCACCGAGGCACGCCTGGGACGAACCCCGCACCGCTACATCTGGCCCGCCGAACTGGACCTGATGGCCCAACTGGCCGGCTTCACCCTCGAGTCCCGCCACGCCGACTGGACCAACACCGAATTCACCGCCGACTCCCCCTCCCACGTCTCCGTCTACCGCCTGTCCACCGCGTAGCGGTTGTGTGTCGGGGGTGGTGGGTACTGGCCGCGGGATCCACCATGAGGGGATGAGAGCTCCCTCGGGTGGGGGATGTTCGGTGGGTGAGATCACTCGCGAGAGGGTTTGTGAAATCTTTCACGAGCGTTTAGCGTTGAAGTGAACATGAAGTCGGAGATCCACTCAGGGAGAGTGAACCCCATGACAGCCCAGGTGCCGCACATCCTCGTCGTCGGAGGCGGTTACGTCGGGATGTACACCGCGTACGGCCTGCGCCGCGCCGCCCGTAAGGGTCGGATCCGGGTGACTGTGGTCGACCCGCGGTCGGTGATGACCTACCAGCCGTTCCTGCCGGAAGCCGCGGCCGGTTCGGTGGAGCCGCGGCACGTCGTGGTGCCGCTGCGCAAGACCCTCAAGGGCTGCCGGGTGGTGACGGGTCGCGTGACGGGGATCGATCACGCGAACAAGGTCGCCAAGGTGATGCCCGAGGAGGGCCCGGAGTACGAGCTCGCCTACGACCAGATCGTGGTCGCGCTCGGCTCGATCGCCCGCACGCTGCCCATCCCCGGCCTGGCCGAGGAAGCGACCGGGTTCAAGAACGTCGAAGAGGCCATCGCCCTGCGCAACAAGGTCCTGGACCGGCTCGACGTCGCGTCGTCGCAGCCCGACCCCGCGCTGCGCAAGTCCGCGCTCACGTTCGTCTTCATCGGCGGCGGGTACGCCGGTGTGGAGGCGTTCGCCGAGCTCGAGGACATGGCCCGCTACGCCACCCGCTACTACGACAACATCAAGCCCGAGGACATGCGCTGGGTCCTGGTCGAGGCCACCAACCGGATCCTCCCCGAGGTCGGCACGGATCTCGGCAAGTACACCGTGGACCAGCTCCGCAAGCGGAACATGGACATCCGGCTGGAGACCCGGCTGGAGTCCTGCGAGAAGGGTCACGTGATCCTCAGTGACGGCGAGGAGTTCGACGCCGACACGATCGTCTGGACCGCGGGCGTGAAGGCGAATCCGGCGCTTGCCGCGACCGACTTCCCGCTGGACGAGAAGGGCCGGGTCAAGACGCTGCCGAACCTGCGGATCGAGGGTGTCGACGACGCCTGGACCGCCGGCGACAACGCCGCCGTACCGGACCTGACGAGTGAGACCGGTGCGTACTGCGCCCCGAACGCGCAGCACGCCGTACGGCAGGCGCGTCGCCTCGCGGCGAACATCCTCCGGGTGGTCGACGGGCAGCCGCCACAGGACTACGAGCACAAGTACGTCGGCTCTGTCGCGAGCCTCGGCCTGCACAAGGGCGTCGCGCAGCTGTACGGCGTGAAGGTGAAGGGCTGGCTGGCCTGGTTCCTGCACCGGACCTACCACGTGTCCCGCGTACCCACCTTCAACCGGAAGGCCCGCGTCATCCTGGACTGGACCCTGGCGCTGTTCTTCCGCCGCGAGGTCACCAGCCTCGGCAGCCTGCAGACCCCGAACGAAGAGTTCCGCCGGGCAACGCAGTCGTAGCGAAACACCTGATCGGCCGGGCCCCCAACTCGCCGGGGGCCCGGCCTTCTTTTCGCCGTCCCGCTCTGCGACGCTGTGCACGAGTGTCTGGAGGGGGACATGAGTAAAGCGATGCTGCCGCCGCGCTGGTTCGTCCGCGCGGCCTGGAAGGTCCATCGAGGTCTCTACAACGCCAGCAAGGGCCGCAAAGGTCTCTCACGACCGCGGGGCAAGAAGTACGGCCTGTTGCGGCTCACCGTGATCGGCCGGCGGACCGGGGAACCGCGGAGCGTGATTCTCGGGTACGTCGAGGACGGGCCGAACCTGGTCACCCTCGCGATGAACGGCTGGGGCGCACCCGAACCGGCCTGGTGGCTGAATCTGCTGGCGCACCCGGACGCCGAGGCCGTCCTCGTCGACGGGCAACGACCGGTCCGCGGACGCGCCGCGGAGGGCGGGGAACGCACGCGGCTGTGGGGCCGCTGGCAGGAGCTCGACAAGAACCTCGACGAGTACGCCGATCGCCGCCCGAGAACGACCGCGGTGGTGGTGCTCGAACCGCGTTAGTCGCGCAGCAGACCGACGTCTCGTGGTGTGCTTGAGCCGCGTTATTCGTGCGGCAGGGCGGCGTCGTGGTGTGCTCGAACCGCGTCAGTCGCGCAGCAGGTCCGCGTCGTGGACGAGGAGGGCGATCTGGACTCGGTTGTTCAGGTCGAGTTTCGTGAGGATGCGGGAGACGTGCGTCTTCACGGTCGGGACGCTGAGGTAGAGCGTCGCGCTGATCTCGGCGTTCGACTTCCCCTCGCCGACGGCGACAGCGATCTCGCGTTCACGGTCGTTCAGGTCCGCGAGGCGGGCGGCGGCCTTGGTCTTGCGGTTGTCCTGGCCGGAGTCGGCGACGCGGGTGATGAGGCGTTTGGTGACGGCCGGCGAGAGGACGGGATGTCCGGCCGCGATCCGGCGTACCGACTCGACGATCTCGGCGGGCGGGGTGTCCTTCAGGATGAACCCGGCGGCGCCGGCGCGGAGGGCGCGCAGGACGTGCTCGTCGGCGTCGAAGGTGGTGAGGATGACGACCTCAGGCGCGCCCGGGCGGCGCCGTACCGCTTCTGTCGCGGTCAGGCCGTCGGTGCCGGGCATCCGGATGTCCATCAGGATCACGTCCGGAGCGAGCCGGTCGATCAGGCCCTGTACGCCGGACCCGTCACCAGCCTCCCCGACCACACGGATGTCCTCTGCGCCGCCCAGCATCAACTTCAGCCCGGCCCGCAACAACGGATCGTCATCCACGATCAACACCCGAATGGTCATGAGCCACAGCCTCCTGACCCTGGAGGCGCGCCATTCAACACCGTCATGCGGGCCACGGTAGCCAGGCGTGGAGGCGGAAGTCGCCTTCGGGGGTGCGGCCGTGTTCGACGCGGCCTTCGACCAGGGCGGCGCGTTCGCTGAGGCCCTTCAAACCTTGGCCGTCGCCGCGCCGGCGGTTCGGCGCCGGGTTGCGCAGCTCGACCGACAGTCCGTTGCCTGGGGCACCGGTCACGCTGATCGTCACCCGCTCCCCCGGCGCATGCTTGACCGCGTTCGTCAGACCTTCCTGCACGATCCGGTACGCCGTACGCCCGACGTGCTCCGGCATCGCGCCCGGAGCATCCAGCGTCAACTCGACCGGAATGCCCGCCTCCCGCGAACCCTCCACGAGCGCAGGCAAGTCAGCGAACGCAGGCTGCGGGAGCTCGCCGACAGGAGCGCGCAGTACGCCGATCACCTCGCGGAGATCCTGCAGCGCCTGGTGTGCGCTCGCCCGGATGATCTCCGCGGCACCCGCGACCTCGGCCGTGGACGCGTCCGGGCGGTACGCCAACGCACCGGCATGCACGCTGAGCAACGACAGCCGATGCCCGAGTACGTCGTGCATCTCGCGAGCGATCTCCTCGCGCGCCCGCAGCTGCGCCTGCTCGGCCTGCAGTGTCGCCACGGTCTCGGCCCGATCCGCCCGGTCCCGCAGCGTCTGCAGGAGCTGCCGCCGGGACCGGATGTAGAACCCCCAGCCCGCCATGGCGGCGTACAGAGTGATGCCGATGAGGAGCTGAGTTTTCCAGTCCTCCTTGTGCCGCACCTGGAGATAGCTGAGCGTGGCGACGAAGTTCAGCGCGAAGACCCAGATCGAGGTCCGCCACGGCTTGTGGACGGCGACGGTCATGACCAGCACGAGCGTCGGCCCGGCCGCGGCGTCGGAGTACACCGAGACGGCGGCCGCGAGAATCGCCAGTGGGACGGGCCAGCGGCGCCGGAACCACAGGGTCAGGCACAGCGCCATGCCCGACCAGAAGTCGATCGCGATCAGCGTCCGCGGCACCGCATCGCCCTCACCCTCGCTGTAGGCGAGCAGCGCGAGGCACACCGCGAGCACGAACGACACACTGTCCACGACCCAGTTCATGGCCGTACGACGCGGACGCTTGCGCTCACTCATGACTTGAATGTAGCGGTGGGTAAGCGATCTCCGGGGTGGATGCGGGTGTCCGGATACCGAAGTCGGTGCGATCAGGTACTTAGGTCGGCGGTAGGTTGCCGGGCATGAGTCAGCTCGCTGTCACCGTCATCGGCCCGGACCGCCCGGGGATCATCGCCGACGTCACCGAGGCCCTGGTCGGTACCGGGGTCAACCTCGAGGACTCGACCATGACGCTGCTGCGCGGCCACTTCGCGATGATGATCGTCTGCGCCGGACCGTTCGACGAGGTGAAGTCGGCGCTCGAGCCACTGCGCGGCGAGCTGGTCATCACGGTCCGCAAGATGGGCCCCGAGCACGAGCATGCGCCGATCGGTGCGCCGTACATGCTGAGCGTCCACGGCGCGGACCGGCCGGGGATCGTGGCGGCGGTGACGCGGATGATCGCGGCCGCCGGAGGCACGATCACGGATCTGGCGACGCGGCTGAGCGGCGGGCTGTACGTGCTGACCGCGGAGGTCGAGCTGCCGCCGACGGCGGAGCTCGAGATGCTGGACCGGGCGCTCGAGATCACCGCCGAGGAACTCGGAGTGGGTGTCACGCTGCGCCCGGCCGAGAGCGACGAACTGTGATCACGGACTGGTCCCCTGCGCGTCTGGATGTCCAGGGCGCCGTACTCGAGGTCGTCCGCGCGCCGCACCCGGTGCTCGCGACGGAGAGCGCGGAGGTGGACCCGCTCGACCCGGACATGATCCAGCTCGCCGCGGACCTCGTGGCGACCATGCGGGTCTCGCCCGGGTGCGTCGGACTCGCGGCGCCGCAGGTTGGTGTCGCTGCGCAGATGTTCTCGCTCGACGTGACCAATCACCCGAAGACGCGTACCTGTCACGGCGTCTTCGTTCTGTGCAACGCGGTCGTCGTCGAGGCCTCACGCAACGAGAAGGCTCGCGAAGGGTGCATGTCGGTGCCGGACTTCACCGGCGACGTCAAACGTGCGACCCGGCTGACGGTCACCGGAGTCCTGCCCGGTACGACGGACCAGGTCACGATCACCACCGACGCGTTCGAGGCCCGCGCACTCCAGCACGAGATCGACCACTGCAGCGGAAAGCTGTTCCTGGACCGAGTAGCCGGCGCCCACGCCGTGTACCCCCGAAAGACCTACCTGTAACGAGTACCCTCGTCCCGAGCCCGGGTGGCGGAACGGCAGACGCAGCGAGCTTAAACCTCGCGGCCGAAAGGCATACGGGTTCGAATCCCGTCCCGGGCACAACCGGCCCTCACCTGCGGATATCACATAGCGTGATATAAGCAGCGACTTAGGCGAGGGTGCGGCAGTTGCACCGCTAGTTGCAATCGCCGTCAGGACCACAGCGCCTTCCCCATCTTCTCAGCGGCGTCGCGGGTCAGCTTGTCCCGGACATGGGCGTACCGCTTCGTCACGGCCAAGGAGGCATGGCCAAGGATCTCCTGGACGACCCGGATGTCAACGCCTTGTTCCAGCAGCAGAGTGGCGGCTGTGTGTCGAGCGTCATGAGGTCTTGCGTCCCGGATGCCGCTTGACGCGAGCATGGCTTTGAATTCGGCCCAGTCCCGCCGTGGGTTGATTGGTCTCCCCCGCTGGTCCGCAAAGACGAGATCCCAGTCTTCCCAAGAAGTGCCGGCCGCAAGTCGCTCGGCTGCCTGTGCCGCACGGTGGGTACGAAGCTGGTCAACGAGCTCAACAGGAATGGGCACCCAACGCACCTTCTTGCCCTTGGGCTTTCGGAACACCCACTCCCCACCGGTCCGCGCTGGACAGTATCTCGCGTGCTTGTCGCACCCGGCTCGGCATACGTCGCGGTGGCGATTCTTCGTGCACTCTGCTACATCATCGCAGCCGTGCCTGAATCTTGTGCGCTTCAATTGCCATACCTGAACTCGCCCCGCGTCGAGGTCGAGATACTTCCAGCGCATCCCCAATGCTTCCGCCTGGCGTAACCCGAGCGCGAATGCAACGGACCACCGTGCTCCGTTGCGAACATTGGCCGAGTGACGAAGGATCGTCTTTGCCTCCAGCTCCTCCAGTGCATCAAAATCCGAATCATCGTGACTCGGCGAGTCAACGAGATCTGCAACATTCCTCCCGACCAGATTTCGCCGCATGGCCATTTTCAGCATCCGCTTAATGATCTGGTGGACCATCAGAACGGATTTCTCGGACAACCCGTCACGCGCAACTTCGAGGTACAACGCGTCCAGATGCTCCGGGCCAAGCCTCTCCAGCTTTTGATGCCCAATGCGTGGAAGTATCCAGTTGACCAAGCGCGGCCGGTACACAGACTCGATTGTCGACTCACTGGCCGTACGTGGCGCAACCTCCGTCAACCAGATGACAGCCCACTGTCCGACCGTCATCTTCTTGCGAGAAGCCTTGCTCACTTGACCGGCGTCGCGTTTACGTTCGAGGTCCCGGACCTTTTCAGTAACCTCCGCCTGAGTCTTCGCCATGCGATGCCTACGATCGGGCTTGCCGTTCGCTTTTACGCCGACGGTCACCCAACCGTGCCAGTATCCGTCCGTGCCTTCGTAAATCGATGATCGCTGATTCGCGGACTTGGCCATGTCTTCACCTCTTTTCAGGCCGCGTCTTGCGGCAACTTGTAGGCAAACTCTCGAAGCGCATCAATCGAGATTCGACGAGAGCGACCGATCAACACCGACTCAACTTCTCCGCTAGCGATCAATGCGAACATGCGCGTTCGACCGATCCGCAACGCTTTTGCGGCCTCTTCAACGGTCATGAAAATCTGCAGGTCAGTCATTGTTTCCTCCTCTCGCTTGACAGTTACGTGTCAGTCGTTGTCCTCGGCAAACAGTTCCTTGATCAGTCGTCGGTGCTCGCGGGCCTTGGCGGCGGCGGTGTTGGCGAGAAGTGCGTCACCGGTGGTCTTCCAACCAGTGCCTGCGTAGGTGAAGTTGCCGACGATGAGTGTGGTTTCGGTGTCGTCGGTGTGGTCTTGGGTGCGGTGGTGGTCGCGTCGCCAGTTCGCCCGAGCCTCACGGAGTGCTTTGAGGGTGGTGGAGTATTGGCGGGATTTGGTGGAGAAGTGGCCGCCGAAGCCGAGCATGTGTGCCCACCGTTGGAGTCGTCGGTAGGAGAGCCGTCCGGAGTTCTTGGCTGCTTCGGTTTCGTCCAGGTCGGAGCCGGGGCGTCCGAGTCTCCAGCAGGCGTCGACCAATCGGCCGGCATGGCTGTGGTGGTTGGCGTACCGGTTGACGGTCGCGGCGGTGAGGCGTGCCGATGAGTGACCTGTGGCTTCGGCGCCCTTGGTGGCGTACTTGGCGAGATATCCGGCGACGGCGGTGTCGGTGATCGCGCCGTCAACTGCTTGCCGTACCGGGCGTACGTCGAGTTGGGTTCCCCACGCGATGAGCCAGCCCTCGGGATTGTCGGGGTGAGGCAGGGACCGGAACCGGGTAGTGACGGCGGCGCGGCGGACCGCGTCAGCGAGCATCGTGAATGTCGCAGCGCACGCCGGTGGCTCGATAACAGCGGGGTCGAGCGGGTTGACACCGTCGAGCCGCATGAGGGCGTGGAAGTGCGCTACTCCCCTGGCCTGCATTTCGGCGACCTTGCCGTAGGAGAGCTTGACGGCCGCGCCGTGCTTCTTAGCTTCGATCCGCAGGATCTCCTTGGTGCGGTCCATCGTGCGTCGCCACAGCTCACCCGAGAGAGCGTTCCAGACGACCTGGTGGTCATGGTCGTAGCAATCCAGGCACAGAGGTGTGCCGAGGATCTTCTCGCCGTCGCGGTGGGTCTGGTGACAGCGCAGGTCAACCCCGTGGGGGCAAAGCTCGGGTTCGCGGCGCGGTCGGCAGGGCCGGTTGCGGACCTGGCCGTCTCGAGTACGGATGGAGCGGGTGCCGTGCACGGGTCCGAAGGTGGGGGCGGTGAAGGTGACGAACGCGGACGGGTGCTGAGCGACCGTGGCGGGGATACCTTTGCCGCCTGTCAGACCGGCCAGGACGAGCTGGTAGGTGTCTCCTCGGTAGATCTCCGCACAGGCGGGGCACACAGCGGCACGCCGGTTCCCGCAGGCTTTGTAGATGACCTGTCCGGGCATGTCGTCGGTGTGCCGGGTGGACACGATGCGTCCGGTGCGTTCGGAGACGACGTGGGACTCGCCGCGTAGCCGGATGGGGGCGACGCAGCCGCCTGCGGAGGCGGTGTGGTCGATCCAGGCGGTGTAGTCCGCGGTTTGCGCGGCCCGCTGGAGTGCGTGTTCTACCGCGTTGGTCGGGGTGTTGCTGTTGTCGGCTCCGGGGATGAACTTCCGGCCTGCCTTGGGTTCGTGGACTGCGACGATCTCGATGCCGCCGAGGAGCCCATTGAGGACGTCGATGGCGCTGGCAGTGCCGTCGTTCGTGGTGTTCTGTGCGCTTGTCATGCTGGGGCCTCCTCTCGTGCTCTGGCGGGGTGGACCGGAAATCTTGTAGGCCGGCCAGCTGGTTTCGGGGGTGCTGACGGGGGTTGGGGCGGGAAAATCTGCGGTTGGTAGGTGTTGACGGTTACGTGTCAGGCGGCGGTCGGATCGGTGATCGTGGCGGTGATCGGGCGGGTGGGGTCGAGGGTGGGGACGCCGAAGAGCTGGTATCCGCAACCGGGGCAGTAGCGGCCCTCGGTCTGTCCGTCGACAGCGATGACGGTGTAGTCGTCGCCGGGTTCGAGAACGGTAGGGCACCAGTCGTGCCCGTCGAGATGCTCGTTGGCGACCCAGTCGCACAGGAAGGTGCTATCGGCAACGGCGCGGTAGACGGTGACTTCGGCGAAGGCGTTGATGTACTCGCTGTGCATGGTGGTCATCGTTGGTGCCCTTCCTTTGCTGGTCGGTCGTGGTCTGTTGGTGATTCGGTGTTCGCCCTCGTCTCCGGGACCCCGTGGATTCCGGAGGCGAGAGCCAGCAACGAGCCCTGAGATTGCTCGGTCCTACTCGTCGGGTTCGAAGGTGGATTCGCAGATGCCGCAGGTGATCTCGCCTTCTTCGAGGACTGCTTTGGCGACGCGGATACGTCGTGGGCATTGGCATGCGCAGGCGATGGCGTTGTTGTTGTTCTTCTTGGCCTGTCCCCCGGTCATTTCGGGGTGGCGGTAGGCGATGAGCGCCTTCTTCAGTTCGGTCAGGACGCTCTTGTAGGTGGTCGCGGTTTCCGTGCGCAGGGTGCAGGGTGACCAGCCGATGCGGGGGTCTTTGGTGGTGTCGAGTCCGAGCTCGCTGGCGAGTGCGGCGAACTTCTGGTTGTGCCAGCGGCCTTGGCGGCTGGTGTCTTTGATCTCGCGGACGTTGGCGAGAGCGTGTGCGGCTTCGTGGAGGAGGGTGGTGAAGACCTCTTCGACGGGTCGTTTGAGTCCTTCGCCGGAGATGAGGACTTCGGCCAGGGCTTGTTCGCCGTGCTGCCAGCGAGCGGCTGCGAAGTGACCGTACTTGGCTTGTTTGCTGGCAGTGCCGGAGCCGACGATGATGACGACGGCAGGGACTTCGGTGTGGTTGGTGCGGATCGCGGTCCAGGCGGTTTCGAGTGCGGAGACGAGTTCCGCGGTGGTGTATTCGTCTTGACGCTTACGTGTCAGTCGCGCTTTGGGTGACCCGGTCCGGGTCTTCGATGCGGTGGCCTTCTTGGCTCGTTTGATGGTGACCGAGACGGCCGGGTGACTGCCGCCGGTGGACAGCTCTTTGAGTTTGTTGCGTACGGCAATCAGTGATGTGTAGCCGTGGACACGTCCGCCTTGAGTGGCGCGGACCTGGTCCATGTGGGTCTGTACCGCCTTGTGGGCGGCGGTGGGTGTGCCGTTGTAGACGGCGGTGGTTCTGGTGACTGTCCAGCCGGTGATGCCGGACAGGGCATCGGTGTTGTGGTTGGTCAGTCCGGTGAGCTTGGTGGTGGTTGCGGGCTTCGCGGCGGCAGCCACCGGAGCAGGTGCCGGTTTGGCCGGCATATCGATGAGGTCGAGTTGGCCAGGGACCTGGACGACAGGTGCGAGGTCGGTGGTGGTTACCATTGCTCTCCCCTTTCGTGTGCTTGGGTTTTGGCGCAGATCAGGTGACAGGGGCGGCCGGTGTAGGGGTCGCGCATGAAGGCGTTGTGTCCGCAGATGTCGCAGGGCCACGGGTCGCCGACTGTCGTGTGTGCCCAGTCCTCGGCTCGCTCGGAGCGGTGGGTCTTCTTGGACGGGGCCTTCTTCTTGACCGGCTCGGGTGCCGGTGCAGTGGCTGTTGGGGCGAGGTCTGTCGTGATGGCCTGCTGGCCTTGACATTTACGTGTCACGCGGCGTTTGGACGCCGTGCGCGTCATTTGCTTCCGTCCCAGACCGAGAGCGTTCCGTCGACCTGCATCTTGAGGTCGTAGATGTCGTTCGCGACAACGGCGACGTAGTACTGGTACTCCTCGTCGTCGGGGTCAAGTTCGCGACTGTGCCGCTCGTGGGCAGCCACGTCGTCTTGCAAGGCTCGGAGAGCGTTGCTGATCAGTCGGTGGTGGTTGCGGACGAGTTCTTCGAGGGATCGGATTCGGCTCATGGCTGGTCCTCCGTCCACTCGGTGGGGATGTAGACCTCGTCTTGGTTGCGGGACATGTCCTCGGCGATGTGTTCGACCTGGTGATCTTCGAGGAGTTGCCGGGCTTCGTAGAGCGCGTCGATCAGTTGACTGATCGCGGTGACGGAGCCAGTGATGAGTTCGATCTCAATGGGCGTTCCGCCGAGGTCGATCGCGACGAGCGGTGTTTCGCCGTTGCAGGCAAGGTTGATTCCGGCAACGGAGTTGTCGGTGAAGTCGTAGCCGACGATGATGCGGTCTTCGCGTTCGCCGCCGTTGGCGTCGTAGTAGAGGGTCATGACGCCGTCACCTCCTGCCGGGTGACATAGGCGCGTTGCCATGAACCGTTGTGAGCCCAGCCTGTGCGGCCTGCTGACCAGCACACACCGCAGCGGTGGGGTTGGGTGGGTGAGTAGGCGAAGGCTCCGCAGTCGTGGAGCCAGCCGGTGTTGCCGTCGTTGTCGCGGACTCTGGTGAAGGCGTCGGCGGGGACGGGTTTGATGGTGATCATGCGGCCCTCCTTAGGTGGGCGGCGCGGCGGACGATCTGCCGGTGGTGTTGGTCGTTCAGGAACGCGCCTTTGAGTCGGCGAGGGACGCCGCCTTCGGCGCGGAGGAGTCCGACACCAAGGGCTTCGGGTTCGATGTCCACGGCGGTGTGGCCTTGGGAGGCCCAGCCGGTGCCGAGGATGATGTCGCTGCTGGAGTCGGTGGCGCAGCGGAACGCGAGCCGGTAGCCGAACAGGTCCCGCAGTGAGGTCGGGACGATGTCAGCGGACGGGCGCTGTGTAGATGCGACGGTGATGATGCCCGCGGCGCGGCCACGGGCGACGATGTCACGTACGAGGGTGCGGAACTCTTCTTGCTGTTCCTTGGTGCCTACGGTGACGGTGAAGTACGCCAGCTCATCGATGCACAGGAGCTTGGCGCGGAAGCCGTCGCCAGCGACGATCTTCTTGCGGCCGGTGCGGGCCAGGTGCAGGTAGCGCTCGTCCAGATCCTTCTGGAGTTCACGCAGGATCCGTAGAGCTTTGGTCATGTCGTTGCCGACGAACTCTTTTGCCACCGGTGCGTACGGCAGCAGTTCAACGATCTTGCCGTCGATCAGGACGAGATCCACGTCCGTGCAGAGCGCGGCATGGGCCACGATGTTGCCTTGGGCTACGGACTTTCCGGCGCCGGGTTCGCCGCCAATGAGGATGTTGCGGTACATCAACGTCACGTAGACGGCTTTGCCGCGTGTGTCGAGACCCAGGTAGACCGGGTCGTAGATGGAGAGCGCACCGTTCGGCACGCGGGGGGTGACCCCCGGCTTGCGCCGGGGGAACACCGTCTTGGGTTTGAAGCTAGACATAGTCGGACACGTCTTCTCCGTTTGCGCCCAAGATCACTGCCTGGTTGTCGTTCACGGCGGCGGTGGTCTTGGTCTTGGAAGTTCGAGTGCGCGTCTCACCACTGCCGGTTTTGGCCGGCCTTTCGTTGGTGGACTCGTCTGGGACGTCGTCAGGCGTGAGGAACGCCAGGACTGCGTCGTCGGCGACTGCCGCTTCGGGCATATCGCTGGTGTCGTTGAGCAGAGGTGAGGTGATGTGTGTCTTCGACAGCGGGTCGCGGCGGTTGATCTCGATACGCACGACAGCGGCGTTGCGCTTGGAGCGGGCGATGACTGCTGAGCGTGCCCAACAGGCCGACGCGATGGTTTCGGCTTTGTTGTCGAGGTCTTCCATCGACAAGCCGGGACGCATCCACAGCCAGACGATCTGGCCGGTCTTGGTGGACAGGCATCCGAAGATGAACGGCAGGTTCCCTGAGTAGTTCAGGGTCCGCATCTCGACCAGGCAGGCGCGGAGCCGGTGCCGGGTGATGACACACCAAATCCGGTTCAGGACGAACCTGCGTGCCGGGTTGTCGGTGATGATCCATCCGCAAAGGACGATGATCAGCAAGGCGTTGAGCCACAGCGGGTTCGACTGGAAGTAGCTGGTGATCGCCGCGCCGTGGGCGATGGTGATGTAGGCGATGCTGGCCAGGACGAGCAGCTCCCAGCGCCAGCGCCAAACCGCGAGCAGAACCTTGACCGGCATCGATTGCGACGGCCGGATGATCGTTTCGATGGTTCCGGTGGCGGTACGTCCGCGTCCTGCTCGACGTGTCGAGCGCGTGCGGGTAGATTTGGGCATGACAAGACCTCCCGATCAGGGGGTTGAGTCAGGAAAGACACCAAGCCAGGACGGTTTCTCAGGCCTGTGACCCGGCTTGGCGTCTCGTTTCCAGGGAGCGGCCCTTTCGAGGGCCGTTCTTGGTTTCCAGCGGTTGTTCTAGTGGTTGTTCAGCGGTGTTGACACGTAGGCGTCAACCGCGGTGGCTTCAGGCGAAGCCGACTTCCACACCAGCAGCGCGTAGTCGCGTGCGGCGTACAGATCACGACGCCGGTTCTCGGCCTCGCGGTACATCTCCAGCAGTTGCCAGAACGCGTCAGACGCGTACACGGCATGCACCTCGCGGTGGTCGGTCACGACCGGCTCGGCGACCTCCAGGCCGCGGACGAGGGCGGTTTCGAGGTACGTCAGTACCATCTCGATCTCGATGATTTCGTTGCACTTGGCCACATACTCGGACCGTGCTTGATTCGCTGTGACGGTTCGATCTTCCATCGGTTGCGACATGACTACCCCTTAGCTGAGCAGTGCACGAATCACGGGGACGAGTGGAGAACTACTTCGCAGAACCCGACGCAGCGTTGAGGCTCTTGGCCTTGTACGCGACACCGTTCCGCCCGCTGGTGGCCCACGGCATGGCCTCCAGCTCGACCGGTACGACGACGGAGCCAACGGCGACCTTCGGCATGGCATTGCCCGCCAGAGTCACGTTGATCACCTCGCCGCCCGTCTCGTCGAGCGCCATCACCTGAACCGACCAGAGCAGCTCGTTGGTGTTCCGGTCAGCCTTCTGCCGGCCGTTCTGGTCCTTCTTCTCCTCCACACCCTTGGTGACCGTGAACGTCTTGCCCGTGGTGTCGATCTGCAGCTTCATCAGGAATCGCCCTTCCTAGGCGTCTGAGTGGGCACCTCTCGTGATGCTCACCTCTACTGTCTGCAACACATTATAATGAGTAGTACAAGCTGTCAACATGCCTCGATCTCGACACGCAGACCCTCACTCCACTGCGCACAGCAGGGTGATGGGAGACTTGTCCTAATGAGTAGGAGAGGGGAGTTGCGGCTATGACCGGCTTTACGGGTCGTCCTGCCTACCTGCAGATCGCAGACGACATCCGCAGCCAGATCCTCGAGGGCACTCTCCAGGCTGGAGACCAACTGCCGAGCGAGCCAGGTTTCATGGCCGACTACGGCGTCTCTCGAATTGTGGTCCGGCAAGCACTAGATGTACTGCGTTCTGAAGGTCTGATCGTCAAGCAGCAAGGGAGGGGGTCGTTCGTCCGGGCGCTCCAGCCTCCGAAGCGTCGAGTGTTAGGCAGCCTCTACTCTGAGCGCCCAACATCGTCGCCCTTCGCGGCTGCTGCGTCGGCCGGCGGACAGATCCCAGAGTGGGACTACCAGAGCCGTCGAACCACTGCGTCCAAGGCCATCGCTGATCGACTCAATATCGAGCAAGGCGATCCTCTGATGCGGACGAGCTACCGCTTCACGGCTGACGGCGAACCGGTGATGCTCTCCACGTCTTTCGAGCCGCTTGCGCTCACCGGAGGTACACCAATCGAGAACCCCGAAGGTGGCTCGATCACGGGCGTAATACCCAGGATGGACAGCATCGGGATCCACATAACGCACGTTGGTGAGGACGTGACCGGTCGTGCAGCGCGCCCATATGAGGCCGAAACGCTCGTCGTGCCAGCGGGGGTCCCTGTACTCGTCATTGAGCGTACCTACTACGAACGTGACCGCCCGGTGGAGACCGCAGACATCGTCGTCTCATCGGAGCGATACGTCTTGTCGTATCGCTTGCCTATTCCGGGCAGGTAGATCCCAGCGGAAACCATGCGGCGTCGAGTGGCAAATCACCGTAAGTGATGCGAGGCTAACCTTAAGCGGCATCTGTGGGGGAGGCGTGCGCATGAGCGACCGTGATGAGTTCAAGGTTTGGGTATCGCAAGAGCCGGTCGGGCCAGGGCAGATGGGAGGCCAAGGCGCGACCATCAAGGTCGGGGTTCAGGTGTGCAAGACCGTTCGCCTCTTCAATTATGGCGACAGATCGACTGGGGTGATCAGCCGCCAGGAGTTGCGGTTCTCCACCTACCGCAAGCGTCGGAACGAGCCTGGCTACGATTTCGATAATCCAGAATCCACATGGGTCTGCGAGAACGACGAGATACCGAAGCTGATCGGATTTCTGTCGTCTCAGATCTCCAAGGCAGGCCGCTACCGGGTTATCGACTCCCAGGATGCCTCAGCCGCATTGATTGATCTCTTTAGCGATTCGATCGATGTAGATCAGCTCGCAACCGCCTTGCGGACGCACAGCGACTTGCCTTCGGTGTTGGAATTGCTCGCGAGTACAGACGAGGGTCGCGCTGCGTCAGAGATAGCCGTCCTTGCCCGCAGGAGGAAGTTGGTCGCAGAACTGCAGGCGGCAGCGTTGTCGAACGAATCCACAGAGACATCGATGCAGAAGCTTATCGGAGAAGCCTATTGGCTCTTCGGCGGTCGCTATTCCGGCATTGCCGATCGTCGCAACCTGACCGCTCTCGATCAACACGACATTCCGCTGCTGGGAGCGGATGGAACCCTTCACGTCGTAGAGCTCAAAGGGCCGGTAATCCCGAAGCTGATCAAGAGACATCGGAATCACTGGATTGTTGGCACGGATGTCCACGAGGCCACGGCCCAAGCGATGAACTATCTGCGCAGCCTGGATGAGCAGGGTATGGGGCTATCGAAGATCTACGAGAGCGATCTGGGCGAGCAGTATGACTTCCGACGCGTCTTCGCAACGGTAGTGATCGGCCATCCAGCCCACGCGCAAGGAGTGTCGGAGCAGCTTGTGGACCAAACCATCCGCTCCTACAACGCTCACCTCTCGCGAATTGAAGTCGTAACGTACAAGAACCTCTTCGACGCCGCCGAGAAGGCTCTAGAGTTCGAACAGAGCACCCATGAGCTTGATGAGCCACCGCTTGAGGACGTCGACACTAGCTGGACTCCCGGTTCCCTTGAGGCACCGCCGTTCTAGCGTCCAGTCAGTTGATCACCCGATCTCTCCTGACAAGTTTCTCTACGTCTTCAAGACGGGCCCCTCCAGGGCCCGAAAGCGCGCCGCCACCACAGGGCGGGCCGCCTGCCCGCCGCTCCGCTTCGCTGCGCTCTGGGCGCGTCCCTTGGCTTGGCGCGCACGTGCCAACAGGGTGCCGGGCCGAAGACAGCAGAACTCGCCGTCAACGCTCGACACCCTGCCGGTTCACCACTCGGCCGGAAAGGCCGGCCACTCACCTCGCCCGCTGTCCATGCCCATTGGCTTGGGGTCCCGCATCGCCCCGCTAGCAATCATGGAAGGGACGGCCCGGCACGGCACGCGTCAAGGGCGCCTACGGCGTCGCAAGCGATCGAGCAAGCTCGACCCTTGACCCGCACCGCACCGAACCTAAGGTCGGCAGCTATCGGGGCGATGCGGGAGGGCTGGCCGCGCTCCTGACACGTAACCATCAGCCCGCCTCGAAGAGCGCATTAAGACTCTCTTCGGCTCTAGCCACAGCCTTGCGGAGGCCCGATTTTTCCAGCACCAGACTTCGGCGCTTTTCTGCGTCATCCTTCGGCGTTAGGGCCAGGTCGACTTCGACCTTTCGGAGACGTTCATGACTCTGCGTTAAGGTCTGAAGCGCTTCGGCCCGCAAGTCTCTATTGTGCTTTGATTTCAACGCACGGACTTCATGTTGCCGCTCAGTGTCACGCTTCGATTCCTCTACTGTAACCCGATCTACAATGATCGGGTGCTCAATCACTCCGGAAAGTATCGACTGCGTCAGTACCTCAGTCGCCAAGGAGTTCTTTCCCTGCCCTTGAGCTACTAAAATAGCAACGACGAGGAGAGCGACCAGTGCAAACAGAATACTTGTCCACCAGTTAGCACCCGACTGGAGAATTACGGCGAGACTGACTGCGAACAGTGGCGGGGCGATGTTTATTCGAAAAACTGCCTCAGATTCCAGTCGATCGTACTCGCCGTACATTTCCTGATTCGCAACAAGGAGGCGGGCCCGTAGATCCTCTACCGGAAACAATGAGTCCGTCATCGCCGCGAAGCCTGAAACGTCGATGCCTTTGATCTCCAAAGTGTCGACAATGAATTGGAACAACTTTCCTTCGGGATCAAGGTCTTGCTTCCCGGTTGCTCTCATCCATAGCCTAGAGAATGAGTTAGATCGCACCGTAACGATTGACCCCAGGAGGAATGCGATAAATGAAATCGCCGCGACAAAGGTCCCTTGCCCGAAGAACCGATACAAATCCCAGGCGCGTCCGCCAAGCGCATTGCGATCAAGTGGCAACTGCCTTCCAAGCGCCAGCCAAAGGAACAGCAACCAGAGATATCCGACAGCTAGAGGAGTGCGGACGTCCCGTAGCCCAGGCAGCAAGCTCGCCAACATAAGCCCATCCCTTCCGATGCCCGCGCTGTACTTCCGTCGAGCACACCGCCACGACCAAGAGTGTGCCAGCAGATCCAGCGCGACCAACGGCGCAGACGACGACGTGAGGCGCGAACGGGGCGAGTGACTCCCATCCCAGCCGACGCGGCGGACCACCTCTTTGACCACCGTTTTGCGTGCGAAAACGCCACGAGATGACGGCAACCGGCGCCGAGATTGACACGTACGTGTCACTGACGGGCTGTGGATAACTCGCGCCGACCGGTCACCAACGGTGACAGATTCATCTTCAGGTCCGGCGAGGCCACCAACCCAGACCCTGGCCCAAGCCACAGCGAGCAACGGGAGCAGAGGCGTCGGCAGGCCACCGGACCGCCTCATCCAGTTGCACCAGTAGTTGCAGTTCAGACCCGTACGCGATCGTTCGGGAACATCCATCAGACAAGCGCTGAGCATGGCGCGAACGACGATGAACCCCCACGTACGGACGACGCTCAAACTTAAACCTCGCGGCCCTAACAGGCATACGGGTTCGAATCCCGTCCCGGGCACACCTGATCGAGCCCACGCGTCCTGCGCGGGAACCGATGGACGCGGGTATCCAGGTGCATTTCGGCGAACCTCGTGGAGGATGAAGCCGAGTTCCTGGGCGGGTTTGGTGAACCGGAGCAATCTCCCCGCTCCCGTGGGAGGTCAGCCGGTCAGGCTGATTACCAGGTGGTTGATGACTTTTGCGGCCGCGGCCGGGTCGTCTGCCAGGTCGCCCAGGGCGTCGTACGTGGGGAAGGAGGTCACCGCGACGACTCCGTCGAGCAGGGTTGGGCGGTCGAACGGCTTGATGGTCGGCGCCTCCTCGACCAGCCTGTCGATGAGGCGCTGCCACTGGTTGCGCCGCCACTGCTCGCGTTCCGCAAGCATCCCCGCGACTTCCCGATCGATGGCAGCCAGGCCGAAGAGCGGGCGAAGCACGTCGCGCTCGACGTGCCAGAAGCGACAGGTCTGTTCGACGATCGCCAGGCGGGCCGCCGCGGCGTCCAGCTCGCTGGTGTTGGTGAGCAGCTGGTCCATGCCGGCGCGTTCGCTGAGTTCGGTCAGTACCGCGTCCAGGAGTCCGTACTTCGACTGCATCTGGTTGTAGACCGTCACCCGGGTCACGCCGGCGCTGGTGGCCACAGCCTCCAAGGTGAAGTTCCGCCACTCGCGCGTCGCCAGCAGTTCGCGACCGGCCTCGATGATTGCGTGCCGGGTGGCGGCAGTCGATGCCGCCCGCCTGCCGTCAGTCTTCATGCGGATCCCCTTCGCTTGACACGCTGTAAAGTGAGTCGGTATACATGCTGTCAACCGAAACCTTAGGCGGTCATCATGCGCAAGGGAACACTGATCGAGTTCGGCGGCCTCCCCGGAACCGGTAAGTCGACGCTGGCCAGGCACCTGGCCGATCGCACCGACGCGATCTGGCTTCGCATCGACGAGATCGAGGGCGCCATGCGCCGCAACGGTCTGACGGCCGAACAGACCGGCATCACGGCATACAGCGTGGCCCACGACATCGCGGGCGGTCACCTACGCCGGGGGCTGACCGTGATCGCCGATGCGGTGAATCCGGTCCCCGAGGCCCGCGACGGCTGGCACCACCTCGCCGATGCCAGCGATGCCCGGCATGTGGTGATCGAGACGGCTTGTCCCGATACCGAGGAACACCGTCGGCGTGTGCTCAGCCGGGTGAGCGACCTGCCCGGGTGGACATATCCGGACTGGGAGCAGGTGGAGCAATCAGCCGGCGACTACCAGCCGCGCACCGACGTCCGCCTCGTGGTGGACACCACCCGGCCGATCGAGGACTGCCACCGTGAGATTGCGGCGTACCTCGCGCGCTGAGCCAAGAGCTCGTTGCATCTCCGGTCAGGTGCCGCGTAGTAGGCCGCCGAAGATCGAGAAGCCGAGAAGGCCGACGTTGATCAGGATTGCGAGCCAGGCGAGGGGTCTGCCGGGGCGGTTGTTGCGGAGGACTGAGATTGCCAGGTAGATCGAGATCGGCGAGCAGATGAACGCGGTGAGCAGCGCGCCGACTGCCTGCCCGCTCACGCCGCCGCGACGCTGGGTGGGGTACGTCGGAGCCGTGTAGGAATCGCCGTACGGCGGGGTGGTGTACGAATCGCGGTGGGGCGGGTCGGCGTACGGCGACTCGGTGTACGGATCCCGATATGCCTGCTCGTACGTGTCCTGGCGCGGCGGGGTGCTGGTGGGGCCGGGACCGGATGCCCAGTCGAAGGGGTCGGCGCTGGGCTCGTCGGGTTCGGGCTCGGTGGGGCGCGTCGGGCGGACGAAGTCCTGGGGGCGCTCCTTGCGCTGCAGCAGGAGCGCGTAGTCGGCGCGCCGGGTCGGGTCGGTCAGGATCTCGTAGGCGCGGTTCAGCTTGACCTGTTGCGTGGAGTCGCCGCCGACGTCGGTGTGGTGGCTGCGGGACAGGCGGCGATAGCTGCGCTTGATCTCCTCGGCGCCGGCCGACCGTGTAACCCCGAGCAGCTTCCAGGGATCGGCTCCGTCGAGGTCCCGGAAGTCCCGGCTCGAGCTCATCGAGCGACGTCCGCCTGGTAGCAGGTCAGGCGCCAGGAGGCGTGCTGCGGATCGACACCGTTGGGCAGCGTGCGGTGCCCGGTTGCGAACGTGACTGTCTTGTCGCCCGCGAGGTAGCACCACAGGTCGAGCTCTTCGTCGTTCCCGTAGTAGTAGAACCGGTAGTGCGTGATGGCCTGTGCACCGAGGAACGGTGTCTGCAGGCGCTGCTGCGCCTCCAGCGGCAGGTTGCCCAGGACGCCGCGCATCTCCTGCGTGAGGTTCAGTTGCGGCGGGACCGACTGCTGGGACTGCTCGTCCTTGCCACGCGAGACGAGCGAACGCAGACCACCGCGCGGCTTCGTGGCCTGCTGCAGTACGACGGCGTGCTTGATGCTCGCCGGCACGAACGGATCGAGCCGCACACTCTGCGTCCGCTGACCCTGGTTGTTGACCCGTGGCGTCGTCACAGCGAGCCCGTTCGGCCCGAGTACGACGGCGTACGGCCGGTCGCGCTCGCGCTCGTGGAGGTCGGCCCACCACTCGATCGCCGGTCCGACCTTGCGCTCGACGTATGCCTTCACGTCGTCGTGGAGCTCGCCCCACCAGTGGAACCGGTCCGGGCTGGAAACGAACCCCAGCGGTGCGGCCTCGTGCGCGGCAGGCATCGACGGCGCGGCCGGTGCGCGCTCCACGCCACCACTTGCGGGCCGTTGCGCGGCCGGGCGCCCCCGAGATTGCTCGGGCAGGTTGTCACGAGCCATTGGGGCGGCGGCAGCGTGGGGCGGCGGCATGCATAGTGGGCAGCTTCCAATACCTCGCGCGTCCAGGTCAACTCCGGTGACGCGAGCCTGTGGACGACAATGGGCCAATGGGGCATGCGGAGTTCTACCGGCGCTACATCGAGCGGTGCAACGAGCGTCGGTGGGAGGAGCTCGGTGCGTTCGTCGCGGAGAACGTGCAGGTCAACGGCACCGTTGAAGGCCTCGAGAGCTACATCGCAGGCCTGCGCGCGGTGATCCAGGCGTTTCCCGATTTCCGTTGGGAGATCCAGGAGCTTGTGGTCGACGGCGACGTACTCGCGGCTCGTTTGACCAACGTGGGCACGCACCATGGCACGTTCCTCGATGTACCGGCGACCGGGCGGCGGATCTCGACCACCGAGCTGGCGATGTACCACGTCGACGGTGGGAAGATCAGCGCATGCTGGGGCGACCTGGGCTCCACCGTCCGCAACGAGTTGCTATCCGGAGAGGGTCTTCGCGCGGAGTAGAACGGCGTCGAGCATCTGCTCGGTGAGCTTGCCGGTGAACGTGTTCTGCTGGCTGGGGTGGAAACAGCCGAGGACGGTGACCTCGCCGTACGGGGTCGGGATCCGGTACTCGACCGCGTGGCCGAACTTCGGGCGCGGGCGCGGTACGTCGGCTCCGAGGGCGATCAGCGCTGCGAACAGAGCGTCGTACGCGAACTTGCCGAGGCAGACGATCGAGCTGGTGCTGGGGAGGGTGAGTTCGAGTTCGCGGCGGTACCAGGGGGCGCAGGTGTCGCGCTCCTCCGGGGTGGGTTTGTTCGCGGGCGGAGCGCAGCGGACGGCTGCGATCATTCGGGTGCCGATCAGGTGCAGACCGTCGCCGGCGTGCTCGCTGGTTGGCTGGTTGGCGAGGCCGACGCGGTGCAGGCTCGCGAACAGCCAGTCGCCGGAGCGGTCGCCGGTGAACACGCGCCCGGTGCGGTTCCCGCCGTTCGCCGCGGGCGCCAGCCCGACGATCAGGATCCGCGGCTCGGCGACGCCCCATCCCGGGATCGGCCGTCCCCAGTACGGCTGATCCGCGAAGGACTTTCGCTTGCCGACAGCAACGTCTTCCCGCCATTCGACGAGCCGCGGACAGGCGCGGCAGACGGACACGCGGGCTTCCAGCTCCGCCAGCTCACCGGTCGCCGCGAGTTCGACCACCTCGCCCGCATCCCGCGCCACCGGAGTACGCCGTACCGCCGGGTCCTCGGGCCACCCGGCCCCTGGCGGCACCGGACTCTCGAACAACTCCCCGGTCAGCGGATGCGGAAGCTTCACCCACCCAGCCTAGACGTGAGGTTGGGGAGGGTTGTTGCCCGATTCGGCACAAAACCCTCCCCAAGCCCGCTGGTCAGGCGGCGAGCTGCTCCTCGGACGGTTGGGTGATGGGAGCTACCGACGTACGACGTGTGCCTGGGATGGCCAGGGCTAGTACGACGGCCGCGGCGGCGAACGCGGACAGGAGGAGGAACGTGTCCGTGAAGCCGGCCTCCGCGGGGAGCCCCGACGGCTGGATGTGGCCGGTGATGATGGAGCTGGCGAGGGCGGTGCCGATGGAGCCGCCGATGGTGCGGATGTTGGCGTTCATGCCGGTGGCCGCGCCGGTTTGCTCGCGCGGGACGTTCTGCACGATCAGGCTGGTCATCGCCGCGTAGGCGAGACCGAGTCCGACACCGAACAGGGCCGTCGAGAGCGCGACCTGCCACTGCGCATCGTGGAACTCGGCGAAGATCAGCGCCGCGACCAGGCTCAACGCCGACCCCGAAACGACCTGCGCCTTGGCGCCGAACCGCGGCGCGAGCGGGCCGCTCAAGGACCCGACGACCGCCATCGTCACCAGCATCGGCAGCATGAGCAGCCCGGCCTTCGTCACGCTCGCACCGAACCCGAACCCGGCAGCCTTCGGGATCTGCAGGAACTGCGGGACGAACGCATACACCGCGAACATCGCCGCCCCGAACAGCAGCGCCACGAGGTTCGTCGTCCACACCGCCGGACGGCGCATCATCCGCATGTCGATCAGCGGGTTCCGCGAGCGCAGTTCGACCGTGATCCAGCCGGCGAACAGTACGACGGCCAGCCCGAAGAGTCCCGTCGTACGCAACGAGCCCCAGCCCCACGACCGGCCCGTGCTCAGCGGGAGCAGCAGTGCGATCAGCCAGCCGGACAGGAACGCGGCGGCCAGCCAGTCGATCCGGCCGGGGACGCGGTTCGGTGACTCCGGGACATAGCGCCGTACCATCGCCGTCGACACCGCGACGACCGCCATCGGGATCCAGAACAGCCAGCGCCAGCCGAGCAATTCCACGATCGGGCCGGCCAGGACGATCCCCAGGCCGCCGCCGGCCGCGATGATGGCCGACACCACGCCGACCACGGACGGGACGCGCTCGGCCGGGAACTCGTCCCGGATGATCCCGAACGCCAACGGGAACACGGCTCCGCCGACACCCTGGAAGATGCGGGCGGCAATCAGTACGCCGATGTTCGGCGCGAGCGCGGCGACCAGGCAGCCGATCGCCAGGGCGGCCAGCGCGATGAACAGCGTGCGCTCCTTGCCGACCATGTCGCCGATCCGGCCGAGCAGCGGGGTCGCGACCGACACCGACAGCAGGAGTGCGGTGAACACCCAGGTGACCGTGCCGGGGGTGGTGTGCAGGTCGTGCTGGATGACGGGCAGTGCCGGGCTGACCAGCGACTGCAACATGGAGAAGGAGGCGACGACCGTGGCGAGGACCGCCAGGGTCACGCGAGGGTTTCCAGACCTGATGGCAGGCATGCAGAAGTCCTTCGAAAGGGGTTGGGACGCGCCAGAGCTTTGGGCGCGGATTCCCCGGCCTGGTAAAGTCGAGGTATGCCTCCACTATAGCGGAGGGCTGCCTCC
Organism: Kribbella sp. VKM Ac-2566; assembly: GCF_004366005.1. NCBI lineage: Bacteria > Bacillati > Actinomycetota > Actinomycetes > Propionibacteriales > Kribbellaceae > Kribbella > Kribbella sp. VKM Ac-2566. Next base: position 244,151 of record NZ_SODT01000011.1, on the reverse strand, counting down.
GCTATCAACTGGCTAAGGTGAGCGAATGGTGACCGGTGAGAGCAGGCCCGCGTTGCGGGTCGACGTACGGCGGCCGCAGCGGGCGGATGCGCGGCGGAACTTCGACGCCCTGCTCGGCGCCGCCCGGGATGCGTTCGCGAGCAAAGGGGTCGACGCCTCGCTGGAGGACATCGCGCGCCAGGCCGGCGTCGGGATCGGCACGCTGTACCGGAACTTCCCGCACCGCCAGGACCTGCTGAACGCGGTCTACTTCGGCGAGATCGAGGAGCTGTGCATCGCAGCAGAGGAGGCGGCCGACCTGCCGCCGTGGGAGGCGCTGACCACGTGGCTGCACCGCTTCGTCGGGTACGCCGCGACGAAGCGCGCGATCTGGGAGTCGCTGAACCGCGAGGCCGACAGCTTCAAGGCGGCCCGTGAGGCGATGTACGCCGCCGGTACGCCGCTGTTCGAACGCGCCCAGGCCGCGGGCGAGGCACGCAAGGACGTCTCCTTCGACGACCTGCTCCGCATGGTCAGCGGCCTCACCGCCGCCGGCTTCGTAGACCAGGCCCAACGAGACCGAGTCCTCACCATCGCCCTCGACGGCGTCCGCGCACACTAACTGCCGAGCGGCGCGCCTGAGTTGCTCCGCGCCGTTAGCTCGTCGGGGGTGTTGTCGGCCGCCTTGGTGGTATGGGGAGCCGGGCAAGCGGGGTAACTATTCGTCGCTGGGTGACGATTTCTTTCCCCGCCGAGGGTTGCGTCGGCCATTTGCGCACACGATTGGCGCCTCAGGCCAGGCTTGCTGCGACTCCGTCGAGGATGTCGTGTTCGGAGACTGTTAGTTCGGTGACGGGTAGGCGGTTGTAGAGGCGTTGGAGGATGAGGGCGCCGGCGCCGATCACGTCTACTCGGCCGGGGTGGATCGACGGTACGGCGGAGCGTTCTGCGCGGGTGGTGGTTGTCAGCCAGGTTGTCGCGGAGCGCAGTTGGTCCGTGGTGAGGCGAGCGTGGTGGACGGCGGTGCGGTCGTACTCGGCGAGGTTCAGCGCCACCGCGGCGACGGTGGTACAGGTGCCGGCGACTCCGATGAACGCGCGGGCCTCGTCCAGCGGGACCGTGGTCGCGTCCAGCAGGGCGTCGATGTCCTTGGCGATCGCCGCGAGCTCTGTTGCGGACGTGGGGTCGCTCGTGACGTGGCGTTCGGTGAGGCGGACGGAGCCGATGTCGAGGGATTCGGCCGCGATGACACCGGTTGCGTCGCCGAGGATCAGTTCGGTGGAGCCGCCGCCGATGTCGGCGACCAGGTACGGCGCCGGCAGGTCGAGCGAGGTGGTGGCGCCGCGGAAGCTCAGCTCGGCTTCTTCCGCACCGGAGATGATGTCCGGACGTACGCCGAGGCGCTCCTGGACGCCCGCGAAGAACGCATCCCGGTTGCTGACGTCGCGGGCGGCGGAGGTGGCGACGAAGCGGAGTCTGGTGACGTCGCTCGACTGGATGACGGAGGCGAAGTCCTCACAGGCGCTGAAGACGCGGGCGAGCGCCTCGGGGGCGAAGGCTCCGGTGGCGTCGACGCCCTGGCCGAGGCGCACGATGGTCATCCGGCGGTCTATCTCGACGATGTGACCGTCGACCAGATCCGCGATCAGCAGCCGAATCGAGTTGGTGCCACAGTCGATCGCAGCGACCCGCACCGCGCCGCCGGACGCGCTGCCCTCAGACACACGGGCCTCGGCGACCCCAGTCGTCCAACGCCTCCAGGGCCTCGTCGCCGAGCGGGTTCACGCCGGGCCCGGCCGCCAGCGAGTGGCCGACCAGGACGTGCAGGCATTTGACCCGCGTCGGCATGCCGCCGGCGGTGATCCCGGCGATCTCCTCTACGTGCTCGATCGACTCCCGGTGCGCGAGGTACGACTCGTGGGCGGCGCGGTACCGAGCAGCCAGGTCCTCGTCGTCAGCCAGACGGTCCGTCATTTCCTTCATCATGCCGGAGGCCTCGAGCGTGCCGATCGCGGACGCGAGGCGCGGGCACGTCACGTAGTACGTCGTGGGGAACGGCGTACCGTCCGGCAGTCGGGGCTCGGTCTCGACCACGTCGGGGAGGCCGCAGCTGCACCGGTGCGCGATCGACCGGATGCCGCGGGCCGTCCGGCCGAGTTGTTTGCTGACTGCTTCTTGGTCGGAAGGGCTGACGCTCACCTGGTCACCTTAGAGGTCGGGCGGCGCGCAGCAGGCGCCACCTACCCGCCCGACCTCTCGGGTGACGGTGTGATGATCGGCTTCGGGGTGGGCTTGGCGGGGGTCGGTGCCGCGGTCACCGGCGGCGTGCCGGCACCTTCGACGCTCCCCCACAGCTTCGTGTACCAGGTCGGCTTCTGCGTGTCCGTCGTACCGTCCGACGGCGCCGACGGCTCCGGCGGGGCGCCCACCGGCTTCCCGTCCGCGCCGATCACGCGGTACCCGACCTCGCCGGGCATCACCCAGCCGAGCCGCTGCCGCGCCTGCGCCTTCACGTACGCGTCGTCGTCCCAGCGGGTGATCTCGTCGTTGAGCTCCGCGACCCGTTTCTCCCGGTCGCGGATCTCCTGCTGCAGCGCGTTGACCTGCTGGTGCTGGTCGAACCACACCCGCAGGCTCTGCGCGTAGGACACGATCAAGGCCCCGAGCACCAGCAGTACGACGGCCGCCCGCCCGGTCAGGTTGCGGGACCCGCGGGTCCGCGCCGGGTCCGCCTGGGTTCCCGTCGTACGCCGTTTCGGCTGGTCGCCCCGCCGGGCCGGTGGACGCGACTGGGTCCGGCTCGACGGACGCGAGCCGGGGCGTGCACCGGAATCCCGACGGGACGGCATACAGACGACCTCCTGATCAGGCCAGCGTTAGCCCTGGAAGCGCGGGAAGGCCGAGCGACCGGCGTACGTCGCCGCGTCGTCGAGCTCCTCCTCGATCCGGAGCAGCTGGTTGTACTTGGCGGTGCGGTCGGACCGGGCCGGGGCGCCGGACTTGATCTGGCCGCAGTTGGTCGCGACCGCGAGGTCGGCGATCGTGGTGTCCTCGGTCTCGCCGGAGCGGTGGCTCATCATGCAGGTGAAGCCGCTGCGGTGCGCCAGGTCGACGGCGTCCAGGGTCTCGGTCAGCGAGCCGATCTGGTTCACCTTGACCAGCAGGCTGTTCGCCGACTTCTCGTCGATACCGCGCTGCAGCCGCTCGACGTTGGTGACGAACAGGTCGTCGCCGACCAGCTGGATCTTGCTGCCGAGCTCACCGGTGATGGCCTTCCAGCCGTCCCAGTCCTCCTCGTTCAGCGGGTCCTCGATCGACACGATCGGGTACGACGCCACCAGGTCGGCGTAGTAGGCGATCATCTCGTCGGCCGACTTCTTGCCGCCCTCGAACGCGTACACGCCGTCGGTGAAGAACTCGCTCGCGGCCACGTCCATCGCCAGCGCGATGTCCTTGCCGAGCTGCAGGCCGGCCTTCTCGACCGCGACCGCGATCAGGTCCAGGGCGGCCCGATTGCTGTCCAGGCTCGGCGCGAAACCGCCCTCGTCGCCGAGGCCGGTGGACAGGCCCCGCTCCTTCAGCACCGCCTTCAGGGCGTGGTAGACGCCCGCACCCTGCATGACGGCTTCGGCGTACGTCGCGGCGCCGATCGGGGCGATCATGAACTCCTGGACGTCGACGTTGCTGTCCGCGTGCGCGCCGCCGTTCAGGATGTTCATCATCGGCACCGGCAGGACGTGCGCGTTCGGGCCGCCGACGTACCGGAACAGCGGCAGGCCGGAACTCTCCGCGGCCGCCTTCGCGACGGCGAGGCTGACGCCGAGGATCGCGTTCGCGCCCAGCTTGGCCTTGTTCGGGGTGCCGTCCAGGTCGAGGAGCGCGCGGTCGATCAGGCGCTGCTCGTGGACGTCGTACCCGACGATCTCCTTGTCGATGTCCTCGAGGATCGCGGTGACGGCCTTCTGCACGCCCTTGCCGCCGTACCGGTCCTTGTCGCCGTCACGCAGTTCCACGGCCTCGAACTGGCCGGTGGAGGCACCGGACGGGACGGCTGCGCGGGCGATGGTGTCGTCGTCGAGCAGAACCTCGACCTCGACAGTGGGGTTGCCGCGCGAGTCGAGGATCTCGCGCGCGCCGACGGCCTCGATGGTGGCCACATTGACTCCCAAGTTCTCGATGACGAATCGCTGCTGAGCCTAGTCCCCAGACCAGCAAGCTCAGTGGACCGCGTCACACCTAACGATCGCATCCGCGGGTACCTCCCGCGTCAGTAACACTCCGTTGGGCGCCCGATACACCGCCAAATCCGCGCAATCCACGCCCAGCAAGACTTCTACGGAGGTACGACGACCCACGCGACTGTCCTTCGCCGGCGCCAGATGGACATGCGTACGCCGTCCCGCGCGCAAACCTTCCCGTTGAATCGCAGGCAATGCCTCGCGACTCGTCCCGTGCCACAGCAGATCGTCGGGGTACACGCGTTCCCAACTGTTCTCCAACGCTTCACGTGTCACGGGCATCCCCTCGAGGGAATGCCCCTGACACGCGCGGATCCGCTCCCCGTCGACCTGGAGCCGTTGCTTGTCGTTCTCCCGCACCGCGGCGTCCAGCCGCTCGCGGGTCAGTCCGAGAACCCGCAGCACGTCGGGGATCGCAGCCCACCCGTCAGCACTCATCGTGAGGCCGCGCTCACCCGCCGTATGGCGCAGCAGTTTGGAGAGCGTCCTGCTGTCGCGGCTCATGTCAGCGCCCTCCTCAGCCCATCCACCCTGTCGTCGCGTCCCGGTCGTGTGACGACGTAGTACCGGACCGGCGGCAGGTCCTTGACCGGGATCTTCCGTACGGCGCTCGTCGTACGGACCGAACCGTTCACGACCGCCGGCCCGATACCGAGACGCACGAACTGGACCAGCAGTTCCCACCCTTCCGCTTCCACCGCGACGGACCACCGGAGGCCCTGGTCGAGCATGCTCCGCTCCAACTGCTGCCGATGCGGACGATCCTTCGGCGGTACGACGAGCGCCTCGTCCTGCAGGTCCCTCAACCGGACGGTACGACGTCCCGCGAGGCGGTGATCGCTGCGCACGATGAGCGTTTGCGGGAACTGTGCGAGTAGTTCGCAGTCGAGATCGTCGGGCGGGATGCCCAGTGCGGTCACGCCGACGTCCGCCGTACCGCCCCGGACTGCAGTCAGCGTCTCGGCTGCGTCGCCGGTGAGCAGGCGGAGTTGGCGGCCGCGGGCGAGGTAGCGGCGGAGCGGATCAGCCAGTAGATAGAGGTACGACCCGGAGCCGGCGATCAGCACGAGCGGCCGCGGTGGAGCGGTATCCAGCGTGCGGAGGAAGTCAGCCGTGCGGTCGCGGGTGTCGTTGGCGAAGGCAGCCAGCCGTTCGCCCGCGTCGGTCAAGTGCAGCTGTCGTCCGTGCTTCACGTAGAGCTGCGTTCCGAGGCGGGCCTCCAACTTGCGGATGCGGGCGTGCAGCGCGGGCTGACTGACGTGCAACTCCTCGGCCGCACGCGTGAAGTTGCGGTGCCCAGCGAACACCGCGAACGCCTGCAGATCCTCCGCCACGAGATCCATCACCAGAAACTATAGCTAGGTCGACAAGAACTAGTTCTGCTGGATAGTTGGTCGTGTCGACGATGGAGACATGAACAGATTGGGAATCGATATCGGACGCGTGATCATCGCCGGAGGGTCCGGCCCGGGCGACACGTCGTTCTTCTCCGGCGACACCACGGCCATGCTGCGAACCCCCGCCGTACCTGGTGCCTTTGCGGCGATCACGCGGCTCGTGCCTTTGTTCGGGGACGCGTGGCTGGTTTCGAAGTGTGGGCCGCGGGTGCAGGAGCGGTCGCTGGATTGGTTGCGCCATCACCGCTTCTTCGAGCGGACCGGAATCCCCGCGGCGAACGTGCGCTTCTGCCTTCGGCGGCCGCAGAAGGCGATCCACTGTGCTGAGCTCGGGATCACGCACTTCATCGATGACAAGGCGGACGTGATCGCCGCAATGACGTCGGTGGTGCCGTATCGCTATCTCTTCAAGGAGTGGGGGACGACGGAGGCCGCCGTACTGCGTGACCTACAGGCCGAACGAACGGCGGGCGTCGGCTAGGCCCTTCAGGTTTTCGGCGGGGTCGGAGATGCCGGTCAGGACGTTGTTGGTGATGCGCCAGGCGAAGTAGCCGGCCTGAACGGCGTAGCGCACACGCAGGAACGTTGGCAGGCCGCGCTCGAGTTCGTCGGCCAGGTCGGGGCGTCGACTCAGGTACGCCGGGACCACCGGGTCGCCGTTGTACATCACGGCGGACGCGACGTCGTACAGGATCGGACCCTGCATCGCGCTGCCCCAGTCGATGAGGGCAACCTCGCCGTCATCCTGCTGCCGGAACGCTTCCGCGGCCGGATCCCCGTGCAGCCAGGCCCACGACACCGGCCCGAGCGCGACTGCGTCACCAACGGCGCCCTCGACCGCCGGGCGAATCCACGGCTCGAGATCCAGGCAATCCTCGAACGGCAGCAGGAATCGCAACCAGTCGGCGACATCACCGCTGCCGACGGCGGCGGCCGAGTGCACGCGCCCGAGGAGGTCACCGATGGTCGCGTGATCCGCTACGGTCAACTGCACGCCGTCGATGTACTCCAGTACGGCGACCTGCCGCCCGTCGACGCGCTCGACCAACCGGCCGTGCTTGCTGGGACGCGGGCACCCGGTACGGATGCCGGCCTCATCAAGACGGAAAGCCAGCCCCAGACCGGGCTCGAACGCCGCGTCCGACGCGTCGACCGACTTGAGCACCAGCCTCCACTCACCACCGGACGCCAGCCAGACAGCCGAATTCATCCCACCCGTCAGCACCTCCAGGCGTGACGGCTTCAGGTTCCAGTGCTCCCGTAGTACCTCGGCGACGTCCACCCCGACCACCCTGCCAGTTGGGTGGTCGGGGTTGCAGCCGGTTTTACGGCGCGCAGGCGTTCGGGTCGTCGAAGTGGCCTGGGGTGGACGGGAAGGCCGGTCCGGAACCGTGTACCTGCAGGTCCGCCTGGTAGACGAGGGCGAGCTCGTCGTACGCCGACGTGCCCGCTGTGGTGACGTCCGTGGTGATCTGGCCCGCGCCGAGCGAGCCGGCCCAGCGCTGCAGGAAGTCCTGCATCGACGGGCTCCACTGCCGGACGTCGTTGTAGCCCCCGTACGCCGCGTTGCAGTGCGTGTAGAGGTTGTACGCGCCGGTCCAGTCGAGCATCCGGTCGCCCAGGTTCGGGCCGTTGTCCGCGACATCGCCTTGCAGGACGTCGCGGTCCCAGCCGCCGTACATCCAGTCGATACCTTGGTGGTGCTGGTTGTCCGCGACTCCAGCATCGGTCAGGTTCGTCATCTCGAACCACGAGCACGGATCCACGGTCACCGCGTTCTTGCCGTTGCCGAATGTCTGCGGCCACGGGTTCGCCGTACAGGTCGTCGACCCCGGTACACCGTACGTCCCGCGCGGGTGCCAGTCGATGATGTCCGACCCCAGTGCGCCGGTGTCAGGTGTCACCGACGGACCCGACGTGGCGCCCTTGCCACCGAGCAGGTAGTCGACCATGCGATCGTTCGTACCCCGGGCGTTCGGGTCGAAGACACCGCTTGTCCGGCAGTCCGGGGTAGCTGCGTCCACCGAAGCGTCGCATCCCTTGCCACCCCAGAGCAGGTCGGCCCCGTCGTCGCCGAAGACAATGTCGCCGCCGCTGTCACCGTTCGCCAGGTCGTCGCCGAACCCGCCGTGCACCGAGTCGTGGTCGTCCCCACCACGCAGGCGGTCGTCGCCGCCCTCGAGGTCGCCCCGGTGCGGCATTGCGGTCGCGGTGCCGCTCGCTGCGAAGACGTCGCCGTTGACGTCGTGCTGCAGGTCGACCTTGCGGGTCACCGAGCCGGCCAGGAATCCCTCGTAGTGGATCTGCGGGACCTGGTTCTGATCGACGACGAAGTGGTTCGAGCCGTTCTGGAACGTGTCGACGACGCCACCGCGGTCGCCGAGCATCGCGTCCTCGCCCGATTCGCCCCACAGCCGGTCGTTACCCAGCTCGCCGTACATGTCGTCGTCGTTGCGGGCGCCGGCGCTCAACGTCCCGCCGTCGCCGGCACCGGCCGTGGACCCGGTGTCGCCGTACATCAGGTCGTCGCCGTCCTGGCCGTACATGGTGTCCTCGCCGATACCGCCCCAGAGCTGATCGTTGCCCGAGGCACCGGCTGCTTCGCAGGTGGCCTGCGCCGTCGTACAGAATCTGGTCGACGCGCCACCCACTCCGTGCCGGACGTACGCCGCGTCCGCCGGGATCTGCGACGGGTTGTAGCGGCCCGTGTAGATCCGGTTCGTCAGCGGCAGGCTGACCGTGGCGAGATCGTCGCCAAGGGCAACCGGTTTGCCGGTCTGGTCGACCACGTCGCGGACCGCGGTGCCGTTGTCACCGAGCACGAAGTCCGCCGCGCCGTCGCCGTGCACGTCGTCGCCGGTGTCCCGGAACGTCGCCAGCGAACTGCCGCCGATCAGGTCGTCCTGCCCGTGCGGCGCGCCGAGGTCGCCGAGCGCCGCCGGACCCGACGCACTGCCGGGCCAGGCCGGAACGGCCCCGGGGATCGCGATACCGGCCTCGGCCAGCGTGCGGTCGCCGTACTCCGTGTCGTGCCCGCCGTTGCCCTCCGCGTAGTCGTCGCCGGCGCCGCCGGAGATCGCGTCGTCGCCGTCCTGGCCGAACGCCACGTCCACGCCACCGCCGCCCGACAACTGGTCGCCGCCGGCCACCGCGCGCGTCGGCGCGCCGAGGAACCCGTTGCTCCACGACAGGTCGAGCAACCGCAGCGATCGCTGCGCCTCGAACCTCCCGTCGCTGCCGACCCGCAGCAGGTACGGCGACGGCGTACCGACCCGGGTGGTCACCGCGTTGTCTCCGGTGATCACGTCGTCGCCGAGACCACCGAAGACCGCGTCGCTGACGTCGGGCTGGCCCTGCGTGGTGTTCGCGGTGTCCGCGCCGAAGATCGTCGAACTGCCGCCGATCAGGTCGTCGGACCCGGCGTTGCCCTCGACCCAGTCGCGGCCGGGCCCGCCCTCGGAGTAGTCGGCGTCGTCGTTGCCCTTCAGGCGGTCGTTGCCGCCCTGACCGAGGATCGCGTCGCATCCTCCGTCACCCGTGACGTCGTCGCCGCCCGAGGTGTTCGCCACCGGGCTGTCACCGAGGTCGTACGGCTGGATGCTGCGCTCGGCCATCTGGCCGGCCGCGTCGGTGTTCGCCCGGCCCTGCGTGATCGGGCTCTTCGCGATCCCGGCGTCTCGGGTCAGCAGGCCGTTGTCACCGAGTACGACGTCGGCGTCGTCACCACCGGAGATCGTGTCGCCGGAGTCCAGCTGGCCGGCGGTCGCCTGCCCGCTGCCGCTCTCGACGTACGACGAACCACCGGCCAGATCGTCCTGCCCGGCGTCGCCGTACACGAAGTCCGCGGCCTGGTCACCTTCCGCGTAATCGTTGCCTGCGGCGCCGTGAATGGTGTCGCCACCGTCCTGTCCGTAGACGACGTCGTTCTCGGCGCCACCGTCGACGGCGTCCGCACCCGAGTTGGCCGCGGCCGGGCTGTACCCGAGATCGAACAGTACGACGTGCCGCCCGAACGACAGGCCCCGCCCGCGAGTGACCGGGTCGCCGCTGTCCGGCCCGACAGTGTCGGTGATGGACGCGTTGTCGCCGGCGATCACGTCGTCGTTGCCACCACCTGAGATCGCGTCCCCGGTGTCCGGGTAGCCGGCCGCGTCCTTCGCAGCCGGGTCACCCGGAGTCTGGTGGCTGCCGCCGATCAGGTCGTCGGCACCCGCCTCGCCGTACACGTGGTCGGCACCCGGGTTGCCTTCGGCATCGTCGTTGCCGGTGCCGCCGAAGACCTGGTCGTCGTCCAGGCCACCGAACAGCGTGTCGTCGTCGGTGCCGCCGTACACCGTGTCCGGACCGCCCCGCGACGCATCGCTGCTGCCCAGGTCGAACACCGGTCCGCTCGTCGCGGACGGGTCGCCGTTGTCGCCGATGATCTTGTCGGTGCCGATGTCGCCCCGAATGATGTCGCCGCGCGCCGCGGACTCACCGGCGGGGGTGGCCGCCGCATCGTTGCGACCGGCCGTGGTGGTACCGCCGATCAGTACGTCGTTGTCCTCGCCGCCGAACAGGGTGTCCGCGCCCGCGTTGCCCTGCACGTGGTCGGCCCCGCCGTTCCCGTACGCCGTGTCGTTCCCGAGGTTCCCGTACAGGTGGTCGTCCTCGGAGTCACCCTGGAGAACATCGTTGCCGCTGCCACCGAGAACGGTGTCCGGGCCGGAACCGCCGTACGCGTGGTCGTCGCCGCCCTCGGCGCAGACCAGGTCACCGGAACCCGCCGTGAACGCCCAGTCGTTGCCGCCACCGGCCTGGACCGTGTCGACCCCGTTGCCGCCGAGGATCAGGTCGGCGTCGTCGTAGTTGGCCGGGTCCGTCTCGTTGCCCGCGTCGCGCGGATGCTCCGCGGGCGGGTCGGACGGATCGGGTCCCGGACTCGCGCAGGTGTCCGGCGTCGCCGTACCCGGGATGGTCGAGTGGTCGCCGTAGATCGTCGATTCACCGTCACCGCCGTAGATGCGGTCCCGGCCACCGCCGCCGACCAGCGTCTTCTTCGACGCCGGGTTCGGATCCGGCAGCGGGGTCACCCGGTAGGCGCCCGCGCCCAGCTGGTCGGTCACGGTGTTGCCGGTGTCCACGGACGACGGCTGCGCGATCACGTAGTCGTCGCCGCGGCCACCGTAGATCTCGTCGGCACCGTCCGCGCCGACCAGGACGTCGTTGCCGCCCAGGCCGAACAGGTGGTCGACCGTTCCAGTAGCGGAGTGACCGATGACGAAGTCGGTGGAGTTCGAACCCCAGACCCAGTCGGTGCCCTTTCCGGTGTCGACGTGGTTGACGTCGGTGTGCCGGACATGCGGGTCCTCGGTCGCCTCCTTCTTGTTCAACGGGTCGTTCGGGTCGTACTTGTCCCCTGCTCCGGCGTTGTCCTGGTCGTGCGCACTCGGTACGTCGCCGGTGTAGATGGTGTCGTTGCCGCTGCCACCGGACACCGAGTCAGCTCCGGCGCCGCCGACCATCAGAACGCCCGCGGAGCTGAGGCCCTTGGGGTCCTGGCCCGGCGTACCCAGCAGCGGGCTGTCCGCCGCGACCGCGAGGTTGTCGTCTCCGGCACCGCCGTACGCCTCGCTCTTGCCCAGCCCGAGGACGACGGTGTCGTTGCCCGCCTCCGACTCCGACGGCGTGACCTTCTCGACCAGCTTCGCGGACTGGACCGCGGCGACGTCGACCACGTCGGCGAACGGGACCGGGTCGACCTGGCCCTTGCCGGTCGCCGGCGAGGCGAGCGCGAGTGAGGTCTTGGCCGCGCTCAGATGACCGTCGCCCGCCACCACGTCGATGTCGTTGCCGACCGTGATGCGGTCCGCGCCACCGTTGCCGGCCACCACGACACCCGGTACGGCGGCGTTGCCGAGCTTCGGCCGGTCGCCGGTCGTGATGGTGTCGTCGCCGCCACCGCCGTCCACGAACGCCGGCCCGCTGCCGGTCCGGATCACGTCGGCGTTGCTGCCGCCGTACACGATCGCCTTCGCGGTGAAGTCGGTATTCGCGTCCTTGCCCTGCAGCAGGACCTTGAGCTGACCGCCGTACTTGCGTCCGTCCAGGACGACCGTGGTGATGCCCCCGAACGTCTGGGTGATGCCCAGTGCCTGCACGGTCATCGTCGTACCGGCCTGGCGGACGACCCAGGTCTCGTCGGCGTTGCCGGCGTTCCACAGGTCGTCGCCGCGGGCGGTCCCGGTGCCCAGCTTGCCGGCGAACAGGTACAGCACGCCGTCCTTCGTACCGCCGAGCCGTGGTGGTGGCGGTGTGCAGTTCGGGCTGATCGAGAAGTCGAGCAACTTGATGTTCACCAGAGTGAAGTCGAACGACACCGAGAACGGCGAGAAGCCGATCGTGATGAACACCTTGAGGAACAGCGACAGCTCGCCGCCCACGTTGAACAGGCAGATCGGATTCTTCAGGGCCGTGGCGAGGAACTCGCTGAACCGGAACTTCCCGTCGTTGTTCGGATCGTTCCAGGTGAAGTTCACGGTCAGCGCGATACCGCCGACCACACCGGCCTTGATGATGACCGCGCTGACCTCCGCACCGGCCGCCAGCTCGCCGCGGAAGGTGATCACCGGGATCGGCGCGCCCTTCTCGTCGACCGTGACGAAGAACAGGCTGTTCAGGATCTGCACCGGCTTGCCGGTCTCGACCGCCTGCCGGATGCCGTACGTGTCGAAGCCGGCCACCACGTGCAGGCTCACCGACGCGCTGCCAGAGATCACCACAAGCACCGGCGGCGGCGCATACACCGGGCCGAACGACTCGCTCATCGAGAAGTTCACCGAGAGGGTGCTGCTGTCGAACTGCGCCAGCGTCGCATCACCACCGGCGATCAGGCTGAACAGCTGCCGCGGGTCCTTCAGTGCGGGGAAGGTGATGCCCGGACCGCTGTCCTTGTCCGACAGCTGCGCCTTGTCCGGATCGAGGCTCTTGTTCAGGTCACCGATGATCGAGGCCGGTTTGCCGTTGCCGATCACGGCGCCGTCCTTGTCCTTGACCTCGCCGATCAGTCCGTCTGCCGACGCCGGGGAGGTCGCTGTGTTCTGCACCTTGTCCCCGAGCAGCTTGAACGAGCCGAGCTTGATGCCGCCGGCACTGCTCAGCGATTGCAGCGCGTCGGACAGGCGCTTCACCGTCGTGATGATGTCGGTGACGGTCTTGACGCTCTGGTAGCCGGAGCCGAACGCCTGCGCGAGGGTGAGGATCGTGACGTCGCCGCCGCCGGCCAGGTGGGACAGGTCGCTGAGCACCGGGATCGGTGCGGTGATCGTGTCCAGGATCGGCTGGACCGGCTTCAGCGTGCTGACGATGTCGTCGACGATCGGCTTGATCGTGCTGGACAGGAACGCGCCCGGATCCACCGTGACGTCGTCGAACTCGAGCGTGCTGATCCCGATCTGGTCGGGAGCCGAACCGTTCCACGCCGCGGCGAACTTGAAGGTCGCCGTCAGCCCCGGCAGGACCCGGGTGGTGTCACCGGCCAGACCGGTGTCGACACCGATGTCGAGGTCGAGCTTGGCCTTGAGCGACGGGTGGAACAGGCTCGCCGGATTCGATCCGAGCAGGCTCGCCAACGGCAGGTGTCCGCCCGGGCCGCCCTGGAGATCGATCGAGAACAGCGCCGCCAGCTGACTCGCGTCCGGCTTGTTGTTCGTCAGCTTCACCTGCAGGAAGGCCAACTGGGCGTCCAGCTCGGCCGGCAGCTTGATCGCCGCACCGACCTGAAGCTCATCCTTCGGCGCGGTCTCCAGCAAGACGCCCTTGGTCTTGTCCAAGGTGATCGTCAGGTTGAGCTTCCAGCCCACCTTCGCCTGGATGCCCTTGGCGATGGTGCCGTCGTCGTTCTTCTTGGCGTGCAGGGCGAGGCCGGGCAGGCCGAGGTCCAGCGGCAGGTCGGCCGTCGGGCACACGTCGGAGCCGTCGTCGGCGCATCCGTCGTCTCCGACCTTTCCGGTGGAGCCGAAGTTCGCGTTCAGCGTGACGCTCTGGATCTCGCTCGCGGTCTCCGGGCCGGCGCAAGGTCCTCCGGAGCACTCGCCCGTCACCCCGACCGGTCCCTTTGTCAGCGACTTCAGCGGCTCGGCCGCGAACGCGTTCTGCAGCGCCGTCTTGAGTTCGGCGAACGTCGTGTAGCCGCCGACACCGTTGACGCCGTCGGACAGGCTCTTCTGCAGCTGACCGAGGAAGTCCTTGCCTGCCTGCAGGTCCTTGCCGATCAGCGGCACCTTGCCACCGGCACTGGCCAGGTCGAGCGCGCTCTTGGAGTTGTCGAGGTACTTCGTCAGACCGTCGGCGAGCGGTTTCAGGCTGATGGTGTTGGCGGCCAGTGCTGCGTCGAGGCCTGGCAGCGCGGACAGTCGCGGTCCGCCGCCGAAGTCCGGGGTGAGCGCCAGCGCCTCGGCCGGGCTCGAAGCACTCTGCGGAAGCCGGAGCGTCATGGTGTCGAGGACGGCAGCGTCGCCGTGCTTGTGCAGCGGGATCCGCGCGCACAGCGACATCGGTTCCGAACTCGAAACGCCGGTACACGTCTGCGCCGCCGTGCCGCCGTTCAGCGTCGTCGCACTGAGACCCGTCCACCAGGCACCGAGCGGGCCCGCCGGGCCCTTGGCGGCCAGCGCCAGGTCGCCCGCAACCTGCAGGCCGGTGTCGTCGCCGGCGTTCCCGAGGTCAACCGGCAGCGCGCCGACGGAACCGGTGAGCCGCGCGGGCGGCGTACTGACCTTGGCGCGTGCCGACACCGTCGAGCTCGGGTCGATCGTCAGCTCGGTGGCCGGGCCGGCGAGACCGGCCTCGTCGAGCGGGATGTTCAGCTTCGCGACGGTTTCGCCGCTCGCGTCGATGTCGAGAGTGCCGCCAACGGTGTTGCCGGACAGGTCGACCGCTCCGCTGCCCGGCAGCGTGACGTGCAGACTCGCCGGAGCTCGGGTGTGGAACGCGCGCTTCCAGTCGATCGTCAGGTGCAGGATCTTGGTGGCGGTGTCGACGGTGAACGACACGCCGCTGCCGTTGCCGAGCCGCTTCTCCAGATCGGCGAGCAGCGCGCCGAGGTCGGGCGGCTGCAACGCGGTCAGGGCGTCGACAGCCCACAGCAGCTCGTCGCCGATCCGGTATTCCGTACCGGTCGCCGGCGCGGCGGCCGGTGGCGCCGCCAGCTTCAGGGTGTGCCCGTCCGGGGTGACACCGGCGACCGGGAACTGGGCGCTGCCGACGAACACGCGGCGGCCGACGTAGCGGTTCGCGTCGAACGTCCGCGTCGCGTCGGTCAGCTCCAGGAAGCCGGCGTCGATCGCGTACGCCGCGGTGCCCCGCTCGCCGTCGACCATCAACTGGCCGAAACTCGTTCCCAGCAAGGGGATCTGGGTATCGAGACCGCCCGCGGCCGGTGCCGTCGACATCTGGGTCGACAGCGCAGACAGGTCCGCCAGCAGGATGCCGAACAGTGCGTTCGCGTAGGCGTCCTTGGCGTCCGGCTTGACGTCCAGCGGCACCAGCTTCGCGAGATCGCCCGCGGCGTCGGTCACCGTCGGCGTCGCCGGAGTACTGGCCACGTCGGCGTCCAGCGTCGCCACTCCCGGCGTACCGTCGTCGTGGAAGTACGTCGTCGTACCGGCGACGTCGAGCAGCTTCAGGTCACCGTGAGCGCGGGCGATCGTCGCGGCGGGCAGGCCGGTGAGTACCTGGTCGGGATTGTCGCGGGCGCCGTCGAACAACTGGCCGACCGGGACCGGCGTGCCCGTTCCCTTCAGCGTGAGCTGCTGGATCGGACCCGGCGTACCGGTCTTCGCGCACCCGGCGTCGTACCCGGTGGTCGGGCAGAGCGCGATCGTGCCGCCGATGCGCACCGGTACGTAGCCGACCGCGGCGGTCAGGTCTACCGGTGTGCGGAGCTTCGTCGACGCGGTCAGGATCTGGCCGCCGGTGGCGAGCATGATCCGGTCGGCGCGCACCGGGAGCTCGGTCACGACCCGCTGCGGACCGTTGCCGTCGGCACCGGTCTTCTCGACGTACGGGCAGGCCTTGCCGTCGGTGTTCAACGGCTTGCAGGCGTCCAGGGTCGCGGCCGGCTGCAGGTCGAGGACGACCGGGAGCGTCAGGTTGTAGTCGGACGTGATGGTGGCCTGCGGGCGGACCGCGTTGGCGTCACGGAGGTGGGACTTGTCCTTCAGCACTTTCGCGAGCTCGACGTTGCCGGCCTTGGAGTTGCCGGCCGCGATCGAGTACCCGGTCTTGCCGTCACCGTTCGTCGGCGTACCGCCTGTCCACCACGAGGCGGGGACCGGCGTACCCAGCGGTGCCGGGTCGAGGACGATCGCGTGTTTGTCGGCGCCGCCGACGCTCTTGATCGCGGCCGTGTGGCTGCCGACCGTGATCTGCCGTCCGGTCAGGCCGTCGACGAACGCCGGGTCCTTCGTGCGCAGCGCGTTCCAGTCCTTGCTGCTGTCCGTCAGCTGCGTGGGTCCGTACGTCACGCCGTCCGGGCCGCCGGACAACAGGTCCGCGACCGGATCCGCCGGTTGGTCGGACGGCTTGCGCTGCACGCCGATGGTGAACTCGAGCCGCGGGTGCAGAGGATCGGTGGCGCTGAACGCCGCACCGCTGATCGCCACCGTGTAGACGGAATTCGACTGGCCCGCCAGCTTCTCGAGGAACTGCTGCACCGACGCGAAGTCCGGTACGCCGGTCGCGCCCGGCGTCGACGGCTTCGTCACGTGGTCGATGAGGAACTGCTGCAACGCCTCGGTGGCCGGCACGACGTCGGCGACCGTGCCGTGCAGGAAGGGCAGGTCGACGTCGACCGTGGACCCGGTCGGGCGCGCGTGCTGGAGCTTCGTCAGCGTGCTGATCAGCTGGTTGACGCCCTGCGCGAGGTCGAACGGTGTGAGCATCTCGAACGCCGCCACCGGATCCAGCTCGTGATCGGGGTACTCCACGGCCGGTTCGCCCGCGGCCGGGTCACTCGGGCCGACCGTGACGTCCACCTCGACACCGGGCAGCCCGGTGATCGCCGACGAGGGCCGGGGCACGATGTGCAGCACGCCGGACAGGCTGCCGCCCGGTACCAGCGCCACCGTCGTCAGGCCCGCGGCGGCACCCTGGGCACCGAGCTCGCTGTTCTGCTGCCCGACGGAGAGCCGCCCGTCGTTGTTCGGGTCGCGGATCGTGGCCTTGATCGTCACGTCTTCCGCGTAGGTGCTGGTGTCCTTCAACGTGACACCGAGGATGCCGATCGCGGCGTCCACCGCGGGCAGGGTTCCCTCCGCGTTCGGCGGCGCCGGCTTGACCAGCTGTACGCCGTTCACGCGCAGGGTGACGGCCGGGTCCGCGTCCAGCCATGACGACTTCGCGGTGTCGTCGTAGTTGACGACAAAGGTCGCGGTGAACGTCAGCGTGGCCTGCAGACCCGACGCCGACGTGAAGTCGAACGGCTTCGTCTTGCTCGACACCCGGATGCCGGTCGTGACCGTGCGGGTGACCAGCGCGGTCAGCTTCACCCGCGTGATCGAATCGTCCGGCAACTGCGCAGCAGTCCACTTCACGTGCCGCTTGGGCCCACTGTCCGTGGCGTAGTCGGAGTCGGTCGCGTTGAACGCGTCCACGAGGGCGCCGACGGACGCCGCCCCGGCGTACCCGTCGACCTCACCGAGCCCGCCCTGCAGGAGGTTGCGCAGCCCGATCGCGGCGTCGCTGCCCGGTTCGAGCGTCAGGCCGTTCAGCTGCTTGCCGAAGGCACCGACCGTGGCGAGGTCGGTGACCAGGTCCTGCAGTCCCCGCGCGCCCGGCCCGCCGGTGAGCGCCGCGCGGATCCCGTCGACCGCGGGATCGGCGAGCGGACCGGCGGACGCCGGCGGCGCGACCAGCACGGAGGTGCCGAGAACGAGTGTCGTCACCGCTGCGACGGCGCGCCTGCCCAGACGTGTACGCATCACGAAGCCCCCACCCCTCGCGATCTGGATGGCGCGGCACCCCCGCCGCGCTGCTCGACCCCCCAGTCGCGTCGCTACCAGACGGTAGACCTAGGTACGTGTCTGTGGCAACAAGTTCACGGTGTGTAATTCAGCTGGGAGTCTCGGCCGCGCGGATCTCGGTCATCAACTGGTTGAGGGCGGCGCGGAGGGCCTGTTCGGCGTCGACGTTCAGGGCGCGGGCCTCGTGCACGAGGCCGAGGAGTTGCTGCCCGATCCGGTCGGCGTCGCTCGAGGGCTCGGGCAGGGCGGGCTCGGCGGGGAGGACCTTGCCGGCGCGGCCGAGGACCTTGTCGGCGAGGGCGAGGGCGGGCAGGGCGAGCGGGATACCTTCGAGGACCGAGGAGCGCTGCTTCTCGGTGGCCTTGATCGCTTCCCAGTTGGCCTCGACCGCGGCGACGTCCGTGGCGTCCACAGTGCCGAAAACGTGCGGGTGGCGGCGAATCAGCTTCTCGACGATGCCGCCGGCCACGTCGTCGATCGTGAACCCTTCGTCGGGGTCCTCCTCGGCGATCCGCGAGTTCAGCGCGACCTGAAGGAGCAGGTCGCCCAGTTCCTCACGGAGATGGCTGCGATCGCCGGTGTCGAGCGCCTCGAGGGTCTCGTACGTCTCTTCGAGCAGGTACTTCGCCAGGCTCTCGTGCGTCTCCTGCTGCGTCCACGGACAGTCCCGGCGGATCCGGTCCATCACCCGGACCAGATCGATCAGCCTGGCTCCGGGTACGTCGTACGAGCCGTGCTGGATCTCCACCTCGTACGCCGGGCGCGGGTCACGCGCCACCTGATCGGCGACGACGCGCAGCAGACCCGGCTCGCCGTCGTCGCCGACGAGCCACGCTACGTCGCGGCCGGCCTCGGCCGCGGACGACAACCAGGTCCAGTGCTCGCCGATACCGCCCTCGACCTGAGTGACAGCAAGCCCGGACCCGACAACCGCCTGTACGTCGGAGCGCAACACGTGGCCGTCAGCGCCCGACGCGGCGCCGATCTCGTCGGCGTCGGTCAGGGACTGCCAGGCCGCCCGCGTGAGCAGGCCCGGCGCCACCCGTGGGCTGGTCAGCAGGACAGTGATCCGGCCGGAACCCTCACGTACGTCGGTCACCGGGCTCGGCTGTCTCAGCCCTGGCCCTGCTGCTGGGCGGCCTCGGCTGCCTTGCGCTTGGCCTCGGTCTGGTCGGACTCCTTGGACAGCGACCCGGAGATCGCCGTGTCGAGCCGGCCGTCGCTCCACTGACCGAAGCGCGGCGCGACCGTGACCTTGATGTCCTTGGAGGCGGCGTTCAGGGCCTGCAGGCCCTCCTGCGCCTTCTGCTGACCGTCCGTGTCATGGATGCCCTTACCGCCGGCGAGCTTGATCGTGACGATCAGCGTCGCGGCGAGGTTGTCCAGGAAGGCGCGGGACGCCGGATCGGCCTGCAGCTTCTGGTACGCCTCGGGGCTCGGCGCGACGGCGTTCTTGGCCGCGTCGGCGATCTCCGCGTCGGTGACCGGGATCGCCTTCTGCTTCCCGACCTGCGCCGCCAGCTCGTTGCTGACCATCCCGTTCAGCGCGGCCTGGTCCGGGTAGGCCTCACCGAGCGCCGCGCCGACAGCGCGCGAGGTCTTGTCGACGTCGCCGATGCTGATCTCGGTGTCACCGATCACCGCCGCCGCGCCCGGGTGGGTACCCGCCGCACAGCCGCCGGTCAGCAGCACCGTCGCCACCACCGCACCGAGAGCCCGAAGCCGTGTGCTCACCGAATCTCCTCGCAAATCGCCATGTTGTTCTGCCCCGCCCCGCCGCCCCGGTCGGGCCTTTTCACGCCGGCACCACAATAGGTTCGGCGATCACGTCGTCGATCAACCGG
Organism: Kribbella sp. VKM Ac-2566; assembly: GCF_004366005.1. NCBI lineage: Bacteria > Bacillati > Actinomycetota > Actinomycetes > Propionibacteriales > Kribbellaceae > Kribbella > Kribbella sp. VKM Ac-2566. The sequence goes on along the minus strand of NZ_SODT01000011.1, from coordinate 224,691 downwards.
GTGCACCATTGCAGCAGCTCCTGGTCGCGGAGCGGCTGACCGCCGACCGGCCTGGTGGCTGGTCTCGGCACCAGAATGGTATGCAGTTGCGGCTTCACCAGACTCTTCGGGTACAGCCTGTTCAGCCGGAGGACCTTCGAGTCGGGCAGTTCGACCGGCCCGAACCGGATCAGGTTCCCTTGCAGCGTGACGTCGTGCAGCCCCGCCCGGCGGGCGTGGTTGCGGAACTTCGCCACCTCGATCAGGTTCAGCACCGGCTGCGGAATGTCGCCGTACCGGTCGTGCAGTTCCTCGACCAGTTCGGCGATTCCGTCGGCGTCCCGTACGGCGGCCAGCCGCTGGTACATCTCCAGGCGCAACCGCTGGGACGGGATGTAGTCGTGCGGCAGGTGGGCGTCGATCGGCAGCTCGATCTTGACCTCGGGCTCCTCGGCCTGGGTGTCGCCGCGGTACTCCGCGACCGCCTCGCCGACCAGCCGGACGTACAGGTCGAAGCCGACGTCCGCGATGTGCCCGGACTGCTCGCCGCCGAGCAGGTTGCCGGCTCCGCGGATCTCCAGGTCCTTCATCGCGACCGCCATACCGCCGCCCAGGTCCGAGTGCTGCGCGATGGTGGCCAGCCGGTCGTGCGCCGTCTCGGTCAGCGGCTTCTCCGGCGGGAAGAAGAAGTACGCGTACGCACGCTCCCGGCCGCGACCGACCCGGCCGCGGAGCTGGTGCAGCTGGGACAGGCCGAGCAGGTCGGCGCGCTCGACGATCATCGTGTTCGCGTTCGAGATGTCGATCCCGGACTCGACGATCGTCGTACACACGATCACGTCGAACTGCTTCTCCCAGAAGCCCTGGATGACGTTCTCGAGGGTGTGCTCGTTCATCTGGCCGTGCGCGACGCTGACGCGCGCCTCGGGCACCAGCTGGCGGATCCGCGCGGCCGCCTTCTCGATCGTGTTCACCCGGTTGTGGACGACGAAGACCTGACCCTCGCGGAGCAGCTCGCGCCGGATCGCGGCGGTCACCTGGCCTTCCTCGTAGGCACCGACGAAGGTCAGCACCGGGTGCCGCTCCTCCGGCGGGGTGGCGATCGTGGACATCTCGCGGATGCCGGTGATCGACATCTCCAGCGTCCGCGGGATCGGGGTCGCGGACATCGTCAGTACGTCGACCGCGGTCCGCAGCCGCTTCAGCTGCTCCTTGTGCTCGACGCCGAACCGCTGCTCCTCGTCGACCACGACCAGCCCGAGGTCCTTGAACGCGACCTCGCCGCTGAACAGCCGGTGCGTCCCGATCACCACGTCGACCGACCCGTCGGCGAGACCGTCGATCGTCGCCTTGGCCTCCTTGTCGGTCTGGAACCGCGACAGCGGGGCGACGTTGACCGGGAAGGCGGCGTACCGCTCGGCGAAGGTCGCGTAGTGCTGCTGCACGAGCAGCGTCGTCGGGACGAGTACGGCGACCTGCTTGCCGTCCTGCACCGCCTTGAAGGCCGCGCGTACGGCGATCTCCGTCTTGCCGTAGCCGACGTCGCCGCAGACGATCCGGTCCATCGGCATGACCCGTTCCATGTCGTGCTTGACGTCGTCGATGGTGGCGAGCTGGTCGGGCGTCTCCACGAACGGGAACGCGTCCTCCAGCTCCCGCTGCCACGGGGTGTCCTTGGCGAACGCGTGGCCCTTGGTCGCCTGGCGCGCGGCGTACAGCTTGATGAGCTCGCCGGCGATCTGCCGGACCGCCTTGCGGGCGCGGCCCTTGCGCTTGGCCCAGTCGCCGCCGCCCATCTTGTCCAGGCTCGGCTGCTCGCCACCGACGTACCGGGTGACCTGGTCGAGCTGGTCGGTCGGCACGTACAGCCGGTCGCCGGGTTGTCCGCGCTTGCTCGGCGCGAACTCGATCACGACGTACTCGCGGGTGGCCTTCTGCGAGCCGGAGCCGACGGTCCGCTGCATCATCTCGACGTACCGGCCGACGCCGTGCTGCTCGTGCACGACGAAGTCGCCCGGCTGCAGCTCGAGCGGGTCGATCGTCTTCTTGCGGCGCGACGGCATCCGTTGCTGGGAACGGCGTTCGGCCGCCGAGCGCTGGCCGGCCAGGTCGTTCTCGGTGAGCACCGCGAACTTGATGCCGTCGGCAATGAACCCGTGCTCGAGCTGCCCCTGTGAGATCAGTACGACGCCGGGCTCGGGGATCTCCTCGATCCCTTCGACCGCCCGCGCCGGCAACTCGGCCTCGGAGAACACTTCGGCCAGGCGCTGTGCGGGACCGTGACCCTCGGTGACGCAGACGACCCGCCAGCCGTCCCGCAGCCAGCCGCGGATGTCCTCGGCCGCCGCCGCGGTCTCACCGCGGTACGGGGTGACCTCGTGCGCGGCGAGGATCCTGCTGGTGACAGCACCGGCCTCGGTGTCGATGTCGAACGCGACCCGCTCCCCCATCGAGTCCCGGAGCTCGGGCGCGTCGGTCGGCGCGGCCGCGAACGGCGACAGGCTCCACCAGGCCAGGCCTCTGCCCAGGGCCTGCGACCGAACGTCGCCGAGCGACATGTACGCCGCCGCACCCAAGTCGATCGGGGCTTCGCCACCACCGGCAGCCGCGGCCCACGACGCCTCCAGGAACTCCTGGCTGGTCGCCACCAGGTCGTGCGCCCGTGCCCGCACCCGCTCGGGGTCGCTCACAACCACGTGCGTACCGGCCGGCATCAGGTCGACCAGCAGCTCCATCTCGTCGACGAGCACCGGCGCCAGCGACTCCATGCCCTCGACGGCATGCCCTTCGGCGAGCTTCTCGAACAGCTCGGCCAGCTCGGGGTGGTCCTTCGCCAGTTCGGCGGCCCGCGCGCGGACCTCGTCGGTCAGCAGCAGCTCGCGGCACGGCGGGGCCCACAGACCGTGCTCGGCGATCTCGAGCGAGCGCTGGTCGGCGACCGCGAAGTACCGGATCTCCTCGACGTCGTCGCCGAAGAAGTCCACCCGCAGCGGGTGCTCCTCGGTCGGCGGGAAGACGTCGATGATGCCGCCGCGGACCGCGAACTCACCGCGCCGCTCGACCAGGTCCACCCGGTGGTACGCCGCGGCAGCGAGCCGCTCGACGACGTCCTCGAGCTCGACCGTGTCGCCGACGTGCAGCTGCACCGGCCGCAGGTCCGCGAGTCCGGCGACCTGCGGCTGCAGCACGGACCGCACCGGCGCGACCAGGATCCGGATCGGACCGGTCGTCTCGTCGGACGGATCCGGATGCACGAGACGACGCAGTACGGCGAGCCGCCGGCCGACCGTGTCCGAGCGCGGCGACAGGCGCTCGTGCGGGAGCGTCTCCCAGGCCGGGTAGTAGGCGACCGTGCCGGGCTCCTCGACGAGGCACTGGAGGGCCTCGGTGAGCTCCTCGGCCTCGCGGAAGGTGGCGGTGACGGCGAGCACCGGGCGGCCGGCGCCGTTCTGGGCCGCGGCCAGCGCGGCGAGCAGGACCGGGCGCACCGGTGTGGGTGCGCTCAGGTCGAGGGTCGTGACGCTGTCACCGCGGGCATCACGAACGGCCTCGGCCACCACCGGATCGGTGATCAGGGTGTCGACCAGACCGCTGAGCTTCACGAGTTGTACTTCCCTTGAGTTGCTTCGAGGCCGTCGGTGAGCAGGGACTCGACAGCGTCCGCGGTCCGGTCGACGGCGAACGGGAGGTCCTTGCGTTCGGTCGAGGAGAACTCGTTCAGGACGAAGTCGGCGGGCGCCTGCCGGCCCGGCGGACGACCCACACCGAACCGAACTCGATAGTACTCACCGGTGCCAAGCGATTTCCGCAGCGATTTCAGCCCGTTGTGGCCGTTGTCGCCGCCGCCGAACTTGCACCGCAGCACCCCGAAGTCGATGTCCAGCTCGTCGTGCAGCACGACCAGGTTGGCCGGGTCGAGCTTGAAGAACTTCAGCAACCCGGAGACGGGCCCGCCGGATTCGTTCATGTACGAGCGGGGCTTGGCCAGGACCGTCCGCAGGCCACTGATCCGGGTCTCGATCACCTCGGACTTGACCTGCTTGCTCTGCTTCCACTTCGCACCGGTCCGGGCCGCCAGCTCGTCGGCGACCAGGTGCCCGATGTTGTGCCGGGTGCGGGCATACGAAGGGCCGGGATTCCCCAGTCCGACGACCAACCACACGTCGTCCGCCACGGATCCCGGCCCTCCTGAAGTTCAGCTGCTGCTGCCGAGTGCAGACTACTCGGCCGCGGCGGCCACCGGCTCCTCGGCGGCGGTCGGCTCGTCCCGCTGCACGCCCGCCTCGGCCTCGGCCTCGGCCATCTCCGCGTCGACCTGCTCGGCGGTCGGCTGCGCGGTGACGTTCACGACCAGGGTGTCCGGCTCGATGGCCAGCGTCGTACCGGTCGGCAGCTGCAGATCCGACGCGTGGATCTGGGCGCCGACCTCCAGGCCCTCGATCGAGACGGTGACACCGTCGGGGATGTGCGTCGCCTCGGCCTCGACCAGGATGCTCTGCGCTTCCAGGACGACCAGGGCGTCGCTGACGGCCTCGCCCTCGAGGTGCACCGCGATGTCGACCTGGACCTTCTCGCCGCGGCGGACGATGACCAGGTCCACGTGCTCGATGAAGCCCTTGATCGGGTCGCGCTGCACCTGCTTCGGCAGCGCCAGGTGGGACTCGCTGCCCTCGACCTCGATCAGCAGCAGGGCGTTGGCGGTCTTCAGGGCCAGCATGGTGTCGTGACCGGGCAGCGTGATGTGCACCGGGTCCGTGCCGTGGCCGTAGAGGACGGCGGGCACCTTGTTGTCCCGGCGGATTCGGCGGGCAGCTCCCTTACCGAACTCCGTACGCGATTCGGCGTGGATCTTGACCTCGGCCACGAGATGAACTCCTCAAAAGCGTTGCGGTGATCTGTTGGCTGGATGGAACTCGGCTGCGGCCTCAGCGGGCGCCTGCTGACCCCGAGAAGGCGTCAGGCAACGAACCACCGCGTCGATCACGGAGCCGCGCCCAACAGTTCCGGGGGGCGTCCCTCGCCGAGGCAACCAAAACAGTCTACCCACGAGCCCGGCCAGACGGGAAATCCGTCCGCCCGAGGCACTTTGCTCCCGGTACGACAGGCTTGCGGTGACCGCTTTTCCGGAGGTTCAGCTGAGTCTGGTCCAGACCTGTCGGAGGGCTCGGGCCGCGTCGCCTTCGAGTCCTGCGGCGTCCAAGGTCTCGGCCAGTTCGTCGAACTCGGGGCCCCAGCGCCAGGCGACGCTGCGGAGTTGTTCCGGGAGGGCCGGGTCCTTCAGGGAGCCGGCATCGGCGCGGGTCTGCTGGGCGATCAGCGCCTCGGTGACACCGTGCTTCTCGGCCAACTGGAAGGCGAGCACGGCCAGCGCCGCTTTGCCCTTGTTGTACAGCGCGTACGACGATTTCGCCGCGCTGGCCGCACCTGGTTCGGAGCCGACCACCATCGGGGTGACCGCGGTACCGGCCCACAACGTGGCGACCTGGTCGGCCGCCGTACCGGACAGCATCAGATGCGTCGGGCTAGGCCCACCAGTCGGCGGCGGCCCGACCACGCCGGCGTCGACGAACGTCGCATCAGGTACGGCGGACTGGGCCTCACGCAGCGATGCCGGGGACAGCGGATTCGCCTCGACGTACAAGCCGGCGAAGCCCGCAGCGCCGACCTGCTTGGCGATGTCGACCGCCCCTTGCGGCGCACAAGAACAGAGCACCGCCTCGGCGCCACCGACCGCATCGGCGAACGATGCACCGATCAGCCCGGCCTCCTCGGCCCGCGCCTTCGACGCGGCACTGCGACCGTCCGGCACCCAGCGCACCTCGTGGCCGGCGGCGACCAACTGCACCGCGAGCTTCGAGCCCATCGCTCCTGGGTGGAAGACAGCGATTCGCATGGCGCCAGTCCTTCGGGAGAGCGGTCAGTGCCCTCCAAGATAGGCGAGGACCGCGAGCACCCGGCGGTGCTGTTCGTCGTTGGTGAGCAGGCCGAGCTTCGCCAGGATGCTGCCGACGTGCGTTTCGACGGTCCGCTCGGTCAGGAACAGCCGCCGGCCGATGCCGACGTTGGTGCAACCCTCGGCCATCAGCGCGAGTACCTCGCGCTCACGCGGGGTCAGCGGCGCGAGGCGGTCGTCGGCCTGCCGCCGGCCGATCAACCGGCTGACGACCTCCGGATCGAGGGCCGACCCACCGGCCGCGACCCGGTCCAGGGCGTCCAGGAACTCGTCGACCGCCAGCACGCGGTCCTTGAGCAGGTAGCCGAAGCGGCCGGTCGCGACCAGTTCGACGGAGTGCCGGGTCTCGACGTGCTGGGAGAGCAGGACGATCCCGAGCTCTGGGTTCAGCACCCGCAGCCGGCGGGCGGCCCGTGCACCGTCGTCGGTCCCGTCGGGCGGCATCCGGACGTCGATGACGGCCAGGTCCGGACGGGTCTCCGCCACCACGGTCACCAGGCTCGTGGCATCCGCGGCCAGGCCTGCGATCTCGTGCCCCGCATCGGCCAGGAGACGCGCGAGCCCTTCCCGGAACAACGCCGAGTCCTCGCCGATCACGATTCGCACGGCAGCACCGCCTCCACCGTCGTACCGCGGCCGGCCGGACTCCTCAGCTCCAGCGCACCGCCGACCGCCGCAACCCGATCCAGCAGTCCGCTCAGGCCGGAACCCGGCCGCGGTACGGCTCCCCCGCACCCGTCGTCCTCGATCCGGACCCGCATCGCATCGGCCGACCGCGCCACCCGGACCACGATCGACGTGGCATTGGCGTACTTCGCCGCGTTCGTCACCGCCTCGGCGGCCACGAAGTACGCCGTCGTCGCCAACTCGTCGGGAAGATCGGCCGGGATCTGCAACTGGACCGGTATCGGCAGCGACTGGGTGATCGCGCTCAACGCGGCGTGCAGCCCGTCGTCCAGGCTGGTCGGGCGCAGGCCGTGGGCGATCTGCCGCAACTCGGCGACCGCCGTACCGAGCTCGGCGACGCCTTGGTCGAGCAGCCCGTTCACGTCGACCGTCCCGTCGTCCAGATGCCGCTGAGCAAGCCGTAGCGCCATACCCAACGCGACCAGCCGCTGCTGCGCGCCGTCGTGCAGATCACGCTCCAGCCGCCGCCGCTCCTCGTCACCGGCCTGCACCAGCCGCGCGCGGCTCGCGGCCACCTCGCGCAATGCACCGGCCAGCTCCGCGCGCAACCGGGTCACCTCCACCAGACTGGCGGCCGCGGCGGCCACAGCCTTCAGTACGGCGGGAGACGTCGTGCCGGACGCGAGTACGCCGATCTGCTCGCCGCCCAACAGCACCGGGACCAGCCGCGGCCCGGCCACCGGTGCACCTGCTGCGTCGACGAAGCCGGACGCGCCCGGGACCAGCAGACCGACGCGAAGAGCCGGATCGCGAAGCGCGCCCCGCAGCGCGGACTCGAGGTCCTCCGGCTGGGCCTGCTCGGTGTGGATCCGCCGCTGCAGATCCTCGATCGCCAGCAGGGCAGCCCGTCGCGGCGGGTAGAGCCGCCGATCGACTGCGCGCTGCAGCCGGGTTCGCAACGGCGCCAGGATCAACGCGCAGACGGCAGTCGCTGCGGCGGCGACCAGGGCCGAGTCGCGCCCCAGTACCAATCCGAGTGAGACGGCTGCGACGGCGTACGTGCCCAGCAGGACGACCATCACGATGCTGTAGCTGACGGTGTCAGCCAGCACCCGGTCGACGTCGTACAGATCGTGCCGGAGCATGGCCACGGCGACGGAGGCCGGGATGGACACCAGTGCGAGGATCCCGAAGGCGGTTGCCACGATGCCGCTGCGACCGGTGACCAGGATCTCGGCCAGGCACACGAGCGGGTAGACGACGGCGGCCAGGCCCGCGAGCAGCAGCCATTTCAGCTGCGCACGGACTGCGCCGGTCGAGCCGCGGTACCGGATCGCCACGGGAACGACCGCGGTGAGACAGAGCGCCAGGAATCCGAAGAACACGACCTCGCTCAGCACGGCAAGGACGCCGGACAGCGGGAGGTACGGCCGAGGCACATGCTGGAGTGGCGACAGGAACGGTTCCGAGGCGAACGCACCGAAGGCCTGCTGGCCTACGCCGAGCACCAGCAGCGCCAGGGGAACCACTCGCCACCGACGACTCACCAGCTGACCCGTCGGGAAGTAGAGCAGCAGGAACGCGACCGCGACCAGCAGCCACCAGCCGCTTTCGTCGAGCCAGGCGACCACCCGGCTGTCGAGTGGCAAGCGCCCCGGATCGTGTACGACGGCGTTGTAGTAGACATCGCGCGCGATCAGGAACACGGCGATCGCGCCGATCCAGCCGAGGATCGCCCCGACCGGGTTGGCCGGCTGCCGGCGGGTGACCGCGAGCCCGATTGCCGCGATCGCGGTTCCGATCGCGGCCAGGCCGATGAAGTTCCGCAGCGTGTGCGGGCCGGTGCGGTACGCGACCAGCAGCCAGGAGCTTCCCGCTACCAGCGTCAAAGCCAGCAGGAAGGAACCGAGCGCGACCCACCGCGGCCACCGCATGTCGTCAGGGTAAGGCCGGTTTCGGCCGGATCGACTCCGAGCTGGCACGGAGATCCGGGTCCGTGCTCCCTGCGATGTGCCGACCGGCCCTGAGGACGTTCGCTGGAGCTGTCCGAATTACTCGCGGGAGGGGTCCCGATGTCCACCACAACTGTCCGGCCGAACGTCGTACCTGCCGATCCTGTCACCCGCCGGCGCATCGGCGCGATCGGCCTCGTACTCACCATCAGCAACGTCATCGCGACGCCTGGCGGCGTGCTCTGGCCCGAACCGTCCGGCGGCGGCGAGACCTACTCGTATGCCGACATCCAGCCGCTGCGGGACCGCTGGTGGGGCCTGCTGGTCGTCCTGAGCGTGAGCGCGCTCCTCGGCGTACCGGCTCAGGCCTTCCTCACCACCTACCTCGTCCGCGAGCGCGGTGCGGCCTGGGCCACGACCGGCGGCTTTCTGATGTGGATCGGGATCGCGTTCCAGGCGGTCGGTGTCGGCGTGCTCGCAGCGACGTACTACGTCGCCACCGGGGTCGATGCCACGACCGGCGGCGCGGTGATCGACAACGCGAACGACGACCTGCTGCACCTGTTCGGTCCGCTGCTCGCCGGCGCGCTGGTGGTCGCCCTCGGAACAGTGATCCAGGTGGTCGGGTTGTGGCGGTCGCACGCCGTACCGCGCTGGGTTCCGCTGCTCGTGCTGTTCGTCGTGATCAGCTTCGTGGTCCCGGGGAACGGGTGGATCGGGCTGGCCGTGCAGATCCCGATGGCGGCCGGCGGGATCGCCATCGCGTACTACGCGTGGCGCCGGGCCGCCGCCGAAAGTTAGGCGCGGCCGTCGAAGAGGCTGGTCACCGAGCCGTCCTCGAAGACCTCGCGGATGGCTCGGCTGATCAGCGGCGCGATCGACAGTTCGGTGAGCTTGTCGAAGCGGCGCTCCTCGGCGATCGGCAGCGTGTTGGTGACGATCACCTCGCTGGCCTGGCAGTTCTTCAGCCGGTCCACCGCGGGCCCGGACAGGATCGCGTGCGTCGCGGCGATGACCACGCCCGCGGCGCCCTCGGCGTACAGCGCGTCGGCCGCCTTGGTGATGGTGCCGGCGGTGTCGATCATGTCGTCGACCAGGATGCAGACCCGGCCCTTGACCTCACCGACGACCCGGTTCGCGACCGTCTCGTTCGGTCGGTCGATGTCGCGGGTCTTGTGGATGAAGGCCAGCGGCGCGTTGTTCAGCCGCGCCGACCACTGCTCGGCCACCTTGATCCGGCCGGCGTCCGGCGACACCACGGCCAGTTGCTGGTCGCCGTACTTCTGCCGCACGTAGTCGCTCAGGATCGGCAGTGCCATCAGGTGGTCGACCGGGCCGTCGAAGAAGCCCTGGATCTGCGAGGTGTGCAGGTCCACGCAGATCAGCCGGTTCGCGCCCGCGGTCTTGAACAGGTCGGCCATCAGCCGGGCCGAGATCGGCTCCCGGCCGCGGTGCTTCTTGTCCTGCCGCGCGTACCCGTAGAACGGGAGCACCACGGTGATCCGCTTGGCCGACGCCCGCTTCAGCGCGTCGACCATGATCAGCTGCTCCATGATCCACTCGTTGATCGGCGAGGTGTGACTCTGGATCACGAACGCGTCACTGCCCCGGACCGACTCCTCGAACCGGACGTAGATCTCGCCGTTGGCGAAGTCGTACGCCTGGGTCGGGACCAGGCCGGACCCGAGCTCCGTGGCCACCTCCTCGGCGAGACCGGGATGCGCCCGGCCGGAGAAAACCATCAGGTTCTTCTCGGTGGTTCGTTTCATCCCGCTCATCGCCCGCGCCTCCCGTTGATTCTGTACCGCTCAGGCCTGCTCGTCCGGCTGGTCCACCGGCTGCTGGTCGGCGAGTGCCGCCTCGGCCGCCGCGGCGGTCTTGGTGCCGGGCCGCTTGCGGGCGACCCAGCCCTTGATGTTGCGTTGCCGGCCGCGTGCGACCGCGATCTCGCCCGGGCCGACGTCCTCGGTGAGCGCCGTACCGGCCGCCAGGTATGCGCCGTCCGCGATCGTCCGCGGGGCCACGATCACCGAGTGGCTGCCGATGAACGAGTGCTTGCCGATGTGCGTCGGGTACTTCTTGAGGCCGTCGTAGTTCGCGAAGATCGTGCCGGCGCCGATGTTCGTGCCCTCACCGATCGTGGCGTCGCCGGCGTACGTCAGGTGCGGGACCTTGGCGCCGTCGCCGATGGTGGAGTTCTTGGTCTCCACGAAGGTGCCGATCTTGCCCTTCACGCCGAGCTTGGTGCCCGGGCGCAGGTACGCGAACGGGCCGACCGACGCGCCGTCCCCGATCACCGCGAGCGTTCCGTGCGTCCGGATGATCGTCGCGTTCTCGCCGATCTCCACGTCCGTCAGCGTGGTGTCCGGGCCGATCGTCGTACAGCTGCCGACCGTGGTGGCGCCGTGCAGCTGGGTGTTCGGCAGCAGGGTGACGTCCCGGGCGACCTCGACGGTCTGGTCGACCCAGGTGGTGTTCGGGTCGACGATCGTGACGCCCTCGCGCATCAGGCGAACGAGGGTACGGCGGTTCAGCTCGGCGCGGAGCGTGGCGAGCTGGAGCCGGTCGTTGACGCCCTCGGTCTGCATCGCGTCGCCGGTGACATGCGAGCCGACCCGCTTGCCGTCGGTCCGGGCGATGCTGATCACGTCGGTCAGGTAGAGCTCGCCCTGGGCGTTGTCGGTGGTGAGCCGGCTGAGACCGTCCCGCAGGGTGGCCGCGTCGAAGACGTAGATGCCGGCGTTGATCTCGTCGATCGCCCGCTGCTCGGGGGTGGCGTCCTTGTGCTCGACGATCGCGGCGACGGTGCCGTCCGCGCCCTGCACGATCCGCCCGTACCCGGTCGGGTCGGGGACCCGCGCGGTCAGGACGGTGACCGCGTTGCCGTGCTTGTCGTGCTCGGCGATCAGGTCGTGCAGCGTCTCCGCCTCGAGCAGCGGGACGTCGCCAGACGTCACGATCACCGAGCCGTCGAAGTCGGCCGGTACGGCGGTCAGCCCGGCGCGGACCGCGTCGCCGGTGCCCAGCTGCTGCTCCTGGACGGCGGTGCGGGCCTCCGGGTCGACGACCTTGAGATGTTCCTCGACCAGTTCGCGGCCGTTGCCGACCACGACCACGAGGTGTTCGGGGCTGAGCGCCCGGGCGGTCAGCACGGCGTGCCCGACGAGACTGCGCCCGCCGATCTCGTGCAACACCTTCGGGGTCGACGATTTCATCCGGGTGCCCAGACCGGCGGCCATGATGACAACCGCCGCGGGGCGATGGGAAGTCACGCGGTCTTCTCCTCGAGTTCCCTGCGAGTTCTTTCGACAAGTATCAGCATGGGCACCCCAAGCAGCGCCCGCGCAAGCCTACTTGCTTATCGGATACCCACTCGCACGGGGACTGCGAGATCGATGTCACCCCCGCCGGGACAGCAGACGGTGAGGTCGGTAACTCTCAGTGATCTTCTGCTGCGTTACGCCTCCATTTCTGCAAGCCTGGGAGGCATGGCCCTCAGACTCGGAGCAGTCATCCTGAACGTCCCGGACACCGGCCCTGCGGCCGACTTCTGGCGCCAGGCCCTCGACCTCACTCCCGATCCAGACAACGGGGATTTCCTCGCCCCAGCACCCGGCACCCCGGCCACCAGAGTCCACCTGGACAGCACCGACCGTACCCATCTCGACCTCTGGGTGGACAAGGAAACCTCAACCACGGAAGCCGAAGTAGACCGTCTGATCGGCCTCGGCGCCGAACGAGTAGAAGACTGGACCTACCCACCCAATGCCGACTTCGTAGTCCTGAAAGCCCCCGACGGAACGGTCTTCTGCGTTATCGGCTGAGCAGCGCCGTGACCCGGGGACTGTTGAAGATGTTTGCGGTCAGGGGGACATGGGTGTCGCGGTTGTAGGGGTCTTCGTCGTGGGCGTTGGCGATGATCAGGGAGTAGGCGCAGCTGGCGGCCGCGTCGAAGACCCGGTCGCCGGGCATGGTCAGGAGGCCGAAGTCGAGCAGCGGCTCAACCGTACGAGCGTTCGGCGAAGCTGAGGCCGCCGCGTTCGGGGTGGGTCAGGTACTGCGACTTGCTGTGGACGGGTGGTGTGCGGACGTACTGCGTGAAGCCGGGTGCTCGGAGGCGGAGGTCGAAGTTGTGGCCCTCGAGGTGCCACAGCGGGTCCGGGCGGTCGTCGGGTGGGTCGAGCCGGTGCAGGTCGGCGATCTCGAGCAGCTCGTTCGCCGGCTCGAGCTCGCCCGAGATGTTCCACGCCTCGTCGAACACCAAGGTCGACGGCGCGATCCAGAACGTGAAGTGCCGCTGCGCGAACGCCGGATCCACCCACCGGACGATGTAGTCGAGATCGAGCAGTACGCGCTGCCAGGGAAACCCGGCCTCGCGGACGCCGATGCTCACCGCGTGCACGCGGCAGTCGTGCCAGCCCATCACCTCGAAGTCGGCCGCCGTCCAGGTCGACTTCTCCAGTTCCGCCATCGCACCAGTATTGTCGGAAGGGCCTGGAATCCTTGCGCTATGGGTGCGCTGGTGGATGTCGGAGGCGTCACGCTGTTCGTCCGGGAGCTCGGGCGGCGGAGCGATCGGCCTTCTGTGGTGGTGCTGCACGGCGGGCCTGATGTCGGGCACGGGTACCTGGTGCCCGGGTTCGAGCCGTTGGCCCGGGATCACCACGTGGTGATGTTCGACTTCCGCGGGTGCGGGCGGAGCAGCCGGGGGTTGCCCGACGACGATCTGCAGCCGGAGTACGTCGTACAGGACACGCATCGGCTGATCGAGAGACTCGGGCTCGGGGCGGTCGACCTTGTCGGGTTCTCGACGGGTGGGCGGGCGGCGATGGAGTTCGTGCACAAGCATCCGGAGCAGGTACGGCGGTTGGTGCTCGCGTCGACGTCGGCGTACTCGTCCGCGGATGCTGCTGCCTACCTCGTGGACTGGGACGAGTACCAGCGCCGCCAACGGGTCGAGGACGAGGCGAACGGTACCCTGCGCAACTCGACGATCTTCGTGTGGGACCTCGCCCGCGCACCGGCGTACCTGCAACTGCTCGAATCCCTCGACACCGACCAGGGCGACTGGTCGTACGAACGCGCGATGAACGGCCTCATGCACCCGTGGATCACCGCCGATCCCGAACAGATCCTCCGAGCCTTCGCGAAACCCATCCTCATCCTGCACGGCGAGAAGGACATGGGCTTCCCCGTCCAATTGGCCCACCGCCTCCACGAAGCCGTCCCCAGCCAACTGGCCGTCATCCCCGACACCGCCCACATGTGCCACTTCGAACGACCCGAAGTCTGGGCACAACACATCCGGGACTTCCTGGACGGCTGAAAAGCACGTGCTCGACTCTCGTGGCGTCGCTACGATCGTGCGCTGAGTGTCAGGGCGAGGAGGAGGTGGTTGCTGTGCGCGTTTCCTGCGCGGTGCCGCCTCGGATCTTCTTCTGGCGGCTCTGACTCTCACCGGGGCTCACCGCATCCGACCTCATGCGAGGGAGTCCCCGATGCATCTCGAAGTATTGAACGCCGTACGGGCGTTGTTCGCCGCCTACCCCAGCCGCTACTGGATCGCCGGCGGGTGGGCGCTCGACCTGTTCGCCGATCGGGTACGGCGTCCGCACACCGACGTCGACGTACTCGTCCTGGCCCGCGACCTCGACCTGGTCGCCGCCACGTTCACCGACCCGCGACCCACGGTCGAGAACCCGAACACCGGCGACCAACGCCCTTGGGAACCAGGCGAGACGTTGACGCCAGGCCCCGACGTACTGGCGTTCCCCGACGACCTGTTCCCGGCCCCGGTCCGCATCATCCTCGCTGCGTCCGACGGCGACGACTGGATCTACCACCGCGGCCGCGGCACCGTCCGCAAACCGCTCGACGAGATCACGCTCACGACCACCGACGGCATCCCGTACCTCGCGCCGGAACTCGTGCTCCTGTTCAAGTCCCGCAGCGACCGCCCGAAGGACACCGACGACTTCAACGACGTCGCCGCCAACCTGGATCCGACCCGCCGCGCCTGGCTCCACGACCACATCGCCCCCCGCCACCCCAACCACCCCTGGCTGCCTGCCTTGACCTGACGTCAGCGGGGTCTGGGCGGGCGGTGAACAAGTATTACCCCGGCGGGTGTTCACAGACCATCCATCCGCGCGATTGCGTAAGCTGCGGGTCGTGCAGGCGACGCGGCTCGACATGGATCGGATTCGCGCGGCCCATGAGGTCATCGATCCGGTGTTCCTCGACAGTCCCTTGTATCGCTGCGAAGCGCTGGAACCGCTGCTCGGCTGCGCGATCAACATCAAGCTCGAGACGGCCAACCCGGTCCGCAGCTTCAAAGGCCGAGGCACCGAGGTCGTCGCGAGCCAACTCGCCCACGGCGGCTCACGAGCCGTGGTGTGCGCGAGCGCCGGCAACCTCGGCCAAGCTCTCGCCTGGTCGAGCCGCGACCGCGATCTCGACGTCACGGTCGTCGCTTCACAGTTCGCGACCACGACCAAACTCGACCGGATCCGCGCGCTCGGCGCCAAACTCGAACTCGTCGACGGCGACCACGAACTCGCCCGCGAACGGGCTGCCGCAATCGCGCAGTACGACGGGATTCGGCTGCTCGAGGACAGCCTGGACCTCGAGACGTGCGAAGGCGCGGCAACCATCGGACTCGAACTGGCGCCGCGGATCGAACCGGGCGATCGCCCCGCGGTGCTGATCGCGCTCGGCGGCGGCGCATTGGCGACGGGGGTGGGGTACGTGCTGAAGACGCTCGCGCCCGCGGCCGAGGTGATCTGCGTTCAGCCGCTCGGCGCACCGGCGTTGACGCACTCCTGGCATCAGCGTCGCGTCGTCACCACCGACGCGACGAAAACGATCGCCGACGGCGTCGCGGGCCGCATCCCCATCCCGGAGGTCCTCGACGACCTCCTCGTCGTCGCCGATGACGCCGTACTCGTTCAGGAATCGTCGATCGTCATCGGTCTGCGCATGTTGCTCGACCACGCCGGCCTCGTCGTCGAACCATCGGCCGCGCTCGGCATCGCCGCGATCCTCGAAGACCGCGACCGCTTCGCCGGACGGCAGGTGTTCACGATCGTGTGCGGCAGCAACGTCGACCTGGACAAGTACCGGCGCTGGGTCAGCCTCTGATGGTGAGGCTCGCGGTCAAGCTTCTGCTGCTGGACGAGGAGGATCGCGTGCTCCTCATCCACGCCAAGGACCCGAAGACCCAGGCCGAATGCTGGTATCCGGTCGGCGGCGGCGTCGAGGCCGACGAGTCCCTGCAGGCCGCCGCCGCGCGCGAGGCGTACGATGAGACCGGTCTGCGCGATCTGCCGACCGGGATCCACGTGTGGACGCGGGATCACACGTACGAGTTCAACGGCGAGACCGTCGACGTACACGAGGAATGGCTCCTGCACCGCGTCGCGCACTTCACGCCCGCACCGGCACAGCTGAGCGAGTACGAAACCACCACGGTCCTCGGGTTCCGTTGGTGGACCGCGCAGGAGCTGATCGAGACCGCCGAAACAGTCTTCCCACCACAACTCGGCAAACTACTGACCGACCTACCCGCAGGAGACTGAGTGCCTGATCCATCGGTGGTCATCCGTCCAGCCCGTCTTGAAGACGGCGAGCACGTCTGGCCGCTCGCCAAGGCGTTCGCCACCTCGTTCACTCCCGAACGGTCCGCGTTCGACGCGACCTGGAAGCAGCTGGTCGACGTACCCGACACCCTGCTACTGGTTGCCGAGACCGCTGACGCTGGAATCGTCGGCTACCTGCTGGCCAACAGTCACCTCACCTTCCTCGCCAATGGTCCCGTCGCCTGGGTCGAGGAAGTCATGGTCGACGAAACTCTGCGGCAGTCCGGAATAGGCCGCCTGCTGATGGAACACGCCGAGCAATGGGCCAAGTCGAAAGACGCCGCCTACCTCGCCCTAGCCAGCCGCCGAGCAGGCCCGTTCTACCTGGCCCTCGACTACCAAGACTCCGCCACCTTCTACAAGAAGCCCCTGACCTGAGCTGCAGTAAGGTGTCTGCGGGTTGCGTTGGCCGGTTGTGGTGCGGGTTCGGGGGAGGCCCGCTGCCCTACAACACGCCACCGGTAAAACAACCTGTCAGCCTGTTGGTCTGCACACTGGGGTTGTGGGGACCGTTCCGTTGGTGCTTGGGCTGGTGGTCGCGGTGGTGATCAGCGCGCAGATCGTGCTGCTGATGGGAGGCCGCCGTCCGCTCGACAAGCGGCTACGCGATCTCGGTACGGGTGGCGATGCGTTCGCACTGCTGTGGGCGGCGGTGCTGCCCCTGGGCGCGATGGGCGCCGTCCTCGGGAGCCTTGTCGACGTACCAGGAGCCGGCGGTGCGGTCGGCGTCGTACTGGCGTTTCTGACCTGGACGGCCGCCGTCATCTGGGCTCATCGCCGGCCACAACCACCCGCACGACACCAGTCATCCCACGACCAGTAGATCTGGGTGGGGACAGCTGACACAGTGAGCGGATGTTGACTGAGGTGGCTGACGGCGTTTGGGTGCGGCAGAGCGAGTGGGTTTGGAGCAATGCCGTTGTGGTGCGTGGGGAGGGCGGGTTGGTGCTGGTCGATCCCGGGATCGACGGGGCCGATCTGAGCGAGCTCGCCGATGACGTGGACCGGCTCGGGGTTCCGGTGATCGCCGGGTTCTCGACGCATCCGCACTGGGATCACCTGCTCTGGCATTCCCGGTACGGCGACGTGCCGCGGTACGCCACGCTCGGCTGTACGACGGTTGCCGCTGAAGCGCGCGAGCGAGCGCAGGCGATGGCGGCGGAGAGCGCGGAGGGCGTCCCGCTCGAGCTGATCGGGCTCCTCAGCCCACTGCCCGCGGATGGAGGACCCATACCGGGCGAAATCGTCGAGCATCAGGCGCATGCCATCGGCCACGCCGCCGTACTCCTCGCCGACCGCGGCGTCCTGATCGCCGGCGACATGCTCTCCGACGTCCTGATCCCGCTCCTCGACGCCCGCCGCCCCGACCAGGTCAGCGCCTACGAAACAGCACTCGACCGCCTCGCCGAGGCCGCCCGCGACGTCAACATCCTGATCCCCGGCCACGGCGCAGTCGCCAAGGGTCCCGAAGTGGCAGCCCGCCTGAACGCCGACCGCGCCTACATCAACGCACTACGCCAAGGAGAAGACCCACCCGACCCCCGCCTGTCACAGGACTGGCTCGCAGGCCCACACCAATCGAACCTGAACCAGGCCCGGCACTCGTCCGAATAGAAAACGCCCCAGTTGCACTGCTCGAGGGCCAAAGAATCCCGGGAGCGGCGTAGTTGGCGGTCGCGGGTGGTTCGGCGCTTGGTTCACGAGTCGGCACCAGTACCAGGCGGTCGCGCGCGAAGCGCTAAATGGCGCGTTGAGCGCCGGGTGGGTGGGGGCGGCGCGTAGCACGGCGACGGAGGAGCACCGCGTCGGGTTGCTACATCCACCTCAGCCCACCATCTGGCGGGCATACGCCGTACGTACTAGCTCCCCCGCCAGGTTTCGATCCTGGTCTTCGAGATTCAAAGTCTCGCGGGCTGCCGATTACCCCACGGGGGATCGTGGTTGCCGGGACAGTTTGCCATGAGTGGGGTGGATGACACGCTCAGGGGTTCCTTACCTACGGTCCCGTAGGTTACGGTGGCGTAGGTAAGGACACGCTGAGCTGAGGGATTGACCGATATGACTCCACCCGCCGTTGCCACCCCGGATGCGCCCACCCGTACCGTGCCGGTCGACGAGGACGTGAACACCGGAACGCTCGGCGGTGAGCAGAAGAAGCTCTGGGAGCAGGTCGCGCTGGCGCTGTTCATCGGCGTCCCGTTCCTGGCGGTGCTGGCGGCGGTGCCGATCGCGTGGGGCGGGCTCCTCGGCTGGCGGGACGTCGTACTCGCGGTGGTGTTCTACACGATCGCCGGTCACGGGATCTCGATCGGCTTCCACCGGTTGTTCACGCACAAGTCCTTCAAGCCGAACCGCCCGCTCAAGTATGCCCTCGCGATCGCCGGCTCGCTGGCGATCGAGGGCCCGGTGATCCGCTGGGTGGCCGATCACCGCAAGCACCACAAGTTCTCCGACCGCGACGGCGACCCGCACAGCCCCTGGAAGTACGGGAACACGCTGGGCGCGCTCACCAAGGGCTTCTTCCACGCGCATGTCGGCTGGCTGTTCGACACCGAGCAGACCCCGCAGCGGCAGTACGCGCCGGATCTGCTGAAGGACAAGGACGTCGTCAGGGTGTCCCGGATGTTCCCGGTGCTGGTGGCCGTCAGCCTCCTCGCGCCCGCCGTCATCGGCGGCCTCTGGTCCTGGTCGTGGACCGGTGCGCTGACCGCGTTCTTCTGGGCCAGCCTGGTCCGGATCGCGCTGCTGCACCACGTCACCTGGTCGATCAACTCGATCTGCCACACGATCGGCGACCGGCCGTTCAAGAGCCGCGACAAGTCCGGCAACGTGTGGTGGCTGGCGATCCTGAGCCAGGGCGAGTCGTGGCACAACCTGCACCACTCCGACCCGACCTGCGCGCGGCACGGCGTACTCAAGGGACAGCTCGACACGTCCGCCCGCTGCATCTGGTTCTTCGAGAAGCAGGGCTGGGCGTCCGACGTCCGCTGGCCGGTCAAGGAGCGGCTGGAGGCCCGTCGTGTGGACTCTTCGCCCCGTACGCTCAAGGCTGCGTGACCGTAAAACTCCCACCCGCAATACCCGAAGTGCGGCATGATGCTGACGTGATCACGACGTGACGGAACCCAAACCGCGGCGGTCCGGCCGGATCCGGATGACCAGTGCCGAACGTCGCGAGCAGCTCATCACCATCGCCCGCGGCCTGTTCGCCCAGAAGGGCTACGAGGCGACCTCGGTCGAGGAGATCGCACATCGTGCCGAGGTCTCCAAGCCGGTGGTGTACGAACACTTCGGCGGCAAGGAAGGCCTGTACGCCGTGGTTGTCGACCGCGAGGTACGGGCGTTGCTCGACGGCGTCACCGGCGCGCTGACGGCCGGCCGGGCACACGAACTCGTCGAGCAGGCGGCGCTCGCGCTGCTCGACTACATCGAGAACAACTCCGACGGGTTCCGGATCCTGGTCCGCGACTCGCCGGTCGGGTCGGCCACCGGCTCGTTCATCTCGATCCTCAGCGACGTCGCGACCCGGGTCGAGCACATCCTGGCCGAGGAGTTCAAGCGCCGCGGGCTGGAGCCGAAGAACGCCCCGATGTACGCCCAGATGCTGGTGGGCATGGTCGCGCTCACCGGCCAGTGGTGGCTGGACGCCCGCAAACCGAAGAAGCAGGACGTCGCCGCGCACCTGGTCAACCTCGCCTGGAACGGCCTGTCCGGCCTCGAGGTCAAGCCGGTTCTCGCGACCCGCCCGCACAAGTAACAGCCTCTGGTCGTACGCCGACATCCGACTGTGGAATGACCCCCGCCAAGTCCGGGACCCGTACCCTGGCCAGCATGACGGGGATGTTGACCGCGCGGCCGCTGCCTGCCCGGAGCAGGGCGTTCGACCTGCTGCTGGCCGGCGGCCTCTGCATGATCTTCGGCTTCCTGTCGCTCGCGCAGGCGCACCTGGGCGGCATCCTCGCGTTCGGCATGCTGGTCCCGCTGATCTGGCGCCGCACCCACCCCGAACTGGTCTTCTTCGCGGTCTGCTCGGTCGCCGTCCTGCAGTGGCTCATCGGCATCGAACTGATGCCCGGCAACGTCGGTCTGCTGGTCGCGTTGTACGCCATCTCCGTGTACGGCGACGTACGCCTGAGCCGGATCGCGCTGGGTATCGGCGGTCTCGGCGTCCTGATGGCGACCTCGCGGTACTGGGCGAACTCGGACTGGAAGCAGCAGGTCACGATGATGGTCGCGCTCGGCGCGCTCGTCTTCGGCGTCTGGGCGTTCGGCGAGCGCCGCCGTACCCGCGGCCTGTACGTCGCTCAGCTCGAGGAGCGGGCCGCCCAGCTCGAAAGGGACCGCGACCGCGAGGCGAAATTGGCCGTGAGCAACGAACGGACCCGGATCGCCCGCGAGATCCACGACGTGGTGGCGCACGGCCTGTCGATCATGATCGTCCAGGCCGACGGCGGGCTGTACGCCGCGGACCAGTCGCCCGAGGCGGCGAAGAAGGCCCTCGCCACGATCGGCGACACCGGCCGCGCGAGCCTGACCGAGATGCGCAAGATGCTCGGCCTGCTCAAGCAGGACGAGCAGAACGAGCTCGACCCGAACCAGCCCCGCCCGCAGCCCGGCGTCTCCAGCCTGCCCGAGCTGATCGAGAACGTCCGGGAAGCCGGTCTCAGCGTCAGCTACGAGGTCACCGGCGAACCCCGCGATCTCCCGGCCCTGCTCGGGCTGACGGCGTACCGGATCGTGCAGGAGGGGCTGACGAACACGCTGAAACACGCCGGGCCGGGGGCACGCACCTCCGTCAGCCTGGACTTCGGGCGCGAGATGCTGACCGTGGTGGTCACCGACGACGGCCGCGGCGCCGGCGTCGCGCCGAGCTCGGACCCAGGTCACGGCCTGGTCGGGATGCGGCAACGCGCCTCGGTCTCGGGCGGTACGGTGAGCGCCGGACCGAAGGCTGGCGGTGGTTACGAGGTGATCGCCAGACTGCCGTACAACCTGCCGACTGGAGAGTAATGGAAGACGACGTGATCCGGGTGTTCCTCGTGGACGATCAGGAACTCGTCAGAGCGGGCTTCACGATGCTCGTGGACTCGCAGGCCGACATGCGGGTGGTCGGCCAGGCGGGCGACGGCGGTGAGGCGCTCGAGAAGATCCAGGTGACCGCGTGCGACGTGGTTCTGATGGACGTCCGGATGCCGCGGCTGGACGGCGTCGAGGCCACCCGCCGGCTGCAGTCGTTGCCCGAGGCACCGAGAGTCATCGTGCTGACCACGTTCGACCTGGACGAGTACGCGTTCGCCGCGATCAAGGCCGGCGCGTCCGGCTTCCTGCTCAAGAACACCCCGCCCGCCGACCTGCTGAACGCGATCCGGCAGGTGCACTCCGGCGACGCCGTCGTCTCCCCCAGTACGACGAGACGTCTCCTGGAGCACTTCGCCGGCGCCCTGCCCGACGAGCAGACCGAGCGACCGGACCTTGCCGACCTGACGGCCCGCGAGCGCGAGGTGCTCGTCGAGGTCGCCCGCGGCCTGTCGAACACCGAGATCGCCAAGCTCTTCACGTTGTCCGAGGCAACGGTCAAGACGCATATCGGGCGGATCCTGGCCAAGACCGGCCTGCGGGACCGGGTCGCCCTCGTCGTCCTGGGGTACGAGACCGGGCTCGTCCGCCCGACCAAGTAATACCCAGGTCGTACGCATACTGCAGTCTCCGGTCCGACGAGATCCCGCCGCGCGCTGACTAACTTCTTCACCAACGTTCAGTTGAGTTGAGGAGTGAGATGAGCTTGCAGACCGGAGAGCTTGCGGCCGGGCGGTTGCCGCAGGACGGGCAGCCGCGGACCGCGATCCGGGCGCACGAGCTGCGCAAGGTGTACGGACAGGGCGACACCGCGGTCGCCGCGCTCGACGGGGTCTCGGTCGACTTCGGGGTCGGCCAGTTCACCGCGATCATGGGTCCGTCGGGGTCCGGCAAGTCGACGCTGATGCACTGCCTCGCCGGGCTGGACACCCCGACCGAGGGCCAGGTGCTGCTCGGCGAGACCGAGCTGACCCGGCTGCCGGACGCGGAGCTGACCAAGATCCGCCGGGACCGGGTCGGCTTCGTGTTCCAGTCGTTCAACCTGCTCCCGATGCTGTCGGCGAACGACAACATCCTGCTCCCACTCGAGCTCGGCAACCGCAAGCCGGACCAGCAGTGGCTGAGCACGCTGATCGAGGTCCTCGGGCTCGGCGACCGGCTCACGCACCGCCCGTCCGAGCTGTCCGGCGGCCAGCAGCAGCGGGTCGCGGTGGCGCGGGCCCTGGTCGGCCGGCCGGAGGTCGTGTTCGCCGACGAGCCGACCGGCAACCTGGACTCGCGGTCCGGCGCCGAGGTGCTCGGCTTCCTGCGCCGCTCGGTCCGCGAGTTCGGCCAGACCGTGGTGATGGTGACGCACGACCCGCTCGCGGCGTCGTACGCCGACCGCGTCGTGATGCTTGCCGACGGCAAGCTGGCCGGCGAGCTGCGGGAGCCGACCCCGGAGAGCGTTCTCGACGCGCTGCGTCAGCTGGGGGCCTGACGTGCGACGTTCGCTCCTCTCTTCGCTGCGCGCCCACATGGGCCGCTTGGTCGCCGCCTGTCTGGCGATCGTCCTCGGGGTCGGCTTCGGCTCGCTCGCGATGATCGTGCACGCGTCCGCGTCGCACGGCGTCGACGAGACGATCGGCGCGCAGTACAAGGGCGTTGACGCCGTCGTCTACCCGGACAACGCGACCATCTCCCCCGCCGACATCGCCAAGGTGCAGAAACTGCCACAGGCCGCGGCGGTCGTCACACTGACGACCGCGTACATGGATTTCGCGTTCCCCGACCTCGTCCGCGGTACCACGGTCCCGATCGACGCGCTCTACAGCACGGCG
The DNA here is from genome assembly GCF_004366005.1 of Kribbella sp. VKM Ac-2566. Classification (NCBI taxonomy): domain Bacteria; kingdom Bacillati; phylum Actinomycetota; class Actinomycetes; order Propionibacteriales; family Kribbellaceae; genus Kribbella; species Kribbella sp. VKM Ac-2566. The sequence continues at coordinate 201,647 of NZ_SODT01000011.1, read as the reverse complement.
CAGATCGCCGGCCCCGGCACCTCGTCCGGACGATTGCCGACCGCAACGAACGAGATCGCCCTCCCGGCACGGATTGCAGCCAAGCACAAGATCGGCGTCGGCCAGAGCTTGCGGATCAGCTCGTACGACGGCAAGTCGTGGACCGTCACCGTCGTCGGACTGGTGGACGACTCGAAGTACGTAGGAAGCGCTTCCGCGGTCGCGACTCCGGCCGCGGTGAAGATCTTCGACCCGGGCGCATTCACCCGGGGAGTCGCCTTGGCCGCGAAGCCCGGCGTCAGCCAGCAGCAACTGACCGACGCCGCGCAGGCCGTCGTGGCGAGCGGTCTGACCGTCTTCACCGGTGAGGCGTTCATCCAGCACGAGGTGGAGGGTCTGACCCACGGTATCGACGTCCTCGGCGGCGTGTTCGGGATGTTCGCCTTGATCGCGTTGTTCGTGGCCTGCCTGGTGATCGGCAACACCTTCACGATCGTGATCGCCCAGCGCACCCGCGAGATGGCGCTGCTGCGCTGCGTGGGCGCCTCCCGCCGGCAGGTCTTCTCGTCTGTCCTCGCCGAGGCCACCGTGGTCGGCGTGATCGCGTCCGCGATCGGTGTCGTCTTCGGTGTCGCCCTGTCCGCGCTGGGCCTGGCGCTGTCCCGCGAGTTCGACTGGGGTATTCCGCCCGTACCACTGCACCTGGACCTGGTGTCGCTGTTCCTGCCGCTGGTCATAGGTGTCGCAGTCACGCTCCTGGCAGCCGTTGTACCCGCCCGGCGGGCAACCAAGGTAGCGCCGTTGGCAGCGCTTCGTCCCGAGGTGGCTCCGGCGGCCACGACCAAGGCCGGCGTACTGCGGTTGGTCCTGGGCTTCCTGCTCCTCGCCGGCGGCGGCCTACTGCTGGCGGTCGGGGCCAAGCAGCACCAGGTGCTGATCGGTGTCGTGGGCGGCACCATCTCGTTCATGGGCATCCTCGCGGTCGGCGCCCTGCTCGTCCCGGCACTGATCCGCGTGATCGGCGCACTCCCCGCCCGCAGTGGCGGCGTACCCGCCCGGATCGCCGTCGCGAACGCGGTCCGCAACCCCCGGCGTACGGCGGCCACCACGTCGGCACTGCTCATCGGCGTGACCCTGATCAGCCTCACCTGCGTCGGGATCGCCTCGGTACGGAAAACGTTTGATGTGTCGATGGACGGCCAGTACCCGGTCGATCTGATGGTGACGACGTACAAGGAGAAGATGCCGGCGAGCGCCGAGCAGCAGCTCCGCGACATCAAGGGCATCACCCAGGTCGTCCCGATCAGCACGGTGACCGTGAAGGCCGGCGGCGAAGAGATCGACGTGACCGGTATCGACGCGGGCAAGGCGCGCTCGGTGATCCACAACGCGGCGCTGAGCGAGAAGCTGAAGCCGGGTACGGCGTTGGTCACCTACCCGGTGATGCAGCAGCTGAAGCTCGAGGACGGCTCGCCGGTGACGATCGTGTCCGGGCAGCACAAGGTCACGCTGACCGCCCGGCTGGCGATCGGGGTCGACCCGATCACCGCGACCTCGGCCGATCTCGCGAAGCTGGTGCCGAGTGCGCCCGTGACCGGGTTCTGGCTGGCGTCGGACCCGAAGGCGGACGGCGCCGACGTGGTCGACGCCGTGGAGCAGTCGATCCCGACCGTCAAGGATCTGTCCGTGCAGGGCGGCTTGGCCGAGCGGACCAGCTACACCAAGGTCTTCGACGTACTGCTGATCGTCGGCATCGGTCTGCTCGGGGTCTCGGTGCTGATCGCACTGGTCGGGGTCGGTAACACGCTCAGCCTGTCGGTGCTGGAGCGGACGCGGGAGAACGCGCTGCTCCGGGCGATGGGGCTGTCCCGCCGCCAGTTGCGCGGGATGCTCGCGGTCGAGTCGTTGCTGATGGCACTGGTCGCGGCCGGTCTCGGGATCGCACTCGGTCTGATCTACGGCTGGACCGGGACGAGCGCGCTGATGGGCGGCCAGACGGTCGAGGGCGGCGTGGAGTACGCCGTACCCGGGACCCTGCTGATCACCATCGCCGCCGTCGCCGCCGTCGCAGGCCTGCTCGCCTCGGTGCTACCCGCCCGCCGCGCGGCCAAGGTCGCACCAGCCGGCGCACTGGCGACCGAATAAGCCAGCGGCTCGCCCAGCTTGAGGGGGCCGGGCGAGCCGCTTCTTCACACGATCTCGACTCGATTCCCGTGGCCGTCGGCGGTGTGGAAGCGGCGGCGGCCCGGGATTGTGTCGTTGTCCCAGGTCACCGGGAAACCCAGATCTGCCAGCCGGCAAGCCAACGCGTCCAGGTTGTCGACGGCCAGCGCGGGGTGCGCCTTCTTCGCGGGCGTGAAGTTCTGCTCCACGCCGACGTGGATCTCCGCAGCACCGGCCTTGAACCAGCACCCGCCGCGCGGCTTGAGCAGCTCCGGCTTCTCCACCTCGGTCATCCCGAGCGCATCGCGATAGAACGCCCGCGCCACGTCCTCACCACCGGGCGGACAAGACACCTGCACATGATCGAGCCGCATGGTCATCCCTTCTTGTGCGCAACCGCGAAGATCCGCCGGAACGGAAGCAGCGTCCCGTAGTCCCGCTGCGGATAGGCCTCCGCCAGCCGAGCGCCGTACTCCGCCTCGAACTTCGGACGTACGTCGTCCGGCAGCGACTGCAGCACCGGCCGCGCGCCGGTCCCCTTCACCCACTCCAATACGGCGTTGTCGCCGGACAGCAGGTGGAAGTACGTCGTCTCCCACGCGTCCACCACGCAACCTTCCGCGCTGAGCGCGTCGACGTACTCGGCCGGACCAGGTACGTCGGGACGCAGCGACGTGTCCTTCGCGTACTCGGCGTACGGCTCGCGGCCGGCCAGCTCTCGCAGGATCGCGTGCGACGGAGCATCACCGTTGCCCGGGATCTGGATCGCCAACCACCCGCCCGGCCGCAGCGCCCGGACGAACCCGGGCAGCAGGTCGAGCTGCTCCGGCACCCACTGCAGCGTCGCGTTCGTGACGATCACATCCAGCGAACCGGGCTCGACGCTCCACTCGCGGACGTCACCGAGCTCGAAGCTCAGGTGGTCGTCGGCGTACTGCGCGGCCGCCTCGAGCATCTGCGGCGAGCTGTCGATCCCGCGGATCACGGCCTCCGGCCAGACCTGACGCAGCGTCGCGGTCAACGCGCCCGGTCCGCAGCCGAGGTCGACCACGGTCCGTACGTCGGTCGCCCGGACCCGCTCGACCAGGTCCCGGAACGGCCGGGCACGCTCGTCGGCGTACGTGCCGTACTGCTCTGGACTCCACACCGGTGACGTGCGCATCGGGCTGCCCCTCTCAGATGATTTATCTTGACGTCGAGATACTCTAGCCCTCCGACTTGTCTTGATGTCAAGAGTCTTGATGGGTACTCTCGAACGCATGGAGGACGAGGTCGATCGGCTGATCGAAGCCTGGCGCCGCGAGCGCCCCGATCTCGACGTGGCACCGATGGAGGTGCTGTCCCGGGTCAGCCGGCTGGCGCGGCATCTCGATCGCGCCCGCAGCCAGGCCTTCGGCACCCACGGCCTGGAGTCCTGGGAGTTCGACGTCCTCGCGGCCCTGCGTCGAGCGGGTACGCCGTACCAACTGTCCCCCGGCAAGCTGCTCAAGGAAACCCTGGTCACGTCCGGCACGATGACCAACCGGGTCGACCGGCTGGCCGCCCGCGGCCTGGTCGAGCGGCTGCCGGATCCGCATGACCGCCGCGGCGTGCTGGTCCAGCTGACGCCCGCCGGCCGGGACAAGGTCGACGCCGCGATGGCCGACCTGCTCACCCACGAGCGCGCGCTGCTCGGCGGCCTCAGCGACGGCGACCAGCAGAAGATCGCCCGGGCGTTGCGCGAGCTGGTCCGCCCGTTCGACCTGGAAAAGCACTGACCGAAACAATCGTTTGCGTCGCCTGCAAAGCCGCTTGTTCGTACGGACAAAGCACGGCCGAAATACCCCGGAATTATCCGAAAAGACGACCCGTCACTTCGGTCCGGGTCCGATCGTTGCTAGTTGCAACGAGATCGAGAGATTGCTGTAGCCGACCACTGTCGACACCGGCTGGGCCCACTACTAGGGTCGTCACCGTCGGTGGTTGATCGACTACAAAATGTCAGAACACGGTGACTTCGGCGGCAAGAGGTGGTCCGCCGAAAGTGGCCGCGCGGTGTCCGGGGCTCGGGGCTCGAACAACGCCGGCCGGCACGGGGCCCGCTCACCCACGAGCTCGGCGCCCCCTCCGAATGACAGGGGATCGGAGGGGCGCCGCAGCTCGAAACTCCTGCTACTCCGCGCGTTCCGCCGCTTCGAACCACGCCGTTTCCAGCTCGCCGCGCTCGTCGGCCAGCTTGCGGAGCTCGGCGTCCAGCTCGGAGAGCCGCTCGTAGTCGCTCGCACTAGCGGCCAGCTGGTCGTGCAGTTTCGTCTCGGCCTCGGTGATCTTCGCGAGCTGCCGCTCGATCCGGTTCAGTTCTTTCTTCGCCGCCCGGGCCGCTGCCGCATCAGCCGTCGGGCGTTCAACTACCTGGCCGTTTTCCGCCGTTGACAAATCGGTGGACACTTCTGTGGCCGGCGTCAACGCATTCGACGCCGGCCGCCGCGGAATTCCGGCCGCGAGTTCGTCGAGATACTGATCGACACCGCGCGGCAGATGCCGGACCCGGGCGTCACCCATGATCGCGTAAACCATGTCGCTGACCCGCTCCAGGAAGTACCGGTCGTGGGTGACGGTGACGACGACGCCGGGCCAGCTGTCCAGGAAATCCTCGAGCACGGTCAGCGTCTCGACGTCCAGGTCGTTGGTCGGCTCGTCGAGGATCAGCACGTTCGGCTCGTCGAGCAGGATGCGCAGCACCTGCAGCCGGCGCCGCTCACCACCGGACAGGTCCGAGATCCGCGTCGTCAGCTTGTCGCCGGTGAACCCGAAGCGCTCGAGCAGTTGCGACGACGTCAGCTCACCGCCCCGGCCCGCGAGCGCCGCCGTACGACGGATCGCGGTGATGTGGTCGAGGACGGTGACCGTGCCGTCGATCTCCTCGAGGGTCTGCGACAGGTTGGCGATCCGGACAGTCTTGCCCCGCTTGACCAGGCCGCGGTCCGGCGCGAGCTGCCCGGTCAGGACCTTCAGGAACGTGGTCTTGCCGGCGCCGTTCGGGCCGAGCAGCCCGATCCGGTCGGCCGGACCGAGCCGGAACGTGACGTGGTCGAGCATCTTCCGGTCGCCGAAGCTCAGACTGACGTCCTCGACGTCGAACACGTCCTTGCCGAGCCGCGCGGTCGCCAGCTGCGACAGTGCGAGCTTGTCCCGCGGCGGCGGCACGTCCTCGATCAGCGCGTTGGCCGCCTCGATCCGGAACTTCGGCTTGGTGCTGCGGGCGGGCGCGCCGCGACGCAGCCAGGCGAGCTCCTTCTGCAGGAGGTTCTGCCGCTTGGCCTCGGTGACCTGCGCGGTGCGGGCCCGCTCGGCCTTGGCGAGGACGTACGCCGCGTACCCACCGTCGTACGACGTGACGCGGCCGCCCTGCACCTCCCACGTGTCGGTGCAGACCTCGTCGAGGAACCAGCGGTCGTGGGTCACCACGATCAGCGCGCCCGCCCGGTCGACGACGTGCTCGGCGAGCCAGCTGACGGCTTCGATATCGAGATGGTTGGTGGGCTCGTCGAGAATCAGCAGGTCGACCTCGGTGAGCAGGAGTCTGGCCAGGGAGGCCCGGCGGCGCTCACCACCGCTCAGGCTGCCGACCTGCGCCTGGTGGTCGACTTCGCCGAGCAGGTGCTCCATGACGGAGCGCGCCCGCGGGTCGGCCGCCCAGGTGTAGGTCTCGACATCGCCTAGCACCGCGTGCAGGACGGTCTGGTCCGGGTCGAGGTCGTCGCTCTGACCGAGGTACCCGAGCCGTAGCTCGCGGTTGTGGGTGATCCGGCCGCTGTCGGGCTCCTCACGCCGGGCCAGGACCTGCAGGAGCGTCGACTTGCCGTCGCCGTTGCGCCCGACCACGCCGATGCGCTCACCACGGCCTACGCCGAGACTGACCGAGTCGAGCAGTGTGCGGGTCCCGAAGCCCTTCGAAACAGCTTCCAGATTGACCAAGTTAGGTGCCGCCATAACGCGCCCAAGGGTAGCTGACGCGGACACCGTTCCCCGGATCGTGCCAGGATCGTCCAGGTGTTGACTACCGCCTGGCTCGAAGGACTGTCCCTCGGCGACGCGATCGCCGCCGATCCGCTGGAAGGCGGCTACGCCAGCAAGACGTTCCGCGTGCGGACGACGCTCGGCGAATCGGTGGTCGTGAAGACGCAGGACGGCCTGCCGGCGGACCTGTACGCGCTGGAGGCCGACGGTCTCGACGCGCTGCGTGCACCCGGCGGATTCGCCGTACCAGACGTCCTTCGGGTGACGCCGGCGTTCATCGTGCTGTCTGACCTCGGTACGTCGGAACCGTCGCCGACGTACTGGGAAGACGCCGGGCGGGCGCTGGCGCTGCAGCATCACCAGACCGCGGACAAGTTCGGGTACCACCAGGACAACTACCTCGGCACTCTCCCGCAGCGGAACCCGTGGACAAGCGACGGGCACGCGTTCTTCGCCGAGCACCGCCTGCTCCGCTACCTGGAGGAGCCGAACTGCCACAACCAGCTCCCGGAAGCCGATCGCCGCCGCCTCGAACGCGTCGCCAACCGCCTCCCCGAGCTGATCCCGCCGCAGCCGCCGTCCCTCCTCCACGGCGACCTGTGGCACGGCAACCTCCTCCCGGCGCCCGACGGCGGCCCGGCCATGATCGACCCTGCCGTCCACTACGGCTGGCCCGAGGCCGACCTGGCCACCCTCCTCATCTACGGCCATCTCTCCGAGACGTTCTTCGACGCCTACGAGGAGGTCCACCCGCTGGCCGCTGGTTGGCGTGACCGCCTCCCGCTCCTCCACCTCCGAGAACTCATCTGCATCACCGCCCACTGGCCGGACCGCCCCGAAGCCGTCGCCGAAATCTCCACCATCCTCAAACAGCTCGACTGAGGTTCAGGACGTACTGCTTCTCGTTGAGGGGGTTGCCGTCCGTGCGGGCGCGGCTGGGGGCCGGACCTGGGACAGGGCTGTAGCTGTCGAAGCTGGTGGCGAGGAGGGCCTCGCCTCGGCCGAGGGTCGGGAGCATGGACTCGAAGGGGTGTGTGGTGGCGGCCGGGATAGTGCCTTCGATGTGGGCCTGTGTCTCTGTGAGGCTGGTCTGCGTGACGACGCCGCGATGTTCGGCCACGTGCGCGAGGACCCGAGAGACGGTGTCGGACGGAACATCGAGCTCGAAGTGGTTGACCGGCTCCAGGACCGTCGTACCGGCCTCGGCGATCGCTTGCAGGAGGACGAGCGGCACCAGGCGGCGGAAGTCGGCCGCCACGGTGACCGGGCTCCAGTACGCCGTGTGCGTGAGATCCACCCGGATGTCCGGGATCTCCCAGCCGAACAGCCCCTGGTGCAGGGTCAGCCGGACCGTCTCCTCGATCGCCGTGTGGAACGCCCGCGGCAACGCGCCGAGCTCCACCTCCAGGTTGTACTCGATGCCCTCGGCAACCGGCGAGACCCGGAAACCGACCCCCGCCGCCCACGGGCCTTCAGTGATCTCGCGGGTCGCCGCACCGGTGCCGATCAACCGCTCGACATGGATCGGGGTCGTCTCGCTGAAGGTGACGTCGACGCCGTACTCGGACTCGAGCAGTGACGCGATCACCTCCTTCTGCACCTCGCCGTACAGGCTCACCGTGATCTCGTCGGCCTTCCGGACCCGGATCAGCGGATCCTGCTCGGCGAGCTGCGTCAACGCCTGGAACAACTTCACGCGGTCCCGCGCACTCACCACGGTCTCCAGCGTCGGCGGCGCGAACAGCCGCCCCACGTCCGCCGTCCGTACGCCGAGCTGATCGCCGATCCGGATGCTCTTCAGTCCCCGCAACGCCACGATCTGACCGGCCTCGGCCCGATCCACCGGGTGCCGGCCGCCGTCGCCGAACACATCGATCCCGCTCGGCCGGACCTGGTACGCCGGACCGTCCACGGGATGCACCGCGACCGAGGTCCGCGCGGCCAGCGTCCCGCTGACGATCCGCGCGGACGCGATCTTCTGCCCGGCCGCACCCCGTTCAACCTTGAACACCCGGGCCCGTAGCTCGTCCTCCGGCACCGCGATTGCCCGCGGCAACCATGTGCGGATGCCCTCGATCACCTCGGCGATCCCGACTCCGGTCATCGCGGATCCGAAGTACACCGGATACATCTCGGCCTTCGCTACCTGGCGCCGCAGTTCGGCCGCGTTGTCGGCCGCGGCGCCTTCGAGGTACAGCTCGAGGAACGAATCATTGCGCTCGGCAACCATCTCGCTCACTTCGGCGCGCTGCAGCGGCAGGGGTACGACGGACGCCGTACGCAGGCCGAGCTCCGCCACCGACTCCATCGGTACGGCGGCCGGCGTCAGCAAGCGCCGGATGTCGGCGAGCAACTCGTCGTACCGCGCACCCACCCGGTCGATCTTGTTCACGAACAGCAGCGTCGGGATCCGCAGCCGGTCCAGCGTGCGCATCAGCAACCGCGTCTGCGGCTGCACGCCCTCGACCGCGGAGATCACCAGCACCGCGCCGTCCAGCACGGACAGCGCGCGCTCGACCTCGGCGATGAAGTCGGAGTGCCCGGGAGTGTCGATCAGGTTCACCGGCAGGTCGCCGAGCGCGAACGACACCACCGCCGAGCGGATCGTGATGCCGCGTTTCCGCTCGAGGTCCATCGAGTCGGTCTGCGTGTTCCCGTCGTCGACCCGGCCGACCCGGTCGATGACGCCGGCGGCGTACAGCAGCCGCTCGGTCAGGCTGGTCTTACCGGCGTCGACATGCGCCACAATACCCATCGTCAGAGAGTTCAAGAGTCCTCGCGAATGCGTCGAAACGATCAGTACCCATGGGGTGGATCGATCCGCGGCGCATCCCGGTCTCCTGTCGGTGTCTGTCTCTGTGTCGATGGATTCTCTCGGACGGTAACACCACCAGAGCCCCAGGACGAGCGATTTTCTAGCGGCTGATGGTGGCGGGCAGGATCCGGGCGCCCGGGACCGGGCCCTCGGCCTGGCGGACCATGCGGCAGCGGCCGGATTCGGCGAGCTCCACGGCCAGGTCGACGGCGCTGCGGCTGTCGGCGGCGAGGAAGAGGCACGTGGGGCCGGAGCCGGAGATCTGCGCGGCCAGAGCACCCTGGTCGAGGCCGAACTGGAGCGTCTCCCCCAGCTCGGGACGCAGCGACAACGCCGCGGCCTGCAGGTCGTTGCTGAGCGCAACGGCGAGTGCGCTTGGCTGCCCGGACAGCAGGGCGGACATCAGCTCCGGACGGACCTGCGGCGCCTCGACGCGACGCAGCGGACGCATCCGGTCCAGCTCGCGGTAGACGTCCGGCGTCGACAACCCGCCGTCAGCGATCGCGAACACCCAGTGGAACGTCCCGCGGGACATCACCTCGGTGACCTGCTCGCCACGGCCCTGACCGAGCGCCGTGTGGCCGACCAGGCAGAACGGTACGTCGCTGCCGAGCTCCGCAGCGTGGTGCTGCAGCTCGGTCTGGGTCAGCTGCAGGCCCCACAGCCGGTTGCACGCCACCAGGGTCGCTGCCGCGTCAGTCGATCCGCCGGCCATCCCGCCGGCCACCGGGATCGTCTTGCGGATCGTCAGGTCGACGCCCTCGTCGACGTCGTACTCCGCCTGCAGCAACTGCGCCGCCCGCACCGCGAGGTTGGTCTCGTCGGTCGGCACGTCGTCCGCGAAGTCGCCGGAGATCTCGACCGAGACCTCGCCGTCGCCGTCCCGCAGTACCGCGGTCACGTCGTCGTACAGGGCAACGGCCTGATACACCGTGGCGACCGGGTGGAACCCGTCCGGGCGCGGCGGACCGACCGACAGACCGAGATTGATCTTGGCCGGCGCCCGCACCGTGACCTCAGCAGAAGGTGGCACGTCGGACAGGCTAGGGCATGCCGAGGTTTTCCGCGCCGTCGCGAGCAGGTGCTCGGCGGAGTGCCTCGGGGTGCTGGGGTGGAGGTCGCGATGCGGAGCATCGTGGCCTTCGCCACAGTGCCGCGAGGTGCCCGCCGAGTGCCACGCAGCAGGCGCGGAAGACCTCGGCATGCCCTGGGGGCATTACACCGTCCGACCTGCACCGGCGAGGGCGGCGAACTCTGTGATCCCGAGCATCTCCCCGCGTACTCGCGGGTCGATTCCTGCGGCGCTGAGCACCTCGTCGAGGCGTGCGCGGTCCGGCATCCAGCGGGCCAGCGCGGAGCGGATCGTCTTACGGCGCTGCGAGAACGCGGCCTCGATCACGGCGAACACCTCCTCGCGGCTTGCCTCCGTCACGGGCGGTTCGCGGCGCTCGAACGCGACGAGCCCGGAGTCCACGTTCGGCGCCGGCCAGAAGACGTTCCGTCCGATCGGCCCAGCGCGCCGTACGTCGGCGTACCAGGCGGCCTTCGCGGACGGTACGCCGTACGTCCGCGAACCCGGTCCGGCCGCCAGGCGGTCCGCGACTTCGGACTGCACCATCACCAGGCCGTGCCGCAGCGAGTCCGAGACCCGGAGCAGGTGCAGCAGGACGGGGACGGCGACGTTGTACGGGAGGTTCGCCACGCAGGCGGTCGGCTCGCCGATCTCCGCGGGCGTCACGTCCATCGCGTCGGCCTCGACCACGGTCAGCCTGTCGGCCTGGTGCGGCGCGTACGACGCGACGGTCGACGGCAGCGCCTGCGCGAGCAGCGGGTCGATCTCGACCGCGGTGACCCGGTGCCCTTCCGCGAGCAGTGCGAGCGTCAGCGACCCGAGCCCCGGGCCGACCTCGAGAACCGTCTCGCCCTCCGTCAGGTCGGCGGCCCGCACGATCCGGCGCACCGTGTTCGGGTCGATGACGAAGTTCTGGCCGCGCTGCTTGGTCGGACGCACCCCGAGGGACGCGGCCAGCGAACGCACATCAGCCGGACCGAGCAGTCTCGGTCCGGCTGATGTGGATGAATCAGACGAGGTCACCTCGTCAGTCTTGCACTAGGCGCGCTTGCCGCAGACAGGCCATGCGCCGTAGCCGCCGCGGTCGGCCTTGACCTTCTCCGCGATCGCGATCTGCTGCGCCTTCGATGCACCGTTCGCGTTGTAGGCGTACGCCGTACCGCCGTAGGCAGCCCAGGTGCCGTGGTCGAACTGCAGACCGCCGTAGTACCCGTTGCCGCTGTCGATGGACCAGTTGCCGCCCGACTCGCACTCGGCGATCCGGTCCCACGCACCGACGTTGCTGCTCGCCGGCGTGTCGGTCTCGGTGGTCGTGGTGGTCGTGGTCGGCTCCGCCGGCTTCGGCTTGGTGCCGACCAGGACCTGCTCGTCGACCGCCTTGGCCACCAGCTTCGACCCGACCACCTTGGTGGTCGACAGCTTGCCGTCCAGGTAGGTGTACAGGTACGTGACGGTCTTGGAGCCGTCGGTGCCCTTGGTCGTGGTCTTCTTGGTGCCGACTTCCAGCGTCGCCGACTTGGTCTCGTCGGTGCCGTGCGCGACCGTCTCGGTCTTGGTGACGGTCTTCTGCAGGACCTGCACGAAACCGATCTTGTTCACGCCGAGCTTCAGCGGGGTCGCGGCGGCCGGGGTGATCCGGTCGTCGGAGTCCCAGCGCAGCTTCGCCTCGGTGAGGGCCTGACCGACGGTGCCGGCCAGCGACTTGATCGTCACGGTCTTGCCGAGGTGCACGATCTGCACGGTCTTCGGCGTCGTGATGGTCAACTCCAGGCCCTGGCGGCCGAGCGGCGCGCTACGGCTCGTGGAGAGCTGCGCCCCGTCGTACCGCAGACCCAGGTCGGCGAGCGCCTCGTTCACGCTGTCGGCGGTGGTCCAGTAGGCCTTCTTGGTGCCGTCGGCGTTCACCGTCAGCTGCCGGCCGTACTGCACGGCGATCTCCTGGCCGTCCTTCAGCTTCGAGTCCATGCCGGGCGCGACCACGTCGTGCTCACCGACCTGAACTTTCTCGGCCTTCAGGGCGTCTGCCACGGTGGAGCCGAAGGTGTGCACCTTCCGCACCTGGCCGTCGACGGAGACACTGACCGTCTTGCTCTTCGCGGCGTATGCCACGGAGCCACCCGCGACGGCGAACGCAGCCGTCGCACCGACGGCCACGATGATGGACTTACGCACTAAAGCTCCCAGGTAGGGCTACCCGGGCACGGGGTGGGACAGCACAGGCACCGATCGCGACGCCGGACTGGCTGCCCGGAGCTTCTGATCCCGCCGAGGGGTTGTGCTGCCCGGAATCTTCCCCGATCCCGGCCAACATCACGGGACCATAACGAAGAAGTCGCGGAAGCGCCAATCCCCTGGTCGGCGAGTCGGAAAAAGGTGTAACGGCGTACTCACACCGTGTGATTGCCCCACTGCCCCCGATGCACCACTTCGGCGGTCGTCCGGCGCCCCCGTTTCAGCGACGGCGAGCGCTTGTCCGGGGCCCGGTGACCGACCGACAACACCCCCACCAGATCGAACCCCTCGGGTACGCCGAACTCCTTGAGCAACCGGCCCACCTTGTCCGCGGGAGGCCCGAAAAAGCAGGCTCCCAGGCCTTCGTCGACGACCGTCTGCAACATCAGCAGGACTGCCATCCCGGTGTCGACGTACCAGTACGGCGCGGTCCAGCGACCCTCGTCCCGATCGGTCCAGCCCTTGTCCGGTTCGGTGTACCGATCGAGGTACGCGTCCTTGTGCGCGAAGGCCAGAATCAGCAACGGCGCCCGGCGCAGCCCTGTGATCCATTCAACATACTTGGGATCCGGATCCTCGGCCGAAATCCGCCAGTACCGCTCCCGCTCGTCCCCCTCCAACGTCAGGAACGCCCACCCCTGACTGAACCCACCCGAAGGCGCCCGCAACCCGTTCCCCAGAATCCGCTCCCGGACGTCGTCCGGCACCACACGATCCGGGTCGTAGTTCCGCACCATCCGCCGCCGCCGAACCACCTCACTGAACTCCATGAGAGGTGTCTACCAGCGGCATCACCCGACGTCGTCGCCGACCTCCAGGTGCCGCCAGAACTCGGGCTGCGGCTCTGCCGTCACACCGGCCTGCTCCATGATCTGCTGGATCTGCGGTCCGGAATGCTCGAAGAACGCCTGACAAGTCGCTTCGTCGGGCCATTCGTCGACGACGAGCACCTCGGTCCCGCTGCCGTAGAAGTGATGCGAGATCAGACCGCGACCGGTCGCGTCCGCCAGCACCCCCTGGAAAAGCGCGCCGTTGTCGGCGGCCAGCTTCTCGATCGCTGTCGGGTCCCCAGTCACCCTCATCGTCATCAGAACGCTCATTGCCTCTCCCCCTCGCAGCTCGGCCCGGAACCGGGCCGACGCCCTCAGACTGCGCTCGTCCGGCACCCCGCGCAACGGCCCGCGGAAACGTTGACGGTCGGCGTCCGGACCGTAACGAAGACAGTTTCGCCGCCAGGTAGGCCTCGGCGGCGACAGTTGCCTCGTCGTACCGGACCGTTACCAGGATCCTCCGAAGGCGCGATTCGCGTTGTCGTTCAGGGATGCGCAGAGTTCTGGGACGGAGATGTTGAGGACGTCGGCCATTTTGCGGACCGTGTGCGGGATGAGGTAGGACGCGTTCGGTTTGCCGCGGTACGGCGATGGCGTCAGGTACGGGGCGTCGGTTTCGACGAGGATGCGGTCGAGGGGGGTCACGGCCAGGGCGTCGCGGAGGGACTGGGCGTTCTTGAACGTTACGACGCCGGCGAAGCTCAGGTAGGCGCCGCGGTTCACGCATTCGCGGGCGAACTCGGTGTCGCCGGAGAAGCAGTGCATCACGACCCGGTCCGGCACGCCTTCGCGATCGAGGATGCGCAGGATGTCGTCGTGCGCGTCCCGGTCGTGGATCATCAGCGTCTTGTCCAGGCGCTTCGCCAGCTCGATGTGCGCGGCGAACGACTCGTGCTGCGCGGCCCGGCCGTCTTCACCGGTGCGGAAGTAGTCGAGCCCGGTCTCACCGATCACCCGGACCTTGTCCGAGCTCGCCGCGAGCTGCTCGATCTCGGCCAGCGCGCTCTCCAGCTCACCGGCCGCTTTCAGCTTCGGCGCCTCGTTCGGGTGCAGGGCGACGCCGGCGACCAGGTTCGGGTACTGCGTGGCAGCCTCGACAGCCCACACCGCGCCCGGCAGATCGCAACCCACCTGGACGATCCGGGTCACGCCGACCGACTTGGCCAGCCGGATCGCCTCGGCCGGGCTCAGCCAGTCCCCGTCCTCGCCGTCGGCGATATCAAGGTGGCAGTGCGCGTCGACCACACTCATCGGCAACGGATCAGGCACCGCCGGCCGGCTCCGGTCCCGCGACCGCCCGTCCTCCCCCACCGCAGCCCGCTCCCGAGTCGGCCGACCCACCTCCACACCATCAGACATGTCCCCCAGATTACTGAGTCACCGACCGCCTCACCGGCGCGAGGGGCGGTGGGGAGTGGGGACAGGCGCTGGTGACTGGGGACAGGCAACAGCAGGTGCCGACCCACCATTACCTGTCGCACGTCCCCGGATCGCGCTCCCCGATCTACCGGAACAACCTGCTATTCGGAGGATTCGGCGGACTGTTTGACCTTGGCCAGGAGTTGTTCCCACATCCCCTGGGAGTGCTTGGCCTCGTCCTCGCTCCCGTTGTTGTCTTGTTCTAGTTTCAGGTGGGTGTTGGCGGTCAGCGTGTAGGTGAGGGTGTGGTAGTTCTCCGGTACGTCGGGTTGGCCCGTGAGGGGGCTGAAGTGGGTGAACTTCAGTAACCGGCCGGGTTCTACGGCGAGGATTTCGCCTTTGTCCTGGTAGGGCTTGCCTTCCCATTCGCCGGTCCAGGTGATGGGACTGCCTACCTTCCAGTCGGTGTCTACCTCGGCGCCGAACCACAGCTGTTTCAGCTGCTCCGGACTCGTCAGTACGTTCCACACTCGTGCGGTCGGCGCGTCGATGTCGATCTCGGCTACTGCCACGATCCCAGTCATTGTGAAACTCCCTTCTGCCCCGACAGTACGGTTCCCCTCCGCCATGCGCTTGTAGAAAAGCGTCAGCCGGATCGTGCAGGAAGTCAGCATTCGAGGCCATGTCCTCCGGCGTAGGGCGGCCAGTACGTTGCAGCGAGGTCCCGCCCGACCGAACAGGAGCAGCCGATGTCCGTAAGAACCAGGATCAGCTCAGTTCTCGCCCTCCTCGGCCTGGTGGTTGGAACCACCGCGCTACCGGCCGAGGCCGCCGCACCGATCCCCGTGCAGATCCTCAGCCTGACCGACCTGCACGGCTACCTGTCCGAGACCGAGAACCTGACCATCGCCGGCCCGTCCGGAACCCAGCAGGTCGGCGGCGCCGGGTACCTGAAGGCCCACCTCGACCGGCTCCGGAAGCCGAACAGCTTCCTGATCGGCTCGGGTGACCAGTTCAGCGGCTGGCCCGACTACACGCAGGCGTTCGCGAACGAGCCGACCATCGAGGTGCTCAACGCGTTCGGGATGGACTTCGATGTCGCGGGCAACCACGAGTTCGACCGCGAGTTCCCGTTCCTGCGCCGGATGACCACCGGCGCCTGCTACGGCAAGCCCGGTTTCGACAGCTGCTTCAAGGACTCGACCGGCCGGAACTTCCACGGCACCGACTACGCGTACCACGCGGCGAACATCGTCGACCCGCGGACGAAGCGCCCGGTGCTCCCGCCGTACTGGATCGCGCAGGCCGGCTCGCAGCGGATCGGGTTCATCGGGCTCGGCTTCCCGGGGACGCCGACCGAGACGCTGTCGATCGAGGGGTCGGGGTTCGAGTTCCAGGGCGTCGTCGACGCCGCGAACCAGGCCGCGGCCGAGCTGAAGGCCCAAGGCGTTAACGCGATCGTGGTCAGCATGCACGAGGGCGGTCAGCAGGGCGGCCTGTACGACGAGTGCAAGAACCCGACCGGTCCGATCTTCGATGCCGCCCGGGCGATGTCCCCCGATATCGATGTGATCCTCGGCGGCCACTGGCACACCGCGTTCAACTGCATGATCCCGGATCCGAACGGCGTACCGCGGCCGGTCCTGGAAGCGAGCAATCACGGGCGCGTGCTCGGCGAGGTGAACCTGGAACTCGATCCGGCGACCGGTGACGTGATCCGCTCGAAGACCACTGCCACCAACCACGCGGTCACCAAGGACGTCACGCCGGACCCGGGAGTCCAGAAGATCGTGAAGTACTGGATGGACAAGTGGACCGCCCGGCAGCAGGAGCCGCTCATCAAGCTCGATCGTGACCTCGATTTCGCGCGGACCGCCGAGAGCCGCACCGGCAACCTGGTCGCGGACCTTTACAAGGCTGAAGCCGACGGCGACTTCGCGCTGGTACCGGCCGATCTCGGCGTCGACGTGATCGCCGCCGGGCTGGAAGCCGGCACGGTGACGTACGGCGAGGCGTGGCCGGTTGCCGGGATCTCGCCGATCACCACGCTGACGATGAAGGGCTCGACAGTCGAGGCTGTCCTGGAGCAGCAGTGGATCCCGCCGGCGTACGGCTGCAGCCGACTGTCCGCACTCGCGACCTCGGCCAACTTCCGCTACACCTACGACCTCGGCCGCCCGGTCGGCGACCGCGTCGATCCGGCCAAGGTCCTGATCAACGGCGAGTCTCTTCAACTCGACAGGACCTACCGGGTTACGACCAGCGCGGCGATGCCCTTGCACGGAACGCAGTACGGCTATCCGGGGTTCCAGCAGTACACGAACCTCGAAAGGGCGCCGCGGATGGGTCAGGAGGTCTTCCTCAACTACCTGCGGACCAACCCGTTGCTCAAGGCACCGAATCTCGGGCGGGTGACCGCGATCCCGGGTACGCCGCCACCGGCCGACGGACCGTTCGGCCCGCTGACCCTGCTTCCGCAGAACGAGATGACGGCGACCGCCACGAGCCAGGGATCGTCCGCGTACAGCGCATCCGCCGCGATCGACGGCAGCTGCACAACCATGTGGCACTCGAACTGGAGCCCACATGCCCCGCTCCCGCAGTACATCACTCTCGATCTCAAGACGCCACGTGCGATCGAAGCGCTCGTCTACACACCACGCCAGGACGCCGACGTACCGAACGGCCGCATCTCGTCGTACGACGTCCAGACGAGCACCGACGGCACTACGTTCACGTCGGTGACGAAGGGAACCTGGGACGGCACGGTCGACGCGAAGATCGCTCGCTTCCCCGCGGGTACGACGGCACGCTACGTGCGGCTCGTAGGACTGGCCGGCGGGGCGGACTACGCGGCGGCGACCGAGCTCAATATAGCTCTAGCTCCGGCTTCCTGACCGCGGCGCGATGGGCCGTCGGGGACATGCCGTACCGACGGCCGAACTGGCGGCTCAGGTAGTGCGGGGAGTCGAAGCCGACCGCGGCCGCGATCTGTGCGACGGACATGTCGGTGGCGCCGAGCAGTTCGGCCGCGCGCTGCAACCGGAGCGCGAGGACGACGTTCATGATCGAGTCACCGACCTGCTCCTTGAACAGGTGGGCGAGGCGGGACACCGAAACCTGCGCGAGCCCGGCCAATGACGTCAGGGTGTGCGGCCGGGCCGGGTCGGCGGTGATTGCCTCGAGCACCAGGTGTACGCGGGCGTCCAGGTGCTGCGTCTCCCGGCGCAGGCTCGCGACCGCGGTCAGCAGCACCTCTTCGATGCCGTTCATGGTCAGCTCGGTGGCAACACTCTTCTCGAGCAGGTGCAGCTCGGTGTCGCCGGTCGGGGACAGCCCGGCGCGTTGCGCGTCGCGATGCAGCCGATCGAATGCGGACACCACGCGGTCCGTCTCCGAGGACCTGGTCAACCGCACGTAGGACAGCCCGGGCATTGCCTGTGGCAACGACAACCAGGAGTGCCACTCGCGGCGCGGTTGGAAGTGCGCCCACCACGACTCCCAGTACGTCCCGACGGTCCCGTAGTCGTGCGGTGTCCCAGGACTCACCAGTACGACGTCCCCGTGGCGCAGCATCAGCTTGTTCTGGCCGATCATGTACCGCCCCGTGCCGGACGCGGTGTAGAGCAGGTACCAACTGCCCACACCGTCCGGCCGTACGACGCGATAGTCGCCGCCGCTGTGGAAGTGGCCGGTCACCAACTTGCTCGGCGGCGGGATCTCGCTGTACAGCTCGATGAGCACCTGGGTAGCAAGATCGTGCTCGAAGTCAGCAGGCTCCGTCATGGTGGATCTCCTCGTAGGCACCCCAAGATTAGCGGAACGTCAGCAAGATCCTGCACCCCAGGGAAACGAGGGATCCGTGCCTTTCAGCCCCGTCGCCGAGCTCGAGTACGACGCCTCCACGCTGGTCTTCGAGCACGGATGGCAGTCGTGGAGCCCGAGTGGCTGGTACCGGCTCGACGCGCGTCCACCGCGTCCGACGGCGCCGAATCATCACGTGATGGCGTACCGTCCGGGCGTCGACGCCGGCCGCTTCCAGGGCGAGGGCCTGCTCGCGGTCGCGACGGCCGGCGAGGTCACGGTCATCGCGGCGACGAGTCCCGACCAGGTCCCGTCGATCCGCGCGGACCTCCACGGCAACCGACTGGTGATCTCGGCCGATGGCGCCGTACAGCAAACAACCTCGACGCAGGCCAACGCCAATCAAGCACTCGCCGACTGGGCCGACGCCTTCGCGGCCGGTGCCCCGCCGGTCCGCGTGTTCGGACCGTCCTGGTGCAGCTGGTACGCGTACTGGGGCAAGGTCACCGAGCGCGACGTGATGACCGACGTACGCCAGTTCGACCAGCATGACCTGAGCGTCGATCTGGTCCTTCTCGACGAGGGGTACCAAGCCGCGATCGGCGACTGGCTGACACCGCGGGACGACTTCGGGTCGACTGTCACGCTCGCCGCCGACATCCGCTCGAGCGGTCGTCGCGCAGGCATCTGGGTCGCACCGTTCCTGGTCGCGAGCGGCAGCGAGACCGCGCGTCACCACCCGGAGTGGCTGGTCCCCGGGATCAGCGCCGGCACCAACTGGGGCCAGGAGCAACTGGTTCTCGACGTGACGCACCCGGGCGCCGCACACCACATCCAGGACGTCTTCACCGAGCTGTGCCGCCAGGGGTACGACCACTTCAAACTCGACTTCGTGTACGCCGGGGCGATCGACGGGCCGCGCCACGAGCAGGTCGACGGCGTCACGGCGTACCGGCACGGAATGCACCTGCTGCGCGAGGCCGTCGGACCCAACCGGATCCTGCACGGCTGCGGCGCTCCGATCCTCCCGAGCCTCGGACTCGTCGACTGCATGCGGATCTCGCCCGACACCGATCCGTTGGTCGACCCACCGTCGGGTGACATCAGCCAGCCCGGCCAGCGGGGCGCGCGGTCCACCTCGGTGGCGCGCGAGTTCCTGCACGGCCGGTGGTGGGCGAACGACTCCGACTGCCTGATCGTGCGGCCCGACGTCCAGGAGCGCGAGCACTGGGCGCAGCACATCGCGACGGGTCCAGGCCTCCGGATGTCGAGCGACCCGATCGGCGCCCTCGACCGGTGGGGACTCGATCGCACCCGCGAGCTGCTCGTCCCGAGCTCGCCGCGCCCGCACCCGCTGAAGGATCCCGATGCTTAGGCGAGCACCCCGGCGTACCCGCCGGATCGGAGGCGGACGGCAGGCGGCCGTCGCGTACGCGCTGCTGGCGCCGAGCCTGGTCGGCGTCCTCGGCTTCCTGCTCGCGCCGGTCGTGATCGTACTGGTGCTCAGCCTGTTCGACTGGAAGTTGCTCTCGACTCCCGAGTTCGTCGGGCTGGCCAACTACCAACGGTTGTTCACCGACTCCGACGTCTGGCACTCGCTGCTGGTCACCGTGTACTACGTGGTGATCTGTGTGCCCGGTACGACGATCCTCTCGCTGCTCCTGGCGCTCCTGGTCGACCGGAAACTGCGCGGAATGAAGTATTTCCGGGCGTTGCTCGTGATTCCGTGGATGGCGACGCCGGTCGCGCTCGGCCTGGTCTGGAGCTGGATCTTCGACCCTGGCCGGGGTGCCCTGAACCAGTTCCTGGGTGTGTTCGGGATCGACGGCCCGGCGTGGCTGTCGTCACCGGTGCTGGCGATGCCGAGCGTCGCGGCGGTCCACATCTGGCAGTTCGCCGGGTACAACATGCTGTTCTTCCTGGCCGGTCTCCAGAACATCCCGCGGTCGTTGCGCGAGGCCTCGTCGCTGGACGGCGCGTCCCCGGTCGCGCACTTCTTCACGATCACGCTGCCGCTCCTGCGGCCGACGATGCTGTTCGTGCTGATCACCAATGTGATCGGCTCCTTCCAGGCGTTCGACACGATCTTCGTGATGACCGAGGGCGGGCCCGGTGACAGCACCGAGGTGGCGACGTACCTGATCTACGACGAGGCGTTCCGCAAGTTCGACTTCGGCTACGCGTCCACGATCTCGGTGCTGCTGTTCGCGGTGGTGCTGATCGCGACGATCTCCCAGTTCGTCTACTTCGAACGCCGTACGACCTATGAGGTGTCCGGATGAGACTGCGCATCTTCACCTACGCCGTCCTGGTGGCCGGCTGCCTGTTCGCGATCTTCCCGTACTTCCTGACCGTGCTCACCGCCTTCAAGGGCCCCGGGCAACTGTCCGAGACGATGCCGTGGGAGCCAGGCCTGCCACCGAGTACGGCGGCGTTCGAGCGACTGTTCAACTCGGGTTTCGGCGGCTACCTGGTCAACACCGCGCTGGTCACGGCCGGGATCACGCTCGGTCAGGTGGTGTTCGCGATCTTGGCGGCGTACGCCTTCGCACGGCTCTCGTTCCCCGGCCGGGACGCGTTGTTCTGGGTGTACTTGTCGACACTGATGGTGCCGCCGGTGGTCACGATGATCCCGCTGTACCTCATGATGCAGAAGCTCGGCCTGGTCGACACCTGGGCCGGGCTGATGCTGCCGACGATGCTCGGTACGCCGTACGCGATCTTCCTGCTCCGCCAGTTCTTCCGCGGCATCCCCGCGGATCTCGAGGACGCGGCCCGGATCGACGGCGCCGGGCGGGTCCGGACGCTGCTGTCGATCGTGCTGCCGTTGTCGAAACCGATCCTGGTCACCGTCACCACCCTCGCCGTGGTGGCGAACTGGAACAGCTTCCTGTGGCCGCTGATCATCACCAGCAGCGAGGACAAGCGGCTGCTCTCGGTCGGGATCGCCTTGTTCAAGGGGGAAATCGGCGTCGACTACAACGCCGTGATGGCCGGCAGCCTGATCGCGCTGGCGCCGCTGCTCGTGCTGTTCATCGTCTTCCAGCGCTTCATCGTCCGCTCGGTCGCTGTTACCGGGCTCAAGTAGTACGGAGGCTCTCATGTCCTTGTCCAGGAGGACTTTTCTGATCGGCGCCGGCAGTGTGCTCGCGCTGGCCGGCTGCGGCTCGTCGGACAACAAGGCGAGCAGCGGCGGCAAGGTCGAACTCGTGTACCGCTTGTGGGACGAGCAGCAGGAGGTCGGCTACAAGGCGGTGTTCGCGGAGTTCACCAAGCAGAACCCGGACATCACCGTCCGGATGGAGGTCCTGCCGTGGGACCAGTACTGGACCAAGCTGACCACCGAACTCGCCAGCGGCAAGGCGCCGGACGTGTTCTGGCTGACCGTCGACTACTTCCCGGACTTCGCCAGCAAGGGCGTCCTCGCACCGCTCGACGACCTGATCTCGAAGGCCGGTCTGAAACTCGACTCGTACCACCCGAACGTGGTGCAGTCGTACAAGTTCGAGGACAAGCAGCTCGGAATGCCGAAGGACATGGGCATCGTCGGCCTGCTCTACAACAAGGACCTGGTCGCGAAGGCCGGGATCACGATGCCGGCCGAGCTCACCTGGGCGCCGGACGGCTCGGGCAGCTTCCTCGAGGTGGCGCGCAAGCTGACCGTCGGCAGCAAGCAGTGGGGTTTCTGCTCCTGGAACCACAGCCAGACCCAGTGGCTGAACTGGATCGCGTCGAACGGCGGCCACGCGATGGACAAGCCGTACGGCGCCTTCGACTTCGCGAGTCCGAAGTCGGTCGAGGCCCTGCAGTTCGCGCGCGATCTGGTGTTCAAGTGGAAGGTGTCTCCGGACGGCACCCGCACGAACCCGCCGACCGGGCAGGCGACCGAGATGTTCTACCGCGGCGAGGTCGCGATGTTCCCGGCGAACAACGCGCTGCTCCCGTTCGCGCTGCCCGAGGTGAAGTTCCCGATCGGGGTCGCCGCGATGCCGGCCGGCCCGGCCGGGCGGACGGTGGTGATCAACGGACTCTCCGAGGCGATGTTCGCGAAGACGAAGCACCCCGACGAGGCAGGCAAGCTCGTCGCCTTCCTCGGCTCGGAGCAGGCACAGAAGCTGATGGGCGACGCGGGCTACATCATCCCGGCGCTCAACAACGCGGGCGCCGGCTACCAGGCGTTCTGGAAGCAGAAGGGCATCGACGTCCAGCCGTTCCTCGACTCGGCCGCCGGCAGCACCGTCAACCTCCCGATCGCCGAAGGCTGGACCGCCAAGTCCCCCGAGATCAACAAGACCGTCAACGACCTGTACCTCGACAAGATCGCCGTCCCCGACATCGCAGCGGCCATGGACAAGATTGGCAATGACAAGTGAAAGAACTGACGGACTCGTACGACGACTTGAAGGACGCCGGCGTACTACGGTCTCGGCTCGCGAGCGATGGTTATCTGTTCTTCCGGGGGTTGCTGCCGCGTGATGTCGTGGCGGATGTTCACGAGCAGTTGGCGCGGATCCTCTACGACAGCGATTGGCTGGCGCGGGATGCTGATCCGCGGGAGTTGGTCGCGTCGGGGCGGGCCGTGGAGGAAGGATCGGCGGGGTTCTTCGGGGCCTACACGGCGATCCAGAGCACCGAGGCGTTTCATCAGCTGGCCGTGCGGCCGGAATTGCTGGAGCTCGCCGGCCGGTTGCTGGGTGAGGACGCGTTCGCGCATCCGGCGCATATCTGCCGGATCGCGCCGCCGTCGCCGGGAGCGAATCCGACCCCGATCCATCAGGACTACCGGTTCATCCAGGGGTCTGTCGACACGCTCACCACTTGGTTGCCGTTGAGTGCGGCGCCGCCGGAGATCGGTGGGTTGCGAGTGCTGGCCGGGTCGCCGCGGCTCGGCGTGCTGCCGGTGAAGGCGTCCGACGGGCCGGGCATGATGCGGGCCGAGGCCGACGAGAACCATCCGGAGTGGCGTACGACGTCGTACCAGCCTGGCGATGTGCTGCTGTTCGGGAGTCTGACCGTGCACGGCGCGATGCCGAACCGGACGAAGCAACTGCGATTGTCGGCCGACTTCCGGTACCAGGCGCTGAGCGCGCCGATGGCCCGCGACCTGCTCGGCACCGGGAAGCCGCATTACCACCCGGAAGTGCCGGACTTCGGAACCCTCACCCGCGGCTGGACCTCGACGGAGTGCGTCGAGGTCCCGGCCGGGGTGACCTTCGTGGACCGCTGGGATCCGCGCGTGGACGACGTACCGACCCCGCCGTCCCGCTTCGCGTACGGGTAAGCGCCGGACCTCCGCCACTCACCAACCGGCGGCGGCCGCGTGCGGCCACGCGTAGGCCGCTGTGGCAGGCCCACGCGGGCGCGGGTTGGTGAGTGCGGGGGGTCCGCCTACGGACGGAGGACGATCTTGCCGCGGGCGTGGCCGGACTCGCTCAGCTCTTGAGCCTTGGCCGCGTCCGCGAGCGCGAGCGTCTCGGCGATCCGGGTGACGAGCGTGCCGTCGGCGGCGGCCTGCAGCTGCGCATCCAGCCCCGCCCGGATCCGCTCGGGGTTCCCACCGCCCCCGGAGGTCTGGATGCCGAGCTCACCGGCCGCGGCGTAGTCCGCGATCGTGACGATCCGCTCGGTGCCGCCGCGCAGCTCGACCGACTCGTGCAGCCCGCCCTTCCCAGCACTGTCGAACACGGCGTCGACGCCCTGCGGGGCGGCGGCGCGAACGCGCTCGACGAGCCCGTCGCCGTACGCGACGGGCATCGCCCCGATCACCTGCAGGTACCCGTGGTTCACCGCCGACGCCGTACCGATGACGGTCAGGCCCGCCGCCTTGGCGAGCTGTACGGCGATCGCGCCGACCGCACCCGCGGCGCCGTGGATCAGGATCGTCTCGCCGGACTTCACCTCGAGCAGATCGAGCACCCGCTGCGCGGTCTCACCGGCCACCGGGATGCTGACCGCCTGCTCCCAGCTGACGCCGGCGGGCTTGCGCGTCACGGTGCCGGCGATCGCGTACTCGGCGTACGCACCACCCACCGCCCAGCCGACGACCTCGTCACCGACCGCGAACTCCGCGCCGTCACCGGCCTCGTCCACCACACCGGCGACCTCGAACCCAGGGATCAGCGGCAGCGCAGCGTTCGTCAGACCGCGGCGAACCTTGTAGTCGAACGGATTCACCCCCGCCGCGCGTACCTGGATCCGCACCTGCCCGGGCCCGGCCTGCGGCTCAGGAACGTCCCGCACCTCCAGCACCTCGGGACCGCCGAACTCCTCGAACACCACAGCCCGCATACCGCTGCCTCCGTCGTTTGATGATCTCTTCATTCGAAGGCCGGCGGCTGCTCGTGCATTCCCAGACGCGCTGCCCGAGAGTGAAGATAGCGCTGCTCCGGGGCGCTGACGGTCAGCTTGGCCGCGGTGAGGTAGGCCTGGCGCGCGTCCTCCAGGGAGCCCGACTGTTCCAGGAGGTGTGCGCGGACGGCGGCCAGGCGGTGGTGGTCGGCCAGCTTCGGGTCGGCGGCCAGGCTGTCGAGCAGCGCGAGGCCGGCTGCCGGTCCGCGGTGCATGGCGACGGCGACCGCCGAGTTCAGCCGGACCATCGGATCCGCGGACATCCGGACCAGGACGTCGTACAGCGCGACGATCTGCGCCCAGTCGGTGTCCTCGAACCGCTCCGCCTCGGCATGGACGGCGGCGACCGCGGCCTGCAGCTGGTACGGGCCGGGTCGTCGTCGCGGCAGCACCTCCTCGAGCAGCGCGACACCTTCGGCGATCAGGTCGCGATCCCAGCGGGTCCGGTCCTGTTCTGCCAGCGGGATCAGGTCGCCGGTCGGACCGGTGCGGGCGCGGCGGCGCGCGTGCGTCAGCAGCATCAGCGCCAGCAGGCCTCCGACCTCGGGCTCGGACGGGAGCTTCTCGCGCAGCATCCGGGTCAGGCGGATCGCCTCCGCGGCGAGCTCGACCCGCTGCAACGCCGTACCCGACGAGGCGGTGTAGCCCTCGTTGAAGATCAGGTACAGCACCTGCATCACGACGTCGAGCCGTTGGCGGCGCTCCTCCGGCTCCGGCAGCCGAAACCGTGCGCCGGACTGGCTGATCCGCTGCTTCGCGCGGCTGATTCGCTGGCCGACGGTGGCCTCCGGCACCAGCAGTGCTCGCGCGATCTCGGCCGTCGTCAGACCGCCGACGGCCCGCAAGGTCAGCGTCAGCTGGCTGGCCGGCTGCACATCCGGATGGCAGCACAGGAAGAGGATCACCAGGGTGTCGTCCTGGTCGGCAGTGCTGATGCTGTCGCTGCCGCCGTCGAGCAGACTCTGCGGCAGGCTGCGGGTCGCGTCCAGCTGCTCCCGCCGGCGCCTGGCCTGCTCGCTGCGCAGCATGTCGGTCATCCGGCGTACGGCGACCGTCGTCAACCAGGCGGCGGGATTCGGCGGTACGCCGTCCTCGGCCCAGCCGGTCACCGCCGCCAGCAACGCTTCCTGGACGGCGTCCTCGGCGAGATCGAACCGGCCGAACCGCCGCGTGACAGCGGCGAGGACCCGCGGCGCGAGCTCGCGCAGCAGGTCCTCGATGCGGAGGTCTCCGGGGAGCTCCTCGGCCGGCCCGGTCACATCTCCTGGCCGCCCTGCTCCATCACCGGCCGCAGCTCGACCCGGGTCTCCACCAGCGCCGAGAAGCGCGCCGCCAGCTCGACCGCCCGGTCGTGTGAGTCGACCTCGATGATGCCGAAACCGGCGAGCACCTCCTTCGCCTCGGCGTACGGACCGTCCGAGGCGACCGGGCGGCCGTCGACGATCTCGATCGTCATCGTGTGCGACGGATCGGCCAGGCCGAAACCGGTGACGAGCTCACCGTTGGCCGTGAGCTCGGCGTAGAACTCGCCCATCGCCTGGAAGTGGGCGTCCACCTGTTCCTGCGACCAGGTGGACTCCCGGCCGCCGAGCCCGAGGGTGTCCCAGGCCGACTCGTCCCCGAACGTCATGATCATGTACTTCACTGCCGAATCACCCCACCCGCGTCATGGTCGACTCGTACCCGCCGCCCGGCCACTCCCAGGCACCGGTGTTCACCGACTGGTCCGCGTTGAACTCCCCGACGAACCTGGCCGGCGAATCGGTGTCTCCGAACCAGATCGTCAACGTGTTGCCGGCCAGCTGGTAGGTGTACTCGAGGATCTTGCCGGTGTTCGAGAAGTAGTGGGACCGGAGTGTACCGGTTTCGGTGTCCAGGCCGATGTACTCGACGCCGCGGCTGGTCTCGCCGTCGCTGACCAACTCGATCCGCTGCACGACGAACGCGCCGTCCTCGAACCATTCGTAGCTGACGGTCCCGTGATGCCCGGGCCCCTCGACGGTCCAGGTCCCGATCAACGGTGCGAGACTGCGCAGGGCCTCGACAGGTGACTGCTCAGACATGGCGGCCTCCCCGGCTGTCCTGGTGCCGCCGGGAGTACGCGACCACCGCGGCCAGCACACCGAACACCAGCGGCACGGTCGGCGCGATGCCGAGAACCGCGACGTTGGTGACCACCGCGCCGGCCATCAGTGCGACCAGCCCCAGGGCCGCGGCCGCCGCCAGACGCGGGACCAGCAGCCCGATCGCGCCGGCGATCTCGAGGACGCCGACGAACACCCGCAGCCACTGACCGGCGCCGATGTCGTCGAACATCCGCACCATCTGCTCGGAGCCGGCGACCTTGCCGGCGCCACCGGCTCCGAACTGCACGGCCAGGGCCACGCGCACGGCCCAGACGGCGATCGTCCGGATCCGTGCGGCGGACCGGCCCACTCCAGGAACTACACGCTCACTCATCGTTCGCTCCGATCGATCAGGGTCACTTTCACCCCGTTATCGGAGCCACCACCGCGCCTTCGACAGCGCGGCCGAACTTTTTCTCAGCTTTCTTCGAGACGCGGGAACAGGGGCTCGCCCTTGGTCAGGGTCGCGCCGGCCGGGAGCTGGCCCCAGGTGCCGGCGTCCTGTACCCGCTGGTCGTTCAGGGCGCCGAGCTTCTCCTCCGCGCCGAGCAGCTCCCACAGCTTCGCGGACGTCTTCGGCATCGTCGGGTTGTGCAGTACGGCGACCGCGCGCAGGACCTCGGCGGCGGAGTACAGGATCGTCGCCAGGCGGTCCCGCTTCGTGTCGTCCTTCGCGACCTTCCACGGCTCCTGCTCGGTGACATACCCGTTCACCGCGCCGACCAGCTCGTTGATCGCGGCCAGGGCGTCCTGGAACGCGAGAGTGTCCAGGGCCTTGTCCGCAGTCGCGACGGTCTGCGCGAGCTTGTCCGCGAGCGCCTGCTCGGCCGGTCCGTGGTCGGTCGGCTCCGGCAGCGCGCCGTCGAAGTACTTGCCGACCATGGCCGCGATCCGGCTGGCCAGGTTGCCGAGGCCGTTGGCGAGCTCGGAGGTGTAGACCGCGCTCAGGTGCTCCCACGAGAACGAACCGTCCGACCCGAACTGGATCGTGCGCAGGAAGTAGTACCGGAAAGCGTCCGAGCCGAAGTGGTCGGTGATCTCGTGCGGCGCGATCGCGGTCAGCTTCGACTTGCTCATCTTCTCGCCGCCGACCAGCAGCCACCCATGGGCGAACACCTGGCGCGGTACGGCGACCTCGGCGGCCATCAGCATCGCCGGCCAGATCACCGCGTGGAACCGGAGGATGTCCTTGCCCACCAGGTGTACGTCGACCGGCCACAGCTCCTCGAACCGCTCCGGATCGGTGCCGTAGCCCGCAGCCGTCACGTAGTTCAGCAGGGCGTCGATCCACACGTACAGGACGTGGTCCTCGTCCCACGGGACCGGGATGCCCCAGTCGAACGTCGATCGCGTGATCGAGAGGTCCTGCAGACCCTGCTTCACGAACGCGATCACCTCGTTGCGGGCACTCGCGGGCGCAACGAAGTCCGGCTGCGACTCGTACAGCTCCAGGAGCTTGTCGCCGTACGCCGAGAGCCGGAAGAAGTAGTTGGTCTCGGAGACCGTCTCCAGTTCGGTGCCGTGGATGATGCACCGCTGCGTGCCGTCCTCGTCGGTCCGGATGTCCGCAGGGAGCTTGAACTCCTCACAGCCGACGCAGTACAGGCCCTCGTACTCGCCCTTGTAGACATCGCCCTTGTCGTAGAGCTTCTGCCAGAACTCGCGGACCCGCTCGGTGTGCCGCTGCTCGGTGGTCCGGATGAAGTCGTCGTATGCGATGTCGACGTCGACCCAGGCCGGCTTCCACGACTCCTCGACCAGCTTGTCCGTCCAGGCCTGCGGCGACATGCCCTGCGCCTCGGCGCTGCGCATCACCTTCTCGCCGTGCTCGTCGGTACCGGTCAGGTACCACTTGCGCTCGCCGCGCTGCGCGTGCCAGCGCGTCAGGACGTCCCCGGCCACCGTCGTGTAGGCGCTGCCGATGTGCGGCGGGGCCGTGACGTAGTAGATCGGGGTGGTGACGTAATAGGCCTTCTCGGACATGTAATTAAGGGTAGTGCCGGGCGCCAGTGTTATTTACCAGGGTCCCGAGCAGCGAGTACGGCGTCGTACACGGTCCGTTTCGGGACGTTGAAGCGCTTCGCGACGTCGGAGATCGCCTGTTTGCGCGGCGTACCTGCCTCCTCGTCCTTCGCCACCTCCCGGGCCAGGTCCTCCGGGGTCATGACCTTGTGCGGGTCCGCCCCGGCCACCACCACGGTGATCTCACCCCGGACGCCGTCCTTCGACCAGGTCACGAGGTCGTCGAGCGGGCCGCGTTTCACCTCTTCGTACGTCTTGGTGAGCTCCCGGCACACCGCCGTACGCCGGTCCGCGCCGAACGCCTCGGCCATCGCCTCCAGGGACTGCGTGAGCCGGTGCGGCGCCTCGAAGAACACCATGGTCCGCGGCTCGTCCTTGAGCTCGCCGAGCCGTCGCGCACGCTCCCCCGGCTTGCGCGGCAGGAACCCCTCGAACGTGAACCGGTCCACGGGCAGCCCGCTCAACGCGAGCGCCGTCAGCACCGCCGACGGTCCCGGTACCGCGGTCACATGGACGTCGGCCTCGATCGCCGCCGCCACCAGCCGGTACCCCGGGTCCGACACGCTCGGCATCCCCGCGTCCGTCACCACCACCACGGTCTGCCCGTCCAGCAGCGCCTGCAGCAACTCCGGCGTACGCTCCCGCTCGTTTCCCTCGAAGTAGCTGACCACCCGCCCGCTCAGCTGAATCCCCAGCTCGGACGTCAACCGCCGCAACCGCCGCGTATCCTCCGCGGCCACCACATCCGCCCCCACCAACACCCGCCCCAACCGCGCCGAAGCATCCGACACGTCCCCAATAGGCGTCCCCGCCAACACCAGCCGCCCGCTCATCAGGTCATCATCCCAGCCGCTCGCACAGACGCGGGGAGGCGGTGGTACCGGGGCGTCCGTACGATGGCGGGCGTGGCTGCTGTGATCGAGGACGGGACGGTACGGCGGAGTGACGCCGGCGCGGAGCGGGAGACGCTCGGGCGGGACGCGCTCGGGAGACGGCTGCCGCCGCTCAAGGAGCGGTTGTACCCGGCGATGCCGCGGGACTTCGACGGCGGCTGGATCGCCACGCTGGTGATCACCGTGCTGGCCGGCGTACTGCGGTTCTGGCACCTCAGCAACCCGGTGAAGTTCGTCTTCGACGAGACGTACTACGCCAAGGATGCGTACAGCCTGCTCAAGTTCGGCTACGCACGGCAGTTCATCGACCAGCCGGAAGGCGCCGCGGACAAGGCGATCCTGGCCGGCAACCTGGACGTCTTCAAGGACACCCCGAGCCTGACCGTGCACCCCGAGGTCGGCAAGTGGATGATCGCCGCCGGCGAGCAGCTGTTCGGGATGACCCCGTTCGGCTGGCGGTTCATGCCGGCGCTGTTCGGCACGCTGACTGTGCTGCTGCTGATCCGGACGGTACGCCGGATGACCCGGTCGACCCTGATCGGCTGCATCGCGGGCCTGCTGCTCGCGGTCGACGGCCTGCACTTCGTGATGTCCAGGGTCGCGCTGCTCGACATCTTTCTGGCGTTCTGGCTGGTCGCGGCGGTCTCCTGCCTGGTCGCCGACCGCGATTGGACCCGCCGCCGGCACGCCGAGACCCTCGACAAGCCGGTCACCGACGGCGAGCGCCGTACGATCGGCCGCTGGCTGCTGATCCGGCCGTGGCGGATCGCCGCGGGTATCTGCTTCGGCCTCGCGCTCGGCACCAAGTGGTCGGCGGTCTGGGTGCTCGCCGCGTTCGGTGTGATGGCGTTCGCCTGGGACTTCGGGGCCCGGCGGGCGCTCGGCGTACGGTTCGCGTTCGTGAAGTCGGCCCTGGTCGACGGCATCCCGGCGTTCGTCAGCCTGGTGCTGGTCGCGGTCGTCACGTACGTCGCGACCTGGACCGGCTGGCTGCTGCACGACAACGCCTACGACCACAACTGGGCCGCGAGCAACCCGGCGCACGGCGTGATGAAGGTCGTGCCGGACGACTTCCGGTCGCTGCTGGCGTACCACAAGGAAGTGCTCGCCTTCCACACCGGCGACTACATCAAGCACGCCACCCATCCCTACGCGTCGAACCCGGCCGGCTGGCCGATCATCGCCCGCCCGATCGGTTTCGACGCGGTCAACGACATCAAGCCCGGTACGCCGGGCTGCAACGCACCGGCCGGGACCAACTGCCTGCAGGTGATCTCTGCCCTCGGTACGCCGCTGTTGTGGTGGGGAGGTGCGCTCGCGCTGATCGCGGCACTGGTGCTGTGGATAGGCACGCGTGACTGGCGGCTCGGCATACCGATCGTCGGGTTCGTGACGTGCTGGGTGCCGTGGTTCGCGTTCGACGACCGGCCGATCTTCTTCTTCTACGCCGTCACGATGATCCCGTTCACGGTGATGGCGCTGGCGCTGATCCTCGGCAAGGTCCTCGGCCCGGCCCGGGAGGCGATGAGTACGGCGACCCCACGCCGGCTGATCGGCACCGCGGTGGTCGGCGCCTTCACGGTCCTCGTAGTGCTGAACTTCGCCTACATCTGGCCGATCCTGACCGACGAGGTCCTCCCCCCACCCGGCCTGGCTCAGCCGCATGTGGTTCAAGACCTGGATCTAGGGCGTGACGCGTAGTCGATCGAGTCGAACGGCCAGTGCGTCGTCAGCCAACTGCTCACGGCGTCGTACAGGACGATGTCCAGCTCGGCCCGGTCGCCACGTACCCAGGAGCGAACGTCGGTGATCCGCGCGTCCCGGCGGGCGGGATAGATGTACACGCACCCGATCACCTCGTCGCTCCCCGACTCGATCACCGTGTAGGTGAATCCACGGCGCCCGGCGAAATCATCGGCGTGACGTCGTAGATCGCCGAGGTTCGCCTCGAGGGACATCCCGTCGACCGGCGGCCAACTGCCCTGGAAGCCCGGCGTCGCACGGATGTGGTCGATGCTGCCGGTCCACGCGGCGTAGTCGGGGGCGTTGTGTTCAGGCCCGAGCGGTTCCAGCCGGAACCGAGGCGTGATCAGCTCGGTGGGCACGTCGAAGTCGGCTGGGACGAAGGACTGGTCGGCCATGGCCGAAGGTTATGAGCCCGGAGCGCCGTACCGCACCCGAATTGCTCAGTGCCCCAAGTGCCCGTGTCCCTTGGACTTCTTCTTGCCATGGCGTTTGGCCGAGGACTGGCCGCCGACGCCGCCGAACAGTGCCAGGCCCTTGACCACGACGACGGGTGCGTTCGGGTCGGGGTTGTCGCTGCCGCGGGCGCCGAAGCCGCCGAAGATGCCGACGCCCTCGTTGCGTACCGTCACGCCTTCCGGGACGGTGATGTCGATACCGCCGAACACCGCGAACGCCCAGATCGTCACCTCGCGGCCCTCGAAGACCGCGTTGGTCATGTCGAGGTCGTGCCCGCCGAACACCGCGAACGCGTTGGTACGGCGCTTCACCCGCCAGCGGCCGTTCCGCTCGCCGCCGCCGAAGATCGCCACCATCGTGTCGAAGCTCTGCTCCGGGTCGGCCGGCTCCTCGATCGGCACCAGGCTGGTGGACGCGGCCGCGGCGGGTTGCGCCGCGGGGGTCGGCTGACCGGGTACGACGAGGTCGCGGGTGATCGGTTCGAGCTCGCCGAGGGTCTTCGCCTCCAGCGTCTGCTCGAGGCGCTCGGCGTGCTCCTCCTGCGTCAACCGGCCCGACATCAGGGCCTCCCGCAGTACGTCGACCACCTGATCACGATCAATGTCGGACGCCCGCAGATGCGCGTGCGGGTGCGGGCGGTCGGGCAGGTTCTCCATGAAACGGAACGATATATCGCAATCGGCTCGCTGAGGACCCCGATAAATCCCCGAATCGCCCCTGATCCACGTCGTCCTTGAGCACCCGTCAACCGTTTTCGGGGTGCCCAAATGGTTGATGGGTGCTCAAGGATGCTTCACTCCGGCACGCGGTGGATGCGGAGGGCGAGGAGGAGGGCGGTGGTGGTGATCGCCGCGAAGGTGATCGCCGTACCGGGGTAGCCGCCGAGGCCTAGGCCGAGGCCGCCGATCGCGGCGCCGAGGAACGTGCCGAGGCTCATGCCGGCCGCGTTGACGCTGAGCGCGGATCCGCGGAGCTCACCGCTGCGGCGGACCAGCAGAGTGGTGACACAGGCCGCGACCGTTGCGTGGCCGGCGCCCATCAGTGCGGTGAGGAACAGCGTGAGCGGGAGCGTCGGAGAGAAGTAGAACGCGGAGACCGCGAGCAGGGCGACGGTGATGCCGCCGGCGAGGAGTCGTTCGGGGGAGATCCACGGGCGATCGGTGGCGAGGTACCGGCCGGAGAGGAGGTTGCCGAGGAAGAACGATGCGCCGCTGAGCGACCAGACCAGCGCGAACCAACCCGGCGCCAGGTCGAACTTCTCGTCGTAGAACGCCGCGAGGTAAGCGAGGTAGCCCATGAAGGCCGCGGTCCGCAGCATCGCGATGGCAACCAGCGGGAGCGCGCCAGGGATCCGGGCAAGCTCGCGGTACGTCGCCAGGTAACTCATCCGCTCCCGGTTGGTGATCGGCGCCTTCCGGCCGCGTCCGCGCCAGAAGAAGGCGCCCGCCAGGACGAGTGAGATCGCTGCCGCCGCCAGCAGGTTGCCCCGCCAGCCCCAGACCAGTCCCGGCCCGGCGAGCACCGGAGCCGCCAGCATCGCCATCGCCGACGTCGTCGCGGACAACAGCGTCGCCGCACGGCCCGCGGCGGCCGGCGACCTGAACCGATCCGCGGCCGCGGCGCCGATCGACGGCGCCAGGATCGAGGTCGACGCCCCGATCAGCAGGCAGAACGCGGCCAGCGCAAACACGTTGCCCACGGCCCCCAATGCGGCCGAGACACCCAGCAGCGCGAGCCCGCCCGCGGCGACCAGCTCACGCGGCACGCGATCCATCAGCGGCGCCAGCACAACGCCGACGGCTAGCGCTGCCAGCCCACCGAGCCCGCGCAGTCCACCGATCTCCGCAACGCTCCCGCCGGCGGCCTCGGAGATCGGCACCAGATACATCCCGAACACCGTGAACGGGATCAGACTCACCGTCGACGCCAGCAGGAAAGGCCACAGCCTGCGGGCCATCCGAAGATCGCCCGGGACTGCTGCCGCGGGTGCGGTGAGGTTCTGCTGGGTGCTCATGTATCCGTCCTGTAGCGATAGAGGCTGCTCGGGCGGGAGCTGAACTGGGAAAAGGGAAAGGGTTCCGCGGACAGCGCGGTAACGCCGGCGCCGAGGAAAGCACGGGCGACCGCACTACCGGTCTGAGCGTAGACGGCGAGCGGCTTCGATTGCTCACGGCAACGAGTAAGGAGTACGTCGAAGCTGCCGTTGGACAGTGTCATACCGGTGGCGACGACCGCGTCGGCTGCGTCGATCACTTCGGTCATGTCGCGGGAAACGGGCAGGCCGGAGGCGGTCTCGCGGAGGTTGAAGTCGCACGGAAGGCAGACGCCCCCGCGTTCCGTGATGGCGCCGACGAGCGGGTTGACGACCCCGATCAAGGCAACTTTGGTGCCTTCG
Source organism: Kribbella sp. VKM Ac-2566 (assembly GCF_004366005.1). Classification (NCBI taxonomy): domain Bacteria; kingdom Bacillati; phylum Actinomycetota; class Actinomycetes; order Propionibacteriales; family Kribbellaceae; genus Kribbella; species Kribbella sp. VKM Ac-2566. The sequence continues at coordinate 167,408 of NZ_SODT01000011.1, read as the reverse complement.
GCAACGTGCAGGAGTCCGGCGACAGCGGCGTCACGGGCGCGGGCACGAACATCCGGCGTACCAGCGGGAAGGACGACTTCCTCGGCGTACGGCACTGTGTGGTGCGGCTCGACCGCGGCCAGGTAGGCGTCCAGCGCGGCGATCCGGACGGGGAGCGGGTCGTTGGAGGAGAGTACGTCGGCGAGCGTGCGGCCGGAGGTGTCGGCGCAGTACGCCGGGTCGAGCTCACCCGACTCGAAGGAGCAGGCACCGAACACCTCTTCTACCCGCAACAGCACGTAGTAGTTCCGATAGGTGACGTCGGCACCAGGCAGGCGCGTCGTGTGGTGCAGCCAGAACGCACTGGTGATGTCGAGGTCCGCCGGTGCCGGACCACGCGCTCCGGCGAGAACCTCTGCGGTCAGATCAGCCACGGAACGGGTCATGGGGCCTCCCGGCCTGGACTGAGGAGCGGAGGGAGCGAAGCGACTGGAGCGACGAGGGAAGGCCGGGAGTCACAGCCCCATGACCCGCGCGCCGGAGGCGCGCATTCAATAGAGTCATGGGAGATCAGCCGGCCTTTCGGGTTGTCGTGCCTCACATTAATGCGACGGAGTCGCAGATGGAAACTTCTCGCGCTGAACCTGTGCGGAGTCCCGCCGGTCCCACGACATCGCCGACCAGGGCACCGCGAGTTCGTCCAGCGAGTCGATCTCCCGCGGCCGCATCGACGCCATCGGTCGCGCCTCGGCGTGCCGGGCGAAGGCGGACTCGACGTACCGCGTGCCGGTGTCCGCGGCCAGGAAAACGTGTTTCCGGCCGCGGTCGCAGTTGTGCTCCCACAACGCCGACAGGTACGCCGCCCCGGCGGACAGCCCCGCGAAAACGCCGGACGTGCGGAGCAGATCCACCGCCGCCGACATCGCATAGTCGAACGAGACCCAGTGCAACCGGTCGTACAGCTCGTGCCGCACGTTCCGGAACTCGATCGAGCTCCCGATCCCCGCGATGATCATCTCCGGGTCCTGCGTGTGCCCGGCCCCGAACGTGATGCTCCCGAACGGCTGCACGCCGACCAGGTTCACGTCCCGGCCGCGCTCCCGCAGGTACGCCGCGATCGCGCCGGTCGAGGCGCCCGTACCGACACCGCCGACCAGGCACAGCGGACCGGTCGGCACCAGCTCCGCCACGAGATCCGCGATCGCGCCGTACCCGAGGTAATGGATGTCGTCGTGATACTGCTGCATCCAGTGGTACGTCGGGTTGTCGCGGAGGATCTCGCCGATCCGGCGGACGCGCAGGTTCTGGTCGAGCTGCAGGTTGTTCGACGACGGCACCTGCTCGATGGTCGCGCCGAGGATCTCCAGCTGGATCTTCAGCGTCCGGTCGACTGTCGTGGAGCCGACGATGTGGCATTTCATCCCGTACCGGTGGCAGGCGAGCGCGAGCGCGTGCGCGTAGATCCCGCTCGAGCTGTCGATCAGCGTGTCACCGGGCCGGACCTGCCCGGTCTCCAGCAGCCGGCGGACGGCACCGAGCGCGGAGTACACCTTCATGGTCTCGAACCGCAGGCAGATCAAGTCGTCCCCGGTGCCGGAACTGACGCGGATCGGGTCCGGGTCCTTGATGGCCTCCGCCAGGTGGTCGTGCAGTCGCGTCATCGGCGCGGTTCGCTCCTCGAGTCGGTTGTCAGCACGGGCGGAGTCTCTGCGGGCGGGGATTGGGGGTTGCCGATCCGGGTGGCTGCGACCAGCCGCCGGGTCAGCTCGTGGTGTGGCTCGGTCGTGATCGTCGCGGGCGGGCCTTGCTCCACCACCCGGCCGGCGTCGAGGACCAGGACCCGGTCCGCGACGGCCGCGACCAGGCGCAGGTCGTGGCCGATCCAGATCAGCGCCGTACCGCGGTCCTTGAGCTCGGTCAGGAGGTCGAGTACGAGCGCCGTACCTTGGTCGTCGAGGGCGGTGGTGATCTCGTCGCAGATCAGTACGTCGGGGTTCGCCAGCACTGCTCGCGCGAGAGCCGCTCGTTGCAGCTCGCCGCCGGACAGCCGGCTCGGCGCGCGGGCGGCGGTGATCGCGGCGACCCCGAGACGGGCCAGCGTGGCGACGGCTTCGGCGTGCGCCTTGTCCGGCGCGAGTCCGCGGAGGCGTTGCGCCGTACGGGCGACCTGCTGGTCGACAGGACGGCGTTCGTCGAAGGAGCCACGGACCTCCTGCCAGACGTACTGGACGCGGCGGTGCTGGTCGCGGGTCCGCTTCCGGAGGACCGGGAGCGGTTCGTCGTCGAGCAGGATGCTGCCGGTGTAGCGCTCGTGCAGGCCCGCCAGGCAGCGGGCCAAGGTGGTCTTGCCGCTGCCGGACCGGCCGACGACCCCGAGACAGGCGCCGGCGCGGACGGCGAGGTCGGCCTCGTGCAGGACGACGTCGCGCCCGCGGGGACGCAGCGAGGCAGACAGGTTCATTGCCGTTAGCAACGGTTGCCCGGCAGCAGAGGTTCCCGTGACCTTCAGATCCGGTGCAGGTGGGAGTACGTCGGTGGCGATCACCTGACCGGCATCGAGGACGACAACACGGGACGCGAGGGCTCGGACGAGGTCGAGATCGTGACTGAGCAGCAAGATCCCGAGACCGGTGGCGGCGAGGCCCCTGAGTTCGTGGACGAGTTGCAGCCGGGTGATCGAGTCGAGACCGGTGCTCGGCTCGTCGAGCACGAGTACCTTCGGCCGGCAGGTGAGCGTTTGCGCGAGCGCCACTCGTTGCCGCTGGCCACCGGAGAACTGATACGGAAAACGTTTGAGGGTTGAGCGGTCTCCGGGCAACTGCGCCGCGCGGACGGCCTCGCGGGCGTCGCCGTCGTGCAGCTTCGCCAGCTCCTGCAGCGTCGTCCCGATCCGCCGGGCGGGGTTCAGCGCACTGCCGGGATGTTGCGGCATGTAGGCGACGACGCGGCCGCGTACCGTCGGCGCGGCGGCAGTCACTCCGTTGCTGTCGACAACCAGCTGACCGTCGACCTCGACGTGTCCGCCCAGTTGTACGCCGTCACCGTGTTCTCCTAGCAGCGCTAGCGCTGAGGTTGTCTTCCCCGACCCGGAGGCGCCGACGAGAGCGGTCACCTCCCCCGCGACGACCTCGAACGAAACCCCGTCCACCAGCACCGCTTCCCCGGCGGTCGCGGACAACCCGGTCACGCGCACCACCGGCGTCATCGCGCGCTCTCCACGAGACGGCGCGACCTGTGCACGAGTCGGTCGGCGAGGAGGTTGAAGCCCAACGTGAACGAGACGAGAAGGAGCGCCGGGGCGAGGACCGACCAGGGTTGGAGAAGCAGTCCTTCGCGGTTGCGGGACACGCTGACCGCCCAGTCCGGCGCGGTCGGGCTCAGACCGAGCCCCAGGAAGTTGACCGAGGCGACGAGGAACACCGCGAGCGTGATCCGCGTGCCGAGATCCGCCGCGACCGGGCCGAGGACCGAGCGTCCGACGTACCCGAGCTGGATCGTGAACCACGACTCCCGTTGCATCCGGAGCGCCTCGACCACCGGTCCGCTGGCCGCGTCCAGGGCAGCCGCTCGGACGAGTCGTGCGACGGTCGGGACGTTCACCATCGCTACGGCCACGGTGATTGCGATCGCGGACGCGCGCCAGCCGACCGCGACCACGCTGATCACGAGGAGGGACGGGAGCGGCAGCAGTACGTCGAGAGGCCGCATCATGCCTTCGTCCAGCCATCGATGCCGGGTCGACGCGGCCGTCAGTCCGATCAGTCCACCGACCAGATACGCCAGCACCACCGCACCGATCGCCATCCCCAACGCCGACCGCCCACCGACCAGCAACAACCCCAGAACATCCCGGCCCAACCCATCCGTCCCCAACACGCCCTCGGGCGAGTAGGGCAGGCCGGGCCGAGCGTCGTACGGCAGCAGCGGCCCCAGGACTGCAACAACCAACGGCACCGCAACCAGTCCCACCGACACGCCGACTGACACGCCGCGCGGCATCCGCAGGCGTCGATCGCTGGCGACACCCTCGCGCGGGCTCATCGGAGCAGCGCCGTTCGGGGGACCAACCGGTTGCAGACGAGGTCTGCGCCAAGGTTGATGAGGAGGGCCGCGACGGCCAGCACGAGCGTCAGGCCCTGGACGGTCGGGATGTCTCGGGTCTCCACGCCGTCCACGAGCGCAGTGGCGAAGCCGGGGATGGCGAAGATGGCTTCGACGACCAGGACACCGCCCAGGAGGGTGTCGCCGGTGCGGGCCAGCTCTTGCACGCCGGGAACGGCCGCGTTCGGGAGGACGTGGCGGAGCAGGAGTTGACGGCGTGGGATGCCGAGCCGTCGGGCCTGCGTCACGTACTCGGCGTTCAGAGCGGCAACTGTCCCGGCGCGGACCTGACGCGACAGCAGGCAAACCGTCCGGCCGAAGAGTACGGCGATGGGAAGGATCAACAGGGCCGGCGAAGACAGGAGGTTGCCGCCGATCCACGTCGCCGGCAACCAGCCGAGTTTCAGCGAGAACACGGCGACCAGGACGACCGCGATCACGAAGTCCGGGATCGCCGACAACGCCAACGTGATCGACGTGATCGCACGGTCGACGCGTCCGTTCTCACGGGTCCCCATCACGATGCCCAGGGCGACGGCCAGCGGTACGACGATCGCTAGCGTTGCTAGCGTGAGGACCAGCGTCGCGCCGATCGAGTGCCGCACGATGTCGACCACAGGTCCCCCGCTGATCAACGACGTACCAAGATCGCCGGTCAGCACATTGCCCAGCCAGTGCACGAACCGCTCGACAGGAGGCTGGTCGAGACCGAGTTCGGCGCGAAGCGCAGCGACCTGCGACGGCGTCAGCGTCTCGGTGAACCGCAGGTCCGCCGCATCTCCCGGCAGCAACGACGTCAGGACGAACACGAGCACCGAGAGCACAGCCAACTGAACGATCGCGAGCCCCGCCCGTTGGGCGGCGTACGATCGCATTCAGGCCAGCCACACCTTGTCGAACCGGCCCTGGTCCAAGGTGTTCGGCGGCACCGCCTGCACGCCCTGCACCTTCGACGACACCGCGATCAGGTAGTCCGGCAGCCCCCACGCGAGAATCCCGCCCTCGTCCCGCACGGTCTTCTGCAGTACGCCGTACTTCGCCGACCGCTCCTCCTCCGACGTCACCGCCCGCGCCGCCGCGAACGCGGTATCGAACGCCGGCCGCCGCCAATGCGTCACGTTGAACGGCGAATGCGACAGCAACCGATCGGTGACGTACTGCGGAATCGGCATCGCCCCCGACCGATGGTTGCCAATGGCCCCCTTCGTGAGCAGGTCCTTCGCGTAGGTCTGCGGGCTCCCGGTCGTCACCTTCAACCGCACCCCCGCCTCCGCAACCTGCTCAGCGAACAGCGTCGCCGCCTCGACGAACCCGGCCGACGCGTCCGCGGTGAAGATCTCCACCTCTTTGCCCGCCAGCCCCGCCTTCTTCAGCAAGCTCTTCGCCTGGTCGACATCACGCTCGCGGGCCGGCAGGTCGGCCGGATAGTACTGATACCCCTTGCCGAACAGGTCGTTCCCCACCTCACCCCGCCCGGCGAGGACCACGTCCACCAGCCGCTGCCGGTCCGCGACCAGCTTGAACGCGAGCCGTACGTCGGGATTGTCGAACGGCGCCCGGTCGACCTTCATCACGAACGCCTGCATCGTGCTGGCCTTCGCCGCCACGATCCGCACCGCCTTGCCGGCCTCCGCGGTCCGCGCGAACGTCGCGGTCATGTCGTTGGCGTACTCCGCCTGACCACCCTGTACGGCGTTCGCCCGCGCCTCGGAGTCCGCCGAGAGGATGTGCAGCTCCTCGATCCGCGCGGGCTCGTCCCAGTAGTCGTCGTACCGCGAAGCGACCATCGAGCGGCCGGCCTCGAACGACACGTACCGGAAGGCTCCCGTGCCGACGGGCTTGGTGGGATCCTTGAACCCGTTCCGCACGATCTGCGTGCCGATTCCGGCCAGCAGCGCGGGGAACTCCGCGTTCGGCTGGTTCAGCACCAGCTCGACCGTCGACGGGCCGATCGCCTTGCTGCGCTTGAGATCCAGCGTCGCGAGCGACGACTGCGCGACCCGCTCCGGTACGGCGGGATCCACGATCCGGGCGATGCTGTACAGGACGTCCTCGGCGACGAGTTTCGCGCCGTCGTGGAAGGTCGCGTCGCGCAGACTGAACCGCCAGGTGGTCGCGGTCCCGTCGTGTTCCCACTTCGACGCGAGCCGCGGTACCGGCTTCAGATCCGGGCCGAGTTCGACCAGCTTCTCGTAGATCGCCTTGTGCCGCGCGATGTCCACGAACAGGCTCTGCACGTGCGGGTCGAGCACCTCCTTCGCCCCGCCGCCGGCGTACACGGCCCGCAACCGTCCGCCCTGCCTGGGTTGCGCGGCCGCACCCCCGTCCGCCCCACATCCGGTGATCGCCGCCAGCCCGGCAACCCCGGCCATCCCCAGGAACCCACGCCTACCCAAAGCCTCGGACACGCGCCACATCCTCACCTTTAGTGAAAACGATTGTCAAATCCAGCGCGCATCCGAACCCGACGCGATCATTCTTTCGGGCACACTCCACCCAGCGCCCGCCGTAACGGCGTGTCACCACCGCCTACCCCCGAGTACCTGGAACGACCCCCAGCCATGAGCACTCGAATCGCAGATCGGATGGTTAGACGCTGACCGGAACGCCTCGGCGGACCGGTGTGCTCATCGCAGGGTGAGTGGGGTTGTGGAGGCGACGCGGGTCAGCTTCTGTGGGTTGCGGACGTAGTAGAGGCCGGTGATGTGGTTGTTCTCGACGCGGATCGCCAAGATGCCGTCGAACTCGCCGTTCACGTGGACGAGCAATGCCGGATTGCCGTTGACCACGGTGGCCTCGCAGGTGATCGCGGCTTCCGCCTTGGCGGTGCCGCCGAGGTAGTAGCGGGCCACCTTCTCGGCACCGATGACCGGCTGTGGCGCGGCCGTCTTCACGCCGCCACCGTCGCTCACCAGGACGACCTCGGGGGCGAGCACATCGAGTAGGCCCTGCAGATCCCTGGTTTCCAGTGCGCGCTGGAACGTCTCCAGAGCCGCCCGAGCCTGGCCGGCAGAAATGGTCTCGCGCGGGCGACGGGCGTCGACATGCCGGCGGGCGCGGTGCGCGATCTGACGGACGGTCGCGGGACTCTTGCCGACGGCGGCCGCCACCTCGTCGTAGCTGACACCGAAAACCTCGCGCAGCACGAACACGACACGTTCGGTCGGCGAGAGGCTCTCCAGGACGAGCATGAGCGCCATCGACACGCTCTCGGCGAGCTCGGCGTCCTCCGCCACGTCCGGCGTGGTGAGCATCGGCTCGGGAAGCCAAGCGCCGACGTACGTCTCCTTGCGACGCTTCATGGTGCGCAGCCGGTTGAGCGACTGCCGGGAGGTGATCCTGACCAGGTAAGCACGCCGGTCGGACACCTCGCTCACATCGACCTTGATCCAGCGCAGCCAGGTTTCCTGGAGCACGTCCTCGGCGTCGGCTGCCGAGCCGAGGATCTCGTAGGCGACGGTGAACAGCAGGTTGCGGTGGGCAACGAAGGCGTCGGTGGCGGAGTCCATCTGGCAGCCGTCGAGAGGCGGCCCGCCGGAACCCGACGCTGCCTCGCTGTGCTCGTTCATACCTGCTCCCGGTTGTTGCTTCTCAGCCTGCTTTGCCACAAGACACCGGCCCTCACCTCCGCGTGACACGCCTGCCGGGTGGGCTGCGTCACACCTCTGCGGTGTCACAAAGCGCGGATCTGCGGTGCCTCATGGTCGTCAGTTCGGCCAACGCAGGTAGGAAGGTAAACATCATGAGCAAGGTCTGGTTCGTCACTGGATCGTCCCGCGGCCTCGGCCGCGAATTCGTCGAGGCGGCCCTGTCGCGCGGCGACAAGGTCGCCGCGACTGCCCGCAGTACCGCGAGCTTCGACGAGCTGGTTGGCAACTACGGCGACGCGGTGCTCCCGCTCGCGCTGGACGTCACCGACAAGGCGGCCGTCTTCGGCGCGGTGGAGCAGGCCGTGGCGTACTTCGGCCGCCTCGACGTCATCGTGAACAACGCCGGCTACGCCCAGATCGGTGCGGTCGAGGAACTCGCCGAGCGCGAGCTGCGTGACCAGCTCGAGACCAATCTGTTCGGTGCGGTGTGGGTGATCCAGGCCGCGCTGCCCTTTCTGCGCGGGCAGCGCTCCGGCCACATCATCCAACTGTCCTCAGCCGCCGGTCTCGTCGCGATGCCCCTCGGCGGCGCCTACCACGCCTCCAAGTGGGCCCTGGAAGGTCTGAACGAGGCGCTCGCCGGTGAGGTCGCCGACTTCGGCGTCAAGGTCACCATCGTCGAGCCCGGCGGCTTCGCCACCAGGAACGGCAAGAACCCCGATCCACTCGCCAACGGTCACATGGCAGACAAGGATCCGGCGTACGACGGCCTCCGCCTCCGACTCGGCGCGGCCACCGGCAAGCAGCCCGCTGGTGATCCCGCCGCGGCGGCGCAGGCACTCCTCAAACTCGCCGACTCCGACCACCCGCCGTTGCGGGTGCTGTTCGGGCAGGGCTTCTACCCGATGATCCAGCAGGCCTACGCCGACCGGCTCAAGACCTGGGCCGATTGGCAGGACCTTTCGGCGGAAGCTCAGGGCGATCTCGACCAAGCAGCCTCACGGTGAACAACCGCACCGATCACCCTCGGACGGCGGATGGGATCCTGCAGACGGTCACCGAGAAGGCGGTCGCGTAGCCCTCCGGCGCGTGGCCGGGTTACTCGTCGCAGTCGGGGCTGGCGCAGGTGGTGGGGAGGTTGGCAGCGATGCGGTTGAGGAGGATGGTGAGCTGGGCCTGCTCGTCCGCGGTCAGGTGGTCGAGGAAGTAGGTGCGGACGGCGGCGACGTGGTCGGGGGCGGCGGATTCGATCGCCTTGCGGCCGAGTGCGGTGAGGCGGACCATCGAGCCGCGCGCGTCCGAGGTGCATTCCTCACGGGTGACCAGGCCGCGCTTCTCCATCCGGCTGACCTGGTGCGACAAGCGGCTGCGTTCCCAGCCGACCGAACGGCCGAGGTCGCGGGTGCGGAGCAGGCCGTCCTCGGCCTCGGACAGCGGGTGCAGCAGCGCGTAGTCGGCGCCGGACAGGCCCGAGTTCGTGATCATCCGGGCCTCGAGGGCACGCATCAGTTCGCGATGCGTGTCACGGTACGACTGCCAGAGCCCCGCTTCCTGCACCCCGAGCCACTCCGGTTCCTTCATCCATCCATTGTACGGACGGACGTTGACATGTCACCGACTCACGTCAAGGGGTGCGCGACAGGGCGACGGCGAGGCCGATCGTGCCGGCCATCACCGCGAGTTCTAGCACTGCTAGCTGCCGGAACGACCCCGCGTCGCCGGTCGCCACCCGCGGGATCGTGCTCTGCCGATGCAGCCGGCCGATGAACACCAGGAGCGCGAACGCGAGCGCCTTCCCGAGCACCAGAACGCCGTACCCGGATGTCACCCATTGCGTGATCAGGCCCCAGCCGTCCTCGCGACCGCCCAGGTGGATCTCGGCGGTGAGGAGTCCGGTGACGCCCATCGTCACCGCGCAGACGAAGGCGAGCGTGCTGAACAGCTCGACGGCCTCGCGAGAGCGGGTGTAGCGCAGTACCGCACCCAGTCCGCCGATCCACGCGGTCGCGGCGACGACGTGGACGACGAGCGATGCGGTGGCGAGGACGGACCACAGGCTGGTGCGATCGATCGCGCCGTGGCCGGTGAGGAGCGGTCCGATAAGCGCAGCGATCGTGAGTACGGCGGCCAGTCGGGCCGTGCGCAACGTCTTGGCGCCGCTCAAGATCACGGCGAGTACGGCGGTGAGCACGACGGCGACTGCGAGCGCGCGGACCTGGCTCAGCTGGCCGGCCGCGTCCGCGTGCTCAGCCAGATGGGACAGCGGGATCCCGAGAATCACGGTCGCCGTCGCAATCAGCCCGCCGATGCTCGCGACCGCCCAGATCCCGGCGGCCAAGGCTGCATCCTGACAGGCGCGGATCGCTTTGTTTCCGAGCTTTCCGTCCTTCGCGGGCAGGAACAGTACGACGGCCAGCACAGCTCCCCCGGTTGCTACCGCGGCCGCATCCGCGACAATCCGCAGTACCGGGACCGCCCAGGAAACAGCCAGTCCGGCGCCGAGCAGGCCGTCCGGCGCCCGCTTCGGCGCACCACCGGCGGCGAACAACGCCGCCACCATCACAACGATGCCGGTAGCAACTATCCCGGCCGGGACGAAAGCACGTTTCACGAGGCCGGCCGGCGGCGGACGATCACCACGGCCAACGCCACGACCACGAGCATCACCAAGCACATCGCGACGATCGTCACCGTGTTGGAGTTGCCCTCGGGCTGCGCCGGAGCATCGGCCGGTTGGGTGGCCGGATGGCCGGCGTGCGTAACGGTGAAGGCGCCGCTGACCGTGATCGGGTGACCGTCGGACGAGACCACGCGGGCCTCGACCGTGTACCTGCCGGCCTCGATCATCGCGCCGACCGGCTGGGTGACCGTGTTGTCGACCACCTGGACGGCACCATTCGCGACGTTCGTGCCGCTAGGCGATTTCACCTGCACCTGCGTCCCGTTGGACCCGACCGGCTCGTTGAAGGTCAGGATGACCTTCGTCGGCGGCGCGGCCATCGACGAACCGTCGGTCGGCGTCATCGACTCGAGCTTGGCGTGCGCCACTGCCACGCCGGCGGAAGCCACCAGCGTGTACAGCGACGCGACCAGTACTGCGATCAATCGGCGCACGGCTACTGCTTCTCCACAACAGCTGCGGCACGACGAGGCCGCAGCCCGAAGGCCAGACCGAGCAGCCCGACCAGCAAACCACCGCCGCCGAGCCAGCGCGCCAACGTGTCAGAAGAATCCACAGAGGTCGTCGCCGCAACCGGCGTGATCGCCGCCGCCAGCTTCAACGTGGGCGCCGGATGTTCGGCCTCGGCACCGTCCTTGGCGACATCGGCCCACTTCACCACCTCGCCGTCGCTGTAGGTCTGATCCGCCGGAAAGCTCAAGGCGTCCACGCCCTCGGGCAGCTTCCCGACCGACAGCGAGAACTCGTCGAAGTCGTTCGGCGGGATCCCGACCGCGGTCGCGGTCCAGGTGACCGTCGTGATCGCCTTGGTCAGCGTGACGTCACCGACCTTCACCGCGGCCGGCAGCTTCTCTTCTTTCTTCTCCACCTTCCATCCGTCCTTCACCTGCGCACCCACGTGCGCGAACGGATGGTCCTTGGGCAACGAGACGACGAGCTTCGTGGTGCTGGTGTTGTCCGACTCGGTCGGCACGCGGAACACCAGCTTGGCGTACCCGCCGGGCTTGGCGTCCGGCGACGACACCGTGACGTGCGCCGACGCCGAGCTCGCGGCGCCGATCACGACGAGCGCGGAGGCCGCGACGATCGCGCCGGCGCGCAGGGCGAATCTCTTGGGCATGAGAGAACCTTTCAAGGCATACGAGTAGTCCGGCGCGATCGGCCGGCTCAGAAAGCAGTTACTCGTACGCCGGGAGGCCCGCGGCCGGAGACGCTCGTGCCGAGCCGGGATCCGCTCGGCGTCCACGCCGCGAAGAAAACGTGTTCCGCGTCGACCCGGCGTACCGGACGCGACATCGGCAGTTCGGGCAGCAGCCGCGCGAACACCCGCCGTACCCGATGGACCCACCGGTGCGCCTGGCCGATCAGGAGGACGCCCGCCAGCAACGCACCCAGGTGGGTCCCCGTCATCATCAGGCTGCTCGCGATCGACATCCCGTGATGCATGGTGACCGAGTCCAACGCGACATGCACGAACAACTGCACCCCGGCCAAGACGAGCCCCGTCAGCAGCAGCTCCCCCGCCAGGTACTCGCCGAGCAGCCAGCAGACGGCGGCCAACGCCACCAGCGGAGGTACGACGCCCAGCGGCACGCCGCCGCCCCCGACGAGCGCATGACCGACCACCGCCACCGCGACGCTCAGCGCCGCGACCGCGGACGTCGTCCTGCTCTCGGTCGGCATGTGTATCCCCTCGCTCCAGTCACTCTACGGACCGGGGCGCCGCCTGGTTCCCTCAGTGCTGCGACGTGAACCGCAGTACGGCGTCGCGGAACGCGTCCGGCTCCTCGACGTGACCGAAATGACCGCTCTCCTTCAGCACCACGAGCTCGGCCCCGGGGATCCCGTCGGCCAGCTCACGGGCCGAGTTCTCCGGGCAGATGAAGTCCGCGGTCCCGACGAGCACCAGCGTCGGTACGGTGATCTCACCGAGCCGTCCGCGGATGTCCCAGAGCGTGTCCTGCCGGTTCGGGTCGACGGTGAGGTCGACCGTCTGCTTCCACTCCCCGATCCGCGGGTCGATCGCCTCGAAGTCGTTGAAGTACACGGGCAGCAGCCGCTCGAGCGCGTCGAGCTCGGCCTCGCGACCGACCGGCTGCTCCTGCCACGCCGCGAGCACCTGCGCCGCGATCGGATCGCCGGCCGGCCGCGCCGCGACGTACGCCTCGAGATTCTTGAACGCCTGCGCCCCGAGCTCCGGGCCGTTGTAGGCCATCGAGTCATAGGCGATCACGCCGCGCAGCCGCTCGGGGTGGTCGAGCGCGGTCTGCAACGCGACGAAGCCGCCGTGCGAGTGACCGAGCAGGAAGACCGGCTCGGCGCCGAGATGTCGAGCAAGCTGCTCGACGAAGGACGCGTACCTCTCCATCGAGTAGTCGCCGTCCGGGAGCAGGTCCGAGTTCCCGGTACCGACCGGTTCGACGTACACCATCGTCAGGTGCTGCTCGAGGTCCGGCATCCGCAGGTACGGCCAGTGCACCCCCGGTCCACCCGGATGCGCGATACACACCGGCCCACTGCCGTACATGTGGTAGCTGACCCGGACACCGTCGAGCATGACTTGAGGCACGGAAAAAGTGTGCCGTAGTCGTGCAACCATTCATGCGGCCCACCACGTTCGACTCGGCATGACTGGGGAGCGCCGCGCGTGAGAGCGGAGACGGAGCAGGACTACGTCGAGTTTGTGACGCATCACGCCAACTCTCTGTGCCGGACCGCTTACCTTCTGTGCGGCGATTGGCGGCGGGCCGAGGACGCGACCCAGGAGGCCCTGATCCGGCTGTACCGGGTCTGGGGCCGGATCCAGCGCAAGGGCGCGGTCGGTGCGTACGCGCGGAAGGTCGTGGTCTCCACCACCCTCGACGCGCTGCGCCGCAAGTCCAGCCAGGAGGTCGTCGGCGGCGACGAGTAGTTCGCCAACGAGGCCGACGCCGACGCGTTGGGCGTCGTCGAGAACCGGATGGTGATCACCAAGGCCCTCGCCGAGCTACCGCCCCGGCAGCGAGCGTGCGTCGTACTGCGGTATTTCGACGAACTGTCCGTCGACGAGACCGCGATCGCCCTCGACTGCCGACCCGGAACCGTGAAGAGCCAGACGTTGCGCGCCCTGGAGAAGCTGCGCGCCCATCCGTCCCTGGCCGAACTCTCCGACCTGGTGGGGATGAAATGACGGGCGAACTGAAGACCTTGATGGACCAGGCCACCGACCGCGGTACGTCGTTCGCACCCGACGTGACCGAACTGGTCGCGGCCGGTCGGCACCGGACCCGGCGCCGTCGCGCGATGCTGGGCGCAGCCACGGTCGTCGGCACCGCGACTGCTGTGGTCGCCGTACTGCTGGTGGGCCGGATCGGAGACCCCCGGACGAAGCCGCAGCCGGCGACCGTCTCCCAGCCGGCTGCGATCACCGACCTGTGCGCGAGGTCCGACGACTTCTTCCGGACCGCGAACGACGACGCCTGGCGACGGCAGGTGGTCGCCAACTGGACCGACAAGGTCGTCGAGGTGAGCGATGCCGACGGCGCGATGACGGTCCGCCGGTCGCCCGACGGATCGCAGTACGCATACTGCGTGGCGGGGGTGCCGATCCAGAAGCAACCGCTGGGCGGGTTCGGGGCGACGCTGCTGAACGTCGGCATCGTCACCCGCGCGTACCAGATCCAGCGCTACTGGAGCATGGGGTGCGGCAACGGGCCGGTGGAGAGGGATTACCGGCAGACCAGTTGCACGGGTGTGCGGTACAGCTACGCGGGCCGGGTGCCGGAGGGAGTCACCCGGATCGCGTTCACCGGCCTCGGGCAGCAAGGCGACGCCACCGTCAAGGACGGGTACTGGGTGCACCGCGTCTACACGGACGACATCAGGAAGGGGAACACCGACCCGATCTACATCACGATGTACAACGACTCCGGACAGGCGGTGTTCAAGGAGCGGTACTGACGTCCTGCGATGATGTGCGGATGGACGTAGCTGTGCTGGAGATCGGGGGAAGCCACGTCACGGCGGCCGTGGTGGCGCCCGGCACGTGGGACGTGACCGAGGTGGACCGGGCGAAGCTCGAGTCGCAGCAGGCTGCCGAGGTGGTGGTCGAGCAGCTCGCGGAGACGGCCCGGAAGTTGCCGCTGGCAAACGGTCTGGCGGTCGCGCTCCCCGGTCCGTTCGACTTCGCCACCGGGGTCGCGTGGTACCGCGGGCAGGGCAAGTTCGACCAGCTGTACGGGTTCAACCTCGGCGCCGCGCTGAGCAGCGAGCTGGGCATCGACCGGTTGCTGTTCATGAACGACGCGGAGGCGTTCGCGGTCGGCGAGTGGACCGCGGGCGAGGTCCGCGGCGTCGAACGCTGCGTCGGCGTCACGATCGGCACCGGCATCGGTACGGCGTTCCTCGCCGACGGCCGCGTGGTCCGCGAGGGCGACTGCGTCCCGCCGGGCGGTGAGCTCTACAAGACGACGTACGCCGGGAAGCCCCTGGAGGACTCGATCTCCGCGCGCGCGATCCTCCGCAGGTACGCCGAGAGCACCGGAACCGAAGCCCCCGGCGTCAAGGAGATCGCCGACCAGGCCCGCACCGGCGACACCGCCGCGCAGGAGGTCCTGACAGCCTGCTTCACCGACCTGGCCGCCGCCCTGAAGCCCTGGCTGGACCGCTTCGGCGTAACAAGAACCGTTCTCGGCGGCTCGATCTCAGGAGCCTTCGACCTGGTCGAATCGGTCCTCGACTTCCCCGCCTCCGCGACGCACGACACCGAACAGTCCGCCCTGATCGGCGCCGCCGCCCACTACCTCCGGTCGTCGTGAACTGTCGGCGAACCCCGCTACGGTCGGGGGCGTGAAGATCGCCGGTCCTCGCCTGCGGGCGCAGCTCGAGTCCATCCTGCCCGACGAGATCGAGGACGAGGAGCGGTTGCTCGATCTGGGGCTGGAGGACGTGGATCTGAGTGATCTGGAGGCCGAGCACCTCGAGATCAGCGGTTGCCGGTTCACGCGGAGCAAGCTGGCCGGATCCGACCTGGAGAAGCTGATCCTGGTCGACACGGAGCTCACCCAGTGCGACCTGGCGAACTCCCGCTGGTCCGACGCGGCCCTGACCCGGGTCGCGATCACCGGCTCCCGGATGATCGGGTTCGCCGGACCGGGCGCGAACCTCCAGCACGTGACGATCCAGGACACCGTGCTCGACTTCGCGTCGTTCCGGTTCGCGAAGTTCTTCAAGGTCGAGCTCACCGACTGCCGCCTGCAGAGCGCCGACTTCGTCTCCGCCGACCTGACGGGCGCCGTGTTCCGGCGCTGCGACCTGTCCGGCGTGGAGTTCTCCCAGGTCAAGGCCGCCAAAGCGGTGTTCGTGGACTGCACCTGGGACGGCGCCAAGGGCCTCGCCTCGCTGTCCGGCGCGACAGTTGCAGCCTCCTCCCCGATCGACACTCTGGCATTCACCAGCGCGGTCACCGTCGCGAGCGGCATCACCCTGGCGCATCCCGACGACCTCGACTAGGTCCTGGGCGTGATCCGGCCCACGTAGGAGTACGACGTACGCCGGATAAGGTGGGCCCGTGACTGACTCGACGATCATCTACACCCACACCGACGAGGCTCCGGCGCTCGCCACGTACTCGTTCCTCCCTGTCGTCCAGGCGTACGCCGGCCAGGCCGGTGTCGGCGTGGAGACCCGGGACATTTCACTGGCCGGCCGGATCCTGGCGCTCTTCCCGGAGTACCTCAAGGAGGACCAGCGGATCGCGGACGCGCTCGCCGAGCTCGGCGAGCTGGCCAAGACGCCCGCGGCGAACATCATCAAGCTGCCGAACGTCTCGGCCTCGGTCCCGCAGCTGAAGGCAGCGATCGCCGAGCTGCAGTCCCAGGGTTACGCGCTGCCGGAGTACCCGGACGAGCCGAAGACCGACGAGGAGCGGGAGATCCAGGCCCGCTACGACAAGGTCAAGGGCTCCGCGGTGAACCCGGTGTTGCGCGAGGGCAACTCGGACCGCCGCGCCCCGGCCTCGGTGAAGAACTACGCCAAGGCCCACCCGCACCGGATGGGCGCCTGGAGCGCCGAGTCGAAGACCAACGTCGCGACCATGGACAACGACGACTTCCGCGCGACGGAGAAGTCGGTCGTGATCGAGTCCGCGGGCTCGCTGCGGATCGAGCTGGCCGGTGACGACGGCACCACGACGGTGCTGCGCGAGTCGGTCCCGGTGCTGACGGGCGAGGTCGTCGACGCGTCCGTCCTGCGCGTGGCGGCGCTGCGCGAGTTCCTGACCGCCCAGGTCGCCCGGGCGAAGGCCGAGGACGTGCTGTTCTCGGTGCACCTGAAGGCCACCATGATGAAGGTGTCGGACCCGATCATCTTCGGTCACGTCGTCCGCGCCTTCTTCCCGGAGACGTTCGCGCAGTACGGCGACGTGCTCGCGAAGGCCGGCCTGACCCCGAACGACGGCCTCGGCGGCATCCTGCACGGGATCGCGAACCTGCCGGAAGGTGCCGAGATCAAGGCCTCCTTCGACGCCGAGCTGGCCGCCGGCCCGAAGCTCGCGATGGTCGACTCGGACAAGGGCATCACCAACCTGCACGTCCCGTCCGACGTCATCGTCGACGCGTCGATGCCGGCCATGGTCCGTACGTCGGGGCACATGTGGGGCCCGGACGGCGAGGAGCACGACACCCTCGCCGTACTGCCGGACCACAGCTACTCCGGTATCTACCAGGTCGTACTCGACGACTGCCGCGCGAACGGCGCGTTCGACCCCGCCACCATGGGCTCGGTGCCGAACGTCGGCCTGATGGCGCAGAAGGCCGAGGAGTACGGCTCGCACGACAAGACCTTCGAGATCCAGACGACCGGCACCGTCCGGCTGGTGAACCAGGCCGGCGACGTCGTGCTCGAGCAGGCGGTCTCGGCCGGTGACATCTTCCGCGCCTGCCAGACCAAGGACGCCCCGATCCAGGACTGGGTCAAGCTGGCCGTCAACCGGGCCCGCGCCACCGGCGACCCGGCGGTGTTCTGGCTGGACGAGACCCGTGCCCACGACGCCCAGATCATCACGAAGGTCCAGAAGTACCTGTTCGACCACGACACCGAGGGTCTGGACATCCGGATCCTGGCGCCCGTCGACGCGATCAAGCTGTCGCTGGAGCGGATCCGCCGCGGCGAGAACACCATCTCGGTGACCGGCAACGTGCTGCGTGACTACCTGACCGACCTGTTCCCGATCCTCGAGCTGGGCACCAGCGCGAAGATGCTGTCGGTCGTCCCGCTGATGGCCGGCGGCGGCCTGTTCGAGACCGGAGCGGGCGGCTCGGCGCCGAAGCACGTGCAGCAGCTGGTCAAGGAGAACTACCTGCGCTGGGACAGCCTGGGCGAGTTCTTCGCGCTGGCCGCGAGCTTCGAGCACCTGGCCCAGGCGACCGGCAACGCGCGGGCGCAGGTCCTGGCCGACACCCTGGACCGGGCGACCGCCACGTTCCTGAACGAGGACAAGTCCCCGACCCGTCGCGTCGGGGGCATCGACAACCGCGGCAGCCACTTCTACCTGTCGCTGTACTGGGCACAGGAGCTGGCCGCGCAGACCGACGACGCGGACCTGGCCAAGGCCTTCGCCCCGCTCGCCGAGACCCTGGCCGCGAACGAGCAGACGATCGTCGACGAGCTGATCGCTGTCCAGGGCAGCCCGGCCGACCTCGGCGGCTACTACCAGCCGGACCCGGCCAAGGCAGCAGCCGTCATGCGCCCGTCAAAGACCTGGAACGACGCTCTGGCTTCCCTGTAACCGCCACACCGCACAACCGCCAGGGCGAGCCGACCAACCTCGACCCCAGACCTCGCGTCGGCTCATCTCTCTCCCAGCTCCCGGTGCCCGCAAGGGCGCCGGGAGCTGCTTGTTCTGCTGAGGAAATGCGTGGCCGCCACCCGGTCGCGTTCCTACACTGGCGGGCATGACAGCTTCCCGATCCGTGCTTGCCGCGCAGGCAACGGACTTTCCGCGATGGTTCCAGGATGTGATTGCCAAGGCCGAGCTCGCTGACAACGGGCCGGTGCGGGGGACCATGGTGGTGCGACCGTACGGATACGGGATCTGGGAACTGTTGCAGGAGGCAATGAATCGCCGGATCAAGGCGACCGGGGCGCAGAACGCGTACTTTCCGTTGCTGATTCCGGAGAGCTACCTGCAGCGCGAGGCCGAGCACGTCGAGGGCTTCAGCCCGGAGCTCGCGGTCGTGACGCATGCCGGCGGCAAACAACTCGAGGAGCCCGCCATCATCCGGCCGACCTCGGAAACCGTTGTCGGCGAATATCTGGCCAAGTGGATCCAGAGCTACCGGGACCTCCCGCTGCTGCTGAACCAATGGGCGAACGTCGTCCGCTGGGAGCTGCGCCCGCGCCTGTTCCTGCGCACCACCGAATTCCTTTGGCAGGAAGGACATACCGCGCACGCCTCCGCCGAGGACGCCCGCGCCTTCGCGACGAAGATCCTGTACGACGTCTACCGCGAGGTCATGGTCGACGTGCTGGCGATCCCGGTCGTCGTCGGCCGCAAGACGCGGCGAGAACGGTTCGCAGGCGCTGTGAACACGATGACGCTCGAAGCGATGACGGGTGACGGCAAGGCCCTGCAGATGGGTACGTCGCACGAGCTCGGGCAGAACTTCGCGCACGCGTTCGGCATCGGATACCTGTCGAGCGAGGGACGGCGTGAGCTCGCGTGGACCACCTCCTGGGGCAGCAGTACCCGGATGGTCGGCGGCCTGATCATGGTGCACGGCGACGACGCGGGCCTCCGGGTCCCGCCTGCAGTCGCTCCGGTGCAGGTCGTCGTACTCGCCGTCAAGGATGAGGCGATCGCGGCGGCCCGCGGTATCGCCGACGAGCTGACAGCGGCCGGACTGCGCGTCACCGTCGACGACCGCGCCGACCAGCCGTTCGGGCGACGCGCGGTGAACTGGGAGCTCAAGGGCGTCCCGATCCGCATCGAGGTCGGCCCCCGCGACCTCGCCGCCGGCAACGCCACCGTCGTACGACGACTGCGCGACTCCGCCAAGGCCGCCGTCAGCCTGACCGAACTCACGGCCCACGTCGTCGCCGCGATCGAAGCGGACCAGGCTTACCTGCTGGCCGATGCAACCGCCAGGCAGACCGCCCGCATCACCGCCGCCTCCACCATCGACGAGGCGATCGAGGCTGCCGCGTCCGGCTGGGCGCGCATCCCGTACGACGCCGTGGGCGAGCAGGGCGAGGACCGCCTGGCCGAATCGGGCATCACCGTCCGCTGCCTGCAACGCTCGGACGGCTCGCTGCCGCTGAACGACGACGAGCCGGACCTGGTCGCCTACGTGGCCCGCTCGTACTAGCGGGCCAGGTACCTGCGGACGTCGTCGGCCACCTGGGAGCGGTAGCGGAAACCGTATTTGCGGAGGATCGCGCTGAGGTGGGTCTTGACGGTGTTGAGGCTGACGCCGAGCTCAGCCGCCAGCTGGTCGTTGTCGAGACCGTCGGTCAGCAGGACGGCGACGGCCTGCTGGGCCTTCGTCAGACTGCTGAACCGGCGCTCGGGGCCCTCGTCGGTCTCCATCAGCATCTCGATCAGCTCGGACTGGATGTGCTCGGCGGCGTCGACGATCCGCCCCAGGTGCCTGTGGACGGCGGTGCCCACGTCCGGCTCGGCCAGCGCCTCGGCCGCGATCTCCCGGATCGATGCGACCCGGTGCGTCAGGTACTCCATCACGTGGTCGGACGTCAGCAGGTTCGGGCCGACGTCGCCCGCGGGCAGCCGGCGCAACGACTCCCGGTCCTCCCCCTCACGGGTCAGTACCCGCTCGACCACCTCGCACAGCCACTCGAACGCCCGCACCGCGTTGTCGTCGTACGACCCGCGCTCGTAGCTCTGCATCGAGAGCATCCCGAACAGCTGATCGGGCCCGTCCTTGGTGGGCCGGAAGATCGGCACCGTCACCGCGTCCTCTGACCGTCGCTTCAGGTCCCCCACCGGTACGCCGGCGTGCAGCGTGGAACCGTTGTCGTAGGCGAACCGGTAGGTGTGCCGGTTCTTGATCAGCCAGGCCGTCTGCCCGTTCGGCCCGAAGATGTGGGTGTCCGGGTTCACGTACTCTCCATCGTCGTACCCGTACGGGTAGCGCACCCGGCTGCTGCCTTGCAGGAACCCGACGTAGAAGGCGTCGACGCGCGCGATCTTCCCGGCCACCACCCGGACGTAGTCGTACAGGCTGTAATGGTCGGACCGGAACAACGCCTCGATCTTGTGGTATGCCTCGCGCAGGATGATCGCGGTCTCCGCGTCAATCCTCAGCGGGGCGACCTTGTCTGCCTCCACAACGTCGGCTCCCCACACACACCTCTGCTGTATCGATCCCTCGACTATCGCGCTGTACCAGCGACTTGCCAAGTGATGCAGTGGAACATGTGGTGAAAAGCCGGTCGTGGGTGGTACCTCCAGGCTCCCGAGTCGCCCTCCCAAGCCTCGGCCGAACCCCGGCACCACCCACGACCACGAGCAGGACACCTATACCTGTTGAGCCCCCGCGTCGATCGGTCCCGCCGCCCCCGG
Organism: Kribbella sp. VKM Ac-2566; assembly: GCF_004366005.1. Taxonomy (NCBI): domain Bacteria; kingdom Bacillati; phylum Actinomycetota; class Actinomycetes; order Propionibacteriales; family Kribbellaceae; genus Kribbella; species Kribbella sp. VKM Ac-2566. The sequence goes on along the minus strand of NZ_SODT01000011.1, from coordinate 146,500 downwards.
CGTGACCCCGACCCCCCGACGGATGGTTCGGTGCCCTTCCTCCCCCTGTTGACTACACCGTGCCACCGATCGCCCAGCGTGACCATCGCCCGGCGCATGATCTTGCCGGGCCCGGAGTCTCATTCCGGGGATGAGGACGCTGTAGTCGATTACAGCCAACTGGTGTCGAGCGGCTTGCCCTCGGCGTACCCGGCGGCCGTCTGCAGGCCGACGACGGCGCGCTCGTGGTACTCGGTCAGGTTGGCTGCGCCGACGTACGTGCAGGAGCTGCGGATGCCGGACACGATCGAGTCCAGCAGGTCCTCGACGCTCGGGTTCTCCGGGTCCAGGTACATCCGGGCGGTCGAGATACCCTCCTCGAAGATGCTCTTCCGGGCCCGCTGGAACGGCGAGTCCTCGGCGGTCCGGGACCGGACGGCTCGGGCCGACGCCATCCCGAAGCTCTCCTTGTAGATCCGGCCCTGGCTGTCCCGGTGCGGGTCGCCGGGCGACTCGTACGTACCGGCGAACCAGGATCCGATCATCACGCTCGACGCCCCCGCGGCCAGCGCGAGCGCGACATCACGCGGATGCCGTACGCCGCCGTCCGCCCAGACGTGCTTGCCGAGCTCGCGCGCCCTGGTCGCGCACTCCAGCACGGCGGAGAACTGCGGGCGCCCGACGGCCGTCTGCATCCGGGTCGTGCACATCGCACCCGGACCGACGCCGACCTTCACGATGTCCGCCCCGGCGTTCACCAGGTCCGTGACACCTTCGGCGGTGACGACGTTTCCGGCCACGATCGGCACCTGCGGGCCGAGAGCGCGAACCCGTTCGACGACCTCGAGCATCCGCTCCTGGTGACCGTGCGCGGTGTCGATGACGAGAACGTCCACACCGACGTCCAGCAACGCCTTCGCCTTCTGCTCGGCATCGCGGTTGATCCCGATCGCGGCGGCCACGCGGAGCTTGCCACCGGCATCGAGGGCCGGTTCGTACAGGGTGGCGCGAAGGGCACGCTGGCGGGTGAGGATGCCCACGATCCGGCCGTCCGCGTCAACAACCGGAGCGAGCCGGTGCCGGCCATCGTGCAGCTGGTCGAACGCCCTCTCGGGGTCGATCCCGTGGGGAACCGTCAGTAGCTCGCGGGACATGACCGCATCCAGCTGGGTGAACCGGTCGACGCCGGAGCAGTCGGCCTCCGTCACCACACCGACCGGCCGCCCCTGGTCGACGACGATCACCGCGCCGTGGTTGCGCTTCGGCAGCAGGTTGAGCGCCTCGCCGACGGTCCCGGTCGGCGGCAGGGTCAAGGCGGTGTCGTGGACCGGATCCCGTTCCTTGATCCAGGCAACCACGTCCGCGACCACATCGACCGGGATGTCCTGCGGAATCACCGCGAGACCACCACAACGCGCGATCGTCTCGGCCATCCGCCGCCCCGACACCGCGGTCATGTTTGCCGCAACCACCGGAATCGACGCCCCGGTCCCGTCCGACGTCTTGAGATCCACATCCAGCCGGGACGCCACCCCCGACCGGTTGGGCACCAGAAACACGTCACTGAAGGTCAGATCTCCCGCCGGCTCCCGATCATGATGAAACCGCATGCCAGACCCCTTCCACCCGTATCCAAACCCAGCCAGCCTGCCACGCCCCCAACCAGATTGAAAGCAGCCAGAAAGCACGGCACGGCCCGTCGGCGCACATACCGTCGCCACCCCAACACAAGCAGCGACGAACAGCACACGAACCCTGATTGACCAGTCGCTCTGCTAGGGAAGGTTTTGGGTGGGGAAGCCGAGGTCTCCAACCGAGGGTGGACCCTCGGCATCCCAGACTCTGGCATACGCCCCTGCCACGAGCGGCCAGATCTGTTGCAGGCCGTCTTCGACCGACTCGATCTCCTTGGCGACGTCTCCGGAAACGACGAACTCGTGTGGGATGACGCGACCGGCCGCATCTTTCCGACCTAACGGATCGGGAAACCGCAGCGCGACCTTCCCTGCCGCACGGCGCCACGTGGCCGGCTCGTCCTCGAGACCCGCGAAGCTACGTTCGTAGTCCAAGAGTGGGTCGGACCGCCCTCCGTTGAGGAGGAAGCGGAACCCCCAGGAGCGCCCACGAGTGGCCCAGATGAGGCTCTCGGGTATGCCCTCAGAGCTCACTTGAGGCTCCTGATGAGCAGCTTGTCCTTGACGCCTTGGTCCAGGTCCAGCCTGAACTGCGTGAGCGTCGCGGTCAGGAAGTCGTGGTCCTTCCGAGCCTGGGAATTGATCTCCCTGACTTGCGACCCAGCCATCTTGGCGGCCGCAACGAGGACAGGGAGCGCGACCTTAACGACTGGGCCGACCCTCGGCAACTTCGCCAACAACTTGTCGACACTGAGGAGCTTGCCGCCCACAAGGACCCCAGCCACGGTCTCAGCGCCGTCCGCCAGGGTGTCGAGTACCTTCCGGGGGATCTCCATCCGTTCGTTCCATTGAACGCGGCGCTCCAGGGGAAGCATTGAAGCCACCGGCAGGATGAGATCGAGCCCGACCCGTTGGGTCACATCGATCTCCGCCGGCTCCGCGCCGGCCACGGAGAGTTCGAACTTGGCCGATGAGAGCAGCATGAAGTCCTCGCCCACCGAGAGCGCGTCAGGAGTGTCCACAAAGTCCTTGAGCGTCGAGCGCAGGTCGTCGAGGTGGCTCGCCGCCCTTTCGATCACGAGATCGCGGAACGAGTAGACGTCCCAGTCTGGGAAGAGATCCGCCTTCGACAGGGCCATGATCCAGATGCGCGGGAACTCGACGAGGCGGTCCTCGTCGTCCAGGAGGTCGTCCTTGAGTCGCAGCACGCCTTGGCGGAAGTTCGTCAGGAGCGACTTGAGGTACCGTTCCTCCTCGCCCGCATAGTCCAGCAACTTCTGGCCATCCACCAGCAGGAGCGCGACATCGGAACGCAGCAGTGACCGGAAGGTGTCGACGCGACGATTGGCCTCTTCCTCGCTGCTCGGCGACTCCTCGAACCATTCCCCCGGGTAGTCGTGCCACGCGAGTCGCAGGGCGTCGAATGGCCTCTTCTTCGCCGCGGCGTTGTCTCCACCCTTGAGCTTCACCGAGAAGTAGTAAGTGGTGGCCGCGAATCGGGTGGGTGCCGGCGCCCTCCCGCGGTCTCGCATGCCGAGGTAGTTCTGGTAGAGCCGGTTGCCCTGGCCGGTGTCGTCTGCGACGAGGTCCCACAGGTCATTCGAATACGAGCCCTCCTGCGTGGGGCCGAAGAACGAGGAAACGAGCACCGTCTTCCCGGAGCCGCTCTCTCCGAAAACGGCGATATGCTGCTCGCGGATCCTGGGGTATTTCGCCATGCCGCGAACGTACCGCAAACGCTTGGCTCACCCGCGGATACCGAAGATTTAACGCAAGGCCCCATCAGCCGGCCCACGTGGGCTGGGGTCCACTGTTCCGTGGACGGATACGTCGTACCGGCCATCGACGAAACGGCCGCGTCTGTCAGTCCCGGCCTCGGCGCTGATACGGAGGCCCAGGCCATCACAATTCCGGCACGTGGGCCGCTGCACGCTCACACCTTCCGTCGCAGTGCAATTGTGAGGGCCTGGACCCCTACGGCTGGACTCCGCGGCTTTTGCCGTGGTCAGCGGTCGAGGCGGAGGTCCGGTCGTGGTGAGGAGTCTGCGCGAGCTTGTCCGAAGCCGGAGGTCGCCAGTCGTCGCGACGTTGCCAAGGGCACCTGGCCGGAGAAGGCGTGTGCAACCGCGCGATTCGCATCGAGTTCGGCTCGGCGCTGGGCTTGGTTCTGCTTGAGGCTCGGCATGCGATCACCGAACACATTGAGACCCGGCTGACGATCATGGAGGTTTCGATTGAGCCGGGCGCACGTGTGCTCGTAGATGTTGCCGGACCCTTGCCGCGGCTTCCCAGCCAGCAACTCCCGGCGGGGAAGGTCGCCAGGCCCGGCAGGCGGCATCTCCCGAAACACCAGCCGATAGTCCGCCTTCCGCTGCGGATCGGACTGCAGATAAGCAGTCACACAGTCCCGCAAATCCCCCTTCCCAGCCTCATACCCCAGCGTGTGCCGCCCGTCAGTCGTCCCCTCGCCAAGTCGCCGATCTGTTTCAGCACCTGACGATGGAGGTATCCGGCAGGGCCTCGCGGGTCCTTCTCCGCAGCCGCCGCAAGACGCATCAGGTCAACCGCGAACTCTTTGCCAAGAAGAATCTCGTACCTCGGCGAGTCCTCGCTCATTGCGAGTTGTCTTCTCGCCGCGCGCCCTCCGCCTCCTCACGCTTCTCCTGGCGAATCTCCTCGAGCACCTGCTGGCTGTACGGCCCCATCATCGCGGCGATCTCGTCGAGAGTCATGGCACGGCTGGTCGGGAGTGGTTCGGTGGCGTAGACGCGGCGGGTCGTCGATCGTGCCGGGTGGGGGTTCGTCGTCGCCACGCAGTTGGCGGTACTGCGAGGTCGACATGATCACGGCCTCCGGCTCACCGCCATCACCCCACACCACCGGCGCAAACGCCCCGGCCCGAATCGCGGCCACCATCGACCCCAGCTCCGCACCCACGACCTCAGCCGAAACCACCCCAGGACGACGCTCGAACTTCGACTCACCCCCAAGATCCTCGAACTGGTCGTAGGTCAGCAGCACCGCCTCCTGCACCCCGTCATCACCGAAGCTGAACGGCATGGTCTGCCCGTGACGGAACCGAGCGAGCACCCCGACAACATCCCGCCGTACGTCATCCACCGACCGAATCGCAGAACCTTCAGTAGCCACAGCCCGACTCTACGACGCCGCCGCCTACACAAGCCGCTTATCCACAGCCTCCGTCCACGCTTGCAGGAAGCTGCAGAGCTGTGGATATCCGGGTCGGTGAACACCCTCCGTATGCGACGCTTAACTCGCCAGCACCAGAGAACGGAGCCCTCCATGCCGCGCCGACCGGCCCTCGGAACCACCACCGCAGCCCTCTGCGCCCTCCTAGCGCTGACCGCCTGCCAAGGCTCCCCAGAAGCCGGCCAACCGAACACGGCCCCGCCGCCGTCCACCTCAGATCCCACCTCCTCCCCCACTCCGTCCCCGACTCCCAGCAACACGCCTGAGGACGTGGCTGTGGCCGCGGCTTCGGTTGCGTACCGAGGGTTCGTCGCCGCGACGGACGCGATGTACAGGAGCGGCGGCCGCAACGTGACAGCACTGAATAAGTACGCGAGCGGCGTGATGCTGAAAGCCGAACTCGTCGAGGCAGAGAAGTTCCGCGGTTACAAATGGCACTCCGTCGGAAGTCTGCAGGTCGTCTGGATCAAGCCGTTGAGCATCGGCAAGCCGAATGCCAGTGGTCAGATCGACAGCCTGATCCTCAGCGCGTGCGTCGACTCCTCCAAGGCCGGCGCCGTGGACTCCAAAGGCAAGAGTGTCAGACTCCCTGGAACACCGAACCAAACCGTTGACGAGATGCGCATGCGCCGCGTCCAAGGCTCTTGGAAAGCTGACTTCGCGCAGAGCAGGAAACCCACGAAATGCTGACGTCCAAGCTCCTTGGCGTCGCCGCGATTCTGTCGGTCCTCGGAACATCCGCCGCATTCGCTGACCCAACACCCGACTCACCCGGGTGCGTCACCGGCTGGAGCGCTGGACAATGCGTCTACTCCGTGGGCGATGACGGTCATCCGCCGACCGTTTCCGTCAAGACAACGCCCGGAGCCAAGAAGACCGGTGAGTCTGCCTGCGTCTGGGAAGGGCAGGTGGTGCCATGCCGGACCGAGGACGGGTTCTTTGATGCAGCATCAGGATGCTATCTGCATCCGCTGGCCGGGCCCAGATCTTTGGTCTCCCCGAGCGAAGTCAGCGACTATCCGCCGGGTACAAAGTTCTACGAATGCTGGTTGATTCTTGGAGTCGACGAGGGCAGGCCGGTCGTCCAGATCACGCCCGAGTCTGTAAACCGGCCGCCGGGTGAGACGCGGACAATCGATCCGCGGGTTGCGGCTCGGCAGGTGGTGGAGACGATGAACTTTGTTGCGCCGCAGTTGCGAGTTTCGCCGTACGTGCAGAGTGCGGACCACGTCGGCATCGTCAACGTGCCGATCTGGATGTGGGTGACCGATCCTGGGCCGACGACGACTGGACCGCAGACGAAGACCGCGGCGCTCGGCGGCGTCTCTATCATCGCGACGGGCACCGTTGACCGCATCGAGTGGTCGATGGGTGCCGGTGACACCGTCACTTGTTAAGGCGCTGGCACCGCGTTCACCCGCGAGATGGCGGTCGGCAAGTCGCTAAAAGACGTGCCCTCATCCCCTACGTGCGGCTACAAGTACAGCAAGGCTTCCCGGTGCGAGAAGGCCGGCGCGTACAACGTCACGGCGACGGCGTACTGGACCGTCCACTGGACCGGCGGCGGCATGCAGGGCGATATCCCTCTCGACTTCAGCCGCTCCATCCCCCTCCGGGTAACCGACCTCCGACCCGTCCTGGTCGACCCAGACGGCGGCTCGGCACAGCCGTCGACGCCGCCGCGCTCCTGCAGCAACTGAGGCCGCGGTAGCCAGAAGGCCGGCTCCATCGACGGAGCCGGCCTTCCGGTCAGACAGTTGGGAAAGAAAGTTGCAACTGGTGACAAATTCTTTCCCGCGAGTCCTGCAGCGTGCTGCTTAGCGGTGGAGGTCGAAGCGGTCGAGTTCCATGACCTTGTGCCAGGCGGAGACGAACTCGTTGACGAACTTCTCCTTGGCGTCGTCGCTGGCGTAGACCTCGGCGAGGGCGCGGAGTTCGGAGTTCGAGCCGAAGACCAGGTCGGCGCGGGTGCCGGTCCACTTGACCTCACCGTTGACGGTGGCCTCGAACGTCTCCTGGCTCTCGTCCGTGGCGTGCCACTCGGTGCCTAGGTCGAGCAGGTTCACGAAGAAGTCGTTCGTGAGCGTGCCGGGGTTGTCGGTCAGTACGCCGTACTTCGAACCGTCGTAGTTCGCACCGAGAACGCGGAGGCCGCCGACCAGGACCGTCAGCTCCGGAGCGCTCAGCTTGAGCAGGTTCGCGCGGTCGAGCAGCAGGTACTCGGCCGGGAGCCGGTTGCCCTTGCCGTAGTAGTTGCGGAACCCGTCCGCAACCGGCTCGAGCGCGGCGAACGAGTCGACGTCGGTCTCCTCCGCCGACGCGTCCACCCGACCAGGCGTGAACGGTACGACGACGTCGTACCCGGCGTTCTTCGCCGCGATCTCCACACCGACGCCGCCGGCGAGAACGATCACGTCGGCCAGCGAGACCGGCTTCCCGAACGACTGCTGGATGCCCTCGAGCGTCCGCAGTACCTGCGCGAGCTGGTCGGGGTTGTTGACCTCCCAGCCGATCTGCGGCTGCAGGCGGATGCGCGCACCGTTGGCGCCACCACGCTTGTCACTGCCCCGGAACGTCGAAGCCGACGCCCACGCGGTCGAGACCAGCTGCGACACCGACAGGCCGGATGCGGAGATCGCGGCCTTCAGCGCGGTCACGTCGGCGTCGTTGATCAGCTCGTGGTCGACGGCCGGCAGCGGGTCCTGCCAGATCAGCACCTCGCTCGGGACCTCGGGGCCGAGGTACCGGACGCGCGGGCCCATGTCGCGGTGGGTCAGCTTGTACCAGGCGCGCGCGAACGCGTCCGCGAACTCGTCCGGGTTGTCCTTGAACCGTCGCGAGATCGGCTCGTAGATCGGGTCGAACCGCAGCGACAGGTCGGTGGTCAGCATGGTCGGCAGCTTCTTCGGGCCGTCGTACGCGTCCGGGATGATCGCCTCGGCGTCCTTCGCGACCCACTGGTTGGCACCGGACGGGCTCTTGCTGAGCTCCCACTCGTAGCCGAACAGGATCTCGAAGAAGTCGTTCGTCCACTGGGTCGGCTTCGTGGTCCAGGTGACCTCGAGGCCGCTGGTGATCGCGTCCTTGCCCTTGCCGGTGTTGTAGGCGCTCTTCCAGCCCAGGCCCATCTGCTCGATCGGGGCGCCCTCGGGCTCCGCACCGACGTTCTCCGCCGGGCCGGCACCGTGGGTCTTGCCGAACGTGTGCCCCCCGGCGATCAGCGCGACGGTCTCCTCGTCGTTCATCGCCATCCGGCCGAACGTCTCGCGGATGTCGCGAGCCGCCGCGACCGGGTCCGGGTTGCCGTTCGGGCCTTCCGGGTTCACGTAGATGAGGCCCATCTGGACCGCACCGAGCGGGCGCTCGAGGTCGCGGTCACCGGAGTACCGCTTGTCGTCCAGCCAGGTGGTCTCCGGACCCCAGTACACGTCCGTCTCCGGCTCCCACACGTCCTCGCGACCACCGGCGTACCCGAAGGTCTTGAAGCCCATGGTCTCCAGCGCGACGTTGCCGGTGAGGATCAGCAGGTCGGCCCAGGAGATCTTCTGACCGTACTTCTTCTTCACCGGCCACAGCAGCCGGCGGGCCTTGTCCAGGTTGCCGTTGTCCGGCCAGCTGTTCAGCGGCGCGAACCGCTGCTGCCCGGCGCCCGCGCCACCGCGGCCGTCGTGGATCCGGTACGTGCCGGCGCTGTGCCAGGCCATCCGGATCATCAGCGGGCCGTAGTTCCCGAAGTCGGCCGGCCACCAGTCCTGCGAGGTCGTCAGTACTTCGGCGATGTCCGCCTTCACGGCGGCAAGGTCGAGGGTCTGGAACTCGGCGGCGTAGTCGAACTCCTCGCCGAGCGGGTTGGCAACGGCCGGATTCTTGGCCAGGATCTTCAGGTTCAGCTGGTTCGGCCACCACTCACGGTTGGCGTTCCCGCTGGTCGGGTGCACGCCCTGACCGTGGTTCACCGGGCAGCCACCGGTCTCGCCGTCGCCGCGGCTCTCCGCGGTGGCCTCGCCGGGCAGGGGCTCATGGTTCTCGGACATCAGATTCCTTCCAGGACTGGACGTTTTCAAAGGAAGTCAGGTACGTCGTGCGCAGTCCGCGCACCGGCCCCAATAGATGACCTCGGCCTCGTCGACGACGAACCCGTGGTCGTCGGACGCGGTCAGACAGGGCGCATGCCCGACCGCACAGTCGACGTCGGCGATGGCGCCGCACGACCGGCAGACAACGTGATGATGGTTGTCACCCACGCGCGATTCGTACCGCGCCACCGATCCCAGCGGCTGGATCCGCCGTACCAGGCCCGCCGCTGTCAACGTGTGCAGCGAGTCGTACACCGCCTGGTGCGACGCCTGCGGCAATTCGTTGCGCACGGCACCGATAATCGAATCGGTGTCCGCATGCGGATGCCCGTACACCGCGGCCAGCACCGCCAGCCGCGGCCGAGTCACCCGCAACGAAGCCCCACGCAACAACCCCTGAAGCTCCTCAACCGACGGCACGCCCAGAGTCTCCCGTGTTTTCTGGAATGAGTCAAGATTAGCTGATGTCTCATATTTGGACGGACGGCCCATCCCCCGCGCGAAGCGGCGTTCAGGGCTGGAGGTTCTCCAGGTCCTCGAGCAGGCTCGGGTGCTGGGGGTTCCAGTTGAGGGTCTGGCGGGTGTGGGCGCTGGACGACGGCTGGTCGGTTGCGAAGATCGGGCCGAGCGGACCGTACGTCGCCTCGGGGACAGACTCGACCGGCAGACCGAGGCGCCGGCCGATGACCGTTGCGATGTCGCGTACGGCGTCACCCTCGTCATCCACCGCATGCCAGGCGGTTCCCGCCGGCGCGTTCTCGAGGACCAGCCGGAACAGGACCGCTGCATCAAGCGCGTGTACGGCGGGCCAACGCTGCGTACCGTCACCGGGATACCCGGAGACACCGCTCTGGCGCGCGATCTGCGTGAGCAAGCCGGCGAATCCGCCGTCGCCCTGATTGTGGACAGTGCGCGGCATGCGGACAGCCGCACTTCGGACACCGCGCGACGCCAGTTCCAGCGTCGCCATGACGGAGCGGCCGCGACCACCGACCGGTCCATCGAGGGGCAGCGGGTCAGCTTCCGTAGACGGCCTGCCGGGCACCCACGGCGTACCCGACACCGTGACGAGCGGACGATCGCTGCCGACCAGCTCGTCCCCCAAGGTCTGCAGCGCGGCGCTCTCCTCGGCGACCCCCGCCGCGAGCGCCTCCGGGCTGCTGAAGTCGTTGCTGAAGGCAAGGTGAATCACACCGTCGGACTTGGCCGCACCGGTACGCAGTACATCCAGGTCGGCAAGGCTGCCGCGAACGGTCGCCGCACCCACCTCCCGGAGAGCCGCCTCGGACGATTCGGAACGGGCGAGCGCAAGCACGGAGTGCCCGTTGTCGAGCAACTCGCGGACGACGGCCGAACCGATCAGGCCGGTGCCGCCGGTGACGAAGACCTGCATGAGACGCTCCTCGATGTCATGGGACCTTTGTCTCATCACCGTAGCACTCGACGGGACAAAGGTCCCATCACCTAGAATGGGCGTCATGGCTCGATGGCAACCCGGTGCGCGCGATCGGTTGGTCCTGGCCGCGGTCGACCTGTTCGCCGACCAGGGGTACGACGCCACGACCGTCGCCCAGATCGCCGAACGCGCCGGCGTCACCAAGAGCACGTTCTTCCGCCACTTCCCCGACAAGCGAGAACTCCTGGTAGCCGGCCAGGAAACCCTCTGCCGCCTCCTGGTCGAAGGCATCACCACGGCTCCCGATTCCGCCACCCCGCTGGAAGCAGTAGCAGGCGGCCTGGAACGCGCGTCGAACGAGATGGGGCCCATGAACCGAGAGCTGGCCCCTCGCCTAAAAGCAGCCATAGCCGCCAGCACAGAGCTCCAACAACGCGACGCCCTGAAAACGGTAGGCCTAGCCAAAGCCATGACAGACGCCCTGAAATCAAGAGGCGTCTCAGACCCCATAGCCCACCTAGCAGCCGAGCTAGGAGTCCTAGCCTTCAAACAGGGCTACGCCACCTGGACAGCCCTAGAACAAGACGAAGCTGGCCTAGCCCCTCACACGTTGGCCGCCCTGGAAGAACTACGAGCAGCAACCACAGCACTCAGCTAACAACAAACCCAACCCACGCTGGCGAGTGAACCGACCAACCCAGCCCAGCTGGCGAGCGAACCGCACGACCCAACCCCCCGCAGCCGAGCTGACCGTCCAACCCAACCCCGCAGCCGAACTGACCGCCCAACCCGACCTAGGAGCCGAGCTAAGCGAAGGCGCAAGGGGGTGCGGGTGGCGGAGCCGCCGCTTGCGGCGAGCGGAGCGCAGTCGCGCAACACGACGAAGGCGAGGCGGTCAGCGCAGGAACTGCGCGACACACCTCGCCTATCGGCTTCGTGGAGCTGAGGGGATTCGAACCCCTGGCCTCTTCGTTGCGAACGAAGCGCGCTACCAACTGCGCCACAGCCCCAAAGCTGGTCGCCTGGTTTCCCTGGCGACCGCGAAACTCTAACACGTAGAGGCCCGCAGACTAAAACCGGATATCAGTCGCCGACGGCCCGCTTCACCTCGACCTCTTCGGCCGGCTGGGGGGCCGGCGCTTCGGCTGGCGCGGGCTTCTCGGACGGGTCCGTCGTACGGGCGCTGGAGAAGACTTCGTCGTCGGTGAGGGAGATGGTCCGGACCGTCCGGTCGGGCGCTTTTTCCTTCATGACGTACGTCGGAAGCGTGACCGGCACCGGGTCCCACAGGCCCTCGGCGGCCGGCTTCTCCTCCCTCGTCGAAGCCGCGGCAGGCTTCGGGGCGGGCTCGGCGGGGAGCTTGACCTCGATGGTCATCTCCTCGTCGGGCGACGGCGCGGGCTTGCCGGCCGGGCCTCGGTCGTGGCGAGCTTGCGCGCGGGCACGACGTTCGGCGGCGGCCTGCATCCGCGCGCGGGCCTGCCGGCGCAGCTGCACTCGGGTGAGTACGACGAAGCCGGCGATCAGCGTGCCCGGGATCGCCACCGTCCACCACGGCAGCATCCCGAGACCGGCGAGCGCCACGACGGACAGCAGTGAAAGGGTCAGGATCGACAGCACCCGCCGACGGCGCATGGCGGCCACCCGGCGGGCTCGATTGGGGACGTACCGCTTCGGTGGCGACGAGTCGTCGGCGGCGGTGGTTGCGGCCGGGCGTACGACGTACCGGGTCCGCGACGGGTCGCGGGACAGCACGCGCGCCTCGTCGGACGACGGCACGACCGGACGGCGCCGCGCCTCTTCGCCCCGCTTCAGCCACATCGGGACGAGGTAGGCGGCCCACGCGGCGACGATCGCCACATAGATCAGCCCTGTCGTCCCCATGCGACGACGCTAAGGTGCGGATAGGGCCAGATGGGGTACGTGGCACGGTGTGTCGCAAGAAGACTCGTGTGACTGATGTGAACAGCACGCAGCGTAGTCAGGGCAATCGCGCTACGAGACCGGGCCCGACCTCTTCGACGTTGAGCGCGAAGATGCGGTGATCGCGCCAGTCGCCGTCGATGTGCAGGAACCGCGGCCGCTCGCCTTCGAACCGGAAGCCGAGCTTCTCGACCACCCGCAGACTTGCCTTGTTCTCCGGGCGGATGGCCACTTCGATCCGGTGCAGGCCAAGGGTGAACCAGCAGTGGTCGGCGGCCATCGCGACGGCGGTGGGCACGATGCCGCGACCGGCGTACTGCTCGTCGACCCAGTAGCCGAGGTTCGCCCAACGCGCTGAACCGTAGGTGATTCCGGACACGGTGAGCTGTCCGACCAGCGGCCATTTCGATCGTGCGCCGGCGCCCGCAGCACCGCCGTACGTGATGACGAACGGCAGCATCCGTCCGTACCGCGCTTGCCGGTTCCAGTCGCGTGCCATCGCGCGGAACGTTCGCGCGCCGTCGTCCGCACCGGGTGGCTGGGTCGCGTCCCAGGGCCGCAGCCAACTGACGTTCCGCTGGCGCGCGGCGGCCCACTCGCTTCCGTCGCCGGCCCGCAGTGGCCGCAACCCGACCTGCCCGTGCTTGAGCTCCACAGGCCACTGCACGACTGCCATCAGTCGACGTCCGTCCGCACGTGGTCCCCACCGTGCACTTGCTCGACCGCATGTCGCAGCAGCGGCTCCAGTACGGCGAGACCATCCTTCACACCGCCCCGCGAACCAGGCAGGTTGACGATGACCGTCGTACCCGCGACGCCTGCGAGCCCACGGGACAGCGCAGCCGTCGGTACGCCGTTCGCCACGCCATACGCCCGGATGGCTTCAGCGATCCCCGGCACGACCTTCGACAGCACGGCAGCCGTCTGCTCGGGTGTCTCGTCAGTCGGCGAGATCCCGGTACCACCTGTCGTCAGCACTACGTCGTACGACGCCTCGACCGCCGCCCGTAGCGCCTCACCCACCGGTGCACCGTCCGGGACCACCTGAGGTCCTGAGACGTCAAAGCCCCATTCAGCAAGCCGCGATGCGATCAGCGGACCTGTGGTGTCCGTGTAGACCCCAGCGGCCGCCCGGTTGGAGACGCTGACGACGAGAGCCTTCACGGCCGCTCCCAGTGCCCGGTCTTACCGCCTTCTTTCAGCTCCACCCGTACGTCGGTCAGCACCGCAGCCGGATCCAGTGCCTTCACCATGTCGATCACGGCGAGACCGGCGACGGCGACCGCGGTCAACGCCTCCATCTCGACGCCGGTCCGGTCGGTGGTCTTCACCTGAGCCCGGATCAGTACGGCGTCGTCCGCGACCTCCAGGTCGACCTTGGCCCCGGTGATCGCGATGGGATGGCACAGCGGGACCAGGTCCGGCGTCCGCTTCGCGCCCATGATCCCGGCGATCCGGGCGACGCCGAGCGCGTCCCCCTTCGGTACGCCGTCACCGCGCAGCGCCACCACGACCTCGGCCGAGACCAGAACCTTGCCGCTGGCAACAGCTCGCCGGACCGTGGTGTCCTTCGCGGACACGTCGACCATCCGCGCGGCCCCGGTCTCGTCGACGTGCGTCAACCCGCCCGGTCCCGGCGTACCGGAGCCGGTGGTCGTCGCGCCCGGGTCCTGCGTCATCCGGTCTCCTTATCCAGCAGCATCAGCTCGACGTGATCGCCGGCGCGGACCGAGGTGACGTCCTCGGGCACCACGATCAGTGCGTTCGCCCGGCTCAACCCGCCGAGCAGGTGCGAGCCGTGCCCGCCGACTGTACTGGCCATCCAGCCCTCGTCGCCGGAGGTGGCCGCAGCGCGGACGAACTGCCGCTTCCCCGCGGGCGAGCTGAACCCGTCCAGCGTCACACCCGGAACCAGAGCCCGCCGGTACGGCATCTGCCCCATCAGCTTGCGCAGCGCGGGCCGGACGAACACCTCGAACGAGATGTACGCCGAGACCGGGTTGCCTGGCAGCGTGAAGATCGGCACCTCGTCCTCACCGATCACGCCGAACCCCTGCGGCTTGCCCGGCTGCATCGCCACCTGCGGGAAGTCCACCGTGCCGAGTTTGGAGAGCTCCTCCTTCACGATGTCGTACGCGCCCATGCTGACGCCGCCAGTGGTGATGACCAGGTCGGCACGCACCAACTGGTCGGACAGCGTGTCCATGATCCGCTTCGGGTCGTCGTCGACGATGCCGACGCGGTACACCACCGCCCCGGCGTCCCGCGCGCAGGCCGCCAGGGTGTAGCTGTTCGAGTCGTAGATCTGCCCGTCGCCCAGCCGGCTCCCCGGCTCCCGCAGCTCGGCCCCGGTCGAGATCACCACGACCCGCGGTCGCGGACGCGCCTTCACCCGGGCCCGCCCGACCGCGGCGAGTACGGCGATCTGCCGTGGACCGAGGACCGTGTCGCGGTCGAGCACCTGCGCCCCGGCCGTCACGTCCTCGCCCGCGCGCCGCACCGAGGCACCGAGGGACGGCTGCTGCGTGATCCGCACGTTGACCGTCCCGCCGTCGGTCCACTCGACGGGCACGACGCTGTCCGCCCCACGCGGCATCGGCGCACCGGTCATGATCCGCACACAGGTCCCGGGGGTCACCACGATCGGCTCGCTGCGGCCGGCCCGGAACTCCCCGACCACCGGCAGTCTGATCGGGTTCTCGTCCGAGGCCCCGGCCAGGTCACCCGCCTGGACGGCGTACCCGTCCATGGCGGAGTTGTCGAACCCCGGCAGGCTCACCCCCGAGACGATGTCCTCGCAGAGCACCAGCCCGACCGCGTCCATCAACGGCTGGTCGAACGCCGGCAGGGCCGCCACCCGTCCAAGTACGACCTCTAGATGCTCATCCACACTCCGTCTCACGAGCTCGACCCTAATCCACGCGTCCGAGGTTTCGACGCCAAGTTCCGGAAGGGTGCTCGAAGAAGTCCGGTCGAGTTCTAGGTGAGGTCCGATTCCGGGTGGTTGCCCCAGACCATGCGGACGTCCGGGGCGTGTTCCTCGTTCGCCGAGCCGTCGGTACGGCGTACCTCGCGGAAGTCGTGCCGCAGGTAGAAGGCCTGCGCGCGGGTGTTGGTCTGGAACGTCCACAACGCCAGACCGCCGGGGCGAAGATCCTTGGCGAGGTCGACGAGGGCGGAGCCGATGCCCTGGCCGGCCGCCTCCGGGGCGACGTACAGCTGGTCGAGGTCGTCGCCGTCGAGGGTGAGGACCGCGACGATCCGGCCGTCGTCGAGGGCGACCCAGGTCTGCCCGTCCGGGAGCAGTACGTCGGCGAACCACGTGGCGACCTGCTCCGCGGTGTGGATCGCCGGCGGCAACTGGGAGTCCTCGGTGTGCCGTGAGCGCCACCAGACCGCAGCGGCCTCGTCGGTGTCGTAGGGCTCCAGCGGCCGGACGAGCAGGTCGCCCACACTCAACGCAGTTCGGTCCCGTCCGGGATCACCCGGCGCTCACCGTCCGGCGCGGTCACCTCGACGTCGCCGACCACCACCACATCCTTGCCGAAGGCAACATCGCCGCGCACCGCGAGTCGGTCGGCCCGGACCAGGGACGGAGCCCCGGCCGGGAACCGCGCGTCGAAGTCGGCGAGGATCTTGAAGTACTCCGGGTCCAGGTCGACGTACGGCTCGTCGCCCTCGTGGGTCGTGGTCAGATCGCCGGTCTCGTCGAGGTCGTACACGTCCGAGCGCAGCACCAGCAGGTCGTTCGTCGTCTTCACCGGCTTGAACCGGCTGCGGTCCACGATCACCGCCTGCGACCCGTCGAAGGTCTCGATCGCGGTACCCATCCCGGTCTCCAGCTGGATCACCTTCGGCGAGGACGGGTCGGCCGGGTCGACGGTCTTGCGGTTCACGAGGATCGGCAGCCCGAGGATCCCGTCGTGCCCGTCCATCAGCTCGGCGAGCCGGTCCAGGTCGATCCACAGGTTGTTCGTGTTGAACATCCGGTGCCGGGTGACGTCCTGGAAGTACTGCGTGTCCTCGTCGGCCACCTGCGCGCTGTCCCGCAGGATCAGCCGTCCGTCGGACTTCCGCACCGCGACGTGCCCGCCCTTGCGATCGGACCGCGTCCGCCGGCAGACCTCCATCCCGAACGGTACGTCGTGCTCGGCCATCCAGGCCGCGATCCGCGGGTCCGGGGTGGCGCCGAGGTTGTCCGCGTTCGAGATGAACGCGTGCCGGAAACCGTGCTCCCGCAGCGCGTCGAGGGTGCCCGAGGCAACCAACGCGGTGAACAGGTCGCCGTGCCCGGGTGGGCACCAGGCGAGCTCCGGGTCCGGCTCCCACTCGGCCGGCGTCAGGTCGTCGGCGAGCAGCTTCGGCTCCATGTTCTGCAGGAAGTCCAGCGGCAGGCCGTCCACCGCGAGTCCGTCGTACTCGCTGAGGATCTGCAGCGACTCGGTCTTGGTGCGGAACGAGTTCATCAGCACCAGCGGCAGCGGTACGTCGTACGCGCGCCGGGTGCTCAGGATCTGCCGGGCGATGATGTCCAGGAAGCTCAGCCCGTCCTTGACCGGCAGCGCGGACTTCGGGCCGGTGACGCCCATCGACGTACCGAGGCCGCCGTTGAGCTTGATGACCACCGTCTCGGCCAGAGCGGCGCGGAGCGCGTCCGGGTCGGTGTCCAGGTGGTCCAGGTGTGGCAGGTCGCCCACCGGCTCGATGTCGTCCTCGCGGATCTTTCCTTGCTGTCCGGACTCGAGCAGCCGGTAGTAGTGCGTGAAGACGCGTATCGCGACGTCGGCAGCACCGGCGGCGCGCATCTTCTCCTGCGCTTGTCTGAGACCCACCTCACCCATGCACCAACCCTAGGGGACGGCAGGTAATCCCAGTGTTGCGCGCGTCACGCTCCTACGATCAGAAGGTGTTCCCATCGAAGGCCGTGGCGCGGCAGCACTTCCTCGACGCTCGGAGGCTGCGGTCCCGGGCGGAGGGGCTACTGGCGAGCGCCCAACAGGTACTGCCGGACGTGCACCGGATCGCGCTATACGTGTCGAGAGGGCCCGAGCCGCAGACCGGGGCGCTGATCGACTGGCTGCTCGCGACGGACCGCGAGGTGCTCCTGCCGATCCTGTACGCCGACAACGACCTGGGCTGGGGTGTCGCACCCGGCGCAGCCGACCTGGTGCCTGGCCGGCTCGGTCTGTCCGAGCCGCCGACCGACCTGGGCTCCGACGCGATCGCTACTGCCGATCTGGTCATCTGCCCGGCCGTAGCGGTTACCCATGACGGCGTGCGCCTCGGCCGCGGCGGCGGCTCGTACGACCGCGCTCTCGCCCGCGTCCGCCCCGATACGCCGGTCTGGGCCGCCGTCTACGACACGGAGATCGTCGATGCCCTGCCGAACGACCCCCACGACCAGCCGGTGGACGCAGCACTGACGCCAAATCGCTTGATCCCTCTGCGAGGATCACGGGATGACTGAGACCGCGGTCCAAGCCGCAGCCACAGCCGCACGCACCCTCGGCCTCACGGTCACCGACCCGACAGTCCTCTACGAGGCGTTCTCGACGGTCGTGCACCTGCTGCCGTCCCCGGTGGTCGCACGGGTACCGATGAACCCCCCAGCCGGCCTACAGGAACCAGAGCCCGCCGTACGACGCCAGCAGCGCGAGCTGGACGTGGTGGCCTGGCTGGCGGAACAGGGACTCCCCGTGGTGCCGCCGAGTCCGCTGGTACCACTGGAGCCGAAGGAGCAGGACGGACTGTCCATGACGTTCTGGACGTACGTCGAGGTGGACAAGGCAGCTGAACCGGACTACATCGGGGCAACCGCCCGCGTAGCCGAGCTACATGCCCTGCTCGCGAAGTACCCGGGAGAGCTGCCCTGGATGACTCCCCTGCGGCTGATCGGCCCGGGCCTGGCAGCGGCCGAGGCAGTGCCGGGTTTGCTCGAGCAGGAGGACGTGGACCGGGCAAGAGCCGAGTGGAAGGTGCTGGAGCCGATCCTGACCAGCAGGGCCGGGTTCGAGGCGGTCTTCCCGTCCGCGACCGTGCAGCCCCTGCACGGCGACGCACCGTCGTGGAACCTGATCACTACCGTCGACGGCCCGCTGTGGGCCGACTTCGAGGACGTGACGATCGGCCCGCTCGAGTGGGACCTCGCAGGCTTCGGCCCCGACCTGTGTCACGCGTACGACGAGGAAGCACGCTCCCGCGGTTTCCCGACGCTGGACCCGCAGGTCCAGCAGGTGATGGACCTCGCACGCGCACTGCAGGTCCTGGTCTGCACTCCCCTGGTCCCGCAGTTCCCAGCCCTGGCCGACGGCATCCGCATGTTCGCCACCCAGTGGCGAGCCATGCCGTTCGCAGGTGGCCTTTAGCTGTCCGGCTTGGTGAAGGTCAGGGAGTGTTTGCGGGTCGCCTCCACGGCGCCCTTGGTGTAGGCCCACTGGAGGGTTTCGCCCTTGACCCACAGGTCGGTCTGGTCGGTGTAGTTCGACGAGAAAGCATGGCCTGATACACCGGTCAGGTTGACCCAGCGGGACTTGTCGAAGTCCGACAGGTCCACGACCATCCGCATCGACGGAGTCGCGGTCACGTCGTACCCCTTCGCGGCGTCCCAGCCGGTGGCGTCGACGATCGACGTACCGCCGCCCAGCTCGTACGGGCCGCGGTTGAAGATCTTCTCGACCGCTCCGATCCCGGACTTGCCCAGCGTCTGGTTGGTCAGCGTCAGCTTGTGCAGCCGGCCCCACTGCCAGTTGGCCGGCTCCCGCGCCATCTTCTGGGTGATCTCGGTCCGGGCGTTGATCAGGGCCTCGCGGAGGATGTCGTCGCGGCTCTCCCGCTGCGGCGTCCCGATGTTGTCCCACCAGCCGCTGTTCTGCTGCCCGATCAGCGTGTGGATCACCTCGAACCAGCGCGAGCCGCCGTCCGGCCAGGTGTCTTCGGGGAGCTGGTCGTGGAAGGTCAGCGCGAGCAGGTTGCGCCAGACCACGTTGAAGTACGCCGCGGCCGCGGAGTCCGGCGGCTGGGTGAAGTCCCAGTTCCGCAGGACGTCCTGACCCTGCTTGTCGAACGCGTCGTCGATGCTGATCCGGAGCAGGTACGGGACCAGCATCTCGGCGGCCTTGCTCTTGGTGTCCAGCTGGATCGACGCCATCGCGTTCGCGTCCAGCTTCCCGGCCGCCTTGATCCGGTCGAGGATCTGCTGCGAGCGGTAGCCGTAGTCCCAGGAGTTGGTCAGGTAGTACGTGTACGTGTTCGGCACGACCGCCTGGTTCGCGGTGACGATGATGCCGTCGGCCGGGTCGAACTCGCTCGGCAACGCGTCGAAGGGCACGTACCCCTTCCAGGCGTACTTCGGATCCCAGCCCGGGACCGGCCAGTCGCCGCGGCCGGTGGTGCGGATCGGGATCAGTCCGGGCGCCTGGTAGCCGATGTGGCCGTCGGTGTCGGCGTACACGAGGTTCTGTGAAGGCACCTGGAACTGCTGCGCGGCGGCCCGGAACTGGGTCCAGTTCTGCGCGGTGTTGATCGCGAACAGCGCGTCCGCGGTCCGGCCCGGGTTCAGCGCGGTCCACTGCAGCGCGACGCCGTACGCCGTCGGGTACTTCGCCTGCGCCGCAGCCGACTCACCCACCTTGCGTTCGTCCTCGTCGACGTCCGAGATGAGCGGACCGTGCCGGGTCTCGCGGACGGTGATCTTCACCGGCTCGTCCTGGCCGGCCACCTTGAACGTCTCCTCGCGGGTGGCCATGGCTCGCCACTTGTTGTTGTAGAGGACGTTGTTTCCCTCGATCCGCTCCAGGTACAGGTCCTGGACGTCCGGGTCGAGGTTGGTGAAGCCCCAGGAGATCGCGTTGTTGTGGCCGATCACCACACCGGGCAGACCGGAGAAGCTGAAGCCGGAGACGTCGAACGGGCATGTCTTGCCGACGTTGTTGCAGTGCAGGCCGACCTGCGTCCAGATCCCCGGCATGGTAGCGCCGAGGTGCGGGTCGTTGGCCAGCAGCGGCTTGCCGGTGGTCGTGTGGTCACCGGAGACCACCCAGGAGTTCGACCCGACGCCGTCGCCCTGGCCGAGCAGCTCAGGCAGTCCCTTGGCGACCTTCTGCACCGAGTCCAGCGACTTGAGCAGGTCCTGGGTGAGCATGCTCCGCCGGACCTCGGTGCTGACCGGAGAGGTGGTGAACTTGCCGTCCCTGCCGACCGAGCCGGCGGAGAGGATCGGTTGGTTCCGGTCGTACGGGTATTGCGGGTAGAGGCTCTCGACGTTGCGCGCCGACATCGCGGCCAGCAGCTTCGTCCGGGTGACCTCCTCGTCCAGGTTGCCGCCCAGGTCCCACGCCATCGCCTTCAGCCAGGACAACGAGTCGGCCGCGGTCCACGGCTCCGGCGTGTAGTTCTTGGGCCCGCCGGGCTGGAGGGACAGGACGGCGTACTCAAGGCTGAGGGCGGAGCCGCTGTGCTTGGTCAGATACGCGTTGACGCCGCGGGCGTAGTCGTCGAGGTACTGCCGGGTGGTCGGGCTGAGCAGCGGCAACTCCTTCTCCGCCACCCGCCGCCAGCCGAGCGTCCGGACGAACTTGTCGGTCTCGAGCGCTGTCTTGCCGAACAGCTCGCTCAACCGGCCGGACGTGACGTGCCGGCGGAAGTCCATCTCGAAGAACCGGTCCTGCGCGTGCACGTACCCCTGCGCCGCGAACAGATCGGCCGGGGTGTCGGCGTAGATCTGCGGGATTCCGTTGGTGTCCCGGACCACGCTGACCTCGGCGTCCAGGCCGTCCAGCTCGATGGTTCCGTCGTACGTCGGGAACGAGTGGCGGACGACGAAGACGACGGTACCGGCGATCACCAGGAGGACCGTGGCGAGGGCGATTCCGCTGATGACGACGACTCGAAGCAGGCGTGGCACGGACCAACCGTAGAGAATCCCCCCGCCCACCCCAAATGGGGTCCCTCACAACTTTGCGTTGCTCTGCGTCGGCTGGACAGGGACCCAGAGTTGAGGTACGTGAGACCGGGTTTGGAATACTTCGGTCCGCTGGCGCATTATTAGCAGTCGGGTAGTAGGAGTGCCAGCGGCTTGAAGGGAACCGACAGTGCCGACGTACCAGTACCAGTGCACCGACTGTGGTGAAGCGCTCGAGGTGCGCCAGAGCTTCACGGACGATGCTTTGACCGTGTGCCCGAACTGCCAGGGCAGCCTGCGCAAGGTCTTCAACGCCGTGGGCGTCGTGTTCAAGGGTTCCGGCTTCTACCGGACCGACAGCCGGTCGTCCGGCAAGAGCACGGTGCCGGCGAAGGCCGACGCGTCGTCCGGATCGTCCTCGTCGGGGTCCGCGTCCTCGGGGTCGTCGTCGAACGGTTCCTCCGGGTCGTCGTCCTCGGGTTCCTCGTCCTCGAGTTCCTCTTCGGGCTCGAGCAGCTCGTCCTCGGGCACCAGCGCGGCCTGACCGCGCACCCTGTGGATAACTGAAGGGCGGCTGCCGGCGAAACTCGTATCTTCTCCGGCATGAAAATCCCTTCTCTGCTTCGTGACCTGCTGCGTGCCGCCCGGTGGCACCGTCGGCTCCTCGCCGGCGTCGCCGCCGCGGCCGCCGTGTACTTCGGACTTCTGGCCCTCTCCCCCGCGCCCCCACCGACGGTCGCGGTGCTGGCCGCCGCGCGCGACCTCACCGGCGGCGTCGTCCCGGCGCGCGACGACCTGCGGACCGTCGACCTGCCGCCCGGCTCCGTGCCCGCCGGTGCTCTCGGACCCGGCAGCGAACTGACGACCCGCGTGCTCAGCGGACCGGTCAGAGCCGGCGAACCGCTCACCGACGCCAGATTCCTGGCACCACCCGCCGTGCCGCCCGGCTCACTCGCCTATCCGTTCCGCGTCGACGACGCGGACATCACCGCGCTCCTCCGAGTCGGCGACCGCATCAACCTGTACGCCGCCGACAGCACGACCGCCGGCGCCGCGAGCCAGCTCGCCCGCGCCGTGCCCGTCGTCGCGTTGCCGACGCCGCGATCGGCCACGTCGGGCGCGTTGATCGTGGTGGCGACCACACCGGAAGTCGCCACCCGACTGGCTCAGGCCAGTTCGAACTCACGGATCACCGTGGCACTGACGCCGGACACGAGCTGATCACTCTTCGAGATTGTGCCGGCACGATGTGTCGTGTTCCGGCGCGCTCCCTCGCCCTGACGGGGGTGCAGCCCTACGTTGTCCGGGTACAACCACCCGCTTCGTGGAGGGCACCACATGCTCAAGGGCTTCAAGGAATTCGTGATGCGCGGCAACGTCGTCGACCTCGCGGTCGCCGTCGTCATCGGCGCCGCGTTCACCAAGATCGTCAGCGCGCTCGTCGACGGGCTGATCAACCCGCTGATCGCGGCGATCTTCGGCAAGGCGGACCTCACCGGTGTCGGGAACTTCAAGATCAACGGCGCTCAGTTCTCGATCGGCCTGATCCTGGACGCGGCGTTGAGCTTCCTGTTCGTCGCCGCGGCCGTCTACTTCTTCATCGTGCTGCCGCTGAACAAGCTGGCCGAGCGCCGCAAGCGCGGGCAGGAGCCGGAGCCGGACCCGCTGACCACCGAACAGGAATTGCTGACCGAGATCCGCGACCTGCTGCGCAGCCGCCAGTCGTGAGCCTCAGCAGGTGGGCGTACAACCTCAGCCCCTGAGCTCGCCAACGCCCGCCTGCTCACCGGCACAACGCATCCAGCAGTGTGGGACCGGGCGCCAGAAGCTCCCGCCCATCCCCTCAGTTGACGAACTCCACGATCGTTCGCAGCAGCTGATCCAGGTACGGCGGGTCGTTGCTCATCCGAAAGGCGGGTGTCGGCGGTTCGGGACACCCGACCAGCTCACGACTCCCCCGGATCGACCGCAGCAAGGCGTCAACCGTCTTCCGCTGATGCGAAGCGTTCTCCGGTACCGACGGCAGGACCCCCACCCGAATTCGCGCCAGCGAGGCCACCTGTTCATCCGTCACACCGCGCAGGATGCCGCCCGCGAGCAGTTCGTCCGCGACCTCCGGCGGGCACCCGCGATTCACCATCCCGGCGTGAGCGCGCTCGTTCGCCGCGGCGTCGTCGCCGGTCGCGGGCCACGCCAGGAGGAGGCGATCAACCAGCTCCGGAAACCTCAACGCCAGCAGCACCGCAACCGTACATCCATTGGAGGCTCCAACGATTCTTACCGGCCAGGAACGCTTCGCCAGCTGTTCACCCAGCGCGGCGACCTCGACGTCCCACGCACTGGCTCGCTGCAGCCGGTCGGGCGCCAGTACTGCCATGCCCTCCGGCACGAGTGCCGCGGACAGGCCGTCGGTGATTCCCGTCGTACCCCAGAACGCTTCGGCGTCCATGGCTTCCCAGAGACCGCCGTGGACGAGGAAAACCGACGCGGTCATCCGTGGTGCGGGGGGACCTCGTTCAGGATGCGCTCGTCGTCGTCGCTGCTGAAGTCGTTGTCACCCCAGGTCCGCGGGTCGTCGTCCCGCGTCTGCTCCGGCAGCAGCGGCTCGTCGTCTTCGTACGGGCTCGTCATGCCTCCAGGCTACCGAGTCACCGGGGCCCTCCGGGAATGCTGCGCGGTGACCCGGAGGTAGGTGACCAGCGCGTGCACGTTACAGCTGCGCCACGGTTGGGGCTCGATCCCGCGGCGTGACCGGAAAGACGCGCCGCCGTGATGTTGCGGCACGCGCGGTGTGACCCCGTTCCACCATGATGGTGGACCTTGCCAACCCGGAAGGACCGAGTCGTGAGTGCACAACGGACACGGGGCCTGATCGGTGCGACGCTTGTCGTGGCTGTGCTCGGAGTTGCCGCCGCCTGCGGCACCGAGGACGCCTCGTCCCCGCCCGCCGCCCAGCCCACCCAAACGGTGACCATGCCGTCGCCCACCCCGTCAGCCAGTCCCAGCGGTACACCGAGCACGGACTGCCCCGAAACCATCACGGCCGTCCGTGCCGCGACCGACAAGGCGGTGTGGGGCCAGGGCGCGGCCACCTCGAAGTTCAACCCCGTCAGCGTGACGATCTGCCAGTACGACGCACAGGCGACCGGGCAGGACTACGCGACGATCACCACCAAGCGCATGGGCAAGCAGGCGACCGACCTGCTCGCCCTGGTCAACGCGGCGAAACCCGTCGCGAAGAAGCCGAGCATGTGCACCAAGGAGCTCGGCCCCACGTACGTGCTGCGGTTCACCGACAACGACCGCGGCGTCCTGTCGTTCACCGCTGAAGCCTTCGGCTGCCACCGTCTGGTGGCGACCTCGCTGGAAGGCCAGGGCAAGCCCGGCACGCTGCCGGCGCCGCGCCAGGTGACCGCCGAGCTGACGAAGTCGCTCGGCCTGCGCTGACCCCGCGCCGGACGCGCACCCCGAAGCCGTCCGAAGTGGGGTCTACCCGCGCCTGCCTTGCGGGTCCCTTTCGAGGTCGACCCGCGAGGCAGGTTGCGGTGGCCGCCGCGTGTGTCGCACCCTCGCACTGAGGGAGGGCGCATGCGAACGATCCGGCTGCTGTGCGCGCTCGCCCTGGCCTGCACCGCTTGCTCGGCTCCGGCGGCAGAGAACACGTCCTGTACGCCTGGCTTCACCTGTACGACGCTGCACGTCCCGCTCGACCGGCAACACCCGGACGGCCCGTCGCTCGACCTCGCCGTCATCGCCGCCGACAACGTGGACGCGTCCCGCGGTGTCCTCCTGCTGCTCACCGGTGGTCCCGGACAGCCCGGCGTACCGCTCCTCGCCAACCTGCGGCGCAACGTGCACCCTGACGTGCTGCGCGAGTACCGACTTGTCATGTTCGACCAGCGCGGCACAGGTCCTGACGGCATCAATTGCCCTTCTCTGCAAGAGACTGTGGGCGGTTCGGACTTCCTGACTCCACCGGCCACGGCTGTGGACGAGTGCGCCCAGCACCTCGGCTCCGGCGCTGGGTACTACGGAACCCCTGACACCGTCGACGACATCGAGCAGCTGCGCCAGTTCCTCAAGGTGGACCGGCTCACGATCGACGGGACGTCGTACGGCAGCTTCACCGCGGCGCAGTACGGACTGAAGTACCCGGGTCACGTGCAGGCGCTCGTGCTGGACTCCGTCGTACCGCACAAGGGATTCGACCCGATGGGTCTGGATCTGATGGCCGCGACCGCTGGTGTCCTCAAGGCGGCGTGCCACCAGGACGCCGCGTGCAAGACGGATCCGGTGGCGGACCTGGCGTGGCTGGTGCAACACGGCGTCAGCGGCACTGACCTGATGGAGACCTTGGCGGTCGCGAGCCTCAACTCGGTCAACCCGTCTCTCAAAGGCATCCCAGCCGTACTGCACTCCGCGCGCAACGGCGACGACATGGGTCTGAAGAAGCTGCTCCAACGGACCACCAGCAAGGGCCTGCCCTACGGCACGCTGTCCGCGGGCCTGCACATGGCCACCCTCTGCTCGGACCTCCGCTTTCCCTGGTCCGGCAAGTCCGACCGCAAGACCGCCCTCGACGACGCGGTACGGCGCCTCGACCCTGAGCAGCTGTACCCGTACGACATGGCGACCGCACACAACCAGCTGATGGTCCAGGGCTGTCTACGCTGGCCGGCTGACCGCGTGTCGACGTACCCGTCCGGACAGGAACTGACCCCGCGCACGCTGATCCTGCACGGGAGCAACGATCTGTTCTGCCCGCTCGACTGGGCCAGGTGGGAGAAGGCGCACGCACGGCACGCCGAGCTGGTCGTCGTACCCGGAAGCGGTCACAGCGTGCAACGGGACCCGCGTGGGAAGGCGGCGGTGCGGGAGTTCCTGCTCGACTAGAGATCGAACTGTGCGGGAACGGTTGCAGCACGTGGGCGGCTCGATGCGTCTAATAGATGTGAGGAGTTGTACGCCCAGCCAGGGAGTGGCGAGTGGAGTTCGAGGAGTACGTGTCCGCCCGTGGACAGGAACTGGTGCGGCTCGGGTTCACGGTCTCCGGCGACTACCAGCGGGCGGAGGACCTGGCGCAGATCGCGCTGATGCAGGCGTTCCGCTCCTGGCGGAAGGTGCGCAACGCGGACGATCCGCATCACTACGTCCGGCGGATCCTCGTGAACGAGTACTTGTCGATGACGCGCCGGCGCTCGTTCACCGAGGCGCCGACGGCCGACCTCGACCCGCAGCGCACCGTGCCGGACCACGCCACGCGGGTCGCCAACTCCGACGACCTGTGGCGCGCGCTGGCGACGCTGTCCGCCCGGGAACGCGTCGTCCTGGTCCTGCGCTACTACCAGGACCTGGACGACCAGACGATCGCCGACATGCTCGGCATCAAACCGTCCTCCGTGCGCGCGACCGCGAGCCGGGCGCTCGCGTCGCTCCGGCGGCGGCCGGCCTATTCAGGGGCCGGCGAGTCCAACCGTGTTGATGAGAGGTTGTCGTGAGCAACACCGATCTCGAGGATGACCTGCGAGGTACCTTCGAACGCGCCGCGGCCTCGGTGCCGCAGGCCGTGGACCTGACCGAGCGCGCCACCACGGGCGCCCGTCGCGCACAGCGCCGTACCTGGGTCGTTTCCGGCACAGCCGCCGTCGCGGTGGCTGCGATCGCGGTCGCCGGGTTCGGGCTGGCCGGGTCCCGGAACCAGCCGACGCAACCGCCGGTCGCCACCGGGCAGGCGCCGGCCTCGGCGAGTGCGACATCACAGGTGGTCTCGGCCCAGACCGTGGCCGGCACCTGGCGCCCGGTGCAGATGGTCGGCGCCAAGACGCTCCAGGCCGCCCGCCCGGACGACCCGGTGCTGGTGTTCAAGGCGGACGGGACGTGGACGGGCTCGGACGGCTGCAACGGACTGCAGGGGACGTACAGCATCGGTCAGCGTGGCGCGTTCAGCGCGACGTCCGGTCCGCAGCACCTGGTCGGCTGCGAGAACGTGCCGCACACCGGCGTACTGCATGCCGCCAAGCGGATCGCGGTCAGCGCCGACAGACTGCAGTTCTTCGGCGCCGACGGGCGTCAACTTGCCAGTTACGCTCGCGCAGGGTAGCCGGATCTGTTCGCGGACGGTGATCAGGTCTTGACGGAACGGAGTCCTTGAACGGACCATCTAGTGGTTTGGTCCACCGATCTGGGGAGCTTTGTGCGACTCTCTGTCACCGTCCCGCTGGTCACACTCGGCTCCATCTCACTCTTCGCGATCGCCCTCACCGCCCCTTCCTCGGGCGCGGTGACGGGTGCCGCGGTGTGCTCCCACGCGCAACCGAGTGTTAGCTCGACCGACGCGACGCGGCTGGCGCAGCCGACGTCGGCGTCCGATGCGCGACCGCTCGGTGAATCGCTCGGAGACGGCATCTCCGCCGCGGTCCGGTCCCTCGAACCGCTGGACGCGACCGGCCGCCCGACCTCCGGTCTGCCGTACGGGCTGAGCCAGGGTGTCATCGGCGTGGTCGGCTCGGCCACGACCGGCTACAAGGTGGTCGTGGACTCGGCGAAGCTGGATGCGAAGAAGTACGAGTCCGCGATGGCCCGCAACCTGCCCGCGGCCGGCAAGCCGTTGGTGAAGGTGGAGCGCAGCTGTCGTTCGGCCCAGTCGATCGCCGATGCCTGGAACGCAGTCGGCAACCGTTCGTGGTCCTCCGACGCGTCGCGTACGACATACGCCGCCGACCTCGATCCGGTGAGCGAGAACGTCGTCGTCGAGTACGACGAGGCGACGACCTCTCCCGCTTCGTTGGCGGGCCTCCGCGACCTGCCCGGCGTACAGCTCGTCGCCGGCTCGCTCGCACGCACATCCCGGCTGAGCGACACCCCGAAGGGCGGCCACTGGGGCGGTGCTCGGATCACGTCCGCACTCAAGAACTGCTCCGCCGGCTTCTCCGTCGTACGGCGCTCCAACGGCCAGCGCGGCTCCGTCACCGCAGGGCATTGCGGCGGCCCCGGTACGGTCTGGAAGTCAGGCACCAACTACTACGGCACCACCACAGTGCGCACGAACTACCCGGACTACGACCAGTCCCTGGTCACGGGCAGCACGTACGGCGCCAAGATCTGGACCGACGGCCCCGGCGACACCGTCAACACGCGCACCGTCACCGGCGGCGGCGACCCCGGCGTCGGCACGGTGATCTGCCAGTCCGGCAGCTTCAGTACGTCGCTCTGCAGTCTCACGGTCCGTTCGACGTCGGCGAAGTACTGCGACGCCGACGGCTGCACGACGTACGTCATCCGTGCCACCCGCGGCGGCCTGGTCGCGATCGTCGGCGGCGACTCCGGCGGTCCCGTGTACTCCCGCCGCGGCACCAGCTCCGCCACGATCCGTGGCATCACCTTCGCCGGCGCCGGCTGCGCCGCCTCCCGCTGCACCACCCTGTACGCCGAGCGGTACAACTCCATCACCGGCCACCTCGGCGTCACCGCCCTGACCGGCTGACCCACCCCCCAACTCCGCTAAGCTGTCCCCGCGTGCGCCCCCGTAGCTCAGGGGATAGAGCGTCGGTTTCCTAAACCGTGCGTCGCAGGCGTGAGATTGGTCTCGGAGCAGCCTCTGACCTGCGGAAATGTGCCGTGCCTAGCCCGTAGACAACCCGCTCGGGAACGGTTTTGGGAACAGATGCCTGCTACTCTGCGGCCATGGCGAAGCGATCGAAGCGGCGGGGGCACATCGAGGAGCGCTCAAACGGAACGTTCCGCGCCATCGTGTCCGCTGGCACCAATCCCCTCACCGGCAAACGCCTGGTACTGAAGTCTGAGCCCGTCGACGACTGGGATCAGGCCGAGGTGGAACTGACGCGGCTGCTCAGCCAGGTCGATGAGCAGAAGCACGCGCGGACCAACCTGACCGTCCTAGAGTTGATCGACAAGTGGTGTGCTGTCCGGGCGACCCAGGCGCGCCGCACCCGTCAGCGCCGAGACCAGTTGATCCGCGACTACATCGCCCCACGTTTCGAGGTCGCGAAGGCCAAGAAGTTCACTGCTGATCCGAAGGCCTCGATTGAGTTCCTGGAGGGGTACTACGCCCTGCTGCAATCGTGCCGATTCAACAACGTCCGCGGCACGAACCATAAGGCAAAGGACCACGTTTGCGAGCCGCTCGCGAACAGCTCGGTACGGGCGATCCACTTCATCCTCACAGCGGCGTTCAAGCAGGGGCTCAAGTGGGGCTACGTCGGCACAAACGTTCCCGCCATGGCCGATCCACCGGGCTTCGACCAACCCGAGCCCGACCCGCCAACACCTGACGAGCTGACCCCGTTGATGAACGAGGCCTTCAAGAGCCTCGACTGGGGCCTATTTCTCTGGCTGACCATGATCACCGGCAGCCGACGTGGCGAGATGTGCGTCCTGCGGTGGACCGACCTCAACACCGACCGCAAACGGCTGCACATCAAGCGCGCCGGCGATCAGCTCGCCGGGCGGGTCCTGGAAACCGTCACAAAGCGGAAGCAGCACCACCACGTCACACTGGACGACCTGACCATGGAGCTGCTGGAGAGCTACCGGGAACAGTGCGCTGAGCAGTGCAAGCGGCTTGGTCTTGAGCTGAGTGCAGACGCCTTTATGTTCTCCGGCTCCCCGGACTTCTCGTCCGCCCTGAAACCCAACACGGCAACACAGCGGTATCGCCGGGCCGCGACGCGACACCGGCTCCGCAGCACCCGCCTGCATTCGATTCGGCACTACTCCGCGACCGAACTGCTGTCGGCCGGCGTGGACATCAAGACCGTGCAAGGTCGGATCGGACACACGAGTGCAGCGACAACATTAAGGTTTTATGTGGCCTGGACTGACCGTGCCGACCAGTCCGCGGCCGACGTACTCGCCCAGACAATTCCCCGCCCGAGCTATGAGAATCATCATCGGCCGCTGCACGCGTACGAGCTACTCGCGGCAACGCTGCAGACAGAGATCGGGGCCGGCAAGTACCCGATCGGCGCCGAACTACCACTGTCCAGAGACCTCGCCGCTATCCACGGAGTATCCGTAGGCACCGTAAGTCGTGCGATCGCGTCACTCAAGGACAGCGGGCTTGTGGATGCCAAGCAGTACCGCCGAGCCAAGGTCATCAGTACGGCCGCGCCACAAGCTTGACTCCGTCAGTTGACGACCATGCATCGTGCTCTCATTTAGTGCCCCCGGCAGGATTCGAACCTGCGGCACATGGTTTAGGAAACCACTGCTCTATCCCCTGAGCTACGGGGGCGCGGGCATAGCCTACAGCCTGCCATCGCTCCTCTCCCTCCGCGGTCCGCAGCCTGACGACAGCTGCTCGAGAGTGCCGGGGCCCACCTCGTCACCTAGATTAGACGTCCGAAGGGCTGCCCCCGTCGGGTCGAGGCTGCTCGATTGTCTACTCACGTAGCCGGTAGGGGAAGTGCCACGCAGTCCGCGGCCCGCAGCGGTCCGCGACATCAAGCTCGTGAAATCCGGCTGTCCAACCACTCTCTGCCCGCCAGGAACCCGAGATCGTTCATCGCGCCCCTGTCGCCGACATCGGCGGCCCTGCGGTACCACTCCCGAGCACCCTCCAGATCCGGCGACTCGAGCCGCCTGGCCAACAGGACGCCGAGGGTGATCATGGCGTCGGTGTTGGCGAGGTCGGCGGCCTTCGTAGGCCATTCCTTGGCCGCATCAGGCGGATCGGTTTCGCTAGACCCCTGCGGCGGGGAATCCCAGGCGGACAGTGTGAAGGAACCATCGAATACCCGCCTCGGAGCCTTCGACGACGTCCTGGAGGACAGCTCCGGCATCCTGATAGATGGACAACCAAGCGTCCCGGTCGCGCGGTGGGATGCCCTGATGTGAGACCGCCTGGGCGACGTCCTGGAGCAAGGTCTGGCGATACTCAACCCCAATCCGGCGGCGGTGGGTCAGTTGACCGTAATAGTCGCTGACGAAGAGCCGACGACCCGGGAACCGGCGAGTGAGGCCGGAGACGACGTCAACTGCCCGCGCCGAACTCGGCCAGAAGAAGGCGTTGAGCACGTTGCCGGCATGGATCGCGGCGACGTCGTCGAGCCCCGACATCTGGAGTGACTCCACGTCCTCGAACGGGTGCTGGCAGATTGACACGCGGCCATCGAGGCCAGCTGATCGGATGCGCTCGGTTGCGAAGCTGCACATCGAAGGGTCAGTGTCGATGCCCCAGCCTCGGAAGGCTTCGTCCCTCCCGGCCAGCTCCACGAGCAATCGGCCCGGCCCACATCCGATGTCCAGGAGCGAACGTACGTCGCTGCCACGGAGCAGCACACCCACGAGTGTCGCCCCCTCCTGGTGCAACCCTGCGTAGGCCTGGGCGAGGCGACTCGTGGTCGCGGGCACCTGAGGCGCGCTCGCCGTTGCGCCCAACTGCGCCAGGAGTCGCCCGTATGCGCCAACCAGCTTGTGGAGATGAAAGGGCAACGATGACCATGAACGATAGCGCGCCCGAAGGCGATACGTTCCGGCGGGTGCGCGCTCGACAATGTCGGAGCTTTCGGCCGCGAATTCCAGGAGCGCGCGCGCCACCGCTTCATCCTCGTCTAGAAGGACGGCAGCCTCGCCTGTGGTTATCTCGTCACGCAACCGATCGAGTATGCCTGTACGGAGGAAAGCATCGAGGATCAGCGCAAGGTAGTACCCCTCGATGACCTCGAAGACGCTTTGCCCAGCCATGAGTCGCTATACGATGGGAGATTCGGCCACCGCCGAGATTGGGTGCTCGGGCGCCCATGCGGCCGAAGCTCCAGTCGCAGGAGGCAGATCCAACGCTAGACCTTCCGGCTCCAGCGCACCCAGCCCTTGAAGCCAGCCCAGCGCGGCCATCGTTTGGTCCGCGTCGAACAACGGCGGCCCGAAGGCTCTCAAGATCTCGTCCACCGCTCGCCCCTGAGCAAGAAAGTCGACGAGCGCGCGGCTTGCCGCATTCAGCGCGAAGTTCCGGATCCGGCGATGACGCTGATCATCCGCCACCAACAGCCAATCGGACCGCTCCATTAGCAGCTCGACCGGCATGGCACCTGGATCGGAGTCCTTCGCAAGACGATCCAGGATCTCGGCGGCCGCATGGGCGCCCGAGAACACCACGGCTGTGTAGGCAAGCCGGTGCCGCGCCTCAGACAACTCGCTGGCCGCGCCCGACTCGCGGCGGTTCCACTGCGATCCTCGTTCCGCCCTTCTGACCAACTCCGCGCACACGAGCCGGTAACGCACGAGCGACACCCGATGGTCATCTGCCCCGAATCTCGCCGCGTGATGAAGCGTTCAATCAGATCGGGGTCGACGCGATCCGGCTCCGACGGATCCGTCCAATCCTGCATCGCGAAGATCAGTCTGCTAAGACTCCCGCCGAAGTCGGCTAGTAGATACCGAAGGAGCACGAAGCCTAGCTGGGAGAGGCACAGGTAGGCCGATGTGACGAACACATGCTGGCGGCGCGGAAGTGCGCCAGGGTAGTAGTGATGATTCATGAAGACCTGCGGGTGCTCCGCCATCAGGTCGGCGTCGTCGGGTTCAAGGGTGGGGAAATTGAAGTCGGAGATATGACCGTCGTATGCGAGGCGGTCACCAAACTGGTCGATCAACGCGGTCCCTGGCTCAGGTGTGAGCAGGTGGAGCTGGATGGTCAGACTCTCCGGATAGCGCCCTATGCTTGAACCGATCGCATCGAGCGTTTGCGCCTGGTCTTCGTGCTCTTCTTCAGGATAGCCTGTGATAAAGGACGCCGTAGGTCGCATGTTGAGCGCGATCGTCGTGTCAAGGATGGGCTCGTACAGATCCAGATCTAGG
The DNA here is from genome assembly GCF_004366005.1 of Kribbella sp. VKM Ac-2566. NCBI lineage: Bacteria > Bacillati > Actinomycetota > Actinomycetes > Propionibacteriales > Kribbellaceae > Kribbella > Kribbella sp. VKM Ac-2566. The sequence continues at coordinate 113,566 of NZ_SODT01000011.1, read as the reverse complement.
TGCTTTGACACAATCTTCTGCATCCGCCGTGAGCCGGTCTCGACGCCGTAGTAGATCGACTGGCAGCCCGCAGCGCGCATCCGCGCAAGCAGCTCGGCATCAACACAATCCATCCGTGCCGAACAGCGCCAGCCGTAACCACGATCCTCCACCGCGTCGCAGAATTCTCGGACTTTGGCCTTGCTGACCGTGAACAGGTCGTGCATCAAGGCGAATTCCGAGATGCCGTATTGCGCGTGGAGGAAATCCAGTTCGGCCACGAGGCGCCGAGATGACTTGAGGCGGTACCGCCGCCCGAAGAAGCTAGCAGTCGAGCAGAATGTGCAGTCGAACGGACAGCCTCGACCGGCCTCGACCCGGATGGCGCGGAGGCCGACCTGTTCGATCGGGTAATGGTCGAAGGCCGGCCAAGGCAGCTCGTCGAGGTCCATGAGCTGCGGACTCTGGGGAGTCTCAACGATCTCATTATCGTGGCGAAAGGTCACTCCCGGAACCTCGTCGAGGTTTCCCGAGCGAAGACCCTCCAGGAGTCGCGGCAGAGAGGCCTCGGCTTCGCCGCGGACGACGACGTCGAACTGCGGAAAGCGCTCCGTCACCTGCCGATGAAGAATCGAGACATGGGGACCGCCAACGATGATCGGCAGGCCCGGATCTGCTCGCTTCAGATAGGCGGCCACCTTTAGGGTGCAGATGAAGTTGCAGCCGAGGGTCGTGAAGCCGACGACATCGGGCTTGCGCCGGCGGATCGCCTCGGCCATCGCCATGTACAGGGACGCGTCTAATGCGAGCTCGCCGCGGGCGATAGCGAGTTTCGGATCATAGAGGATCCCCTGATGGCCGTTTGCTTCGGCGACCGCGATGAGAGAGATCAGTCCCAGGTGCGGTTGGAGATCGAAGTGGTGCGTCCAGCCGCCCTGCTCCAGCAGAAGGTTGTCAACAAGGACGAGACGCATCGCGACTCCCCGATCGCATCGGTCGATCCATACCCACCAGTCCCTGTGTCTGGGCTACTTCCAGAACGCCTCTGGTCATCGGAACGGCCATGCCGGCACGGCGGTTCACCGTCGCAAGCGAGCGTCGACCATCGACCTGGGCCAGGATCCCGCTCGTGCCAGCGTCGAGTTCCAAGAGCCTGACACAACCTTTGCGTGGATCCATCCAGTAGCCGATCCAACGGGACCGCGTGATGACCGCGCCCGCCCCGAAGCATCCTTGGTTGATTGCCCTGATCGACGCCTCAGGATCCGTATCGAATCTGACAATCCGAAGGACTCCGCGCACGAACGGAACGAGCCGCAAGCCGTCACGGGAGCTCCGGGTCGCCAGCCCTTCGCCTGCTCCCGGGTCGGATAGACCTCTGGTCGAGCTTCCTGCCGCTCCGGCAAGCCACCGTGCCTCCTCATGCCTAGCGACGTCTGTCAGACCCGGAAAGTCACGCGGCGAGATCTCCGATTCGAGGAACCGCAGGAACCTCGAGATCTTGTCGTTTCGTGTGCTTGCGGTTGCGCGCAACTGTAGATATGTCGGCCGATAGCGTGCGAAGAACTCGATCTCGAAGCGGTACGCCTTGAGGATGGCGCGGGTGTAGGGAAGGACTGGCCAGAGGTCGTTGTGGTGCACCTTAGTGATGAACCCAGTGAAGTGACGGATCCGCGACCAATCGAGGCATTGCAGGTCGGAGCGGGTGGCGTCGTCCAAGTCGAGGCCAAGGAGCCCTGACGTTGGATCGGTGCACATCATTGCGAGGAAGGCCGGGTCCATGATGGACCTTGCCAAGATCGCGTTTACCGCACCGGCCGTGGCAGTAGTCACGTTGCAACCTGAGATGTGACCGAACGTGCTCGAGCGATCTCTTCGAGGAGTACGCGGTTCGGGAACTCTGCAGACCAGTTGTATTCCAAAGTGATGGCGCGAACGCCGCCATGGGCGAGCACGTGCTGGAGTAGCTCGAACTCGATGTCCGGAGCCCGGCTCGCATGGTTGTCCCACGACGCGCCAACCTCCTCATCGACCCCGGAAATGTGAACTTCGACAACCCGCTCGAGCGGTAGCGCGAGCAGTTCGCGCAGCGGATCAAAGCCCATCGTGCGCGACGTGATGTAAAAGTGGGCGAGGTCGAGCAACAACCCGACCGGTGATCGTCGACACAGCTCACCGATGAACTCCGTCTGGGTCATCGTGCTGCTAGGGATCGGGAAGTAGATCGGGGGGTTCTCAAGAATCAGCGGCGCTCGAAGCCGCCTGCCGGCGGCCTCGACAGCGGCCACGACCGTCCGGAGCGTGTGCTCATTCCACGGCGGTGCCACCGTGTACCCGATGTTGTACGGCTCGCCCGGCGCATACTCATCGGTGTGTTCGCCAGACGCCGCTCGATCGGCGGAGATGAACGACAGGTGCTCGCCGATCCAAGGCGAGGCGAGTCGAGCGCTCCAGTCGTCGATCGCTGCGAGCGTTGTCGGCGGCGCCGGGAGGGATCCTGCGATCGACAGGCTCGCGCAGTGGAGGATGACCGGCTTGGCCCTCGCGATCTCGCTGACTTTTGGCGCGTGTTCAAGCAACTCGAACGGCAACTCCACGTGATCAACCGCATCCGGATTGGAGGCCAGGAAACCTGGCGTCCGACTGCTGTAGGCCACGCCCAAGCTCGGTTGCGACAGCATCGTCATCCCAAGGCCTCGTCCCCCGAAGCAGCGAGCGGTCAGTCGACGATGACTCCGCCGTCAGGCCCGTCGAGGGCCTTTAGCTCGAGTAAGTCGGTGACCGAGATCTCGCGGAACGTGAAGGTCACCCTACCGTTCTTCTCCATGCATTGCTTCGCGGCTTCGCGCTGTTCCTCGCCAAGGGCAAAGACGACCGCGTCCGGCGTGACGGCGACGTGAGGTCCGCGCAAGTCGACCGGCCGTCGCGGCTCCTGTGAGGGATCATTGTTGGCCATCGGACACCTTCACCTCCGGACCCAAACCGCCCAGCAGCATCGGCGATTTGCCGAGCCATCTGGTCGGAACAAGTGGGAATCCAATATGACCGTATGCGGCCGCACGCGTAGGGGCAAGGTTATAGGCCAGAGTAATCACGGCCTGTTCGGTTTCCGAATCCGGAAATCACCCCATCGTTCGAATGAAGCAAATGTTCAGTCTAGGCCAAAAATGCGGGTGCTCGCGCTACGCCTGGAGTAACTCAATCCTCGAGCCGATAGATTCAAGCGATCGAAATAATCAATCGACTGCCTAAAGCCAACTCTGGTGGTTGACGCGGCGCGAAAGTCGGAGGACGGTGAAAGGAAAGGTTCGCCGTCACCGACGGCCCAAAATCGTGCGCATGGTCGGAAATTCAACCGATCCCTCGGATCACGTGGACGATGAGCCCGGTAGATGGGCATTGATCGCATCTCATCAATCGAGCCCCTGAGGTCTGCCATTCGGCGACAGACATGATTCCAAGCTACGGGGAGCGACCTTGCCAGGACACGTGTGTGGACTCACGCAGTTGCAATGCGATTCACCAAAGTTGACGGCTAGCCCGACTTCAACGAATTGGTCGCAGGCCGGACACCCAGGCTGCACACCGCGACGGCGTCCTCAAGGCCAGCGACACAACCTCTCTTAAACCCAAGTTGATGATCGGGAAGCAGAAATGTCCGAAGAATCCGAACACTCGCTCAGTGACGATCAGGTTCAAGTCAAAGCAGACTACAGGACCGATCAAGAATTCTTTCCAAAGGTGCTTCGCGAGCTTGCGAGCCTGGAACGGCGTCTTGCTGACGCAAAAGATGAAGACGAGCTATCCGTGTCAGTAGGTTCCCTAAACACTATTCGCTGGGGAATGCGTGCAATGATAAAATCCCAGGGCGATCTCTTCGGGCGCGGCTCCGTGGGGATTAGCGGCGATAACGACACCGGCGACCGCGGCGCAAACTGCGACTACAATCCTTTCAATAAGGTAAACTTCGGCGACTTCTGATGACCCATTGAGGAAATGTGACACTTCACCGGCTCTTGCATCCACATACTGTCGAGGATTTCTTCTCGAGTGTCTGGGAAAGAGAGCATCTTCATATAACTCGTGAGGAGAACCCTGAACTCCTATCCTTCTTTGAAGAGCTGATTACCTTTGAGGATATCGACGAGCTTCTGACGACAACATATGCCACCCGTCAGCGACGGTGGGATTCGATCCGAATGGGACAGGGCGGGATAATGATCTCGCCAGAGATGTACCTCTCTAATCGAAATGGGCCAATGGCAGATGTCGACGTCGATCGGGTGCTTGAACTACACAGGGCGGGCGCATCGATCATCCTCAATTCCGTCCACGAGGCATTACGTCCCGTGGGTGAGCTGTGTCGAGCACTCTCCGACTCGATGGGCATTCACGTCCATGGCAATGTCTACATCACTCCGCCAGCCGCCCAGGGCTTTCCAGTGCACTTTGATTCCCATGACGTCTTCCTTCTTCAAATCGTCGGAGAAAAGCGTTGGGAACTCGCTCACTCACAGGTTCCGCTGGCCACATTTGAAGCGCAAAACGAAGACCAGCTGGCGCCTCAAGGAACGCAGACAACGATCCATCTCCAGAGCGGTGAACTGTTGTACATCCCGCGCGGGGTTCTTCACGAAGGTGTGACCTCTAAGGAAATGTCTGCCCACCTGACAATTGGCATGAATCCCTTTACATGGGCCCAACTTCTCCACGACCTGGTCGAACAGGTGGAGACAACGGATGCGGAGTTTAGAAGTTCGGTCCCTACTGGCCTGAGGCGGGTGGGTGATACCGGCGAAGACTATCAAGTCACGCTTTCCCGATTGACCCGAAAGCTATACGTGAGTAACGAACTCGTCAGCCGATCAGTGGACCGTATAACTCGCGAACGTAGCGATCGAGGCCCCGCTCGTCTGCGCGGCGTCCTCTACTATATGCATTCAGTGGACAGAATTTGTTCTGACACCCGCTTGCGGCCCTGCGGAACTCAGGCCCCCGACATGACGCGAACTGACGGCGAGCTAGTACTGCGCTTCGGCGATCGAGTCCTGACACTGCCGTCTTTTACGGAGGTCCATGTGCGGGCCCTGTTCGCCGGCCAGCCGATTTGCGCGAGCGACCTTCCCCCAGGAATCGACCGCGAAGGCAGACTTGTTCTTGTTCGTCGGCTTGTCGAGGAAGGACTGCTTGTCCCGATAGAGCGAGTTTAGCGAGCATTACCGACTCGAGAATCGTCCGTCGCCGGTTCGTCAGGTACCTAGCCTGCCCCTGGCGGCTTCCATCACCCGGCGTCGCTGATTCTGGTTGGCATGGGGTATGGAAAGGGCTATCGCGGATGCTTATGAGGCTGTGCCCCTGCGATCTGTCCAGGTCGGATCCCGACGAAGTGAGACGTCTTCAAGGTTGCTCCAGTTTCTCTCGACGTCCGGCTGGAGGTGCGCGATGGTGGTGATGATCGTGGTAGCTCACCATCAGTGTGGCCGAGCCACCGATGGCCGCAGCCCCGCAGCGCCCTCCACCCGGGGCACGTCAACTGGAGAAAGGTGCCACCCCGATGAATGTGGCAACCTTCGGATCTCGTTTTACGCCATGCGCAAGGCGGCTTACGCTCCCAAGGTGGCATGCGGGCCGTGCCGGTCACCGAGCAGACGAACCGGACCGTTTCGCCTCCGATCGAAAGACCCAGAGCCCTCTGGTGACAGGGTGTCCGGCCGGCGTGGCCGGGAGATCCATCTGCGGGCTGAACTCGTGCCGATGTGGGTCGTCCGGACCCGGCCCCAGTCCCGCAAACAGCTTCCGGACATCGTCGTCAACCAAGGCGATGGTTGCCGAAGCGAACGCCACATCACACCTGATTTGCACCGGGATCCACCCCTGGCTCGGAACGTCGCCACACTCCACCGTCAGGTTCGGCTTGGACTGCTGATGGGCTTGCGCCTCTTGCAGCTCGCGGGATCGGCTCGCCTCTTCGAGCGCGGTAGTCGCGATCTGATTCGCCGCTTCGGCGGCAGCAGCCTCCCGTTGGCCCGCGGCCAGAGCATCAGCGGCGATCTTGTTCGCGGACTCTGCAGCAGCGGTCGATCGTTTGGACTCTTCGAGGGCTCCGGCGGCGGTGGTGTTCGCCTTGCGCATGCTGAGCAGGGCCAGTGTCGCCGTGACAGCGCCGATCGCAGCCCCGATCAGCCCGCCCAGCAAGCCATCCCACAGTTGTGCATCTGCCATGCAGTGCACTGTGGGGCATCACTGCGGTAGGCCGCCAGTTCCCCGGGCCGCGACCACTCGCTCATCGACGGGTTACGCGGGTTGCAAGCGGCCTTCGGCGTCGGCAACCTTGGCGGCAGCATCTCGAGCCGGCAGGTCGTCTTCGAACGGTCAACCCTGACCGCGCGGCCAGCAGAGGGCGACACGGACAGTTGCGGCGGCGATCGCGCCATGCTCTCTAGACCGGTAAGTTGACCCCATGCCGGGCGAAGCGATGCACCATAAGGGTGCGGACGGTGCGCGCCGGGCGAAGGCGTGGCTCGATGCGACGACACGCACCCGTGCGACCTGGACGAATGAGGACGCGGTAGCGGCGGGCCGTCTGACCTTCAACTGGCCGTACGCCGGTCAGAACGAGTTCTCATACGACGTCGGCGGCATCCTGTTCGGAGAGCCCTTTGACAACCATGCATTCGTTGCTGAGGTGAAGAACTACAGCGGCGATGGTCTTGGCGCAGACTTCGACGACTTCCTGGCGAAGTGCTATCTGGTGGCGCGGGACCATCCGAAGCTGGCGAACCAGTTCATGTTCATCACCTGGCACCCCTTTCGAGTGAAGACGTGGACGCAGCTCACCGACCGCAGCTCCGTGCTCGATGGCTGCACGACACCTAAGAACCGGATGCGTCTCCTCGACATCGATGACCATGCTGAGCTTGCCGCCACCACGGCGCAGAAGGTGGCCGCGGGGGCGACTGCCAAGGCCGCCGCTCTCGCGGCCGAAGAGGAGGCCTCGGCAGCAGCACAGACGGATCTGGACCAAGACGTCGTTGATCGTCTGTGCGGCAACCTGTGGTTGTTCGTGTTGTCCGAGAAGCAGGAGCAGCTGTTGATCTCTCACGATGACCGTGCCCTAATCGTTCAAGAGCGGGTACGGAGGGGGATCGTGTGATCGACTTCGCCGAGGTAGTGCGATCGCTCGACGCGGACGATCCGCGCGGGAACATCACCGCGATCAAGGACGCGGTGAAGGAGCAACTCCAGGCCACTGACAATCGAGTGCACGTCGACGTTACAGACCACTTCAACCACTCGTTCGTACCGGACCTGGTGCTGTCCTGGCCGGGCACAAAGGGCACTCGCCAGGTGTTCCTACGAACCGCCTTCCACGAAGCCGACATCAGGCGCGATATCGACACACTCGGTGCCGAGCGCCCCATCCTCCTGAGCCTTGCCCGGCTGCCCGACCGAGATGAGTCGAATGCGATCCTGAGTCGTCGGGCCAAGGAGACCAACTCCCTCGTCGCTGACCCTTACGGCTTAGAGGTTCTCGACGAGACCGCCGCGACCAAGCCGGTCGTCACGCTGCTCTCCCATGCCGTTCTACAGGGCGGCCGGGGACTGATGAGCTCCAATAGCGCGCGAGCCTCCGGCGACAGCGTCGACGCTGGGTTCGACGGAGCCCGCGCCGGCGATCCGACGACAACGTCAGCCGCCGTCGATGAGGCGGCCGACTTGCTGGACTCTTACCGTGCATCACAAATCAACCGTCTGCTTCACGCAGTCTGGGTTGGATCTGGGCGGCCGGCGAGCAGCTTTCCTGGTGCAGCCGGGCTCACAGCCATTCTGGATGCAGAGTCATTGCGCTTTGTGCTCGACCTGCCTGATATCGACGACCCCGATTTCTGGACCCGCCTCGGATCTGGTCTCACAACTGACCGCCTCTGCGAACTGCAGTCGTTTCCAGCCTCCGAGAACCTTCAGCGGCTTCTCGCTGGCAATGCGCACCGCCTGATAGCGAAGGCCGCCCGCGTCCTGCGCAGGACGGAAACCTGGCCTGACTCCCCAGAGTGGTCTGTCGCGGCGAGCAACCTTGTTCTCCGAATCGAGAACAGCGCCATCCACTTCGCCCCGCGCGCAGTCGACCAACTTCCGTCGCCGCAGCCGGACCAGCCAGCAATTACAGTCGACCAGCTTCAGATCCGGGCACAGTCGAGCCGAGTTCGTCTGGGAGAGGTTCGGCTGTCGAACGGTGACCACGTGATCTCCTACGGCGCCGAGGACGACGCCGACGTAGCGCAGGCTGCTGCTCTGGCGTCGATGCAGCAGCTCATCCCGAACGCCACCCTGACGGCCGCAACGGCGTTTGCCGGGACGAAGGAAGTCCGGTGCACCTTCAGCACCCGGACCGCGGCTGGAAATAGTTCCGCTAGATTCCTTCTGTCGGAGCTGGCAGGAATCGCCGTCCCACTGTTCATCGCCCCGGATCCGTCATCGGCCAGCTCAGTGGAGGCGATGCTTGCGCGGACAACACGCGAAGTTGAAAACGTGGATGACGCACCGCACTCGGCAATCGAGCAGGCTGTAGACCCAATGCCCTCGGCGATCGAGCGGGCTGTCGACCGATCGCGGACGGATGCACCTGAATGACCGTCGCTAGTTGGCAACATCGAGCGGAGGGCTTCTAATCTGTGGGTCGCAGGTTCGAATCCTGCCGGGGGCGCTCCGCGAACACGCAGGTCAGACGGGGGTTGGGCATCCATAGATCCTACCCATTCGGCTCAACGTGGGGCTACACGTGGTGCGAAGCCTAGGCGAACCGTGTCAATTAGAGTCGCCGACGCCGAGCCGGAAGGCCGCGCAGCAGGCCGCAAGCCGACTTATCCACAGGACCGTCTGCACCGCCGGCGGAACGCCAATAGAGTTGTGGACCTGTTGGTGTCGAGTCGCTCGGGGGTATGGGCATGGCGTACGGGAGTCCGTTCTCGCCTCGCCCTGGTGCCGCGACCGTGGCCCCGCGTGGTCGTGGCACCGAGGCGGCCTTGGCACGGCGCTTTGTGACTGACGTAGCGCATGCACAGGTTGAGACGAACGGACTGATGTTCGTGGGGTCGCGAGGGATCGGTAAGTCAACGCTGCTTGGAGGTCTGGCCACAGATCTTCGCTCGATGGGGTGGCGCGTAGCGGAGGTCAGAGTCAGCGAGAGCCTGTCGGCGAACGAAGCGCTGCGGGACAGTCTCGATAGCGCACGGATGCGGGGTGGCGCGCGATTCCGCGATCCCGTGGGGAACCTTCGCAAATCCGTGAGGGGAGGGAGCCTGTCGGTTGGGCTGCGTGGACCGTCCGCGTCGGTGGACATCGAGCGCGCCGACCGCGGACCGCAGATCGCGAAGCTGGTCATCGACGCCGGCGAGCAGGCTCGCCGCGCTGCTCGTCCGGCCGTCATTGTCATCGACGATTTGGACCGCTGGTCTCCATCTCAGCTGAGGCAGCTGTGTGAGGGCCTCAGCGAGTGCTCGCGCGCACGTCACCCCGTGGGTGTCATTGCCTCTGGATCTGCGGCCGCCGACGCTGACCTGGCGAAGGCAGATCGCGGTCAGGTCGTCGACGTAGCCCGTCTCGAGGTACTGACGCCGGCCGAGGCCAGCGCGGTCCTTCGGGACACAGCGGCTACGGTCGGGGGCAGGTTTGACCAGCAGGCGCACGACACGGTGGTCAACTTCTCTCAAGGCCACCCCCTCCGGCTCCAGCTCGCCGCGCACGAAGCGTGGCGGGCCGCCCCGCACGGGACGCTCCATATCACTGGGCATGCCGCGCAGGTTGGAGTCGACCGCGCCCGCACCAAACTTGACCGGCAAGTCCACGCCGCGACCTGGACCTCCCTGTCACGGTCGGAGCAGGTCGTTGTGCAGACTCTGGCCGACGGTCCCGCGACGCAGTCGAGGACGTCGATCGAAGCGCGCTTGTCCGCCAGCAGACGCGTTGCCAACGTCGAGTCCGCGGTCATTGCGCTGATCCGGAAGAACGTGGTCAAGGAGATCCCTGCCGGTCGACTCGCGTTCACCGACCCAGGCACCGCCGAATGGGTGCTCCGCAACCGGCCACCCGCCGGCTCAGCCAACCACGTACTTCACGCGTCACCACCGGCCAAACAGATAGGCTCGGCGCCGTCAGCGGCGCAAGCGCAGCCGACCCCGGCAGCGCTTGACCGAAGTCGGCAGTCGATCAACCCGACTCACGAACGATAGGTGGACATCTGATGCAGACCCCACCCACCGAACGTCCGCGGCTGGTCCCGGGCCTCGACATGGAACTCGACGACGCGATCGACACTCCGGCCATGGTCGACAAGATCGCCTCCGACACCCTGCCGCGCGAGATCTCCAGCACGATCCACTGCACCGAAGCCCTCGTCACCTACCTCGAGGAACTCCACGGGAACCGCCGGCTTGACCAGTTCCTCACTAGGGCCGAACGCGCACAAGTCGCCCAGTTCATCGCCTCGCTGGGCGACAACCCCGCCCGCACCGACGAATTCTTCTCCAGCTCGTCCGAGCTCGGCTACGAACAACGCAGCCCCTCGTCCGGCTGGTACGCCGGTGACCTCGCCGGCTGCCGCGAGATCGCCAAAGCGCACCACAACGACTCGGCGCTTCCCGAATACGCGCGCGAGTCTCTGACCCTCCTGCTCGCGCTGCACGAATACCTCGACGACCTGCACGGGAACAGCGACACCCGGGAGATCCTGACCTCGGCCGAACGGGCCCAAGTCGCCGGACTCGTCAGCCAGATCCTCGGTCATCCGCCGACCGCCGACTAGCCGCAACTGCACTCTCGCGTCCCCGCGTGTGGCACGAACTCCGAAACCCCGGCCGAGTGGCCGATCGCCAGCCAGCAGCCAGCGGCCTCGGTTCTGTCGAGCCCGGGCCGTTGGAAAATCTAGGCGACGATCTCCAGGTGGTCCGCTGCGTGGGCCCTCGTTGTACCGTCGTTGCCTTTGGTGAGTTCGAGGTACGACGCGACGTCGGGCCGGATGAGTCGGAGCAGCTCCACCACGTCGGTGTGCACGTGGTACCTCTCGACCAGATCAGTGAACGGCACGGGTGCGCCTTCGGCTAGGAGTTCGATGCCGATTGCGACGTTGAACGAGTCGAGATCGATGTTGATCTCCTCGTTGTGCTCAACGGTGCGCGCGACCGGCGACTCAGCGAGCCGGATGTAGGCGGTATCAAGAACGGTGTCCACCTCGATGGTGATGCTTGGCATCAGGTACCCTCCTCGTCCTTCCACGCCACGGACTTCAACACCATCGTAGTGTCCTCATTCACATAGCCCGGTGGCAATAGCCACACCTTAAGTGTCCGGCCATCCAATCCTGGACCCTCGTATTGGATCCCGTTCTGCCGCTCTGGCAGCGTCAACCACCGCCCGCGTAGGGCATTCTCGACGTCCTCGCGCGTGACGTGCCGCTCACGCATCCGCTGAAGCGCGTGGCCTCGGATGATCAACCTCATGACTGCGGTGTTGCACGCACAACGTCGAACGCGAGACGCCGGACGTGCTTGCCCTCGAGCTCGATGTTCACGGTGTACAGGCCGGCCGAAGGCAGCGGTATCTGAATGTCCATCGCCAGGAGGTGACCGACGAAGCCTTCTCCGTAGGGGCGGCTGTCTGGTCCAGGGCTGAGCTGACCGTCGACACCCAACCGGAAAGATTCCCCAGGACCAGTGATCTCCACCCGGAAGGGGATGATTTGCTCGTCTATCCGCGCTCGGACGCGGGCCGCGACGGCCATCCGATGAGTCGTCGGAAGGCTCTGAGCCTCGACGAAGGTGAAACTGGCGCCGACCGAGGTAAGAGTTCCGTTCGGCTGGACCTTGGCATAGTCCGCCAGGAAGGCATAATCGAGGGTGGCCACCTTGGGAGCCTATCGATGGAGAGACTAGGACCACACAGCGGCGCACCGGACAGCAGTACCCTCGGCGAGCATGTAGCCGGCTGCTGCTGCTGTGTTGGGACGCAGACCGGGTCGCCGCGGGCCTCGAGTACCGCCGCCGGGCTGCCCTCGGGAGAGTGAGTCCCTGGCGGGGGTGTTGACCTCCTATGTTCAGCGGCCGGGCCTTGCGACAGCGGGCCACCAGCGCTGAGGCGCTCGTCGACGCCGATGTGATCAATGAAGGTGCGCGGACCATCACGGTCGACATAACCGAGACGATCCGCGAGCTGGACGAGCTCGACGACGTTCTAGCCACCACCCACCGGAACCAAGCCCGCCGTTCGATCACACGCCGAGCCTCGCGGCCCGGGGCTCTGAACAACTTAGCCATGCTGCGCCGCGCTTGGCTCACCGCCGAACCAACTACCTCGTCGACGCTGTCGACCCCAGCACCCCGCCAACTCCATAGTGTCGATGGTCGATTAGGTCGGGCGTTGTTATCGAGAGCAAGAGCCATCTCGGAGCTTGCGGCGCCTGCGGAGGGACCGTCCGTAGACTCATGACCTAATCCACCGAGCTACTGCCGCAGGAGTGAACCGTGACAGACATCGACATCGCGGCAGAGAGGGCGATCGTCACTGCCGTTCTGCGGGTGCACGACCCTGGTTCTCGGCTCCGCGAAGTATCAGCGCTGGCCACGTTCTTGAATGACATCCAAACGGTCTACTCGGCGTACATGACTGTGGTGCTCCCGGCGACCGAATACGCGCGTGGGCCGCGACCCCAGATGGCTTCACGTTCCCGTGCAGGCCGTCCGCGGGCTGCGAAGGTGCGTGCCGAAGGGGGGTATCGCCGCACTCCCTTGGCGTGGTTGCTCAGTGGGGTCATTACAAACCCAGGCGATTCTTCGCAACTGCGGGCACTCACCGCCCTTGCGCCGCACCTTCCCGATGACTTGCGAACGACCGTCGTGGCACGCGCAGTGGAAGCGGTCAGCGCGATCGCCGACAACGTATCGCGGGCCAAGGCGCTGACTCAGTTGGCACCGCACCTAACCGCCGACCAGTTGGCAACGGCCCTGGAAGCGGCCCTCGCCATCACCAGCGAACATGCGCGCGGGCGGGCGCTGACCGGCCTTGCGCCGTACCTGCTGGCAGACCAGCTGGCAACGGCGGTGGAAGCGGCGCTTGCTATCACCGACGAGTCATGGCGGGTGCAGGCGCTGACAGGGCTTGCACCGCACCTACCCATCGACCAGCAACCTGCGGTGCTTGCACACGCCCTGGACGCCGCCAGCGCGATCACTGGGTCATGGCAGGCGTGGGCGCTGACTGGGCTGGCACCGCATCTACCCGCCGACCAGCAACATGCAGTTGTGGCAAACGCTCTGGAAGCGGCCGGCGCGATCACCGACGAGTCGAGCCGGGCGCAGGTACTGACCCGGCTGGCACCGTACCTAGCCGTCGACCAACTGGGCACGGCACTCGAGGCGGCCCTTGCTTTCACCGACGACGTGTCGCTGGTCCAGGCGCTGGCCGGGCTGGCACCGTACCTACCCGACGATCAGCTCGCCACAGCGCTGGACGCCGCACTCACCGTCTCCAACGAGTCGGCCAGGGCGAGAGCGCTGACAGGGTTGGCCCCGCGCTTAAACGCCGACCAGTTGGCGTTGGTGCTGGACGCGGCCCGCGGCATTGCCGACGAGTTGGCGCGGGCGCGAGCGCTGACAGCGGTCGCACCGCAGCTTCCTGCAGACCAGCAAGCTGCAGTACTGGCACAGGCTCTGGATCTGACAGTCAGGATCACCAACGAGTGGTCGCGGATGGAGGCGCTGACCGACCTTGCACCGTACCTACCCGACGACCAGTTGATCAGAGCGCTGGAAGCGGCCCTTGCTATCACCGACGAGTTATGGCGGATACGAGCGCTGACCGGCCTTGCACCACATCTACAGGCCGACCAGATGACTGTGGCGCTCGCCGCGGCCCTAGCTGTGACCGACGACGCGTTGCGGATAGAGGCGCTGACTGGGCTGGCACCCCACCTATCCGGCGACCAGTCGGCCGCGGCGCTGGGCGCCGCGCTCGCCTTCACCGACGAGTCGGCGCGCGCACAAGCGCTGGCCGGGCTTGCGCCGTACCTGCTGGCCGACCAACTGCTCGCGGCGCTGGAAGCGGCCCTTGCTCTGACCGACGAGTCACTGCGCGGGCAGACGCTGCTCGACCTTGCACCGTACCTAGCGGTCGCCCGGCTGACCTCGGCGCTGGGCGCAACCAGCGCGAGCCCGATCGCCCTGTCGGCAGCGGAACCAGCGAGTGAGCCAGCACTACATCTTCAGACCATGTCTCTTGAACCCAGCGGTGAACGATTTGCAATCGGGCCGCTTCCTCCACCTCTCATCGTACGAGAGATGCGGATGGGCTCGGTGTGGTTGGACCTGGTCCAACAAGCTCCGAGCATCGCCCAGTTCGCGATAGTTCCTGTAGCCGGAGCAGTGCTGTGGCGTGTCGCAAAGGCTCTCCGCGAAGGTCCGGGGCAGATCGCGGAGTGGGGTGCTGTAATCCCCAAGGCTCACGCCAAGTGGATCGAAGGTCAAGCTGAAGTCAGAGAGGCGGAAGTCCGTCTTCTCGAAGCCCAAGCCGCAGTTGCCCGCGTCCGCTCACTGGCTCCTGAACTCGAGGCATCTGTAGTCGACAATGTGGGCAATGAGCTGCCGCCTCCGCGGTCTGATCCGTTCGTATAGATATCAACGGCTTCTACCAATCCTGCGGCAGTGACTGAGGCCGGCGCCGCCGGCCACTGTGGATAACTCGGCACGGCCATTCCGAAAATGCTGCATCCTGTTGGTGGATCTCCGGGCCGAGGCCACCGCTACCGCGCCAGTCACGTGACCGCATATGCCGGCTTCGGGGTTGAGCAAAGCGGAAGGCCGCCCGGAGACTCCCCGTACGACACCATGCTCGCCCTCGCGGGCGATCGCGGCGAGGTTTGTACAGCCCCCCGAACGGGACACCCATCCCGCTCAGTCCCAGTGCTCGCGCCAGTCTGGATCGTTATTGAAGGCAGTCGCTAGGTCGCGGAGTTGCTCCCGCAGCAACGGTGCTTCGGGAGCATCCGTGTCTCGGGCTTCGCCGTACCGGGCGAGGACGAGTCGCAGCGCGTCGCACTGCCGGCGGATGTTGATCGCCCAGCGGAGGAACGCAGCGCCGCCTGGTCCCCTGCTGTACTCGCGCGCCTCGGTAGCCACCTCGCTCTCCCACCGGATGATGTGGAGGCAGAGGAACTCGAGGAGCCGGTCACCGTTGGCTTTGGGCAGATCCGGCCTCGGCCGGGTGAAGTTCTGGTCGATCCAGCTCTGCGGTTGTCCGAGAACGCGCCGTACGTCACCAATACCCCTACTTGTCACGCCAATATTAGAACACATGTTCCCTTAAGCTTCACAGTGATGTCTTTGATGTAGTCGACGAAGGTTGGGTGCTTGTCGTCATTTGGGTGTTGTCGACGCTCCGGACCCGCCCAAAGGGATCAGGGAAGGCTCAAACCCGACCCGCCGGCCGAAGTCGAGTACCGTGGAGAGTCCAGCAGACGGGAGACGCAAGTGACCTCCGAACCCGCCCCGGATTCAGGCTGGGAGCCTGACCCGGCTGGGGTCTACTTCTCGGACCGGTTCGAGGTCGACCCTCAAACGCTCAAGAAGTACGGCGCGTTTGATATCTCAGTCGTCACTGACCTGCCGTTGTTCATCGACCCGTTCCTGCTGTTCAACAGCGAGAACGATGAGTACCAGGCGCTCCACGACCAGATCATCGACTACCTGCGCTTCCTGAAGTCCAGGGCTACCGGCGACCTCGACCCGAAGCTCATCGACAACTGGTACCGGTTCAAGGAGGTCGAGCAGAACTGGCTCGGCTTTACCGCCGACGGCAACCGCGGCCACGGCCTCGGATCCGGGTTCGCCCGGTCATTGCACGGTGCGCTCGGCAGCCTGCTTGAGATCGGCAAGGTGGTCAGCTGAGGCTTCCCGGCAGGGTCGGGAGGTCGCCCGGTCCCAGGTCCGGGCGGTGGCGGATGTAGCGCATCCCGTGCCGGGCCTGGCCGGCTTGGGTGGCGGCGTCGGCGGCGACTTCCGCCACGACGGTGGGCTGAACCTTGGTCAGCGGCTTCTTGGAGTCAGGGCCTCCCCATCGGTACGAGGTGATCTCGTCGGGCCATGGATGGCTGCTCGTGGCGGGGCGGAGTACGGCGGCGAGCTGGGTGGACTGGTCGGGTTTGAGCGGCACGGTGCGGCCGACGACGACCAGCTCGCCTTCGCCGGTGTACAGGCCGGCGATCACGACGTCGGGGTGGCTGATCGGTCCGAGGACTCCGCCGACGATGACCTCGCGGGTTTCGCGGTGCTTCACCTTGACCCAGGCGTCGCGTCGACCCGGCGTGTAGCGCGAGGATGCGCCTTTGACGACAAGTCCTTCGACGCCCATCGCGGCGGGCAGCACCTCGAACCACTCGGTGGCCTCGTCGACGTCATCGGTGACAGGGGTCAGCTGCAGTGGCGGGACCCAACCCTTGGACAGCTGCTCGAGTCGTTGCCGGCGGACGGTCCAGCGCTGCGTGCGCAGGTCGACGCCGCTCACCGTGAGCAAGTCGAACGCGGCGTAGGAGGCGGGCAGCTCGGCCGCCTTGGTGCGGGCCTTCGAGGGGCTGGTGACGAGGCGCTGCTGGAGCGCGTCGAAACTCAGCCGACCATCGGCACCGAGGATTACCAGCTCGCCGTCGAGCACTACGCCGTCTGGGATCTGGCGGATTGCGGCGGAGGCGATGTCGGGGAACCGGTCGGTGATGTCGTTGCGGTTGCGGGTCCACAGCCTCGCGGCCTGCCCGCGGCGGACGATCGCGACCCGGTAGCCGTCCCACTTCACCTCATAGCGTGATCCGCCCGGCATCGCCCGCGGGCCGGGGATCTGGTCGACCGATCTCGCCAGCGCGACCTCGACCGGCCCGGCCAGGTCGGCCGGGATCCGCACCTGCGTGGTCTCAGTTCGACGACGCGCGGGACTCATCGCTACTCCAGCCGCGCCAGCCGGTCCAACGCGGCCACACGACAATCCGCGGGCTTGTCACGGGCAGTGGCGCGGCGCGGAGCGGGCAGAAGCGATGGTGCTCCGGGACCTTGGCCCCGTCGCACTTCCCGCACCGCCAGATGCCGGCCACGGCACCAGCATGCGCTCGTGACTCAGCTCATGTCACCGTACGGCGGTCGGTTCGGCGGCGAGAGCGCGATCCTCTCGGCGTGTGCCCTGGAACGGATGGCGTCCTCGGTGCGGTTGAGCCTGATGCTCATCACCCCGACCGGGGTGTTGCCTGCGGCCAGTTCCCGCAACTGCTGCACGTCATCGTCGGTCCACGCCTTGCCGCTGCTTTTCGTCTCACTGTGTGTTGGGAAAGCCACTGCTGCGTAATAGTAATGAAATGGCAAGAGCACACACAGGCAAGATGCCGAATGACCAGGTTCTGCGCTGGGCGGCCGACGCGGTTGGCGGGACGAGCGTCGTTTCGTCCGAGGGCCTGACCCGCGGCGAGCACCGCCCTTCGGGCACGTTCCGCCTGGGAATCGAAGGACCGGCGGCCCGGACCAGGGACGTGATCTTGAAGGTCCCTGTCCGGGGATGGATCGCCGCCGCGTGGGTGATCACGAACGCACGCGCGCTTCAGCTGGCCGAGACTCATGGCCTGGCCGCGCCGCGGCTGATCGCTGCGGATCTCGACGGGAAGGCGAGCGGAACCGTCGCCACCCTGGAGACCTTCCTGCCCGGCAGCGCCGGTCTCTCGCCGACGGTTTCGGTCGCCCGGCTCCGCGAAGCGGGAGCGGCCCTTGCCAGGGTCCACGCCTTCAGGCTGGTTCCGCAGGCCCATCTGCCATACCGGCCCCGGCCGTGCGCCGTCGACGACCGCGCCGATGAACGCTGGCGGGGCCTGATGCCGACCACACCTTTGCTGCAGCAGGCCGACGAGCGGGTCAGGTCGCACGGGATGCCGGCAGTCGCGTCGGTGTTCGTGCATGGTGACGCCTGGGGCGGCAACATGCTCTGGGAGGGTGACCGTTGCGTTGCGCTGATCGACTGGAATACAGCCGGGGCTGGTAATCCGGGCGTCGATCTCGGCAGCCTGCGGATGCAGATGACCCTTCAGTACGGCCAGGACGCGCCGTCCCATGTGTTGGAGGGCTGGGAGCGGCAGGCGGGCCGGGAGGCAGTCGGCGTGCCCTACTGGGATGCCGTGGCCGCGCTGAACACGCCGACAGTGATGGACGGTTGGGCGGGATTCGCCGACGACGGTAGCCTCCTGGGCGCCGCTGCCGTCACCGAAAGGCGCGACGCTTTCCTTCGCACCGCTCTCAGTCAGTGGTCATAAAGTGGTCGCGCGTGCCGAAATCGACGCTGCTCTCCACTTGGGGGCCTGTAAGACGACATAGTCAGGGTCCTTCGCCGTTCGGAACTGTTGCTCATGGCCCCGGTACCCAGGCTGACACGCCTCAGCTCAGGAACGCGCGTGGCTACAGCCCGGTAGCGCGGTGCATCACAGGGCCAACCCGCAGGCCTCCTGTGGCCACCGGACTACACCATCTCGGAGCGAGCGATAGGTGGAAACTGTCGGCAGGCGGTGGGATCGTGTTGTGGTATGGAGCTGACTGGCCGGGATTTCGAGCGGATACCGCGGACGAATCTGCACGTGCCGGTGCGTGAGTTTGCTCGGCTGTGGCTGACGGCTGAGCGCCGGGGGGATGCCGTGCTGCGGGCGGGTGGAGACGACTTGTACTTGCTCGGCGTACAGGTGACCTGCCGCTGGCTGGCTGGCGTGATCAAAGTCGTGGAGGGCCGGTCCGGACGTGTGGCGCTGGCGTCGCCGGCGCCGATCACGCGCCGCGAGGACCGGGCGTACGAGGAGCTGATCGCGGCGGAGACGGACGCAGCCGAGCGTGCGGTCGCGCAGGATCGGAAGGATCGAGGCGCCGAGTTCGTGGCTGGCGCACATGCCACGCTGGCCTGGGCATGGCGGTGGTCGGGTGTTCCACCGATCGATGTGGAGCAGGTCCCGGTGAAGCAGACGGGATAGAGGCGCTGCACCCCGGGGCCACAAGGAGCCGTTAAGGCTTCTGTGGCCCCGGAGTGGGTGTGGCGCAGCGTGCCCTGGCCTGGGTGGTCAGGCTGTGCGCTGGCGTGGGCAGCGGATACCGGCGGTGAGTCCGGAGGTGATGGTGCGCTGAGCCTCGCTGCGCGGCAGGCCGATCCTGTCGGCGGCGGACGTTAGTTCGTCTCGTGCGATGCGCTGGTCGAGCAGTTGGGCGCCGACCAGTTGTCCGAGGGCGAAGGCTGCACGGTTGAGGGTGTCGTTGCGGTGGCCGGGTGTAGCGGCGAGGACTCTCTCGAGTTCTCCGGTGAGCGCGGCCAGTGTGTAGGCATCGCTGTTGCTGAGGCTGGCGGACTGCTGCGGTGCCTGGGCGATTGGTGGGCAGGGGGCGAGTGCGTCGATGATCCAGCTGGGCAAGGGCTGTAGTGCGCTGGGGCCGGTCGCGAGGTAACGGCCGTCGGTGGTGATCGACCCGGCGCCGACGACGTAGCCCATGCCCGCGGGTGTCGATCTTCCATCCAATGCGGCCGGCGCTGTTGCCGAGCTCGTTGCGTGCGGGCTGGCGGTAGTACAGGTGTTGTTCGCCCGAGGGCGTGGCGACGGTGTAGGTCGGCTGAGGAATGGCGCCATGGCTGGCGGCCACGAAGGCGAGTACGTCGGCGCCGCTTGATGCACCGCGCCCTCGCCACGGTTCGGGTGCTTGATCACTCAGGTTTTTCGGCTGGTCCATGTCCACGACGAGCAGCCCGGACGGCCCGGCGGCGACGCCGACGTTGTACGGCGCTTTGCGCCAGGTGCGGGCGATCGCGAGGTGGTCGGTGGTGGCGGCGGCTTCCCAGTCAGTAACGGCTGGCGTCTTGCGTCCGGGCGCCAGGGGGAAGACTGAGAAAACCTTGGTCGGCGTGCCAGTGGGCGGCCCGGCTGAGCGCCTGGTGGGCCGGGTCGGTGACTTGTCGCTGTGGCTGGGTGGTGGTCACGGTTCGACCTCGTTGCGGTGGGGGTGGACTCGTTCGCTGCGGACCCGCTGCGGTGCACTCCGGTCGGTGTGGTCGGTGTGGTCGGTGCGTTGGCGCAGTTCGAGGTAGACGCGGACGCCGAAGGAGCCTCGGTTGGGGTAGGCGCGGTCGGTGCCTGCGACCTCGAAGTGGTCGCGTAGGTGGTCCACGAGGCGGGTGATTTCGTCGGGTTCTCCGGACAGCCGGACCTTGATCGTCATGCCGTCTCCTCCTGGTCGGTGTTCGTGCCGGGCCACGCCTTCGGACCGAAGTCGCCGTTGAACGCCACACGCAGCGGGCCACGCTCGCAGAGACTGTCGAAGTCCGTACGGCCGGGAATGTCGTCGTCAGGACAGGCCGCCGTGACGGCGCAGTCGTCTCCGTCTTCGGTCTGGAACACGATCCAGGGCCAGCCGGCGTGGTCGATCACCACTGCGGTCATCGCCCACAACACCAACTCGATCAGGTCGTCGTACGTCGTCAGGAGGGTTCCGTTGGGGATGCGCTGTGACATGGTCAGCTCTCCTTCGTCGTGGCCCTGGGGGTGCCGTAGTGGGCGAGGCTGGGGATGCGCAGGTGGGGCCAGTGCCCGGCGTCCAGCAGGGAGTGGGCTGGCGTCGGCTTGGACCAGTCGGGTGCGGTGTCGCTGCCGGGCAGCAGAACGGCGCCGCGGGCGTGTACGTAGAGTTCGCTGGCCGGACCGTGCTCCCAGCCGTCGGTGAGGTTGTCGTGGTGGTTCACGAATCGGACGTTGACGGTGAGCTGGTTGGGCATGTGCCAGCCGGTCGCGGCGCGGCGCCGCTCGAATTCGGTGGTCACGGCGACGGTGAAGCGGCGTTCGTATTCGGAGCGGTCGGCGTCTTCGAGGTCGGCGAGGGCCTGCTCGATGTCCTCGATCTGCTCCAGCTGGTCAAGAGTCAGCCGGTCGCGTGAGGGGGTCCAGCGGTCGCCGAACAACACCGAGCCGATGTGGTTGGTGCTGGCCTCGTAGGTCTCGTACATGCCCAGGTCGTCCAGTTCGTAGACGCTGTTGACCACGAGTTCGACCGGTTCGCTGCGGTAACCGAGGAGGTACTCGTCGCCTTCGCCGACGGTCGATGCGAGTAGGGCCGCGACCCGATCGGCTTCCCACGATCCGGGGCGGGCTTTGATGATGGCCTAGCTGCTGCCAAGGTTCGCGGCGACTGTGGCGAGCAGGTGCGTGATGAACTCTGCACCGTCACCGCTACGTTCGCCGGCGTTGATCGCGCGGATTGCTCGGGTCGCGGCCTGGACCGCGATCTGGAAGTCGTCCGGCCGGGGTTCGCCGGGCCCCGGCAGCTCGGCCGACACGGTCGGGTCGGTTGTGTCGCTCATCAGATCAGGCTCCCGTTCGACAGGTAGTCCTCGATGAGCACGGGTAGGCATCCGCAGTCGGTGAGTCCCATGTGGTGGAAGCCGTTCGCGCACCGGTCATCGGTGCAGCCGCACAGGTCGCCGGTCCAGGTCAGGGTCTGGCCCGCCGGCGGGACGTAGCCGTACCAAGAGGCCTCGATCCACTGCTCAGGCGTGATTCCGGCCATGGCCAAGGTCGCGATCGCGATCGCGACCAGGGTCAGACCTCCGGACTGCTCGAAGTCGCGGCCTCCGCAGTGGGAACAAGTCGTGGCCGCGATCCGCTCGTCTTGGCGGCCTGGTTGGGTTGTGGCTGCTAGCTCGATCTCGGTGTCGCATTCCACGCAGCGCCACTTTGACGGGATCTGGTTCGGGATCGGTTGGGTCATCGGTCGGTATCTCCTTGTGTGGTTGAGGATTGGGTCCCGGTCCGGCACCGGGTGGGCCAGCGCCGGACCGGGAGCTGGGGTCAGGCGATCTGCTCGCGGTGGAGGACAGGGCGGAGCCGGGATCCGATCCATTCGCCGACTGCGGGAGTGACGGCGTTGCCGTATCCGTCGACCTGGTCGCGGGCGGATCCCCACACCTGGTAGGTGCCTTGGTGGTTGCCGAAGGTGACGTCGAAGCCGCAGCCGCGGCCGATCTCGTGCGGGCCCATCATTCGGAAGTAGCAGTCCTCGAGCCGCAGGTCGCGCAGGGTCTCGCGCCATTCGGCGGCCAGAAGTGCGGTGGTGTCGCGGGAGGTGAGGGTGCCGAACGGGTCAGTGACCGGATGCGGCGCGGTCTCGGTGCCGGTGGAGCCGTTCTGCTTGTACCAGCCGGTGAACAGCAGGCCGGGAATCTGTTCGGCCGTGACGGTCGGCATGGCCTCGGCGTGAATCGTTGGGGTCGTGTTCTTCCGGAACGGAACGACTCCCGCAGATAGGCCGCTCGACAGCAGCCCCATGGTCTCCGAGCCGCCTTGTGTCGGCAGGGGTTCGTTGGCGCCGCGTGCCGTGCCCTGGAAGTTGTTCACGGCAAGCAGCACAGCCTTCTCGTGGGTGGCCGTGACGGTGTCCATCGGCTGGGTCAGGTGCTGTCCGTCGCCGTTGTGGCGGTGCGCAACCATGACCTGACCGGTCGACAGGATCGCGGTCTCCTGCTGGCTGGTCTGCGTGGACATCGGCTGCCATGGGTGGCGTTCGGAGCCGTGTGCGGACTTGGCCGGCATCAGCACCGCCGGGAACTCCGCGAACCGCTGACGGCATCGCTCTGCCCGTGCCATCGTCGCGGGAGCGAGAGGCCTTTCCCGGTCGCCGATGCGGGTGCCGAGGTTCGACAGGTCAAGGGCGTCGAGGCTCGGCGTGTAGTGCGGAACAACTGCCTTACGGCAACGCTCGCACAGGTACTCGTACTGCTTGCCGTAACGAACCGAGCCGGTCGCCGGGATGCCGGTTTTCCACGCCTGGAATGATTTCTCGACGGTCCCGCAGTGCTCACACCACGCCAGCGGCCGGTGCTCCAGGTCCGGGGCCGGGAGCCTCTTGTCCCAGAACACCCCGTACCAGCGGTCGCGGGACTGCCCGACGCCGAAGAACATCGAGTTCAGAAACAGGATCTTGTACTCGTAGTTCAGGTTCTTGAACTGCTTCAGCCACCAGCGGTAGGTGGAGCCGTCACCGACCTTCTTCTTCCCGGGCACTAGCTGCCCCCACGACTGCAGCTCGGTCGTGCACTCGACCACGATCAACCGCGGGTGATGCCGCTGGGCGTAGTGCAGCACACAGTTGGCAGTGGCTCGGTCACGCTCGCTGCGGGTGACGCGATCCTCGTAGTCCGGATCATTGAAGTTGAACAGGGTCAGTCCCTGCTCGTACGCCTTCTGCGTGTTGGCCTGTGAGTGGTTCACACAGGACACGCCGGCGGCGAGCAGGTCACCCGGCGGCAGGTCGCGGGCGTCGTGGTAGTCGGCCGACTCCGGGTCGACAAGGTCGGCGATCCAGTGCTCGGTGCCCGGGTGGTTCGCCTCGTGCACCTCGACCTTGTACGGGTTGTGGTTCGCGGCGGTGATCACGTCGAACCCGGCCCGCTCGATCCCTTGACTCAGGCCACCGAACCCGGAGAACAGATCAACAGCAACAAGGGTGTCGTGCCGGAACCGCCGCCGAACCGGCGCCGGACGATGCGTAGCAACACGAGCCTTGCTCATCGCTTGTCCCCCTTACGGATAAGGCCGTTGCCCCGGTTCCGGACGGTGTAGACCTCGGGACAGCAGTACTGCGAGCCGCACTTGTGTGCCGGGGTGCACCAGGGCTGGCACGCGGTCTTGGACACGCCCTCGATTCGTTTCGTCTTCATGGGATCTGTCGCCTCCCGCTGGTGGGCTTGTGTGACGGCAGTCCCCGTCCTTTGGGGCCTGCCGGCTGCTGCCGTCTGCCAGGCCGCTAGAGGCTCCGAAGTCAAGGGGTTCTCGGTTGGTGGACAAGGAAATAAGCGAGCGCAGCGAGCGCCGCCGTCCTCCAGGCGAGAACCCCTTGACTTTGGAGGGGGCGGTCTGGCACCGCCCGCCAAACCCAGCCACAGAAGGCTTTTCGCCCGGCCGGAGGCCGGGGTTGCTCTCCCGCCCGCCAGGGGCGGGAGAGCCTGGACTACACGCGGTCAGTCGTCGTAGCTGCCCAGCTCCAGCGCTGGGCCGTCGTCGTGGACGGCTTCAGTGGTGAGCGTCGCCGTTGCTGGCTGGGCGTGGGTGGCGGTGTCGTCGGCGTGCCAGCGGGCGAGTTCTTCGGCGCGGGCTTCGGCGTCGTCGGTGGCGTGCAGTTCTTCGGCTTCCCGGCGGTGCTGAATCTCGATCAGTGCCCGCTGCGCCCGGCGTACCGCCTCGGCGGTCTCCTCCGCCGACGGGACCCGCGGCACATCGGATTCCGCGACCTGTTCTTCGTCGGCGGCGACGTCGCGGATGTCGGCCGGTGCCAGGTTCTCCTGCGCAGCCCGGTCCTCGACCGGCTTGGCTTCGGCGGCCTCAACATCCACGACCGCTTCGGGAGTGTTGTCGTCGGAGACGATCTCCGCGTCGAGGTATTCGTCGTCAGCCAGGTCAGGTTCGGCTGTCTCGCTGGGAAGCTGGTCGTTGACGAGTTCGGCCTGTACGAACTCGTCGCCCGGCTGTGCGGTCGCGAAGTCCTGAGCGCGGGCCTCGGCGACCTCGGTCAAGTCGTGCTCATCGACGACAGCCAGATCGTCGTTCGGTTCGTCGGTGTCGAGCCATTCCTCCGGTGTTGGTCCGTCGTCGGAGTTGTCGATGCCGCGGGTCTCGAGCTCGAACGCGGCGCGTTCGGCGGC
Organism: Kribbella sp. VKM Ac-2566; assembly: GCF_004366005.1. Classification (NCBI taxonomy): domain Bacteria; kingdom Bacillati; phylum Actinomycetota; class Actinomycetes; order Propionibacteriales; family Kribbellaceae; genus Kribbella; species Kribbella sp. VKM Ac-2566. The sequence continues at coordinate 88,858 of NZ_SODT01000011.1, read as the reverse complement.
GGCCCGGGTCTCGGCGGTGTGGGCGAGCCAGACGGCGCGGGCGTCGTCGGCGGCTTGGAGTTCGGCGGCGCGGGCGTCGAGTGCCTCGGCCAGGGCTTTGGCCTGCTCGGCTTCGGTGCGCAGCTGCTCTCTCGTTGCCTCGTCGTCGCTGGCGTCGGCTTCGGCGATTCGGAGTGCGGCGGTGCGTCGTTCGCGCTCTGCGGACTGGCGGGTGCCGGCGAGTTCCTCGCCGACGTACGGCGGTGCCCAGGCCTTCTCGCGTTCGTAGGCGCGGACCCGGACCCGGAGCTGGCCGTTGGACATCTCGGCCTCCGCGCGGTCGGCCTCCGGTCTTCCGAGTGCTCGCCACGCGGAGCGCCAGGAGGCGTATTGCTCGACTTGGCCGGGCTTCGGAGCTGTGCCGAGCGCGTCGTCGCTGGCCTCGTGGCTCATGACCTCGCGGTGTGCGGCCACGATGCCGACGCGTCGGATCCAGACGCTGCGCTCGTCTACCTCGGCGGCGGTTGGCGGCTCGCCGAACGCTTCGAGTGCCCACTGGGGTCGCTCGGCGGCGACCTGTTCGCCGAGTTGCTTGGTGCGGCTGTCGGCCTCGGCGGCGAGGCTGGCCAGGTACGCCGACCACTTCGGGTCATCGATCTGGGGAAGCCGGTCGGCGAAGCTGTCGCCGGCTGGATCGAGGTTCGGGTAGGTGTTCGTGATTCGGTCTTGGATGACGTGGCTGATCTTGCGGGCGTCGTGTAGCGAACGCTGCTGGATCGCGTCGGTCAGCACCTGGCGCGGGTTGTGCCCGGCCAGCTCGACGCGGCGTAGCAGCGTCTGGAGTGTTCCGGCGCCGTCCTCGACTGCCAGCGCGGTGCGCTGGTCGGCCGTGAGTGCACCGGTCTCGGTGAGTTCGTCCAGCCAGCTGGCTGTGCGGCCAGCGGTGGCGAGTGAGATGCCGTCGGCGAGTAGCTCGGCGGGCGTGCGGAGCCGGTTTGCTTCGGCGGCGTCTTCGGCGGCGGTCTGCAACGCCGATAGTTGCGGGTCGTCCATGTCGAACGCGTTTCGCAGCACGGACAGCGCCGAGTGTTTCGCGGCGGTGGCGGTTTCGCCGTACTCGGCTTCCTTGGCGAGTGATTGGGTGACGACGTGCGCGGTGTTCGCGACCCGCCCGCGGGTCATCGCGACGTACAGCGCGTACACGGATGTGTTCTGGGTGGCGACCAGGTGGCTGGAGTCCACGGTCAGGCCCTGGGAGGAGTGGACGGTGGCGGCGTACGCCAGAGACACCCAGTCCTGGACGTACTGCGCGGGCAGCACCATGGTTTCGTCGGGCACGGGTTGACGGGTGCCGCGGATCAGCGGCGCGACCCGCAGGCCGCCATCGTCCAAGACGTCGACTACCTTGAACTCGTCGCGGTTGAACGCGGCGCGCTTGTTTCCTTGGTAGCCGTTGAGGTGCCAGGCGTTGAGCCTGGTCTGGATCAGGTCACCGGCGCCGACCCGGTTGCCGGTCGAGGACAGCCAGGCGGTGCGTTCGTCGTCCACTTGGCCGTAGGCGACCAGCCTGGCGCGCAGCTGCGCGGACAGCTCGGCGGCCTGGGCGTTGCTGTCCACGATCAGCAGTGCGTGGCGTCCGTTGAGATGGTCGGCCAGCCACGCGTCGGCCGCCGACCGTTGCGCGGCTTCGAAGTGGCCGCCGTCGAGAATGCGGCCCTGCTTGTGGTACTCGCCCAACACCGACTCGTCGCCGTCGCGCAGCCGCAGCGACGCCGGGCCTTCCCATCCGGCGGTGAAGCGGCGGGTTTCGCTCAGCTCGTGGTGGAGCGCGTTCGCGGTCACCAGCCGCATGCCGCCGCCGGCTCCGACAGCGGCGAGCTGTCGGTGGTCACCGACTAGTAGCAGCTTCGCACCGGCGGCGTTGCAGTAGGTCTGGATCTGGGCCAGGTCGGTGGTGTTGGCCATCGCGGACTCGTCCACGACAACCAGGTCGCCGTCGCGCAGCGTCCACGCCTGATCCTCGGTGGCGGCGGTACCGTCGGTGAGCCGTTGCTGGGTCGCCAGCCACCGGGTGATGTTCTTCGCGGTGACGCCGTCGGCGGCGAGTACTTCGGTCGCGACCTGCGAGGCGGCCAGCCCGACCAGCCGTCGCTGCTGGCCGCCCCACAGGGTCGGGTCTTCCCACGCTTTCGCGAGCGCGCCGACGACGCGGGATTTGCCGGTGCCGGCCGGGCCGACGAGGGTCTCGACCTTGGCACCGGAGGTGAGGACGCCACGGACCGCGGCCTCCTGATCGGCGCCGAGCTGGAGACCATCTGCGGTCAGTCGCTCCACGAACGCCTGCACGCACGGCGGGCTCATCGCGGCGGCCCCGCGGGCGTAGCCGGCCGCAGCGAGCTGCCGCTCGGCCTTGACGTGATCAGGTGTCACGTACCGGGTCGCGCCCGGCGCGGCGTACGCCGACGACCCGTCGCCGCGGCGCAGTTCGTCGGGCAGCGCCGCGAGCTGGTCAGGACTCTGGCCGGGCCGATCGGCGTCGACCTGCTGGGCGAGCTTGAGGCCGCGCTCGGTCAGCCGGTCCAGCAGCCGTTCGATCCTGGCCGGGCGCATGTTGCCGAGGTTGTCGGGCAGCGCGTCGCTGATCGCCTTCGTCAGGTCAGCGGCGCGCCAGGTCGCCTGCTTGGCCTGCACCTCGGCCAGTGCCGTCTCGAGCACCTTTGCCTGGTTGATCCGGCCGGGCAGCCACTGACGTTGCTGCAACGCGAGCACGTCACGGGCGACCTTGCCGAGTCCCCCGCGGACCTCGGCGCGCAGCTGACGGTCCCACCGCTCCAGGCGCTGCTCGACGGTCTCACCGGTGTGTGACTTGGCCTTGCGGGTCGCCAGCGACGCCTGCTGCTGGATGTAGGCCAGTTCCAGGTTGTTCGGCTCGCGGCCCTTCTTGGCCTCGAACGCGCGCACCATCGGCGCGGTCTTCTTGGTGATCGCCTTGCGGCGCGAGGAGAACAGGTCCATCACGGCTTGGTCGATGCCGACAATCTCGCGGGCCTTGCCGTCGGGCCGGGTCTTGAACTGCACGCCGAGTGCCTTGATCAGGTGCTGTTCCAAGACCCGCTCGCCGACGGCCGCCGCGGCGGGCTGCACCCGGTGCAGCGCCTTGGAGTCGACCGTGCGCCATTTGCCGTCAGGTCCCTGCACGCGGTTGAGGATCGCGTTGTGAATGTGCAGCTGCGGGTCGTGCTCGCGGCTGTCGTGCTGGAAGAAGGATGCGATCGTCCAGCCGTGCGCATCGGCCCACCGGCCGGATGCTCCCCCGAAGTGACCGACGCGGGTGTAGCCGGCCTTGTCCTGAAGGTAGTTGAGTGCGGCGCGGTTGCCTGCCCAGATCGCGTCCTCGACCGCCTGGCGGTGCTTGCCCCAGTGCACCGCTTCGCGCTCCGCGCGCTGCACCGCCGTGCGGTGCAGGTGCACCGCTGCGCGGTTGCCGGTGCGCTCGGCGTCGGCCAGTGCACCGCGTGCCTGCTCCGCTTCGGTGCGGGCCTGCACTTCTTGCGCCTCGAACGCGGTGTGGAGCACCGTCACCGATTTCTGCGGACTGAACGTGGCATCGTGGAAGGACACGTTCTTGCGCACCGCTTTGCCTGCCAGTGCACGCAGTTCGGCGCGGCGCTCTGGTGATGCACCGGGCTCCTTGGCCAGTGCATCGGCGTAGACCTGTTCCTCGGACTTGTAGTTGCGGCCGGTGTGGCCGAGGGTCTCTGCCTCGTCCCACCGCGCCGGGTCCCGGAACGCGTCGCTGCGCGGGTCGATGAACCGCTCGTACAGCGCGGTCATGTCCTGCGCATCGACCTCCCCGGTCAGCCCGAGCGCCTCAGCGCCCTTGCCGAACCAGCGCCCCGGCGGCTCGCCGGCCGCGACTGCGCCGGTGTAGTAGTTCTCCCGGCCGGACGCGACCGCGCCGGTCAGGTAGTCGGCCCGGTGACCACTGCGGACGCTCACTACAGCCATGCCGCACCCCCGGTCCCAACCGGGGCGGCAGTGCCGACAACCGCCGACCGCGGTAAGCCGATACGACGACGCGAAGCGGAGTCGAGGCTCCATTTGATCGTGATGCCTAGGTGTGATCTGGGTTCTTTGATCCTGTCGCTGCCTGCTGGCTGCTGCTGAATCGTCAGATTGCTCGTCGGCTGCGTCATGGTCGCTGCGAGTCGATTCCTGTGCTGGTTCCTGGTCGCTGGGTTCGTGTCGTGGATGTTCATCGGCTGCTGCTCGATTCGAGTTCGCGGCTAGCGGTGGTGTCGTCGGAGTTGTTGTCGAGGGTGTTTTCGCCGTCGTCGTTGACGAGTTGGAGTTGTCCACGGACCTGCGGGGCAGGTGAGCCGTCGTCGCCGCTGTCGGCGGCTGGCTCGGCCCACCCCGCCAGCTCCTGGAGGCGCTTGGCCCGGCCAAAGCCGACCGGCCGCCCGAACGCTTCCTCCGTGGCGCGGCGGATTTCGCGTTGCCCGAGGGGCGTACCGCCCTGCTCGGCTGCGTGGCGCACCACCGCATCGAGCAGTTCGGCGTCGGACGGCCCCGCGGTCTTGCGCGGTGCGGCCTCGCCGGTCTCTGTGGGCTGGTGCGTCGCCGGTTCGGTGCGGTGCGGTGCATGCATCGGTGCGGGTGCACCGCTCGGGGCGGCGTCGTGCACCGGTGCAGTCGGTGCGGTGCGGACCGGGGGGTGCACCGGTGCGGCCGCCATTGCAGTTGCCGATGCGGTGCGGAGTGCACCGAGCAGGTAGGTGAGCAGCCACACCGGTGCAGCCCGCGGCTCGATGCGCTCGGCGCTGCTGGGCACATCAGCTGGGCCTTCGGACTCGTCCGGCCTGCTGGGGTCGGTGAGTCCGAGCGCGGCGGAATCGACCAGCGCGAGCAGCTCGCCGGGCGTCAGCCGTCCACCGGCCGGAAGCAGCAAGGCCAGTTCGCTGGCCGACAGCAGCCCGTCGCGGATCGTCTGTAGCGCGGCAGTACGAGCGGCCCGTGCGGCGTCGAGTGGCCACAGCTTGCGGCTCGGGCACAGCGTCGCGAGCCGGGATGCCATGCGGACGACCTGCTGAACGAGTGCCCGCGCGGCGATCGGATCGTCGCTACCGGTGCGTGACAGGTGCAGCCATACGCGGGTGGTGATCACCGGGGAGGTGATCCAGGTCAGCGCCGACAGTCGCGGCTTCGCTGGTTGTGCGAGCCGAAGGTGCAGCCGCAGCAGGTGGGCGAGCATCTCGACCAGGACCGCGTAGGCGAGCGGCGCGAGCGCGTGCGCGACGGCGTCGGCGATGCCGTGAGCGGTGTCGATGTTCAGCCACACGGTGCCGCCGATGAACACGTACGTGGTGACCAGCGCGCCCGGAATGCGCCAGCCTCGGGTCAGGGCGGCGAGCCGGAGCGCGGTGCAGGCGACGATCATGCCGTCGGCGACCAACGGCACTAGCGGGCTGTCGAACTTGTGCGACACGGCACCGAACGAGCGGGCGCCGCCGATGCCGGCGACGGCGAGCGCGGCGATGACCGCGACAACGATGAGAACGCGTCGGGTCGTCAGCCGCCCGGCCTCGATCGCGGCGGTCATGCCGCGAACCGCACGGCGGACCGACCAGATCAGGCCGGTGACGACGGCTGCGAGGAGGATCAGCCCGGCGGCCCCGGCCGCGATCATCGGCCAGGTGAGCGCGCCCAGATGGTCAAGCCTGTCGGGCAGGTTGATGGACAGGGTGATCATCGCTGGCCTCCAGCGGTATCGCGTACGGCGGTCAGGCCGCTGCGGTCACCGCGCCGGCCTGCCTTGATCTGCTCAGGTGTCGGCGCGGGCCCGTTGTCGTCGCGGGCCGTGGCCCACCAGGTCACGAACGGGTCGGCGTCGGCCGCCAGCGGAACGGTGATCGCGCGCTGACCGGCGGTGTCGCGGTGGGCGAGCACGTCGCAGGCCGGGGCGTACTCGCCGATGCGGCGGGTGACGCCGGGGCGCTGCCGGTCGTGCCAGTCGCCGACGGCCTTGTTCGACGCCTCCTCGCCTTCGTAGGCGATCGTCCAGGCGTCCATCAGCCACAGCAGTTCCTCGACGATCTCGGGGTGCCACAGCCAGCACGGCGGCAGCGTCTCCCACGCGGTCGCGTACCGCAGATAGACCGACTCCATCCACGGCAGCAGCTCGCTCAGCACCGTCTCGACCGCGGCCTGGTCGTGTTCGGGCAGCCGCAGCCAGGACCGCAGCGGCTCCACATCGCTGCAGTCGCCGGAGCCTGCCGCCTTGCGCGCGCCGGCGGGCGTTGACGCGATCCGGGTCAGCAGATCCTCGAACGAGGCGACGGTGTTGCCGAGCGAGGCCACGGTGTCGTTGAGCCGAGCGACGGCGGTCTTGGATGCGGTCTGCTGCATGCCGGTCTTCATCGCGGCCACGTCGCGGCTAAGCGTCTCGACCGAGCGGGCGAGCCCGGCGACTGCCGCGAGCGCGGCGGTACCGGGGTCCTTCTCGTCGTCGTACTGCATCAGTCGTCTCCCTCGGCGTAGAGGTCCACGAAGCGGTCTTCGATCACGACCGGGTCGATGGCGACCCATCCGGTCGGCTGGCCGTCGCGGTCGTAGGCGGGCACTGCCTCAAGGTCGAGCACCTCGGCGAGGTAGTCGCAGCTCCAGCGAGCACGCAGCTCGTCGCCGTGTGATCCGGTCGGGGTCGTCATGCCGCACCCCCGTCGGTGTCGCGGCTGCCGCCGATCAGCTCACGGGTTCGGCTGACGTCGCGGGCCGCGAGCGCCGCGCGGGCCTTCCGCATGGCGCCGGCGAGCCGCAGCCGGGCGAGCAGTTCGCGCGCCGGGTCGGTGGCTTCCAGCCACGAGACCAAGCCGTCGATGCGGTCCACGAGACGCCGTGCGACGGGCGCGGTCAGGCGCTGCCGCACGGCGGTCAGCCGGTCGATCACGGCGACCAGCTGGTCACGCAGCCAGGCGGCATCGCCGAGCACTCGGGCACCCAGGCGGTTCTCGAGTGCGGCCAGTTGACTGCGGGTCCACTGGACGGTGCGGCGGTTGTGGAGCCGCTCCATGCGCAGGTCGCGCCGGTTCCACGCCATCTTGACCCGGCCGATCGCGGGCGGCATGCCGCGGGTGATGATCAGCGCCTGCCCGGCGCGCAGCTGCGCGACCTGGCCCGGGGTGAGGACCGGAACGCGCCGGTCGCTGATCGAGACCCCGCCGGTGGTGCGGTCGCGGGTCGCGACCTGCTCCAGCCGTTCCCCGCACAGCGTGGACCAGAACTGCAGGTCGTCGTCGTCGCTCGTTCCGGCCAGCACGACCTTCGTGGTCACGTTGGTCAGCAGCGCACCGGTCGCGGCCTCGCCGAACCGGTCGCGCAGCTGGGCGCGGGACTGCGCGGAGATGTGCAAGGTGATCCCGCGCGAGCCGAAGTCGCCGGTCCACCGGTCCAGCGGGATCAGGCAGATCAGCGCGGCCTCGTCCAGCACCATCGTCAGCTGCGGGTCCAACCGGCGGCCCGGCGTACGGACCGCGAGGGTCTTGGACTGGCGCGCGATGTGCGCAGTGAGAGCTGTGACGAGCGGCGCGGTCTTCTTGTCCTCCGCGCCGAGCAGGTACACGGTGCCGGTCTCGGCGAGCAGCCGCTCCACGTCGAACGGCACCCTGCCCGGGGCCGCTGCGGCGGCGGCGGTCGGCACCGACAGCCACGACAGCGCGGGCATGATCGTGGTGGAGATGCTGGAGCGGGTGCGTTCGTTGTTGGTGAAGAACTGCATCGCCTGCTGCTCAAACCCGGTCGCGTTCGCCACCCGCAGCTCCCACAGCGCGTCGGACTTGGCCTGGTCGTCGGGGTGCGCGATCCAGCGCTGAACGTCGGCCATCGTGTAGCCGCCGAGCGCGGCGGCGTGCATCAGCGCAGTCAGCGCCTGCCTCGCGAGGTTCAGCCAGTGCTCGGCGTCGTCGGACTTCGCCCCGACACCGTCAAGCAGATCGGACGCGCGGTCCATCACCACACCCGGGTCGGTGCACCCGGTCAGCGGGTCGAACGTGATCGTGGATCTCTCGCCGGTCAGACCGTCGGGGTCGAACACCCACACCGGTCCGCGCTTGGCGCGCTGCGTCCGGGTGATGTCGAGAATGTCGGTCTTCGTGCTGGTCGCGATCACCGCGCCGGGAGCGTCCAGCAGGTGGTTCATCATCAACCCGGTCTTACCCGCCCGTGGCCCCGCGACGGCCAGCGTGTGGTCCTCAGCAGACGACCGGACCTTGACCCAGCCGACCGTCGCAACGGTCGTGCCGAGCTGCGTTAGAGGCACGAACCGCCGCCGCCACGCCGACACCTCGGCCAGCGAGGGGCGCACGATCTTGGCCTTCTTGCGCAGCATCCGCGCCGACGACACCCGGCGCACATCCCAGCCTGACGCCAGGCCATCGGTCATGCGGCCGGCGCGGCCGAGACGGCGCAGGAGCCCACGCGAGCTGGACCGTGACCGCAGCGTGAATCCCGCGGTGCCGAGCATCACCAGGCCGGCGGCGACGAGCAGCTGCCACCAGTGTCCCGACGCCTGCACGGCTGTCGGGAGTGCGTGCAGCACGAACCCGGCGTACGCGAGCCACAGAGCCGCCGCCAGACCACCGCCGACCGCGCGGTTCACCGCCACCAAGCCCAGAGTCACGAGCAGCAGGACACCGCTGCCGAGTGTCCACCCCGCCGCGCCGCCCGGTGCGCCGAGCCGCAGCCCGACGACGCCGGAGAGCAGGACCCACAGCGGGGTGGCGATCAGGGCGCCATGCATGAGCCGCCAGAACAGCAACCCGGCAGTCGCCAGCCCGACCATGCCGGTCGCGGCGGCCCAGTAGCCCAGCTCGGCCATCGCGGGCGACTTGTCCCATGCGATCGCGGCCAGGCCCGTGGCCAGCATCGCGACCATCGCGAGCGTGAAGCGCGGGACCATCACGCCTTCGGTCCGCGTCGGCCGCCGCATCATCGCGCACCCCCGATCAACACACCGGCCACCGCCAGCACCGCGCCGGCAACAGCCGCGACGGACGACACCCGCAGCCACCGGTGCTTGGTCCACGCGATATCGGCCAGCCGCTTGGCCTGATGCGTCACCGCCACCAGCGGGTCGGCCACCTTGTCCCGGATCATTTGCGGGTCGATGTGGCGGTTGAGCAGCTGCTCAACCGACCGGCGACGTACCGCACCGAAGTACAAGAACTCCCCCGGCACCAGCGTGTCCGCCGGGCGGTGCAGCCGCGGAACCACAACCAGCAGCGCTGAACCCAGCGCAACAGCCAACGCCACCAGCGCCAGACCGAACGCCACTCGAGCGACCAGCGGTGAGCCATGCGACTGCGACACCAACGTCAGCACTACCGCCGCGAGTGCGGTCTCTAGCGTCGCTGCGAAACCCCCCTTGGTGTCAGCCTTGTCGATCGCCGCTGCGGCCGAGTCGTGCATCCGCCACGCCAGATCCATCTGCATGCGCTCGCTCATCGCGCACCACCCGCGCCGTCGGCGGGAGCCGCCTCGGGCTGAACGCTGTCGCCGTACGACATCAGCGCTTGCCACCCGGCCATGTGCGCCGGAGTGATAGCGCAGCTACTCACGCTGACCGGGCCCATGGCCCGCTCGGCGGTGTAGTGACTTCCCCCCAGGCTGGTCATCGGCGTCACCCCCAGCACCGCGGCCAACTGATCCACGAACGCTCGAGCGGCCTGGTACTGCTCCGCCTCCGGCAGCTCGCGGTCGAACTCACGCGGCGTGTGCAAGGTCGCCCGCACCATCGGGGCGGGCAACTCCGGGTGATCCGCCACGAACGCGGCCAGCTCAAACAGCCCGCGAATCACCGCAGCATGCGCGGCCGGTACCTCCAACATTCCAACCGGCGGCACCCACTCCATGCCGGCCTGCACTGCGTCAGTCATGCTGTAGACCTCTCGAACTCGTTGGTGAGTGATGGGAGAACCGGCCCTGTTCTGGTTGGCGCCCGTGCAGGGCCGGTCTTCGATACCTGAGGGTGACGACAATTGACGGCTCATCCCGCGACCTGTGCGGGACGCCACTCGGCCGCATCGACGACTCCCCCAGTGGCGATGGCCGCGGTTGCCATGTCGTCAAGGGCCTGACTCGGGATGAACAGCCGTCGGCCGACCCTGACGGCCGGAAATGAATTGGCCTGGATCACCCGATAGAGCGTCATCTCAGACAGTCCGAGCACCTTCGCGGCGGCAGCAACGCTGAGGAACTTCCGTACGGCCTCTGTGGCGGATGCGTTTTCACTCACGGGGTCTCTCCTTATCAAGGGTTAACTAGGTTGACCTAGGTTAACCTAGGTCACTCGGTTATACAAGACTTCACTGGGCAACTGACCTAGCTACCTAGGTCGACTACGGTTGAGGCATGAAAGTAGAGACCAACGACCCACGGCCGCCGTATGTCCAGGTCGCTGACGGGCTACGTCGGGCGATCCAGTCCGGCGAACTGTCCGCCGGCACCAAGCTCCCCTCCGGCCGCGAACTCGCTAACGAGTGGGGGGTTGCTCTGATGACTCTGCAGAAGGCCATCGACCAACTGCGCGTCGAAGGACTCGTGTACACCCAACGGGGCCGCGGCGTGTTCGTTGCGTCTCGGGATGGAGCACCACCGACCGATGACCTATCTGCGCTACGGGAGGTCGTCGAGGAGCTGCGGCGCAGACTCGATGTGGTCGAAGCACGCCTAGGCTCCAACGATGGCGCATCGACTTGAGGCTGCTCCACTCGACTCCCGGCTTCTTCCGTGTACTTGGCTTCGTTCATACGTGCAGCGTGGCGGCGAAACGATCGACTGATGTGTACTCGGCGACCTGCGCACTTTTGTGTGCATTGTTCGCACCAACTGGCGGTTCACTAGAGGGACGGGACGACACCAACGAGGGGAAGTGCAGATGCATGTAGGCGAGCGCATCGGGGCCTACCGCAAACGGCGCGGTATGTCGCAAGACGCACTGGCTGGTCTCATCGGAATGTCGCGCTCCTGGCTGTCGCAGGTGGAACGCGGCATCCGTGGCGTCGATCGCCTGTCCACCCTGAACGACCTAGCAACCGTCCTGCGCGTCGACGTCGCCGACCTCATCGGCCGGGACTGGGTATTCGCTCCCGACGCGCCAGAGCACGTAACCGCCGTCGACGTCGTCCGCAGCCAACTCGCGAGCTACCGCCACTTACTCGGTGAGCCCGCAACTCCGTGGCCTCTTCCCCAGCTCCGCAACGGCGCCGTGCAGGTAAACCAGGGATACCAGGCCGCCCAGTACCAGCGCGCCACCGCGATGCTCCCGGCCCTCCTGGAGGCCGCCGACGCCTACGACGGCTACCAAGGCCGCGACGGCCGCGAGATACACCTCGCCCGCTGCTCGGTGTATGCAGCGACCGCAAAACTGTTGACCAAGGTCGGCGAAAACCAGCTTGGCTGGCTGGCAGCCGACCGCGCCAGCCACGCTGCTCTAGCGGCCGAGTCCAAGCCCGCTCAAGGCATGGCTGCCTACCAGGTCGTCATCGCGCTACTGCGCAGCCAGCGAACCGATGACGCAGAACGCATCGCCGTCCGCTCAGCCGAGGGACTCATGTCCCTCGCGGGCTCGGACTCTCCGGATGCCGTTTCACTCGCCGGATCGCTGTGGCTGATCTCGTCTGTGATCGCTGCCCGGCGCTCTGACCGCGCCACCTCCACCGAGCGACTCGCAACAGCGACCCAACTCGGGGACCTCCTGGCCCACGACGGCAACCACTGGTGGACCGCCTTCGGTCCAACGAACGTCTTGATTCATCGCGCCTCGGTTGCAGCCGAGTTCGGGGATCCGAGCGGGGTACTGCGGGTGGCCACAGAGATCGACACCGAAGCGATGCCGGCCGGACTCCAGGGCCGCCGATCCCGCCTCCATATCGACCTCGCCTGGGCACAAGCCCACGTCAAGAACGACATGGAAGCGATCCTCCACCTACAGCAAGCGGAACGGGTCGCACCTGAATCAATCCGCTACCACACGATCGCCCGCGAACTCGTCCGCGAACTCCTCAAACGATCTCGAAAGCCCAGCCCAGCCCTAACCGCTATCGCAACCCGCGCAGGAGTTCTCGCGTGACCAACGGAACCCTTTACATTGTCACCTGCGGCGCCCCACTCGCCTCTCGCGTAGGCGACGGCGTCCGTGCCGCCCGCGAACACGGCTGGACTCCCTACGTCATCCCCACTGACGCGGCCCTACCGTGGCTTGAAGGCCAAGACCTCGCGGACGCTCCAGTCCTGACCGGCAATCGTAGGCCAGGCGACCCGAGGCGCACGCCAGAGGCCGACGCCGTAGCTGTCGTCCCGACGACGTTCAACACCCTCAACGGATGGGCCAATGGCAACGCCAACACCTACCCGCTGACAGTCCTCTGTGCGGCGCTCGGATCGCGCACCCCAACTGTCGCGATCCCATTCGCCAAATCTGACCTGGCCGGACACCCCGCCTGGCTCGCATCCCTCGCAGTGCTCCGGTACGCAGGAGTGGGCATCTGTGACCCGCACAACGGCTCGGCCACATCACTCAGGCCACTCGAATCCGGGACCGGAGATCAGGTCGCAGGAGACTTCCGGTGGGACTGGGTATTCACCGAACTCGAGCGCATGACGCGCAATGACTCGTGATCTCGTCGAGGTCACTCTGACTGCAACGCCGGCGTGCAGGCCCATGACGGGAACTGTGCACTGGACCGGATGCCATCGACTTAGGCGGGCCGTCTCAGATGCTTTCCGCCGTCCACGCGGGGCAATCTGCTGCATGACAGCGGGTGCAGATACAACCTTCTAGCGTGACACCGCCGAGCTGGCAGTCGTACGACTATGCGATCGAGCTCGGACGGACCGCGCGAACCTGGCTAACCCTCCTTCGACCGGTACGTTAGTCCCGACAACACCACCGAACACCGTGAAAAAGCAGCGGAAACATGGCCCACCGAAACACGGCCAGGGCTGCGGCGAGGTCGCATTCCTCGCCGGACACATTGCCAACGCAAGCGGCCGTCATCTGGGACACTTCATACGCTGAACCTTCCTGGCTTCACTGACATAAGTGGTCATCTGGTTGTGCGCGGCGTCTGCGAGTTCATTTCCGCCTGCGAGGGCACCGCTGTGTAGCCTGTCCAAATCAGCGTTTGATAGCTCGCCAAGGTCTCCCTCGAACGTCCAGTCCTTCGGCAATGACCCACCGAGGTTGAGGAAGTCGGCGAACCGGTCACTCGCGGTGTTGACCGCAGTTTTCGCAGTCTGGTACGCCGCTTCGAAGCCAGGTCCGCGTCCAGTGACATGCTTCCCGCCATCGATTGGCACCGAGGACTGGAACGCCTGTAATGCGTCGGCCTCATTACGAGCCGCCGTTTTAAGGTCCAGGCAGGCATCTCCTAGGGTCCTCGTCGCCGGCGCCGTGGAGGCGACGGGGGTGGGGCGGCCACTCAGGGCGGCCGTGGGTTCGCGGGTCTGAGCCGATGAACTTGGGGTTGGTGATGTGGGTGCCTCAGCCTTGGGAGGTGAAGGATTGGGGAGCTCGGAATCCTTCCCATCCCCTGCGAAAATGGCTAGCAACGCGGCTGTGGCCAGAAATGCGCCCACAGATAGCTTCAGGCGCGCACGCCAACCACTTGGCACGAGAACTGCAATGCCGGCGGCCATCACGGACGCGATCACCAGAGTCAGCAAGCGCAGCACTCGTGAATCGATGCCAATGATCAACCAGATGGCTAAGCCAACGACCGCGAGCGCTAAAACGATGACGCTCACTGACTTGAACCGTGTCAGTCCAACGCTGACAGGCTTGGAAGCCCCATTCATCGCGTCCCCCCGGACAAGTGATATTGCCTGCAACCTTATGCTCAATGTGGCCGGTCGGCCAGCAGCTCCTCGATCTTCACGATGCTCAATGGCTCGACTCCGTCGCCTCCAGGCACCCACGCCTTGATCCGCTCCTCGTGCTCCAGCAGCTCCTGCCACGACCCGCCGTGCCCGTTCGGGCGCGCCGGCCGCACCGCCCAACGACGGCGCCGACCAACTCGTCGGTCAGCGCCCCGACACCCGCCTCCCGCGGTAGCCCCTCGGCCTCGGCGGCCTGGACATACCGGCGGGCGGTCTTGCGGTCCAACCCCGCCCGCTCCGCGACCTTCCGCAGCCCCCTCGAGCGAGATTCGGATCATCGAACACCGCCGAGATCGCCCGCGGAGTATGAGCGAGTTGCACGTCAGAGATGCCCTTCCGGCTGCGAATTTTGGGACCTTAGACAAGTCCAACTTTCCCAGCGGGTAAGGGCATTCTCGCGTTACGACCAACTTACCCAAGCCTCAACATCGGTGGCGCCAGGCTTAGACGGCCCGAAGGTTCCGAAGGTGCCCCGGGCCGCAAAGTCGGCTCCCACGCCGGCCTCGAGCGACCCGCCGTCGACATCACGTTGCGTGCCCGGCGACATTCCGTCCGCCGTGGGAGCTTCCCCGTCGCCGAGTCCGCCCGCATAGCTCATGACTCGCGTCGCCTCCATGGCTGGGTTGAGGACCCGCTCGCCGCTCTCGCTGATCTCGGCGCCGAGGATAAGCGTCTCCTGCTTGGCGTCGAACTCGCCCCTTGCTCCCGCCGCCTCGATCCTCAAGAGTCTGCGGACGAGGCATCAGCGGCGCGCTGAAGTCGTGTGGTCATTCGGATGACGTCGGCGATCGTCTCAGTTACCGTGCCGACTATGGGTCTTGGCGACATTACCGACCGTCAGGCGGTGGTCAGTGCGTTATCCGAGTTCGATCAGATGGGTCGCGAGGCATTCCTCGCCAAGTACGGTTTCGGACGTGCCCGCTCGTACTTCATCGAGCACGGTGGAAGTCTTTACGACTCCAAGGCCATTGCCGGTGCTGCCCACGGCATCCAGCACGGCGCAGCGCTCGGGCCCGCCGACTTCAGCGGCGGTGATGCCACCGTCGCCGCCCTCATGCGACGGTTGGGCTTCCACGTCACCACGAGCGCGGCGGCTGGTACGTCTTACTGGTGGGATGGAGATCCGCGTGAGCGTTGCTGGGTGGAGATCCGCCAGGTCGAAGGCATCGGCACCTATCTGCAGTGTCCTCTGGTCAGGGAGAACGGCCAGAAGGACCCTTGGTACGAACTGGTCCCAACCGTTTCGGTCGGAGACGTCATCTTCCATTGGAGCGTTCGTGAGGGACGGTTCGTGGGAGTCAGCCAAGTCGCCACACCAGCCCGCGTTACCCGCAGTGGTGGCACTGGCGGGTATTGGGTTGACCTTGAGGGATTCAGACCCCTCGCGGTGACTGTTGACCACCGAGTGCTTCGCGCGAAGGCCGACTTCATCTACGACCTGCGCGATGAGCTCGAGGAGCACCACGGCCGGCCGCTCAACCTTCCGTTCCAATTCACGAGAGACCGATCTCAGCTTCGGTTCATGTCGAACTACTTCGCCAAGCTCCCTGCCGCCCTCGTCGCCGAGCTCTTCGGTGCAGAGACGAACTGGCACCCGCGCACCCTGACGGGTGCGTCAGCTCCTACCCAGTCGCGTCGTATCGTCAGTCGTCAGGTGCCGGCCCCTGCGTTCCTTGCGCCTTTCAAGCCCAAGGCCGATACAACGTACGAGGCTTTGGTGACGGCGAGAACACAGCGTCGCCATCGTGACCACGAGACGCTTGTGAACGCCTGTGCTCTGTGGCTTCAATCAAGAGGCCACACACCGGCCCGCAACGCCGCGGTGGATCTCGGATTACTCGACGGAACTGTCATCATCGAAGCCAAGCTCACTGCGGGCGGCTGGCCGGGCGCTATTCGCGCTGCCATCGGGCAGCTTTACGAGTACCGCTACTTCCAGGTCGCACGGCCTGATGCCGCGCTGATCTTGCTGAGCGATCAGCCTGTACCGGCCGAGTGGCTCGCCTACCTCGAGGACGACCGCGGCATCGGGAGCATGTGGCCTGCGTCGACGTCCGGTTTTGCCTTGACTTCCCTAGCGCGCCAGGCACTTCGGCTATGACTACCAGAGCCTCCGTGTCCGTTGGCCGCCCCTGAATCTACTCCGCCGCCGCGTCCTCGTGACTGGCCATGCGTTGGTGGACTCCATCTCCGTACTCGTCGTGGCAGGCTGCACCGGGTCTCAAGGCAACGATGTCCAGCGCAGAGCTCGCACGAGCGATTCCGGTCGGTGTGATCGGCTGGCCAGACGTGAAGCCGCTACGCATGCTCATGCGGCGCGTTTGACCGATGTACACCGGTCAGCAGGAACGCACGCGAGTTGCGCTCATCCATGTCACATTGAGCCGTAGAGTCACACAATGAACGCCACGGTCTTGGTCGCCGCCATGGGCTTCGCGTCGACGCTCCTCGGAGCATGGTTAGCTGCGTACTGGCAGCGGCGCGCCAGTCGCGAGGGCCAGCTTCTTACCGCCAAGTTGCGCGCCTACGGTGATTGTGCCGCAGCCTTGTACGAATATGAGCGAGCCACGTACAACCGTGTTAAGGCGCGGTTGGAGTCGCTTCCTGAGACAAAGCGAGAAGAGCTTCGACAAGAGGCGTATCGCTGCAACACACGTGCGCGATCAGCTCTTGGACAAGCGGGTGTGCTCAGCGGCACCGAACATCTGCGGCAGGAGCTTGAGGCCGTGCGCGCCGCTGTCGGAGATCTAAACGAGGCAGTCGATCGCGTCGATTTGAAGCGACGCCACGAAGGTGTCAGCGCAGCGCTTGACCAAGCGCTGCGCAGCGCACGCTTAGACCTGATGCGTTGAAGACTGGGCGATACCTGCCTGTCAGGATTGGCGGACTTGTCCTTGTGGCCAGCCACCAGAAGGAGCGTGGTGTCGGCATTGCTCTCCGCGTGCATGGTTCGTGCCATGAAATCACGTCTAAGAGAGAGGCGGAACGCGGCTGAAGGGGTCGGTTCCGTAAGCCTCGCAGTCTCAAGTCGGCCAGTGTGGCAGGAGGCATGGCTCTCACAATGCTTCGCGACTTGGCTCGAGACCTTGCCTCGTGTCGACCGACGTACGAGGGAGAGGCTGGCGTAGGAAGGCCGCCGTCAACAGACTTCCGATGAGAGGTCTGCGCCAGTACGCTCCTCGGTGTGTCGGCTGAGTTGAGCGCAGCGCTCATCGCAGGCGGTGTCTCGCTGCTGGTCGCTATAGCGACGGTTGCAGTTACCGCCGCGACGACGCGCGCTGCCCTTCAACGGGAGCAGGCGCGTCAGGAGACGGATCTGCGCCGGAAGATGACCGATCGTCTGTACGATCGGCGGGTTGCGACCTACCCGGTGCTATTCGCCGCGACTGGCGCCTTCCGCTGGTCAGCCATGTCGAACGCATCCGACCTTCCTCAGCATCTGCGCGCCTCGATCGCCAATATCGATGAGCTACATTCCGGCGAACTTGGCCTCCTGCTGTCGGCGACCGCGCACCGCGCCCTGCTTGAGCTCAGGCGTGCCGTCAAACGGCTGGCCGGTGCTCGGCTCGACGGCGCCGAACTGGAGCACGCCACGCAACAGATTTGGCGATGCAAGAATGCCCTGCGAGATGCGCTGCGGACCGATCTCGGCCTTCTCTTTGAGGAGGAACCCGCGTCGATGATCCGTGAGGTCTCCCAAAGCCAAGCGGATGAAGAGCGATGATGCGTGCCCACCGCCAACTGCCTCTCCACATGACCGATCGGCGCGACGGGCGCGCATGGACAGTTCCCAATCGCCGCCGTCGCCGCGATGCTCGGAGTCGGAGTTCAGAAGCCAGGCACGTACTGGGACCGAGTGTGCACGCCACACTGGGCACGTCATCTCAGTGGGGAACAGCGTGGGAACGAAGTGGCGTGGAATCGAGTCAGTTGGAGTAGAAACCAGTCGAACTGGTGATGCCGGGTGAGGCTTGACCTGGTTGGTGTCAAGGGGGTCCCTCGGTTTCCTAAACCGCGTGTCGGTCACCCGAGCGAGCTTCGCCGGCGATCGCTGGCGCGGTCACCGATGTCGGGAGCGTCTCATTGCGAGTCCGATGCCCTGAGCACCAACGGCGCGACGACCTCCGCCCCTGAGCCGTGATCGTACTCAATGGCACGAGGCCCTTGGTGGACCTGGGCGAGCCAGTTGCTATGGCCCAAGGGGGATGCCTCCGGTTGCGTTGGGACATTTGTTGCGTGGGAGGCGATGCGAATGCTGGAACGCGGACTCATTGTCCGGTGGCTGGCTTGGCCCCGAGCGCTCGTCGGACGCTTCTTGCAAAGCGGAGCCACCTTGGTTCCGCGAAGCGATCGTCGGCGTCCCCTGGGTCAGCGGCCGCTACAGTTATTGCACGCGCCAGCTGCCCATCGTCAAACCTGCAGTCGGTGAGTTCAGCACCCACAAGCTGCACTCGAGCCAGGCTCGTAAAGCGCACGTCGGCTCCAGTCAGGTTGACCTCGCTCAGGTCTGCTGGCTCAAGGGCGCCAGAAACTACCGGGTAGCCAGACGCCGCAACCCACTGCCATTCATCGATGTGGCTGCGTATCCGAGCCAGGAAAGTCATCCCGGGCTCGCGCAGGAACGAGGGACGGAACTGCTCGCCGCTTAGGTTAGAAGATCGCAGGTCAGCTCTGCGGAGATCGGCATTCCGTAAGCTCGTGCCGACCCAGGACGATCCTGGTGCTGAAACGCCCACTAAGTACGTTCTCTCGCCGCTGTCCGGGCGCCAGGCCCGAGCCCAGCGCGGGTGAACCCTGTGACGCATGATTCCGTCCGCGAGGAGAGTCTCCACCTCATCGTTCGACAGGAACGAGAAGTCGCTGCCGTGCGACGCGAAACGTCGCATCGATGCGTCGGCGAACGATGCGCCACGAGCGTCCGCGAAGTGCATCCGTACACCGTCCAAGAGCGCACCGGTGAGCACGGCCAAGCGCAAGTCAGCGCCATCCAACGTACTGCCTCGCAGGTCGGCGCCCGTCAGTTCAGCGCCTCGCAGATCGGATCCGAGCAAGCTCGCGCCGCGCAGGTCAGCGTTCCGAAGATTGGCATTGCGGAGACTCTTGTGCCGCAGATCGATGCCCTGGAGATCCTCTCCTTCAAGCGCTACCCCACTCAGGTCGCGCGCCAATCCGAGTTGAGTAAACCTAAGTTGCCGATCCGCAAGTCGCCGCTGGCGCATTGCCAGCATGCCGCCAGCTGCGAAGATCGCCAACGCTGGCATTGCGCCGCCGATCAGCTGCACCGCCAAGTCACTTCGCAGCTCAGGCGTCCACCGCAGTCCGCGAAGGAGCCAGCCTCCCGCGACCAGTCCGGAGGCTGCGATCGTGGACGCCAGTCCGACGACAACCCAGCCGAGCCCGCGCTTCCGCCCACCGCTCGTACTTCCCACCGGCCCAGGCTGACAGGCCTGCCAGGCGCCGACAACCCCCATGTGCCGCTGTTACCTGTGATGGACTTGCCCGGGGTCAGTCCCGCGAGCGGCGCGAGGCCGTGCGGCCGTGGTGACAGCACGGCGAATCGAGCGGGCCCTCGACGCCCCTCCCACGTGTGCGGCCGGCGACGCCTTCCATCGGCTACGCGACAGTGAGCGCGCCGCACGGCCGCGGACGCCCCGCGTGACATGACTCGTGACATGAAATCGCGTCAAACAGAGCGGATTCAGTGAGCTAGAGGTGCTGAATCCCGAACCCTCGCAGCCTGAAGTGAACCGGCGTGGCAAGTGGCATGGCTCTCATAATCCCCCGGCTGAGCCGGTACCTGAGGCAGGCGAGACCTCAGCCGTAGCTTAAGGTCGCCTGATGCGCACCCTCATTGCCGCGACTACCCTGCTCGGCTTCGCGGCCACCGGGTGCACCTATCCAGGCGCCGGCGCGGACCCGGTGGTGTCGAACCCGCCGCAACGGACCGCAGCCACTCGCAGTCCCGCCGCGGCGCAGCCAGCGATCGGCACGGCCAAGCTGATCTCGGCCGAACTCCGCCAGATCCGCGTCATCGCCGCCCGGCCTGACGTGCCTGGCTACAAGCGAGACCAGTTCGGGCAGACCTGGACCGACGATCACGCAGGCCGTGGTGGCCACAACGGCTGCGACACCCGCAACGACGTTCTGGCGGCCCAGTTGACCGCGGTCCAGTACCGCGCTCGCTCAAGGTGCGTCGTCATCGCCGGCACCCTTGCGATCGACCCTTACACCGGTCGCCGGATCGAGTTCCGCAAGGCCGCCGCGACCAAGGTGCAGATCGACCATTTGTACCCGCTGGCCCGGGCATGGGATATGGGCGCGGCCAACTGGCCGCGGCAGCGACGCGTCGACTTCGCTAACGACGAGACCGCGAACCTGCTGGCTGTCGACGGACCGGCGAACGCCTCCAAGAGTGACGATGGGCCGGGTGAGTGGATGCCGATCAATCGCAGCTACCGGTGCACCTATGTCCTCCGATACCTCGAGGTCGCCCGCAAGTACGCGCTGCCTATCAACGCAGCTGATCGCGACGCCGCCCAGGCGATAACCCAATCCTGCCCTTAGGAAGCCGAGTTAGCTCGCCGGCAGACACCCCTCGCCGACTCAGCCTCGGCCAGCCGCTAAGCCTTCCGCCGTGTCGGCCGAACGGATGACACTTGTCGGCCGATCACCCGCTGTCGAGACTGGCCGCTTCGAAGCACGCTGTCTCTTAGAGTCCTGTTCCGCCACCGATAGGTGGCGCCTTGGGCCCCGGCTTGGCCTGTGCGGTCGATAAGGAGCGTCCGGACGGGAGGAAACTGTCCTTATGTGGGTGCTGCGGGGCGGGGTCTTTGACGGCTGTGCAGAGTCGTGCGGGGACCTCAGGCCGCGGTGGGGCACCGACTGCCCCCAGGTCACGGGTTTCACGTGCCGATATTTCTGCCGAAGGGAGCTACACGAATATGACGCACGCCACGGCAAGCACCCGTTCGCGCCGCCGTCGCCCACGCCACCTGCTGCTCGCCTCTGTCCTGGTTGTCACCGGCGCCCTAGGCGGCTGCGGCGCCGGAACCGTCAACAACGCCGAGTGGCTCAAGACCACTATGCACAATGACCTCGCCACGCTCGATACCGCCATGACCAAGGCATCACAGACGCCCGCCGGCCAGCGGGCACCCAGCCGCGAGGCCTGCAGCGCGCTCAACGATTGGGCCGCAGAGGCCAGCACCCACCCGCGCCCGGAGGACCAAGAGCTCTCCGCCGCTTGGGACGATGTGCTGGCCGCCGTCGAGGCCGACGGCACCGACGCATGCCCCTCTGGCGATGTCGACGCCATCTCGAAGGGCGCCGGCCGCATCGGGGACGCCCTCAACGCCATGGAGGACCGCATCGCCGTTCTGTGACTTCCTCTGGTGTGGGAGAGGAGTCAGCAAAGGCACCGTGCTGGAACTCCAGATCTTTCTGACCCGGCCAGGGCGGTCCCCTAGAAGCTGCAGGGCGCCGCGGCCGATCCTCGCTGGATGCCTCTCGACTGCTGCTGAAGGCCGTGCTCAAGCAGAAAACACGTGCCGGTTCCCCGCGCGGAGCGGGGCTCTTGATCTACTTGATCCTCGTTCGGCAGCCTGCCACGCTCAGCCGACCGAGGCGGTGAACGAACCTCCCGGGCCGCAGACGCCTCCACGTGACATGAAATCACGTCAAACAGAGTGGATGCAGTCAGCTAGAGGTGCCGAATCCCGAACCCACGCAGCCTGAAGTTGACCAGCGTGGCGAGCCGCATGGCTCTCATAATCCCCAGCCAAACCGTAGATCGTGGGCATCAGGTTTGGCAGACCTGCCGCCATCCACGGGCCGACGGCCAGCAATGACTCCTCAGTCGCCGCGCTGCTCCGTCTCTAACAAGTAGGCGCCTGCCTCCTCACGCGTCGCGAACGCCTCCCGCGGCTGCTGATCAGCTCCGACACCGAATCGCAGGGCCCTCCAGACGTTCCGATGCTTGCGGACAACGCCAATCATGGGTGCTCCCATTGAATTCTCCGCGACCAGATAGGCGTCTAGGAAGCTTGGACGGGTTGGATTCGTCATAGCAGTTGTCCTTGTCGTGAGCATCACGAAGCCCTCTCTTGCAGCCCGCAGGCCGCACCCAACTCGCCGTCGGGTCCGTCCCTGGTCGGCTCTGCCTAGTTGGCTCGTGGTGGTCGAGTGGGGTCTACCCGGGCCTTGAACAGTCGTAGCTTGGTGACTACTTCCGTGGCGTGTTCCTGGCTGATGGCACCGGCGGGGCGCTGCGACAGCCAGCTGCGTAGGTCTGATCCTCTGAGGATCAGTACGCCGCCGACAACACACCCTGCCTCGGGTAGGTCGCGTTGCCCGCGGCCCCAGACCACCACGATCGGCTGCGCTTCGAGGGCTTGCAGATGAATGGAGCGCAGGATCAGGTTCGCGCGGCGCGCTGCGGCGCAGGCGGTCGCAGCGTCGCGGTCGAGGACGGCATCGGTCAGGTTCATGGCGTGCCACTTGCTGTCGATAGCGTAGATGCCGGCTGGTGCAATGACGAGGTGGTCGACGTCGCCGCTCTGAATCTCGAGGTTGTCGATCGAGTTCCAGACATGCCGCTTTCGTCTGGCTCGCCGTAGGACGTCGCGGGTGTTGTCCTCCCCATATGCGCCGGACAGCTCCCGGGTCGAGCCGGTGTAGACGAGGAAGAGGTGTCGCACGGCGGCGACGAAGAACATCGCCACCGCGCCGTGCGCAACGCCAAGCAGGTAGCCGTGCACGACCAACGTGACCGGGACCGTCGCGGTCGCGCACATACCGGCGAAGGCCAGGATCGGCCACCAGTTGGTTCGTAGGAACCGGGTGAGCTGCAGGCGGAGTCTGCGGCGCGGGTAGGACCGGCGCCGACGTAGACGCCGGTGCCGGCGCTTACGGGTCACCCTCTGAGGCTCCATCAGCGGCCTCGGACGCTGGCGCGCTCACGCCCACCAATTGTCGGCTGTTTCCCGGTGGCGCACATGCGGACAGGTCTCCTCTCGTCCAAGCGCCGCTTGTCGATGGGCTCATTTCGCCATCGATGGCGCCATCGCTGTCGCAGAGACAGCCTGCTTCGAAGCGGCCAGTCTCGACAGCGGGTGATCGGCCGACAAGTGTCATCCGTTCGGCCGACAACTGGTTGCGCTCGGAACTTGTATCGCCGTTGCCGTCCTCGTCTGGTACGGACGGCGTGGAATCAGTTGTGTGGGCGAGAGGAGTCACATAGAGCCGTCAGATCGGGTCGGGATAAGAACTGTCGGAGACTGAAGTAAGTCGGCCCCGTGCCAACGGCCGTCGGACTCATCCCTTGGCCGCGGTGCTTGAGTGCCTGATCGAGCGTGTGGCCGAGGGCCGCGCAGGCCGCTCGACTAGTAGCCAGTTTGGAAGATCGGCCGAAGCCACGCTGACCA
The DNA here is from genome assembly GCF_004366005.1 of Kribbella sp. VKM Ac-2566. NCBI lineage: Bacteria > Bacillati > Actinomycetota > Actinomycetes > Propionibacteriales > Kribbellaceae > Kribbella > Kribbella sp. VKM Ac-2566. Next base: position 65,522 of record NZ_SODT01000011.1, on the reverse strand, counting down.
TCTGGTGGTGAGCCTGAACCGATGTCCGCCGAGTGCGCCTTCTTGACCCCGTCTGACCCCTCCTAATCGCTCGCTAATCGCTGGCGACGTTGCTGCCACTGCGCCAGGATGATGTTGTGGACTTTCCTTCCGAGTCGATGCTGAACGATTCTGACTTCGCACCTCTGACACGGTCACAGATCACACGGGCTCTGATCGGCCTCGGCGTAGTCGAAGGCGAAACCTTGATGGTCCACGTCCGGCTGTCGGCATTGGGGTGGGTAGTCGGTGGCATCGACACCGTAGTGCTGTCCCTCCGAGACGCCCTTGGCTCTGATGGCACGTTGCTCGCGTTCTGCGGTTGGGACGACAGCCCGTATCACGTCTCGTTCTGGCCGCCGCACTGGCAGAAGGCCTACGAAGAGATTCCGGCATTCGATCCAAAGGTGTCATCTGCTCGTCGAGACTTCGGGCGCTTCCCTGAACGGCTCCGCACGTGGCCAGGAGCGTTGCGCAGCACCCACCCCGAAGTCAGCTTCGCTGCTCTCGGCCGCCACGCCGCGAACCTGGTTACGGGAACCGACGATGACAACCCTTGGGGCGCGGGCGGACCGCTGGGCCGTCTCGTCGACCTGGGCGGCCGGGTGCTGCTACTTGGCGCACCCCTCAAGACCTTGACCCTCTGCCATCACGCTGAGGCTGTCGCCGACGTTGCAGGGAAGCGCTACCACAGCTATCGCATGCCGGTACGCACAGACGCTGGGACCATCTGGCGGGACTACTGCACGCTGGATACCTTCTACGGCGCTTTGCCCTACTGGGAACGCCCGGATCTCCCGATCGATAGCGCAGTCGGAACCCTCGCGCTACAGGCGGTTCAGGCAGGTGCCGGACGAGAGGGGAACATCGGAGCGGCAACAGCCTGGCTGTTCGACTCACGCGCGACAATTCAGGCCGTTGTCGCGTGGATCGAACGACATTTCTAGAGCGTGGCGGCCCGCGCCCGACGTACACAGCTGCCCCGTCCCCCCGATAGCTGCCAGACCAGGTCAGCGCGGCGCACGTCAAGAGTCGGCTTGCCGATCCCGTAGGGACGCGAAGCGCTCTTGACGTGCGTCGTGGCGGCCGGACAATCGAGCGACCGGGGGGACTGGGCTACCCGGCGGTCATACGTCAGTGCGCGGCTCGTGGCAGTTGGGATCGCGTGGACTGGGAAGCGTCCTGCTCGTTGGGACCCGGCGAGGACGGCGCGCCAGCGCCGCCCGCAGTCCGGGTCCGCGCGCCGAAGGCGCGCCCTTGATCCATAAGAGCCCGCCGCGGCAGCCGGCGCACGCGCAAGTAGACCCGGCCCAACCTGGATACTGAGCGACGTCGGGCTGACTCGGGCTCTCGCCGCATAGGCGCTGCTCTCGCTCTGCCGGCTCATCAGTTCAGCGGGGAACAGCGTGGGAACGAAGAGGCGTAGAACCAAGTCGATTGGAGTCGAAACCAACCGAACTGGTGATGTCTCGTTGGGCGCGGAGAGGCTGGCGTCGACGGAGTCCCTCGGTTTCCTAAACCGTGCGTCGCAGGTTCGAATCCTGCCGGGGGCACCATACAAATGCGCTGGTCAGACGCACTGCCCGCGCCTTGACACGTGACCGTCGGTGTGGCGGTGTCTGGTCGCGCTCGATCCGGAACCTGATCACCGTGTGGCGGCTCGAATGCCTGCGACGAGCGCGGCAATCAGCAGCCCGAGCAAGAGCACGAGCAGTACACCAGGACTCAGCAACAGCGTCAGTATCAAGATCAAGACCACAGCCAGTTTCAGCTGGGGGCTTGCCCCCGACCAAGCACCCTTGATCGCAGCCCAGACAGGGTTCTGTCCCCGCAGCATGGCTCCCAGCCCTGCGAAGACGGCTTGCGTGGTGGGCCCTCCGCTTGCCACAAAATCGTTCAGGTCGTCGGCCCAGTCCTCCACCTTCCGCGACACCTTCGCAGTGGCGTACAGCAGGGCCGCTTCTCGCAGGTCACTCAGCGCAGGTGCGAGGCTCGTCGCCACGGGGGCGCTCCTGGTCGCGCCGATGGCGGTGTTCGTTGCTGTCATGTCGTGGCCTCCTGAGCGAGACTACGTCCATGGTGGCACGGCGCTGAGCCGGTCAGGACCCCACCGTGTGATCGTTCCTCATCGGCGATCCACCCAGGGGCGCAGCCTGCACACGTATGTGACAGGGCCACCGCACCGTCAGTGATGGTCCGAGTCGGTGGTGAGGCCCGTGATGACGATGTCGATTCCGTCGGCGCCGAAGGGTGGATCGATCGGGCCGAGGAGGTCGGTGAAAACTCCGTAGGCGGTGGTTCGGACGTGGCGGGCGACCTCGTGCAGATCCTGGCCGTACGAAGTCACGAGATCGAGTACGGCGCCGGTGCAGGTGTCGCCGTCGCAAATCAACTGGACCCGGTCCAGCTCGCAGCGCAGTTCGGCGATCGCCCGACGGAGGGCGCTGATCAACACGTGGTCGGTGACGAAGAGCGTGATGCCGTTGTCAGCAGCAGCGCGGATCGGCCGCGACCGCCGCGTGATGGTCCGGAGTCGCTGCTTGATGGTGGCCGAAATGTCGACCCAGCCTGGTTCGACGTGAGTGCGGGCCGCGTGGCCGGCGCGGCTCAGGACGTTGTCGGTCATCGCCAGGCCTCCAACCGGTGTTTCAGCGTGGCCCGGGCGCGGGCGAGCTGACCGCGGACGACGGTGGGGCTGGTACTGAGCACGATGGCGATCTCGGTGTAGCTCATCTGTTCGACTTCGCGGAGCAACCAGACGGCTCGCTGGAGCCAGGGCAGGTCGGCCAAGGCCGCTCCGAGTGCGTCGAGCAGACCGGCCTCGACTGCCTGCCCTGCCGGGTCTGTGCCCGGCGCAGCCAGGTCGGTAAGGGTGGTCTCCTCGACCGGGACGGCGCGTTTCTTCCGGAACAGGTCGACGGCCTTGCGGCCGGTGATGGTGAACAGCCAGGTCCGCAGCGTGGCATCGCCCCGAAAGTCCGGAAGGGCTTTCCAGGCTGCGACAAAGGCATCCTGGACCACCTCCTCAGCGTCACCCTGGTCGTTGAGCATACGGCGGGCGTAGCGGAACATCGACGGTCCGTGTCTGTCGATGATCACGGCGAAGGCTTCGAGATCGCCCAGCGCCGCAGCGCGCCGCAGTGTGGCGTCGCTCGAGGTGGCCCAGGCTTCTGCTTCGGCATCTCCAGCACGTAGGGGAAAGGGTGTAACCCCGTTCACACAACGATTCAAACCGATGAGTACGGGACGCGGAAGTTTTCGGGAGTCATTGCGTGAGGTTTCGGCCGGCCGCCTCGTCCAACCTGATGAGGCGACATCGGGAAAGACAGGAAGAAGGCCAGCTGATGACCGAGACCAAGGCCGGCACCGAGGCCGTGAAGGCGTCCGGTGGCAGGGCAGTCGGTGCCGGCGGCAGCGGAGCACTGAGCAGCGAGCAGGGCATGACGACGATCGCGGACACCGTGGTGTCGAAGATCGCCGGGATCGCGACCCGCGAGGTGACCGGGGTACACAATCTCGGCGGCGGTACGGCGCGCGCGATGGGGATGCTGCGGGAACGGATCCCGGGATCGCGGACCAACATGTCCCAGGGCGTCGGGGTCGAGGTCGGAGAGACTCAGGCCGCAATCGATCTCGCGATCGTGGTGGAGTACGGCGTCAGCATCGCCGACCTCGCCCAAGGCATCCGGCGTAACGTGATCGACGCGGTCGAGCGGATGACAGGGCTGGAGGTCACCGAGGTGAACATCGCCGTCAACGACATCCACCTCGACGAGGACGACGAGGACGACACCGGCGAGGCCGAGGCCGTGGTGGAGCGCCGGGTCCAGTGACCCCTGCCGAGGCATCCGAGCTGTCCGGGCGGATCGCCACCGCGGCCCGGTCGGTGCCGGGTGTGGCAGACCTGCACGGTGGGATGTTCGGCGAGATCGGGACCTACCTTCCCGGCGGCCGGGTTACCGGTGTCCGGGTCTCAGATCGGCGGGTCGAGGTCCACGTCACGCTCTATCTGGACTACCCCGTGCGTGCCACCGGCGACGCCGTCCGATCCGCGGTCGAACCGTTGGTCGACCTACCGGTCTATGTGACGGTCGAAGACCTCGTGCAGCGGCATGCAGATGACTCCCGGCCTGGCGGTGACCCGTCGGTTGCCGGGCCGCCAGTGATGCGCCGGTCAGGCGCTGGGCACCTCCGGAAGGAGAATTCATGAGCATCCCTGTTATTGGCCTGTTCGCCGGGCTGCTGGTCGCGGTCGCGGCCGCAGCCGGCGGGTTCATCGGTTTCCTGCTCGCACTGGTTCTGGGTGCGGCCGGTTTCGCCGTCGGCCTGTTCGCCGACGGCGGTTCGAAGTCGTTCGACGACCTGATGTCGCGCCGCAGGCGTGGCTGACACATCCACTGACATGAGTACGTCGGAATCGGCGGCTCCGCCGGCAGCAACGGGCGCACCACCAGGCGATCGTGTTCCGAACCCGACTGCCGACAGCGGCCGGCGGGGCCATTTGGAGATCGGTTCCCGAGTAGTGGAACGTATCGCCCAGGTTGCCGCTCGGCGGGTGGACGAGGTGGTGCGGCAGCCCGCCACCTTCGGCAGCGGCCTACCCAACGCGACTGCGAAGGTGGCAGGTCAACATGTCCGGCTGGATGTGGAGGTCGCCGTGCGCTGGGGGCGGCCGCTGCCCCAGACCGCTGCTGCTGTCCGCTCGCAGGTCGCCGAACAAGTCTCCGAGCTGACCGGGCTGGTCGTCGATTCGGTAGCGGTTGGCATCGTGGCCGTCGCGGCCGACGCGCCGGCACAAGCGGCGACCGGTGCCGGGGACGAGGACGTGACATGAGCAACGAAACCGCCAAACGGCCGACCGGCACGGCCGCCGTCGCGCCGGTCGGGATCCTGGCCGCGGTTGCCACCGTCGCAATCGGCGTCGTCGGCGTCCATGACGCTCTGCAGGCCGCCGGCGCGGTGCGCGGACCATCGTGGACCGAATGGCTGGCCGGCAGACTCGAGACGATCCAACCAGGTGGCTGGATGATCCCGGCCGGCATCATCGCCGTGGTCGTCGGCCTGTACTTCTTGGTCGCGGCATTGAAACCGCGCCGCGTCACCCACTCTGCCGTCGGGCGGGACGGCGTCTGGATCCGGCGCCGCGATATCGCCCGCCTGGCCGCCGAATCCGCGGAGTCGGTGGACTCCGTCGTCTCGGCCACGGCCAAGTCCCGGCGGAGGACGGTGCGGCTCACCGTCCGGGCCACTGGCGACACCGACCGGGTCGCCACCGACGTGGACACCACTGTGCGTGAACGGCTCGCGATCTTGTCACCACCGCCACGGATCCGCAGGCGCGTCGTCGAGGAGGACTGAGATGGGACGTGGAGTGATCGCGGTGGATCGGGTGGTCGCATTCGTTCTCGGCGTCGGGCTCGTCGCGGCTGGTGCCGGCGGCCTCGGATGGCGATTCGACCTCATCCCCGACGCACCTGAGCGCTTGCGGTTCAGCTGGCTAGCCGACGCCACCCGGACCGCGTGGTGGCCCTGGGCAACAGGGGCTGCCGGAGTGCTCCTGGTGCTGATCGGCCTGATCTGGCTGATCAGGCACTTCCGCAGCCGCGGTGTCCGCCGACTGCAGTTGGCGGGCAGCGACCACACCGGGCTGCTCACCGCCGATGCGAAGGCCGCCGCCACGGCGGCTGGAGACAGACTGACTCAGACCGCCGGCGTGCGCAGCTCCAGTGGACGCATGGTCTCCGATCGGGGGCAGCTCGTCGCCGAACTGAACCTCACGATCGAACCGACCGCCGACCTCGGCACGGTCCAAGCCGCAGCCGAACAGACCAGCCACGACCTGCACCGCATCGTCGGACGCGACGACCTGCACCACCGCGTCCAGCTCCACGTCGCCCGACACGAGAAAACTCCAGCCCGCGTGCGCTAGATCCGACAGGAACGCGCCGACAAGTAGGCAAGCCGTCGCGGCGATCCACAGCAGACGGAGGGCTTGACGGGGGCACCCAGGGCTGTCGGGGAGAATTGGGTTGTGAAGAAGTCTGAGGTGGAGCCGGTTGTTGCGCGGAATCGGAAGGCTGCGCATGACTATCACCTGGGTGAGGGGTGGGAAGCGGGGCTTGTGTTGCAGGGGCCTGAGGTGAAGGCGCTTCGGGCTGGGCGGGCTTCGCTGGTTGGGGGGTTCGCCATCGTCGAGGAGCGGGAGATCTGGTTGCACGGGGTGCACATCCCGCAGTACTCGCAGTCCCGCTGGTTCAACGGCGGGTCGCGGCGCAAGCGGAAGTTGCTGCTGCATCGGGCTCAGATCGACAAGATCGAGCGCAAGGTCAACGAGGGTGGGCTGACGATCGTCCCGGTGAGCCTGTATTTCAAGGACGGTCGCGCGAAGGTGGAGATCGTCCTGGCGCGGGGCAAGAAGACCTGGGACAAGCGGCATACGCTCGCCGAACGCGAGGCGGCCCGGGAGGTCGAGCGCGCGGTGAGCCGTCGGCTGAAAGGCCGTCCGGACTAGCCCTTCAGGTAGAGGTCGACCTCGGGCAGTACGTCGGACAGCGGGCGGTGCATGTCCAACAGGAGGTAGTTGTCCGCGGGACGTTGGACGCGGTCCAACCACGTGCGAAACAGCGCCGCCCCGTCATCCGGCTGGTCGCCGAGGTCGACCGGTGGAGTGGACACGCCGCGACGCTGGCTTCGCAGCTGCGGCCGCTGCCTGAGGCGCTCGTCCACCACCTTCAGATCATGCACCTGGCACTCGATGTATCTGTACGTCGCATTGTGCGCTCGCGCGATGTCCATGCCTTCGGTGAGGATCCGCGGCCAGAAGCAGGGACTGTCGACGACCACAGAGCGCCCCTGGGCGAGCACGCTGCGAGTGACGGCGTACAGGACCTCGTACGCCGCCTTGGAACAACCGGCGACCTCGACACCTCCGTCGAGAACAGCGGTCAGAATCACGTCGTAGTCGATGGCAACCGCACCGAACGTGTCGACGACATGAGCGGCGAGGGTGGACTTCCCAGACCCTGGCACGCCCGACATCTGCAGCAGGAACATCCCTTTCCCAGCCTCCACCCATTGCCAGTGCGGATAGACTGGCAGTATTCCGGAGCGATGACATACCAGGCGGCGTGTCGGGAACCCGCGGGTCCTATGAGGCGATGCCGATGTTCAGGCCAACTTCCGTACTTGCCGATGTCGGCCGCCGTTCGGTCATGAACGACGATCTCTCCCACCTGTTCGCCGAGGTCGTGTCCGCCCGCGCCGCCGAGCGCGTAGCGCGGGGCGGCCCGCGGCGTCAGGGCGAGAACGCACGCAGCGACACCGGACGGCTGGCGCTGTCACTGCGGGCCTACGCGAGGGCCCTGGAGAAGTACCGGCTGCCTGTGCCACCCGTGATCCGCGACGAGCTTCGCCTGCGCAGCGGGCTGCCGTCCTGAACGACCCGACAGCCCCGGGATACTGAGGGCTTCGTCGAGTCAAAGGGGTAAGGCGTGCAGGTTGTCGTCGGAGCTGGGGCCGTGGGGAGTGTGGTCGCCCGGCTGTTGGTGGCGCGGAGTGAGCAGGTCCGAGTGATCACGAGGTCCGGAAGCGGGCCGGACGGGGTGGAGCGGATTGCCGCGGACGCCAAGAACGGTCTGACGGACTACGTCACGGGCGCGACGGCGATCTACTCGTGCGCAGGCCCGGCGTACAACAAGTGGGCTACCGAATGGCCGCGGCTCGGTGCGGCTCTGGTCGCGGCCGCCGAGGCGTCCGGAGCGGTGCTGGTGAGCACCGGCAATCTGTACGGGTACGGTGCGGTGGACGGGCCGATGAGCGAGGACCTTCCGTTGCTGCCGAACACCGTGAAGGGGCAGGTGCGGGCGAAGGTCTGGGCCGCCGCACTGGCCGCGCATCAGGCGGGGCGGATCCGGACCGCGGAGGTGCGCGGGTCCGACTACCTGGGCGCGGGCGCGGTGTCACCGTTCAGCGTGACGGTGTTGCCCAAGGTGATCGCCGGCAATCGCGGCATGATGCCGGGCGATCTCGACGTACCGCACAGCTGGACGTACGTCGGTGATGTCGCGCGGCTGCTGATCGCGGTGGCCGACGACGAGAGCGCGTGGGGACGGGCCTGGCACGTTCCGACGCCGGAGCCGTTGTCGGTGCGCGAACTGGCGACCCGTGCCGCCGAACTGGCAGGTGCGCCGCCGGCGAAGGTTGCGTCGATGCCTACCTTGGTACTGCGGCTTGCGGGACTCGTCGACCCGGCCGCGCGGGAGATGGTGGAGATGCTGTACCAGTGGCAGCGGCCGTTCGTCATCGACTCGACCGCGGCAACTGTTGCCTTCGGCATCAAACCCACGCCGGCCGCCGACGCGCTCCGGGAAATGATCGGAAAGGGCAGGGATGAGCTCTAGGAGACCGCGCCGGTGGTTGCGCCGCCTCGTCGTCACGCTGGTGGTGCTGGCGGTCCTGGCGATCGTCGTCGACCGCGCCGCGGCGTACGTGGCCGAGAACCAGCTCGCCTCGATGGCCGACAAGGAGGCCAGGCAGTACGACGTACGCTCGGCCGGCACCTCGGTGAAGATCGGCGGCTTCGGGTTCCTGCCGCAGCTGGTCAAAGAGAACTTCTCCAAGGTCACGCTGACGATGGAGAAGCCGACGTTCTCCGGCATACCAAGTGAGGATCTGAAGGTCGAGCTGCAGAACGTACACGTGCCGCGGTCGCTGCTGACGCAGCAGTCCGGTGCGGTGACTGTCGACGCGACCGATCTGCGGCTGCAGTTGTCGCCGCGTGAGCTGGCTCGGCTCGCGGTCCGCAGTACCGGGCTCCAGGGATTGTCGATGTCGGTCGTCAACGGTCAACTGCAGGCGAAGGCGACGGTGCGCGGCATCAGCATCGACGCACCGATCACGCCGCAGGTGAAGGACGGGCGGGTCGCGCTGACGCTCGGGGAGTTGCCCGATTCGGTTCCGTCGTTCGTGCAGAGCGCGATCCGCAGCCAGCTCGCCAGCGGCATCACGATCCCCGAGTTGCCGTTCGGCGCCCAGCTCACCGGCATCACTGTCGTGGACAACTCCGTCGTCCTGACCGCCGTCGCGAAGGACCTGAAGTTCACGGCGTGAGTCTCTTGGGTTGCGATGGTTCGCGATATATCGTCGAACTATCGCAATCACTTTCGTGAGGGACGGGTGGTCCAGATGACCGGATCGGCGTACGCCGCGGGCTGGCCTTGGGCGCAGTTCGCGCGGCACTGTTCAACCTTCGACGACATCAAGGACGAGTTGCGCGCGGCGATGAGCGGCCACCGCGGGCACCAGGGGCGCAGTCACCAGCAGCACTTCGGGCCGCCGTGGAGCATGTTCGGCGGCGGGCAGATGTTCGGTCCGCCGTGGGGACCTCCGCCGCGCTGGCGGGGCCCGAAGGCGCGCCGCGGCGACGTACGGGCAGCGATTCTCGCCGTCCTCGCCGAGCAGCCGATGAACGGCTACGGCATCATCCAGGAGATCGCCGAGCGCAGCGGCGGCGTGTGGAAGCCGAGCCCGGGCTCGATCTACCCGACGCTGCAGCAGCTCGAGGACGAGGGTCTGGTGACGGCGGACGCGGCCGTCGGGCGGCGGACGTTCCAGTTGACCGATGAGGGCCGTGCGTACGTCGCCGAGCACCAGGACGAGGTGTCCGCGCCGTGGGAGGCGATGAGCGCGCCGTCGGGTGACGACGAGAACGGGTTCAAGCCACTCCTCGGGCAGGTCGCGACGGCGATGTGGCAGATTCTCGCGAGTGGTACGCCGGAGCAGCAGGCGAGGGCGCGCGACGCGGTCGCCGACCTGCGCCGGAAGCTGTACGGCATCCTCGCCGAGGAGGACGACGCCACGGACCAGCAGGACCGTTCATGAGCTCCGCCGACCGGGACCGCCGACGCCGAGGCGGTCCCGGCAGGCGGCACGGTTGGAGCGGGCCGGGCTGGAGTGGTCCGGGCTGGTACGACGAGTCCGCCGGCGACTGGCGCGGTCGCACGTGGAACCAGGTCGGCTGGGACCGGCCACCGGAGGCTGCGCGGGTCGACGTACCTCGGAAACGGGTGCGGATCGGTGACGCCGAGCGCGACCAGGCCGTTTCGTTGCTGAGCGACCACTTCGTGGCCGGGCGGTTGACGCAGGCCGAGTTCGAGGAGCGGAGCGAGGTGGTGACGCGGGCGCGGTACTCGGACGATCTCGAGCCGTTGTTCGACGATCTGCCGAACTCGACGCAACTGCAGGTCGTGCCGGGACCGGCCGACCTCCGTCGCCGGCCGGGTCCGCCGCCGCCGTTCCTGATGCTCGCGCCGGTGCTGATGCTCGGCCTCGTGATCACCTCGGTCGCACTCACCGCTCCCTGGCTGCTCTGGGGCATGTTCTGGATCGTCATGATCAGCGGCGTGTCCCGCCGCCGCTGGCACCATCGCTGATCCACCACCGCTGAACTAGAGCCGCCCACGAGCCCGCGGGATCTCCTCCGCGAACTCGACGACGAACCCGTCCGGGTCGGCGACGTGGACCGTCCGGTGTCCCCACGGACGGTCCGCCGGCCCGCTCAGCACCGGTACGCCGGCCACACGCAGCCGCTCGGCGTACGCATCCACGTCCGGCACCATCACCACCACTTCGCCACCGGCGCCCGGCGTCACCGCCCGCCCGGTCAACCACTCCGCCCGCCGCCGTTCGTACAACGCGAACCGCACCCCGCCCGCGTCGAACTCCGCATACCCCGCATCCGTGAATTTGTACGCGAGCCCCACCACATCCCGGTAGAACCCCACCGACGCCGCCAGATCCCCGACGTACAAAATGACGTACCCGATCTCCATACCCGCAATTGTCGGTGCCTCCGCGTACGGTCGCTGGCGTGTATGACGGTGTGTTGATTCTGGAGAGTTTGAAGGTCGGGACCGAGCTGGATGGGGTGCCGCTGACTGTGACGAAGGTGAGTCGGCAGGCGGTAAGTGGTACGTCCGTCGGGCAGCCGGCGGTGTGGTCGTTGCTGGAGTTCGAGGTCGAGCGTGGGGAGGACTTGGCCGAGGTGCTGGCGGGCGTGCTCGACAGTCCGGGGTGGTACGCCGACTTTCATGACGAGCACGAGATCTTCGTGATCTTCCCGGGACGCGTGTTCCGGTACCGGCGGGGTGACGACGCGGCGCGCGAGGAGGCGAAGGAGTTCGGGCGCGGCCTGGCGATCCCGGAGGCGCAGCTGGACTGGACGCGATGATTGGATGAGCAGATGGTGACCGTTCTCCGCTACGCGGCCTTCACGTCCGATCCGGCCGGAGGCAATCCGGCCGGTGTGGTGCTCGACTCCCGCGGGCTCGACGACGCCACGATGCAGGCGATCGCGGCCGAGGTCGGGTACTCCGAGACCGCGTTCACCGATGAACCGGATGCGAGCGGCGCGCGCCCGGTGCGGTACTTCTCCCCCAAGGCGGAGGTCCCGTTCTGCGGACACGCCACGGTCGCGACCGCCGTCGCCCTGGCTGAGCGCAACGGCCCTGGCGAGATCGTCTTCAGTACGGCGGCCGGCATCGTCCCGGTCACGGTCGACGACGACCTGCGCGCAACGCTCACCAGCGTCGAGCCGTCCACAGAGGATGCCGGCAACCTGACCGACGTACTCGACATCCTCAGCTGGTCACCCGACGACCTCGACCCCGCGTTGCCGCCGAGGATCGCGTACGCCGGGGCACGGCATCTCGTCCTGAGTACGGCGACCCGGCAACGACTCGCCGCGCTCGACTACGACTTCGACCGCCTCCTCGCGTACATGCTCGAGCGCGACCTCACCACGCTGCAACTCGTCTGGCGGGAATCACCGACCGTCTTTCACGTGCGCGACCCGTTCCCCGTCGGTGGTGTCGTCGAGGACCCGGCAACGGGTGCTGCAGCGGCCGCGTTCGGCGCCTATCTGCGGGACATCGGCGAAGCGCAACCCACGATCACCCTGCACCAAGGCGACGATCTCGGGCGGCCCAGCCTCATCACGGTCGAGCTCCGCCCGGACGACAACCGCGTGCGGGTGAGCGGCAACGCCGTACCGATCACGGCACCCGCGTGAGCCACTCCTCGGTGCCGAACTTCGCCGCGACCCGCTCCTCGGCCAGCGCGACGGTTTCCGGCGAGATCGTGCCGGTCGACAGGCCGTAGCGATTCCGGAACGTGCCGGCCATCCGCTCGATCACGTCCGCGCGGTCGAGACCGGTCTGGCTGCGCAACGGGTCGACGCGCTTGTTCGCGCTCTTGGTGCCCTTGTCGGACAGCTTCTCCCGGCCGATCCGCAGTACCTCGACCATCTTGCCGGCGTCCATGTCGTAGGCCATCGTCACATGATGGAGGACGGCGCCGCCCGCGAACCGCTTCTGCGCGGCGCCCGCGATCTTTCCGGCCGGCGACGTGATGTCGTTGATCGGCTGGTACGTCGCCGCGATGCCGAGATCGTTGAGCGCACCAATGACCCAGTCGTCGAGGAACGCGTACGACTCGACGAACGACAGGCCCGATACCAGTGATTCCGGGACGTACAGCGAGTACGTGATCGTGTTGCCCGGCTCGACGAACATCGCGCCGCCGCCGCTGATCCGCCGTACGACGGTGACGTCGTGACGGGCCGCGCCGTCCAGGTCGACCTCGTTCCGCAGCGACTGGAAGCTGCCGATGATGACCGCATTGGACGCCCACTCCCAGACCCGCAGCGTCGGCGGGCGCTCCCCCGACCCGACCTGCTCGGTCAGCACCTCGTCGAGCGCCATCTGCAGCGCCGGGGCCCGCGGTACGTCGTGCACGAACTGCCACTCGTGGTCACGCCAACCGGTCGCGCCGGTCAACGCACGCCGTACGGCGACAGCTACCGCCTCGGGTGAGAACCCGAGCATCTCGACCCCGTCGCCGAGCGCACCTCGCACCCGCGCGGCGATCTGAGCCGCGGAAGTCGCCACTTGCAGACCCGCCAAGGCCCCGTTGATCCGCTCGAGGGCGTCGTCCGGCTCGAGGAAGAAGTCGCCGGAGATCTGCGCGTTCCGGACGTGCTCGTCGACGACGTCGAGGTCTGCCACGACGAGCTTTCCGCCTGGGACCTTGTACTCACCATGCATATTCAGCATCAACTTGCTCTGGTCAACGGTTGTTCCCGGACGGATACTCCGGGCCATGGCGCAGATGAGCATGAACAAGGCGATCCATGCCGCCGTTCGGCGGGACCTGGGTCGATTCCTGAGCGCATTGGAGCGGTTCCCGGACGGGGACCGCACGCGCGCGGCGCAACTGGCCGCGGCCTGGCAGAACTTCGACAGCCAGCTCACCCGGCATCACGAGGGTGAGCACGAGATTGCGTGGCCGGCGTTGCAGAAACTCGGCGTGAGCCCGGAACTCTTGGCACAACTGGATGCCGAGCACGACACGATGGCAGGCGCACTCGCTGCCTCGCGGACCGCGATGGGTGCGCTGCGGAACTCCGCGAGCGCGGACGACGCGGCCACAGCACGCGCTGCGCTTCAGGAGCTGCAACGGGTCACCGTCGAGCACCTCGAACACGAGGAGGCGGAGATCGAGCCCGTCTACCAGGCCAACGTCGGTTCGCCCGAGCTGAAGGCGATGGGCCGCGAGTTCGCCAAGGTCGGCCCGGTCCAGGGCGGCACGTTCTTCGCATGGGCCCTCGACGGCGCCACCCCCGCGGAGTCCGCGGCCATCACCGACAACATCCCCAAACCCGTCATCACGGTCATCCTCGGCCTCTTCGGCCGCCGCTACCGCAGTTCGATAGCCCCCACCTGGCGCAGCTGATTACGCAGCCGGCTTGAGTTGTACGGCGACCTGCCAGACGCGGGTGCGGACCGTGTCGATGTCGTCCGATGCGTCGACCTCGTGGTGGATGCCGCGGCCGGAGTAGAAGTGGATCAGCGGCGCGGTCTGCTCGTGGTAGACCTCGAAGCGGCGGCGAATGACTTCCTCGGTGTCGTCCGAGCGGTGCTCGATCTCGGCGCGCCGGAGCAGCCGGTCGACGAGGGTTTCGGCCTCGACCTGCAGGACCAGGGCCGCGTCCAGCGAACGGCCTTGCGCACCGAGGATCTCGTCCAGGACGCGGGCCTGGTCGAGCGTGCGCGGGTACCCGTCCAGGACGAATCCCGGACGGGCCTCGGCGTCCGCGAGGCGGTCGCGGACCATCGCGTTGGTGACCTCGTCGGGCACGTACTCGCCCGCGTCGAGGTAACCCTGCGCCGTCTTGCCGAGCTCGGTGCCGTCCGCGATGTTGCGGCGGAACAGGTCACCGGTGGAGATGACAGGCACACCGAGGTGAGCGGCCAGGTGGCCCGCATGCGTACCCTTACCGGCCCCAGGAGGGCCCATCAGCAAGACAGTGGTCACGGCACACTCCTGACTCTCGGTAAGTCCCACAGAATATGGGAGCCTCCGCTCCGGCGGTACGGTGTACGTCACTCCGGATCGCCAGTTGCGTCACACTCGCTCGTTACTGTCCGGAATCGCCTTCAGAACTCCATTTCCGGGCGGAGCTCGATGATGTCGCCGGGGCCGGCGAACTTGGCGGCGAGCTCCTCGGCCCGGGCGCGGGTGGCGCAGTCCAGGACGAAGAAGCCGGCGAGCTGCTCCTTGGACTCGGCGTACGGCCCGTCGGTGCTGACCGGGCGCTTGCCTTCCCAGCGGTAGGTCCGCGCGGTTGATGGTGCGTCCAACGCCAGGCCGCTGACCAGCTCGCCGGACGCGGACAGCTCGGCCAGCAGCTCGTCGAACTCCTTGCCCATCGCGGCCCGCTCGTCCGCCGGGATCGCCCGGCCGACCTCGGTGAAGTCGATCGTCGGGTGACCCCACGGCTGCATGTTGGAGTGGATCAGGACCACGTACTTCATGACAGAACCTCCTGTGTCGTGCCGGTACGCCGTACTGCGCCCGTGCACCCCGGACGTCGGAGGCACCGACAGGCCCTCGACATTTTGCCTGGATGTATTCCAGATCACATCGAGTCACACTCGCTCACCGGGCTCCGTCAGCGCTGCAGAACACACAGACGAGAACGGAGCAAAGCTCATGAGCACGATCCTGGTGACAGGCGGTACGGGAACGATCGGCCGTCAGGTGGTGCCGCTGCTCCAGGCGGCCGGCAGCAAGGTACGCGTGCTGAGCCGGCACGCGGGTGATCGCGGCGACGGCGTCGAGTACCTGGCCGTCGATCTCCTGAACGGCGAGGGCCTGGACCGCGCCGTGGACGGCGTCGACGTGATCCTGCACCTGGCCGGCGGTCCGAAGGGTGACGACCTCGGCACCCGCAACCTGGTCAAGGCGGCCGAGCAGGCGAAGGTCGGTCATCTGGTGCACATCTCGGTGACAGCGGTCGACCAGCTGCCGCTGACGTACTTCAAGTCGAAGCTCGGCGCCGAGCAGGCCGTCCGCGAATCCTCGGTGCCGTCGACCGTACTGCGCGTCGCCCAGCTGCACGACTTCGCCTGGAACACCGCGCGGGCCATGGCGAAACTGCCTGTCCTGCCGATGCCCGGCGGCATCCGCTTCCAGCCGGTCGACGGCCGGGACGTGGCCGAACGGCTCGCCGAGCTCGCGCTCGGTGAACCGCAGGGCCTCGTCCCCGACCTGGTCGGGCCCAAGGTTTACAGCCTGTCTGAGCTGGCTCGCGACTACCTACGGGCGACCGGCAAGCACCGGTTGTCGCTGCCGATCCGTGTTCCCGGCAAGGCGGGCAAGGTGTACCGCGCGGGCGGCAACCTCACCCTCACCGGCGCCGACGTCGGCACTCACACCTGGGACGAGTTCGTCGCCGCACAGGTGTAGGGCTCCAGCAGCTCCACGAGATCCGGCGTACGACGGCGCGCGATGCCGGCCAGGAAATCGGCCACCTGCACTCGCGGGTCGTGCTTGGAGTCGACCTGCACGAACGACCGCAACGGCGCCGGCTCAACGCGGGAGGCGAGGAACGCGCCCAGGCGTGCCACGCGGCCCGGCGTCAAGGCGCTCTGCTCGTCGTGCACCACGGCGACCGAACGACCGCCGGCGCTCCAGTACAGCAGCGTCTCGGCGAGTGCCGGCACCAGCGGCTCCAGTGGCGGCGGGAGCTCCGGATCCTCGTCGATCAGCCGTTGCATCATCTCTTCGACGCGAGGCCGGGTCACCGCACGCAGCGCAGGCAAGTCGGCCGGCATCGTCGCGAAGAACCGGTCCACCGCCGCGTGATCCATCAACCGCACGCGCTTCGTCCGAGTCAGGTCCACGAACGCCGCCAGGAACCCGGTCCGGTGTCGCAGTGCCGTGGCCACCTCCGCGTGGTCCGTGCCGAGGCTGGTGCCGGCGCTGTACGACGGCTCCTCGGTGAACAGCTCGAACACCCGCGCGGCGACGTACGCGATCTTGTCGATGGTGAGGACGTGCGCATGTCCACGCAGCGTGGTGAGCAACCACTCGAGCGCGGGCCGCTGCTCGGGTCGCAGGAGTTGGTTGGACTTGTACTCCGTCCGGCGGCGCAGACGGTCTCGCAGTACGTCGATCACGTCGGCGGCCGCCGGTACGGCGAGATCGACACTGGCATGGGTGATGACGGGTGAGGTGGGGTCGAGCAGGTTGGTTCCGGAGAACCCCGACTCGTCACACGCGACCTCGACCCACGATGACTGAGAAGTCATGGGAAGGCTGGCTCCAAGGCTGAAGGACTGCACGCTGCGGGGCCCGTCCTCCGGACGGGCTTGATCGGACGCGCCAGGAGTCATCGGGGCGCGGTAACGATCAGTAAGCGGCAGCAGCCTGAGCAGACATGCGACCCATCATGGTCCGGCTGCACGCCGGACACCAGCGAATTCCTACGGCTTGCGGGCGAGGGCGACCAGAAGGCTAGAAATCCACGGCGGCGGGGTGCATGACTGCGCGGATCTCGACCGAGCGGCCGGCGGCTTGCGCGTCCGGTAGCAGGCGCGCGAGCTCGACGGCGCGGTCGCGGTTCTCCACGTCGATCACGTAGTACCCGTCGATCTTGGTCGGCTCGCGGTCAGGCAGCCGAACGGACAGTTGGGCGTCCGCGAGCAGCTCGCCGCCGACCAGTTCGCCGGCGTCGTGGGCGACTCGCTCGAACTCGTCGCGCTGCAGGCGTGGTTCACCGTCACCCTGCAGGATCAGTAGAAACTTCATCGGCGCTCTCCTCTCACAGGTACGACGGAGTCGAACGCGCAGTCTTGACATGATGTGCGGATGTTCGCGCCGGGACGACCAGCTCAGCCGGCAGCCGCCCACGCCCGCGCCGTGAGCTTGATGGACCCGTCGGCCCCGATCGGCAGCCGCGCCCGTACGGCGTCCCGCAGCGCCTCCTGATCCGCCGGATCCAGGCTGCGCAGGTACGCCGGCGCCACGCCCTGCCCACCCAGGAACGGTCCCCAGTAGTCGTCGAACGACGCGAACTCCGTCGGTACGACGATCTCGCGCGTCTGCACCTCACCGAACCCGGCCTCACGGAACAGCCCCTCGAGGCCTTCCGGCGTACAGAACGGGAACCGGCGCCCTTCGTCGTGGTCCCGGTCCTGCGGGCGTACGTCGGCCATCGCGTCGAAGAAGTACCGCATCAGCTGCATGCCGCCGGCGTAGTCCCAGACGTAGACCGCGACCGTCGTACCGATCTCGCGCATCCGGCGGAGCGCCTCGACCCGCTCAGGGATGAAGTTGAGCACCAGCCCGGCGACGACCACGTCGTACGGGCCGTCCGGAAGCTCGGCCGCGGACCGGACCTCGAACGCCGCCCGCGGATCGTTGACGGCCTGTCGTGCGTAGCCGATGAAGCCCTCCGACGGGTCGACACCGAGCACGGACGCCGGATCCGCCGTACGAAGGATCGTGCTGGTCAGCGCGCCGGTGCCGCAGCCGACGTCGAGCCAGCGCAGTCCGGCCGGCTGCTCCAGCCAGCCGACGAACTCCGGCGCGACGAGGCGGCTCCAGCGGCCCACGTACGACTCGTAGATCCCACCACTCGACCACTCGCTCATTTGCGCAGGATAGACGGCAGCGAGACCCCCGTCAGTCCTTCCGAGACCGTCCACAGCCGGGCGCCGGCCTCGGCATCGAGCGCAGCCTTGGGCGGCTTGGCCAAGGCGGTGGGGCCGACGAGGCCGAAGCGTCCGGACGGGCCGTAGTACGCACCGTGCTCGGCGGCTGGGTCAGCCGCGGCGAACAACAGCGGCTCGGTGCCGGTCTCGACCTCCTGCGTAGGCAGCGGGAGCAAGCGGTACAGCAATCGCGTCGCCAGCGGCAGCTCGTCGCGACCGAGGGTCGGGCCGGTGGTCTGCAGATTGGTGTTCGTGAAGCCGGGATGGGCCGCGACGCTGACCAGTCCCCAGCCGTTCTCGGTCGACAGGCGTGCAAGCTGATTGCTCAGCATCAGGTCGGCGAGCTTCGACTGCGAGTACGCCGCCGTCGACCGGTAGCGACGCTCCCACTGCAGGTCGTCGAAGTGGATCCGGCCGAAGTTCGCCGCACCGCTGGCCATCGTCGCGACCCGCGGCGCCGGGGCGGCCAGGATCAACGGCAGCAGGCGGACCGTGAGCGCGAACGGGCCGAGGTAGTTCGAGCCGAACTGCAACTCGAAGCCGTCCTTGGTGAGCATCCGGTCGGGCGGATTCATCACACCCGCGTTGTTCACGAGCAGGTCCAGATGCGGCTCGTCGGCGGTCAACTGCTCGGCGAACTCCCGGACCGAGGCCAGGTCGGCCAGGTCGATCCGCCGTACCTCGAGCTGGGCGCCCGGATGCGCGGCGAGGATCTCAGCCTTCGCCGCCTCGCCCTTGGCGGGCGTCCGGACCGCCAGCACGACCCGCGCACCCGCGGCCGCCAGCCGCTTGGCGGCCTCCTTGCCGGTCCCGCTGTTGGCGCCGGTGACGACGGCGAGCTTGCCGGTCTGGTCGGGGACTTCGTACATGCTCCACACTCCATAAAAGACTGGTGGTCTGTTATGGCCTCGACGTTATCAGACCGACGGTCCGATAACAACAGACCGCTGGTCTGTAGACTGTGGGCATGACTTTCCAGCGCGCGCGCAGACCGGAGCAGCGGGCCGAGCGGCGGCGGGCGATCCTCGCGACCGCGGCCGCGATGCTGGCCGAGATGCCGGTCGCGGACCTCAGCCTGAACGAGCTGAGTCGCCGCGTCGGCCTGGCGAAGTCGAACGTGCTGAACTACTTCGACTCCCGCGAGGCCGTCCTGCTCGAACTGTCGAGCAGCGAACTGTCGGCCTGGGTGCAGGATCTGGCGACCGTTCTGTCGGACCAGACACCCGAGTCGACCGACGAGCGGGCCGACCGGCTCGTCACGACCATCGTCGGCACGCTGGCGAAGCGGCCGGTGCTCTGCGACCTGATCAGTACGCAGGCGGCGGTGCTGGAGCGGAACATCACGACCGAAACGGCACTCACGTTCAAACGCGCGGCCATGGTCGCGTACGAACGGTTGATCGGGGTGGTCGTCGGCGTACTGCCGGAGCTCGGACCGGAGGGAGCGGGCCGGTTCATCGCCGCCGCGAGCCTGCTCGCGGGCGCGATCTGGACCCACTCCCATCCGGTGCCGGCGATCCTGGCGGCCTACGAGACCGATCCGGCGCTGAGCGCGATCCGGATGGAGTTCGAGCCGGCCCTGACCGACGCCCTGCGAGCCTTGCTGTACGGCGCTTTACCCAGAGATCAGGGCAGGTAGTAGTTCGGGTTCGGGAGCTTGAAGGTGCGGTCGGCGAAACCGCCCTTGAGGTCGGAGAACTGGTCGCCGAAGTTCGCGACGATGTCGTACCCGAGCGACTCGATGTGCGCGCGGGTCGCCGACTTGTAGTGGATCGTCGTACACGATCCGTTCGGGTCGCCTGCGCAGGCCTGCTTGAGGTAGTCCGGGTAGTTGGCGACGGCCGGCTTCGTGAACAGGCCGTCCTCGCCGTTGCTCAGCGTCGTCGGCTTCGGGTACCCGGCGTCGACGCCGACACCGTCCGCGGTGAGGTTGCCCAGCGTCGCCTGCTCCTGCGCGGCGCCACGGCCGGTCAGGAAGAAGATCGCGTACCCCTCACGCTCGGCCGTCTTCACCATGTCGACCATGCCGGGAACGGCCGGGAACCGCTGGTTCAGCACGTACTCCGCGTTGGTGGCCGGGTTGTACGCCCAGTTGCTGGCGATCTCGTAGTTCCAGGTGGCCAGCGACGTGTCGTCGACGTCGAGCAGGATCGCCTTGGTCTTGGCGGTGTGGTGCGTCGCCGAGATCCAGTGCGTGCCTGCGGCGGCGACCTTCGTCGCTTCCTTCGCGTAGTTGCTGTCCGCCGCGAAGTTGCCGGAGCCGAGCGGGTCGCCGTAGTAGTTGCGCAGCTGCTGACGCAGTACGTCGATGTTGGTGACCTGCTTCTCGCTGTGCGGTGTCGACGTCTGGATCGCCGGCTGCTGCGTCGCGGCGCCGGCCGAGTACGCGACTCCGCCGACGACCGATGTCATCGCGACCGCGGCGACGCTGGTCAGAACCATGCGGCGGGACGGCCGGCGCCAGGAACGGAATGCCATCGGGACCCCTCCAAGAACTGGAATTGCTTGCGAAGGCACGCTAACTCCATCCGGACCCGATGTACCTGCCGCACGCCGCAACTTCAGGGGAATCCTGCGTTCGCTAGACCTGCTTCACGTACCGGTGGCACGGGATCGGCAACGTTCCGCGTTCGACCGGCGCCGGATAGTCGAACGGGCCGCCGTCGGTCCAGCCGCTGCGTTCGTAGAACCGGCGCGCCCGCGCGTTGCCGGTCACCACGGCCAGCCAGGCTTCCTGATGACCTGCTGCCTTCACCTGCCGCTCGGCTTCGGTGAGCAGCGTCCCTGCGACGCCCGATCCCCTGTGTTCGCGTGCGACGTACACCTGCTCGACCTCGGCCCCCACCACCATGACGAAGCCGGCGATCTCGTCATCGACGACGGCGACCGTGGTGTCCGCGACCCGTTGCGCGGCCCGGGTCCAGAACGACTCCTTGGTCCGGTACGCGACCAGTTCGCCGGGCACATGTCCCAGGTGGCCGTCCTGCCAACCGGCGTACCAGATCGCGGCCACCGCATCGGCATCTTCCGCAACAGCGGGTCGCACAGTCATGCCGCCAGGGTAAATGAACCCGCCACGCCCCTACGCTTGCGTCGTTCGGCTTCTCTCACGAAGGAGAACGCGCTGTGGCCACTGGTCTGGTCAGGACAGACGATCCGTGCGTCTCCTGGGGAGAGTCGATCGTCGAAGCCGTCAGCGAGACCACCAATCGGGTCGTCCGCTGGCGCGGCATCGACTTCGTCGTCCGGCCGAACGATCGCGAGCCGATGAACGCGGTCCATTCGCTCCGGTCCAACGACAGCCCGCTTTTCCTGCCGGAGGAGCTGGCCGACACGGTCCGCCGGTACGGCGCTGGGGAGCCCAAGCGAGGCGATGCGGAACGGCTGGTCCGGGCCACCGGGCACACGATGTCGCAGTCGGCTGGGCTGAGCAGCCCGCTGTTCGACAACATCGGCGGGCTCCACGCGCAGGAGGCCGACCTGGACGACGGGCTGGCCGACGTCTGGACCCAGGAACGACTGCCCGAACTCTGGCCGAAGACCGAATCCGGAAAGTTCGTCCCCGTCGGTGAGGTGCAGAACTTCGCCTTCGCCGGCCGGAACCCGGCGGCGGCAGCGGCAGCACGGGAACTGATGACAGAGATCGTCCGCCAGCAGGGCCCGGGCGCTCCGGTCGGACCTGAGGACTACGCCGCCCTCTCCGAGGCGTTGATCGCAACGAAACCCGAGGAACGGTTCGGCGAGATCCTCAAGCTGCTGCCGGGCACCGACGAACTGTCGCCGTCCGACACGTTCTCGGCCGAGGCCGCCCTGCGCAGGGGCTTCGCCGAGGCCGTCGCGAAGGGCGACCCGTCGCTCGCGGCCGCAGCCGTTCGGAGGGCGTCGGAGCGGATCGACCCACAGCTGCGTCGGCTCGTGGAGGATCCTGCCCTGGCCCCGGTCACTCCGGGTCGTACGCCAGGTTCGGCCGGAGCCAGCGTTCGACCTCAGCGACCGGGAGATTCCGCCGTACGGCGTAGTCCTCGATCTGATCGCGCCCGAGGCGGCCGACACTGAAGTAGCGCGACGCCGGGTGCGCGAAGATCAGACCGCTCACCGCTGCGGCCGGCGTCATCGCGAACGACTCGGTCAGCCCGAGGCCGATCTTTTCCGCCGCGAGCAGCTCGAACAGGTCCCGCTTCTCGCTGTGGTCCGGGCTCGCCGGGTACCCGAGGGCCGGCCGGATGCCGCGGAACCGCTCCGCGTGCAGGTCCTCCAGCACCGGCTGTGCGTCGGGCTCGAACCACGCCCGCCGCGCCTGAAGGTGGATCCACTCCGCGAACGCCTCCGCCAGCCGGTCGGCCAGCGCCTTCACCATGATCGCCCGGTAGTCGTCGTTGCGTTCCTCGTACGACTTCGCCAACGTCTCCGCGCCGTGGATCGCGACCCCGAACCCGCCGAGATGATCACCGGACGGCGCGATGTAATCGGCGAGGCAGCGGTTGTCCCGCCCGGCCGGCTTCGCAGTCTGCTGCCGCAGCATCGGGAACGACCGGTCCAGTCCGTCCAGGACGATGTCGTCACCTTCGCTGTGCGCCGGCCAGAACCCGTACACACCCTCAGCGGTGAAGGACCCGTTCGCGATGATCTCGTCCAGCAACGTGTTCGCGTCGTCGAACAGCTCCCGCGCGACCGGCTGGTCCAGGATCGCCGGGTACTTCCCCTTCATCTCCCAGGCCAGGAAGAGGAACTGCCAGTCGATCATCTCGCGCAGCGTCTCGATCGACGGCGACACGTACCGCAGGCCGGTGAACTCCGGCACCGGAAGCTCGCCGTACTCGACCTGTTCCTTGTTCGCCCGCGCCTCGGCCAGCGTCAGCATCGGTGCGCGCTGCTTGTTCGCGTGCTGCTCACGCAACCGCTCCTGCTCGACACTGTTGCTCTTGGCAAGCTCTACGGCGCGGTCGGAGTCGAGCAGGTCCGACACCACACCGACGACTCGCGAGGCGTCCAGCACGTGCACAGTGGTGTTCTCGTACGCCGGTGCGATCCGGACGGCGGTGTGCTGCTTGGAGGTCGTCGCTCCACCGATCAGCAACGGGAGCTTCAGCCCGCGCCGCTGCATCTCCTCGGCCACCGACACCATCTCGTCCAGCGACGGCGTGATCAGCCCGGACAGGCCGACGGCGTCCGCGCCCTCGGCCACCGCGGTGTCGAGGATCCTTGCCGCCGGCACCATCACGCCGAGGTCGATCACCTCGTAGTTGTTGCAGCCGAGCACCACACCGACGATGTTCTTGCCGATGTCGTGGACGTCGCCCTTCACGGTCGCGAGCACCACCTTGCCCTGCCCGCGGACGGCCTCGGCGCGACCCTCGAGCCGGGCCTGCTCCTTCTCCGCCTCCATGAACGGCTCCAGGTAGGCGACCGAGCGCTTCATGACGCGGGCGCTCTTCACCACCTGCGGCAGGAACATCTTGCCGGCGCCGAACAGGTCGCCGACGACCTTCATGCCGTCCATCAACGGGCCTTCGATCACTTCCAGCGGCCGCGGCAGCTTCTGCCGGGCCTCCTCGGTGTCCGCCTCGATGAAGTCGACGATGCCGTGCACGAGCGCGTGCGACAGCCGCTCCTCGACCGTGCCCTCACGCCAGGTCAGGTCCACCTCGCGCTGCTTGCCCTTGCCCTTCACGTTCTCGGCGAACGCGACCAGGCGGTCCGTGGCGTCGTCGCGGCGGTCGAAGATGACGTCCTCGACCAGCTCCAGCAGGTCCTTCGGGATGTCCTCGTAGACCGCAAGCTGGCCGGCGTTCACGATTCCCATGTCCAGACCGGCCTTGCCCGCGTGGTACAGGAACGCGGAGTGCATCGCCTCGCGGACGATGTCGTTGCCGCGGAACGAGAAGGACAGGTTCGAGATACCACCGCTGATGTGGACGCCGGGACAGCGTTCTTTGATCAGCGGCAGCGCGTCGATGAAGTTCTTCGCGTAGCCGTTGTGCTCGGACATACCGGTCGCGACCGCGAGCACGTTCGGGTCGAAGATGATGTCCTCGGCCGGGAAACCGATACCGGTCAGCAGGTCGTAGGCCCGGCCGCAGATCGCCACCTTGCGCTCGACCGTGTCGGCCTGGCCCTGCTCGTCGAACGCCATCACGACCGCGCCGGCGCCGTACGACATGATCCGGCGTGCGCGGTCGAGAAACTCCTCCTCGCCCTCCTTCAGGCTGATCGAGTTGACGACGCCCTTGCCCTGCACGCATTTCAGGCCGGCCTCGAGCACCGACCACTTCGAGCTGTCGATCATGATCGGGATCCGGGCCACCTCGGGCTCGGTCGCGATCAGGTTCAGGAACGTGGTCATGGCCTGCTCGCTGTCGAGCAGATCGGCGTCCATGTTCACGTCCAGCAGGTTCGCGCCGCCGCGCACCTGCTCCAGCGCCACGTCGACCGCGGCCTGGTGGTTGTCGCTCTCGATCAGCCGGCGGAACTTCGCCGACCCGGTGACATTGGTCCGCTCGCCGATCATCACGAACCCGGTGTCGGCGCCGATCTTGAACGGCTCGAGCCCGGAGAACCGCGTGGTGTGATCGGTCGGTACGACGGTGCGCGGCTGCAGCTGCTCCACGGCGGCCGCGATCTGCTTGATGTGGGCAGGCGTCGTACCGCAACAGCCGCCAACGATGTTGACCAGTCCGGACTCGGCGAACTCCCGCAGCAGCGCCGACGTCTCCTCGGGAGTCTCGTCGTACCCGCCGAACGCGTTCGGGAGGCCGGCGTTCGGGTGCGAGGCGACGTACGTGCCGGCGAACCGGGCCAGGTCGGCGACGTGCGGGCGCAACTGGGCGGCGCCGAGGGAGCAGTTGACGCCGACGACGAGCGGGTCGGCGTGCTCGACCGAGCTCCAGAACGCCTCGACGGTCTGCCCCGACAGCGTCCGGCCGCTCAGGTCGACGATCGTCACCGAGATCCACAGCGGCAGCTGCGGCGCGACCTCGCGGGCCGCGGCGACGGCGGCCTTGGCGTTCAGGGTGTCGAAGATCGTCTCGATCAGCAGCAGGTCGACGCCGCCCTCGGCGAGCGCCGCGATCTGCTCGGCGTACGCGTCCTTCACCTGCTGGAAGGACACGGCGCGGTACGACGGGTCCTCGACGCGCGGGCTCAGCGACAGGGTGACGTTCAGCGGGCCGATCGAACCGGCGACGAACCTGCCGCCGAACTCGTCGGCCGCCTGGCGGGCCAGCCGCGCGCCGGCGACGTTCATCTCGCGGACGTGCTCCTGCAGGCCGTAGTCGGCCTGGCCGATGCTCGTCGCGGTGAAGGTGTTCGTGGTGGTGATGTCCGCGCCGGCCGCCAGGTACTGCCGGTGGACGTCGAGGATCAGGTCCGGCCGGGTCAGGTTCAGCACGTCCGGGTCGCCGGTCACGTCGTGCGTGTGGTTCCCGAAGCGATCGCCCTGGAAGTCGGCCGTCCGCAGCTTCGCGCCCTGGAGCATCGTGCCCCAGGCACCGTCGAGAACTGCGATGCGCTGATCCAGCAGGTCCCGCAGCGCGGTTTCACTCATCTGCCAACCCCTCCAGAAGAATTCTCCGGAGGCGCCCTTGCATCAGTGCTCCAGGTCGAGCGTGGCGGACCTGGGTCCGTTGCAGCGCCTCTCGGCCTGGATGCTCCATGTTAGTGGCGTCACACTCAGCGCCAAGCGCATTGTCCACATTCTAGGACGGGCGTTCAATCAGTGGATAAGTTGCTGGATCGCCGGGGCGTAGAGCTCCGCGACGGTGTCCACGTCCGCGGTGGCGATCGGGCCCGCCTTGTCGATCGCGATCGCGGCGCCGAGGCCGAGCAGGTGCGCGGTGATCAGGCCCGCCCGGAGCTCGGCGTCCGGTCCGGTCAGCCGGGCGGCGAAGGCGCGGGTGACCTGGTCGCGGAAGTGCTCGCGGATCTGCGCCCGCTCGTCGGCCTTGCCGGCCGCGAAGACGACCCGGACGAGCAGATCCTGATCGTTGTCCCGGCGGTACTCGACGAGCGTGCGGACGGCGTGTTCGCCGAGCCGCTCGTTCGGTGCGGCGAGCAGCAGCTGGGCCGCCTCGGTGAAGTCGGCGACCCGCTCGAACAGCGCTTCTTTGCCCCCGAAGTACTTGACGATCAGGGCGGCGCTGACACCGGCGTCCGCAGCGACCCCGCGCAACGTGACCGCGTCGTACGGCTCCCGTGCGAACGCCTTGCGCGCCGCGCGGAGGATCGTGGTCCGCCCCGGGTCCGTCACGTCCTCACCTGGACCGCCACCGGCTCGGGCCGCCGCGCCGGGATGAACATGACCAGACCCGCGGCAACCAGCGCCGAGATGCCGGCAATGACGAACACGATCAGGTACGCCGACAGCGCGGGCGCGACCCGGCCGCCCGAGGAGATCGTGACGCCGGCGAGCACGCTGGCCACGATCGTGCTGCAGATCGCCTGCCCGATCGTGCGCATCAGCGTGTTGAGTCCGTTCGCGGCTGCCGTTTCGGTCACCGGCACAGCATGCATGATCAAGGCCGGAAGCGCCGAGTACGCAACGGCGGTTCCGGCGCTCACGACCGTTGCACCGATCACGATCCCGGCGACATTGCTGCTGGTGAAGAGGCGGACGACGTACCCGGCGGCCATCAGCACCGACGCGATCGCGAGCGTGAACCGCGGGCCGCGCGCGCTCGAGATCCGGGCCGACACCGGTGAGAGGAGCACCATCGCGACCCCGCCGGGGAGCAGGCACAGGCCGCTGACCACGATGGATTCGCCGAGACCGTAGCCGGTCCAGGTCGGCTCCTGGACGAGTTGGGCGGTCGACAGCGAATTGGCGTAGAAGGCGAATCCGATCAGGAGGGCGCCGAGGTTCGTGAAGAGAACGGCCGGCCGCGCGGAAACGCGGAGGTCGACGAGCGGGCTCTTCGTGCGCAACTCGTACCAGCCCCAGAGCGGGACCATCAGGATCGCGGCGGCGGACAGGCCGACGATCGTCGTCGTACTCCAGGCACTGCTCTTGGAGACTGCGAGCAGCAGGCAGACCAGGAACGCACTCAGTCCGACGGCCCCGAGGATGTCGAACCGGCCGCGGGTGCGGATCGCGGACTCCGGCACGATCAGCAGCACCAGGACGATGTCGAGCACGCCGAGCCCGAGGTTGATCCAGAACATCGTGTGCCAGTTCGCGTACTCGACGACGAGCGTCGCGGCCGGGATGCCGAACGCGGCGCCGATGCCCAGGGTCGAGCTCATGATGGCGATCGACGGGATCACCCGGCGCGGCGGCAGTTCGTCGCGCAGGATGCTGATGCCGAGCGGGACGACCGCGACCGCGGCGCCCTGGAACGCACGGCCGACGATCAGCACGCTCAAGTTCGAGCTGCTCGCACAGAGCAGTGAGCCGATGACCATCGACGCCAGGGCGATCAGGAGGACGCGGCGCTTGCCGTACATGTCCCCGGCGCGGCCGAGCAGCGGCGTGAACACCGCGCCGGTGAGCAGCGTGACCGTGATCAGCCAACTGACGTCGGACGGCGGGCTGTGCGTGATCGCGGGGAGTTCTGGGAGCAGGGGTACCACGATGGTCTGGCTGATCGAGACCAGCACGCCGCAGAACGCTAGCGCTGCTAGGACCACACGTGGACGGGCAGCAGGACGGACGGTCAAGCGAAGTCCTCACAGAGGTGAACAGGTGTTTACCCAGCATCGTAAACGCTTGTTCACCCCCGTTGGAAGTGGACCGGGAAACCGCTCACCAATTGGCCCAGCGCGACCGGCACCCAGTTGCCTACGGTGGCTCGCATGAGGATCTTCATCGCCGGCGCCACCGGCGCAATCGGCCGCCGCCTCGTCCCCCTCCTAGTAGCCCAAGGCCACCACGTAACAGCCCTGACCCGCCGCCCCCACCCCGAACCAGATGGGTCCGGCGGCAGGTTGGTTGGTGGGACGACGGCCGCCGACGGGATCGGTGAGTCCAGCGAGAGGTCAGGTGGTGGGGGCTCGTCCGTCTGCGGGATCGGTGGGTCCAGCGAGAGGTTGGGCGGTGGGATGACGGCCGCCGGCGGGATCGGTGGGTCCAGCGGGAGGTTAGGTGGTGGGACGACGGCCGCCGGCGGGATCGGTGAGTCGAGCTGGAGGTTAGGCGGTGGGGGCTCGTCCGTCCGCGGGATCGGTGGGTCGAGCGGGAGGTCGGGTGGTGGGGGCTCGTCCGTCCGCGGATCGGGCGGGGCGACGGTTGGTGGCGTGACGACCGTTGTGGGGGATGTGTATGACGCTGAGAGGCTGCGAGAGGTGATTGCGGAGGCTCGGCCGGATGTGGTGATGCATCAACTGACCGATCTGGCGTCGCGGGACTTCGCCGCGAACAGCCGCATCCGCCGCGAGGGCACGCGCAACCTGGTGGACGCAGCCCTGGCCGCCGGCGTACGGCGGGTTGTGTCGCAGAGCATCGCGTGGGCGTACGAGCCCGGCTCGACGCCCGCAACCGAATCCACCCCGCTCGACCTGCACGCCCCGGACGCCACCCGACGCGCCACGGTCGAGGCGGTCGCCACACTCGAGGCGATCACCGCCGAAGCACCCGAGTGGGTCGTGCTCCGCTACGGCATGCTCTACGGTCCCGACACCTGGTACACCAAGGGCGCCCTGATGGCGGACCTCCTCACCACCGGCAACCTCCCCACCGGCCCCGACATCACCAGCTTCCTCCACGTCGACGACGCCGCCACAGCCGCAGCAGCCGCCCTCACCTGGCCCACCGGCCCCGTGAACATCGTCGACAACGACCCCGCCCCCGCCTCAACCTGGACCCCCGCCTTCGCCCAGTCCGTCGGCGCCCCTCCCCCAAAACCCACCACCTCATCCAACGCAACCGCCTCCCGCCCCACCACACCCGCCGCTCCCACGGACGGCGGAGCTACGAGCGGTCCAACCGCAAGCGACGCACCGGATGAAGCCGGCGCCGCGGCCGGTGGACCTACGAGCGACCCAACCGCAAGCGACGCACCGGGTGAAGCGGGCGCCGCGGCCGGTGGACCTACGAGCGACCCAACCGCGGGCGACGTACCAGGTGAGCCGGGTGTCGCGCGAACCCCGTGGGCTCGTGGGGCCTCCAACGCCTACGCACATTCGCTCGGCTGGTCCCCCGCCCACCCGACCTGGCGCACCGGCTTCACCTCCTGACTCGTCGAGTCGTGGCGATCGGCTGACGCCCCGGAGCGCGAGTCGTGGATTGTGGCTGGTTTCTGACTCATTTCGCTGCCGATTTCCACGACTCAGTGGGCAAAAGAGATCGGGTCCGGCGCTCCGAGGGGGAGGGGGAGCGTCGGGCCCGATCTGGGCGGTCCGCCGGCAGCGAGGGGTTGCTGGGGTCAGCGGACCGGGCCTGTGATGAGTTCGATGGTTGCCTTGTGGGTCTGACCGGACTGGTCGGTCCAGCCGACCTCGACCTTGTCGCCCGGGTGCTGCTTGTTGAGCAGTTCGGACAGGGTGTCGGGCGAGGTGACGGCGTGCCCGGCGAACGAGGTGATCACGTCACCGGCCTCGATGCCGGCCTCGTCCGCGTGACCGTCCGCGACCACGTCGCCGACGACCGCTCCACTGGTACCGGTGCTGGTCACGACCGAGACTCCGAGCATCGCCGAGTCGCCGATGTGTACGTCGGCCGACGCCTTCCCGTCCTCGATCTGCTCGGCGATGTCGAGCGCCTGGTTGATCGGGATCGCATACCCCTCGGTCGTCGTCCCCGACCCGTCACCAGAACCGTTCCCGGACCCACCACCCGAGCCGTCGCCGTACCCGTTGCCGGATCCGTCGCCCGACCCGTTCCCGAAGGGGAAGCCGCCGGTCCCGTCGCCGTTTCCGTTAGCGGATCCGTCGCCCGACCCGTCCCCGGAGCCGTTGCCGAACGGGAAGCCGCCGGTCCCGTTCGGGTCGCCGTAGCCGTTGCCGTTTTCCGTGCCGGTGTTGCCGTCGCCCCAGGCGGCGAGGGTCGCGGTGGCTGCCTGCGCGGTGGACGCCGAGGTCTGTCCAGGACGGCCCTGGCCGCCGTTGTTGCCGCCGTTGCCGGCCACGTCGACGCCGACCACCTCGCCGTTCGCGTTCACCAGCGGGCCGCCGGAGTCGCCGGCCTGGATGTTCGCGTCGGTCTGGATCAGGTCCTCGAGGTTCTCCGGGTCCTGCCCGTTCTCGTCGGTCGCGGTGATCGACTGGTTCAGCCCCGTCACCTTCCCGGCCGCGTAACTCGGCGTACCGCCGACGCCGCCCGCGTTCCCGATCCCGACCACCTGGTCGCCGAGCTTCACCTGGTCGGAGTTCCCGGTCTTCGCGGTCTCCAGCCCGGACGCGTCCTTCAGCTTCAGTACGGCGATGTCGTGCTCCTCGTCGTACCCGACGACACTCGCGCTGTACGTCTTCCCGTTCCCGATATCCGTCACGGTGATCGACGTCGCGCCCTCGATCACGTGGTGGTTGGTGAGGACCTCGCCGTCGGAGGTGAGCACAATCCCGGTGCCGGCCGCTCGCGCGTTCTCGTACCCGAGGACGGTGTTCACGTCGACCAGCCCCGGCGATACCTTCGCCGCCACGGCCGCCGGGTCGAACGCCTGCTGCGACAGCTGCGAGCTGTTCGCGCCGGCGCGCTGGTCGATGCCCCAGGCAACCGATCCGGCGACGAGTACGGCGGCCAGCCCGAGCGCACCGGCTCCCAGCAGTCGCCGCCCGCGCTTCTTGCGCGGCTGCGGCGGAGGACCGAACGGGTACGGCGAACCGAACTGCGCCCCGTACTGAGGCGCCCCGTACTGCGGCATCTGCTGGTACTGCGGATACGGCTGCTGCTGCTGCCCATACGGCCGACCGTGCTGCTGCCCGCCGTGCGGCGCTTGCCCACCGTACTGCTGTCCGCCGTACTGCTGTCCGCCGTACTGCTGTCCGCCGTACTGCTGTCCGCCGTACTGCTGTCCGCCGTACTGCTGTCCGCCGTACTGCTGCCCGCCGTTCGGCGCCTGCCCACCTTGCGGCTGGCCACCTTGCGGCGCCTGGCCGCCTTGCGCCTGCCCGCCGTGCGGCGGCTGCCCACCTTGCGCTTGCCCGCCTTGGGGCTGCTGTCCGCCGTTGTACGGTCCCGGTCCAGCGCTCTCGTTCATCTGGTGTCGCCCTCCTCGGCAAGTTCCCTCTGCCTTCGAGTAGAGCTCGCGAGACTGAGAACTCCATCGGGCCCGCCAATGAATCAGCTGAGAATCCGCTCCACCGCCATCACGACGGCCGTCCGCCGCTGCGACCGGTCCGGCAACTCCGCGCCGTACTCCGGATTCATCGACGACCAGCTCGTCGCGATCGCCTGGATCAGCGACAGCAGAGTGACCGGGGTGAACCGGCGCGACACCACCCGGCGCCGGATCCCCCGCTGAATCTCCTCCAGCCGGCGCTGATTGACCGCGACGATCGCCTCCAACGGCTGACCGTCCGGCCGCTCGAGCCGGTACCAGACCGACAGCCGGAGCCGGTCCGGATGCTCCTCGAAGTAGTCGAACACCCGGCCCGCGTACGACGGGAGGTCTTCGACGTCGAAGCCGACCTCGTCCAGGTACTTCTCCACCGACGCGCTGAACACCGCGTCGAACAGGGCGTCTTTGTTCCCGAAGTAGGCGTACAGCATCGCCTTGTTGCACTCGGCGACCTCGGCGATCCGGCTGACCCGCGCACCGCCGATCCCGCGCGCCGCGAACTCCTCGGTGGCGGCCTCCAGGATCCGGGCCCGGGTCCGGTCTGCGTTCCGTTGCTGCATACGGCGAGCTTACCAACCAACCGGTTGGTTGATTTCCAACCAACCAGTTGGTTAAATAGAGGCTGTATCCAACCAAACGGTTAGTTAGGAACGGCAATGAGCAAGATCTGGCTGGTCACCGGCAGCTCGCGCGGCCTGGGTCGCGCGCTGACCGAGGCGGTGCTGGCGGCCGGCGACCGCGTCGTCGGCACGGCCCGCAAACCCGAGCAGCTCGACGACCTGGTGACGAAGTACGGCGACCAACTGCGGGCGGTCGCCCTTGATGTCACGGACGCCGACGCCGCGCGTGCCGCCGTACGGACCGCGGTGGCGGAGTTCGGCGGGCTGGACGTGGTGGCGAACAACGCCGGTTACGCGAACAGCGCGTCGATCGAGGAGATGGCCGACGACGATTTCCGGGCGCAAGTCGAGACCAACCTGTTCGGTGTGGTCAACGTGACGAAGGCTGCGCTGCCGGTGTTCCGCGAGCAGCGCGGTGGGCACTTCCTGCAGTTCTCGTCGATCGGTGGACGGGCCGGCGGGACGCCCGGCATGGGTGCGTACCAGACCGCGAAGTTCGCCGTCGAAGGCTTCTCCGAGGTGCTGAACAACGAGGTGCACCCGTTCGGCGTGAAGGTGACGATCGTCGAGCCGGGCGGCTTCCGGACCGACTGGGGCGGCTCGTCGATGCAGCTCGCCGAGGTGCACCCGGACTACGAGTCCACCGTCGGCGAGATGCACCGGCGCCGCCTGGAGATGGACGGCAAGCAGCCGGGCGACCCGGCCAGGGCCGCGCAGGCGATCCTCGAGATCGTCGGCCTCGACAACCCGCCACTCAGGTTGCTGCTCGGCAGCGACGCCCTCAAGCTCGCCGAAAGCGCGTCGGCCTCCCGTGCCGCCGAAGCCACCGCCTGGGCCCACCTCACCACCTCAACCGACTTCGACTGACGCGATACCCGGCGATCACCACCCACAGCTGATGGGCCGGCGACCACCACCGCCCGCTGATGAGTAGGCGTCCGAGATGCCGGCACGAGGCCCGAGAAGCCGGGTTGACGTCCCAGAAGCCGGGTTGACGTCTGGGAAACCAGGTTGACGTCCGAGCAGCCGGGACAACATCCGGGAAGCCGGCGCGACGTCCGGGAAGCCGGCGCGACGTCCGAGAAGCCGGCACGACGTCCGAGCAGCCGGGTTGACGTCCCAGAAGCCGGCACGACGTCCCAGTAGCCGGCGCATCCCAGAAGCCGGGTTGCGTCCGACAAGCCGGCACGACGTCCGAGAAGCCAGGTTGACGTCCGAGCAGCCGGGACGACGTTCGGGAAGCCGGCACGAGGCCCGGGAAGCCGGGTTGACGTCCGAGAAGCCGGGTTGGCGTCCGAGAAGCCGGGTTGACGTCGGGGATCCGGGGTGTAAACCCTGTATCTCGGACGTCAACCCAGCAAATGCCAGAGCAGGCCAGGAGCGGCGCTATCCGCGTAGGTCGCGGAAGAACTCGCGGACGTCGCTCACCAGCAGCTCGGGCTCTTCCAGGGCTGCGAAGTGGCCGCCGTGGTCGACCTCGGTCCAGCGCGTGATCGTGTTCGAGGTCTCGCAGTACCGTCGGATCGCGACATCGTGCGCCAACGCGAGGACGGCCGTCGGGACGCCCGAGTTCGGCCGCGGCGTCCAGTCGCGCGGCTGCGCGTACCCGATGTAGGCCGCCGACCCGCCGGTCCCGGTCAGCCAGTACATCATCACGTTCGTCAGCAGCCGGTCCTTGCTGATGATTGCCTCCGGCAAGGTCTCGGCCGGGTACGTCCAGGCCTTGAACTTGTCCATGATCCAGGCCAGTTGCGCTACCGGCGAGTCGACCAGGCCGTAGCCCAGCGTCTGCGGCCGGGTCGACTGGATCGAGATGTAGCCGAACTCGTCCTTCATGAACTGACCGATCCGCCGCATCTTGTCCTGCTCCAGCGGCGTCAGCGTCTGCAGTTCCTCGTCGGACATCTGCAACGGCGGCAGGTTCGTCCCGCCGTTCGTGTGGACGCCGACCACGTGCTCCGGGGCGGCCCGTCCGACCTCGGGTGACACCGATCCACCCAGATCGCCGCCCTGTACGCCGTACCGCTCGTAACCGAGCTCGTTCATCAGTGCCGCCCACACCCGGCCGATCCGCGGGAAGGTCCAGTCGTCGTCCGCCGTCGGCCCGGAGAATCCGAACCCGGGCAGCGCCGGGATGACCACATGGAACGCGTCCGAAGCCTGCCCACCAAAAGCAACCGGATCGGTCAGCGGGCCGATCAAATCGAGGAACTCGACGATCGACCCCGGCCAGCCGTGTGTGAGCATCAGCGGCAGCGCATCCGGCTCCGCGGACCTGACATGGATGAAGTGGATCCGCTGCCCCTCGATCTCGGCCGTGAACTGCGGGTACGAGTTCAGCTCCTTCTCGGCGGCGCGCCAGTCGTACGACGTACGCCAGTAGTCGACCAGCGACGAAAGCCAGGAGACCGGTACGCCGGTGTTCCAGTCGTCGCCGGGAAGCGGTGCGGGGAGCCGGGTGCTCGCCAGCTTGGCGGCGAGTTCGTCGAGCGTGCTCTGCGGGATGTCGATGCTGAACGGCTTGATCATGTCCACAACTCTGTCACCCACCTAGGACACCTTCAGTCCTAAGAAGCTGCCAGAATTCAGAACATGATCGAGACCTCGGCACGACTGCTGAAGCTCCTCTCCCTGCTGCAGCAACCCAAGGAGTGGAGCGGCGCCGCCCTGGCCGGCGAGCTCGGCGTCGGGATCCGGACGGTACGGCGGGACGTCGACAAGCTCCGCAACCTCGGCTACCCCGTCGACGCGATCCCCGGTGTCGCCGGCTACCGCCTCGGCGCCGGCGCCGCACTCCCCCCGCTGCTGCTCGACGACGAGGAAGCGATCGCGGTCGCCATCGGACTCCGTGCCGCGGCGAACGGGACCGTAGCGGGCACCGAGGAGTCGTCGGTCCGCGCGCTGACGAAGCTCGAACAGGTCCTCCCGTCGCGATTGCGTCATCGGATCGAACTCCTCCAGCAGATCGCCGTCACGCCCTCGGGCGGTCCGTCCGTACAACCCGACGTACTGCTCGCGGTCGCCGCCGCATGCCGGGACCACCAGCGGCTGCGCTTCGACTACCGCAATCACGACGGTACGGCGGCCACGCGGACGACCGAGCCGCACCGGCTCGTGCACACCGGGCGGCGGTGGTACCTGGTCGCATGGGATCTCGACCGTGACGACTGGCGGACGTTCCGCGTCGACCGGGTGGAGCCGCGCATCCCGACCGGCCCGCGGTTCACCCCGCGCGAGGTGCCTGATCTCGCGACCACGAACCGCGGCGTCGCGTACGGCGGCTACCGCTACCAGGCCCGACTGCTCGTCCAGGCACCGGTCGAGCAGGTCGCGGACAAGTTCGGGCCGGCCGTCGCCACGGTGACGTCTGTCGACGCGACGACGACGCTGGTCGAGACCGGGGCCAACTCGCTCGACCAACTCGCGCTGCACCTCGGCCTGCTCGGCTACCCGCTCGAGATCCAGTCACCGCCGGAGCTCATCGACCACATCCGCGAACTCACGACGCGCCTGGCGGCGGCGATTCCGGCGTCCTGACAGCGGCGTGTCCCTGTACCGTTCAGGCATGCAGGATCGGTACGTCGGG
Organism: Kribbella sp. VKM Ac-2566; assembly: GCF_004366005.1. Taxonomy (NCBI): domain Bacteria; kingdom Bacillati; phylum Actinomycetota; class Actinomycetes; order Propionibacteriales; family Kribbellaceae; genus Kribbella; species Kribbella sp. VKM Ac-2566. Next base: position 30,037 of record NZ_SODT01000011.1, on the reverse strand, counting down.
ACTGTGCTGGGCCGGATCCGCCTGCGCGTCGGCGGGTCGGGGCCTGCGATGCTGTTCTGGCCGAGCCTCTTGATGGACGGCACGCTGTGGTCCGCCCAGGCCGCGCATTTCGCGGATCGCTTCCAGGTGATCCTGGTCGATCCGCCCGGGCACGGCGGTAGCGATCCGCTGACCGGGCCCTTCACGTTCGAGCAGTGCGCCGAGGTGATCCTGGCGATCATCGACGACCTGGCGGTCGAGAAGGTGCACCTGGTCGGCAACAGCTGGGGCGGGATGATCGGCGGCACCTTCGCGGCACTGCATCCGGACCGGATCGGCATCGCCGTACTGATGAACGCCACCGCGTCACCGGCCGGACGACGCCAGAAGGTCGAGTACGGCGTCCTGATCCGCGCGGCGCAGCTCCTCGGCGGGATGCGCGGCCCGCTCACCGGGCCGGTCCGCGACGCCTTCCTCGGCCCGACCGCGAAACGCGAGAAGCCCGAGGTCGTTGCCACAGTCAACGAACTCGCCCGCAAGGTGGACATCACCTCGGGACGGCACGCCGTCACCAGTGTGGTCCCGCATCGTCCCGATCAGCGCGCCCTGCTCGGAAAGATCCGGACGCCGGTGCTGGTGGTGGCCGGCGCGGAGGACGCCACGTTCCCGGTCGCCGAGACCGAGGAGATGGCGGACTCCATCCCCGGCGCGAGGTTCGTCGTACTCGAGCAATCCGCACACCTGGCGGCACTCGAGTCCCCGAAAGAGGTCAACGCCCTGATCGATGACTTCCTCGCCGACAACGGCTGACGCCACCGGCGGACCTGTGCCACTCACCAACCCGCCCCGATGACCGCGCCGGGACGCTCCTGAGCGTGCACCAAGTCGCAAACGAGCGGTTGGTGAGTGGCTGAGATCCGCCTAGCGCCGCGACGGGACCGAAGTGCGGGTCAGGTCGGAGGCGACCACAATCTCGCCGGAGAACTCCGCCGCGGCCTCCTCGTGAAAGCGTTCCGGTTCCAGGTAGCGCTGGGAGAAGTGCGTGAGGACGAGCTTGCGGACGCCACACTCCTCCGCGACCCGGGCCGCCTGGCGTGCGGTCAGGTGACCGAACCGGCGCGCCAACTCCGTCTCCGACGACAGGTACGTCGACTCGATCACCAGCAGGTCGGCGCCGTCGGCCAAGCGCAGGACGTTCTCACACAGGCGGGTGTCCATGATGAACGCGAACCGCTGCCCCACCCGCAGCTCGCTGACGTCCTCCACACGCACAGTGCGATCGCCCAGGTCGAGCGATCCGGCTCGTTGCAGCCGGCCGACGTCCGGCCCGGTCACGCCGTACGCCGCGAGCTTGTCCGGGAGCATGCGGCGTCCGTCGGGCTCGATCAACTGGTACCCGAACGACTCGATCGGGTGCTCCAGGCGCCGCGCCCACAACTGCCCGAACGAGCCGACGGACAGCAGCCCGTCCTCCTCCACCGGCTCCTCGAGCAGTTCGGCCCGCTCGAAGAACGAGGCGGCGTACCGCAACCGTGTGAAGTACGTCTGCCCCGACGCCGGATAGTGCGCCCGCACCGGATGCGGTACGTCGTCCAGCGACAACCGCTGCACCACGCCCGGCACCCCGAGACAGTGATCGCCGTGGAAGTGCGTCACACACAACCGCGTGATCGTCCCGGCCGCGAGCCCGGCGTAGATCATCTGCCGCTGCGTGCCCTCGCCGGGATCGAACAGGAACCCCTCGTCGTCCCAGCGCAGGAAGTACCCGTTCTGCGTACGTTCCCGGGACGGCACCTGACTGCCGGTCCCGAGCACGACGAGCTCACGCAAGCGCGGCCACCAACGTGGAGGACGACATGTTGCCGCCGCAAGACACGACCGCGACGCGCTTCCCGGTCAATTCGGTACGTCGCTTGCTCGCAGCTGCGAACGCCAGCGCTGCCGAGCCCTCGATCAACTGGTGCTCGGTGTCGATAACCATCCGGAGCGCGTCCCGGATCGCATCCTCCTCTACCAGCACCCAGTCGTCGACCAGTTCACGGCACAGATCGAAGGTGATGCTCCCAGGCTCGACGCTGCCCGCCGTACCGTCCGACAACGTGTGCCCGGCGTCGATCTGCACGATCTCGCCGGCCCGTACCGAGGCCGCCATCGCGTCGTCGACAGCCGGTTGCGCGCCGTACACGCGGATCCCGGGCAAGTGCTTCTTGAGCACCGCGGCGACTCCGCTGATCAGCCCGCCACCACCGACCGCGACCACGACCGCATCGAGCGACGCGCCAGCCAGCTGCTCGACGATCTCGACGCCGACCGTCCCCTGCCCGGCAATGATGTCCGGGTCGTTGTACGGCGGAACGTACGCCAACCCGTGCTCCGCGGCGTACGCCCGCGCCTTGATCTCGAGGACGCCGGTGTCGTTGCCCTCGGCCCGTAGTTCCAGACCGAGCCGGCGCAGTGCCGCGACCTTGCCAGGCGCGGCGTTTTCGGGCAGGTAGACGATGCCATGACCGCCGAGCGTCGCGAGTGCGTTACCGACCCCGAGTCCGTGATTCCCGGTGGACGCCGTGATCACGCCTGCCGCCCGCTCCGCGTCGGTCAGCGTCAGGATCTTCGCCAGCGCACCGCGAGCCTTGAACGATCCCGTCCGCTGCTGATGCTCGCACTTCACGAGCACCTCGGCGCCGAGTTCCTCGCTGAACGCGTCGTACCGGACGAACGGTGTCGGCGGCAGGTGCTCCCGCAGGGCCGGCGCGACGCGCTCGGACCGTGCGGCAGCTTCCGCGGGGGTCATCACTCTGCAGCGTTGAGGCTCGTGCCGAGGGCCTGCCAGTCGAGGACCGGTGCGGCGAGCCGGCTGATCGTTGCCAGCAGCCCCAACCGTGCGGCGCGGATGTCCGGCTCCTTCGCCATCACGAGGATCTCGTCGAAGAACGCGTTCACCGGATCGACCAGGACCGAGGCGGTCGAGACGAAGTCGCCGAGCCCGGTCGGTGCCTGCCCGATCTTCTGGACCGCCTCGTGCAGCACGACCTCCGCGGGCTCCGTGAGCTTGCCGGCGTCGTACTCCGCCTCGGTGCCTTCCGGAACGATCCGGCGGACGCGCTGCAGTACCGCGACCAGGTCGGCGAAGTCGCTGTTGCCGACGAGGCCCTGCAGAGTCTTCAGCGTCTCGTCCGCGACCACCGGAGCAGTTGCCAACGGCAACACGGCGGCAACCTGGAGGTGATCGTCGCCGCGGTCGAGCAGCTGCTGCTCGTACCGCCGTACAGTGAAGTCGGCGACCTCGTCGAGCGAGTCGGCCGGTACGTCGATGCCTTGCGCACCGATCTCGTCCGCGGCCGCCTTCAAGCCGACCGGCAACGTGATCGCCCGCAGTGCCGGGTGCTCGCGGAGGATCGCAACGACTCCGGCCGCGGCACGGCGGAGCGCGAACGGGTCGGAGCTCCCGGTCGGCTTCGCGCCGATCGCGAACAGCCCGGCCAGCAGGTCGAACCGATCGGCCAGCGCGAGCAGCGCACCCGGGGTCGTGGACGGGACCGGGTCACCGGCCGACCGCGGCAGCTCCATGTCGTACAGGGCCTGCGCGACGGCCTCGGTCTCACCGGCGCGCTTGGCGTACTCGCGCGCCATCGTGCCGGCCAGGCTGGTCAGCTCGACCACCATCTGCGAACCCAGGTCGAACTTGGCCAGCTCGGCGGCGCGCTTCAGCGTGGCCAGGTCGTCGCCGTCGAGGTCGATCTTCGACGCCAGCGTGAGCGCGATCCGCCCGATCCGGCCGGCCCGATCGGCCATCGAGCCGAGCCGCTCCTCGAAGGCCAGCTTGTCCAGCTCGCTCTTCATCGACTCCAGCGGCGTCTCCAGGTCGGCCCGCCAGAAGAACGCGGCGTCCTCGTAGCGTGCCCGCAGTACGCCCTCGTTGCCGGCCCGGACCAGGTCCTCGTCGACCGAACCGTTGGCCACGGCAACGAAGTGCGGCAGCAGCTTGCCGTCGGCGTCGCGGACCGGCAGGTAGCGCTGATGCTTGCGCATCACGGTCGTGAGGATCTCGCTCGGCAGGTCCAGGTAGTCGGCCGCGAACCCGCCCAGGATCGGCGTCGGCTCCTCGACCAGGTTGACGATCTGGTCGAGCAGCGCGGACTCGCCCTCGGCGTCGACCGTGCCACCGACACCCTTCGACAGCTCCGCCGCGGCCTCGACGATCTGCGCCCGCCGCCGGGCCGGGTCGGCCTCGATGCCGTGGATCCGGAGCAGGTCCAGGTAGCCCTCGGCCGATGCGATCTCGACCTTCGGCTGGGCGGCGGTCCGGTGCACCCGCGTCGTCCGTCCGGCCGCGAGGCTCGACACCGAGACCGGGACGATCTCGTCGCCGAGCAACGCGACCAGCCAGCGGATGGGGCGGGTGAACGACAGCTTGGCGTCGTTCCACCGCATGTTCTTGTCCGAGCGCAGGCCCGCGACGATCTCACTCAGTACGCCGCTCAGCACCTCGGCCGCCCCGCGACCAGGGTCCGGCTTGGTCACCGCGACGTACTCGACGCCGTCGACATCGAGGTCGTGCAGCTCGGACGGCTCCACCTTCTGACCGCGGGCGAACCCGGCAGCGGCCTTGGTCAGGTTGCCGTCGGCGTCGTACGCGGCCGCCTTCTTCGGGCCCCGGACCACCCGCTCGGCATCCGGCTCACCGGCCTGGACGGACGCGACGAAGGCGACTACCCGGCGCGGGGTCGCGTACGTCGTGATTGCGCCGTGCTCGAGCCGCGTCGCCGCCAGCTTCTCCTCCAGCGCAGCCTGCACCGCCGCAGCGGTCTTGGTGACCTCGGACGGCGGCATCTCCTCGGTGCCGATCTCGAAGGTCAACTGCCGGGTCCCGGTGATCTTGGGGAACTCGGTCGGCTGCTCCGCGGCCGGCGGCAGTTCGGCGAGACCCAACGGGTGCTTCAGCTCCTCGCGGCGCTCGGCCCACAGCCGCGAGACCTCGCGAGCCAGGGTCCGCATCCGGCCGAACGCCTTGGCGCGTTCCGTCGTACTGACGGCGCCGCGGGCGTCGAGGACGTTGAACGTGTGCGAGCACCGCAGCACCTGGATGTGCGCCGGCACCGGGAGGCGGTCGTCGATCATCCGGCGGGCCTCGTTCGCGTACTCCTCGAACAAGCGCTTCTGCGACTCCACGTCCGCGTCGTCCAGGTAGTACCGGCTCATCTCGTACTCCGCCTGGCCGAACGCCTCGCCGTACGAGATGCCCGGCGCGTAGGCGATGTCCTTGAAGTGCGAGACACCCTGCAGCGCCATCATGATCCGCTCGATGCCGTAGGTGATCTCCACCGACACCGGGTCCAGCGTCATCCCGCCGGCCTGCTGGAAGTACGTGAACTGAGTGATCTCCAGACCGTCCAGCCAGACCTCCCAGCCCAGGCCCCAGGACCCGGTCGCCGGGTTCGCCCAGTTGTCCTCGACGAACCGCACGTCGTGCGCGTCGATGTCGATCCCGAGCGCGGACAGGCTGTCCAGGAACAACTCCTGCGGGTTACCCGGGTCCGGCTTGAGCACCACCTGGAACTGGGTGTGCGTCTGCAGCCGGTTCGGGTTCTCGCCGTAGCGGCTGTCGTCCGGCCGCACACTCGGCTCGACGTACGCCACCCGCCACGGCTCCGGACCGAGCACCCGCAGGATGGTCGCGGGGTTCAGCGTTCCGGCCCCGACCTCGGTGTTGAACGGCTGCACGACCATGCAGCCCCGGTCGGTCCAGTACTTCGTGAGCGCGAGCAGCGCGTCCTGCATGGTGAGCACAGCAAACCTCAAGCCATCTTTCGGGGGGTTTCCGCTGCGAAGTCTATTAGTAGGAGGCGGGCGCTATCCCCCGGATTGCCAGCGTGAGCAACCGGTCGGCCTGAGCGGTGTCCTCGGCACTGGCCAGCGAGATGCCGTTGACCAGCTTCAGCAGGTCCTCGATCCGGACTTCCGCGGGTACGGCGCCGGCGTCCTGAGCGCGCTCCAGCAGCTTCCGGCCGGCCGAGATCACCCGGGCGTGCGTGTCCGAACCACAGTCCCCGCTCATCACCAGAGCCGTCGCGAGACCGCGACTACTGGTCGCGTGCCGGACCATCGCGCGCAACCAGTTTGTCAACGCCTGCAGGGAATCCGGCTCGTCGAGCAGCTCGGTCGCCTGTGCACAGACCTCGTCGACGCTGCTCCGGAACACCTCCTCCAGCAACCTGATCCGGCCGCCGAAATGCCGGTGCAGGGTCGCCGACCCGACACCCGCCCGGCGGGCGATCTCCTCCAGCGACGCGTCCGCGCCCTGCTCGGAGACCACCTCGGCCGCGACCGCGACCAGGCGGTCCCGGTTCCGCTGAGCGTCCGCACGCATCCGCATGTCCCTTGACGTAAGTGGGGTGGCCCCCCATATCGTAGCCGACGATAAGCGGGGGCCCACCCCGCTTCAGCTCGAGGAGACTTGTGATGCGCATTGGCATGGCGTTCGGCGACGTCCGTGGTCGGGCCCCGCTGCCCGAGATCACCCGGCAGATCCAGGAGGCGGCCGCGGCCGGGGCCGCCTCGGCCTGGGTGACGCACGGCGTCGGCTGGGACGCCCTCACCACGCTGGCGGTCGCCGCACCCGCGGCGCCCGGTATCGAGCTCGGCACGGCGGTCGTACCGTTCCCCCAGCGGCATCCGCTCGTGCTCGCGACGCAGGCACTGACCGTACAGGCGGCGATCGGCAACCGGCTCACGCTCGGCATCGGCGCCGGCATCGCCCGCATGGTCAGCACGATGTACGGGCTACCCACCGATCGACCGGCTCGACGGATGCGTGAGTACCTCGAAGTGCTGCGGCCGCTGCTCCAGGGCGAGACGGTCGACCATCACGGCGAGACGTACACGGCCATCGGTGCGATCGACCTCCCCGGGGCCCAGGCTCCGTCCGTGCTGATCGCCGCGCTCGGGCCCGCGATGCTGAAGGTCGCGGGCGAGCTCGCCGACGGCACGATCACCTGGATGACCGGACCCCGGACACTCACCAACCACGTCGTACCGACCATCACCCGAGCGTCCGGGAGCCGCACTCCGCGGATCATGGCGGGGCTTGCTGTGTGTCTGACGTCCGCCGAGGACACCGTACGGGCGCGGTTCGCCGAGCAGTTCGCGTTGGCCGGGCAGGTCCCGGAATACCGCGCGATGCTCGACCGGGAAGGTGCCGACGTGGCCGACGTACTGATCGTCGGTGACGAGGACTCGATCGCGAAGCAGCTCGCCCGGATCGGCGACACCGGCGTGACCGACCTGATGCTGGCGCCGATCGGCACCGCGGAGGAGCAGGCCCGGACGACCGCATTCGTGTCTACTATCGGCGGGTGACGGTTACGGATGCGCACGGGGCGGTCGACGCGGTCTGGAGGATCGAGTCGGCGCGGATCATCGCGGGGGTCGCGCGGATCGTGCGGGACGTCGGGCTCGCGGAGGAGCTGGCGCAGGACGCGCTGGTGGCCGCGTTGGAGCAGTGGCCCGAGTCCGGCGTACCGAACAATCCCGGCGCCTGGCTGATGGCGATCGCCAAACGGCGGGCGATCGACCTGATCCGGCGCAAGGACACGTACCAGCGCAAGCTCGCCGAGCTGGGCCACGAGCTGGAGATCGACGGCGACAGCGTCGAGGACGATGTGGAGGCGATCCTCGAGGACCACATCGAGGACGACCTGCTCCGGTTGGTGTTCACCGCGTGTCACCCGGTGCTCACCATGGACGCGCGGGTGACGCTGACGCTCAAGCTGCTCGGCGGCCTGAAGACCGACGAGATCGCCCGCGCGTTCCTCGCCCCGGAGGCGACGATCGCGCAGCGCATCGTCCGCGCCAAGCGCAACCTGGCCAAGGCCGGCGTCGAGTTCGAGGTGCCGTCCGGGCCGGAGCTCCTGGAACGGACGTCGTCAGTCCTCGAGGTCGTCTACCTGATCTACAACGAGGGGTACTCCGCGACCGCTGGCGACGACTGGATGCGGCCGGCCCTGTGCAACGAGGCGATGCGCCTGGGCCGGCTGCTCGTCGAGCTGATGCCGACGGAGCCCGAAGTCCTCGGCCTGCTGGCGTTGATGGAGCTGCAGTCGTCCCGCGCGAACGCCCGCGTCGGGAGCGACGGCGAGCCGGTACTGCTCCTTGACCAGGACCGCCGCCGCTGGGACCGCCTCCTGATCCGCCGCGGTCTCGAAGGCATCGAACGCGCCTGGGCATTGGAGAAACCACCCGGCCCGTACCTCCTGCAGGCCGCGATCGCTGCCTGCCACGCACGCGCAACCGACCCCGAGGAAACCGACTGGGCCCGGATCGCCGGCCTGTACGCCGTACTCGCGCAAGTGACCCCGTCGCCGGTCGTCGAGCTGAACCAGGCCGTCGCGATCTCGATGGCCTTCGGCCCGGAACGGGGACTGGCAGCGGTCGACCTGCTGGCGGACGACCCGTCGCTGAAGGACTACCACCTGCTGCCGAGCGTGCGCGGTGACCTGCTGTTCAAGCTCGGCCGCCTGGACGAGGCCCGCGCCGAGTTCGAGAAGGCCGCCGCCCTGACCCGCAACGAACGCGAACGCAAACTCCTCCTGGAACGCGCCGCCGCCTGCTGACCAACTGCCTACTTGTGCCGGCGTGCCAACCAGGCCATGGCGCCGGCACCGAGTACCACGGCTCCGCCGACTGCGGCGGTCGCCTTCGGGTGGCGCTTGCCCGTCGCGGGCAGACCCTGCATCGCACTGGGCACCTGCTTCATCATCTGACCGGTGCGCCCCGCAGCGCCCTTCATCATCTGACCGGTCTGGCCCGCGGCACCCGACATGCGGTGGCCGGCGCTCGACGCGGTCTCCTTCATCCGGTGCGGAACGTTCAGCCGCCGGGTGAGTTCCTGGACCGTATCGGCGAGGTGCTGCCGGGTGTACTCGAGATCCTCGCGGAGCGTCTCGCTCTCGGTCATCGGCTCCCGGTGAGTGGCATTCTTGGTGGTGGTCATGGGGTGCTCTTTCCTTCTGGATGGTGACCCTTGAGCGCTTCCAGGTCCTCGTGCACGCCGTCGACGGCACGTTTCGGGACGGGCGGGGTGGCACGGGAGACGTGCCGCTTGCCGAGCAGTGCGGCGACGCCGGCGATCGCGAACAGCACCGCCGCGACGATCAGCGCCGACAGCCAGGCCGGCAACGCGGTCGCGAGCCCGAGGACCGCCGCCGCGATCAGGACGCCGAGACCGTACAGCGCGATCGCGCCGGCCCCACCGAACAACCCGGCGCCGACGCCCGCCTCCTTGCCCTTCTCCTTGAGCTCGACCTTGGCCAGCTCGATTTCGTCGCGGACCAACTGGCTGAGGTCGGTGGTCGCCTGGCTCACGAGCCCACCGATGTTCGTGTCCTGACCGTTCAGTCGATTCAGTCCGGTCTCACGCCGGACCAGTTCCGGGCGTGTCGTCATGACCGCCTCCCGTACTCGGTTGCCGCACCGGTACCCATACCGCGCGACCGCCACGCAGCCGACCGAGGCTGAAGTGATCTGCGTCACATGATGTCGAGTAATCGCCGGCTGTTCGACGCAGGGGTGAGATCGTCACCCACCAGGAGGAATCATGAACACCGTCGTATCGAAGGACGGCACCACCATCGCCTACGACCGGCGCGGGAACGGGCCGGCGCTCGTTCTCGTCGACGGCGCGCTCTGCTCCCGTGCGCAGGGTCCGATGCCCGACCTCGCCGAGGCACTCGCGGACCGCTTCACCGTCTACAACTACGACCGCCGCGGGCGCGGCGACTCCGGCGACGCGGGCGACTACGCGGTCGAGCGGGAGATCGAGGACCTGGCCGCGGTGATCGAGGCGGCCGGCGGATCGGCGTACGTCTACGGCTCGTCGTCCGGCGCTGCCCTGGCGCTGCGGGCGACGGCGGCCGGGTTGCCGGTCGAGAAGCTGGTCGCGTTCGAGCCGCCGTACGTCGTCGACGACAGCCGCAAGCAGATCCCGCGGAGCTGGGTCGCCGACCTGCAGGCGCTCGAGCCGGGCGACGCGATCAAGTACTTCTTCACGAAGGGGATCGGGCTGCCCGGGATCTTCGTCACGATGATGAAGCTGATGCCGGCCTGGAAGCCGATGAAGGCGATCGCGCACACTCTGCCGTACGACGCGCAGGTGCTCGGGAACAACTGCTTCGGCGACCCGATGGACACCGAGCAGTGGGCGCCGATCGAGCAGCCGGTGCTGGTGGTGAACGGCGGGAAGAGCCCGCAGTGGATGAAGACCTCGACGCGGGCCCTCGCAGCGGCGGTGCCGGGTGCCAAGCACACCGAAGTACCGGGTCAGAACCACGTGATCAAGGCCGCGGCGATCGCGCCGGTGATCGCGGACTTCTGCAGGTGACGGATCCCCAGGCCATCACAATCGCGCCCGCCGGCCCCGCGTGAGCGGGAAGCCGGCGGGCGCGATCAATTGTGATGGCGTGGGCGTCCGCGTTGGTCAGGCGCCGGTGATCAGGGCGCCGGCGCCGGAGCGGGCGGCGTCGAAGCGCGCCTGGGCGTCGGCCCAGTTGACGACGTTCCACCACGCCTTGACGTAGTCGGGCTTCACGTTCTTGTACTGCAGGTAGAACGCGTGCTCCCACATGTCCAGCATCACGATCGGGATCTGCCCGGCCGGCAGGTTGCCCTGCTGGTCGTACAACTGGTGGACGAGCAGCCGCCCGCCGAGCGCGTCCCAGGCGAGGATCGCCCAGCCGGAGCCCTGGATCGTGGTGGCGCTCGCCGTGAAGTTGGACCGGAACCCGTCGAACGAGCCGAAGAAGTTGTCGATCGCGGCACCCAGCTCGCCGTCCGGCTTGTCGCCACCGTCCGGCGACAGGTTCTTCCAGAAGATCGAGTGGTTGACGTGCCCGCCGAGGTTGAAGGCGAGCGACTTCTCCAGCCCGACGATCGCGCCGAAGTCGTCCTTCTCGCGGGCCGCGGCCAGCTTCTCCAGGGTGTCGTTCAGACCCTTCACGTAGGTCGCATGGTGCTTGTCGTGGTGCAGCTCCATGATCTCGCCGGCGATGCTCGGCGCCAGTGCGCCGTAGTCGTAGGGGAGGTCGGGAAGCGTGTACGTGGTCAACTCTGCTCCTTCGTCAGGGCCCCGCGAGGGCCGATATCTCCGATGTCCTGTGTCAGCGGCACCAGCTTGAAACTTCAACCACGGTTGAGGTCAAGACGCCACGCCGACGAGCGTGGTACGTCGGGACCGGTGCCCGATGAGATCGCCTTGACACCCGCGCACCCATCGAACACCTCCCAGCTTCACATACTCCACCTGACGACCCACGGGCGAGTCTCACCCCCGCGGGTGAACGGTTCCCAGCAGCGCACGCAGAGCCTCGGCGAAGGTGTCAGGGTGGTCGACGAAGCCGGTGTGGCCGCCCGGGAAACGGGTCGGCTCGATGCCCAGCCGGTCGGCGAGGGCGGTGGAGGTGCGGTCGCAGAGTTGACCGGTCGACTCCTCGCCGATTCCCACCACGATGTCGACGGCGCGCAGCTTGCCGACGTCGGGGAGCCAGGTGATGGACTCGCGCATCTCGTGGCCGAACCAGAACCGCTCCGTCGCCTCCTGCTCGGGGTCCCGCTCGCCGCCGAACATCATCTCCACGACCTCGTCGGGCAGCTGGATGTTGGCGAGCGCGAAGAACTGCTTCCAGGCGCCGGTCACGTCACCGGCGAGGTAGTCGGCCATCAGCTTCTCCGACCGCACGAGCACCTCGTTCGCGTCCGGGATCAGCCGGTCGAGCGGCGGCTCGTGCGCGATCACGGTCCGGACGACGTCCGGGTGATGCTGGGCCAGCGCGAGCGCGCTCACCGCTCCCCCGCTGGAGCCGAGTACGACGGCCGGCCCGGCGTCCGCGTGCCGGATCAGCGCGGCCAGGTCGTCGGCCCGCTGCTCGGGTCGCGACGTACCGCCCGGGTCGAGCTTGCTCCGCTTCACCCCGCGCGGGTCCAGCGTCAGGACCGTGTAGTCGGGCGCCAGCAGCTCGGCCAGCGGCGCGAACGCGTCCGCGTCCATCGGGGCGCCGACCAGGACCAGCAGCGGTCCTGATCCGCGCACCTCGTAGTACAGCTCAGCGTCGGAAACCTTCAGCGTGTTGTTCATGCCATCTCCACGAACGAGGGTGGCACGAATGGACATCGCTGTCCGTGGGGATCAGGCAGTTGCGTACTGCGGGCGCCCGGCCGGCCGGTAGACCTGGAGCGTCATGCCCGTCGGGAAGGATCGCGACTCCACCAGGTCGAGCGCCAGGTCCGGGCCGCTGTCGGGGAACAGTCGCGTGCCCTGGCCGACGACCACCGGTACGACGAGCAGAACGATCTCGTCGACGAGGTCGTTCTCCAGCAGCCACCGGATCAGGACACCGCTGCCGTGCACCTGCAACTCGCCTCCCGGCCTGGCCTTCAGCTCGCCGACGGCCTCCGCGAGGTCACCGGACAGGACGGTCGTGTCCGACCACGTCGCCTCGGTGAGGGTGTTCGACGCGACGTACTTCGGCTTCGTGTTGAAGGCGTCCGCGATCGGACCGCTGCCCGGAGCGAGCGCACCCCAGTAGCGGGCGAAGATCTCGTATGTCCGCCGGCCGAACAGGAACCCACCGGCGCGCTCGCAGAACTGGTTGACGAACGCCGTTGCCTCACTGTCGAACGCTGCCATCGCCCAGCCGTCGCGCTCGAAGCCCTGCTTGCGGTCAGCCTCCGACGGACCGTTTCCCTGCATCACTCCGTCAACGGAGACCTGCGTGATCGTCGTCAGTTTCATGATCGGGTCTCGAACGCGTCGGAGTCCGGGCCGAAGTCGGCTTCCTCGACAACCCGGCGTACCTCGACCTCGGAGCCGAGGGCCTCGGCCAGCCGGGCGGCCCACTCGATCGCCTCGTCGCGGCTGCGGACCTCGACGACGATCACGCCGCCGATCAGCTCCTTGGTCTCGGCGAACGGGCCGTCGGTGACGGTGCGCTTGCCGGCGTCGACCTTCACCCGCGCGCCGAGCGAGCTGCGGTGCACGCCTTCCGCGAACAGCAGTACGCCGGCCTTCGACAGGTCCTCGACGACCCGTCCGACACCTTCGGCCACCTCCTGCGGCGGCAACTTCCCGGCCTCACTGTCCGTGTCGGCCTTGTTGATGATCATGTAGCGCATCGCTGATGCTCCCTCGTCGTGTCGGTCGAGCTCTTACTCTCACGTCGAGCGGGCCACCACCAGATCGACACCCTGACTTCAGATCATTTCCCGGTCAGCTCGTACAGGCGGCGCGGTGGTGCGCGAGGGCTAGTTCGGCTGGTCGCCGTTGGGGTTGTAGGCGCAGGCGTCGGCGAGGTTCTGGGTCGGGCCGGGGGGCGCGGTGGTGGTTGTGGTGGGCGGCTTGCGTGTGGTGCCGGGCTCGGTCGGCGTGGTGCCGGGCTTGGTCGGCGGGGTGGCGGGCGTCGGGGGCGGGGCGGACTCGAGGGCGTTCTCGACGGTGTCGCGGAGGGCCTGGTAGTCGGGGTGCAGGTACTTCAGGCGGAGCTTGTCGGAGTCGAGCGTGACGTTCGAGACCGTTCCCGACTTCACCTTCAGCGCCAGCTGCACCATCGCGGGCAGCAGCTCCTGCGGTATGTCGGTTCGCAGCAGGTGCTTGCCGGCGCGAGCGATCGCCTTGTACTTCGTGACCAGCGTCTGCGGATCCCCCGCGTCGACGATGCTCTTGATCACGCACCGCTGCCGGACCTGCCGCTGGTCGTCGTCGGCGCCGTACCGCCCGCGGGCGAACCACAGCGCGTGCCGACCGTCGAGGTGCTGGTTCGGTCCCGGCTCGATCCATTCCTTCGGCGGGATGTGCGAACTGCTGACGCCGCCCATCGCGACCCGCTCGTTGACGTTCACCCGGATCCCGCCGAGCGCGTCGACGATCTCCGGGAAGCTCTGCAGGTTGACCTGGAGGTAGTAGTCGAGCTTCAGCCCGATCGCCTCGCCGACGGACTGCTTCACCACGTCCGCGCCCTCGTTGTCGGACGGCCCGAGGATGCCCGGATGCGCGTCCGGGACGTTCTGGTACATCGCGGTCAGCATCCACTCCAGCCGCCCGTCGAGGCTGAGTCCCTCCTTGCCGAAGCCGTTCGGGTAGTACTTGCGCAGCGGCGAGTCCGCCGGGAACGGCATGAACGTCAGGTTCCGCGGCAGTGACACCAGCGCCGTGTTGCCGGTCTTCGTGTCGATGCTCGCGACGATCACCGTGTCGGTCCGCACGCCCTCGCGGCTCGGCGCGTCGTCACCGCCGAGCAGCAGCAGGTTGAGCCGCGGCTTGTCCTCCCACGGATCCTTGACGTTGACCGTCGACGGCCGGGTCGCACTCCTGCTCTCACCCTGCGCCTGGAACACGTCCTGCACCAGCGACCGCTGCGCCAGCACACTCTGTACGCCGATCGCCGCCGGTGCCGCGACCGCGAAACACAGCAGCCCGACGAACGTCGCGCCGAAGGCCCGGCCGCCGGCTCCACCCGTTGCCGGACGCAACGACCGGTGCGAGGCCACGATCACCACGATCCAGCAGCACGCGAGCGCGCCGATCACCACCGAGGTCATCAGCAGCCGGCTCGGTACGACGGCGGCCGCAAGCACCTCGTCCCGCCGGGTGAGACCGACGTACACCCCGAGTCCGACCAGGCCGAGGAAGAGCGTCAGCACGAACGCACCGATCCGCCGGCGCCCGCCGACGATCAGCCCGAGTCCGGGGATCACAGCGCCCAACAGGGTGAACCCCAGCAACTTCGGCATCGACCGCGGCCGCCTCGCCGTCGCGCGCGCACTCCCCATCGGCACCCCTGTCGCCCCGTCGTCCCCTGATTCAAGTGTGCGTCAAGTACCCGCGCCCTTACCTCTTCAGACGTGTTACAGGGTCAATCGGTTGTCAAACGGTCAGATGAGCGCCGTTGAAGCCTTCGTGCTCGATGAGCGTGCGGACCACGGCGGCGATCCGGTCCGGCGGGCTCCACTTGCTGGTGTCGGCCTTTGGCATCGCGCTGCGGTTCGCGGGGGTGTCGATGGTGCCGGGCAGGATGGTGTTCACCCGGACGCCGTCGCGTGCGTACTCCGCGTGCAATGCGTCGGCGAACGCGATCACCCCGGCCTTCGCGGTGATGTACCCGGCCGCCCCGGAGAACGGGCGCAGCGCGGCGCCGCTCGACGTACAAACGATCGATCCACCACCGCCCGCGAGCAGATGCGGCAGGACTCCCTGGGTGATCAGGTACGTAGGACGCAGGTTGAGCCGGAGCTGCGTCTCGAAGTCCTCGGTCGGCGTCTCATGCACCCGGGACCCGGATGCGAAGCCGCCGACGAGGTTGACCAGGGCGGTGAGCGGAGCGTTCTCGTCCGAGGCGGCGAGCGCGACGACGTCCGCCGTACCGGCGGGATCGAAGGGGTCGGCGATCACCGGGTTGAGCGCCGGGTCGGCGCCGAGGCGGGCGAGGGACTCCTCGGACCGCCCGGGTACGACGACCCGCCAGCCGGCCCGCAGGAACTCGGCCGTCACCGCGACCCCGAGCGTGCCGGTGCCACCGGCAACCACGACCGTCTTCGTCATATCCGCGAGCCTAATCGGACTGCGGGGACTAAGTTCATCGGTTGTGCGGATTCTGATGCTGGGTGGGAACGGGTTTGTCGGGCGCGCGGTCGTGGACGACGCGTTGGCGCGGGGCTACGAGGTCACGTCGTTCAGTCGCGGGAAGAGTGGTACGCCGCTCCCCGCAGGCGTGACGCAGCTGATCGGGGATCGCGAGGCGGGCGACTACTCGGCGCTGCGGACCGGCGAGTGGGACGCGGTCGTCGACACGAGCGGCTTCCGGACGCGGGACGTCGATCAGGCGATGGACGTGCTCGGGGACCGCGTCGGGCGGTATGTGTTCATCTCGAGTCACGCGGTCTACGTACGGGATCTGCCGGCCGGGACCGACGAGACCGCACCACGCCGCGAGCCGCTGCGCGACGCCGACGTACTCACGAACGACACGTACGGACCCTGCAAGGTCGCGTGCGAGGACGACGTCGTCGAGCGGTACGGCGATCGCGCGACGCTCGTCCGCCCCGGTCGGGTCACGGGCCCCGGCGACTCGTCCGGTACGGCGCTCTACTGGATCCGGCGCGGCGCCCGTGGAGGCCGCGTCGCGCTCCCGACCAAGCCCGAGGCGCCGCTCCAACTGGTGGACAGCCGCGACGTCGCCGGCCTGATCACGCGGCTCGTCGCGGACGACCGCGCCGGCGCCTACAACGCGACCGGTCCCGACTCCACCATCGCGGAACTGATCCACACCGCGGCCGAACTGTCCGGCAGCACCGTCGACATCGTCCCCGTCCCGTTCGACGCCGTACCGCGCCGTTTCCCCCTCATCGACCCCGAGTCCGAATGGGGTGAACGTCGCCGCAACCCAGCCAAGGCCCGCGCCGTCGGCATGCCCGTCACTCCGCTGCGCCGAACCGTCGCCGACGTCCTCCAGTGGGACCACGACCGAGGCACCCCACCCCTCACGATCGGCCTCACCCCCGAAGCCGAAGCAGCCCTCCTCACCCACCACAATTTGCCTGGCTAACCCACCAATTTGCCTGGCTGACCCAGCAAATCGGGGGTTCTGCACCGTGGTTCCGGGTGTAGAACCCCTCATTTCGCTGGCTGACCCACCAAATGGGGAGAGGTTACTCCGGGAGCGCCAACGTCCGGCCGGCGTCTCGGGCGGCGTTGATGGATCGGGTGAGGGTGTCCTTGAGGGCGCCGGCCTCGTCGGTGAAGCCCTGTACGACGGACGTGTCGCCGACGGGTTCGGTGCGGGCGAGCAGCTCGATGTAGCGGTCGCCGTCGTCCAGCGCGGCCTCGGCGCGTAACGCGGCGTCGGCGGAGCGGACGCGGTCGGCGTACCGGTCCAGCAGATCCACCTTGCGCCTGATCGCGTCCACCGAGAGCGCGAGGGCACGACGCTGCGGTCCGAGTACGGCGTCGAGCTCAGCGGTCGCCATTCCGCGCGCGACGTCCTGCTGTCTGGCCCGCAGTACCGTCTGCTCGCGGAGCACCTGCGCGATGTCCCACAACTGCTCCGGCAGGACGAGCTCGTTCTGTACGTCGTCCAGCAGGCCACGCCGGGTAACTGTTGCCTCAAGCACCGTTTTCACGGCCCGCTGCGCCCGTGTGAGCAGCCGCGCGGCCGGCTCGTCGAAGTCCTCCGGCAGAAGGTACTTCCCGTGCTGGAGGCGGACCGCCTTGTGCCCGCGGTCCTCGACCGCCGACTTCACCAGGATCCCGCCGGTCGCGAGCGCCGCGACCCCGGCGAGCGCGACCGAGCCCCACGCCGCTACCGCGGTCGGCAGCGTCGCCGCCATGATGATGAGCGCCAGGATCCACCCGCCGACACACACCGCGATCCACACGAGCAACGTCCCGAACGTGTTGCCCGGCGCGACCGACCAGGACGTCTGCCGCTTCGGCCGCGGCGCGTCGGCCGCCACGAACAACTCCGGCCGGTGCTCGTACAACCGCCGCACGCCAACAGGCACACCCGGCGCGAACACAGGCTCCATCGCCACCTCCGGAGAAGTCGTCAGCACTCAGCGTAGCCGGGAAGCGAGACCATCCAGGAAGACCGAAAGGCCGAACTCGAACAACTGGTCCAGGTCGTACTCGTAGTCGAAGCCGTCGGCCAGCAGCTCCTGGAAGCCCGTCAGGTTCCCGGCCGCGATCATCGCCGCCAACTGGTCGCCCTGCCGGGTAGCCCATTCGTCCGCGGTGACCCCGGTGTCCTGCTCGGCCTGTGCCTCGGACTCCATCACCAACGCGATCCCCCGCACGTACGCGAACAGGCTGATCACCGTCGACAACGCCGCGCCCTTCTCCAACCCGCGCAACGCCCGCAGCACCGCGTCCGTGTGCGGCAGCAACCGCGGCACCAGCTGCGGCCGGCTGAGACTGATCGCACTCGCCATCCAGAGATGCCGCCGGTACGCCGCCCAGTGCACCCGCGCCACTGCCGTCACCGCATCCCGCCAGTACGCCGGAATCTCGCCGAGCGGAAACTCTCCGAGCGCCGCATCCACCATCTGCACGACCAGGGCGTCCTTGCCACCGACGTACCGGTAGAGCGCCATCGTCGACACCCCGAGCTCGGCCGCGATCCGCCGCATCGACAACGCCGCCAGCCCCTCGGCGTCCGCGATCGCGATCCCCATTCGCACGACCTCGTCGCGATTGAGGTCCGGCACTCCATCGGGTGCAATCGCCGTACGCCGGGAACGCGGCGGCGGACCGACCACGGTCCCGACCCCCGGCGCGGGATGCACCAGCTGGTCGGCCTGCAGCACCTGCAACGCCTTCGTCGCGGTCGCCATCGCCACTCCGAAGTCACGGACCAACGCCCGCGTCGACGGCACCCGATCCCCCGGCAACAGCTCCCCGGCCTCGATCCGCCGCCGCAACTCGGCCGCGATCACCTGGTACGGCGCTCCACTCATACGTCTCCTTCAACTAGTGCGCGTACATCGTAAGCGCACTACCTCGCCGCCAGACGCCGTCAGACACCCCTCAACCGTGTCAAGATTGGCCGCATGCTGCGCGAACTGCACCTCACCGGCAACCCGGATGCCGACAAGTTGCTCAACGACGACCCGTTCGCCTTGCTGGTCGGCATGCTCCTCGACCAGCAGTACCCGATGGAGCACGCCTTCTCCGGTCCGCTGAAGATCGCGAACCGGATGGACGGTTTCGACCTGCACAAGATCGCCGCGACCGACCTGGAGACGTTCGTCGAACTCTGCGTCACCCCGCCGGCGATCCACCGGTACGGTGGCTCGATGGCCCGCCGGGTGCACGCCCTCGCGCAGGAGATCATCGAGAAGTACGACGGTGAGACCGCCAACATCTGGCTCTCCGGCCGCCCGAAGCCCGACGGCGCCGAGGTGCTGAAGCGTCTGAAGGCGCTGCCCGGATTCGGCGAGCAGAAAGCGAAGATCTTCCTGGCCCTGCTCGGCAAGCAGCGCGGCGTAGCGCCGAAGGGCTGGCGTGAGGCCGCGGGCAGCTACGGCGACCGCGGCTCCCGCCGCTCCATCGCCGACGTCACCGACGCCGCGTCGCTCGCCGAGGTCCGCTCCTTCAAGAAGGCCGCAAAGGCAGCCGCCAAGGAACCCGCCGGCGCCTGACCGCTCGCGCTTTTGCCGCGACACTCGGGCCCGACCTGTTGCAACCCGCCGCGGGATGTCCCTTGTACTCCACGCGATTCCCTGCGAAGTCCGCCGTACCGGCCTATGCTCCTTAAGGCGATGGGAGGAGCGCGGATGGATATCCGGGATCTGGATCGCAGGGCCGGCGCGGTGCTCGGGGAAGTCGTGATGCAGGTACGGCCCGAACACCTGTGGTTTCCCACCCCGTGCCCCGACTGGACGGTGCGTGGCCTGATGCGCCATCTGGTCAGCCAGAACGAGGGCCTCGCCGCGGCCGCGCTGAACGGCTCGGCCTCTGTGCACGTCTGGACCGGCGGTCGCCTCGGCGACAACCCGGCCGGCGCCTATCGCCGCTCGAACGTGCGGGTCGCGGACGCGTTCGCCGACGGCGGCGCGCTGGACCGGCTGGTGGAGGTCCGCGAGTTCGGCTCGTTCCCCCGCCGGATCGCGCTGACCTTCCACCAGCTCGACTGCATCGTGCACGCCTGGGACCTGGCCCGCGCGATCGACGTCCCGTACAACCCGCCGCCGGACATGGTCGAGATGGCGCTCACCCTGGCCCGCCGGATCCCCGACACCGATGCGAACCGCGGCGCCGGCTACGCGTTCGAACGCAGCGTCAAGGTCTCCGGCACGGCCCCCGACCTCGACCAGCTACTCGGCCTCCTCGGCCGCAACCCGGAGTGGGTCAGCCCGCTGGACTGAGTAGTCGGGCAGGTCGATCGCGTCCGGCTTCGCGACGGCCGACTTCGCGAGTACGCCGGCCAGCAGCCGCGACGTCATCACCCGCAGCACGAAGTCCCGGTACGCGATCCCGAACCGGCTCATCGGCATCGCCATCTTGATCCCGCCCGGCGGCAGCTCCATCCGCTGCTCGACGTACGCCTGCATCCGGTTCTGGTACGCCGGGAACGCGCGGACGTGATCGCCCTGCGCAGCGGCCAACTCGCCCGCGAGCACGTACGCGCCGACGAGTGAGAGCGCCGTACCGTGGCCGGCCATCGGTGAACCGCAGTACCCGGCGTCACCGACCAGCGCGACCCGGCCGCGGGACCATTCCGGCACCTCGACCCGGCTGATGGTGTCGAAGTAGAAGTCGTCGGCCGCGTCCAGCCCGTTGAGGATCTGCGGGGTGTGCCAGCCGAGCCCCTCGTAGCGCGACCGCACCAGCTGCTTCTGCGCCTCCAGATCACGCCGGTCGTACGTGAGCACCGGCGACCGGAAGCTCAAGAGGGCCTTCGCGAACCGCGGATCGCGATCCGGACGCAGGCCGACCCAGCGCCCGCCCGGAGCGGTGTAGAGCTTCATCCAATGGTCCAGGTCCTCGGGCGCCTCGACTGTGAAGTACGAGGTGTAGCCGCCGAGGTGGTGCACGAACTGCTCCTCCGGCCCGAACGCGAGCCGCCGTACCCGCGAATGCACCCCGTCCGCGCCGATGACGAGATCGAACCGCCGTCGCGTCCCGCTCGCGAACGTCACGTCGACGCCGCTCGCATCCTGCGTCAGTTCGGCGACCGAGTCGCCGTACAGGTACTCCACTTCGCTCGTCGCGTCGGCGAGGATCCCGGCGAGGTCGCCGCGGAGGATCTCGATCTCCGCGACCGGCCCGGCGCCGTCGAGCAGTTCCGCGGGCATCGCCGCGGCCTGCCGCCCGTCGCCCTTCACGTACGCGAGCCCGCGCTCGTGCAGCTGCCGCTCGGCGACGGCCGGCATCAGCCCCATCCGCTCGGCCACCACGCGCGACACCCCGCGCAGGTCCACGGTCTGCCCACCCGGCCGCGGCGCCGACGCGATCTCGACCACCGTCGGCGCGAACCCGAACCGCCGCAACCAGAACGCCAGCGCCGGACCCGCAATCCCACCACCGGAAATCAGCACAGTCTTCATATCCCAGCTCCCATTCACTAGTGCGCGTACGCTGTACACGGTGCACTAGGTGAAGGGAATGCCGCCAGCGCGCACTAGTGCACCGGTTGTTGGTGCACTAGGCGCGGACCGCTCCCACTCACCAACCTCGGTCAGCCGCCCTCCGACGCCCCACGCTGAGCGTGAGGCCGTCGACCGCGAGCTGGTTGGTGAGTGGCTGAGGTCCGCCTCAGAGCGCGAGAGCGAGCCGGGTCGCTTGCTCGATGGCTCGTTTCGCGTCGAGCTCGGCGGCTACGTCCGCTCCGCCGATCAGGTGGACCGGACGGCCAGTGGCTCGGAGTACCTCGGCGAGGTCGCGGACCGGTTCCTGGCCGGCGCAGACGACGACCGTGTCGACGGCGAGCACGCGCGCCTTCTCGCGTTTCGGGCCGAACGTGACGTGCAGGCCTTCGTCGTCGATGCGTTCGTAGTTCACGCCACGCAACTGCTCGACCTGCTTGTTCTTCAACGCCGCCCGATGCACCCACCCGGTCGTCTTGCCGAGCCCGGCGCCGATCTTCCCCGCCTTGCGCTGCAGGAGATACACCTTGCGCAGCGACGGTTCCGGCCGCGGTACGGCGAGCGCACCCCGGAGCAACGTCGGATCACCGACACCCCACTCCGCCTTCCACGCGGCGAGATCCGGCGACGTGGTGGTCAGGAACTCGCTGACATCCACCCCGATCCCGCCGGCCCCGATCACCGCGACCGTGTCCCCGACCGGTTGACGTTCGCGGACAACCTCGACGTACGAAAGGACCTTGGGGTGATCGATGCCGGGGATCGCGGGCACTCGCGGTACGACGCCGGTCGCGAGCACGATCTCGTCGAACCCGGCCAGGTCGTCGACCCCGGCGCGGCGGCCGAGGTGCAGCTTGACGCCGGTCAGTTCGAGCCGCCGCCGGTAGTACCTGATCGTCTCGGCGAACTCCTCCTTGCCCGGGATCTGCTGCGCGATCCCGAACTGTCCGCCGATCTCCGCATCCGCCTCGAACAGCTCCACGTGATGCCCGCGCTCGGCCGCCGTCACCGCCGCAGCGAGACCAGCCGGGCCGGCCCCGACGACAGCGATGCTCTTGGTACGCCGGGTCGGGAGCAACTGCAGTTCGGTCTCGCGAGCGGCCCGCGGGTTGACCATGCAGCTCGCCTTCTTCTTCGCGAACACA
Source organism: Kribbella sp. VKM Ac-2566 (assembly GCF_004366005.1). Taxonomy (NCBI): domain Bacteria; kingdom Bacillati; phylum Actinomycetota; class Actinomycetes; order Propionibacteriales; family Kribbellaceae; genus Kribbella; species Kribbella sp. VKM Ac-2566. Next base: position 7,790 of record NZ_SODT01000011.1, on the reverse strand, counting down.
TGATCCAGACACGCCTGATTGCAGGCGATGCAGACGTTGATCTCGTCGGCCCGGTCGGTCGTTGCCTTCAGCACCCACTCCGGATCGGCCAGGAACGGGCGGGCCATGCTGACCAGGTCGGCGTCACCACGGGCGAGAACCTCTTCGGCGACCTGCGGGAGGTTGATCCGGTTCGACGTGACGACCGGGATCTTGACGTGCGGCTTGAACGCCGCGGTCACGCTGGTGAACGCAGCTCGGGGCACGGACGTGACGATCGTCGGGACCCGCGCCTCGTGCCAGCCGATCCCGGTGTTGATGATCGACGCCCCGGCCGTCTCAATCTCCTTGCCCAGAGCAACCACGTCGTCCCAGGTCTGCCCACCCTCGACCAGGTCGGCCATCGACAGCCGGTAGATGATCAGGAAGTCGTCGCCGACCCGTTCCCGGGTCCGCCGGACGATCTCCACCGCGAGCCGGCGACGGTTCTCCGGGCTGCCGCCCCAGCGGTCGGTCCGCTTGTTCGTGCGCTCGGACAGGAACTGGTTGATGAAGTACCCCTCGGACCCCATGATCTCGACGCCGTCGTACCCGGCCTCGCGGGCGAGCGCTGCGCAGTCGACGTACGCCTCGATCTGCTTGCGGACGCCGCGATCGGACAGGGCGCGGGGCTTGAACGGGTTGATCGGGGCCTTCAGTGCGGAGGCGGAGACGCTGAACGGGTGGTACGAGTACCGGCCGGCGTGCAGGATCTGGAGCGCGATCCGGCTGCCCTCGGCGTGCACGGCATCGGTGAGCAGGCGATGCTTCCGGGCCTGTCGCCGGTTGACGAGGGTCGATCCGAAGGGTGTCAGCCAGCCGGTGCGGTTCGGCGCGTAGCCACCGGTCACCATCAGGCCGACGCCACCGCGAGCACGCTCGGCGAAGTACGCCGCCAGCTTGGGCAGATCGCTCAACCGATCCTCGAGCCCGGTGTGCATCGACCCCATGATCACCCGGTTCGGCAGGACCACATGGCCGAGATCGAGCGGCTCCAGCACGTGTGGATAAGAACTCACTTGTTGTCCTTCCGGAGGGCGTCGATCACTTCGTCGCACCAGGCGACGAAGGACTCCTCGGCGCGGACCCCGCCGCGCAGTACGAGGTACTGGTGCAACTCGCGGCCGCGCAGGCCGGACGGCTTCGGGAAGTCCCGCTTCTGGATCCCGCGGTACACCTCGAGTCGCGTCGCGTGCTCGGCCCGGTGCCGCTCGATCTCCTTCAGCACGAGTTCGACCGACCCGAGCGAGGCGCCGCGCAACTTCACCCCGAGGCCGTCCCGCAGTACGGCGGGATCCTCCGGCTCGGCCAGCCAGCGTGACAACTCCGCACGCCCGGCCGCCGCGACCCGGTACACCTTCTTGTCCGGGCGTCCGTCCTGGGCGATCTCCGTGTGCTTGACCCAGCCCGCCTCGTCCATCCGGCGCAGCACCCGGTAGATCTGCTGATGCGTGGCCGGCCAGAAGTACCCGATCGACCGGTCGAACCGCCGGGCCAACTCGTACCCGGACCCGGCCCGCTCGGTCAGCGAGACCAGAATCGCGTGCTCCAGCGCCATGACCCGAGGCTACCTATGCAACCAGTTGCACTGCACCTGATTGCATCCCAGGTCACACCACTTGCCCGAACAAGCCTTGCCCGCTTTGAGAGAATGGTTGCAGACGCCATCTATCCCGGAGCGGAGCATCATGAACCACCCGACCAAGACGACGTTGCCCGGCATCGGCGTGCGGTACGACCTGGTCACCGAGACCGGAAAGCACGTCTCGGTGGTGGTGCACAACGACGGGCGGCGGTTCCTCGGCTTCCACAATCCCGAGGACGACGACGAGTGCCAGGCCAGCGTCCCCTTGGGTCAGGGCGAGGCGGCCGCGCTCGCGCAGCTGCTGATCCCGGAGCAGCTCGACCCGGTCCGCGGCGAGATCGAGATCGACCTGGTCACGGAGCACATCCCGATCACCGCCAAGTCGCCGTACTCCGGCCGGACGCTCGGCGACACCCAGGCACGCAGCCGCACCGGCGCGTCGATCGTCGCGGTACTGCGGCGTACCGGGGCGATCCCGTCGCCGACGCCGGACTTCCGGTTCGCGACCGGCGACACCCTGGTGGTCGTCGGCACCCGTGAGGGTGTCGACGCCGTGGCCGATCTGATCGCGGGCGGCTGAGCATGCACGAGAACATCACTGCCCTGCTGATCGAGTTGGGCGCGGTCATCCTTGCCTTGGGCATCCTCGGCCGGATCGCCGGCCGCCTCGGATTCTCGCCGATTCCCCTTTATCTGCTGGCCGGCCTGGCGTTCGGGCACGGCGGGTTGTTGCCCTTGGCGGCGAGCGAGGAGTTCGTCGCCACCGGCGCCGAGATCGGCGTGATCCTGCTGCTGTTGCTGCTCGGGCTCGAGTACACGGCCTCCGATCTCGTCAGCACGCTGAAGACGCAGTACATCTCCGGAGCGGTCGACTTCCTGCTGAACGCTTTGCCCGGCGCGGCCGTCGCGTTGCTGCTCGGCTGGGGTCCGGTCGCGGCAGTTGCACTCGCCGGTGTCACCTGGATCTCGTCGTCCGGCGTGATCGCGAAGGTCGTCGGAGATCTCGGTCGGCTGGGTAATCGGGAAACGCCGGTGATCCTGGGGATCCTGGTGCTCGAGGACCTGTCGATGGCGGTCTACCTGCCGATTCTCACCGCGCTGCTGGCCGGCGTCGGGCTGGCCGGCGGGAGCATCACGCTGCTGATCTCGCTCGGGACGGTCAGCGTGGTGCTGTTCATCGCGCTCCGGTACGGGCGTGTCATCAGCCGGGCCGTTTCCTCGGACAACCCGGAGATGCTGCTGCTCGTCGTCCTCGGCCTCACACTGCTCGTCGCGGGAATCGCACAACAGTTGCAGGTGTCGGCCGCGGTCGGCGCGTTCCTGGTCGGTATCGCGTTGTCCGGCGAGGTCGCCCACGGCGCCCGGAACCTGCTCAGTCCGCTGCGTGACCTGTTCGCCGCGGTGTTCTTCGTGTTCTTCGGGTTGAGCACCGATCCGGCGAAGATCCCGCCGGTGCTGGCGATCGCGTTCGGGCTGGCGATCCTCACCGCGTTCACCAAGATCATCACCGGCTGGTACGCCGCTCGGCGTGCGGGCATCTCGACCGCGGGTCGCTGGCGCGCGGGCGGGACGCTGGTCGCGCGCGGCGAGTTCTCGATCGTCATCGCCGGTCTCGCGGTCGGTGTCGAACCGAAGCTCGGTCCGCTGGCCACGGCGTACGTGCTGATCCTGGTCATCCTCGGCCCGGTTGCGGCCCGCTACACCGAGCCGCTCGCGCGCCGACTCACCCGCAAACCCACCAAACCGACGGAACCGACCGATGTCACTGCCGTCGAGCGCTTGGACGACACCGCCCACACAGCCGGCTGACCCGGCGGTCCTCTGACCCGTAAGCGGACTTGGCCGACGTTCTCGGTCGTCAGCGCACCCGGGTGCCGTTGGCGGCTTGTGCGACGGTCTCGGCGATCCGGCGTTCCCGCGTCTCCGGGCGCTTCGCGAGGGTGATCCACTCGAGGATCGTCCGGCGGGCCGACGGCGGGAAGGCCCGGAAGTTCTCGTCCGCTCGCGGGTCGGCCGCCAGCGCGGCCCGCAGGTCGGGCGGGACGATCAGGTTCTGCGCGTCGGCGAGCAGATCCCACGTCCCGGTGCGCCGAGCGTGCGCCACGAGCTCCTCGCCCGCCGGCATCATCAGCCCCGCCGCGGTCAGCCGCTCGACCCGCTCGCGGTTCACCTTGCTCCAGGTGCTCCGCGGGTTCCGCGGCGTGAAGCACTGGTACGTCGTCCGCTCGTCGCGCCGGATCGTCTTGCTGTCGATCCACCCAAAGCACAGCGCATGCTCGACCGCAGCTTTCAGGTTGAGGCCGGTCGCCTCGCGATGCACGACGAGCCAGACCGACCGTTCACTCCGCCCGTTGGCGGTCAGCCAGCCGCGCCACTCGTCGACATCCGCGCAATTCAGAGCCTCGATCTCGTTCATGAAACCAGCATGCGCCGGATAAGTGCTCATCCAGTGAGCAGTTTTTCTCCGCGTTCGTGATCGAGCAGCGCCTGCTTGCGTTCGATGCCGCCGCCGTACCCGGTGAGGTTGCCGGTCGAGCCGACCAGCCGGTGGCACGGCACGATGATGCTGATCGGGTTCTTCCCGTTCGCCAGCCCGACCGCCCGAGCCGATCCCGGCTTCAGGCCGAGCATTTCAGCAAGACCGCCGTACGTCGTGGTCGTGCCGTACGGGATGTCCTGGAGTGCGACCCAGACGTCACGCTGGAACGGCGTACCGACGAGGTGCAGCGGTACGTCGAAGGTCGTGCGGCCGTGATGGAAGTACTCGTCCAACTGCTCGGCCACCGCGGGGAGGACCGCGTCGTCGCGATCACCGAAGCCCGCCTGCTCCGGGCGGTAGCGCTGCTGGTCCATGTACAGCCCGGTCAACTCGCCCGCATCGGTCCCCACGAGCGTGAGCGGACCGAGCGGGCTGTCGACGACGGCGTACGTCACCGGGTGGACTCCCACTGCGCGCGGTCGATCCGGTAGAGCACATGCCGCTGCAGCCGGTGGCCCTCCTCGATGCGCGGGTGGTCGAAGTCACCGGGCTCGTCGTGCACCATGCCGATCCGCTGCATGACGCGCTGCGACGGCAGATTCGTGGTCGTGGTGAACGAGACGACCGCCTCCAGCCCGGCCGGCCCGAAGCCGTGGGCCAGCGCCGCGCGGGCCGCCTCGGTCGCGTAGCCGTTGCCCCAGGCACCCTTCGCGAGCCGCCAGCCGATCTCCACAGCCGGCATGAAGTGCGCCTCGAAGCTCGGCACCGACAGGCCGGTGAACCCGATGAACTCACCGGTGTCCCGCACCTCCACCGCCCACAGCCCCCACCCGCGCTCCTCGATGGCGGGGATCTGCCGGTCGATCAGGGAGTCGCTCTGCTCACGCTTCTGCAGAGCCGGGAAGTGCTCCATCACCGCCGGGTCCGCATTCAGCGCCGCGAACGGCTCCCGATCGGAGTCGCGCCAATTGCGCAGCAGCAGCCGGTCCGTGATCAGTTCGGTCATTCGTCACTCCGTGGGGATCTTGTTGATCGCATGGTCGCCGGTGGCCCACAGGTACTGCACGGCGTACGCACGCCAAGGCCGCCACGCGCGGGCGTGGTCGGTCAGGAGCTTGGGGGCCTCGGACAAGCCTAGGTCACGCGCGGCGTACCGGATGCCCAGATCGCTGGCCACGAAGGCATCCGGGTCACCGAGCGCGCGCATCGCGATCGACTCCACCGTCCACGGCCCGATCCCGGGCAGCGCGGCCAGTTGCTCGCGCGCACGATCCCAGTCGGCGCCGGCGCCCAGGTCGATCTCACCGCGCGCGAGCGTCGCGATCAGCGTGGTGAGCGTCGTACGGCGAGACTTCGGGAACGCCAGCGTCTCCGGGTCGAGCTCCGCGAGCGCCTGCATCGTCGGGAACAGATGCGTGAGCCCGCCTGCCGCGTCCTCGATCGGCTCGCCGTGCTGCACGACCAGGCGGTGCGCGTGCGTCCGTGCCGCTGCCGTCGACACCTGCTGGCCGAGCACCGCCCGTACGGCGAACTCCTCGCCGTCGACCGTGTGCGGGACCCGGCGGCCGGGCGCCTTCGCGATCAGCGGAGCGAGTACGGGATCGGTGCTGAGCAAGTCGTCGACGGCGACCGGGTCCGCGTCGAGGTCGAGCATCCGGCGGCACCGGCTGATCGCGATCGCGAGATCGCGCTGATCGGTGAGTGAGAGCTGGCAGGCGATGTGGTCCGGCATCGGCCGCAGGGCGACGACACCGTGTCCGTGCGGGAGCCGCAGCGTGCGACGGTAGTGGCCGTCGCGCCACTCCTCCACACCCGGTACGCCGGTCGCGATCAGGTGACCGAACAGGTTGTCGGGTGTCAACGGTGCGCGGAACGGGAGCCGGAGCGAGATCGTTCCGGGCGTGGCAGACGTCGTACCGCGGCGGGCTCGGCGGCGCAGCTCCGTCGGCGCGAGCGCGAAGACCTCCTGCACGGTTTCGTTGAAGGTCCGCACGCTGGAGAACCCGGCGGCGAACGCCACGTCCGCCATCTGCAGCTCACTCGTCTCGATGAGCAACCGGGCGGTCTGTGCACGTTGCGCCCGAGCAAGCGCGAGCGGGCCCGCGCCGAGCTCGGCCTGGAGCTGGCGTTGCACCTGGCGAACGCTGTACCCGAGCTGACCGGCCAGCCCCGGTACGCCGTCGCGGTCGACGACGCCGTCCGCGATCAGACGCATCGCCCGGGCGACCAGGTCGGCGCGGTCGTTCCACTCGGGTGAGCCCGGGCTCGCATCGGGACGGCACCGCTTGCAGGCGCGGAACCCGGCCTGCTGGGCGGCCGCGGCGCTCGGGTAGAACCGCATGTTCTCGACCTTCGGCGGCACCACCGGACAGCTCGGCCGGCAGTAGATCTTGGTGGTCAGGACCGCCGTGAAGAACCACCCGTCGAACCGCGCGTCCTTGGACTGCACCGCCCGGATGCATCGCTCCCTACACTCGTACACACCCTCCAGCATCCCTGCCCCCACCGACAGTTCCTAGCGGTTTTACGACATCGAAGTGAGGCGGTCGCGGTTTTGCGACGCGAGGATCCGGTGGCCGATTCTCGCCAGCTTCGCCGTCGTCGTGCCGCTGAAGTTGAAGGCATGAACGAACTACTTGGCAAGAAGGCCCTCGTCACCGGTGGCAGCCGCGGGATCGGCGCGGCGACCGCCGTCGCACTGGCGGAGCGTGGTGCGGATGTCGCGATCACCTACAACTCGTCCGCGGACGCCGCGGCTTCGGTGGTGAAGGAGATCGAGGCACTCGGGCGACGCGGGTTCGCCTATGCGGTCGACTCGGGTGACGCGGTGGCGGTCGGTGACGGCGTACGGCGGGCTGCGGAAACCCTTGGTGGGTTGGACATCCTGATCAACAACGCCGGCGTCGGTGCGATCGCTCCGATCACCGACCTCTCGTTGGAGGACGTCGACCGGGTGATCGCGGTCAATGTCCGCGGGGCCTATGTGGCCGCGCAGGCCGCCGTACCGCACCTGTCCGACGGCGCCCGGATGATCCACCTCGGCAGCTGCGTGACGGGGCGGGTGCCCGGGCCGGGCATGACGCTGTACGCGATGAGCAAATCCGCGATGACCGGCCTGAGCAAGAGCCTCGCCCGCGAACTCGGACCACGCGGCATCACGTCCAACGTCGTCCACCCCGGCCCGATCGACACCGACATGAACCCGTCCGACGGCCCCTTCGCCGCCGCCCAACTCACCAACCTGTCCCTCCCCCGCTTCGGCACCCCCACCGAGGTAGCAGCCGCCATCACGTACCTGGCCGGCCCGAACGCGTCGTACATCACCGGCACCGCCCTGACCATCGACGGCGGCCACACCGCCTGACGTACACAAGAACGGGTAGTGCACCGCCGCAGCCCGCACCACGGACCTACTGCACCGCGCGCCCGACCGCCAGCCCGCTCACCCGCGGCCCCTCCCACCCCCCGCACTACCCGTTCGTCCGCACACCCCCAACCCCAGCCACCGCCTCCGTGCTCGCGTCACCCCACCACGCCAACACGACGGGATATCCCCCGCGTTATGGGTTCTCTGCTCTTACACGAGGGGAGAACCCTGCACGCGAGGGGATAACCGGGTCTCCTGTCTGATGTGTGGGTCAGGTGCGGCCTGGGAGGGGTGGTCGGTAGCCGCCGAGGGTGAGCATGGTCAAGGCGATGAGGGCTTGT
>NZ_SODT01000010.1:434381-924914 GCF_004366005.1 Kribbella sp. VKM Ac-2566 | reverse complement strand
AGCAGGTTTCGAGGGGATGGCTGTAGGGGCGGGGTTCGGCTTTGAGGCGTTGCTTTCGTGGTGGCGTGTCCGGTGTGAGAGCAGGTTTCGAGGGGGCGGTTGTAGGGGCGGGGTTCGGCTTTGAGGCGTTGCTTTCGTGGTGGCGTGTCCGGTGTGAGAGCAGGTTTCGAGGGGGCGGTTGTAGGGGCGGGGTTCGGCTTTGAGGCGTTGCTTTCGTGGTGGCGTGTCCGGTGTGAGAGCAGGCTTCGAGGGGATGGCTGTAGGGGCGGGGTCCGGCTATGACCCATTGCTCGCGTCAGAACGGTGGCGGGTCGTGGGTGTCTTGCTCCTGTGTGATGGGGCCGCGGGCAGGCGGGACTGTTGTGTAGCGGTGGCCGGTGGGGGCGGTGAGGGTGACGGAGCCGTCGGGGTGGGCGGTCGTTTTCCATTCCCACGCTGGGGTGTCTTTGATGATGTGGTGGTATTCGCAGTAGGGCACTAGCCCGGTCAGGTTTGTCCGGCCGGATTGTTTGAATGGTGTGGCGTGGTCGCGGTCGCATTGGCGTGAGGTGCGGTTGCAGCCGGGCCAGGCGCAGACGGGGTGGCGGGCGAGCAGGGTTTCGGTGACGACCGTGCCGGGGTCGTGGCGGGTGGTGGATGCGTCGAGGACGGTGCCGTTGGTGGGGTCGGTGAGGAGTCGTCGCCAGGTGCCGTCGGTTGCGATGCGGCGGGCCATTTCGGCTGGGATGGGTCCGTAGCCGGTGAGTTCGCAGGGGTCGTCGTCCACGCCGAGGAGGGTGGTGATGGGGACGAGGACCTCGATGTGGGGTCGTCGGCGGTGTTGGTCGGGTAGTCGGCGGCCGAGCCAGTCCAGGCCGTTGTGCAGCATTTGCTCGAAGACGTCGGCGATGGCATCGGCGCGCCGCTGTTCGGCGGTGCGATCGTCTCGCATCGGTTCGCCGACGGTCGCACCAGCCGTCGCGTTGGACTGCACACCAGTTGCAGCACCAGTCGTCACGTCGCACTTCACACCAGCGGCCGTACCAGCCGTCACTTCAGCGGTCACGCCGGCGACCGAATCGGCTGCCCTACCAGGCGACTGACCGGGGCCACGGTTGCCTGAGGCGACGATTCCGGAGCCGACAGGCGATGGGTCGATTCGCGATGGCTCGACAGGCGATGGCTCGATTCGCGATGGTGCGACAGGCGATGGCTCGACTCGTGATGGTTCGACTCGCGATCGTTCGACAGGCGGCGAAGGTTCCGCAGTCGAAGGTTCGGCGGTCGGTGGTTCGGCAGTCGAAGGTTCGGCGGTCGGTGGTTCGGCAGTCGAAGGTTCGGCACACGGGGTTTCGGAACGCGTGGGCTCGGCGGTGATTGTGGGGGTGCCTCGTTTGGCGAGGTCGGCCATGGCTTGGACGACGACCCACATTTGCTGGATCTTGTCGGCGGTGTGGACGACCCACAGGCCGGCCATGCCGTCGGGCAGGGGCACGATTTTGCAGGTGCGGTCTCGAACCGCTTCACGGTGCCGGTTGGTCTCGTCGGCGGCGCAGTGTTTGGCGACTTGTCTGCGGAGGGACTTGCGCAGATTGGTGTGGGTCTGGGACGCGGCGCGGCGCAGGACGTGGGATTCGACGGCTTGAGCTGTGGCGTCGGGCAGGTGCCGGGTGGCCTCGGAGATGGACAGGGCCTTGGACCAGGTCAGGGCGCCGCAGCGCAGCGCGGTGTGGGTGGCGGCGAGTGGGCCGGTCAGGTGGAGGGCGGTGTCGATGTGGCGGGCGGCGGTGTCGGTGGACAGGTGCAGAGCGGCGCCTATCTCGGCGGCCCAGGACCGTTCGGGGTCGATCGGGCGACCGGAGGAGTCGACCTGGGTGGGGCGGGGGATCTCTGTTGCCTGGGCCTTGCGCTGGCGGACGAACGAGGCCATCGCGTCGGCCTTGATCGACTCCAACCACGACACCATCCGGGACGCGGCCTTCATCAGTTCGATCAACGCGATCGGTGACTCGCACTGCGGTCGCACGGACTCAAGTGCCGCGGCCAGTTCGGCGCCGGGCGGCAGGAAGACCCAGGCGGGTGCTTTCAGGCGCAGCATTTCGCGTTCGGCCTCGTCCTGATCGACCCCGGCCCAGAGCTCCCATTCCAAACCGTCGACCCGCGACATCGGCGGCAGGTCGTCGTACCAGTCCTCCTCGCCCAGGAACCGAGGAGGATGCGGGTCCTCGGGGTCATACAGATCATCGGGAGGACTTACCGTGTCCAACCAAGCCGCCTGCGCTGCATCCAGCGAAGGCGTTACCTCTTTCCCCAGCACAGCATCGCGCTCGCCGTGGATCAGCGCGGCGTTTGAAGGCGAGCACGTGACCGCAGCAGTGATCCAGCGTGGCGTGGCGGCGAACCCGGCGAGATCAGCGTCGCCAGGGTGCAGAGGTTCAACGGTCACCGCCATGCCTCATATTAGAACAAGTGTTCCCTTAAGCGCAAGTCGGGGGATATGCCTGATGGGCGGTGCATCGAAGTTCGACCGCCATGTCACCAGCATCACCCGAGCCGAGTTGGAGTCGGCGGCGCCAAATCCGGTTGCGTGGTGAGGCGGTCCGCAGGACGCTCATGAGAGTGACCACACGGGCGCTGCACTTCGCAAAGGCCTTCTTTGATTTGCAAGCCTTCTGGGGCGAGCGTGTCGTCGAACTCGCGGACGTTGATCGACTCACCGCATGGCATGACTGGACCAGCACGGCAGCGCTGGTGAACTCCGATGGACGGCATGCGATAGATGAAGCGGTGCACAACGGTGATCCAGCCGCGGTGGCACACCGATCATGGCTTGCTCTCCGAGCAACACTGGGTGCTGCGCAGCACGGGTGCTTCTGGTACGAGGTCGAAGACGACGGCCGCCAGGTTCGTGGATGTACCACCTTCCGGGATATCGGGCACTGTTCCCGCCGAGCTTCCTGGCAGGAGCGGTCGAGGCCGATTCTCGACGCGAGGTTGGACAGCTGGCTCTGTGGGGGCAATTCGTCAGGGGTGACGGTGAGCTGTACCAGCCGCGTACCGACCCGTTCGCGATCCTCCGGATGGTCGTCAACTCCGAGACCGAGCACGTCCTCGAGGTGTGAGGGGGTTGCGAAACTTTCAGTCCGGGTGAGACGCCCGCGAACCGTTGACCGGTTGTGGCTGCCGCTCATTAGCTTGGCCGCTCAACCAGCGGTTCAGAGGAGAAGCGCAGATGCCGGAACCCGATGTCACCTCGTTGTCGACCGTGAGCCGCCGGACGTTGCTGATCGCCTCCGGCGGTTCGGTGCTCGCGGCTCAGCTCGGATCCGCCGCAACGTCCACCGCGGCACCGACCGGTTCTCCGGCACCGGCAGCATTCAGGCATCCAGGGTTGTTGCACGATGTGGATGACTTGCAGCGAATGCGGCAGGGGGTGGCCGATCGGGTGGGTCCGGTGTACGACGGTTTCCTGGCGATGGCCGCGCACAGCAGGTCGTCGTACGACTATGTGATCCGCAACGTCGGGCAGATCACGTCCTGGGGTCGTGGGCCGGCGAACTTCATGAATGAGGCGGTCAGTGACTCGGGCGCCGCCTATCAGAATGCTTTGATGTGGTCGGCCACGGGTGACGTGCGGTACGCGGACAAGGCGCGGGACATCCTTGACGCTTGGTCGAACAGTCTGACCGCGATCACCGGTGCGGACGGGCAACTCGGCGTCGGGCTGCAGGTCTTCAAGTTCGCGAACGCCGCCGAGATCCTCAGGCACAGCGGGTACGACGGGTGGTCGCCTGCTGCTGTCCTCCGGTGTGCGGAGTCGTTCCGCAAGGTCTGGTACCCGGCCGTGTCCGGCAACGCGTTGTTTGCCAACGGCAACTGGGACCTCGCCGCTCTGCAGGCGATCCTGGCGATCGCCGTGTTCTGCGACGACCGGGTAATGCTCGAGAACGCGGTGCGGTACGCCGTGGCCGGTGCGGGCAACGGCCGCATCGAGCACATCGTCGTGTCGGCGACCGGTCAGGGACAAGAGAGCGGCCGATCGCAGTCCTACGCGCAGTTGGCGCTCGGCCTGCTCGCCAACTGTGCCGCGGTCGCCTGGAACCAGGGGATCGACCTGTTCGGTCATCAGGACAACAGGATCCTCCACGGCTTCGAGTACACCGCTCGCTACAACTTGGGCGACGACTCCGTGCCGTTCGTTGTCGACCTCGACCGCACCGGGAAGTACCTCAAGAGGGCGATCTCGACGATCAACCGTGGTGCGTTCCAGCCGATCTACGAACTTGCCTACGCCCACTACGTCAGTCGGCGCGGACTGTCCGCGCCGAACGTCGAACGGGTGGTGTTCCGTGGCGTCGGCGGTACGCGCTTCGTCGAGGGGAACAGCGACGACCACCCCGCTTGGGGCACCTTCACTCAGGCCCGTCCGGTCGTCGCCAGATCTGCGCCGGACGCGGCACCTGGCGTTCCGAGCGGCTTGTCGGCACGGAGGTACGACGCCGGCGTCGTGCTGACCTGGGCGGAGTCCGTCGAACCGCGCAGCGGCGTGGCCGCGAGTAGCTACACGATCAGCAGAGCGACCGGCCGCGCGGGTGACTACGCGGTCGTGGCCGAAGGCATCCGGTCGACGACGTGGAGCGATGCCTCCGCCCGCGGCCGGACGACGTACTCCTACAAGGTTCGGGCAGAGAACCAAGCCGGCTCTAGCAGTGAGTCGCTGCCCGTGACGATCGCGCGCCCGGATCCTTGGGTGAGGGAGGACATCGGCCAGGTGGCGGCTCCGGGCACTACAGGATTCGACGGGGAAAGGTTCACCGTCGAAGCAGGCGGTACGGACATCGGTGGTGAGCAGGACAGTTTCCGGCTCGTCTACGTGCCGTTGCGTGGTGACGGGGTAATCACCGCACGGGTGGTGCACCCGGTGAGTTCGCAGTACGCGACCATCGGCGTGATGATGCGGCAGAGTCTGTCGGCGTCCTCGGCGCATGCCTCGATGCTGATCAAAGGGCTGCCGCTGCACACCTGGAGCGGTGTGTGGACGGTACGGCCCGCCGGCGGGGTCTCCACGGTCGCGACCGGCAGCACCGTCGTACCCCCGACCCAACAGCACTGCATCACCGTCAACGCGGGCTTTCCGATCTCCGATCTCGGAACGCTGCCGCAGTCCGCGACCCCATTGCCGCCGCCGTACGTCGAAGCGGCGAGCGACGGCTACCGGCTGCGGCGACCGTACTGGGTCAGGCTCGTCCGTAGGGGAGACGTCCTGACCGGGCTCATCTCGCCGAACGGCAGCACCTGGACCGAGGTCGGCACGTCCCGGATCAACCTCGGCCGTGACGTCTACGCGGGCCTCGCGGTCTGCGCGGGGATCGGCGTCGACGCGCCGTACGCCGAGTCGACCACAGCAGCCTTCGACAACGTGACCGTTCAGGATTGGTCGGGCGAGATCCCGTCCGCACCGCTGGGTGAACTGCGGGCCGGGAGCGCCGGCAGTGCGATCGAGCTGGCGTGGTCCGATCTGGACGTGGCGGCGACGTACACCGTCAAGCGGCGGCACGCCGATGGGCCGTATCGGGCGATCGCCTCCGGCGTGGCGCCGATCGGGTTCGGCGTGGAGACCCGCTACCGGGACGTCACGGCGGTGCCGGGCGAGAGCTACGACTACGTGGTTGCGAAGACGAATGCCGCTGGGACCGGGTCCGACTCCTCGAAGCTGACGGCGACAATGCAGACGCCGGCAGTGCCGTCGATCACGAGCGCCGGATCCGCGTTCGCGAACACCGGCACGGAGTTCCGCTTCCGGGTTGCCGCTAGCAACGATCCGATCAACTTCGCGGTGACCGGCCTCCCGGACGGTCTCTCCCTGGACCGGAAGACCGGTGTCATCAGCGGCAGGCCGCTCAGGGCCGGGACGGCCAAGTTGGGTGTCTCCGCGCGCAATGCCTCCGGCGCGGACTCCGCGGAAGTCACGCTGACTGTTGGAGCACCTCCGCCGGCGCCATGGCAGTACGCCGATATCGGTGACTACGTGCTGGACGAGCGGCAGCTCGGGAACTTCAGCGCTGTCGCGATCCGGACACCGGGGATCACCAGCTACAGCGACACGACGGGGCAGTTCACAGTCCGGGGCGCCGGCTCGGATCTGAACGTGATCGGGCAGGGCATGACGGCCCAGTACGTCTACCAGGCGGTGACCGGAGATGCCACGCTCACGGCGCGGGTTGTGAGTCGGGGCGATGCCGCCCGGGTGGGCCTACTGATGACCAAGTCGCTGTCACCGTTCGACCAGTTGTCGGGGGTGGTGCTCGCCGGCGGGACGCCACAGTTCGTTCAGCGGCTCCGCGTGGCGACCGGCCTCGTGACGACGCCCGGTACCGGTGCGCCCGGCTGGCTGCGCATCCGGCGTACCGGGAACACGTTTTCTGCCGAGGTTTCCAGCGATGGTCAGAGCTGGACGCCGATCGGTGCGCCGGGACTGATCGAGACCTTCGGCTCCGCGCCGTACTACGTAGGTCTGGCCGTTGTCTCCGGCGCACCGTTCGCGCTCAGCACCGCCGTCTTCGACGAGGTCTACTTGGCGTAGGCCAGGGTGCCGAAGCCGGTCTGGTCGAAGCCGCCGCTCGTCGAGCCGTAGTCGCCGCCTCCGCCCTCGGGGCGGACCTGAGCGGCCATCGCCGAGATGTAGGGCACCGAGAGGTACTTGCGCCTGGTGTAGTGGAAGTGCAGGATCTCCCACACCGGCCGGAGTTGGCCGCGGCTCGCGCTGGAGATGACAGTGTGTTCCTGATAGGCACAGTTCTGGCCGGTGCCCCAGGTGTACTTCGTGAACGGCACGTCCTGGCCGAGGTTGTACTTCGCGACGTACTGCGCTGCCTTCAGGAAGCGGTTGTTGTCGTACCCGTACAGGTCGTCACCCTGGTTCCAGGCCATCTCACAGAACGCCCCCATCTGGCCCATACCCATCATGGTGTGGCCCTGGTCGCGTCCCGACTCCTGCCACTGCGCCAGGCCCTGGTCGTCGTACACGAACGGCACCGCATGCTTGATCGAACCGTTGCCGGCGCCGTTCTTGAAGTAGTTGACGGCCTGGTCGTACTTCGCGGCGTCGTCGCAGAGGATGCCGATGGCAAGGATCGAGTTCATGGTGCACAGATCCCAGTTGGCCCAGTAGTTCGTGATGCAGGCGTCGTTGTGGTTGGTCAGGAACGAGTTGTTCATGGGATAGAAGACGTTGAGCATCATCGTCTTGAACCGCGCCAGGTCGAAGCCCGGGTAACCGCGCAGGAGCTCGGCGACATTCGCGAACTGGTACCCGTAGATGCCGGCCGCCAGGAACCGGTCCGCGTTACCGGTGACCGTGGTCAAGGTGGCCGACCAGGCGTTGAGGATGTTGCGCGCGCAGTCGCCGTGCGCGGTCGAGCCCTGGACCCACCAGCGCAGTGCGTTCTGGTAGGCGGCATGGATGTCGTTGTAGAGGATGGTGTAGTTCTCGCCGGTGCCGCCGCGGATGATCGTTGCCTGCGGCCTCGGTGTCCAGGTGGACTGCGCATGCGAGTTGGCGGTCAGGCGGTTCCATCCGGACAGCCACGGATCATCGCCCGCCGCCACCCGGACCTTGGCCCGATTGAGGTCGCCCCAGTTGTGCAGCGCTCCGGGGTGGGTGAAGGTGGCCGGTGCGGCGTCCGCGCGCCGGTCGAGTGCGGTGACGCCGGCCATGGCCGCTACTCCCGCAGCGGCCACACCTCCGGCGGCTTTCAGAACAGTACGTCGATCGATCTCCCTCTCGTGCATGTCCTTCTCCTTCGGGGCGGTGGTGTGTACGCCGGCGTTCAGCGCACGGTAAGGATGAGGCTCTTGGTGATGGTCCCGGCGACGTTGGTGACGCTCAGGTTCGCGTTGTACGTGCCGGGGCTGGTCGGGGCGCCGGTGATGACGCCGGTCGTCTTGTCGACGGTGAGTCCCGTCGGCAGATTCTGGGCGTCGAAACCGGTGGGGAAGCCGGTTGCGCTGATCGTGAGGACAACCGGTACGCCTGCGGTGAGGTTCCCGCTGTCGGCGGTCGTGATCGTTGGAGGCGTTGTTGTGGGGGCGGTGGCTGCGTCCAGCCAGCGCAGATTGGTCACGTGCTCGTTGACGTGCATGTTGACCATGTCGGCGACCGTGAACCACCCGGGCTTGCGCATGGTCGAGGCCATCACGGTGCCGTTGACCACGAGGTTCTGGAACGTCACGTCCTTGATGCCGCGCGCCTCGTCGTACCCGAGCATCATCGCGGTCTCCGCGTTCTTGCCCGTGTAGGTCAGGTTCTTGACGTAGACGCCCTCGATGCCGCGGCCGGCCGAGGTGTTGTAGGACTTGTTGTAGGCAACGCGTAGATGGATGAACTGACCCCAGCGGAAGTCCTCCACCCGCACGTTCTCGATCCGCACGTTCCGGACGAGGTTGCTGTCGCCGGGGTTGAGCGCGATCGCTCCCTGGTACCACTTCTGCGGTTCGCGATGGTCGAGGACGTCCACGTTGCTGATCGTGATGTTCTCCAGCACCTCGGGATCGGCCGTGTTGCCGTGGGTGCCGATGTTGATCGGGTGTGCGACGTCCGCCCAGAGGCTCGAGTTGGAGATGGTGATGTTCCGGGTGTCGCCGTAGTAGTCCCAGCGGTGCGTGTAGAGCGCGATGCAGTCGTCGGAACAGCGCAGGAACGAGTTGTCGATCAACACGTCGCTACTGGAGAAGATGTCGATCCCGTCGCCCCACTGGCCCGCGCTGAAGTAGCCGAAGTCGGTGATCGCGACCTGTTCGGACATCCCCGCGGTGATCGCGTAGCCGGTCGTCAGATCGAGCATCGAGATGCCGTCGACGCGGATGTTCTTCGAGCTGACGATGGTGCAGCCGCCGCCGTTGGTGCCGTAGATGACACCGCGTCCGGTCAGGCCGGCGTTCGTGACGTTCTTGAAGATCACCGAGGTCTTCAGTACGGCGCCGCCGGCCAGGTAGACCGTCTTCCCGCTCGGAACCTCCAACTGACCGGTCGCGGTCGTGTGCACGCCGGGGCCGAAGTACATGACGTCCGGGTCGTCGGGGGAGGGTACGTCGGTCTCGATCGCGCGGGCGAGCAGGTGCAGGCAGTCGAAGATCTCGCCGTTCACCTCGACCACGATCTTGCTCGGTTCGGTGAGCGTGAAGAGCAACGTGCTCTCGTCGTCGATGACCGGCTCGATCCCCAGGGACAGTGGCCGGATCCGGGCGGTATTGATGGTGCCCTTCTTGTATCTGACCCGGACCTCGACCGAATCGGCGAAGTCGAAGTACGCCATCGATGACTTCAGCACCTGGCCGGCGCCGGTCGTCGCGTTGATCTGCTTGAGGTTGACCGAGTACGTCGGCACCGGGGTCCAGGCGCCGGCCGCCGTACGGACCTTGACCTCGAAGGTGGACGCCAGTGCTATCCCGGCGGGAATCGGGTAGGTGACCAGCGGTGGAGCGGGTGCGGGCGTGGCTGTCGCGGTCCCGGCTGCGGACGTGACGTAGCCGGCGGCAACGGTCGCGCCGGCTGCTTGGAGCAGGCGGCGGCGCGTGAGGTCTGCGGTCATCTTCAAGCTCCTTGGGCATCTCCGGCGGAAGGCCCTGAAACCTTGTCCGGAGAACCGGGGCCGATCAATAGCAACCGCTTGCCACGAAAATTTCGCTCTGCCGCGACGACTCCAGGCGCAACTTCACAGTTGCGCGTCGGGAGAGTGACGTGCAATCCTGGGGTTGCACGTTCCGTTCCCCGGGAGCGGAGCCCATCTGATGGAGGAGCAGTCCTTGACTATCGACACAGCGCCGCCGCGGCTACGTTTCACCAGCAGGCAGCGGATGGTTCTCTCTGTCCTTCTGCTGGCGGGATTCATGGTGTCCGTCGACTTCTCGATCCTGAACGTGGCGCTCCCGGACACCGGTGCCGGCGTCGGCATGGCGGTCGCGGACTTCCCGTGGATCACCGCTGCCTACATGCTTCCTTCGGCGGGATTCGCGTTGCTGTTCGGCCGGGTGGCCGACCTGTTCGGACGCCGCAAGCTGTTCATGGCGGGCATGGTCGTGCTGGCTGTGGCCTCGCTTCTCGGCGGCCTAGCCACGAGTGCCGAGCTGCTGTTGACCGCCCGCGCGCTGCAGGGCCTGGCTACTGCGCTCGCCCTGCCCGCGGCGATGTCTCTTCTCACCACCACGTTCGCCGAAGGCGCCGTACGGGAACGCGCCCTGGGTATCAACGGTGCGCTACTCTCCGGCGGCTTCACTGTCGGGGCACTGGTCGGCGGCACGCTGGTGAGCCTCTTGAGTTGGCGGGCGGCGTTCTGGATCAACATTCCGGTCGCGGTACTCGTGTTGGTGTGTACGCCGTTTGTGATCAGCGAGAGCCGCGTACCACAGCGGGTTGCACTCGACGTGCCTGGTGCGGCCAGCGTCTCGGCCGGTCTCTTGGCCGTGATCTACGCAGTGGTCGAGAAGAGCTTGCTCGCCGCGGTGATCGGAGTCCTGCTCCTTGCCGCCTTCTGGGCCATCGAACTGCGGGCCTCCGCGCCACTGGCCCCGCTGCGCATTCTCAGCCGGCCGACGGTGAAGTGGGGCAACTATGCCGGACTCGTGGTCTTCGCGATGGAGACCGGGATGATCTTCCTGATGACGCTGTACCTGCAGCACGTCCTGGCGTTCTCCCCGCTGGCCACCGGCTTGATCTTCGGGATCCCGGGTTTGGCTGCTGTGGCGGCCGGTGTGATCGCCGGGCGGGTGATCGGGCGCTTCGGCGTACGCAAAGTTCTGACGGTGGCGATGCTGGTGCAGGCCGTGGCGACCTTCCCGCTGATGTTCCTCGGTGTGAACCGGGCTGCACTCGCGATCCTGGTTCCTGCCTTGTTCGTCGGGTTCTTCGGGCACGTGGCCTCGATCGTCGCGTACACGGTGACAGGTACGTCGGGCCTGCCCGACGAGGAGCAGGGTCTGGCCACGGGGCTGACGTCGATGACTCAGCAGGTGGCGATCTCGATCGGTATCCCGGTCCTGAGTGCGATTGCGGCCACCCAGGAGCTGGAGCTGACCGGCATCCATCTCGCCCTGTGCCTGAATGTGGCCGTGACGGTTGTGAGCGCCGGTCTCGTGTGGGTCGGGTTGCGCCGGCGCGACATACCTGCAACCGTGGGGTTGCAGGTCAATGATGACGACAAGGAGTTCGTGGGATGAGCAACGATCGAATCGAGCGGGATGTTCTGATTGCGGCGCCGCTGGAGCGGGTGTGGTCGCTGGTCGCGGAGCCTGGGTTCTGGGTTGCCGACAAGGCGACCCTGCCGGGAACCGTGGCCCGGGAAGGCGAGACGCTGCTGGCGAAGAACCCCGAGTACGGCGACTTCCCGGTGCGGGTCGAGAAGGTCGATCCGCCGACGTACCTCGCCTATCGGTGGGCGAGCGCGTTCCCGGGACAGGAGCTGCGGGACGACAACAGCACGCTCGTCGAGTTCACGCTCAGGTCCGAAGGTGACCAGACGCGCCTCAGCGTCGTGGAAAGCGGCTTCGCGGCACTGTCCGGGTCCGCGGATCTGCGCGACCAGGCGGTGAAGGACAACTCGGGCGGTTGGCCGATGGAACTGGACGCTCTGAAGAAGCGCGCGGAAGAATCATCCGTGTGACCAGTAGTGATACCGAGGCTGTCGACGGTGTTCTGGCCGCATTGGCCGATCCGACGCGCCGCCGGCTGCTGGATCTGCTCGCCGTACAGGGCGAAGCGACCGCGACGACGCTCGCCGAGCGACTGCCGGTCTCGCGACAGGCGGTGGTCAAGCATCTCTCGGTGCTGGATGCCGTCGGGCTCGTCTCCGGCAGCCGGATCGGGCGGGAGGTGCGGTACTCGGTGCGGCCCGCGATGCTGAACGCAACGGCGCAGTGGATGTCTGCGCTCGCGGCCGACTGGGACCGGCGGCTGGCCACCATCAAGGAGGCCGCCGAGGCCGCGGAGCGTTCTGCCGAAGGCTCCTGACCTTTTGACCTTTTGGCCGCGGTCGGGCCCGGCTAGTGGCGGGGTGGTGGGGCGGTTGATTCTCGGTAGACGAGGTGGTTGATGGTCCGGGGCATCGGCCGCGGGGCCGGTTCGCCGCGGATTTCGGCGACGAGTTGATGGATCGCGGCGCGGCCCTGGGCCTCGCGGTCGACGGCCACGGTCGACAGCGACGGGGTCGCGAAGCGGCCGATTTCCTCGTCGTCCCAGCCGAAGACGCTGAGGTCGTCGGGCACCTTCCAGCCGCGGGAGAGCGCGCCGCGGATCACGCCCATGGCGACGACGTCGTTCGCCGCCACGACCGCGGTGACGCCGCAGTCGGCGGGCAGGGCGGTGATCGCGTCGAAACCGGACTGGGCCGACCAGTCACCGTCGACGGCTCCGACCGATTCGAGTCCGAGGCGTTCGATCGTCTCGAGGTAGACGCTCTTGCGGTTGCGGGCGGAGGCGAAGTTCTGGGCGCCGGCGACGTGCAGGAACCTCCGGTGCCCCAAGGAGACCAGGTACTCGATGATCTCGCGGATCTCGCCGGCGTCGGCGAGCTCCGCCAGGCCGTGCAACTTGTCGTCGTAGGTGCCGTTCTCGACGATCGGGACCCGGTACGCGTTCTTGCCCTTGAGGCTGATCGGCGAGAGGGCCAGGATGCCTTCGACCTGGCCGGATCTGGCCAGCTCGTCGATCCGTTCCGAACGCTCGCGGGCTCCGCCCTCGACGCTGACGATCTCGACCTGGTACCCGGCGTCGTGCGCCGTTCGCGATGCCGCGGCGAGCAGCCGTCCGGGAAAGTGCTCACCTGACGCAAGCACGATCGCGAGCCGGTTCGTGTGCCGCGTCCGCATGGATCGAGCCACCAGGTTGGGGCGGTAGTCGAGGGTCTTGACGGCGTACTCGACCTTGATCCTGGTCTTCGGCTTCAGGCTGTCCTTGTCCTGGAGGTACCGCGACACGGTCGTGTGCGACACGCCGGCAAGGCTGGCTACCTGGTGGATGGTCGCCGGCCGCTCGGGGGCCGAATCTGCCATGTTCACCTCTATTCCGAACCATTATGAATGCCCGTCGGAGGTCTTGACACTAAATCCCGGCTCCGATTAGCTGTCAACTCAGAAGTGGATCGATCACTTTCTATTGGAGCGCTCTTGACTTCCAGCCAGCCCATCAGATTCGCCGCCGTCGGGCTCGACCACGCGCACATCTTCGGTCAGGTCGCCGGCCTGATCGCGGCCGGTGCGACGTTCGCCGGGATGGCAACCGACGACCCGGCCGCAGCGGTCGCGGGCACGATGCGGGAGCGGTATCCCGACGTACCCGTGATCGAGGATCCCGACGAGCTGATCGCCCAGGACGGGATCGACCTGATCGTGACCGCCGCCGTACCGGACCGGCGCGGGCCGATCGCGGTCGCGGCGCTGCGGGCCGGCAAGGACGTGATGGCCGACAAGCCCGGGTGCGTCACCCTCGAGCAGCTGGAGGAGGTCGAGAAGGCGGTCGGCCAGAGTGGCCGGTTCTGGTCGGTGACGTTCTCCGAGCGGTTCGAGGTCCCCTGCGTGCTCAAGGCCGGCGAGCTGGTCCGCGAGGGCCGGATCGGCACGGTCGTGCAGACGCTCGGGATCGGACCGCACCGGATCGGCGACCGCGGTCATCTCGCCGGTGGCGGCGGCCGCCCGGACTGGTTCTACGACAAGGCGCGGTACGGCGGCATTCTGACCGATATCGCCTCGCACCAGATCGACCAGTTCCTCTGGTTCACCGGTGCACGGACCGCGGAGGTGGTGACCAGCTCGGTCGGGAACTTCGCCAACCCCGACGAGCCGGGTCTGCAGGACTTCGGCGAGCTCCTCCTACGCAGCGGCAACGCCCAGGGCTACATCCGGGTCGACTGGTACACCCCCGACGGGTTGCCGACCTGGGGCGACGGTCGGCTGACCGTGCTCGGCACCGAGGGCTACATCGAGCTGCGCAAGTACGTCGATATTGCGGGCCGCGACGGCGGCAACCACCTGTTCCTGGTGGACAAGGACGGCACGCATTACATCGATTGCTCGGAGGTCCCGGTGACCTACTACGCGGACGTGCTGCGTGACGTCCGGGACCGAACCACGACGGCCGCGCCGCAGGAGCACACCTTCGAAACCATGCGACTGGCCCTGACCGCCCAGCAGAACGCGACCGTCCGCGGCGCAGCCCGATAACAGTTCAGCTCGGCACCTCGGGGACGACGCCTCGCGTGAGGTTCCAGCCGGGGGTGCGGCTGTACACCGGGATCGTGTCGAGCGGTACGTCGCGGGTCACCCGGCCGCTCGGCACGGAGCCGCCGGTCCAGGCGTCGTACCAGGTGCCCGACGGGAGGTACGTCGTCCATGTGGTGGCTCCGGGTTCGAGTACCGGGTTGACCAGCAGGTCGTCGCCGAGGAGGTACTGGTACGGGTGGCGCCAGATCGCCTGGTCGTCGGCGTGGTCGAAGAAGAGCGGCCGGAGCAGCGGGCGATCGGTGGCGATCGTTCGCGCGGCCTGCGCGGCCAGGTACGGAACGAGCTTCTCCCGAAGTACGGCGTACGCGCGGAAGACTGGGACGATCCGGTCGTCACCCGTGGTCTCGGCGACGTGCCACGGCGTACGGTCGCGGAGCGGGCGGCGGTGGTGGTTGAACTCGGAGTGGTACTGCATGATCGGCAGGAAGGCCGACGCGGCAGTGGCCCGGAGGTAGAGCTCGGCGTCGGGGACGGGGCCCGAGAACCCGGCCAGATCCCAGCCCCAGTAGACGATGCCGCAGGACGCGGCGGTCAGGCCCGCGGTGATCGACGAGCGGAACGCTTCCCAGGTGGAGTCCTCGTCACCCGCCCAGAAGATGCCGTGTGCCTGCGATCCGGTGAAGCCCGCACGGGAGAACGTCACCGGCGCCTTGCCGGCCGAGCGGAGCAGGTCACCGAACGCGCGGGCGTAGTGGACCGGGAACAGGTTGTTGCCCTCGTCCCCGAGCCGGCCGTCCGCGTAGCGCAAGTCGTGGCCCCATGCGTGTTCGCCTCCGTCGGTCTTGAACCCGTCGACATCGAGATCCTCGACCAGATAGCGCCGCTTCTCCGTCCACCAGTCGCGGGTCCGCTGCACGGACAGGTCCGGCATCAGCGCCTGCGGGAACCACCAGCCGCGATTGTGGTACGCCGTACCGTTCCCCTCGAGTACCGCGTGTCGTTCGCGGATCATCGCGTCGGCGTCGGCCGCGACCTGACCGGTGCTGAATTCGCTTTTCTGCAAGGGGATCTGCCAGAGGATCACCTTGATGTCGCGGTCGTGCAGTTCGTCGATCATCGTCTTGGGTGAGGGCCACGCGCCGTCAGCCGGGTAGTTGAAATCACTCGCCTTGTGCGCGCTGCCGTCCGTCGTGACGTCGTACTGCGCGTCGCGCCAGATCGTGATGCCTTCCTCGTCGCTCCAGGCTTCGATCACCACCGCGCCGACCGGGATGTCCAGGTCCCGGTGTGCGTCCATCCGCGCCATCACCAGGTCCTGGGTGTTCCACTCGTTGCCGGAGGCCCACAACCGGAACACCCAGTCGGGCAGCTCCTCGGCCCGCCCGACCTCGTCGAGGAACGCCGTGAGCACCTCTGTCGGCGAACCCTCGTAGACGGCCAGGTCGACGACCGGTTCGTCGCCCAGGGCGACCTCGACCTTGAGGCTCCGGTCGTCCGACGAGAACCAGGTACGCCGGGACGTCCGGACGTGGAATCCCCAACCGCCGTTCACCACATGCGCGAACGGCATCGGCAGGTAGGTACGCCCATGAGCTCCTTGGGCCTTGTACTGCTCGAACACCACTGCGTCGAGTTGCTTCCCGCGCTGGTCCAGGTGGTCGTACCGTTCCCCGAACCCGACCAGGTGATCGCCCGGCCGCAGCGGCAGCTCGAACCTGGCCCGATGCACACTGTCTGCCGAGACCAGCCATTCGACACCGCGCACACGATCGCCGCCACCGCGGACCTCACCACGGTCAGGCACCCAGCTGGCCGGCGCGAGCTCGAACCACTCGGTGGTCTCGCCACCCGCCCGGAAGCGGTAGCGCACCGGCTCCAGGACCGGCGGTGTGACCACCGACCACCCGTCGTCGGAACCCAACGACTTCGCCTGCGCCTCGCTGAGATGTCCTTCGCCGCCGGCGAGGGCCGCCGCATCGGCCGCGGTGGCGCGCGCAGGAGCCATCTCGAGTGTCGTCGTACCCCACTCGCAGACGACGGACGTGATGCCGGGGGAGGCCACGACGCCGAGACGGATCGGCTCACCGGCCAGCGGGAGGACGGGGACGCGTTGGTCGGGTGAGGTGGCGTACGGGTGCTCGATGCCGTGGGGGCGATGCGTGATCATTCAGGCCTTCTCGCGGAGGATGTGTTCTTCGGAAGGATGCCGAGTTCGTCGGCGAGGATCAGGTACATGCCGTGTGACCAGAGCAACGGGCTGGCCACGGTGCCCCAGCGCGCGATCCACTCGTCGCGCGCGCCGGGGTGCAACAGATGGTGGGCGACCTGCTCGGGAAGGTCACCCTCGGGCGACGCCTGGTCCGCGATCCAGCGGAGGTGCCGCCAGGCGCCGGCGGTGTCACCGGCGGCCGCGAGGTTCCACCCGAGCAGTGCGGACAGCAGGATCCACTGCCCACCGCCGTAGAACACGTCGGCCCTGAACCGGTGCACGCCGCCGTCGACATCCAGGTCCCGGGCGACCGCGGCCAGTGTGGCCGCGCCGACATCGCCCGTCACCAGCCCGAACGGTACGACGCACGCCGGCAGCGAGCCGTCGACCGCCGACGATCCCAGCCACTTGGTCAGATGGCCGTCCCGAGTGCCTTCGGCATCGACCAGCGAACGGATGCGCTCGGCAACTTCCAGGACCGGGACGGAGGTGTACGGCGCGATGGCCGTCAGCCCGCCATGGATCGCACCCAGTGTGGACACGTGCCGCTGTTCGACGTGTTCCTCCCACCAGTCGTAACAAGGCCGGGCCCAGAACGCGACCAGGTAGTCGACGGCGACGTCGATCCCACCGCGCCACCGCTCGAGGTCGAGTCCGTGCCGGTGCGCGTGGCTCACGACCGACCACAGCCACATCCCGTAGCCGTCGGTCTGGAAGTCCCACCAAGGATCCGACCCGTCGGCGCCGTCGAACGTGAACCGCGTCGGGAGCATCGTGGAGTCGGCTGGTCGCTCACCTCTGGCCGCCGCAGCGCACAGGTCGTCGACCTGTGTTCGCCGGCCCCGCAACACCCGATCCGCCCAGTCGTGAAACCGGTCGGCTGACGCGACATCGCCGTACCGTGATATTCCCTCCGCGGTGAACGACCCGTCCCGCAGCCACGCGTACCCCTTGTACGCCGAGAACGTCGGCGCGGCCGGGTACGCGCCGCCGGCGTCCTGGTGCTCGGTGATGACCGCGTGGCTGTGGTGGGCCAGCGCACGCAGCCTGGTGAGATCTACCTTCGACACGATCACTTCTTCAGCAGACCGTTCACCTTGGACTGGGCGTCCGCCAGCGCCTTCTCGACGGTCTTCCGGCCGGCGGCCGCCGCCGTCAGTTCCTGGGTGACCGCATCCTGCATCTCCTGCTGCCGTTCGATCACCGGCGGGAGCACCGGCGCCTCGAGCGCGGTGAACACGACCTCACGGTTGGCAGGCTTCGGCTGGTCGAGGTAGCTCTTCAGCTTGGTCTCGTCGGCGACCGGGGGCAGTTCCCAGGACGACGCGAGCCGCGTCTTGGTCGTCTCGTCGGACGAGGCCAGATAGGTGATCCACTTCTGCGCCGCGTCGGCGTTCTTGGACGCGGCGTTCACCACGAGCCCGTTCGCGAACATCGCGGAGGCCTTCTGCGTGTTGCCCGGCTCGACAGCGACGTCCCAGTCGAACTTCACGCCGTTGAGCGCCGAGAACATCCAGATGCCGGTGTGCCACATCGCGAGCTTCCCGGACTTGAACAGCTTGGAGTCGAAGTCCGGCGTACCGACTCCGTCGGCCTCGGTCGGCATCGTCTTGCCCACCTTGCCGACCAGGAACTTCGCGGCCTCGACGCCCTGCGGCGAGTTGAAGGTGGCCTCGGTCCGGTCCGCGTTCAGGAACTCACCGCCGTTCTGCGCGAGCACCTTGTAGAACTCGTTGTACGACACCGGCTGGTAGTCGCCCCAGGTCTTGGTCGCCTTGTTCGTCAGCTTGGCGGCCGCGGCCTGCTCGTCCTTCCAGGTCCAGTCGGCCGTGGGCTCGGCGACGCCGGCCTGCTTGAACATCGCCTTGTTGTAGAACAGCACGACGTTGGAGAAGGACTCAGGTACGCCGTACTGCTTGCCGCCGGAGTTGAACGCGTCGTACAACGTCTTCTTGTACGCCGACGAGTCGACGTTCTTCAGCTCGGCCAGCGAGCCGTTGCTCGCGTACGTGACGAAGTTCTCGTAGTTGAGCTCGAAGGCGTCGGCCGCGGTGCCACCAGCGACCGCGGTCTGCAGTTTCGTGAAGTAGTCGGCGTACGGCACGGTCTCGACCTGGACCGTGATGTCCGGGTTGGCCGTCTGGAAGGCGTTGACGATCGCGGTCAGATCCTTCTCGTGCCCGTCGTTGGACGAGAAGTTCATGTACCGCACGACCGACTTGCCGTCGGGTGCGGCGGCCTCTTTGGTCGCGGATCCCTGCCCGCAGGCGGTCAGCGCGAGCGCGGCGGTCAGGCTCAGTGCTGAGACGGCCGCGAACTTGAGTAGGCGCATGGGTGTTCCTCTCACTTGATGCCGGTGTGTGCGACACCGGCGATGATGTGGCGCTGCGCGAGCAGGTAGACGACGGCGATCGGCACGATCGAGACGACGGAGCCCGCCATCACGACGTCCCACTGGGTGGTGAACTGGCCCTGCACCGTGGACAGGCCGAGCGGCAGGGTCATGAACTCCGGCGACCGGATCACCACGAGCGGCCAGAGGAAGCTGTTCCAGCTACCCATGAACGCGAACACGGCGACTGTCGCGAGTGCCGGCCGGATCAGCGGCAGCACGATGGTGGTGAAGATCCGCAGGTGGCCGGCGCCGTCGATGGTGGCCGCCTCGTCCAGTTCGGCCGGTACGGCGGTGACCGCCTGCCGGAGCAGGAACACTCCGAAGGCGGACGCGATCGTCGGGGCGAGCAGCGCGAAGTACGTGTCCTGCAGGTTCAGCGTCTTCATCTCGATGAACAACGGAACGACCAGCACCTGCAACGGCACCATCAGCGTTGCCAGGTAGCAGCCGAAGATCACGTTCTTCAACGGGAAGTGCAGCCGGGCGAATCCGTACGCCGCCATCGACCCGGTGACCAACTGGAAAAGGGTGGAGGCGATCGCGATCAGCAGCGAGTTCACCAGGATCCGCCAGATCGGCACCGCGTCCAGCAGCGTGCGGTAGGCGTCCAGCGTCGGGTTGTCGACGATCAGCGTCGGCCCGTCGGCGAGCGATCCCTCGGGCGTGATCGAGGTGATCACGGTCCACAGGAAGGGGAAGAGCATGATCGCCGCGCCGGCCAGGACGGCGGCGTACAGCCAGAGCCTACGCATAGTGCACCCACCGCCGCTGGCCGCGGATCTGGAACGCCGTGATCACCAGGATCACCGCGAACAGGATCCACGACAGTGCCGACGCCTCACCGGCCCGCCCGTACCGGAAGGTCAGGTCGTAGATCTGTCCGACGACCACCTGACTCGAGCCGGACGGGCCGCCGCCGGTCATCACGTACACCTGGTCGAAGACCTGGAAGCCGTTGATCAGCGAGATCACGACCACGAAGAAGGTCGACGGCGACAGCAGCGGCAGGGTGATCCGCCAGAAGCGCTGGCACGCGTTCGCCCCGTCCACCAACGCTGCTTCGCGGACGTCCGAAGGGATCGCCTGCAGTCCGGCGAGCAGGATCACCATCACGAACCCGAGGTCCTTCCAGGCCGAGGACAGGATCACCGCCGGCAACGCCCAGTGCGGATCGGTCCACCAGCCGGGACCCGGTACGCCGAAGAAGCCGAGCACCTGGTTGACGAGGCCGTTCGCGGGATTGAGCAGCCATTTCCACACCAGCGCGACGACGACCCAGCTCGTCACGACCG
The DNA here is from genome assembly GCF_004366005.1 of Kribbella sp. VKM Ac-2566. Lineage (NCBI taxonomy): Bacteria > Bacillati > Actinomycetota > Actinomycetes > Propionibacteriales > Kribbellaceae > Kribbella > Kribbella sp. VKM Ac-2566. The sequence continues at coordinate 904,828 of NZ_SODT01000010.1, read as the reverse complement.
GCAGGAAGTACGTCGCTCGCAGGAACGCGCGCCCCTTGAGCCGCTGGTTGAGTACCAGCGCCAGCCCGAGACCGCCGGCGTACACGAGCGGCAGATAGCCGGCGACGTAGATCAGCGTGTGCAGGAAGACGCGACGGGTCATCGGGTCGGTCAGGAGGTTGGTGTAGTTGTCCAGCCCGACCCACTGCATCGGCGAGATCAGGTTCCACTTGTGCAGGCTGACCCACAGGCTGGACACCATCGGCACGAGCGTGAAGACGAACAGCGGGATCGCGCTGGGCAGCAGGAAGAACAGCGCCCAGCCCAGCTTCTTCCAACCCGTCGAACGATGTGTCGTGGTTGGTCGCTCAACCTGCTGAGACTTGGGCCGGGTGAGCGTCGGCGTACTCACGACGCTCCCATCCGGGCGCGGACGAGACGGCTCTGCTCGCCGCCGTTCCCCGCCGAGTCGAAGGGCGACGCGAGCACGAGCGAGGCCGCGCCGCGGGCCCACTGGTCCTCCGTCCACGGCTCGACCATCACCGGTACGCCTTTGCGGGCCGGCAGCAACGACCGCCGGAAGGACGGCTCGAACCCGGGCTGCCAGAACTCCCATCCGTCGACCCCTTCGCCCAGCAGTACGACGACCTCCGGATCGACGGTGTGGATGACACCGGCCAGGGCCCGGCCGAGCAGATCGCCCGCCTCGGCGTAGATCGCCCGCGCGCCCTCGTCCCCGTTGGTTGCCGCCCGCAACAGGCCGGTCGGTGTTCCGCGGGGTCCCAGCACTCCTCGGCCGCGCGCCGTGCGGATCAGCCCCGCCGCGCCGATGTAGGCCTCCAGGCACCCGGTCGAGCCGCAGGTGCACGGCGGCTGCTCGCCGCCGGTGCACCACACGGGGATGTGACCGATCTCGCCGGCACCACCGTTGCCGCCGCGGTAGATCCCGCCGTCCACCACGATCGCGCAGCCGATCCCGCGGCCGATCGTGACCACCAGGTACGACGAATGCTCGCGGCCGATCCCGTACAGCCGCTCGGCCGCGGCCAGCGTGTTCACGTCGTTGTCGACGAGCACCGGCGTACCGACGGCCTGTCGCAGGATCGGTCCGACCTGCGCGGCCCGCCACCCGAGTGTCGGCGCGTCGACGATGCCGGACGCCTGCGAGTCCACCGACCCGGGGACGCCGACGCCGACGCCGAGCAACAGGTCGTCGAGCCCGGCGACCTCCTCGGTCAGGATCCGGCCGAGCCGGTCGAGCGCGCCGGCCGCGGCCGGGTCGAAGTCGTGCGAGCCGGACGAGCGCACGCTCCCGTCGAGCTCGACCGTCACCACGGCGACATGGTCGGCGGTCACCTTCGCGCCGAGCGCGACACCGGTCCGGCTCGCCAGGCCGAGCAGCCGGGCGGGCCGGCCGCCGTTCGACGGCACTGACTCGAGTTCCTCGACGATCCCGCGGGCGATCAGATCCTTGGTCACCTGGGTGACCGTCGCCGGGCTGAGCCCGAGGCTGCGGGCGATCGCCGTCCGCGAGGTGGGCCCGCGGGTACCGAGCAGGGTCACGATGCCGGACGGCACCACGTCACTGCGGGAACTCTGACCGCTCACAGACGCTCCTCCGACTTACTTCAGCACTAAATTTAGTGAGAAATTAAGCCCAGTTGCGTCACGCTGTCAAGAGGCCGAGGGCGGGTCAGGCGGCTTGTTCCAGGCGTTTTCGTGGTTTGGTGAGGGAGCGGCCGCGGAGGCGTGGCCAGGGGTCGCCGTCGTGGTCCAGGCGGTGCGGCACGGTGCGCAGGGTGTGGTGGTCGGTGCGCAACTTCGGGTCGTCGAGTTCGCTCCAGTCGAGTGGTGTGGCGACCGGGGCGCCTGGCCGGGCGCGGACGGCGTACGGCGGTACTGCGGTCTGACCGTAGGCGTTGCGCATGATGTCCAGGTACAGGCGGCCCTTGCGCGCTGCCTTGCGCTGTTCGATCGTGTAGTGCTTCGGATCGCGTGCGACGAGCACGCCGGCGACATCGCGCGCGAACGCCCGGACCGTGTCGAAGTCCGCCGTACGGTCGAGTGGGACGTGGACGTGCAGTCCCTTGCCTCCGGTGGTCTTGACGACCGTGGGCAGGCCGAGGTCGTCGAGCAGTGCTCGCAGGTCGAGCGCTCCGCGGCGGGCCGCCTCGAACCCGTCGGGCGGGTCGAGGTCGAAGATCAGTTGGTCGGGATTGTCGGGGCGATCCGCGCGGGACAGCCAGGAGTGCGGCGTGATGCAGGCCTGGTTGGCCAGGTACACGAGGGTTGCGGTGTCCCGTGCGATCGCGTGCGAGACCTGGCCGCTGCCGTCGACCCGGTCCATCGGCGCGGTCTCGATCCAGTCCGGGAAGTACTGCGGTGCGTTCTGGTGGAAGATCTGCTGGGCGTCGATACCGTCGGGATATCGCTCCAGCGACAGGGGCCGGCCTCGCAGGTACGGCGTCATGTGCGGCCCGACGGTCTCGTAGTACTCGACGAGGTCGCCCTTGGTCAGACCGTCGTCGGGGAAGAGGACCTTGTCGGTGTTGCTCAGGTTGACTGTTCGCCGACCGATCTTCATCGGGCACGCTCCCGGATCACTTCGTGTGCGGACTTGTCGTCGCGGAGTCCCTGGAACCTCGGGTGCCGGAGCCGGCCGTCGCGGGTCCATTCGGAGAACGCGATCTGGCCGACCAGACGGGGCTTCACCCAGTGCACCCGGGACCGCGGGAGGTTGCCCTTGGCAAACGCCGGTTCGTCCTGTTCCAGGGCGGCGAGTTCGCGGCCGAGCTCGTCGAGGGTGTGCTGGTCGTAGCCGGTGCCGACCTTCCCGGCGTACCGGAGTTCGCCGCTCTCGTAGTACCCGACGAGCAGGGCGCCGAAGCCGGATCGGCTGCCCTGCGGGTCGGTGAAGCCGCCGATCACGAACTCCTGCGCGGTGACGCATTTGAACTTCAGCCAGTCCTTCGAACGGCCGTTGGCGTACGGCGAGTCCGCCCGCTTGGCGATCACGCCTTCCCAGCCCTGGCGGCACGCGTGTTCCCAGTAGGCGACGCCGTCGCGATTGCGGTGCGCGGTGTAGCGGAGCGGATCGGCGTACGTGAGGAGCTTGCGGAGTATGGCCTTGCGCTCGCGGAGTTCGACGCCGGTCAGGTCCTGGCCGTCCTGTCGCAGGACGTCGAACAGGTACAGGTAGACGGCGACGTTGCTGCGGCGCGCGGCCTCGGGATCGTTCACCTGCATCCGTTGCTGCAACCGGGCGAAACTCGTGGCGTGGCCCGCGAACGCGACGATCTCGCCGTCCAGGACGAAGTCGCCCTGCTGCGCGGTGAGGGCGTCGACCAGTTCCGGATAGCTGTTGTTCAGCTCGTGGCGGTTCCGCGAGTACAGCGACACCCGGTCGCCGGTCCGATGGACAAGGCACCGCACGCCGTCGAGTTTTCGCTCGTAGATCCACCCCGGATCCGAGAACCGTTCCCCGGTCAACGTCGCCAGCATCGGCGACACCCACCCTGGAGGAGGCTCCAGCCCTTTACGGTCTGCCACCACGTTCTGGTGCCCAGTGGGCCTTGTCGCATGCGTCGAGGGGTTGGAGGACGGGCGGTGGGGGCACCGGGTGGTACTGCTCTGTGGGAGGTGTCACATGGTGACGGCTCAGGCGCGGAAGAGAGTCGCGTGGATCGTGGTGCTCACGCTGGTCGTGATCGCGCTTGTCGTACTGGCGATCCTGTACGGCGGCGGCAGCGGAGGTGGTGGCGGCGGCTACTGACCGTTCTCGGCAGTGCGGGCAGGCTTAGCGGCGGGGGCCCAGGGGGTCTTCGTCGGGTGGGGTGGGGGAGCGGCGGGTCGTGCTGGTGAGGGAGCGTTCGGGCAGCCAGATGACGAAGGTGGTGCCGATGCCCAGTTCGGAGTGGAGGGTGACGGTGCCGCCGTGGGATTCGGCGATCTGGCGGACGATGGCGAGACCCAGGCCGGCTCGGCGCTGGCCTGTGGATGCGACGGTGGCCGGCGGTTGTTGCTGGCCGGCGCGGTAGAAGCGGTCGAAGACGCGGTCGGCGTCGTCGGGCGCGATGCCGGGGCCCTCGTCGCGGACCGCGATCCAGGCCCAGCCGTTGCGGCTGCCGACCGCGAGGACGAGTTCGCTGCCGCCGCGGGCGAGGCGGACCGCGTTCGAGAGCAGGTTGTCGACCGCGCGCCGCAGCGCCGACGCGTCTCCGGCGGCGATGGGGCCCGGCGAGAGGCGTCGTACGACGTGCAACTCGCGATCGGCCGCCAGCAGTTCGTACTCCTCGGCCGCCTCGCCCGCGATCGTCGCGAGGTCCACGTCGGCGTCGACGAAGGCCGGTGACGACCGGCGGGCGGAGGCGAGAAGATCCTCGACGAGCCGGGTCATCCGCTGGATCGCGCGGCCGACGATCGCGGTCGCCTGGGCGCGGTCGTCCGGTGGGGTGTCGTCGTGCGCGAGGACGGCGTCGACGTTCGCCTGGATCACGGCAAGCGGGTTCCGGAGCTCGTGGGAGGCGTCGTCGACGAGCTGGCGCTGGGTCAGGAACGCCGTCTCGAGCCGGCCGAGCATGCCGTCGACGGTGTCGGCCAGGTTGCGCAGTTCGTCGCGCGGTCCTTCGAGGGCGATCCGGCGGGACAGATCGGTCGCGGAGATCTCCTGCGCGGTCGCCGTGATCCGCCGTACCGGACGCAGCGCGCGACCCGACAGCCACCAGCCGGTGCCGAGACTGACCAGGAACAGCGCGCCCATGCCGGCCGCGGAGTAGTTCCGCAACGTTTGGAGCGTCTGGTAGTTCACCGCGGCCTGCACACTCGAGAGCTCGGCAGCCTGGATCACCTGCCCAGGCTTGAGGTGGAACTCGCCCTGCGCGTCCTTGTAGTACTTCTTGACCTCGATCGAGTTCAGCGGCTTCGGCTCGAGGATCTGCGAGAGGGCGACGTACACGCCGCCGAGCAGGAGCGCGGACAACGCGATCAGTACGGCGGAATAGGTGAGCGTCAGGCGGAAGCGGATCGTCTGCGCCCAGAGCGGAAGCTTCATGTGTCACCCCTGAGGCGGTAGCCGCGGCCGATCACGGTTTCGAGAATCGGTTCCTCGCCCTCGCGCGCGAGCTTGCGGCGCAGGGTGCCGACGGTCACGCGGACGGTCTGGGTGAACGGGTCCGCGTTCTCGTCCCACACGTGCTCGAGCAGCTCCTCGGCCGAGATGACATGCCCGGGGCGCGACATCAGGTACCGCAGGATGCCGAACTCCTTGAGCGTCAGCGGAAGCTCCTGTCCGGCCCGGGTCGCGAGGTGGCGGGACGAGTCCAGGACGAGATCGCCGACGTGCAGCTGGGTCGTGCCGTTGGTGATGTCGCGGCGGAGGAGGGCGCGGATCCGGGCGAGCAGCTCGACGAGGGCGAACGGCTTGGTCAGGTAGTCGTCGGCGCCTTCGTCGAGCCCGCGGACCCGGTCCGCCAGCGAGGCGCGCGCGGTCAGCATCAGCACCCGCAGCTCCCGTCCGGAGGCCACCTCGATCTCGCCGCGGCGGACCGCGCGGCACAGGTCCAGACCGCTGGTGTCGGGCAGCGTGATGTCCAGGATCGCCAGGTCGTACGGCGTGGTCGCGAGCTTCTCGATCGCCTCGGCGCCGGTGGTGGCCGCGTCGACGGCGTACCCGGCCCGGCCGAGTCCCGAGCGCAGCGCGCTGACCAGGCCTTCCTCGTCCTCCACCACTAGTAGTCGCACGCAACCAAGGTAGCCGGGGACCCTCGCGCGGACGGTGTGCGCTTTCGCCGGGCTTTCGGTCGGCTTTCCGGTCGTTTTCGTGGCTTCTTGATGAGCTGTGGCCAATCGAGTCGAAGGAGATCGTGATGAAACTCCCCATGAAACGACTGGTCCTCGGCAGCGCGGTGGCGGTCGCGGCGCTCGGTGCCGGCGGGATCGCGTACGCCGCCGGAAACGACCCCGCCGTCCCGGAGCAGGGTTACGTGACAGTCGAAGACGGCGCGACCACGCCGTCGCCGTCGCCTTCGCGCGACTGCCCGGAGAAGAACGGCGGGGGCACCGCACAGCCATCCGAGCAGCCATCCGAGCAGCCATCCGAGCAGAAACCGGCTGGAAACGCATGAATGCCGCGACTCTCGAACATGCCTTGTTCGAGGTGAAGCGGGTCGTCGTCGGGCAGGACCACTTGGTCGAGCGGATGCTCGTCGGGTTGCTGGCCCGCGGCCACTGCCTGCTGGAAGGCGTACCGGGAGTCGCCAAGACGCTCGCGGTCCGCACGCTGGCGGAGGTGATCGGCGGGCAGTTCTCGCGGCTGCAGTTCACCCCGGACCTGGTGCCCGGCGACATCATGGGCACGCGGATCTGGCGGCCGTCCACGGAAGGATTCGACACCGAGCTCGGTCCCGTGTTCGCCAATCTGGTGCTCGCGGACGAGATCAACCGTGCACCGGCCAAGGTGCAGTCCGCGTTGCTCGAGGCGATGGCCGAACACCAGGTCAGCATCGGCGGTACGTCGTACCCGCTGCCGGAACCCTTTCTGGTGCTCGCGACCCAGAACCCGATCGAGTCCGACGGTGTGTACGCGTTGCCCGAGGCGCAGCGGGACCGGTTCCTGCTGAAGATCACGGTCGACTACCCGACGCCGTTGGAGGAGCTGACGATTCTCCAGCGGATGAGCGCACATCGGCCGCACGCGAACGCCGTACTCACTCCGGAGCAGGTCGCACAGTTGCAGGAGGCAACGGACGACGTGTTCGTCCACAACGCGGTCGCGGAGTACGTCGTACGCCTGGTGCACGCGACCCGGGTGCCGTCGCAGTACGGGATCCAGGACCTGGCCGGCGTACTGGAGTTCGGCGCGAGTCCTCGTGCCACGCTGGGACTGGTCGCGGCCGGCCGGGCGTTGGCGTTGCTGCGGGGTCGGGATTATGTGTTGCCGGCCGACGTGTACGACGTTGCGCTCGACGTGATATCGCACCGGTTGGTGCTCACGTTCGACGCGCTGGCGGACGGGGTCGATCCGCGGTCGGTCGTCGCACGGATCCTGCACACCATCGAACAGCCGCACGTGGTGCCGGCCGACGATGCTCAAGGGTCCGCGGCATGACCGACCTGCTGGCCGGGCGGGAGCGGGCGTTGCACGCACTCGAGCTGACGGTGAAGCGCAAGCTGGAAGGCTTCCTGCACGGCGAGATCACCGGTCTGCGGAGCGGTCCCGGCAGCGAACCCAACGAAGCGCGTCCGTACCAGGCAGGCCAGGACGACGTACGGCGGATGGACTGGAACGTGACCGCTCGCTCCCTGGAACCGCATGTGCGAGCACCCCTCGCGGAGCGGGAACTGGAAACGTGGGCGTTGCTGGACGCTTCGGCGAGCATGGACTTCGGGACCGCGCTGAGCGAGAAGCGTGACGTGGCGATCGCTGTCGTCGGAGCGGTCGGTCTGCTGTCCGACCGCCCCGGCAACCGGCTCGGCGTACGGATTGCCCTGGGCAACGACCTGCGCCGCCTTCCGGCGGCCGGTGGCGCCGTCCAGCTTCGCCGTACGCTCCGCACTCTGTTGTCGTTGCCCCGAGCAACACCTGGCGCGTTTCCGAGCACTGATCTCGGCAAGGCGATCAGTCGACTCGACCGCGAACACACACGCCCCGGCTTGCGCGTGATCGTCTCGGACTTCCACGAGGACGGCTGGGCAGATCCAATGCGCCGATTGGCCGCACGCCATGAGGTGATCGCCGTCGAGGTTCTCGACCCGCGCGAGCTCGAGCTTCCCGAGGTCGGGCTGCTCACGCTGGTGGACCCGGAGACCGGCCGCCGCCGGGAGATCCAGACCGCGAGCCGCAAACTCCGTCGCCGGTACGCCGACGCGATGGCCGCGCACCGTGAACAGACCGCCCAGGCCATCCGCGCCGCCGGTGCGGCACATCTCGTACTGCGCACCGACACCGACTGGGTCCGCGACGTCGCCGCCTTCACCACCGCTCGGCGCCGGGCCGGCGTACGGCGCAACCCGAATGCTGTGAGGACCAGATGAGATTCGAGCAACCGCTGTGGCTGTGGCTCCTGGTGCTGGTCGCCGCGCTCGTGGCGGCGTACCTGATCGCCCAGCGACGCAGGACGAAGTACGCCGTCCGCTTCGCGACCCTTCCGATGCTGGAGAAGGTCGCCCCGGTACGGCCCGGCTGGCGCCGGCACGCGCCGGCCGCGGCCTTCCTCGCCGCACTGACTGTGCTGACGATCGCGATCGCTCGGCCGGTCGCGGACATCCGGGTCCCGCGCGAGCGCGCCACCGTGCTGGTGGCGATGGACATCTCGAACTCGATGGCGGCGACCGATGTCGCACCGAACCGGTTCGAGACCGCCAAGCAGGCAGCGGTCGAGTTCGTGCGGGAGCTGCCGGAGAAGTTCAACGTCGGGCTGGTGTCGTTCGCGCGGACGGCGACCGTGGTGTCGGCGCCCAGTACGAATCATCAGGCGACGGTGGACGCGATCAACAGTCTGCAGTTGCGCGACTCGACCGCGATCGGGGACGCCGTACTCACCAGCCTGCAGGCGGTGCGATCGATCGACCCGGACGATCCGCCGCCGAGCCGGATCGTGCTGCTGTCCGACGGCGGCAACACCGCGGGCAGCCCGGTCGACGAGGCGGCTGCGGCTGCCGCGCAGGCCGGCGTACCGGTGTCGACGATCGCGTACGGGACGCCTGAGGGGACTGTGAACCTGGAAGGGCGTGACGTCGCGGTTCCTGCTGACACCGAGGCGTTGAAGGGTCTCGCGGACGCGACCAGCGGGTCGTTCTACGAGGCCGAGAACGACGAGCAGTTGCGCGACGTGTACTCCGACCTGCAGTCCTCCATCGGCTGGACCACCGAACCCCGCGAGATCACCAACCTGGTCGCGGGCGTCGCCCTCGCCGCGGCGCTCCTGGCCGCTTTGGCCTCGCTGCTCTGGTTCTCCCGCCTCCCGTGATCAGGAGCTGACATGCCTCCCCACCTCGGCCACCCCTTCCGCGGCCCCGACTACATCCCCGGCCCACCACCCACCACCCCCGGCCCACTTACCAGCTTCACCCGGCAACCTCAGGCCGGGGTGACGGTCACACGCACTCCGGTTCGCCGACGTGCCGCGTTCGTCGTCGGCACGCTCGCACTCTCCATCGCCGCCGGGGGAGTAGCAGGTGCCGTCACAGGTGCCCGAGACCCGGTTGTGGACCTCCAGCAGGCAGCTCCACCGGCAGCAGCCGCCCAGGGATCCATCACCGCAGCCGCCGCGAGCGTCCTGCCAGGAGTCGTCTCAGTACGCGCGGGCCGCGCAACCGGCTCCGGCTTCGCGATCGACCAGCAAGGCCACGTGGTGACCAACGCTCATGTCGTGGAAGGAGCGAGTGATGTCTCATTGGTCCTGTTGAACGGCCGTACGGTCGACGCCCGCGTCGTCGGCGCCGACGAGGACAACGACCTCGCCGTACTCCAGGTCTCGACCACCGACGCCGCGGGACTGCGCGCGCTCACGCTCGGCCGGTCCGCGCAACTCCGGGTCGGCGACCAGGTGCTGGCCGTCGGATCCCCACTCGGCCTGGAAGGAACGGTGACCGCCGGCATCGTCAGCGCCGTCAACCGCCAGGCCCGCTTCGGCGACAACAGCACCCGCCAGTCCGCCATTCAGACCGACGCCGCCATCAACCCCGGCAACTCCGGCGGCCCACTCGTCAACGCCGCCGGCCAGGTAGTCGGCGTCAACACCGCAATAGCCACCCTGGGCACCACCCGCTCCGGCAACATAGGCATCGGCTTCGCCATCCCGGTCGACCGAATGACCACCATCGTCAAAACCCTCCTCGACTGACGACCAGATCTGGCCAACCCGCTGATTAAGGCTTTGGCTTCATGTTCTCCTGGCGGGCGGGGGGCTCTGTCACACTCGCGGCATTCGTCAGTTCGAACAGAAGGGTTCCGCCCATGCCCTCGAAACTGTCCGTGAGAACATCCGCCGCTGCGTTGGCCGCGGCAACCGTCTTCGCTGTTGCGCCCACGGCGTCAGCGGCACCCCGCTCCGCCGATGCGAACCCGAGTCCGGCACTGGCCGAGGTGAGGCTGCCTGCTGAGGTTGCGAGCGTGCTCGGTACCTCCGGCCGGACTCTGGTCGACGCGGTCGCCGCCGACGCGCTGGGCCGCTCCCAGGACGGCCGCGGTCTCGCCCCGTCCGTTGCCCTCGGCAAGCTTGCCGCCCAGGGCCGGAAGGTCGTCGTCGATGTCAGGTCGGCCGCGCCTGGCTGGGCGCGGGGTGTCGCGTACGTCGAGGCTCCCGCCACCGAGGGCGCTCATCCGGAGGGCTGGCTGTACATCGCTCGCTACCTCGACGGTCACTGGGTCAGCGGAGTCGAGGGTGACAGCGAGTTCGCTGACCATGTCGCGAAGTCCCCGCTCGTCGGCGCCGCAGAGCGTCGGACCATGACGGCGTACGCGAAACACGAGACCGCGACGACGATGTCTACCACGGCTACCACCGCGAACACCGGTGGGTTGTTGCTGCCGTGGATGCCGGACTACTACATGACCGTGACGGGTGGCCCCCACGCCAGCGACGGCGTGAACGGCTACTGGAGCAGCTTGGACCTTGCCGGCGGCAACGCCAGCGGGCGGGTTCGCTCCTCCCGCGACGGCACGGCCACATCGATGTGCGGTGCCGGTGGTGGCTGGACGCGAGTGATCCACCCGAACGGCTTCTCGACGGACTACTACCACATGTACAACGCCACCTACTACAACGCGACCCCGGTCGGGACGAGCGCGCTGCTGGGCAACATCGGCCGAGACGTCTGCGCCGGTGGCTCCGCGACGGGCGACCATGTGCACTGGAGTCTGCGGACGTACGACGCCAACTACAACGGCACGTACACCTGGTTGCACGGCCGTACCATCGGCGGCTGGACCTGGTGGAACGGCTCGAGCCAGTACACCGGCTGCGCGACTCGCCTCGGTGTCACTGCCTGCCCGGGCACCGCGATCTACAACCGCACCAGCTGACCCGTGCTTACAATCGGCCGTGGCGCGCTATCAGCTGGAGCCTGGCGACTACGGACTGGTGCGCTTCGCGGTCTCGCCACTCACTGAGCTCGGCAACTCGCTGCGCGCGCTGCGGTCGCCCACCAGCTACCCGCTCCAGGCTCCCTGGTACGCCGCCGCGTGCCGGGTCCGCGACCAACTTCCGCTCGATGTGCTGAGCGGGCTGATCGGCCCGAACTTCGACACCCCCGACCTGTTCAATCCGCGGGTAGGCGTACCGCTGACCATCGGCGCCCAGCTCGCCTACCTGCGGGACCAGGACCTGCGCACGCTCGGCGCGGACATCGAGTTCGCGGTCGGCGGCGTACCCCGTCGACTGGGATCGAGCGGGCGATCCTTCGGCGAGCGGCTGGCGGATGCGCTGGCGGCGTACTGGCGGCTGGCGTTTCGGCCGCATTGGCCGCGGATGCGCGCGGTCCTCGACGCCGATGTCGCGGTCCGCGCCAGATCGCTGGCGGCCGACGGGGTGATCGCCACCCTGAACCGTTGCGGGCCGGGCGTTCACGCCGACCCGACGTCCATCACAGCCCAGATCCTGAACGGTCACGACGACCTCACCCTCCACACGCGCGGGCGGCCGTTGTTCGTCGTACCGTCACTGTTCACGCTGAGCAGCTCCACGCCGCTGACCGACTCGGACCCGATGGTGATCTACCGCGCCACCGACCAGCGGGCGATGTGGTCCGACGCGACCGTCCCGCCGGGCGGTGCGGGCTTGCTCAGCCCGCACCGCCTTCGCTATCTCCGGGCCATCGGCGCCGGCCAGTCGACGACCGCACTGGCGGACAGGTTCGGCGTATCCCCATCGGCTGCGAACCAGGCACTCCGCGCAATGGCCGCACAGGGCCTGGTCCGGGCACGCCGCAGTGGCCGAACCGTCGTCTACGAACGCACGCCCCTAGGTGACCAGCTCTCCGACCTGCCGTGATCACCTGGCGCCCGATGAAAGCGATTTGAAAGCGGGGTCGGGAACCCTGGGGCGACTGTGAACGCCGAACGGGCTCAGGAGGAACCGACAAGATGGCTGGTCAGCGATGGGACATGAGTCAGGGCGCTTTCGACCAGGCGGCCAAGGGCACCGCCGGGCGGGCGCAGGACCTGGGCGGACTGGTCAAGCAGCTCGTGGAAGCCGCCGCCCCGCTGGAGGGGAAGTTCGGCGGTGAGGGCAAGAAGCAGTTCGACGCCTTCAAGCAGAACGTCGACAGCGTCGCCGCGAGCCTGAACGCGGGGATGGCGCACCTGGCCGTCGGCCAGCACGGCGTCGGGACCGCGATGAACACCGCGCAGAACGAGCAGGTGACCACGGCCAAGCAGAACATGGGCAGCGCCGAGGGACAGTCGGCCGCCGCCCGCCGGTTCCGCGGCCGCTGACGCTGATCGCGACGAGGAGAGCTTGGGGACATGAACGAGCGCAACAGTTACGACATCGGCGCCTCCGAAGAGGTACAGATCCGGATCAAGCAGCTGTCGGGGCAGATCAACTCGCTGATCGGCCAGCACGAGCGATCGGTGCAGGCGTTGCTGTCCGACGCGTCGATGACGAACGTGACCGAGGAGTACCGCGGTATCGAGTCGGAGTTCAGCAAGGCCGCCGAGGACGTCCGGGCGATCATCAAGCTGCTGACCGACACGTTGCAGGCCAACGACCGTACGGCGGAGGCCGCGCTGAAGAAGGCCAGCGCTGCCGTCAACCAGATCCCGCACTGACCGAGGGCCATGACGGACTGGGACATCGACCCGGAAGGGGTCAGCCGGGTGCTGCAGGCGACGTACGACGAGGCTCTGAAGCTCGAGACGTACGCCGGGAACTACGGCTCGTACCTGGGGGGTGTGGCCGGTAACGCCGGCGGCCTGATCGCCGACGCGCTGAACGGGTTCGCGATCGCCTACAACGGATCGTTCAACGCGATCGCGGCGCAGATCATCGCGTCGATGACCGGGGCCAAGGACGCCACGATCGCCTACCTGGACGGGCATCAGGAGATGGCGCTGAACGCGCAGCGGGCCGCGAACGGTGTGTTCGACCGGGAGTCCGAGGTAGCGCAGCGCAAGTCGGAGGAGCAGATGAAGTCGCGGGAGGCGGAGCGCCCGGAGCCTGAGGCTCCCTCCACCGGTGCGGGCAAGTTCGAGAAGTCCGGCGGTCTTGGTGGGGAGGAGTTGGGCCCGACCGAGCCGTACACCGGTACCGGGGCCACATCGACGGTGGACTCCGGCAAGACCCCGGGCGGAGCTGCCTGATGCCACTGGTCAATCCCGACGGTGTACCGGACCTGATCCCCGGCAACCTCGACTACGTCGAGTCCAACGGCAGGAATCTGTCGGACGTCGGGCAGTTCATCACCGACACCGGCGCGGCCGTCAGCCGGAACTTCTGGCAGTTGCAGGGCGTGTACGTCGCTCCGGAGGCGTACCAGCTGATGTGCACCATCAACCCGGCGTACAACGAATGCGCCCGGGTCGGGAACGCGATCAAGGACGCCGGTGACGCGATCCAGGCGTACGTGCGGGAGGTCCGGCCGCTGCACGAGCGGCTCGAGCGCACCAAGCGGGAGGCGTACACGTTCCTCGAGGTCATCGACCGCGAGGTCACGTCCGAGGGCGAGGACTGGAACGACTACGAGAACATCATTGCCGACAACAACCGGTTGGGCGAGGAGATGGGCAACCTCGTCCTGGCGATCCTCGACTGTCAGGTCAAGTGCGCCAACAAGATCGAGGCGTTGTACGGCGGAGCGGGCTGGAACCCGGAGACGCTCGACCGGAACTGGCAGCCGGGGATGCCGATGCGGACCGGCCCGAAGGTGCTGGTCCACAACGAGGATCCGGTCTACCCGCCGTGGGGCGGGTACGAGGACTGGGACAAGCCGTGGATCATGGACGTCGGCGATTTCGCCGTCGACGCCGTGGACGCGCTGACGGTGATGTTCGGCGTGCAATGGGCGGCCCGGGAGTGGTTCCACGTCGACTCGATGTTCGGGCACCCGCCGGCCGACATGTACCAGACGTTCGACGCCTGGGGCGAGGCCGCGATGGACTTCGTGTCCTTGCTGCACGCCATTCCCGGCGTCGGCGACGCGATCGACCTGGTCACGCCGGAGAACTTCGGCAAGGAGATGGACTCCAGGTTCGCCTCGCAGATCGACGACATCCGCGAGGACTGGAACTCCGGTAACCAGGCGCGTGCGGTGGCCGGCGTACTGGGCTTCGTCCCTGGGGTGGGCAAGCTCGCGACGCTCGCGACGAAGGTGGGCCGGTTCGCGGGGCTCGCGAGCAAGGTGCCGGCGATCGGCAAGATCGTCGATCACGCCGGCACGTACCTGGACTTCAAGGCGAACATCCGCGCCTCGGCGATCCGCGGCGCCACCAAACTCCCGGTCCTCGGCGATGTGCTGAAGGGCATCTCTCACATCCCGATCGTGGGCGAAACAGTACGCATCGAACGCGGCGTACCTCTCACCAAGACCCTGACCCCCGAACTACCCCAGGTCCACATCACCGACCCCCACCACATCCCCCACAACCCAACCAACCCCCGCCACCCCATCGACCCCCACCAGCCCGTCAATCCCCCTGGAACGGTCGATCCACGTGGGACAGTTGACCCACGTCATCCGGTTGACCCGCGTGAGACGGTCGACCCACATCATCCGGTCGATCCGCGCCAGACGGTTGACCCGCGCCAGTTGGTGGACCCGCGGCAGACCGTCGATCCACGTCACCCTGTCGACCCGCGTCATCCTGTCGATCCTCGCAATCCAGTTGATCCCCGGCAGACGGTTGACCCACGCCAGACTGTCGATTCGCGCCACACCGGCGACCCGGGTCGGGGCGAGCCGGGGGACCGGCGCGGGCGCGAAGAGATCGAGGGGAAGCCGACCACGGTCGACCCGAGGGAGCGCCCCGACGGCCGCCACGAGCCGCAAGGCCGACCGAACGAGCCGCGCCGGCCCAGCGAACCCGGGCAGTCCGGCAGGCCGGAGCAGCCCGGTCGCGAGGGTACGCCGCCCCCGATCGGCAACCCGACTCCGATTCCGGCAGGCAGAGTCGACCCGCCCGCGTCGGTGGGTTCCCGGCACGGCGGCGACGTGCCGTCCACCCACACCCGCCCCGACGACGGCCCGGACCAGACTCACCCGAACGACGACGGCAAACCCAACCGAACCAAACGCCGCCCCGAAACCCCCACCACACCCCGCGAACACACACGCCCGGACCACCCCAACCACCCGGACCACACAGATCGTCCGACCCGTCCAGACCGTCCGGAGCACACGGACCGTCCGACCCACCCGGACCGCCCCAACCGGCCGGATCACACGGATCGCCCGACCCACCCGGACCGCCCCAACCGGCCGGAGCACCCGGATCACACTGATCGCCCAACTCGGCCGGAGCACCCGGATCACACGGATCGCCCGGATCGACCGGACCAAACGGATCGGCCGGATCACACGTCGGAGCCGGGCAAGACTATGTATCCCGAGCCTGCGCCGTTCGCGCCGGTTGCCGCGACGGCCGGCGTCGACACGGGTCGTGTGGCCCGCTCGAGCCAGGGTGGTTCGCCGGTCGACGACCCACACCACCGCGACCGAAGCGCGGACCACGACGCCGACCGGACCGCGGATCGCAATCCCGACCCCGACGCGAGCGCGGATCGCAGTCCCGACCCCGACGCGAGCGCGGATCGCAGTCCCGACCCCGACGCGAGCGCGGATCGCAGTCCCGACCCCGACCGGAGCGTGGATCGCAATGTCGGGAACGGCGTGCCCGAGAAGGCGTTGCGGTTCATCGGTGAGCGGGTGCAGAGGTTCTACGAGCACCCGGGTGCAAGGGTCGAGCTGCTCGATCGCGGCAGCGAGCGGTACAAGAGGTTCGCTGAGCAAGCCCGCCGCGGGCTGGACACCGGCGACCTGCCGGAGCGTCAGCGCAAGGGCCGCGAGTACCTGTCCGAAGCCCTCGACGGATCGCATCCGCACGCCGTGGTCGCGAGCGTCGGCGACCGGATCGTGTCCGCGATCTCCCTCGACGTACGCCATGGTGAGGTCCAGCTCAGCAAACTCGGCAGCGCGCACACCGGCTTGAAGGGCGCGGCGACCGCGGTCGAGCACTTCGTCGCGCGGTACGCCGCGGACAACGGCGGTCTCGCGGTCACGTCGGAGATGCCGCTCGCCGATGCGCACGACTTCCACCACAAGATCGGCCGTCGTACGGACCGGATGCCCGGCAGCGGCCTGTCCGAATGGTCGCCGTCCGACGTGCAGCAGATCGCGCGGCGGGCGGAGTCGATGTTCGACCCTCAGACGTTGGATCTGGTACGCCGGGATTTCGCGGAACTGCACGCACGCCGTACGGAAGGTTCGCCGTACGGCATCGACCCGGGTGCGACCGCGAACAGACTGTCGCGCGCTGCCGACGAGTTCCGCCGTGAGGGCGGCCGCGTCGAGGTCGTCGAGAACGACACCGACGCCGACGCGCACGTCGATCTCGGCGACGGCAACGGCGTCAACGTGCCGGCGGGGGGCCGGACCTTCGTCTCGTACGACCGGCACGGCCGCCCGGCGTCGGTGCTGGCGATCCGAGACACGCCAACGCACGTCGAGATCGAGGAGCTGCGGCTCGGCGGCACGCCGTCGCACGGTTCGGTGGAAGCCGGCGTACGCGAGCTGGTCCGGCACGCGTCCCGCAGCGGACGCGACATCCGCGGACGGGTCACGGGGGACCCGGGTACGGCGTTGGGCCGGGCACTCGGGACGGAACACGGCCGTACGCCGACCGGAGGCCTGCCGTCCCGCTCGGCCACAGAAATCACCCACCACCTACCCGAAGGAGACCGCCCCCCAGTACACGTCGTACGAGAAGACGGCACGGTCCAACACCCCCAGCCGTCTCACGCGAGCGAGCCGTCTCACGTCGGCGAGCCGTCTCACGTCGGCAAGCCGACTCACACCGATGGACTGCATCGTGCTGATCGGCCGGGGCAGTCGGAGGGGCACCAGTGGCCTGGTGCGGATCCGGATCATGTCGCGCCGCGTCGTGGCGACGGATCGGGGCACGGCGACGACGACGGTGGTTTTGCCGAGATCGGGCGGAGGCTGTCGGAGGACGACGACTCGAGTGCCCGTCCTGCGAAGGACGGGTCTGAGAGGTCGGAGGATCCGGGTCGTCATGCCGAGCAGCCCAAGCACGTGGTGCAGCCGGAGCATGCGCAGCGGTCGGGGCGGGGGGACGAGCCGCGGCGTGCGGGGCAAGAGCGGGCGCGTGCGGGAGAGCCGGGGCGTGCGGGAGAGCCCGGGAATGCGGACGGGCCTGGAGGTGCGAACGGGCCCGGGCGTGCGGACGAGCCCGGGGGTGCGGACGGGCCGGGGCGTGCGGACGAGCCGGGGCATGGTGAGCAGGATCGGCGTGGCGCGGATGACGAAGGGCTGGGGGAGATTGCGCGTCGGCTCCTTGGGGAGGACGGGGGCAAGGGGCGACGTACGCAGGGGCGTTCTGAGGCGCCGGGAGGGGTAGGACGGCGCGGGGAGCGTGGCGAAGAAGCGAGTCAACGTGGTGCGGAAGCGGGTCGCCATGGTGGGGACTCGGCCCAACGTGGTGGGGAGTCGGCGCAGCGCCGTGGGGATCCGGCGCAGCGCGGTGGGGATCCGGCGCGGCGTGGTGGGGACTCGGCGCGGCGTGGTGGGGATCCGGCGCGGCGTGGTGGGGATCCGGCGCGGCGTGGTGGGGAGCCGGATGTCGGTCGGGCTGCCAAGTGGCGGCCGGGTGATGAGAAGTTGATTGAGTCGTTGCGGTCGGATCGGCAGCGCACCGGGAATCCGGGGGAGCCGCGGTCGGACGTTCGGCCCGTGTTGTGGGAGAACCCGGATCCGGACGGCCGGAAGCTGGACCGGCTCCGGGCGGCTTCGGCCGGCGATCGGCTGGCGCGGGTCGACGAGTGGTCGAGCATCCTCGACGACGGGTCGTCCGACGCGCTCGCTACGCGGACGGCTTGTGCCGAAGCGTTCCGGGTGTTCGCCGACATGATGAACGGTGGCGAGCCGCGACTTGCCGTCGGCAACGCATTCGGTACGGGAGAGCCGCGGTCGGAGATGTGGGAGTGGTTCGGCGGCCGACCGGCGCATCGATTGCATGACCCGCGGCTCGGTACGCCGGAGCAGTTCACCGCCGACGCCTACCAGCAGTTGGAGCGGTCGTTGCGCGGGAGTCCGCCGGGGACCGTGGTCTATATCGGCGTCGATTGGCATGAGGGCAGCGGGCACGCCTTCGGTGCGTTCGTCGACCGAGGCGGGCGGGTTCGGTGGTGGGACAGGAATCAACGGCTGTACGACGAGCACGCGCCGGTGACCGGTCCGTGGCCGCCGCGGACCCGGGCGCTTCGGTCGATCGAGGTGGCGATGCGGCGACCGGGTGAGCGGTGGTTGACGCCCGGCGCCGATGGTCGGTGGAGCGAACTCGGGCCGCTGCCCGACGACTCGCAGTTGATCGACTATCGCTACCCGCGGCCGGAACGCCCGACGACACCAGGAAACACACAGCAAGCCGGCGAACCCCAGCACCCACAGGCCAACTCCGGGCCAGGCGAGCACGAGACACCGCGCCCGGCGGTTGGCTCGGCGAGTGGCGACGGCAGCTCGCCGCACCAGCCGGTTGGATCCGGTGGTGGGGAGCCGTCACGGCGGCCGGTTGGTTTGGTGGGTGGTGATGGTGAGTCTTTGCGCCGGTCGGTTGGATCCGGTGGTGGGGATCCGTCACGGCTGCCGGTTGGTTCGGTGGGTGGTGATGGTGAGTCTTTGCGCCGGTCGGTTGGATCCGGTGGTGGCGGAGGCGAGCCGTCGCGGCTGCCGGTTGGTTCGGTGGGTGGTGATGGTGGGTCCTCGCGCCAGCGGGTTGGTTCTGGTGGGGATGTTGTGGCTTCGGGTTCGGTCGTTGGATCTGAGGGGCCTGGGGAGGCTGGGGCTGTTGGGCGGTTGGGGCGGAACGAGTTTCGGGCTCGCGTACCGGAGGGTGGGGCGCCGAGGTTGTCGGTGACTGCGCGGGAGGCGGTGGGCGCCGATCCGTGGGGCCGGCATGTGCCTTGGTCTGCGGTGGATCGACTGGTGCCGCGCGAGGTGCGGGTGAACCCGGCTGCCTGGGAGCGGATGGGCGACGAGTGGGACAGGTGGATCGCGTCCGGGCACGAGGTGCGGGCCGAGCTCATGCCGTCTGTGCCGGGCGCGGAGCCGGGTGCGCTCAGGGTGCGGTACGAGGTTGTCGACCCGCGGACCGGTCGGACCGTCTGGGACGGTGGGCGCGCAACGTTCGACCACACCGGCGGCGCCGTACTACGGCACCCGGACGGCAGCGTCGAGCAGTTCGAGCCAACCGGTACGTCGACGTACAACCAGCTCCCCGACCCGCAGCCGACGGCGCACAACAAGTTGCCCGAGGCGCCCAACCCGATGCCGGAGGTGCACAACAAGTTGCCCGGGGCCGGGGTGCGTGGCGCGGTGCCTCAGGTGCATAGAGGTAATGGGCGTGGGGTGGACTTCGAGCGGTTGTTCCCGGAGTTGGTCGAGATCAATCCGGATCGGCCGGGGTTGCCGGCCCGGAGGAAGTGGCAGAACTGTGAGGCTTCGGTGATCGCGGCGGAGTTGACCTTGCGGGGGCAGCCGTCTTCGGCGGTGATGGTTGAGCCGTGGGAGCTCGAGGGGAGTCAGCGGCTGCGGATGGCGCAGCGGGTCGGTGTGCCGTACGCGACCTTCCGCGAGGTCGGTGATTTCGAGGAGATCGCCCAGGAGATCTATCACGCCGGTGACGGGGCCCGTGGCCTGGTGTGTGGTTATCGCTCGTTTCTCGGGATCCCGACGTCGGGACACGTGTTCATGGTCGTCAATCGCCACGACCGCGTGTACTTCGTCGACCCGCAACAGCGCACCTGGGCACGGCTCGAACGGTTCGGCGCCGGGCTCGAGTTCCTGCGGACGAACTACGGAAGCAACGAAGGACAGTCGCATGGAGCTGAGTGAAGCGCGCGCAGTCGCAGCCGCGTTCCTGGAGAGCATGGAGTCGCCGGGCGAACCGTTGCGGTTGGCAACGAATGACGAGCAGGTCGCGGATGTCGGCTGGGCGTGGGTCTTCGCCTGGTCGACAGCGCAGTGGTTCGACACCGGTCAGGGCAGGCCACCCGTCGGCGGCGGTCCGATCGTGGTCGTGAAGGCGACCCGCGACAGCTGGATGCTCGGCAGTGCTACGCCGTACGACGAGCAACTCACGGCGTATGCGGCCGAACGCGGCTTGGAGCACGTGGATCCCGGCGCAGAGCCGGCGACGAAGCTCGCTGCCTGGCTGACCGTGCAGTCACCGGCACGTCCGGATCCGGTGACGGCGGCCGACCTGGCGACCTGGCGCCGTCGCGAGGTCCAGGGCTGGTGGCTGTTCGAGATGCCTGGGTTCACCGACACGATGTTCCTGGTCGGGGACGGCACGGTTCACGAGTTCCACCCGAGCCGGACGTCCGTCGACGAGGCGCTGGCCGCGGCCGGCGGGACGGGGTGACCGGCCGTGCCTCGGGAGTACAACAACCAGGTCATCGAGTCGGTCAGCGTACGGCGGCAGCGGCTCCGTGAGGCCGCTCTGTTCGGGGCCGACCGGGCGCGGCACAGCCTGGACGAGGGCGTCGGCAAGTTGTTCGCCAGTGTCGCGCTGGCCGCCGTGATCTGCGCCGGGTGCGTCGGCTGGTCGTTCATCGATCGCGAGCTGGCCAAGGAGAAACAGCAGCAGAACCAGCCGACCCAGACGGTGGCCCCGAGCCCGTCACCAACCTCATCAGGAACGCCGTCAACCAGACGACCCACGGCGAGCCCAACCCAAACGCGCTGAGCGCCATATCTCCCGGAAGGAGATCCCCGTGTCTACCCTCGTGCACCGCCCGGCGCGGAGCACCCGGCATCTCGGCGAGCAGCCGCCGAAGGTGATCGAGGCGCCGCCGACGCTCGGCCAGGCCGGCGGCGGTGGCGGGGCGATGCAGGCCCTGCTGCCGATCACCGGCGTACTCGGCTCGGTCGGCATGATGGCGGTCACGCGGAGCACCTTGTTCATGGTGGTGGGCGCGGCGATGCTCGTGGCCACGCTCGCGGGCGTACTCGGCTCGGCGATGTCACAGCGCGGTCGTGCCGGCCGGGACAGGCGTAAGCAGCGCGAGCGGTACCTCGACTACCTGGAGCGCCTGCGCGACGAGTTCGCCAGGACCGAGCGGACGGTACGTTCGGAAGCCGGCCTCCTGGACCCGCCGAGCGACGCCCTGGTCGACTGCGCGCGCGACCCGGCGCGGTTGTGGGAACGCCGCCGTACCGACTCGGATTTCCTCAAAGTCCGCTGCGGCACCGGCCGGATCCCGGTCGGCCCGGCCACCGTGACGCAGACCCCCGGTGCCACCATGGATCCGCCCGATCCGTTCATGATGGCGGAAGCGCAGGCCGTCGTACGCCGTTTTGCGCTGATGCCGGAGATGCCCCTCACCGTGCCGATGGACCAGGTCGGCAACGTCAGCATCGTCGGCGATCGTGACGGCGTGGTGAACGTGGCCCGGTCGCTGGTGCTGCAGACCGCGGTGTTCCACGCGCCGGAGGACGTCGAACTGGCGGCGTGTTTCCCGCCCGCGGCGATGCAGGACTGGGAATGGCTGAGCTGGTTGCCGCACGTGCTGGATCCGGAACGCCAGGACGGCCCGCACCCGTTCCGCAGGATCGCGCCGTCACCGGTCGAGCTGGCCGGCCTGATCGCGAACGACCTGGCGGAGCGGACGAAATGGGCGAGTGAGGCCCGCCGCGGGTCGATGGGCCAGCTCGACAGCCGCCGGCTGACCCAGCGTCTCTTGGTGCTCCACGACACCTACGGGCAGGTCAGTGCCGAGGTCCGCGCACCGGGCGAGAGCCAGGACACGGCGGCACTCGGCCTGACTGTTCTGCACCTGGTCGCCGACCGGACCCAGGAACCCAGCAACGTCGCGGTCCGGATCTCGGTCCAAGGCGACGAGGTGGTCGTCGAGGATCTCCGGGGCGCTCAGCCACTGGTCGCCACCGGCCAGCCCGACCGCACTGCCGCTGCCGTCGCCGAGGGGATCGCGCGGAGGCTGGCGCCGCTGCGGCTGTCGAAGGAGTCGGCCGAGGAGGACGCGTACACGTCCGACATCGACGTCATGGGCATGCTCGGCATCGACGACCCGGGCCGGCCCGACCGGGCGAGGATGTGGTCCGCCCGGAGCGAGCGCAACTTCCTGCGGGTCCCGATCGGTCTCGACCAGGCCGGTGCCCCGGTGATGCTGGACCTGAAGGAGTCCGCCCAGCTCGGGATGGGCCCGCACGGTCTGTGCGTCGGCGCCACCGGATCGGGCAAGTCCGAGCTGCTGCGTACGTTGGTGCTCGGGCTGCTCGCGACGCACAGTCCGGAGGACCTGGCGATGGTCCTGATCGACTACAAGGGCGGCGCGACCTTCGCTCCGTTCGACGGCGTACCGCATGTCGCCGGCATCATCACCAACCTGGTCGACGACCCGACGATGACCGAACGGGCGTACGCGAGCCTGGCCGGTGAGGTCCAGCGCCGCCAGCGGGTACTGCGGGATGCCGGGAACATCGCGAACATCACCGATTACCGGCTGCTCCGGCAGCAGCGGCCTGAACTGGATCCGTTACCGCACCTGTTCGTGATCATCGACGAGTTCGGCGAACTGCTGACCGTACGGCCCGACTTCATCGACCTGTTCTTGTCGATCGGCCGGATCGGACGATCGATCGGCGTCCATCTGCTGCTGTCCAGCCAGCGGATCGAGAGCGGTCAGCTGCGCGGGCTGGAGACCTACCTGTCGTACCGGTTGGGCTTGCGCACGTTCTCCGAGGACGAGAGCCGCTCGGTCCTGGACACCACCGACGCCTTCCACCTGCCACCGCTGCCGGGGTTCGGCTACCTCAAGGTGGACGTCTCGGTGTACCAGCGCTTCAAGGCGGCGTACGTCTCCGGCCCGTACACCGGTCGGATCGACCACGAGCCGCAGAAACCAGGCCCAGTAGTCCGGCCGTACCTGCTCACGCCGTACCAGCAGGACCTCGCAGCACTTGCGCCGGCAGCCGACGACGATGACGGCGCCACCGAGCGCACAACCGGCCCGACCGTGCTGGACATGTTCGTCGGCCAGATCAAACCGGCGGCCAAGAAAGTCAGCCAGATCTGGCTGCCGCCGCTGCCGGTTGCCTGCACACTGGACCAGCTCGCGGGCGACCCGAGGCCAGGTCCGCGGGGACTGCAGTTCCCGGCCGGGTCGCCGCAGCTGGCGCCGCCGATCGGGGTGCTCGACGACCCACGCAGGCAACGGCAGGAAGTGCTGCGACTAGACCTGACTGCGGCCGGCGGGCACTGCGCGCTGATCGGCGGTCCGCAGTCCGGCAAGACCACCACGATCCGCACGATCGTGACCGCCCTCGCCCACAGCCACACCCCTGCAGAAGTGGCGATCTACGGCCTCGACCTGGCCGGCGGCGGGCTGCAGCCGCTGCGCGATCTGCCGCACGTCGGCGGGATCGCGATCCGCACCGACCGGAACCGGCTGCGCCGGACGCTGGAGGAGATCCGGGGCATGATCGACCACCGCGAACGCGTTTTCCGCGACCGCGGGATCGACACCATGGAGACCCTGCGCGAACTCCATGGGGCGGGCGAGGTCCCCGAGCTGCCCTGTGCGGACGTGGTGCTGCTGGTCGACAACTTCGGCGCGATCCGGACGCAGTTCGACGAGATCGACGAGCCGATCGCGGACATCCTCCAGCGTGGCAGCGGGTACGGCGTTCACGTGGTGGCGGCCATGCTGCGTTGGAACGACGTACGGATCCAGTTGCAGTCGCTGTTCGGCACGGTGCTCGAGCTAAGGTTGAACGATCCGTCCGACTCCATGATCGACACGCGCCTGCAGAAGACGATGCGCAGCGCCCCGCCCGGGCGGTTGCTCACGCCGCAAGGCAAGCTGTTCGCCCAGGTCGCGCTGCCACGCGTCGACGGCCACGTCGACGACGATCGCCTCAGCCAGGTCCTCGAGGCACAGTCGGTCGCGATCAGGTCCGCCTGGAGCGGAGCGCTCGCGCCGCAGGTCAGGGTGCTGCCGTTCCAGGTCGGACGTCGGGCGCTGCCGAGCTCGGTGACCGAGCCGGAGCGGGTGCCGATCGGGCTGGACGAGGCCGGGCTGGCGCCGGTGCTGCTCGACCTGTCCGGCGACGACGGCAATTTGGTTGCCTTCGGCGACAACGAGTGCGGCAAGACGAACCTGCTCCGGCTGGTGATGCAGCAGCTCGCCGACCGGTACGCCGCGTCCTCGGAGCTCGTGTTCGGGGTGATGGATCCCAGGCGCTCCCTGACCGACGTGGTGAAGTCGCTGCCCGAGGACTACATCGGCGGCCACGCCACCAACATCCGGCAAGCCGCCGGGCTGGCGAGCGCGATCGCCGAGGAGCTGGAGCGGCGGATGCCCCACGACTCCGGTACGCCGGCCGGCACCGGACCGCGGATCGTTGTCGTGGTCGACGACTACGACCTGCTCACCACCGGCGGCCAGTCGCCGCTCGAACCGTTGCTGCCGTACGTCGCGTCCGGTCGCGATCTCAAACTGCATTTCGTCGTCGTACGACGTGCCTCGGGCGCGTCCCGCTCGATGTACGAACCGTTCCTGCAGGCCGTGCTCGAGTCCGGTTGCGCCGGCCTGGTGATGGCCGGCGACCGCGGCGAAGGCCAGATCTTCACCGGCGCCCGGCCGGACAGCTACCCGGCCGGACGGGGACTGTTCGTCCGGCGCGGGGACAGCCCGGTGCTGATCCAAACAGCGCTTGCCGACGGCAACGGTCCGCTCAGACATGGAGGTTCATCGTGACGTACGACGTGGTGGCGCTGCTGGAGCGGATGCCGTCGGACGAGGACGTGCTCGCGTCGCTCGCGGCCACCGGCACCGAGCATCGGGTCCGGGCGGTGTCGGGCGGCATGGTGATCCAGCTCTGCGACGAGAACGAGGTACCGCTGGTGTCGATCGACACCCCGATGTACATCCAGGTGCCGGGCGAGCCGATGCGGCAGTTCGGGGCCGCGTACGCCGACGTACCGACGCCGACCTGGTGGGTGGAGATCCGCGCCGCGACGCACGACGCCGGCTCGCGGCTGGCGTGGCGGTACGCCGAGCAGCTCGTCGAGCGCGCCGGCGGCCGGATCTGGGCACCGCCGCCCGCCGCCGCGACCCGGAATGGAGCCGAGCATGCCTAACGCACTGGACTACAGCCCCGGCCTGGACCTCATCACCGACGAAGTCGCCGTGATGATGCAGGACCGCCCGGTCGTCGGCCTCTCCGCCTGGTTGCTCGATACGGTGGCCGCCGCCGAACGTGAGGGCCGCGGCGTCCAATTGGTGACCCCCGCCGGCGTCCGGCTCAGCTATCCGGCACGGACCCGCCTGTTCTCGGGACGGAACACCCGCTGGGTGGTGCAGGCCGCCGGCGGTGACGAGGCGTACGACGGGCTGACGGGTGTGAAACTGAGCTGGGACGGGAAGAAGTTCGCCCCGGTCGCAGGGACCGACGGCCGCGGGGAACTGGCCACTGCGTGGACGGCCGATCCTCAGCAGCTCGATGTCCGCGCGAACCTTCAGGTGCTCGCGCGCGTCCGCTACCCGGCATTGGACAGCACGATCGTTGGCCGGGCCACCGAGTTGCTGTTCACCGAGCTGACCGGCGCGCCGCCGATCGGCTGGGGTACCGAGGAGCCGGTGAACCGTCCGTGGAACACCGAGGCCAGTGCCTCGCTGACGGCGTACTGCCATCGCCGGTCTCCGAGACCTTCGCTCCTCACCGTGGTCGGCGCATCGACCGATGGAGTCCGGCCCGCGACCGGATCCGCCGTGATCAGCAGCCGGCCGGCCGGCATCGAGGAGACCGTGATGCTCGCGGTCGCACAGCCGGGACTCGAACCGCCCGACGCCGACACGGTCCGGGACGTGATCGGGCGGCTCGCCGAAGAGGTGGAGCTGGTGACAGTGCTGGTGAGCGCGGCGGGTGCGGCCGCCGACACCACGTCGTACCCGCACTTCACCGGATTTCCCGCGCCGATCGGTCTCGCGATCGGTCCGCAGGAGGCGCGGATCGGCGCGACAACCAAGCCCGTCCCGATCGGACCGGCCTCGCGTCCGGCGGCCTGGTACGGGCTCGGTGACGGCACGCGGCTGCCGGACTGGGAGCGACTCGGCGACCTGCTGCGCAGCGTCATCTCCGGAACAAGCAGGGCCGGTACTAGCAGAGAAGGATGAGTTGATGGGCGCGACGTACAGCAGGGTGACAGTGGTCGGTCGGCGGCGGCGGATGGACGCCGTACTGCCGGTCGACGAGCCACTCGGCAAGCTGTTGCCGGACCTGGTGCAGATGCTGGACGAGCCGGTGGAGCGGTGGCCGCGGCGCAGGTTCCTGACCACCGTCACCGGGGAGCAGGTGGCGCCGGAGTACAGCCTGGCCAGCGCCCAGCTCGGCGACGGCGCGGTGCTGCGGCTGATGGCCGAGGGCGAGCTGCCTCCGCCTCCGACGGTGTACGACATCACCGAGGAGACGGTCGACGACCTGGATCGGCGTGCGGCCGCGTTCCAGCCGAGGCACCGCCGGGCGCTGGCCGGTGCCGCCTTGGTGGTCAGCGTGCTGGCCGGCGTGATCGCGCTGGTCACCCAGACGGACTCGGACCTGGCGTTGTTCCTGCTGCTGGTGCTCACCACGCTGACAGGCTTCGTCGGCGTTGTGCTCGGCCGCTATCAGCGACCGGTGGTCGGCATCCCGT
Organism: Kribbella sp. VKM Ac-2566; assembly: GCF_004366005.1. Lineage (NCBI taxonomy): Bacteria > Bacillati > Actinomycetota > Actinomycetes > Propionibacteriales > Kribbellaceae > Kribbella > Kribbella sp. VKM Ac-2566. Next base: position 877,965 of record NZ_SODT01000010.1, on the reverse strand, counting down.
TGCTGTCGATTGCCACCGGATGCCTCTCGATCGGGCTCGTGGTCTGGGCAGTCGCCGGCGGCTGGTCGGTGCCGATGGCGTTCGCGGCCGGTGCGGCCGGGGTCGGAATTGGCGCCGTACTGTTCGCCGGAGCCGGACTGGCCCGCGGCGGGGTGCTCGGCGGCACCGTCACCGTGGCGTTCGCGGTGTGCTGGATCGGTGGTGTGCGGCTCGGCATCGACGCGGATCGGGTCGGCGTGGTGGCCGGCGCGTTGTCCGTGCTGGTGCTCGGGTTGCTGCCGAGGCTGGGGCTGGCGATGTCGGGCCTGACCGCGCTCGACGACCGGCGGGCTCAGGGCGTCGAGGTCCAGCGCACCGACGTACATTCGGCGATCAACGCGGCGCACCTCGGGATCGCGCTGGCCACGGTTCCGGTTGCGGTGTCGTCGGTGGCGTCGGCCGTCGTGATGCTGCGGACCTGGAACGGCTGGTCGATCAGCGTCGCGGTGCTGCTGGCGTTCCTGCTCGCGTCCCGAGCGCGGCTGTACCCGCTCCTGACCGAGGTCGCGGTCCTGTGCGCGGCGGCGCTGAGCATCATGCTGGTGCTCACGTTCGTCCTGTCCACGAAGGAAGCCGGAGGCGCGCTGATCGCCGTCGGCCTCCTGGTCGTGGTCGGTATGGTCGCCGCCTTCGGCATGCGCCCGGAGTCACCCCAACACCTCCAGGCCCGCGCCGCACAGATCCTCGACGCGATCGAGGTCGCCGCGATGATCGCCTTCGTGCCACTCGCGTTCGGAGTCTTCGACCTGTATGCGAAACTTTTGAACGTCGCCTAACAGGAGGTTCCCGCAGTGAGTGGTACTGCGGGATTGCTCCTCGGCGGGGTTGTCCTGCTCGGGGCCTTCGTTCAGTGGCTGACGGGCATGGGCTTCGCGCTGGTCGCGGTACCCGCGCTCGTGATGGTGCTCGGACCGGTGGACGGCGTCTCGTTCTCGAACTGCGCCGCCGGAGTCGTATGCCTCCTGGGCCTGTCCCGCGGCTGGCGCCAGGTGCGCTTGCAGGCGATGGTCCCGCTGGTGATCGCGGCCGCGTGTACGGCGCCGCTCGGCGCCTGGTTCTCCCGAGTCCTGCCCGAGCCGGTGCTCCTCGTGGTGATGGGTGCCCTGGTGACAGTGACCGCGGCGCTGCTGATGAGCGGTCTGCGGGTGCCGGCGCTGAAAGGACTCGGCGGCGCGCTGACCGCAGGTGCGGCCGGCGGTTTCATGAACACAGCCGCCGGCCTGGGCGGACCTCCGGTGTCGCTGTACGCCGTCAACGCGAACTGGACGATCCGCGAATTCGTGCCGAACGCCCTCTTCTACGGCACGATCGTCAACGTCTTCTCACTCGTCACCCGCGGCGTGCCTCCACTCGCGGGCGACGAATGGCTCGTAGCGGCTGCCGGACTGATCCTCGGCGCGGGCCTGGGGGCACTGCTGGCCGGCCGGATCCCGGACCCGGTCGCCCGCGTGCTGGTGCTGTCCCTGGCCGTTGCCGGCGGCATCATGACGGCGATCAAGGGACTGTTGGCGATCTAAAGGTCGGTGAAGCCCAGCCGCAGCGACCCGGTGAAGGTTGCTGTCGGGGTTTCGAGGACCTCGAGCTCGAGTACGACGAGGTTGTTGGTGCCCTGCTCCAGGAGCGGCGCCGGGACGTAAAGGGTTTCCTGGGGGCCGCGGCGCCAGTAGCGGCCGAGACAGAAGCCGTTGATCCAGGCGAAACCCTTGCCCCAGGCATCGGTTCGCAGGAACAGGTCGGACTCGCCGTCGGTCTCGAACGTCGCCCGCCACGCGGTCGGCCCGATACCGAGCACGGACGGGGTCGGGCCGGCGGATTGCCACAGCTGCGGAACCCTGTCGAGGTCGATCCCGCAGGCGGTCCACCCGGTGAGTTCCTCGGCGCCGACGCGGACCGGCCCGATGAGGCCCTTGGGCTCACCGATGCGCGGCCCGTAGTTGACCCGGCCCTGGTCCTCGACGACGAGCTCGAGCCGTCCGCGGGTGTGGGGGAGCATGATCGCGCGATCGTGCCGTTCGCGTTCCAGGATGCCGACCGGTGCACCGTCCAGGAACACCTGCACGCGGTCGCGGACCTCGCCGAACGTCAGCAGCGCCGGCCCGCCCTGACGCAGTTCGGTCCGGAAGATCGCAAGCCGCGCGTCCAGATCGTCGAGCGTCGGCAGCTCCTGGTGGTCCGACCATGTTCCACAGAAGCCCGGGAGGAGCCCGACCGGATCGGACAGGGCGACGGTGAACTCCGGTGCGGCCGGCTTCGGGGCCGGCACAGTGTCCGGCACCGGCGCGTACCGCGAGATCACCTCACGGAACGCGTGGAACTTCTCCGTCGGATTCCCGGCCTCGTCGAGCGGTGCGTCGTAGTCGTACGACGTCACGGTCGGCCGGTACACGCCCTTGTCGTTGGCCCCGCTCGACAGTCCGAAGTTCGTACCGCCGTGGAACATGTAGATGTTGACCGACGCCCCGGCCGCGAGCAGCGTGTCGAGCTCCGCAGCGGCATCGGCCGCGCTCGTCGTGTGGTGGCGTCCGCCCCAGTAGTCGAACCACCCGTCCCAGAACTCCATGCACATCAAGGGTCCGGTCGGCTGGTGCTTGCGCAGCGTTTCGAGCCGCGACGTGACACGGGATCCGAACGAACCGGTCCGCAGTACGCCGTCCAGTCCGCCGGCGGCCAGCATCGAGTCCGTCGGCTGATCCACCGTGACGAGCGGAACGGTGATACCGGCGTTCCGGATCACGTCGGCCAGCGCCTTCAAGTAGGTCTGGTCGTCCCCGAATGCGCCGTACTCGTTCTCGACCTGAACGAGCAGCACCGGTCCGCCCTGGTCGATCTGCAGTGGCCGGACGATCTCCAGCACATCCTGCAGGTACTGCGTGACCGCGGACATGAACCTCGGCTCGTAGCGGCGTACGCCGACCCTGTCATCGGTATCGTCGTCGCGGAAGAGCCACGCCGGGAGCCCGCCGTTGTCCAGCTCCGCACAGATGTAGGGCCCGGGCCGCACGATCGCGTACATCCCGGCGGCCGCGACCTCGCGGAGGAACCGCCCGAGGTCGAGCATCCCGGAGGTGTCGAAGACGCCGGGGCGCGGGCTGTGCGCGTTCCACGGGACGTAGGTCTCGATGGTGTTGAGCCCCATCAGCCGCGCCTTCTCGATCCGGTCCGCCCAGCAGTCCGGGTGCATCCGGAAGTAGTGCAGGGCACCGGAGATGATCTGCAACGGACGGCCGTCCAGGACGAAGTCGGACTCACCGATGGCGAAGCCGGGCATGGGCTCTCCTTCTTGTTTACGTAAACATCTCTGACGGTAACCGGACCGGCCGGCGACTGTCCACCCGGGATCAGCGGCGGGTACGTCGACGCTTGCGAGGTGCTGCCGTGCTCTGCCGGACGATGAGCGGCGCGGGCACCGTGCCGTGGTATCCGGTCAGCTGCTCCCGCCCGCCGAGTTGCCGCATGATGACCTCGACGAGGTCGTGACCGATCTGGTGGAACTCCTGCCGGACCGTCGTCAGCGGCGGCCAGAGATGGGCGGCGAGGTCGATGTCGTCGAACCCGACGACGCTGACGTCGTCCGGCACCCGGCGGCCGGCTTCGTGCAGTGCGTGCATCAGGCCGGCTGCCATCTCGTCGTTCGCCGCGAAGACCGCCGTCACGTCGTCGCGCTGCGCGATCTCGTTCCCGATCTTGTAGCCGGTCTCCGCGGACCAGTCACCGCCGAACGGTTCCGGGACCTCCCGTCCGGCGTCGACGAGCGTCTGCTTCCAGGCGGTCGCCCGCAGGTCCGCGGGACCGGAATCGCTCGGCCCAGCGATGTGGTGGACCACTCCATGCCCGAGATCGAGCAGGTGCTGGACCGCGGCGCGACTGCCACCGACCTGGTCGGCGCCGACCGCCGGATGGTGCCCGATGAACCGTGAGTCGGACACCGCGACCGGCATGGTCGGCGGCAGCGCCAGAGCCGCCGGGGTCGCGGTTTCGGCCCGGATGATGATCAAGCCGTCGATCGCCTGGTGGCTGAGGTGCTGCACCGCCTCGCTGACGTCGCTCGACGAAGGACTCTCGACGTCGACGAGGCTCACCGAGTACCCCTCCCGCCGGGCGGCCTCGATCACCGCCTCGATGGTCTTCGACTCACCGGTCCGGATGACCTGGTGTGCGATCAGACCGATCGACCGGAAGTTGCCTCGGCGTAGCGCCCGGGCGGCGAGGTTCGGTGCGTATCCCAGCTGCCGCATCGCGTCGAGCACCCGTTCCCGGGTCTCGGCCTTGACCGGCTCCGAGCCCGTGGACACGCGGGACACGGTCTGCGACGACACACCGGCCAACCGTGCGACGTCGCCGATGGACGGTCCCGACTTCGGGTGTCCCTTGACCCCGCGGCGTTCGCCCCTGACCTCGCTCGACATGGCATCAGCATAGGTGGGGCGCTAGTTGTCACGGGCGACCATCAGCCAGCTGACCTGGATGTCGGGGGACCGGGTGGGCGCGATCGACACCGTGATCTTGCCGTCGGCCCCGACCGAGATTCCGCCGTACGACGCCGCGACGCCGGTCGCGGTGAACAGGCGCTGCTGGTCGACGACAACTCCGTTGACGGTCACCGCGGCCGCGCGGTTGGCCCACGGCCACGGGTCGTAGTAGCCCGCGTGGACCGTGTACGTGCCCGGCTCGAGGCCTTCGAACGTGTAGACCAGCGGCTCGTGGTTCTTGGCGTACCGCAGGGTCGTATAGAGGTCACCAGTCCCAGCCGGTGCGCTGGACCCGGTGAAGCCCCACGTCGTCCCGGTGGCCGGGTCGGTGCCGAGCGGCTGTTCAGGTGCCGAGTTGAGCAATGGCTGTTCGGTCGACGCGACCTGGGTCAGGCGGGTCCAGTCGGGCGTGGCGGTCCCGCCGGCATTCACGGCGTACCGCAGACCGTGTGGCACGACGACGACCGAGCGGCTGAACGTCCTGCCGTCCGCCAACGTGCCACGCAGCGTCGCGGGTCCCGGCTGCGCGATGCTCGACGGGTCCCAGGTGACAGCGACCTGCTGCGACCCGCTCGCGGTCGTCACGGTGACGGTGGTCGGCAGTGTGCTGGTGTCGTTCAGCCAGACGTTGTCGGGGATCGTGCTCGTGACGGTCCAGCGGGTGTACGGCGTCAGGTCGCCCAACGTCCACTCGGTGTCCGGGCCGATCGTGAGTGCGCCGCCTTCGCCGAAGCTCATCGGCATCCAGACGTACGGCGCGTTCGCGAGGTCGCTCGGGGTCCACCGGTCACCCATGAAGACGAACTTGTTCTGCTTCGGGTCGACCGGGATCACGTTGGTGCTCTGCGACCGGTACGTGGTCGCCGCGCCGTCGCCGGTGATCGGGACCCCGCGGTCGGTGAACTGACCCAGGACGTTCTGCGAGGTCGCGTAGTGCGCCGGGTTCGGGTCCCAGCCGGTGGCACCCGACGTCACCAGGTAGTAGGTGCCCTCCGACTTGAACATGGCCGGCGCCTCACGCTGGTTGCACGCGAGCGTCCGCACGAAGTCCTTGCCCTGTACGGCGTTCTCCGGCGCCGCGGACAGGTACGTGTAGGACCGGTTCAGCTTGGAGATGTACATCGTCCGGTTCTCCTCGGAGGAGTAGATGATGTACGCCGTACCGTCGTCGTCCACGAACAGGTTCATGTCGCGCGCCATCCCGCCGGCCGGGTCGAACGCGGACGACGTACCGCACCACGGCACGGAGTCGCTCGGCACCCGGTTCAGGCGGTACGAGTCGATCCAGCGGAACGGGCCCTTCGGTGAGTCGGCGATCGCCACGCCGGCCTCGGCGCGGGCGTACGTCGACGTACTGGTCGGCGACGACGGGCCGTCGGAGTGCACCCACATCACCCACTTGCCGGTGCTCTTGTTGTAGATCACCTTGGGGCGTTCGAGGATCGACGGGCGGGCCCAGCCGTCGGTGCGGACGCTGTTGGTCGACAGGTCGCGCCAGACGACGTCCTTCTGCGCGGGCGTGTACTTCTTGTAGAGCTTCGCGAAGTACGGGTCGTTCTCGAACTGATCGGGGGAGTTCATCGCGCGGAGCGCGAGTCCCTGGTCCTTCCAGTTGTAGAGGTCGTACGACGAGTACAGGTGCACACCCGGGCTGTCGTAGTAGCCGTTGCTGCGATCCTCGCCGTACCAGTAGTAGATGCGCCGGCCGTCGTCGTCCTTCGACGGCACGACCTGCCCGCCGTGGGCCTGAACGACCTTGCCGCTGGTGTCCAGCCAGGGCTCACCCGGCCGGAAGGAGGTGTACGCCGATGGCTCGGCGGAGTTGGCCGGCGCCGCCGGCACGCTGACCCCGACTGCGGCGAGCACCACGCTCACCACGGCCCCAATCACTCTTCGCGTCACAGGCTTACCTCCGGGCGGGGAGAATGTTTACGTAAACAGAATGCCTCTGATTACAACGCCCGGCTCCTCCAGCGTCAAGAGCCCACCTGCCCCCTAGCCTGTTGCAATGATTGCAATAGTCGTCGCGGCGGTGTTCTTCGCGGGTATGGGGATCTACGGGCTCGTCATGCCCGCGGCGCTGGTGCGGCCCTTCGGGATCGTGGCGGCGGGGCCGGACGCGCGTAACGAGGTGCGCGCCGTGTACGGCGGGTTCGGGCTTGCGGTTGCGGGGCTGCTGGTCGCCGCGGCGCTCGACGAAGGGATCCGGCGCGGGGCAGTGATCGCGGTTGCGGTCGCGCTGGGCGGAATGGCCGCAGGGCGATTGATCGGTGCGGTGCGGGACCGCCCGCGAGCCTTCTATCCGTCGTGGTTCTACTTCTGCGTCGAGGTTGTCCTCGGCGGAGTGTTGTGGATCGCAGTGAGTTGAGCCGCGCATTCGGCGGCTACTGCGATCGCGAGGGTCTCCGCGGTGTCGGTGTCGTGTTCGGGGACCAGGTGGTGGATGGTGCCGGCGGCGTGCAGGTCGGGCGCGGTGATGTGCTGGGCGGCGGCGAGCTCCGGAGCATGAGCGGTGTCGCGGTACACGATCGCGCTGGCTCCCTCCGGTGGAAGTGGCGCGAGCCACGCGTGCTCCGCCGCGATGACGGTGGTTGCCGGGAGCAACGCCAGCGCGCCGCCACCAGTGCCTTGACCCAGAAGGACCGACAAGGTCGGCACGGTCAGCGTCGTCATCGTCGAGATGCACAGCGCGATCTCGCCGGCCAGGCCGCCTTCTTCCGCGGCGCGGGAGAGTTCGGCGCCGGCGGTGTCGATGACCGTGACGAGTGGGAGGCCGACGGTTTGAGCGAGGTTCATGCCGCGGCGGGCCTGGCGTAAGGCCGCCGGTCCCATCGGCTTGCTCTGCGAACGGTCTTGTCCGACCAGTACGCATGGTCGGCCGGCGAGCCGGGTCAGCGCGACGAGGACGGCCGCGTCCGGTTCGGTCAGCCGGAGTGTTCCGGTCGCTCCGTAGCGGAGCAGCTCGCGGACCCCGGCACGGTCGGGCTGACGAGTACGCAGGACGGAGGTCCAGGCGTCAACCGGTCCGGCGGCTCCGGTACGGCGGGGGAGCGTCGGAGCGACCGGGGGATCGACGAGGACTCCGAGCGCCCGGTCGAGCAGGAACGGGAGATCGCTCGTCTCGACGACGCCGTCGATCACCCCATGCGCGGCGAGGTTCTCGGCCGTCTGTACGTCGGCCGGGAACGGTTCGCCGTGGAGTGCTTCGTAGACCTTGGGGCCGAGGAAGCCGATCAACGCTCCGGGCTCCGCGACGGTGACGTGACCGAGGGACCCCCACGAGGCGAACACGCCGCCGGTCGTCGGATGCCGGAGATGGACGAGATAGGGGAGACCTGCCGCGCGGTGATCCATCAGCGCCTTGGAGATCGTGATCATCTCGACGAAGGCGGCCGCTCCTTCCTGCATGCGGGTCCCGCCGGACGCGGTCGACGCCACGATCGGCAGCCGTTCGGCGGTCGCACGACGTACCGCTGCAGTGATCCGCTCCGCGGCAACCCGGCCGATCGACCCGGCCAGGAACGCGAACTCGCTGACCAGTACGGCGACCTGTCGCCCACGGACCGAACCCCGGCCGGTGACCACCGACTCGTCCGTCCCCGCCCGCTCGGCGGCCCGCCGCAACTGCTGCTGATAGGTGTCGTCGGCCGACTGCGTGCCTGGCCGATCCCACGACTGGAACGATCCTGGGTCGAGGACGGCGTCGATCAAGTCGCGGGCGCTCATTCGTCCAGCCAGGCACGGATCGAGGCGCCGTGCTCGTCGAGTGTCGGCGGCGGCCGGTGGTCACCTCGGGTGGTCTCCCGCGATCCGTCGAAGAACCGCAGCGGCGGACCGGGCAATCGCAGCGGCCCGAGCGTCGAGTGCTCGACGTCGATCAACAGACCCTGGCTCGCGGTCTGGTCCCAGGTGTACACCTCGTCCATACTCCGGACCCGCCCGGCGGGAATGCCGGCGTCAGCGAGTTTCGCGAGCAACTCGGCACTGGTCAGACCACTGAACGCCGCCTCGATCACCGCGATCAACCGGTCCCGGTGCGCAACCCGGTCCGCATTGGTCGTCAGGCCGTCCGTGGCGAGTTCGAAGGCCGCGCTGAACCGTTCCCACAGTCCCTCGCTGCCCACCGCGATCTGCACCGCACCGTCCGCGCAACGGAACAGTCCGTACGGCGCGATCGACGGATGATGGTTGCCCTGGGCCACGCCGACCTCGTCGGCCACTGTGTACCGCGTGCCCTGAAACGCGTGTACGCCGACGATTGCCGCGAGCAGCGACGTACGGACAATGCAGCCGACACCGGTGGCCGACCGTTCATGGAGCGCCGCGACGACGCCGTACGCGCCGTACATCCCGGCCAGTAGGTCGCCGATCGGTACGCCGACCCGTTGCGGATCCTCCGGCCCGGACCCGGTCAGCGACATCAGTCCTGCCTCACCTTGAGCGATCTGGTCGTAGCCGGCTCGTCCACCTTCCGGTCCGTCGTGGCCGAAGCCCGTGATCGACAGGACGACGAGGCGTGGATTGCGTTCGCGCAACAGGTCGAGGCCGAGTCCCAGCCGGTCGAGTACGCCGGTCCGGAAGTTCTCCACGAGTACGTCGGCGCGCTCGATCAACCGGAGTACGACGTCGCGATCCGCGTCGTCCTTGAGGTCCAGCGTGATGGATTCCTTGTTGCGGTTGGCGGACAGGAAGTACGTCGACTCGTCGCCGGCGAACGGCGGCCCCCAGCCGCGCGTGTCGTCGCCGCGGCCCGGTGCCTCCACCTTGATCACGCGCGCGCCGAGGTCACCCAGCATCATCGTGGCGTGCGGCCCGGCCAGCGCCCGGGACAGATCCACGACCAGTACGCCGTTCAACGGCCCGTGCATCCGCATCACCAGCCCGGGAGTACTAGCGCGGCCCAGACGAGCAACGGGCCGGCTACGACCACGATCACGCTGTAGGTGAGAATCTGCTTGTAATACACGGGTTCTGCGATCGTGTCCGGCCGGTTCGCGAGCATCAGCGCACCATTGGTGGAGAACGGACTGACATCGACGATCGTCGACGCGATGGCCAGGGCCGCGACGAAGAGACCGGCGCTGATCCCACCGTGACCGATCAGCGGTACGGCGATCGGAATGATGACCGGCAGCAGTGCGGTCGACGAGGCGAACGCCGACACGACACCGCCGACGTAGCACAGGACGAGCGCGCCGATCACGGCCGCTCCGAGTCCGGCGGCCCACTTGCCGACGAACTGCGGCGCGCCGGATTCGGTGAGGATCGCGGCGTACGTGCTGACACCCGCGACCAGCAGGACCGTCGGCCACGCGACCTGCTTGACGGCGTCCTTGTGCTCGGTCGGCGACAGGATCGCGAGCAGTACGGCGGCGGTGATCGCGACGAACCCGATGTTCTTGTCGAACGCGAGTGCGACCACGGCCACGCCGACGAAGGCGATCAGCGTCAGCACCTGGTCCCGGCGTACGCCGCGCGCGAGCGTGCCGGTCGGCGCCGAGGCGCCGGTCCCGCGGGCGGTGACTGTCGCGCCGCCGTGGTGCAGATCTTCGGTGAGATGGTCCGGACTGTTCGGGTCGACGCGCTGGTTCATCAGCTTCCGGCCGCCGAACAGGATGAACAGGATCGTCGCCATCACCAGGTTGACGACGAGGCTGGCCAGGAAGACGGTCAGCTCACTGGACGGCAGTTTGGCGTCCTCCATCACCGAGTTGGTGATCGTGCCGTAGATGCTGATCGGCGAGAACCCGCCGCCCTGGGCGCCGTGCACGACGAACATGCCCATCATCAGCGGATTGATCTTGTACCGCGCGGCAAAGCCGAGCGCGATCGGCCCGATGATCGCGCACGCGGCCGGGCTGGCGGCGCCGATCGCGGTCAGTACGGCGGTGACCGCGAACATCACCCACGGGATCAGCGCGACCCGGCCGCCGACGGCGCGGACGGCGCTGGCGACTATCAGGTCGACGGTGCCGTTGTTCTTGGCTATCGCAAACAGATACGTGACGCCGATCAGCGTGAGGATCAGGTCGCCGCTGACGCCGGCCAGGATCTCCTTCTCACTCAGGTGCAACGAGTACATGCCGACCAGCCACGCCGCGACGTACGCGAGCGCGCCCATGTTGATCGGCAGGACCGTTCCGATGACGAACAGCGCGACGAGCGCCAGGATCGCAACCCACTCTGGTCCCATGACGGAATCCTCTTCCGGGCGGTTGACGGGGATATACCAGTTAGTAGCTGGCTCAGTGGCCTAGCCAATAGCCCAATGGGCCACTTGTCAATAAGCTGTGGGTATGGAGTCGCCGCCAGCTCGTCCCGCACCGCCTCGACCGGTCCCGCGATCCCGCCTGTACGAACAGGTCGCGGACCAGATCAGCACCTGGATCATCGAGAACGGTCTGGTGCCCGGCGATCGGCTGCCGCCGGAGCGGGAGCTTGCCCAGCGACTCGGCGTGAGCCGGGCGACGCTGAGCCAGGCGTTGGTGGCGCTCGAGGTCATCGGTGCGGTGGTGGTTCGGCACGGCGACGGCACGGTGCTGACCGAGCGGGCCCGGACCGCGCCGGTGATCGAGGCGATCCGCGCGCACGCCGACCGGCTGCCCGAGATCATCGAGGCCCGTGACGCGCTCGAATCGAAGCTGGCCGCGCTGGCGGCGTCACGTCGTACCGAGGCCGATCTGACGGCGATCCGGTCCGCGCTGGACACGATGGAGCGCGACATCGAGGCCGGTGGCCGGGGCGTCGAGGGCGACGAGGCGTTCCACGGCGCGGTGACCGCGGCAGCGCGATCGGGGTTGCTGGCCCAGATGATGACCGCCATCCACGACCTGATCCGGGAGACGAGGCTGGAGTCGTTGTCCCAGCCGGGCCGGCCACGTGAGTCGCTCGCCGGCCACCGGAAGGTCGCGGACGCGATTGCCGCCGGTGATCCGGTCGCCGCTACGCAGGCCATGCACGAGCACGTGATGCTGGTGTCCGACGTCGCATTGCTGCGGGATCGGACGTGACCGGTGTCGAGCATCTGGCGATCGTCGCGGCCGGTCTCGGAGCCGGCGTGCTCACGTCGACCGTCGGAGTCGCGTCGCTGATCAGCTTCCCGGCCCTGATCGCGCTGGGGATTCCGCCGGTCGTGGCGAACGCCTCGAACACGATCGGCCTCCTTCCCGGCGCGCTCAGCGGCTCGTTCGGCTACCGCCGTGAGCTCCGCGAGGTCTCCCGTCCCACGACGATCGCGGTCGTGCTGACATGTGCGATCGGCGCGATCGGTGGCGCCGTACTGCTGCTTGCGCTGCCGCCAGGCGTGTTCGCCGCGGCGGCTCCGTGGCTGATCCTGTTCACCTGCCTGATCGTCGGCGTGCAGCCGTGGATCTCTCGCTGGCTGCGGTCTCGGCACGAGGAACCGCAGGAGACGCGGACGACGATGACACCGGCGACGACGTTCTTCGCCGCTCTGACCGGCGTGTACGGCGGGTACTTCGGCGCCGGTGCCGGCGTGATGATGATGGCGGTGCTCGGCCTCGGCCTGGACCTCGAATTGCGCGTCGTGAACGCCCTCAAAACCCTGTCCCTGCTGGCTGCGAACCTCGTCGCCAGCGTGATCTTCGTCTTCATCGCCGATCTGAACCCGACCGCGATCGTGCTCCTCGCGATCGGCTCCGTGGCCGGCGGGTACGTCGGCTCACACATCGGCCGCCGACTGCCAAGCGGCCTGCTCCGCATCCTGATCGTCCTGGCCGGCACCACCGCCGCCGTCCTGATGCTCACTTGACCGTCGTCTGCGGTCAGGCGGTTGGGTCCGGGCCGAGGGCGGTGTCCAGGAGGTCGCCCAGCTGCTCGAGCTGGGCGGGTGAAAGCGACCGGATCGCAGACCCGGAGTACGGCAGGGCCTACGCGGCCGCGATCCCGCAGTCGACGTACACCGTTCTCCCGCACACCGGCCACCTCCCACAACTCGAGAGCCCTGAGGAGTTGCTCGCCGCACTTCGCCCGTGCATCTGACCGAGCGTCTGCCCGCGCCGTTCCAGCACTACAACCCGTGCGGACCCACGCCGCGTGACCGTTGCCTCGGGCCCCGAACTTGAAGGCGCGGGGGTCAGCGGGTGACGCGGTCTACTCGGTGGCCGGTGCGGTCGAAGAGGTGGATCCGGGAAGTGTCGAGGGCGAGGTGGACGCGGGTTCCGCGGGCCAGTTCGGTATCGACCGGGAGCTCGACGACGAGGTCGGCGCGGCGGTGGGTGGCGCCGTGGGTCTCAGGCGGGGGAGCGGGAGGCGTGGCCAGCCCGAGCCGGGAGCGGATCCTGGTCAGGAACGACGGTGCCTGCTCGGCCGCGGGGGACGCGTGCGCCGGTGCGACGCGGCCGATCTTGTCCGGGTCGACGACCTCGATGCCGCACTGGACGAACGCGATCGACTGCTGGCCGTGGAACTCGAAGGCGCGGATCGTGCCGGTCAGCTGGTTCGGCGCGTCCTCGGTCGTGATCAGGCTGAACGCGCTCGAGCGGGCGCCGACGATCACCTCGGCGCCGTCGTGGTGCCGCAGGATCAGCGACCGGCGATCGGTGGGGTCCAGAGAGATCGACTGGCTGCCGAGGTCGAGGGCGACCCGGTGGTGGGCGGTGACGCGTACGGTCGCGGCCATCAGATTGATCCGCGGCGTCCCCAGGAAGCCGGCCACGAACGCGGTAGCGGGGTCGTTGTAGACCTGCGTCGGCGTACCGACGTCCTCGATCCGGCCGTCCCTCATCACCGCGATCCGGTCGGCCAGCGTCAGCGCCTCGACCTGGTCGTGCGTCACGTAGAGCGTGGTCACGTTGAGGTCCCTGGTCATCGCACCGATCTCCTGACGGAGCTCGGTGCGCATCGTGGCGTCGAGGTTCGACAGCGGTTCGTCGAGCAGGAACACCTGTGGCCGCCGTACCAGCGCCCGCCCGATCGCGACCCGCTGCCGTTGACCGCCCGACAACGTCCGCGGCATCCGGTCGAGCACCGACTCGATGCTGAGGATCTGCGCGAGCCCGGCCGCGGTCGACCCGGCCTGTACGTCGTCCTGCCCGGCGATCTGCAGCGGGAACATGATGTTCTCCTGCACCGTCCGGTTCGGGTACAGGGCGCCGGTCTGGAAGACCATCGCCACACCGCGCTCGCGCGGCGCGAGCCGGGTGCCGAGGGTCCGCCCGAACCAGATCTCGCCGGCGGTCACGCGTTCGAGGCCGGCGATCATCCGCAGAAGCGTCGTCTTCCCGCACCCGGACGGCCCGAGCAGCACCATGAACTCGCCGTCGTCGATCTGCAGCGACAACTCGTCCACGGCCAGGTGTTCACCCTCGAACACCTTGGACACCGCATCGAGCCGGATCGCCGTCATGTCAGCCTTATACGGGAAGTTCCGGTTCACCGGCAAGCGCTGGGCGCCTGGCGAACTGGTTGCGGCCGGCACGATCCAGAACTCAACTGTTGCCGAAGGCAATCAATCTGCCGTTGACAGCGACGGTGACGAGGTCGCCGACGGCGCGGTCCGGGGTGCTGGTCAACTGGACCAGGTCGGCGCGGGCGCCGACTTCCAGGCGACCACGGTCGTGGAGGCCAAGGAGGTCGGCGGGGGTCGTGGTGGCCATCGTGACAGCGGTTTCCAGGGGCAGTCCGCCGGGGCCGGTGGCCCAGCGGAGGCAGTCGAGGAGGGAGGCGCCGCTACCGGCCAGGTACGGCGTACCTTGCAGGCGGAGGCTCCCGTCGGCGCCGACGGTGACTGCGCCGCCGACCGCGGTTCGGTAGTCACCGGGGGCGCACCCGGCCAAGGCGGCGGCGTCGCTGGTGAGGACGCAGCGCGTCGGGCCCTTGGCGCGGACGAGAGCGGCGAACGTGTCGGCGGGAAGATGATGGCCGTCGGCAATCAGCCCCGCGGTGAGCGCATCCTCCGTGAGCTGGGGCCAGATCGGGTTCTCGTGACGGTCGATCTGAGCGGGCAGTCCATTACCGAGGTGGGTCGAGAGCCGTCCGCCGGCGGCGGCGAACGCGTGGACGTCGGCGGCGGTCGCCAGCGAATGCCCGACCGAGGGAACCACCCCGCGCGCCGCGGCCGGCCCTGACGACGGTTGTACGAGGTGGCGGGTGAACTCGATGGCGCCCTGGCGTTCGGGGGCGAGAGTCATGATCGCGATCGCGCCGCCGGCCGCGGCCTGCCAGCGGTCGAACTCGTCGGCATCCGGGTCGCGGATCACGGCCGGGTCGTGCGCACCACGGGCGCCCTCCGCGGACGAGATGTACGGACCCTCCAGGTGCAGGCCTGGTACGCCGTACGCCACGTCGGAGTCGGTTGCGCGCGCGGTGGCGGCTCGCCTGACGAGCGTGGTCGTGGTCGCGTCGTCGGCGGAGATGATCGTCGGGTAGACCGTGGTCACCCCCTGTCCCCACAGTGCGCGGACGAGGTCAGCTAGTTCACTCGCCGGGCGGGACGGGTCGTTGACGTCCAGTCCGCCGTACCCGTTGAGCTGGATGTCGACGAGACCGGGAATCAGCAGCAGGTCCGGTGCCGACGGATGGTCGGTGATCTCCTCGATGCCGTCGGCCGAGAACCGCACCCGCACACCGCGCCCACCGGCCGTGCGACCTTCCAACACCTCGCTCATGACACTTGGCCTCCTAGGGCTTTCAAGGTTCGGAGCTGGCGGCGGGAGGTGATGCCGAGTTTGGCGAACGTTTTGCGGAGGTGCCACTCGACGGTTCGGGGGCTGATGAACAGTTGCGCGGCGATCTCCGGGTTGGTCAGGCCGTCGCGGGCCAGGCCGGCGATCTGGGCCTCCTGCGCGGTCAGGTCGTTGGTCGTCTCGGGCGTGCGTTTCCGGACGGTCTCACCGGTGGCGAGCAACTCGTGGCGGGCGCGTTCGGCGAAGGCATCGGCACCCATCGCGGCCAGCTGTTCGTGGGCGGTGCGGAGGTGCGCGCGAGCATCCTGACGACGGCCTTCGCGGCGCAGCCATTCGCCGTACAGCAGTTCGGCGCGGGCCGACTCGATGCGGAGACCGGTCCGGCTCAGGTGGTCGATCGACGCGCGGTACGCGTCCTCGTCGTTGCTGAGCAGCGCTCGCGTACGGGCCTCCATCCCGCGACCCCAGTCCGACGGCGTGGCGGCGACTCGCTCGTTCAGCCAGGCCAGTGCCGTCTCGACCAGCTTGGTGTCGCCGGTCCGCGAGGCCGCCTCGGCCAGTTCGCCGATCACGAGTACGCCGTACGCGACGACGTCTTGCTCGAACACCTGCAGCGCCGCGTCCCGGGCCGCGTCGTACCGGCCGAGGCCGTTGTTCAGCAACGAGCTCGTGTACGTCGCGATCGCGGTCATCCGGCCCTGGTCCTGAGCACGTGCCTCGCGGATCATCGCGTCGATCAGCGGTGCCGCCTCGGCCTCGTTCCCGCGGAGCGCGGCCAGCTGCATGCTGCCGATCCCGAGCGCGCGATTCCCGGTCGCGGCCGCGATCTGCCGCTCTTCCTCGACGTACGCCGTGGCGGCTGCGAGGTCGCCGGTCATCGACACCACGTTGGCGCGGAAGTTCAGCGCCCACTGGAGCTGGACGAGCGCACCGCTGTCGCGGGCGATCCGTTCGTGCCGTGCGGCCAGTTCGAGCGCGGCGTCGAGGTCCCAGACGTCGATCGCGACGATGCCGCTGGCCCGGTTGCCGGCCAGCCACAACCAGCCGCGGACATCCTCGGCGTCGCTCTCGCTCTGCCGCGCCTGGTCGACGGCTTTGACGAGCTGCGTCGCGGCAGCGGCGTACCCGCGGGTGAAGCGGAGCGCGAGCGCCTGGAGGAGCAGGTCGCCCGGCGGGTCCGACGGCGCCGGTGCGGGTGCGGCGGACGCGGCCTCGCCGAGAATCCCGGGTGTCTCCGGGCCGCTCGCCCAGATCGCGGCCGACATCGCCTCCAGGTACGCGACGCGCGCCTGCTCGTGGTCGAGCGGGTCCAGCTGCTTGGCGGCGACGACGAGCGTTCGGGCCGCCTCGGTCGCGTGTCCGCGGTCGAAGGCGATCTCGCCGCGCAGGCGCATGACTTCTGCCTCCCGTACGGCGTTCGCGGGGCCGGCGGACGCGGCGCCGAGCAGGTCCAGTGCAGCGTCGAGCGCACCGGCGCTGCGTTTCGCGGTGGCGGCGGCGAGCAGGCGGTCGGCTCGGAGACCGGGGTCGATGGTCAGCGCGGCCGAGCGTTCGAGGAACGTGGCGGCCGCGAAGAACCCGCCTCGTGCTCGCGCGCGCTGCGCGGACCGTTCGAGTTCGGCGGCGACGCCCTCGTCGGGGGCCATGGTCGCCTGCGCGCGATGCCAGGCCCGGCGGTCTGGGTCGGTCTCGGGATCAGTGACGTCGGCGAGTGCCCTGTGCACGGCCAGCCGTTGCTGCGGCGTGGCCGTCCGGTAGGCCGCCGAGCGCACCAGCGGGTGCCGGAACCGGATGTGCTGGTCAAAGGTGATCAGCCCGGATTCGACCGCATCCACCGCAGCTTCAGCGCCGAGCCCGAGTTGCTCAGCCGCTCGCCACAACAGCGTCGGGTCGCCGAGCGGCTCGGCGGCCGCGGTCAGCAGGAGCAGCCGGGTGCCGGGCAGCAGCGCTTCGATGCGCCGTACGAAACCGTCTTCGAGCCTGCTCGTCAGGGTGCCTGCGGTGAGGCCGTCGGCCAGCTCCGCCGCGGTCCAGGCGCGGGGGAGCTCGAGCAGGGCGAGCGGGTTGCCGCGGGTCTCGGCCACGATCCGGTCGCGGACCCGCGGGTCGATCGGTCCGGGGAGTACGGAGTCCAGGAGATCGCGGGCGTCGGCGTCGTCGAGGCCGCGGATCTCGAGTTCGGTGAGCCCGCTGAAGGCGTGCTCGATGCCGTCGCGGACCGCGAAGACCATCAGCACCGACTCGGCCGCGAGCCTGCGGGTGACGAACGCGAGGATCCGGGCAGACATCAGGTCCAGCCATTGCGCATCGTCGACCACGCACAGCACGGGCTGCTCCGCGGCCGCGTCGGCGAGCAGGTTGAGTACGGCGAGACCGATCAGGAACTTGTCCGGGGCGGGGCCGCTCACCAGGCCGAACGCCGTACCGAGCGCTTCCCGCTGCGGTGCGGGCAGCCGGTCGACGTGATCCAGGAACGGCTGGCACAACTGGTGCAGACCGGCGTACGCGAGCTCCATCTCGGACTCGATCCCCGCGGTCCGGGTGACCCGGCAACCATCCGCCCCGGCGACCAGTGCGTCCAGCAGAGCCGACTTGCCGACCCCGGCCTCTCCGGTGAGCAACAGCACCTGGCTACGCCCGGCCTTCGCCTCGCGAACCAACCCGTCCAGTACGCCGGTCTCCCGCCGCCGGCCCCGAAGCCCTCGATCCGCGATCCCCACAGCGGGCAGCCTATCCGGGCCGCCCGGTGTGCACTGGTCAGACCAGTACTACTGGACCTCCGGCGAGTCGGGCGACTGTCGCGCTGCCGGTCTGTTGGAGCCAGGTGCGGTCGGCCGTCAGGACGGTGAGGGCTGCGGCGGTGGACTCGGCCAGGACGGCGCTTTCGACCGTTCCGGTCACCGGGCTTCGGCGTACGTCGACCTCTGGGTACGCCGTTTGCCACGCGGTCACGTCGGCGGGAGTGGTTTGCAGGATGGTCAGGCCAGTGCCCCGGCGGCGTGCCGCACCGAACGCGAAGCCCAGGGCGTCGGGGCGGTCGTGGCCGCCGACAGCTACGACGACTCGGCCCGTGGACGGCCCAACCGTGTGGTCCGACGTCAGCCCGACAACTGCCAGCGAGGCCGTCGTACGGCGGGCCAGGCGGCGGGACAGCGCCCGCTCGAACCGCCGGCCGCGGCCGATCACCACAAGAGCCCCGGTGCTCTCCCGGGCCTCGTTCAGCAGGGCGGTCAGCGGGCGGCCGGGGAAGACCGTCGACGAGATGCGCAGGCTCGGAAAGATCGTCTGCACGTGCTCGATCGCCTCGTCCACGACTGCGTCTGCCGCTTCGAGGTCCCGCTCTTCGACGGTCAGCTCGCCGAGCGGGTCGAGCAGATGCGGCCACCGGAACGCGTACACGATGCGCAGTTCGGCGCCACGGGCCGCAGCCTCGGCCGCCGCCCACTCCAAGGTGTCCTGGCCGTCGTTCTCGAGTAGGACCACCACTGGGCCGTAGTACTGCTTCATCGGACTGCCTCCCTGGACGTTCTTCGGTGTGACACCACCGTCTCGTCGCAGGCAGGTGCATCACACCAGGGAGAACCACGGGTCGTTACCCAGGGACTCACGTGTCCAGCAGCCGCAGCGCCTCCGTGATCGAGGTGGTGACCGGTGCGCCTGTGGCCTGCAGGGCCTCCAGGGTCATCGCGCCGGTCGTGACGAGGACGCAGCGGGCGCCGGCTGCCTGGGCGGCGTTGGCGTCGTCGACGACGTCTCCGATCAGCACTACATCGGACGGGTCGAGCTGCTGTGCCTCCAGGTGGCGGATCAGGCTGTCGGCCTTCGAGCCGCCACCTATCTCTCCCGGCAGACCGTCGACCCGGGTGAAGTACTGCGTGAGGCCGTAGTGCTCGACCGTCGGTGTGAGGCGCGAGTGGAACCACATGGACAGCAACGACTGAGTCCGCCCGCCGGCGGTCCAGGCTCGCAGTACGTCGTGGGCGCCCGCGGCGAGCTCGCAGGTGTGCAGGAGAGCGTCGTACCGGTCGTGATAGAGCTTGTCGACCTGCGCCCACTCCTCCTCGTCGAGCGCGCGCTGCAGGATCTGCTCGTACGAGAGCCGCATCGGCCGCGCGTACGCCGCCTGCCACTCGCCCCAGCTCAGCTCCGCGCGCCCGAACCCCGCACAAACCTCGTTGACGGCAGCCAGTACGGCGTGATTGTCATTGAGCAGCGTCCCGTTCCAGTCCCACACCACATGTTTCACCGGGCAACTGTAGACGGGCACACCGAGGCGAAAGGCTCGCGAATGGGACAGATCACAGAGCTGGTGCGGCTGATTCCGGCGGACCCCGGCAAGCCGGCCCGTAAGGAGGCGGCCGCCAGCCGGCGGATGTCCCTCGACCTGGCACTGCATCCGTCCACGTGGTCCGCCGAGCAGGCTGATGAGACGGTACGGCGCTACACCGAGCTGGCGCCGGTCTGGGACGACGAGCGCGGTGGCTACCGGCCTGTGCCACTCGCTGACGCGTTGGAGCGTGGTGGTCCGTGGCCGCAGGGCCTCTGCCTGGAAGTCGGCTGCGGGACCGGTCTGCTGTCCGGTCTCCTCCACGGCGTCTGGTCCGAAGTGATCAGCCTGGATCTGACGTGGGCAATGCTCAGCCGCTCGACGGAGCCGTGGCGGATCGTGGGTGATGCGTCGCGGCTGCCTGTCGCAACTGCGTCGGCGCGGGCTGTGGTGCTGGCCGACGTACCTCTCTTTGCTGACGAAGTCGTGCGCACCTTGGCGCCGGACGGCGTACTGGTGTGGTCCAACGCGCTAGGGGAGGACGCGCCGCATCACGTGCCGATCCCGACGGTGCTCGCCGCGTTGGAGAGTGTGTCCGGTGAGTCTTGGTCTGCGGTCACGTCCCACGCTGGCTGGGGCCTGTGGGCCGTCCTTCGGCGCAATGGCTGAGTTCCGGCAGGCGGCTGAGGTCGCGGAAGGGTTCCACGCCGAGGTGGTCGCGCCTCTGGTGGGAGACGTGGACTACGCGGCCGGGCTGCTCGGGTGGGGCTCGGACGTGCTGGGGTACGACACCGTGCGCTCGACGGACCACGGGTGGGGGCCGCGGCTCGTCGTACTCGTGGACGCGGGCCAGGTCGAGAGGGTGCGTAGGGCTGTCGACGACGGGCTGCCGGACGAGTACGCCGGATACCCGGTCCGCTTCGGCTGGGACAGCTACGAGCCGCGGCACCACGTGACGGTCACAACCGTGGGGGGCTGGTTGCGCGAGCAGCTCGGGTTCGACGCGTCGCAGGGGATCGGGGTCGACGACTGGCTGGTCACGCCGCAACAGCAGCTCCTCGGAGTGGTGGCGGGACGGGTGTACGCCGACGACGGCCGGCTGGCACGGGTGCGCGACGCACTCGCCTGGTACCCGGACCAGATCTGGCGGTGGACGCTCGCGTGCCAATGGTCGCGGATCGCGCAGGAGGAGGCATTCGTCCAGCGCACGCACGAGGTGGGTGACGAGCTCGGGTCACGTGTCGTGGCCGGTCGGCTGGTGCGGGACCTCATGCGGCTGGCGATGCTGCAGGCACGGACCTATGCGCCGTACAGCAAGTGGCTCGGCACGGCGTTCGCTCGCCTCGGTCACCCGGACGGGCTCGACGTGGCGCTGGCCGACGCGGTGGCGGCCGAGTCGTACGTCGATCGCGAGCAGGCGCTCGTCGCGGCGTACGAGCTGGTCGCCCGTCGCCACAACGCGCTCGGGATCACCGACGAGCTCGACCCGGCGCCGCGGCCGTACTTCGACCGGCCCGCGCAGGTGCTCCATGCTGGGCGGTTCGCGGACGCGTGTTTGGCAACGGTGACCGACGAGGCGGTCTCGCGGCACGGGCTGATCGGGTCGATCGACCAGTTCGCGGACAACACCGACGTACTCAGCAACCCGGCCGCGTTCCGGAAGCTGATTGCTGTCTATCGTTGACCGATGACCCTCGCCAGGCACGTCATCAGCTCCGTCACGACCACCGAGATCCGCTACGAGTACCTGCGGACGATCGGCCGTAACGCGTTCCTCGGGAGCCACGGGAACGGCGGCAGCACCACGGCGTACGTCGTGGAGACCGACCGCGGCGCGACGGGTTGGGGGCTGCCGTTGTACGACGCGGATCCCGGGCAGCTGCCGGGGCGGTCGTTGGCCGAGCTGATCGATCCGGAGCAGGGCGTGATCGACCCGGCGGCGGAGTTCCTCGACTATCCGTTGCACGATCTGGCGGCGCGGATCCTCGACGTGCCGGTGTACGCGATGCTCGGCGCAGCCGGGTCGCCGCGGGTGCGCTGCTACAGCGGCGGCATCTACTTCGACGACCTCGACGGCGGTCTCGAGGCGATCCGGGCGAATCTCGCACAGGACCACGCGTTCGGGTTCCGCGACTTCAAACTGAAGATCGGCCGCGGCCACCGGTGGATGGACACCCGCGCCGGACTGCAGCGCGACATCGACGTGACCCGGCTGGCGCGCGAGCTGTACCCGGACGCCGCGATCCTTGTCGACGGCAACGACGGCTTCACGCTCAACGGCCTGTTCGAGTACCTGGACGGCGTCGCGGACTGCGACCTGTACTGGATCGAGGAACCGTTCGCCGAACGCCGCCCGGACCTGGAGGCCCTCCACGATCACCTGCAGATCATGCCTTCCCGCCCGAAGGTCGCCGACGGCGAGTACGACCCGAACGTGGAGCACGTCCTCGAGCTCGCTCGCGAAGGTCTCGTCGATGTGGCCCTGATGGACGTCACCAGCCACGGCCTCACGGCCTGGCGCCGCACTATGCCGCTCCTGAAGGCCGAAGCCTCACCCCACGCCTGGGGCCAGCCCCTCAAAACCTTGTACGCCGCCCACCTCGCAGCCGGCCTCGGCAACACCCCCATCATCGAAGGCGTCCCCGGCCCGGGCTACTACGTCCTGGAGGACGGCCACGTCGTACTCCCCGAAACCCCCGGCTTCGGCCTCAACCTGCCGTAGCCCGGCGGATCACACGTCCAGGATGAGGTCGGTTGTCGGGCGGGAGCAGCAGATCAGGGCCTGTCCCGCCGGGGGAGGTTCTAGCGGGGTGGGGGAGTAGGTCAGGTCGCCTGAGAGCAGTGGGGTGATGCAGTTGTGGCAGACGCCGGTGCGGCAGCTCCACCGGGCCGGTACGTCGCAGGCCTCGGCCAGCTCGAGCAGACTGCCGTCTTGCATGGGTGTAGAGATACCGCTGCGGGCGAACGTGACCAGTGATCCTGTGCCGAGTACATCTGGTTGGTGCGGCGGTCTGCTCGTCTGCCCGACCACACCTGGGTTCAGCGACGCCAACGCTCCGAACAGCTCCGTCCGGATACGCGTCACCCCCAGCGCGTTCAGCGCCTCCCGCATGTCCGCCATGAACGATTCTGGCCCGCAGACGTACGCCGTCGCGTCGGTCGGCAGCGCCAGTCCGGCCAGCTTGTCCTTGGTCAGCCGGCCGTCGACCGAGCTGTAATACACGTGCTCGTGGGCGCTAGGAAGCCGGGCGAGCAACTCATGTGCCTCGGCCGCGAACGCGTGCTCGCCCGGCCCGCGGGCCGCGTGGATCCACCAGACCTCACGGGAACTACCGGCAAGGCTGTGGAGCATCGCGAGCACAGGCGTCACGCCGATGCCCGCTGAGATGAGCAGCACCGGCTCGGTCCGGTCATCGAGGACGAACTCACCACGTGGTGCTGCGACTTCCAGCAGACTGCTGGGTGTCAGCTGCGTGAGGTATTCACTCCCAAGACCATGAGGTTCGCGCTTGACGCTGACGCGATAGCCGCGGGAGGTGGAGAGCGAGTAGCTGCGCACCCCACCTGGCAACCGAAACGTGAGGTACTGACCGGCCCGAGTCGCAGGCAGCTCACCACCGTCAGCTGCCGCGAGGTGCACCGAGAACACGTCGCTGGTCTCGGCGACGACATCTGTCACCCGCAGCGGCCGAAAGCCGTTCCAGGCTGGCTTGGGCGCGTCAGCCTCCTCCAGCAGGTCGCGGAACGACCCCTGCCAGCCGGGACTCATCGCCCGGATCTGTACGGCGAGCCGCAGCTTCTCCTGGTCCCGGTCGGGCAGATAGAGCAGCGCGTCGGTGTCCGACACGCTCAACGCACCAGGGCCGGTCGCCGTCCTGACGATCGAATCACCGGCCGAGATCTCGCCTTCCGTGATCACCCGGCAGTAGAAGCCCGGCCGATGATGGCTGACGAGGAGCGCGGGCAGCTCCGGCTCACCCATCCGCAGGCCTACCCGGTAACAGGTGACGCGCGGCTGAGTGACCTCCAGTTCGACGCTGCCGATCCGGTACCGGTCCCCGATGCAGACCTCGTCGTCGGGCAGTCCATCGACCGTCAGGTTCTCGCCGAACTGCCCGTAGCCGAAGTCGTCTCGACCGAAGTACTTCTCCCAGTAGCGGTAGGAATCGAGCTGGTACACGAGCACCGCGCGCTGCTCACCACCGTGGCCGGCCGTGTCGCCCTGGCCGTCGCCGGCCAGGTTCAGCCGCCGGACCGTCACCGGCCCGTCGACCGGCTGCTTCCACACGCCGGTGTAGACGGTCTTCCCGTTCCACTCGACGTTCTTCGGCAGTCCGACATTCACCGACAACACAGTCGCTTCACTCATCCGGACCCCCTCCACGGTCCTAAGCTACGCCTCCTGGGACAGGCGCTTGGTGTACTCGGCTACCTGGCGGAGGGACTTCTCGTCTGCCCATGACCAGGTTGGCGCGGGTGTTGACGGGCCTTCGTAGGGGAGGTCCTCGTAGTGGGCTTGTAGCTCGGCTAGCTGGGCGGTCAGGGCAGCGCGTGTGTCGGCGTACGCCGGGTCGTCGGCGACGTTGACCAGCTCCTGCGGGTCTTTGCGCAGGTCGTACAGCTCCCACTCGGACTCGAAGAGTCGCTCCGACGACCCCGGTACGCCGAGACCGGCGCCGTAGTAGTGGATGAGCTTGAACTCCTTCGTCCGTACGCCGTAGTGCGCGGGAGCGTGGTGGATCGGGTCATCGTGCTCCCAGTACCGGTAGTACATGGCTTCCGGCCAGTCCGGGACCTCTTCACCACGCAGTACCGGCAGGAAGCTCCGGCCCTGCGAAGTGGGCAGCGCCGGCGCGCCGGCCATGTCGAGGAACGTCGCCGCGAAGTCGACGTTGGTGACCATCGCGTCACAGGTGCTGCCGGCCGGGATCACCGACGGCCAGCGGATCATCATCGGCATCTGCAGCGACTCGTCGAACATGAGCCGCTTGTCGAACCACCCGTGATCGCCGAGGAAGAACCCCTGGTCGGACGTGTAGACGACAACGGTGTTGTCGCTGACCCCCTCCTCGTCCAGTACGTCGAGGAGCCGCCCGACGTTGTCGTCGATGCTCTGGACGCACTGCAGGTAGTCGCGCAGGTAGCGCTGGTACTTCCACCGCATCCGCGCCTCCCGGTTCTCCGGGCCGCGTAGCTCGTCCGGCAGCTCCTCACCGAGCTCGTCCGCCCCCAGGTCGTCCGCAACGGACATGCGGACGCCACGGACCGCCTGACTCCGCGTGCTGTGGTCGTCGAACAGTGTGCTCGGCTCCGGGATCGAACCGACCGGGTAGAGGTGCTTGTGCTTCTCGTCCGGTACCCACGGCCGGTGCGGTGCCTTGTGGTGCACCAGCAGCAGGAACGGCCGGTCCGGGTCCCGCTGCCGGATCCAGTCGATGCTCTGGTCAGTCACGATGTCTGTCGCGTATCCAGGGACCGACGAGGCACCGTCCGGTCCGAGCATCAGCGGGTCGACGTACTCACCTTGCCCGGGGAACACGCGCCACGCGTCGAAGTGCCGTGGCGCGGACTCCGGTCGCTCACCCAGGTGCCACTTGCCGAACAGCGCGGTCTGGTAGCCGGCCTCCTTCAGCACCTCGGCGAACGTCGGCACGCGGTAGTCGATCTCGGTGAAGATCGACGCGACCCCGTTCACGTGGCTGTACGTCCCGGTCAGGATCGACGCCCGCGACGGCGAACAGATCGAGTTCGTGCAGTACGTCGCGTCCATCCGCACCCCGTCCTGCGCCAGCCGGTCCAGGTGCGGCGTGCTGTTGATCTTGCTCCCGTACGCCGAGATCGCATGAGCGGCATGGTCGTCGGACATGACGAAGACGATGTTGGGACCGGAGCTCGAAGCAGACATCGTTTCACCCTAAATCACCCGCGGCCGGTTTTGGACATCGCTTTCCGCCGGATGCTTGGTGGGCGTAGGTTTGGCGCTTATGGCCATGTTCGACCTTTCCCTCGACGAGCTCCGCGAGTACCGGCCCGAGGTGGCCGCTCCCGCCGACCTGGTCGACTTCTGGCGCCGGTCCATCGAGAAGGCGCGCACCGACGACCTGTCCGCCACGTTCACCCCGATCGACAACAAGCTCGCGGTGATCGACACCTACGACGTCACGTACGCAGGCTTCGGCGGCTCGCCCGTGAAGGGCTGGCTGCACGTTCCGGCCGGCACCGACGGCCCGCTGCCGACCGTGGTGCAGTACCACGGGTACTCCGGTGGCCGCGGCTTCCCGCACGCGACCACGCTGTGGGCGCAGGCCGGCTACGCCCACTTCGTGATGGACACCCGCGGCCAGGGCTACAGCTCCGGCGGCCCCGACGGTACGCCGGACGACACGCCGTACGCCGGTCTGAACCACACGCCCGGGTTCATGACCGCGGGGATCACCGACCCCGAGACGTACTACTACCGCCGTGTGTACATCGACGCGGTGCGGGCCATCGAGGCGGCGCGGACGTCGCCGTTCGTGGACCCGGGCAAGGTGATCGTCAGCGGCGGTAGCCAGGGCGGCGGCATCTCGATCGCGGCGGCCGGCCTCGCGCCCCTCGCGGGGATCGAGCTGCTCGGCTGTGCTCCCGACGTACCGTTCCTGTGCCACTTCCAGCGGGCGCTGCAGATCACCGACAAGGACCCGTACGGCGAGATCACGCGGTACCTGAAGGGATTCCGGCACGACGTCGACGCGGCGCTGAACACCCTCAGCTACTTCGACGGCGTCAACCTCGGCCGGCTGGCCACGGTGCCGGCGCTGTTCTCGGTCGCGCTGATGGACGCCACCTGCCCGCCGTCGACGGTCTTTGCGGCGTACAACCACTGGGGCAGTGCGGACAAGCAGATCGAGGTCTACCACTACAACAACCACGAGGGCGGGCAGACGTACCAGCAGCTCGCGCAGCTCGACTGGTTCGCCGGGATCTTCGAGGCCGCCGGAAAATAGTCATCGGCGGACCGATGAGTTTTCGGTCCGGGCGGCGTTACACGGTCATCGATGTCGGTCAGACTGGACCGACGGTGACCGCGGGAGGCCGCAATGGACTGGAAACTCGAGCTCGTGATCGTGCCGGTGTCGGACGTGGACCGGGCGAAGAAGTTCTACACCGACCAGCTCGGGTTCGCCGAGGACGTCGACCATCGGGTGGGCGACTCGTTCCGGGTCGTGCAGCTCACCCCGCCCGGGTCGGCGTGCTCGATCACCATCGGCGTCGGGGTGACCTCGGCGACACCGGGCAGCTACCAGGGCACGCACCTGGTGGTGACCGACATCGAGGCGGCGCGGGCCGAGCTGGTCGAGCGGGGCGTCGACGTGAGCGAACCGTTCCACTTCGGCGCCTCGGGGAAGCAGCCCGGGCTCTCGCCGAATCGCGCTGACTACGAGACCTTCCTGTCCTTCGAGGACCCGGACGGCAACGGCTGGACCGTCCAGGAGGTAGGACACCAGCCGTGACAACTCTGGAAGAGGCGGCGTTCGCGGGTGATGAGTCCGCGTTCGCCGCCCTGGCCGGGCGGTACCGGCGGGAGCTTCATGTGCACTGCTACCGGATGCTCGGGTCGTACGACGAGGCCGAGGACGCGGTGCAGGACACGCTCTTGCGCGCTTGGCGCGCCCGCGACTCGTACGACGGGCGCACGTACTTCCGGGCTTGGCTCTACAAGATCGCGACCAACATCTGCCTGGACGTCGTACGTCGGCCGGCCGCGCGAGACCTGGTGTGGCTGCAGCCCTACCCGGACCGTTTGCTCGATGAGATCGCCCCGTCCGACGATCGGCCCGACATGGTCGCCGTGGACCGGGAGACGATCGAGTTGACGTTCCTGATCGCGCTTCAGGCGTTGCCTCCTCGACAGCGGGCCACTCTGATCGCCCGCGACGTACTCGGCTGGTCGGCCGCGGAGACTGCCGGGCTGTTGGACACCAGCGTTGCCGCGGCGAACAGTGCACTCCAGCGTGCCCGGGTGACGATGCAGCAGCGCTTGCCGGTACGTCGGAGCGACTGGAGTGCGCCGCAGCCGACAGCTGAGGAGCGAGAGGTGCTGGCGCGGTTCATCGACGCGCACCAGCGGTGTGACGCGGCTGCGGCGATAGCGATCGCGGCCGAGGACCTGCGGATCTCGATGCCGCCCGACCGGTTGTCGTTCGACGGCCTCACCGCGTGCCTTCCGCTGTTCGAACGTGGACTCGGGCCGAACCGCGACGGCGAGTGGCGGCTGGTGCCGACCTCGGCGAACCGGTTGCCCGCGGCAGCGTCGTACCTGCTGCGCCCGGGGGACACCGTGTGGCGGGCGTTCAAGCTGGACGTGCTGCGCGTGCACGACGGCAAGATCGCCGAGATCATGACCTTCGGCTACTCCCGCTTCCCCGCCTTCGGCCTACCTGACCGGTTGACGCCCTAGCGGCCGCTACTGTGGGAAGCATGCTGGGACTACCTACGGGGATCCAGGCCTGTTTGTTCGACCTGGACGGTGTGCTCACCGATACCGCTGCCGTTCACGCCGCTGCGTGGAAAGAGATGTTCGACGAGTTCCTTCGCGACTATGCGGCGCAGCACGGGATCGCCTTCCAGCCGTTCGACGCGCGCGCGGAGTACGACGCGTACGTCGACGGCAAGCCGCGGGCCAACGGCGTCCGGGACTTCCTCACCGCGCGCGGCATCACGCTGCCGGAGGGGACCGCCGACGATCCACCGTCCGCGATGACCGTGAACGGCCTCGGCAACCGGAAGAACCAGGCCGTGCAGCGACGGATCCGGACCGAGGGCGTGCACGTGTTCGAGGGCTCCCGGCGGTACCTGCAGGCCGCGGAGAAGGCCGGGCTCCGCCGGGCCGTGGTGTCCTCGAGCGCCAACACCCGCGAGGTGCTCGAAGTCACCGGTCTCGCGCAGTATGTCGAGCAGATCGTCGACGGCGTGACGATCCGGACCGAGGGCCTGAAAGGAAAGCCGGCGCCGGACACGTTCCTCGCCGCGGCCAAGGGCTTCGGCCTCGAGCCGTCGGCGGCGGCCGTCTACGAAGACGCACTCGCCGGCGTGTCCGCCGGCCGTTCAGGCCATTTCGGGCATGTCATCGGAGTAGACCGCGTCGGCCAGGCGGCCGACCTGAAGTCGCACGGCGCCGACGTGGTGGTCCGCGACCTGGCTGAACTGTTGCCAGCAGATGTGGAGAACAAATGATCGACCGAGGCCACCACCCGATCGAGCCGTGGCGGCTGCGGGAGACACGGCTCGCCATGGACAAGCTGGCCCAGGCAGAGTCCCTGTTCGCACTGTCGAACGGCCACATCGGACTGCGCGGCAACCTCGACGAGGGCGAGCCGTACGCGATTCCCGGCACCTACCTGAACTCGTTCTACGAGCAGCGTCCGCTCCCGTACGCCGAGGCCGGCTACGGCTACCCGGAGTCCGGGCAGACCCTGGTCGACGTCACCAACGGCAAGCTGATCCGGCTGCTCGTCGACGACTCGCCGTTCGACGTGCGCTACGGCTATCTGTCGAAACACGAGCGCTCGCTGGACTTCCGGACCGGAATCCTCGAACGCGACGTGGACTGGACCTCACCCGGCGGCAAGCGGGTCAAGGTCCGCAGCCGCCGCATGGTGTCGCTCACCCAGCGCGCGGTGGCCGCGATCGAGTACGTCGTGGAGCCCGTCGACCAACCCGCCCGCTTCGTGATCCAGTCCGAGCTGGTCGCGAACGAGGCGCAGCCGAAGCTGTCCGACGATCCGCGCGTGGCCGCTGTCCTGGACAACCCGTTGAAGCCGGTCAGCCACGACGGGGGCGAGCACGGGACCGTCCTCATCCACCGGACGACGCGAAGCCAGCAGTTGATGGCCGCGGCGATGTCGCACGAGGTGGAGACGTCGGCCCGCTACGCGATGGACCAGGACGTCCGCGAGGACTGGGCGCGGACCACGGTGATCTGCCAGCTGCAGCCGGGCGAGAGCCTGCGCGTGGTGAAGTATCTGGCCTACGGCTGGTCCAGCCTGCGGTCGGAGACCGCCATCCGGGACCAGGTCGCGGCCGCGCTCGCGAGTGCCCGGTTCTCCGGCTGGGACGGGTTGACCAAGCAGCAGGCCGAATTCCTGGACGACTTCTGGGACGGCGCCGACGTGGAGGTGCAAGGACACCCGGAGTTGCAGCAGGCGGTGCGGTTCGCGCTCTTCCACGTCCTGCAGGCCGGTGCGCGCGCCGAGCGGCGCGCGATCCCCTCGAAGGGGCTGACCGGAGCCGGGTACGACGGGCATACGTTCTGGGACACCGAGGGCTTCGTGCTGCCGGTGCTGACCTACACGATGCCGGACGCGGCCGCAGACGCGCTGCGCTGGCGACACTCGACGCTGCGGATGGCCAAGCAACGGGCCGAGGAGCTGGGCTTCCAGGGCGCCGCGTTCCCGTGGCGGACGATCCGCGGCCAGGAGTGCTCCGGCTACTGGCCCGCGGGTACGGCGGCGTTCCACATCAACGCCGACATCGCCGAAGCCGTCATGCGCTACTACCGGGCCACCGGCGACGACGACTTCCTCGACGAGGTCGGGTTGGAGCTGCTGGTCGAGACCGCCCGGTTGTGGATGTCGCTGGGCCACCACGACCGCGACGGCCGTTGGCATCTGCCCGGTGTGACCGGTCCGGACGAGTACAGCGCTGTTGCCGACGACAACGTTTTCACCAACCTGATGGCGGCGCGCAACCTGCGGTCCGCGGCCGAGGTCGCGGCGAAGTTTCCGGTCAAGGCGCGGGAGTTCGGTGTCGACAGCGAGGAAGAGGCCAGCTGGCGGGACGCGGCGGCTGCCGTGTACGTGCCGTACGACGCGGATCTCGGCGTACATCCGCAGTCCGAAGGTTTCACCGGGTATGCGGTGTGGGACTTCGATGCCTACAAGGGCCGGTATCCACTGATGCTGCATGCGCCGTACTTCCAGCTGTACCGCACCCAGGTGGTGAAACAGGCCGACCTGATGCTGGCGACGTACTGGTGCGGCGACGCGTTCACCGCCGAGGAGAAGGCGCGCAACTTCGACTACTACGAGCGGCTGACGGTCCGCGACTCGTCGTTGTCGGCGTGCGTGCAGGCCGTGATGGCGGCCGAGGTCGGGCATCTGGATCTGGCCTACGACTACGCGTACGAGGCCGCGCTGATCGACATGCGGAATCTGCACCACAACACCGGAGACGGCCTGCACATGGCGTCGCTCGGCGGCGCGTGGAGTGCGCTGGTGGCCGGTTTCGGCGGGTTGCGCGAGCACAACGGCGGCCTGTCCTTCGATCCGGCGCTGCCGATCGGCCTGGCCGGGCTGAGCTTCACGATCCGGTGGCGCGGCGTCCGGCTGAAGGTGGAGATCGATCCGGTGGCGGTGAAGTACTCGGTGCACGACGGGCCGGACGCGTCGATGAGGATCCGGCACGCCGGCGAGGAGCTCACGGTCGCCGCGAAGCAGCCGGTGGTCCGGACACTGGAGAAGCGCCGGCCGTTGCTGCCCCGGCCGCCACAGCCGGCAGGCCGCGAGCCGCGGCCGGCGCTGGGGGTCAGTGAGGACAGCTGAAGGCCGGCACTTCGCGACGAGTCAGGGGATCGCTGGTCAGTTCTTCTTGCGGGCGGCCAGCGACTCGGCGGTGCCGACGAGCATCACCGACGAGATCACGGCGACGATGAACCCGAGCACGTTCAGCTCGAAGATCCCGCCGGTGCCGAGGAAGCTCGCGATGGTCCCGCCGATGACCGAGCCGGCCAGTCCGAGCAGCAGCGTGGCGAGCAGGCCGAGCTTCTGCCTGCCGGGCGTGAAGAGCCGGGCCAGCGCTCCGATGATGAGTCCGGCGATGATGAAGCCGATCATGGCTGATGTCCTCCGAGAGTCGAACGGTAGGACTTCAGTCTGCCGTCGCGACCGGGTCTGCGGCAGTGGAGTTCTCCCTGAGCGGACCCGGACCTGACCCTGGGCGATCTAGGGCAGGTCAGGGGCGGGCGGTGAGGGTGGAGAGCTGGCTGTTGGCGAGCAGGCGGGGAGCGCGGCCGAGCCGTTCGATGACAGCGGCCTCGAGTTGCTCGGTCGCGTGTACGTCGTCCCGCAGCAGGGCCTGGTAGCCGGCCCGGCACGGGTAGCGGGGGCTCAGGATCTCGACGTACACCTGGATGTCCGACAGCTTCGGGAACTTCTTGAGCACGCTCAGAGTGGTCTTCGCGCAGCGGATGAGTGCCGGCCGGGTCTCGTTCGAGCTGGTGCCGTTCCGGACGATCAGTTGGTCGGCCAGAGCCTTCGTGATGAAGTACTGCGCGCTGGGCGCCTTGACCTGGAGGTAGCGGACGCTCGCGGTCTGCTTGACGTCGCCGGTGAGCGCGCAGACCGACCATTGCGGCGGCACCTTGATCACTTGAGTCCGGGGGACGTACGGCGGGATGCCGGGCAGCTTCCCGCCGCTGTTGTTGACGGCGATCAGCGCGGCCCGCGACGCCTGGTCCTGCGGGTTGGCGAACGGAGCGGCCACCAGGTGGCTGCTGAAGTTCGCGTCGGGGATCACGACGACCAACAGGCCGCCGGTGTTCTTCACGAGCAACGACGTGCCGCTGGGATCGGTGCTGAGTGTTAGTTGGACGCCGTCGGTCTCCGACGCCGTCGGGAGCGGCACGGTCGAGTGGGCGCAGTCGGTCGCCGGCTTGTGAGACGCCTGCGTGCGCGGCGCGACGATCGTCGGCGTCGGCGGCTGTGTGGGCGGCAGGCCAGACCCTTTGACGACCGAGCAGCCGGCCACGACGAAGGACGCCAGCACCACAGCACAGGCCATGAGCGCCCGACCACGTACTGCCACCATGACCCCCTGAACTCCGAGTACCAGGTCCCCACCCACTCGGGTACAACCACAGATTCATCCCAGGATACTGTCCGCGCCATGGCCTAGCCTCAGATCGTGACCATTCATCAGCTCTCGAAGCGAGATGCCCGGCGACTGGCCGTGCGCGCGCAGCTGCTGACCAACGAGCGGCCGGCTGATCTGTTCGAGGTTGTCCGCGGTCTGAACGTGCTGCAGCTCGACCAGACGGCGTACGTCGCGCCGAACGCCGATCTGGTGGCCTGGAGCCGGCTCGGTTCGTCGTACGACCCGGCGGAGCTGGCCGACGCGCTGGCCTCGCTCGAGCTGCTGGAGCTGCGCGGGTTCGTGCGCCTGCCGGAGACGCTGGCGCTGTTCCGGGCCGAGATGGCGGCGTGGCCGAGCGACGGGGAGCCGCTCGACTGGCAGGAGTACCGGCGGGACTGGGTGCGGGCGAACGAGGGCTGCCGCGTCGACATCCTCGAGCGGTTACGGCAGGACGGTCCGCTGGTGATGCGCGAGCTGCCGGACACCTGTGTGCGGCCGTGGAGGTCGAGCGGCTGGACCAACAACCGGAACGTGTCGCAGATGCTCGAGTTCATGATGCAGCGCGGCGAGGTGGCGATCGCCGGCCGCGACGGCCGGGACCGCCTGTGGGATCTGGCGTCTCGGGTCTACCCGGACGATCCGGCGGTGCCGATCGCGAAGGCGGCCCGGATCCGGGACGAGCAGCGGCTGCGTTCGATGGGCCTGCTGCGGGCGAAGGGACCGGCGTGCCCGGGCGAGCCGCTCGACGCCGGCGAGGCGGGGGAGCGGGTCGTCGTGGACGGCGTCCGCGGCGAGTGGCGGATCGATCCGGAGCTGCTCGACCGGCCGTTCACCGGGCGTACGGCGATCCTGTCGCCGCTGGACCGCTTGGTGTACGACCGGAAGCGGTTGCTGGAGATCTTCGACTTCGACTACCAGCTGGAGATGTACAAACCGGTCGCGAAGCGCAAATGGGGGTACTTCGCGTTGCCGATCCTGCACAACGACCGCCTGGTCGGGAAGCTCGACGCGATGTCGGACCGGAAGGCCGGCGTCTTCCGCGTCAACGCGATCCACGAGGACGAGCCGTTCTCCAAGACACTGACCGCCGCTGTCCACCGCGAGATCCGCGATCTCGCGAAGTGGCTGCGGCTGGAACTCGTGCTGAGCTCTTGACCTGCGGCTCTGTTCACGTAAACATCGCGGGGTGAGATCAACCGTCCGCAGTCTCCTCGCCGTCCTGTTGTGCTTCTTCGCGCTGTCCGCCGCGGCGCCCGGCGGGTCCGCCGCGGGTCCGCCGCGCACGAACGACTTCCGCGGCGTCAACTGGGCCGACCCGCGCGACAACTACGCCGACGACGCGGTCGTCCCGTCCGGGCTGAGTACGGCGGACGACTACGCGACGACGTACACCAAGGCGCTCGGGATCGTGGGGGAGTTCCGCAAGGAACTGAGGGCGAACACGATCCGGCTCCCGATCAACCCGTCGAGTGTGGGCACCGACTGGTGGCGCTCCTACCGCGCGGCGATCGACGCGGCGGCGGCCAGTGGTTTCAAGGTCATCCTCAGCTACTGGGAGGCCGACAACGCCAAGGACGGGCGAGTCGACGATCCGGCGGCGTACGCGGCGATGTGGGACACGGTGGTGAAGGCGTACCAGCGGAATCCGCACGTGTACTTCGAGCCGATGAACGAGCCGTTCGGGTACTCGCTGAACGAGTGGGTGTCGCTGACCTCGTCGTGGATCGCGCGGCACAGCGACGTCCCGCGCGGACGGATCGTGATCTCCGGGACGGGCTACAACGACAACGTGACCGGCGTCGGTGCGGCGCCGGAGCTGAACGGGACGTTGCTGTCCCTGCACTTCTACGGGTTCTGGGCCTCCGACACGACCGAGGCCGCCTGGCTGGCGAACCTGCGGCCGCGGATCGGTTCGTACGGCTGGCGGACGATCATCGACGAGGCCGGCTCACCGATGACGATCGGCCTGAACTACGGCAACCACGAGGGGAACGTCTACACGTCGTACCTGGCCGCGCTCACCCAGGTCGCCCGTGAGAACCAGATGGGCATCGTCTACTGGCCGGGTCTGCGCACCGGCGACTCGTACTCGATGACGACGCAGGTCGGGCCGGCCGATCTCCAGGTCAACAGCATCAGCGGACGCGACCAGCTGTGGTGGGGCTGGGGCCTCCTGCGGGACGAGCCGACGAACAGTGAACCGCCCGCCCCGCCTGGTGAGCCCCTGCGTGGCGTGGCCAGCAACCGCTGCGTCGACGTACCGGGCTTCTCGACCAGCCCAGGTACGGCGCTCGACCTGTGGGACTGCAACAACGGCGGGAACCAGTCGTGGAACCTCACCGCTGACAACCAGCTGACGGTCTACGCCGACAAGTGCATGACCGCGGGGACCTCGGCCGTGACCATCGAGACCTGCACCGGCGCCGCCGATCAGGTCTGGCAGCTCAACGCGGACCAGACCGTCACCTCGACCGCGGGCTGTCTGACAGCGAACGGGACGGGGAACGGCTCGGCCGTTGTCGTTGCTGCCTGCAACGGTTCCGCCGATCAGAAGTGGACCCGTTCCTGAGTCGATGAGTGCGTTCGATGGATTGGCCCCAGGTGGTGCCGGCCAGCATGAGGACCGCGCCGACGACGGCCGGGACGGTGAGGCGCTCACTGCCGAGGCTGATGCCGATGGCAACGGCCCAGATCGGCTCGGTGCCGAGTAGCAGGCTGGCTCGGCTGGCGGACGTGCGCTGCACCGCCCAGGTCTGGGCAAGGAAGGCGAAAACGCTGCAGAACAAGGCGAGATAGACCATCTGCAGCCAGGTGCCGATACCGGCGTGCGTCGGCAGGTGCGGTACGGCGGGCGCCACGAACAACGCCGTACCGACGAGGGTCTGGACCGTCGTCAACTGCAACGGGCGCACACCGACGGACAGGCGACCGACGAGTGTGACGTGACCCGCGCGGACGACTGCGGCAGCGAGCATGAGCAGGTCACCGGTGCCGGGGGAGTGGAGGCCGTCGGCGGACATCAACAGTCCGACGGCAACCATGCAGCTCCCGGCCGCGAGATAGAACCGCGGCGGCAGGCCGCGACCGTCGAGCAGCGGTGTGAGGACCAGCGTGAGGCTGATGATCAGTCCGGCGTTCGCGGCGGTGGTGTGCGTCACGCCGTACGTCTCCAGCACCAGGACCGACGCCTGCGTGAGGCCGAGGACCAGCCCGGCTTTCAGCTCCTTGCGGGTGATGCCGCGAACCAACGGGACCAGGGCAAGTGCGGAGATGGCGTAGCGGAGGAAGAGAACAGTCAGCACCGGTGCGCTGCTGGTCGCGGTCTTGGCGGCGAGATAGCTCGAACCCCAGACGACGGCGACCAGAAGCAGGACGAGATCGGTACGGCGGGATCCGGGCACGGGTTCAACGGTGAGGGCTCGCGTCGTTGAAGCCAAGTACCAATGTCTTCAGCAACGGTGTAGGACAGCTAAAGTATCTGGATGGACGAACGGCAGCTGCGAGTGCTCCGGGAGGTCGGCGAGCTGGGCAGCGTCACCGCGGCCGCCGAGGCGCTGCTCGTGACGCCGTCGGCGATCTCACAGCAGCTGCGGTTGCTGCAGCGATCGATCCCGGTGCCGCTGACCGAACGCGACGGTCGGAGGGTTGTGCTCACCGCGGCCGGACGCGCGTTGGCCGGGGCGGCCGCGGACGTGGAGTCGGCGCTGGCGCGGGCCCGTCAGGTAGTGGACGAGTTCGCCGAGCAGCCGGACGCGGTCGTGTCGGTCGCCGCGTTCCACAGTGCGGCCGCGGCGTTCTTTCCGTCGCTGTTGCAGGCGGAGGACGGGCCGCGGGTCAGCTTGCACGACGAAGACGTGCCGCAGGACGAGTTCCCGCCGTTGACCCGGGAGTACGACGTGGTTCTGGCGCATCGGCTGGATCATGCCGCCGCCTGGCCGC
The DNA here is from genome assembly GCF_004366005.1 of Kribbella sp. VKM Ac-2566. Lineage (NCBI taxonomy): Bacteria > Bacillati > Actinomycetota > Actinomycetes > Propionibacteriales > Kribbellaceae > Kribbella > Kribbella sp. VKM Ac-2566. The sequence goes on along the minus strand of NZ_SODT01000010.1, from coordinate 841,714 downwards.
GGACCGTTGCGGTCACGCCGTTGCTGCATGAGCCGTTGGATGTCGCCGTACCTGTTGATCATCGGTTGGCGTCGAAGCCTGCGCTGTCGCCGCGGGATGTGGCGGGCGAGCCCTGGATCACGGTGCACGACGGGTTTCCGTTGATGGCGACGATCGAGGCGATCGGGGCGGCGGCCAACCGTCGGCTCGAACTGGTGCACCGCGTGAACGAGTTCACCGTGGTCGCCGAGCTGGTGGCCGCCGGCGCGGGGCTGGCGCTGATCCCGCGATGGACGGCCCGCTCGCATCCCGGCATCGTGCTCCTCCCGATGCGGGGCGTACATGCGCGACGGCACATCGACGCGCTGCATCGGCCGGAGCGCACGGCCCGGCGTGCGGTGCGTACAACACTCGCCAACCTCCAGGCCGCCGCCGCGACGATCCGCAAAACGTGACGCCGAACGACCTGATGTTCTACGAGTTCTGGTTGCTGGTGGGGACGATGTGGGCGTCCGGGCCCGGGAAGAACAGTGACTCGGTGTCGGTGTCATTCCAGTGCACGAGGTACGGCGGTGCGCCGTTCGGATCGTGCACCTCCACGATCTGCCCTTCGCGCCGGTGTGCCGACAGGTGGGTACTCTCCACCACGACCTGGTCCCCTGCTGCAGCTTTCACCACACTCACCTCCTCCACCCCAGCTTGGTCCCACCGAGCGACGCGCACCACCCCTCAGGACCTAGTGGATGTCGATGGCGAGTCGAGCGGCGAGTCCCGCGAAGATCGCCGCCGTGACGCGCTCGAGCCGCTGCCGGATCCTGCTCCCGGTGCGGAAGAACCTCTCGGTGAGCGTCCCGGCCAGCAGCGCAGCGCTCGCGTCGACGGGGAAGCCGACCAGGATGAACACCGCCCCGAGCACCAGGAACTGCACCGTCGCCGGCCAGCTGCCGCTCCCGGTCGTGATGAACTGCGGAACGAACGCCAGGTAGAACAGGATCACCTTAGGGTTCGCCAGATTGGTGAGCGTCGCCATCAGGTATGTCCGGCGCAGCGTCCGCCGGGGCAGCTCCGGTGCGTCCTCGGTCGCCCCGACCTCCTGCCGGCTCGCGCGCCAGGTCAGATAGGCCAGATAGAGCAGGAACGCCGCTCCCGCGATCCGTACACCGTTCAGGACCTGCGGAGCCGCCTGGATCAAGGCGCCCAGCCCGAGTGCTGCCGCAACGCTGTGCACTGCCAGGCCTGTCGACATCCCGGCCGCCGCGACGACCCCGGCACGTCGTCCGCCCACCGCCGCGTTCGCGACGATGAACAGCATGTCCGGTCCTGGTACGACGCTGACCAGGAAGACGGCTACCAGGAACCCGAGCACCACCGACACGTCCATGCATTCCATCCTGACCCACGGCTGCCGCCGGGTCGCCGGGGTTTCCGGTCTGTGGTCAGTTCGGGAGGGTGACGGTGGCCGTTGTGCCGCCGCTCGCCGAGGAGGTCAGGGCGATGGTGCCGTTGTGGGCGTGGGTGATCTCGCGGGCGATGGACAGGCCTAGTCCGGAGCCGCCGCTGGCGCGGGAGCGGCTGGTGTCGAGGCGGACGAAGCGTTCGAAGACGCGCTGCCGGTCCTGCTCGGGGATGCCGTCGCCGTCGTCCGACACCGTGATGATCGCGGAGCCGTTCTGCTCGGCCGCGGTCAGGTGGACCGTGGTGTGGGCGGCGCGGGCGGCGTTGTCGACGAGGTTCCGCAGTACCTGGCTCAACCGCGCCGGATCGCCGACGATCCGGACCGGATGGACGTCGCCGGTCACGGTCAGCTCAGGCGCCGAACTCCGCAGCCGCTGGATCTCGGCCGCGACCAGGTCGTCGAGATCCACGTCGACCTGCCGCATCCGGATACCGGTGTCGTCGGCCTTCGCGAGCAGCAGGAGATCCTCGACCAGCTGCCGCATCCGGTCGGTCTCGGTCGCCATCACCTGACGCAGCTCGTGCCACGCCTGCCCGGTGGTGTCCGCCTCGATGACTTCCAGCGCCGCGGTGAGCGTGGCCAACGGCGACCGCAACTCGTGGCTGGCGTCCGCCACGAACGCCCGCTGCGTCGCCTGCCCGGTCTCCAGCCGGTCGAGCATCTCGTTCATCGTCACCGCGAGGCGGGCGATCTCGTCCCGGGTCTGCGGCACCGGGACCCGCTCGGTCAGGTCCCGGGTTCCGATGCGCTGGACCCGGCCGCGGATCCGTTCCACCGGGCGCAGTGCCTGCCCGACCATCAGCCACCCGGCGACCCCGACCACGATCAGCAACGCGGGGAAGCCGATCGCCAGGTACTTCGCCACGGTCGCGACCGTCTGCCGCTGGGTCTCCACGGATGACGCGACCACCACGGTGTACGTGCGGCCGCCGTACGCCGTTCCCTGCGCGACGATCAGGAAGGAATGGTCGTCGTCGATCAGCGGCATCTCGCCGACCTGCGAGCGGAGCAGCGCATCGGCAGGTGGGCGGAGATCGGTGAGCGGCGTGGTGTCGACCCGGGTCGACGAGGCGGCGACGACCCGGCCGGACGGGTCGAGCACCTGGATCAGTTGGCCGGCGCGTGTGGTCTCGGCGAGGTCGTTCGTGAGTCCCGACGTACCTTTCGCGCTGACTTGCCGGGCTACGTCACCGACGCGACCTTCCGCGGCGTCGGAGACCTCGGTGATCAGGGCGCGCTGCAGGAGCAGCAGCAGCGCGGCCGCGCCGAGCATCATCGCGACGGCGACCACGATCACCGCGGCCGCGGTCGAGCGGCTCCGCACACTTGCCTGCCGCAGACCGCCGGCGGTCCGGTACCACCCGTCGACGCGACGTCGCACCACCGTACTCACGCACTCAGTCTGGCAGGCTCATCCGCCCTCGGGATTCAGCCGGTAGCCCATACCGCGGATGGTCTCGATCGCGTGCCGGGCGAACGGGGTGTCGATCTTCTTCCGCAGGTAGCGGACGTAGACCTCGACGACGTTCGGGTCGCCGTCGAAGGCCGGATCCCACACCCCGGCGAGGATCTCGGCCTTGCTGACGGTGTCCCCGCGGTGCCGCATCAGGAACTCCAGGAGCCCGTACTCGCGGGGCGTGAGGGTGATCTCCCGTCCGTCGCGCTCCACCCGCCGCCGGGCCACGTCGAGCGTCAGATCTCCGGCCGCCAGCACCACCGGGCGCTCCGGCCCGCCGCGCCGGATCAAGGCCCGCAGCCGGGCGACCAGGACCAGGAAGCTGAACGGCTTGGTCAGGTAGTCGTCGGCGCCGAGATCGAACGCGTCGGTCTGGTCGTACTCACCGTCCTTCGCGGTCAGCATCAGCACCGGCGTCCAGATCCCGCGCGCCCGGAGCACTTCGAGCACGCGGTACCCGTTCAGCTTCGGCAGCATGATGTCCAGCACGATCACGTCGTACTTGTGCTCGGTCGCGGCCCACACCGCGTTCTCGCCGTCGTGGACCAGTTCCACCACGAAACCGGCGTCGGTCAGCCCACGGTGCACCGTGTCGGCCAGCCGCAGTTCGTCCTCGACCATCAGCACTCGCATCCTCACAGTCTCACCGCAGACCCCTGAGAGTCCGCTGAGAGGTGACAACTTGACGCCGTGAAGTGGCCGTACCTACCGTTGTCGAAGCGCTTCGACAACCCGCCGAGAGAGGCTCGCTATGAAGTTCACCGATGGGTACTGGCAGCTGCGGGCGGGGCTCACCCGGCTACGGCCGGCTGAGGTCGAGAGTGTGCAGGCGGGGGACCGGGATCTGACCGTGTTCGCGCCGGCCAAGCGCATCGAGCGGCGTGGGGACACGCTCAACCAGCCGATGTTCACGGTGACGTTCTCCTCGCCGGCGCGCGGCGTGATCGGGGTCCGGATCGCGCACCATCTCGGCGGGTTGCCCGCACACCCGTCGTACCAGCTGAACACCGACTACGAGCATCCGGTGAAGGTCGAGGTCGGTGCCGCCGAGGCGCGGCTGACCTCCGGCGAGCTGAGCGTGGTGATCGCGCTCGACGGGCCGTGGGACGTGCGCTTCGAGCAGGACGGGAAGCCGCTGACGAACTCGGGGGAGCGCAGTATCGGTCTGATCACCGATGCCGACGGCAAGCATTACGTGCACGAGCAGCTGGCGCTCGGCGTCGGCGAGACGATCTACGGGCTCGGTGAGCGGTTCGGCGCGTTCGTCAAGAACGGTCAGGTGGTCGACAGCTGGAACGCCGACGGCGGTACGTCGAGCGAGCAGGCGTACAAGAACGTCCCCTTCTACCTGAGCAGCAAGGGGTACGGCGTACTTGTCGACAACCCCGCCCGCGTGTCGTTCGAGGTCGGCTCGGAGGTGACGTCGCGCAACCAGTTCAGCGTCGAAGGCGAGGAGCTCGCGTACTACGTCTTTGCCGGCCCGACGCCGAAGGACGTGCTGCGCCGATACACCGGCCTCACCGGACGGCCCGCCCGCGTCCCCGCCTGGTCGATGGGGTTGTGGTTGTCGACCTCGTTCACCACCGACTACACCGAGGAGACCACGAGTGCGTTCGTCGACGGGATGGCCGAGCGCGACCTCCCGTTGAGCGTCTTCCATTTCGACTGTTTCTGGATGCGGCAGTTCCACTGGTGCGACTTCGTCTGGGACCCGATCGCGTTCCCGGATCCGGCCGGGATGGTTCGCCGCCTGAAGGAGCGCGGTCTGCGGGTCAGCCTGTGGATCAACCCGTACATCGCGCAGCGCTCGGTGCTGTTCGAGGAGGGCCGCCGGCTCGGGTACCTGCTGAAGCGCCCGGACGGCTCGGTCTGGCAGTGGGACCTGTGGCAGGCGGGGATGGCGATCGTCGACTTCACCAACCCGGACGCGACCGCGTGGTTCCGTTCGAAGCTGCAGGCCCTGATCGACATCGGCGTCGACTGTTTCAAGACCGACTTCGGCGAACGCATCCCGACGGACGTCGTCTGGTACGACGGTTCCGACCCGGACCGGATGCACAACTACTACGCGCAGCTCTACAACGCGGCCGTGTTCGGACTGCTCGAGGAGAACCGGGGACAGGGCGACGCGGTCCTGTTCGCGCGCTCCGCGACGGCCGGCGGGCAGCAGTTCCCGGTGCACTGGGGCGGCGACTGCGAGTCGACGTTCGAGGCGATGGCGGAATCGCTGCGCGGCGGGTTGTCGCTGGCCTCGTCGGGATTCGGCTACTGGAGTCACGACATCGGCGGGTTCGAGGGCACGCCGGATCCCGCGATCTTCAAGCGCTGGGTGGCGTTCGGGTTGCTCTCGTCGCATTCGAGGCTGCACGGTTCGTCGTCGTACCGGGTGCCGTGGGCGTTCGACGAGGAGGCGGTCGACGTACTGCGGAAGTTCACCAAGCTGAAGCTGTCATTGATGCCGTACCTGGTCGCGGCCGCCGAAGAGGCGCATCGTGACGGGGTGCCGATGATGCGGCCGATGGTGCTGGAGTTCCCGGACGATCCTGCGGTGGCCTATCTGGACCGCCAGTACCTGCTGGGACCGGACCTGCTCGTCGCGCCGGTGATGAGCTTCGACGGCGAGGTCTCGTTCTACCTGCCGCAGGGGCGGTGGACGTCGCTGCTGACCGGTGAGGTGGTGACCGGACCGGCGTGGGTGCAGCAGACGCACGGGTTCGATTCCGTGCCGCTGTTCGTGCGGGAGGGCGCGGTGATCCCGATCGGTGCCGTCGACGACCGGCCCGAGTACGACTGGGCAGACGGCGTGGAACTGCGCTGGTTCGAGCCGGCCGACGGACAGGTCTCCACGGTCACGCTCGGAGATGTCGTGATCGAGCTGGCGTACCGGGCCGGAGAGGTCGAGTCCCGCGTGGTCGAAGGCTCTTGCGAGCGCTACACGGTCAAGCTCTCCAGTACGACGTCGGCCGCGGAGAACACCGCGTAGAGCGTGTGTACTCCGGTCACCGGGGCGAGCTCGCCCGCGATTTCGACGAGCTCGTCCGTCGGTGACACCTGCACGGTGCTCAGGAGCTCACCGTGCAACGGATCGTCCAGACGGAGCTCGATGGTGGCGAGTCGGTCGCCGCGGTTGGCGACGCGGGCCTGGTACGTCGTCGGTTCGAGCATGAGGTCGTCGAAGGCCAACCAGGCTTGCGGGTCCAGCGAGACCACCGCGTCGCCGCGGTCACGTGATGCGGTGGTCAGCGTGACGGCGCAGTAGTCGTCGAAGCTGGTAGCGGCAAGGTGGGTGAGCGTTCGGGGCGGGATCTCCTCGCCGCGCACGTCGAGGGTCGCGGTCAGTCGCAGATCGGTGCTGGACCGGCCGATCATGATGCTGTGCCGAGCTGTCTCGACACAACGCCGGTCGCGCGTCACGTCCCAGAAACCGAGGTCCGCCGCGGCCACGGTCAGCTCGACCTCCACGGTCTCGCCCGGCTCGAGCGCCACGTTGCGGAAGCCGCGCAGCTGCCGCAACGGTTGCTTGACCCGTGAACGCTGCTGCCTCGTGTACAGCTGAGCGATCTCCGTGCCCGGGCGATCACCTGTATTGGTGACGGTGCACCTGACGCGAACCTCTCCGTCCGCCGAGACGGACGGGGTACTCAGCTGCAGGTCGCCGTACGCGAAGGTGGTGTAGCTGAGGCCGTGGCCGAAGGGATAGAGCGGTGTGCCCCGGTAGTACAGGTACGTCGCGTCGGTCGCGATGATGTCGTAGTCGAGCAGACCGGGCAGGTCCGCGGCCGAGTGGTACCAGGTCTGGGGCAGCCGGCCCGCGGGGTCGTGGTCGCCGAAGAGTACGTCGGCGAGCGCGCGACCGTACTCCTGCCCGCCGTGCGCGGACCACAGGATCGCCGGAAGGTGCTGCTGCGCCCAGCCGATCGCGTACGGGTAGCTGCTGCTCAGGACCAGCACAGTTCGCGGGTTCGCCGCGTACACCTGCCGGATCAGACGGTCCTGCGCACGCGGCAGGTCCAGGGTCTCCCGGTCCTCGGTCTCGCGACCGTTCACCAACGGGTGGTTGCCCGCGACCACAATCGTGATGTCCGCACGGGCGGCCAGCTCAGCAGCCGTCGCCGCGCCGTCGACCACCACGTCGAGCTCGAACGCGGTTCCTTCCTCCGCCAGCCCGACCGTGCCGTCCGGGCCGACGCGGAGGTACCCGCCGCTGTGCAGGTGCTGGACGAGGAGCGTGTTCGAGGACTGGACGAGCCTGAAGGTCTCCTTGACCTCCCAGCCGTTCGGACCCGGCTGGTCCGCGACCAGTTCGCCGTCGTCGGTGGCGGTCAGATGCCGGCCGTTCCGGACCGAGCGCAGCGCCCAGGCGTTCCCACCCCAGTCGAACAGATCGAACTCGCCGGCGTCCGTGCTGGTCCGCAACACTGCGTCGGCGCCGACGCAGAGGTACGACGCCGAGCCCGCGATCCGGAGCGTGATCCGATCGACGCCCTCGCAGTACTCGACCTGGCCGAGGCGTTCCTTGATGCCGTCCAGCGCGGTCACCTGGTAGGGCAGGGTCCCGGCGTACCAGTCCTCCGTGAGCGTGCCCGCGAGTGGACCGACCACGGCGACGCGCGTCGAGGTGCTGAGCGGCAGGACCTGGTCGTCGTGTTTGAGCAGCACGATCGCCTGGCGGGCCGCGTCCTGGGCGAGCCGGCGGTGGGTCGGGCAGTTGACCAGTTCAGGTTCGAGCGCATGGTACGGATCGAGCTCGGGCGGATCGAACTCACCCAGCCGGAACCGGATCGCGAGCGCTCGCCGTACGGCGGTGTCGAGATCCGCGGTCGTGATCAGCCCGCGGTCGAGGGCCGTGGTCAGCCGCTCGATGGTCGGGGCGGCGTCTTCGCCGTCCTGGGTAAAGCTGTCCACGCCCGCCTTGAGCGCGGCGGCGTACCCGGTCGGTCCGTCGGGCAGGTACTGCTGCAGGCCGAACAGGTTGGCCGGCGCGTAGGCGTCGCTGACCACCAGCACCTCGTCGGTCGTCCACGTGCGGAGGACGTCGTTGATGAGCGGGCTGAGGTGGGCGGGCCGTCCGTTCACCAGGTTGTACGACGGCATCACCGCGACCGCCGCACCCGCTTCGATCGGCGCGCGGAACGCCGGCAGCTCGTAGTCGTGCAGGACCCGCGGAGGCAGGTTGCTCGACGTCGTGCACCGGTCGGTCTCGTTGTTGTAGGCAAGGAAATGCTTCAGGGTCGGAGCAGTCTTCAGGTACGTCGGGTCGTCGCCGGCCAGACCGTGTCCGTACGCGGTCGCGATCACCCCGGTCAGCCAGGGATCCTCGGCGTACCCCTCCTCGTTGCGGCCCCAGCGCGGGTCGCGCAACGGGTTGACGACCGGTGCCCAGACGTTGAGGCCGACGCCGGCCGGGTCCTTCCGGTGGAACACCCGGACCTCGTCGCCGACGGCGGCGCCGACCGCGCGCACGAGGTCGGGGCTCCAGCTCGTGGCCAGGCCGATCGCCTGCGGGAAGACGGTCGCCGGACCGTGCCAGGCGACACCGTGCAGGGCCTCGGTGCCGGTGCGGAACGCCTCCACGCCGAGCCGGGCGACGGGCGGCTGGTACTGGTGCAGGAACGCGAGCTTCTCGTCCGGGGTGAGCCGGGCGAGCAGGTCGTCGATCCGCGTGTCGATCGGCCGGGCCGGGTCGCGGAACGGGGGAGAAGCTGGAGTACTCATCGGCGGTCGACTCCACGGGCTGGTGTCGAAGCGCTTCGATAAAACCGGGCGGCGGAGGGCTGATCGAAGCGCTTCGACAGACGGGCGTGAACAGAGGGTTGCATCCCGGGCGCTGACGGTCAAGACCTCAACGTGGGGAGGGTAACGCTTTCCGGAGGGCTCAGCGGGCCGGCAGTCGACCGCGGGTCAGCGGGGTGAGGGCGTGGGCGGTGGCACCCAGGGGAGTGGCGGTGTGCGGGAAGGCGGACGCGGCGATGGTGCACCCCCCGGCGTCGGGCGCGATGCTGGCTTCACGGAGCGCCTTGTCGATGGCCGGCGACAGGTGCTCGGCGAGCAGTGCGTAGGCGCCGCCGAGCAGCACGACCTCGGGGTTGAGGATGTTCACCAGTGCGGCGATCCCGTGGCCGAGGTGGGTTCCGGCCTCGGTGAGCACCTTCGTGACGGCGGCGTCCTGGGCGTCGGCGCGCCGGATCAGCGTCTCGAGCTGGTGCTGCGGGTCGTCGTCGATGCTGCCGTCTACCTGCTCCAGGATCGCCGGCAGGCTGGCGAGCGCCTCGAGGCATCCGCGGCGTCCGCAACCACACGCGGGTCCGTCCGGGACCAGACGCAGGTGCCCGATCTCGCCGACGTACCCGAGATGTCCCGCGAGCGGCCGGCCGTCAACGATGATGCCCGCGCCGACCCCCGTGTCGCCGGTGAGCTGGATGAGGTTCGCCGTACCGGCGTAAGGGCCGTAGAGATGCTCGGCCAGCACGCCCAGTGAGGCGTCGTTGTCGACCGTCACCGGGATGTCCGGCCGCCCGAGCGTCGCCGCGAGCTCGGCCCGCAGCGGTACGTCGCTCCAGCCGAGTCCGGCAGCCAGTACGACGGCGCCGTCGCGGTTGACCAGGCCAGGTACGCCGACCGTGATGCCGAGAACCTGGCGGCCGGAGGACTGCACGGTCGAGATCGCCCGGCGGGCCAGTGCGACCACGGCCGCGATGGTCTTCGCCGGGCCGGCGTCGACGCCCGGTCCGGCGCGATGCCAGCGCAGGATCTGCTCACCGGCCGCGTCGCAGCCGAGCGCGGTCAGGCCGCGCGCGCCGATCTCGAGCCCGATCGTCGCGTACGCCGAGCCGTCGAGCACGAGCAGCGTCGCCGGGCGGCCGACGTGGTTCTGGGTCTGCTGCGTCTCGCGGACCAGCCGGCGTTCCAGCAGCTCGCCGACGATGCTCGTCACGGTCGCCTTGTTCAGCCCGGTCCCGGCCGCGATCGCGGCCCGCGAGCACGGGGCTTCCCGGCGCAGGTAGCCGAGCACCGCCGCCAGGTTGGTGGCGCGGATGTCGGTGTGGTCCGCGGTCTGTGTGATCAAGGTCCGTCCCGTCGAAAGAAGTTCTGGGTCAGTTCTACACCTTGCCGGGCTGTCGGCTCTGCGTTAATTTGTTTGGCTACTAGCCCAACTAAGTCTAGGGGATGCACCGTGACCGGACCAGTGATCGGCGGCACCAGCCGCCGCACCTTCATCTCCCTGCTCGGCGCCGGCGCGGCGGCGGCCGCGGGCGGGGCGACGCTGACCGGATGCTCGAACGGCGGTTCGGGGTCCAGTACGACGGGCCGCGCCGAGACCGAGGACAAACTGTCCGGCCTGCTGCCGAAGTACATCCCGTACGAGTCGGTCAAGCCGGACCTGCCGGGCGAGAACGGCGCTTCGCCGGGCTACTCGCACTACCCGGCCGAGCTCAAGCGTGCGGTGCCGGACAAGATGGTGCCGAGCGGCAAGGAAGTAACGGCGATGACGCCGCTGTGGAGCCCGATCCCGCCGCTGGCCGGCAATTCGTACTTCGAGGCGAACAACGAACGCATCGGCGCGCCGGTCAAGTTCAACATCCTGAACGGCAACGACTACGGGGACAAGCTCGGCCCGATCCTTGCGGCCGGCAACGTTCCGGAGCTGCTCTGCATCCCGGGCTGGAACATCTCCAGCCTGACCCGGTTCGGCCAGGCCGCGGACAAGTTGTTCGAGGACCTCACACCGCACCTGGCCGGCGACAAGGTGTCGGCGTACCCGATGCTGGCGAACCTGCCGACCCGGGCCTGGGCGTACGGCGTCTGGAACTCGCAGCTGAAGGCCGTGCCGTTCCCGTCGGACGGCTTTCCCTGGATGCTGATGTACCGCAAGGACATCCTCGACCAGCTCGGCGCGGAGCCGCCGAAGAACTCCGACGACCTGTTGGCGCTGGGCAAGCAACTGACCGACGCGAAGGCGGGCCGATGGGCGTTCGGCTCGGTCGCCGACGAGGTCCACCGGGCGTTCGGCGTGCCGGGCGGCTGGATCAAGGACTCCGGCGGCAAGCTGGTCAACAAGATCGAGACACCGCAGTTCGAGGAGGCGGTGGCGTTCATCCGGAGGCTGTTCCAGTCGGGGTACGTGCACCCGGAAGTGGTCGCGAACGCCGGCGCGGACGAGAACGCGCTGTTCGAGGGCGGCAAGTTCCTGATCCGGCAGAACGGGCCGGGAGGCTGGCACGAGTCGCTGCAACGCCAGCAGACGGCCAACCCGAAGTTCAACCCGCAGCCGGTGATGCCGTTCGCGCACGACGGCGGTACGCCGATCACATGGGGCGGCGACCCCGCCGGCATCTTCACCTTCGTGAAGAAGGGGCTCGGCGAGGAGCGCGTGAAGGAGCTGCTCGGAGTGATGAACTACACGGCCGCGCCGTTCGGGACCGAGGAGTACCAGCTCTACAACTACGGCGTCGAGGGCAAGCACTACACGAAGCAGCCGTCCGGTGCCCCGAAGCTCACCGCCCTGGGACAGAAGGAGGTCTCGCAGACGTACATCTTCCTGGGCGGCCGTCCGACGGCGATCACCGAGAGCGAGTACCCGGGGTACGTCGAGTCGATGAGCGCGTGGCAGAACGCGTCCGCGAAGGTCCGGGAGAAGAACCTGTTCGACGGGATCCGGGTCGAGCAGCCGGCCAAGATGGCGGCGCTGAACCAGCCGTTCGACGATGCCCTGCAGGACATCTACCGCGGTCGCAAGCCGATCAGCGAGCTGAAGACCGCCGTCAAGCAGTGGCAGGACAACGGCGGCAACGAAGGCCGCGAGTTCTACGCGAAGGTGCTCAGTGACAACGGTCGTTAAGCCTCCGGCGCAGGCGGAGCGCCTACCCGATGCCAAGCGGACGTCCCGGCGCCACAAGCGCGGTCGCGCGGGGGGGATGAGTTTCACCCATCGCCTCCGCCGGGACTGGCCGCTGCTGGTGATGGTCCTGCCGGTGGTGGTGCTGCTGGGCGTCTTCCACTACTTCCCGACGCTCGGGAACGTGATCGCCTTCCAGGACTACTCGCCGTACGCCGGGATTCGCGGCAGCGAGTTCATCGGGTTCGGGAACTTCCAGCGGATGTTCGCCGAACCCGCCTTCTGGAAGGCGGTCGCGAACACCGTCTCGATCACCGCGGTCCAGCTCGCGTTCTTCTTCCCGATCCCGATCGCCCTGGCGCTGCTGCTGAACAGCGTCCTGTCGTCGAAGCTCCGCAACCTCATCCAGGGCGTCGTCTACCTGCCGCACTTCTTCTCGTGGGTGCTGGTCGTGTCGCTGTTCCAGCAGATGATCGGCGGCGCCGGCCTGCTCGCCCAGACCTTGCGCGACCACGGGCACCAGGCGGTCGACCTGATGACGAAACCGGACACGTTCATCCTGCTCGTCACCGCGCAGGCCGTCTGGAAGGACGCCGGCTGGGGCATGATCGTGTTCCTCGCGGCTCTGTCGACCATCAGCCCGGAGCTCTACGAGTCCGCCGCGGCCGACGGCGCGAACCGCTGGCGACGGCTCTGGCACATCACGCTGCCGGGTCTGCGCCCGGTGATCGTCCTGCTGCTGATCCTGCGACTGGGTGACGCGCTGACGGTCGGGTTCGAGCAGTTCATCCTGCAACGCAGCGCCGTCGGCGGCGGCGCCGCGGAGGTACTCGACACGTACGTCTACTACCAGGGCCTGCTCGTCGGCGACTTCGGCTACGGCGCCGCGGCCGGCCTCTTCAAGGGCGTCGTCGGCCTCGTCCTCGTCCTGGTGGCCAACCGATTCGCGCACATGGTGGGCGAGCAGGGGGTGTATTCCAAGTCATGAGTGCACGAGCTGTCTGGGAGGAAGAACCGACCCCGGTCGGGCGGTTCGGGAAACCGGTGGTGCTGGCGTTGATCGCGCTGGCGGTCGCGTTTCCGTTGTACGTCGTGGTGGTGACGAGCCTGTCCTCGACGGAGGCCGTGACCCGAGCCGGCGGGCTGGTCGTCGTACCACGGGAACTGACGGTTGCGGCGTACGTGCAGTTGCTCTCCGGCGGAGTGGTGACGAAGGCGTTGCTGATCAGTGTCGGGATCACCGCGATCGGTACGGCGTTCAGCCTCGGGATCACCGTGCTCGCGGCGTACGGGTTGTCGCGGCCGGGATCGTTGTTCCACCGGCCGCTGCTGTTCATCGTGCTGCTGACGTTCCTGTTCGGGCCGGGCATCATCCCGAGCTATCTCGTCGTCAACGCGCTCGGGCTGATCGACCACTACGCGTCGCTGATCCTGCCGGCCGCGATCTCGGCGTTCAACCTGATCGTGATGCGGTCGTTCTTCATGGGTATCCCGACCGAGCTGATCGACAGTGCCCGGATCGACGGGGCCGGCGAGTTCGCGATCCTGCGGCGGATCGTGCTGCCGTTGTCGAAGGCGGTGGTCGCCGTGGTCGGACTGTTCTACGCGGTCGGTTACTGGAACGCGTTCTTCAACGCGTTGCTGTACATCAACGACAACAGCAAGTGGCCGCTGCAGATGGTGCTGCGGACCTACATCGTGCAGCAGCAGCCGCTGCCGACGGGTGCCGGCGGAGTGGCGACCGGTATCGCGGGCCTGTCACCGGCGCCCGGTCTGGCGATCAAGATGGCGATCGTGGTGATCGCGATCGTGCCGGTCCTGCTCGTCTACCCGTTCATCCAGCGGCATTTCCAGAAAGGCGTCATCATCGGCGCGGTGAAGGGATGAGGTCACGATGAACCTGGCACGACGGCATTTCCTTGCCATCGGCACCGGCACGGCCCTCGCCGCGGCCACGATTCCATCGGCGGCGTCGGCGACGACGGCGGGCGGCCAGTACCGCTGGCGCAACGTGGAGATCGTCGGAGGCGGTTTCGTCACCGGGATCGTCCACCATCCGCGCAAGCGTGGTCTGGTGTACGCGCGGACCGACATCGGGGGAGCCGCGCGGTTCGACAACCGCACCCAGCGCTGGGTGCAGCTGCTGCACTGGATCGGCTGGGACGAGTGGAACTGGACCGGGGTCGAGAGTCTCGCGCTCGACCCGGCGGACCCGCAACGGCTGTACCTCGCGGCCGGCACCTACACCAACGAATGGTCGCCGATCAACGGTGCGATCCTGCGATCGTGCGACCAGGGCCGGACCTTCGAGCGCACCGACCTGCCGTTCAAGCTCGGCGGCAACGAGCCCGGCCGCTCGATGGGCGAGCGACTCGTCGTCGACCCTCGTGACGGCCGGGTACTGCTGTTCGGCACCCGCAATCAGGGGCTGTGGCGCAGCGGCGATCGCGGCGTGACCTGGACCCGGGTGGACAGTTTCCCGGTGACCGGGAATCCCGGGATCGGGATCGGCTTCGTCTTCTTCGACCGGCGCGACGGCACGATCTATGCCGGCGTCGCGGATCCGGCGAACCCGCTCTACCGCAGTACCGATGCCGGCCGCACCTGGTCGGCGGTCCCCGGGCAGCCGACCGGGCTGCTGCCCCATCACGGCGAACTGGGGGCCGACGGCAACATCTACGTCACGTACGGCGATCTCCCCGGACCGTACGAGATGTACGACGGCGCCGTTCACAAGCTGAACACCGCGACCGGTGAGTGGACCGACATCACGCCGTTGCGCCCGAACACCGGTGGCGAAGCCGGCTTCGGGTACGGCGGTCTCGCCACCGACCCGCGCAAGCCGGGCACGGTGATGGTGTCGACGATGAGCCGCTGGGGTCCGGTCGACGACATCTTCCGGTCGGTCGACGGCGGCCGGACCTGGCAGTCGATCGGCGAGCGGATCGTGCTCGACACGTCCGGAGCGCCGTACCTGAACTTCCACGGCACCCCGAAGCTCGGCTGGATGATCGGTGACATCTCGATCGATCCGTTCGACTCGGACAAGGTCCTGTACGTCACCGGTGCGACGATCTTCGGCACCGACGACGTGACCGGGGCGGAGGCGGGTCGCAGTACGCACTGGTCGGTCCGCGCGCAGGGACTCGAGGAGACGGCCGTCCTCGATCTGATCAGTCCGCCGTGGGGCCCGCCGTTGATCAGCGCGCTCGGGGACATCGGGGTCTACCGGCACGACCGGTTGGACGTCGTACCGCCGGACGGACAGGCGTCGAATCCGGTCAGTGGGACGTCGCCGAGTCTGGACTACGCGGCGCTCGCCCCGGGATTCGTCGTACGGCTCGCGAACGCCAATGCCGGCGAGCGGGGTGCGTACTCGACCGATGCCGGGAGCAGTTGGCAGCCGTTCGCGGGCGAGCCGTCCGGTATGACGCAGACGGGTCGGGTCGCGGTCGGCGCCGACGCACGAACGATCCTCTGGGCACCGGGCGATCTCGTCGCGCACTACTCACGCGATCGCGGCGCGACCTGGATCGCCGTCGCCGGCCTGCCTGCCGGCTCGGTGCTCGCCGGCGATCGGGTCGACGGGAGTGTGTTCTACGGGTTCGATCCGGCCACCGGTACGGCGTACGTGAGCACGAACGGGGGTGCCGCCTTCACGGCGACGGCAACCGGTCTGCCGACGGGCGGCGGGAAGCTCGAGACCGTGCTGGATCGGGCCGGGCACTGCTGGCTCGCGGCCGGTGCCGGCGGGCTGTACCGATCGGTCGATCGCGGGTCGACGTACTTGCCCGTGCCAACGATCGAGGAGGCGTACACGATCGGCTTCGGCAAGGCGGCGCCGCACCGAAGGGAGATGGCCGCGTACACGTCCGGGAAGGTCGCCGGTGTCCGCGGGATCTACCGGTCGGACGACAGCGGCGCCTCCTGGGTGCGTGTGAACGACGACCGGCACCAGTACGCCTCCACCGGTGACGCGATCGCGGGTGACCCGAGGGTCTACGGGCGGGTGTATCTCTCCACGAACGGGTTCGGGATCCCCTACGGTGAGCCGGTATGACACGACTCTGGTACGGCGGCGACTACAACCCCGAGCAGTGGGATCCGGGGGTGTGGAAGGAGGACGTCGCCCTGATGCGACAGGCCGGCGTCAACCTGGTGACCGTCGGGGTGTTCTCGTGGTCGTCCCTGGAGCCCGCGCCGGGGCAGTACGAGTTCGACTGGCTCGACCAGGTGCTCGACCTGCTGCACGACGGCGGTGTGAGCGTCGACCTGGCCACCCCGACCGCGTCACCGCCACCGTGGTTCAGCAGATTGCACCCGGAGGCGATGCCGGTCACCGCGGACGGCGTACACCTGACACACGGCAGCCGGGACACGTACTGCGCGTGCGCGCCGGCGTACCGCGATGCCGCCCGAGGGATCGCGCGGACGCTGGCCGAGCGGTATCACGATCACCCGGCCCTCGCGATGTGGCACGTGCACAACGAGTACGGCACGACGTGTCACTGCTCGCTCGCGGCGGCACGTTTCCGCGAGTGGCTCCAGGAGCGGTACGGCGACCTCGATCGGCTGAACGAGGCGTGGACGACCGCGTTCTGGAGCCAGGGGTACGCCGACTGGACGGACATCGAGCCGCCGCGGAAAACGCAGTACCTGGTGAATCCGACGCAGTACCTGGACTACCGGCGCTTCTGGTCCGACGAGTTGCTGGCGGCATTCCTCGAGCAGAAGGCCGAACTACGGACGTTCTCGGAGCTACCGATCACGACGAACTTCGTCTTCGGTAACTGGGTGCCGGTGAATCATGCGCAGTGGGCCGAGGCCGTCGACGTCGTGGCCATCGACAACTATCCGGACGAGACCGGGATCGGTGCCGAGGAGCAGACCGCCTTCGCCGCGGACCTGGCCCGGTCGTGGGCCGGGGGCCGCCCGTGGCTGTTGATGGAGCAGGCGGCCGGGACGCTCAACGACGGACGCCGGTTGCAGGCGAAAGAGCCCGGGCGGATGGCGCGGCACAGCCTGTCGCACATCGCCCGCGGCTCGCAGGGCGCGTTGTTCTTCCAGTGGCGGGCGTCGCGCGGCGGGTCCGAGATGTACCACTCGGCGATGGTTCCGCACGCTGGGCCGGAGAGCCGGATCTTCCGGGAGGTCGCGGAGTTCGGCGCGGTCCTGCCACAGCTGGCGGATGTTGCCGAGAGCGACGTCGAGGCCGAGGTCGCGATCCTGTGGGATGCCGAGTGCTGGTGGGCGATGCAGGGTACCCACCTGCCGTCGTCGGCGCTGGACTACCTCAAGTCGGTACGAGCCGCGCACCGGCACTTCTGGCGTGCCGGCGTGACGGTCGACTTCGCGTCGCCCACCGCGGACCTCTCGTCGTACACGACAGTTGTCGTTCCCAGCCTGTATCTGGTCAGCGACGAGTCCGCGGCAGCGCTCACGGCGTACGTGGAAGGCGGCGGACAGCTGGTGGTCGGGTACTTCAGCGGGATCGTGGATCCCGAGCTGCGGGTCCGGCTCGGCGGGTATCCGGGGGCGTTCACGGAGCTTCTCGGCGTCCGGGTGGAGGAGTTCCACCCGCTGCCGATCGACGGCGAGATCGCCCTGTCGTCCGGTGGGCGCGGGCGGGTGTGGAGTGAGGACGTCCGGGCCGTGTCGGCGGAGGTGATCGATCGGTACGCCGGTGGCGTGCTGGACGGCAAGCCCGCGATCACGCGTCACGAGTTCGGTGCGGGTACCGCCTGGTACGTGTCGA
This sequence comes from Kribbella sp. VKM Ac-2566, assembly GCF_004366005.1. Taxonomy (NCBI): domain Bacteria; kingdom Bacillati; phylum Actinomycetota; class Actinomycetes; order Propionibacteriales; family Kribbellaceae; genus Kribbella; species Kribbella sp. VKM Ac-2566. The sequence continues at coordinate 824,232 of NZ_SODT01000010.1, read as the reverse complement.
CCGAGGTGGACGACGAGACCGCCGCGACGTTGCTGGGTCTGTCACCGTCACCGTCGCCGGTCGAGACAGTACGGCGCCGGGCCGGCGAGACGACGTGGACGTTCCTGATCAACCACGGTGACACCCAGGTCGCCGTACCCGCCGACGGGAGCGAGCTGCTCGTCGGCGAGCTGCCGTTGCCGCCTGGCGGTTACGCGGTGGTGAGATCGCGGTGAGGGGCCTGGCAGCTGCTCTCGCGAGCCGTGAGCGCCGGGGGCAGCAGCGTCAACGCCGGTACGTCGCCGCCCTCGAGCTTCGTGATCAGCGACTCGACCGCCTGGTCGCCGATCCGCTCGGCCGGGATCGAGACCGACGACAACTGCGGAACCTGCCGCTCGGCGACGTCGTCCGCGCAGATCGCCACCAGAGACATGTCCTCGGGCACCCGGCGGCCGAGCCGGCGCAGGACGTCCAGGAGCGGTCCGATGATCGGCTCGTTCTGCACCACCAGACCGGTGATGTCCGGGTGCTCGTCGAGCAGCTGACGCACCGTGTGCAGGATCGCGTCGAACGTATGCTCACAGGGCGTCTCGACGCCGACCACGCCGCGGCGTTCGGCGGCTTCCGCGAAGCCGGTCAGCGTCCGTTGCGCGAAGCCCGTCTGCCGTTCGTACACCGCGGACGGTGTCCCGAGCAGGGCCAGCGAACGGTGGCCGAGGTCGGCCAGGTGGTCGACACAGTGCGCGCCGGCGGCGACGAAGTCCAGGTCGATACAGGTCAGTCCGTCGGCGTCGTCCGGGTAACCGATCAGCACCGACGGCATCGGCAGCTCCCGGAGGACCGGGACCCGTTCGTCGTCGAGCTCGATGTCCATCACCACGAGCGCGTCCACGAGCGAGCTCTGCGCGACCCGCTCGAGCCCGTCCGGTCCTTCGTCGGCGGTCAGCAGCAGTACGTCGTGGTCGTACCGGCGGGCCGTGGTCACGACCGCGGCGGCGAACTGCATCATCACCGGGACATGCATACCGGTGCGCAGCGGGATCACCAGCGCGAGCACGTTGGACCGCTGGCTGGCCAGCGCGCGGGCGCTCGCGTTCGGACGGTAGCCGAGTGCGCGGACGCTGCGCTGCACGCGCTCCCGGGTGTCGGTCGAGATCGTCCGCTTGCCGCTGAGCACGTACGAGACCGTGCTGGCCGCAACCCCGGCGTGCCGTGCGACGTCGGCGATCGTGACCACGTCGTCCCCTTTCCTGATCCTGTCCCAGTTCTACCCCAGTCGAAGCGCTTCGACACCCCATTTGTTCCCCTGCGTTCGCCCAAGGTCCGGCCGCCGGCCGGGCTCGACGAGAGGAATCGAAATGCAGAGATGGTGGAAAGCAGCAGTCGCAGTACTGACAGTACTGGCCGCAGGCCTGGTGACCGCGGCACCCGCGCACGCGGCGGCGTGGTCGTCGTCGGACAAGTTCGGCAGCTGGTCCAACGGCGGGTACACCGTCCGCAATGACGTCTGGGGCAGTGGCGCCGGACCGCAGACCATCTGGGCCAACTCCTACAGCAACTGGGGAGTGTGGGCCAACCACCCGAACACCGGCGGGGTGAAGTCGTATCCGCACTCCGCCCGGAACATCGGCAAGCCGGTCAGTGCCCTCGGCACCCTGACGAGCAGCTTCAACGTGTCGCGGCCCGGCAGTGGATCGTATTCGTCGACCTACGACATCTGGGCCGGCAACAACGCCTACGAGATCATGCTGTGGATGAACAAGCAGGGTGCGGTCGGCCCGATCGGCAGCAAGCAGACCACGGTCAGCGTCGGCGGCCACACCTGGGACGTCTACCGCGGCAGCAACGGCGCCAACGCGGTGTTCTCGTTCCTCCGCACTTCCAACACCAACTCCGGCTCCGTCGACATCAAGGCCGTCCTGAACTGGATCCGCAGCCGGGGCTGGATGGGTGATGCGACCGTCGGCGAAGTCCAGTTCGGCTTCGAGATCACCTCGTCGTCCGGCGGCCTGAACTTCACCAGCAACTCCTACTCCGTCACGTCCAACTGACGCACCCGACCCAAGGAGGTCGGCGGGTTCACCCTGAGCTGGCTGAGTGTGATGCCGAGCAGCACCAGGGCGAGCCCGCCGACCTGTCGCAGGTTCAGCACGTCCCCGGAGACCAGAAGCCCGAGCAGTACGCCGGTCACCGGGTTGAGGAGCCCGATCAGCCCGACCGTTGCGGCGGGGAGCTTGCGGAGGCCCGCGAACCAGGTCGTGAACGCGAGTGCGGTCGCGACGAGTCCGACGTACCCGAAACCGGCCACGGCGGGTCCGTCGAGGCGTGGCGGGGCGCCTTCGACGCCGATCGCGATCGGGATCAGGACGACCCCGCCGGCGATCAACTGCCACGAGGTCGTCGCGAGCGGACCCTCGCCGGCCCGGCCCCATTTCTTGGCCAGGACGTATCCGCAGGAGGACATCGTCAGCGCGGCGGCCGATGCCGCGACGCCGCGCAGGTCGACCGCGTTCGATCCGGCGCCGAGCAGCAGCACGACGCCGGCGATCCCGGCGGTCGCGCCCGTGAGGACCTGAGCGGTCGGGCGTTCCGCGAGCAGGCCCCAGGCGAAGAGCGCCATGGTGAACGGCGCCGCGGACATGATCGTCGACGCGAGGCTGACCGGGAGCAGTTGGGACGCGAGGTAGATCAGCGCGAAGAACGCGCCCATGTTGCAGATCCCGAGCAGCAGTGAGCGCCACCACCAGACGCCGCGGGGGAGGCGGCGGGCGAGGGCGAGCAGGAGAAGCCCCGCGGGCAGTGCGCGGAACACCGCGCCGTACAAGGGATGTCCGGGCGGTAGGTACTCGTGGGTGACGAAGTAGTTCGTGCCCCAGGCGATCGGCGCGATCGCGGTGACGAGGCTCCAGCGGAAGGTATCTTCCATGGAAAACATTATATCTTCCCGGGAAGATAGAGTGGAACTCGTGGACCACGTAGCGAGAATCCAGGCGGAGTGGCGGGTCGAGCGGCCGGATGTCGACACCGCCCCGCAGGGCGTGATCGGGCGGCTGCACCGGATCGCGAACCACCTCACCGGCGAGCTGACGCTGCTCTACGCGAAGTACGGGCTGACGGAGGGTGAGTTCGACGTCCTCGCGGCGTTGCGGCGCGCGGGAGCGCCGTACGAGCGGGCGCCGGGGGAGATCGCCCTGCACACGATGGTGACCACGGGGGCGGTCACCAAGCGGGTCGACCGGCTCGAGGAAGCCGGCTTGGTCCATCGCCGTCGCAGCGACGCCGACGGTCGCGGCCGGGTGGTCCGCCTGACGCCGAGCGGCCGGCGGCTGATCGACAAGGCCTTCACCGCCCACATGGCCAACGAGCAGCGCCTCCTCGAGGCACTTACACCGGACGAGACCACTCAGCTCGAGAAGCTCCTGACGACCTGGCTCGCCCGCCTGGAACCGCCCGCCTGACACGCGCACGAGGACGGTTGCGGGAGTCCGCTGGTGACAGGTGGGTAACCTCTCCTGGTCGCAAGGTGAGCCGATAGGAGATGATGCCCACCGTGACCGGACCACATCGCGAGCTCGCGCAGACGCCGTCGGAGGCTGATCCGGCCGTCGCCGGCCTGACCGTCGGGCTCGGTGGACCGTCGGGGCGGTTCGCCCGGCTCAGCTCGTCGTGGTGGACGCCGCTGCGGATCGCGCTTGCCGTCTGCACGATCACCTTCGGCCTCGGCGTACTGCAGAAGGCGCCCTGTATGGAGGCCGGCTGGGACCGGCAGAGCTGGCGGCCGTTCAAGGCGCTCTGCTACTCCGACATCGGGTTCCTGTACCAGGAGCGCGGTTTCGCGGAGGGTAACCGGCCGTTCCTCGACACCGGCAACTACCCGGTGCTGGAGTACCCGGTACTGACCGGCGGCTTCATGGAGGTCGCGGCGCAGCTCACCTGGCTGGTCACCGGCGATCCGAAGAAGGACCTGACCGTCGAGCAGAAGCGCGACACGGCCGGGGTGTTCTTCCTGGTCAACACCGTGCTGCTGTTCCTCTGTGCGTTGCTGATCGTCGGCCTCACGGTCGCGACCGCGCGCGGAGTCGCAAAACGCCCGGGAGCGGCCCGTGGACAGCCGCTGGACGCTCTGTACGTCGCTGCGGCGCCGGCGCTCGCACTGACGTCGACGATCAACTGGGACCTGTTCGCGGTCGCGTTGACCGCCGGGGCGATGTTCGCGTGGTCGCGCGGGAAACCCATCTGGTTCGGCGTACTGCTCGGACTGGGGACGGCGGCGAAGTTCTACCCGTTCCTGTTGCTCGGTCCGTTGCTGATCGTCTGCCTCCGTGGACGGAAGCTGTGGCCGTGGATCCAGGCGACGGTGGCGGCAGCGGTCGCGTGGGGACTGGTGAACGCGCCGATCTACCTGCTCGCGAAGAACGAGTGGCTGTCGTTCTGGCAGTTCAACGACGAGCGCGAGAGCGACTACGGCTCGATCTGGTACGTCCTCAAGCTGGCCAAGCACGAGGTCGCGGACGTCAACCAGCTGAACATCGTGATCTTCGCCGGGTTGTGCCTGTCGATCGCGATCCTCGGCCTGATGGCGCCCCGGCCGCCCAGATTCGCGCAGCTCGCGTTCCTGGTGGTGGCTGCGTTCCTGCTGATCAACAAGGTCTACTCACCGCAGTACGTGCTGTGGCTGCTGCCGCTGGTGGCGCTGGCCCGGCCGCGGCTGCGTGACTGGCTGATCTGGCAGGCCTGCGAATGCTTCTACTGGATGCTGGTGTGGATGCATCTGGCGCAGTTCCTGGCGCCTGGCGACCCGCAGATCCCGGACCGGATCTACTGGTTCTCGGTGATCCTGCGGATGGCCGGCACGCTCTGGCTGATGCTGGTGGTCGCCCGCGACATCCTGCTCCCGGAGAACGATCCGGTACGTCACGGTGACGTGGTCGACGATCCCAGCGACGGCGTCAGATCCCGCGCCCGCACAGACCTGGCAACGGCCTAGAACCTCAGCTTGGTGACGTCCAGGTTGCCGCCGCTCACCACGGCGGCAGTGACGCCTTCGGGCCGGAGGCCCTCGATCAGTGCCGCGAAGGGCGCCGCAGCCGCCGGTTCGAGGGCGAGTTTGGTCCGTGACATCACCAAGCGGGTCGCCTCGAGCAGCGCGTCCTCGGACACGCGGACGACGTCGTCGACGTACTGCTGGATGAGCGGGAGATTGCGGGTGCCGCAGACGGGTGCGGCGAGGCCGTCGGCGATCGACCGTGCGGTCAGGAGCTTCTGAGGGACGCCGGCCGCGAGGCTGCGACTGACCACGTCGGCCTGCTCCGGCTCGATCCCGATCACGCGGATCGACGGTTTCATCAGTTTCACCGCCGTCGCGACCCCCGAGATCAGTCCGCCGCCGCCCACCGGAACCAGGACGGTGTCGAGGTCCGGGCGGTCGGCCAACAGCTCCAGACCGAGGCCGGCGTGCCCGAGGATCACGTCCTCGTCGTCGAACGGGTGCACGCCGGTCAGCTGCCGGTCGTCGCGGATCTGCTCGTACTGCGCCATCAGGTCACCCTCGACGAGCTCGACGGTCGCGCCGTAGCCGCGCGCCGCGTCGATCTTCGCCGGCACGGCGGTCGCCGCCATCACCACCGTCGCCGGCACCCCGGCATCCCGTGCCGCCCACGCCAGCGCCCCGGCCGCGTTACCCGCCGACACCGTGATGACACCGCGCTCGCGCTCCGCAGTCGTCAACCGCAGGAGCTTCGTCAAAAGTCCGCGGACCTTGAAGCTGCCGGTCTTCTGGAACAGCTCGGCCTTGAGCACCAGGTCGGCCGCGAATCGTTCGTTCAGAGCTGACGAGGTCAGCATCGGTGTCCGGTGGATCCGCCCCTCGAGCTCGGTGGCGGCCCGGCGGATGTCCTCGAGCGTCGGCATACGCTGGTCAGATGCGCGCGGCGACCGCGGTGGCGAGTTTGGCGGCCGCGTCCGGAGACTGCGGCAGGAAGAGGTACGGCTCGATGAGCTCGATCTCCATCAGCAGGAAGCGGTCGTTGACCACGACTCCGTCGACGCGGGCGTAGGTCGGCGTCGGGCCGGAGGCAGCCAGGGCCGCCTGGGCGCCCTCGAGTACGGCGGCAGGCGGGTCCGTCGGCGTCGTCTGGCCGCCGTACGACTCCTGGACGCGGTAATCGCCGGTCGCGGGGCGCTTGATCACCGCGTGGCTGAACTCGCCGTTGAAGAACAGCAGCGACCACTCGCCGTCGGACTGGATCTCCGGCACGAACGGCTGCACGAGGTACACCACGTCCGGCAGGTCGTTGAGCGCCTGCTCGAGTTCGGGAGAGCCTGCGACACCGCGGACCGTGTGCAGGGCGTTACCGCCTACGGTCGGCTTGACGACGATCTGCTGACCGGTGAGTCCGGCCACGACCTCGCGCAGGCACGCGCCCGCCGCGACCTGGGACGGAACGATCGCGACACCGCGTTCGCGCAGTTCGAGCAGATACTGCTTGTCGCTGTTCCAGCGGACCTGGTCCGTGGAGTTCAGGACGGGTACGCCGGCCTTGTCGAGCTGGGCGAGCCACTCGGTGAATTCGGCGTACAGCCAGAAGTAGTCCCACACGGTCCGTAGCAGGACGGCGTCGTACGCGGACCAGTCGACCGACGGGTCGGTCCAGACCTCGACCACCGGGTCGAGGCCCGCGGCGCGCAGCGCGTCGAGGAGCGGGCGTTCGTCAGGGTGCAACTCAGCGTATTCGGTCGAGGTTGCCAGGGCGATGCGATTCGTCACGCTCGCCAGTGTTGGCGGGGAGGGGCGGTGCGGTCAAACCTGACTTCGCAACGAGTTGGTGACGGATCGTGAGGCCGCCGGCCACGATGACGGCGGCGGTGAGGTGGATGAGGCCCTGGCGGGTGTCGTGGCCGAAGCTCGCGTAGGCGAGGTACGACGCGAGCGGTACGGCGATCCATTCGGGGCGACCGGCCAGCGCGGCGAGGGCGATCAGCGGGAGGCCGTACCAGGGGTACGTCGGGGTGGCGATCAGGAGCGCCGCGCCGTACAGCCAGCAGCAGGTGAGGGCGATCGGGTCGCGGCCGGCGCGATGGAAGGCGAGGGCGGCGAGGCCGAGCGCGAGGGCCGCGGCGACGACCTGGCGGGCCTCAGGAGGCAGCAGGAGCGCGAGAATCGCGGAGCGGGAGCTGCCGTCCTCGAAGCCTTCCTGGTTGAGGTAGCCGGGGAGGAAGCCGAGCACCAAGGTGCCGACGGCAAGAACGTGGGGGAGGTACGAGGCGATGAAGGAGCCGACGGCCACGAGTGGGCGCCGGCGGCGGAACGCGGGGAGCAACAGGAGCGGAAGGAGCTTGACGCTGCCGGCCGCCCCGAGGAGGACGGCGGCGAGTTTCGGTCTGCGGGCGGCGGTGACGACGGCCGCCGTGATGAAGAGTGCGGCGAGGACGTCGACGTGGGCGGCGTTGCCGGCTTCGAGAGCGACGATCGGTGACCAACCCCACAGCGCGGCCCAGCGCGGGTTCTGTACGGCGAGTAGCCAGGTAAGTGCGATCGCGATCAATGCGGCCGCGATCTGGAGTCCGAGGGTGCCGGCAGACCACGGGGTGAACAGGGCGACCACGGTGAAGTAGGCCTCGGCAACAGGCGGATAGATGGTCGGCACACCGGGGCGGTTGATCCGCGTCCTGGCGTCGTCGACCGGGAGCTGGGCCGGGTCGTCGGGGATGCCTGTCACACCGGAGCGCTGGTCCGGCGACAACCCAGGGAACAGCACAGGATCCCGCAGCGGCGCCAACGAGTCGTCCAGTGGCACATAGCCGTACGGCGAATGCCCGGACAACTGCACACGCCCGTCCCACACGTATCGGTAGGCGTCTGTGCTGGTGATCGGCGCCTGTGTCAGCCCCGGCACCTGACACAATCCCGCCACAACCACCACAACCCCAACACTCAACCCCCGCCCAAACCGCCACACCAACCCCGCGACCACAACCGTCCCCACCACCAACACCACATCCGGCCACCACTGCGCCCGCGCGGCCGCGATCGCCCCCGCGCACACACCCACCACAGCACCCCCAACCCACATGAACCGGCGACTTTGTGCCCCGTTCGACCATTCCCGGCGCCAGAATTTGACTGAACCGTGCACAAAGTCGCGACCCGGGGCGGGTGTCATGCGGTTCGGCGGAGGGTCAGGAAGGCTCGGTGGGGGGTGCGCCAGTCTTCGGTGGGGTGGAGGTGAGTTGTGCGGGCGTGCCGGATCAGGGCCCGGGTGCCGACTCTTGCCCAGGGCAACGGGGTGGAGCGGCGGCCGGTGGAGCTGCGGAGGACTATCGGGGTGACGTCGTCGAGATCGTCGTCCGGGTCGACCTCGACCAGCACGAGACCGTCGGGGCGGACCAGTTCGGCGCAGCGACGCAGCAGATCGGCCGGATCACCACCGATCCCGATGTTCCCGTCCATCAGCAGCACGCTGCCCCAGCGCCCCTCGCCCGGCAGCCGATCCTGCACCGGACGATGCAGCGCCGACGCACCACGCGACGTGGTGAGCGACACCGCCCGCGGCGACACATCGACCCCGAGCGCGGGGATTCCGCGTTCGGCGAGCGCAGTGACGATCCGCCCCGGCCCGCACCCGATGTCCAGCACGGGCCCCTCACATCGACTCAGCGCGAGCCGATCCACGTCGTCCGCGGGCGCCGTCCAGCGGTCCACCTCGGACAGCGACGGCACAGTCCGCCCATCGATGCCGGTAGCAACAACTCGCGCCGTACCGCCGAGGGCCTGCTCGAACAGCAGCCCCGGATGCGCCGCATGCTGCAGCCTCCGGTACAGCCGCGACACCCGCAGCGAGGGGAACTCGTCGGCGAGGTACGCCGCATCCCGCGGGGTATCCATGTCGCGCAGAGTCGGCAGGATTTTGACCCGCAATCCCAACGCCAGCAGCCGACGGAGCTGGTCCCGCCCGGTGTGGTCGGTCGACATCGGTACGCCGAGCAGCGCGCGCGGATCCGGCGTACGGAGACCGAGACACCAGTACCCGCCGTCCTCGGTCAGGCCGAGCACCGCGTCATACCCGGACCACGCGAACCCGAGCAGCTCCGGCCGGAGTTGCGGCGTGTCCATCCCGACGAGCAGCATCGGCGTACCGTCGTACACGTCCTCGAACGCCGCCACGAGCCGCTCGTCGAGGCCGCCGCCGCGCTGCTTCACGACCTCGAACCCAGGCGGCAACCAAGGCCCCGGCTCGCCTTCTAGCGCGACTACCCGGCGCGTCGCGGGCGCGAACTGAACCGCGCCGAGCGTGTCGACCAGCGACGCCCGCGCCAGCGCCGCTGCCTCGCGTGCCGTGAACTCGCTCTGCAGCCGCGTCTTCACCCGCCCCGGCACCGGCTCCTTCGCAATCACGATCACCGTGCCGCGCTTCACCGCGCCAAAACCTTCGACATGTCGAGTACGGCGCGCGCGGCGCCCAGCGGCGTACCGGTGACCTTCGAGCGACCGGAGCGCGGGAGGTAGTCGACGTCGACCTCCGCGATCCGCCATCCGGCGTCGGCGGCGCGGACCACGGTCTCCAACGGGTATCCGGACCGTCGATCCGTCAGCCCGAGTCCGAGCAGCGCAGTACGTCGCCCAGCACGCATCGGACCGAGGTCGTGCAAAGCGACGCCCGTACGGCGCCTGATCCGCCGGGACAGCTCCGCGTTGGCCAGCCGGAGATGCCACGGCCAGACCTGCCGCGACACCGGACGCCGGCGGCCGACGATCAGATCCGCGCGGCCGGCAACGACCGGCGCGGTCACGCGGACCAGTTGCCGCGGATCGAGCGACGCGTCCGCGTCCATCACGGCCACGATGTCGGCGTCGGCCGCCTCCAGGCCGGCATGACACGCAGCGCCGTACCCCTTCACCTCGCACCGCACGACGGTCGCGCCCAGCCGAGCGGCAACGGCAGCCGAGTCGTCGGTCGAGCCGTTGTCGACGACGATGGCGCGGACACCGGGCGGGAGGCGTTCGAGGACCCAGGGCAGGGCGGCCGCCTCGTTCAGGCAGGGCAGCACGAGATCGACGGACATGCTTCGACGGTAAGGACGAACTCGCGTCGCCAGGGCATGAACACGACTACGGGTCGCTTACGGCGTACTGCGTTCCGGTGCTGGTGCGGCTGCGGGACGGGCGGAGGATCTACGCTCTGAGCGTGGCTACTCGTGTTCTAGTGGTGGACGACGACCCGACCGTGTCGAACGTCGTCTCGGCGTACCTGACCAAGGCCGGGTACGACGCCCGCGTGGTCGCGGACGGCGCGTCGGCGGTCGAGGTGTGGCAGCAGTGGAAGCCGTCGGTCGTCGTACTGGACGTGATGCTGCCCGGACTGTCCGGACTCGAGGTGCTGCGCCGGATGCGTGCGGCCGACGACGGTGCCGCGGTGATCATGCTGTCCGCGCGCGGCGAGGAGGAAGACCGGCTGGTCGGGCTCGAGGTCGGTGCGGACGACTATGTGGTCAAGCCGTTCAGCCCGCGGGAGCTGACGCTGCGGGTGCAGGCGATGGTACGGCGGGAGGAGCGCCTGGCCGGGCTCGATCTGACGCCGACCAAGCTCAGCGCGGGACCGGTCATGGTCGACACGGCGGCGCGGCGCGCGTACCTCGGCGAGAACGAGCTGTCGCTGACGCACCGGGAGTTCGACCTGCTGGCGTACCTGGTGTCGCATGCGGGCAAGGCGTACACGAAGGCCGAGTTGCTCCGTCGCGTGTGGGGCTGGGACTTCGGCGACTCGTCGACGGTCACCGTGCACGTACGGCGGTTGCGGGAGAAGATCGAGGCGGATCCGTCGGACCCGAAGCTCGTCCTCACCGTGCCGCGCACCGGGTACCTGTTCGCCGGTGACGCGTCGTGAACAAGGACATGGCGACCATCCTGGCGCTCACCACGGGGTGGACGCTGCTGGTGGCGGCGGTCGGCGCGGTGGTGCTGTGGCGCTTCCGGCGGCGGTCGTTGCGGATCACGATGATCGTGGCGGCGCTCGCGCCGATGGCAGGTGCGCTGGCCGCGGTGCTGCAGAGCGTGCGGGCGATGTTCATCTCCGAGCACGACTCGTGGGTGGTGCTGTGGACGCTGGCGTTCGCGGCGCTGCTCGGGCTGGCGATGTCGGTGCTCCTCGGGCACTGGGTCGCCGTCGGGTCGCGGGATGTGGGGCGGCGGTTGCGTCATCTCGGGACGTCGTACGAGCCGACGGAAGGCGCCGGCGGGGTGGTGCCCGCGGAGCTGGCCACGTTGCGGGACGAGTTGGAGATGACGCGGAAGAAGCTCGCCGCGTCGCATCAGCGGGAACGGGCGCTGGAGACGAGCCGGCGGGAGCTGGTGGCGTTCATGTCGCACGACCTGCGGACGCCGCTGGCCGGGTTGCGGGCCGTGTCCGAAGGCCTCGAGGACGGGGTGATCGACGACGTACCGGGCGCGCTGCGGCAGATGCGGTCGACGGTCGACCGGATGACCGGGCTGGTGGACGACCTGTTCGAGCTGTCGCGGTTGTCGACGGCGCCGCCGCCGCGCCGACGGTCGGCGGTGAGCCTGCGGGAGCTGGCCGAGGACGTCGCGGGGGAGAACAGCGAGCATGCGCGGGCGGAGGGCGTTCAGCTGTCCGTGTCGACACCGTGTGACGACGATCGGCTCGCCGTACAAGGGGATCCGGACGAGTTGACGCGCGCGGTCACCAACCTGGTCGGGAACGCGATCCGGCACACGTCGGCGGGCGGGACGGTGACGCTGACGGTCGATCGCGAGCTGGACGGGCGGGTCCGCCTCGCGGTGACCGACGGGTGCGGCGGGATTCCCGCTGCTGATCTGGAGCGCGTCTTCGACGTCGGCTGGCGCGGCGACGAGCAGCGCACACCCGACGCCGGCGGCGGCGGGCTGGGGCTGGCGATCGCGCGCGGTGTGGTCGAGTCCCATGACGGGAAGATTGCCGTCAGCAACGTCGACGGCGGGTGCGCCTTCGAGATCGACCTTCCGCCGGTCCTAGCCGGCCGAGTGGAGTAGGTCGTCGAGGCCGGCCTGCAGGTCGTACGTCGGCTTCCAGCCGAGCTCGTTCTTCAGGCGGTCGGACGAGGCGGTGATGTGCCGGACGTCGCCGAGGCGGTATTCGCCGGTGACGACGGGCGGCGGGCCGCCGTACGCGCGGGCCAGCTCGGCGGCGACCTCACCGATCGTGGTGACGGTGCCGCTGCCGACGTTGTACGCCGTGAACGGTGGCTGGTGGGGGAGGGCGGTCGCCGACAGCGTGACCGCTGCCGCGACGTCGCGGACGTGGACGAAGTCGCGGCGTTGACGGCCGTCCTCGAAGACACGCGGCGTCTCCCCACGTTCGAGCGCGGAGCGGAAGATCGCCGCGACTCCGGCGTACGGCGTGTTGCGCGGCATGCCGGGGCCGTACACGTTGTGGAAGCGGAGTGCGGTGACACGGCCGCCCGTCTCGCGGGCCCAGGTGGCGGCGAGATGCTCGCCGTTGAGCTTGCTGGCCGCGTAGGCGTTCCGCGGGTCCAGCGCAGCGTCCTCGGTGACGAGACCGGGCCGCAGCGGAGCGCCGCAGTGCGGGCAGGGCGGCTCGAAGCGGCCTTGCTCGAGGTCTTCGGTACGTCGGGGGCCCGGGGCGACCTGTCCGTGGTCGTCGCAGTCGTAGCGGCCCTCGCCGTACACCACCATCGAGCTGGCGTAGACGAGGTTGCGGATGTTGCCGAGGGACTTCAAGAGGACCGCCGTACCGAGGCTGTTGGAGGAGACGTAGTCGTCGATGTCGTCGAGATGGACACCGAGGCCGACCTTCGCGGCCAGGTGGATGATGGTGCCGATGCCGTCCAGCGCTCTGGTCACGGCGTCCGCGTCGCGAATGTCGCCGACGATCAGGCCGGGGCGGCTCGCGGGGCGCGCGGCATGTACGTCCGGGCGGAAGGAGTCGAGGACGGTGACTTCGTGGCCCTCGGCAACGAGCTGGTGGTGGACGTGGGTGCCGATGAAGCCGGCCCCGCCCGTCAGCAAGACTCTCATCGAGCCGCCTCCGTCCCGTCGAGCGAGTGGCGGCAGGTGCAGTCTGCGTCAGCCTTCGGGAGCTGGCCGATCACGTCCTTAAGGAGCACCTGCAGGCGTTCGATGCTGTGCTTGAAAGCGTCGAACACCTCGGCCTGGGTGACGCCGGTGCCGGTCTCCACGCCCGCGTCGTGATCGGTGACGACAGCGATCGACGTGTAGCAGAGCGCGAGTTCGCGGGCGATGGCTGCCTCGGGTGCGCCGGTCATGCCGACGACCGACCAGCCCTGCGCCGCGTGCCACTGCGACTCGGCCCGGGTCGAGAACCTCGGCCCGTTGATGACAACCATCGTGCCTTCGGGTACGACGTTGCCGGAGGCAATCACTGTGGCGCGGCCGACGGGGCAGTACGGATCCGCGGCGGAGGTGTGCACCACGGGCGCCTCGTCGTACACCGTGTGCTCCCGGCCCCACGTGCGATCGACGTACTGGTCGGGGACCACGAAGGTGCCGGGGGTCAGCTCGGGTCTGAGCGACCCGACCGCGCAGGGGCCGAGGACCTGGCGGACGCCCAGCTCGCGTAGCGCCCACAGGTTCGCGCGGTAGTTCACCCGGTGCGGAGGGAGCCGATGGTCGGCGCCGTGCCGCGGGACGAACGCGACCTCCCGCCCGTCGAGGTCACCAACGAGCGGCGGCTCGCTGGGCGCGCCGTACGGCGTGTCGATCTCGATGGTCTCCGCATCAGCCAGAAACGAGTAGAACCCGGACCCGCCAATCACACCAATCTCAGCCATACCCCGACGCTAATGCCGCCCCAACCCACCCATCACCCCATCCGCCCCACCGTCACCGCCCCGTAAGCCCCCTCAGTTCAACTTTGAGAACCCACCAACCAAATTCCAGCGCGATTTCTGGTTGGTGGGTGCTCAAAGTGGGGCCTGCAGCAGGGGGTTGGTGGATGCGGCCTGGCGCGTGGCGGGTGATCGAATGGGGGTGTGGAGATGTCTTGGGTGCTGCTCGCGGTGGGCGTGGTGCTGCTGTTGTTCGGCGCCTACGCGAGCTGGACCGCCGGCCGGCTCGACCGGCTGCACCATCGCGTGGAGCTCGCCCGCGCATCACTCGAGACCGAGCTGGCGCGCCGCGCCGCCCTGGTCGCGGAACTGGCCGGCAGTGACATCCTCGACCCGGCCTCCGCCCTTCTGCTCCTCGACGCGGCCCACCGCGCCCGGGCGGCCTCACTCGACGCGCTCGAACTCCGCGAACAAGCCGAGTCCGCCCTCACCCGAGCAATCCATGCCACCGGCACCGACATCGAACCCTGGGCCGGCGAACTGTCCCTCGCGATGCGCCGCGTCCAACTGGCCCGCCGCTTCCACAACGACGTCGTGGTCTCCACCCGCGACCTACGCCACCGCCGCCTCGTCACCTGGTTCCGCCTGGCCGGCCACGCCCCCATGCCCACCACCATCGAACTCGAAGACGGCCGATGAACACCTTCGAGGAGGCTTCTTCGCGCGTGGCGGGCGCTAACCCGCCTCGCCGGCTACCTGAACCAGAATTTCTTCGCACTGGACATCTTCCGTGTGGAAAACGGAAATACGGCCTGTCGGAGAGAGAGTATCCGGTTAAGCAATAGCAGAAAGAATCGGGAAGGCAACGAAGAATGCGCTTTCCGGACGCCGTGGCGGTGGCGTGATCCGCTACTACCTGCCCTGGCCGTTCATCCGCTTGGCCCAGCGTGCGGCCTCACGTCCGGACATCTTTACGCCGTTGTCGATCTTCTGGCCGGTCTCGATGTCCTTGCCGCGCGCCTTCGTTTCCTTCTTTTCCTCTTTCTTCGCCGCTCTTCCGAATTTGGCCATGACTCGCCTCCTGCTGTCGTTGTTCGTTGTTCGCCAAACGTACGACGGTCAGGGGGTCAACAATCGGAAGTCACTTCGCGTCGGCGTACCTTTCGACCACCGCTGAAACAAAGGCGAAGTTGGTGGGGGTGGGGCCGAAGGTCAGGGTGCCGGCGAGGTTGCCGGCTTGTTGGATGGCTTCGGTGACCTGGTCGGCTTCTTCGGCGGGGCAGTGGACTATGACCTCGTCGTGCTGGTGGAAGACGAGTTCGGCCTTGAGGGGTGTCAGGGACTGGCGGAGGGCGGCCAGCAGCAGTAGGGCCCAGTCGGCGGCGCTGCCTTGGACCACGAAGTTTCTCGTGAAGCGGCCGCGGGCTCTCGCATGGCGCGGGTCTGTGGTGGGGATGTCGGCGGGTGGACCTTCGAGCATGGCTTCGTCGAGCGGGTGGCCGCTCGGTGGGCAGGTGCGGCCGAGGTACGTGCGGACCAGTCGGCCTTCCTCGCCCGCGCGGGCCGCGTCGTCGACGTACTGGACTGCCTGCGGGAATCGTTTGCGCAGCATGGCGAGGTTGTTGAGGCCGTCGCCGGACGTCTGCCCGTAGATCGCACCCAGTACGGCGATCTTGGCGTGTGCCCGGTCTCCGGAGAACGCCTGGTCCGAAACGGCCTTGTAGAGATCACCGGGATCGCTGGCGACCTCCATCAGCGCCCGGTCGCGCGAGATCGCGGCCAGCACCCGCGGCTCGAGCTGCGACGCGTCCGCGACGACGAGCCGCCAGCCGGGGTCGGCGACCACCGCGCGGCGGATCACCTTCGGGATCTGCAGACCGCCGCCGCCGTTCGTGACCCATCGACCCGACACCGTGCCGCCTGGCAGGAACCCGGGCCGGAAGCGCCCGTCGTGGACCCAGTCGTTCAGCCAGCTCCAGCCGTTCGCGGTGTAGATCCGATACAGCTTCTTGTACTCGAGCAGCGGTGCCACCGCCGGATGATCGATGTGCTCGAGCTCCCACTTCCGCGTCGACTTCACCTGGTGCCCGGCCTGCTTGAACGCCTTCAGTACGTCGGCCGGCAACTCGGGCCGCACGCGGTGCCCGAAGGCCGCGGAGATCTCGTCCGCGAGCTCGGTCAGCCGGCGCGGCTCGCCCGAACCCGGGAACCGTTCACCGAGCAACTCGTTCAACAGCTCCCGATGCGCATCCGCGCTCCACGGCAACCCGGCGAGATCCATCTCCGCGGCGACGAGCATCGCGGACGATTCCGATGCCGTGAGCAACCGCATGCGATCCGGGTACTCGGCGAGGTCGTGCCGTCGGAGTTGGTCGGCGTACACCCGGAGCAACGCCTCGAACGGGATCGGCTCGACGGCGATCTCGAACAACGACGACTGCTCACCCGGTACGACGGCGCGCAGCGGCGGATCGGGTGGGACCGGACGACCGCTCGAACGCGCCCACGCGGCGGCCGCGGACCGTGGCTCGCCGAGCCGGCCCTCGTGGCCGAGCAGCAGGCCCTCGGTGTTCTCGATGTCGTAGCACCGCTCAACCCGGACGCCGGCCGCCAGCAGCCGCGGATAGATCTCGGTCGACGAACGCCACACCCACCGCGTGACCTGCGGCCGCGACGCGACGGCCGCGACCAGATCCGGCTCGCGCAGAATCTCCCCGGCCGGCTGCCCGTCCGGATGCAGCGCGACGAGCATCGCCCCGCCGCCCTCCTCCGGAGCGATCAGCCACCGTTCGTCCACAGCAACATCCTCACACCCGCCACCGACACTCTGACCACCCGAACCTTGAGCACCCACCAACCAGATCGAGGGCGGGAAAACGGTTGGTGGGTGCTCAAAGATCGGGGATCAGGCCAGTTGTGGGAGACTGGACTTATGTGGCGGGCGGGGGATCTGGAGGCGGCGGACGGGACCAAGACCGAGCAGGTCGAGGGGCTCGTGCTGCGGCGGATCGAGCGTGGCGACCTGTCGATCGGGTCGCGGTTGCCGTCGGAGCGGGTGCTGGCGGAGCGGCTCGGGGTGAGCCGCGTGACCGTCGTACGCGCGTTGGAGAACCTGCGGCGTGACGGCGTACTGGAGACCAAGCGTGGCTCCGGGACCGTAGTGCGGCCGCTGGACCGGCTGCTGGACCCTGTGGCGCCGGCGTCGACGGTGACGGCGGGGGACCGGCCGGTGCTCGACCTGCGGTTCGCCACGACAGCCGCGCCGCATGACGTGGCAGAGGCGGCAGCGCAGATCGTCCAGGACGGGCTGCCACAGGCCATGGGAGGTGACGGACCGCCACCAGGTGGATCGCAAGAGCTCAGAGCGGCGTTGGCCGAGCGCCTCACCGCAGAGGGCGTGCCGACCGAGCCTGAGCAGCTGACACTCACTGTCGGCGCAGCAGCCGGTCTGAACGCCGCACTGGCCGGGCTGGACCTCGGACCGGGTGTAGCGATCACCGAAACCCCGACGTACCCGGCGGCCTTCGACCTGCTCCGCAAATACCGCCTGGACGTAGCAGGCTGGCCCGCAGGTGTCTGGGACACCGACCAGCTCGCTCACCTCTGCCGGCGCCATCGCCCGAAGGTCATCTACCTGCAGGCCGACAACCACAACCCAACCGGGCTCAGCCTGCCGGCCGACCGCCGCCAAGCTGTGGTCGAGATAGCACGCAGGTACGGCGCCGCTCTGATCAGTGACGAGACGATGCGACCATTGTGGTTGGCAAGTGGGGAGCAGGCCGATCCGCTGAGCCGCTACCCGCGCACCGTGAGTGTCGGCTCGCTGTCCAAGACGGTGTGGGGCGGGCTGCGCGTCGGCTGGGTGCGTACCGGCAAGCAGCTCCGCAGGCGGATCAACACCGCGGCACAACTCAGTGTGGCGTCGCCTAGCGCGCTGGACGACCTGCTGGCCCGGGCGATCGTGCCGAAGCTCGACAAGGTGATCGGACGCCGCAGGACCCGGCTGCGCGCCAACCTGAACGCCCTGGAGACCGGACTCCGGACGCTCGACGGTGTGGCGTGGCCCACGCCGACGGGCGGTATGACGCTCTGGCTCGAGCTGACCGAGACGAGGGCTCGCCGCGTCCTGGAGGCGGCCCGCGAACAGGGTCTGCTGCTCGGCGCCGGTGACCTGTTCACTCCGGACGCGACCGACCGCCGGCACATCCGGATCCCGTTCACCGCGCCGCCGGCCACGCTGAGGCTCGTGGTCGCCCGGTTGGGCGAGGCTCTTCAGTCCACTTGATTCTGGGTGGACTGAAGATCGATGCCCGCCACCTCCTAACCTGGAGATGAGGCCCACGACCAGGAGGATGTAGTGACCGAGAACCAGACCCCCCAGACCGGCCCGCAAGTCGGTACCGCGAAGGTGAAGCGCGGCATGGCGGAGATGCTCAAGGGCGGCGTGATCATGGACGTCGTCACCGCCGAGCAGGCCAAGATCGCCGAGGACGCCGGCGCGGTCGCGGTGATGGCGCTGGAGCGGGTCC
This sequence comes from Kribbella sp. VKM Ac-2566, assembly GCF_004366005.1. NCBI lineage: Bacteria > Bacillati > Actinomycetota > Actinomycetes > Propionibacteriales > Kribbellaceae > Kribbella > Kribbella sp. VKM Ac-2566. The sequence continues at coordinate 805,924 of NZ_SODT01000010.1, read as the reverse complement.
CGGCCGACATCCGCGCCCAGGGCGGCGTCTCCCGGATGAGCGACCCGGACATGATCGACTCGATCATCAACGCGGTGTCGATCCCGGTGATGGCCAAGGCCCGGATCGGTCACTTCGTGGAGGCGCAGGTGCTGCAGAGCCTCGGGGTGGACTACATCGACGAGTCCGAGGTGCTCACCCCGGCCGACTACGCGAACCACATCGACAAGTGGCAGTTCACCGTGCCGTTCGTCTGCGGCGCGACCAACCTGGGCGAGGCGCTGCGCCGGATCACCGAGGGCGCGGCGATGATCCGCTCCAAGGGCGAGGCCGGCACCGGTGACGTGTCCAACGCGACCACTCACATGCGCCAGATCCGCCAGGAGCTCCGCAGGCTGCAGAACCTGCCGGAGGACGAGCTGTACGTCGCGGCGAAGGAGCTGCAGGCGCCGTACGAGCTGGTCAAGGAGGTCGCCGCGCTGGGCAAGCTGCCGGTGGTGCTGTTCACCGCGGGCGGGATCGCCACCCCGGCCGACGCCGCGATGATGATGCAGCTCGGCGCCGAGGGCGTGTTCGTCGGCTCCGGCATCTTCAAGTCGGGCAACCCGGCGCAGCGCGCGGAGGCGATCGTCAAGGCCACCACGTTCCACGACGACCCCGACGTGATCGCCAAGGTCTCCCGCGGTCTGGGCGAGGCGATGGTCGGCATCAACGTCGACGAGATCCCGCAGCCGCACCGACTCGCCGAGCGCGGCTGGTGACGTCGGCCAAGAGCTCGAACAGCCTGCCGTCGGTGGACGAGCGGACCGCCCGGGAGCTGCGCGGCCTGGCCCGCGTCCTGGTGCGGTCCGGGTACGCCGACCACGCGACGATCACCGCCGCGCTGACCGAGGCGGTGAAGGAGGACGCGCCGTCGATGGACGCGGCCGCTCTCGTACCGCTGCTGATCGGCGAGGCGGTCATGGATCTCAACGAGGACGCCGCTACCTGGCCCGCGACGACCGATCCGGACCGGCTGGACGCCGTACTCGCGGAATTCGAGCGTCTCGGCCTGGTGGTGGTCCGCTACACGTCGGACCACCACGCCGCTCGGCAGGCGCTGGAGGCCGCGGACAGTCCGCAGGGGCTGGTGTTCTTCACCGACACCGACGTCTGGCACGCCGTGGACTTCGGGATGCTCGAGCTGAAGCTCTGGCACCCGGACACCGCGAACGTCGCACCGGGGGAGCCGCTGCTGGAGGACGTGCTCGCGCTCCTGCACCAGCACGACCTGCCCGCGGTGTTCGACGAAGGCCGGATCGAGGTCACCCTCGACTGGCAACGGAGGGTGACGTTATGACAGTGATCGGCGTCTTCGCGTTGCAGGGGAACGTGCGCGAGCACCTGGCCATGCTGGCCCAGGTCGGTGTCGAGGGTCGCGCCGTACGGCGTCCGTCCGAGCTGGCGGAGGTCGACGCGATGGTGCTGCCGGGTGGCGAGTCGACCACGATGGACAAGCTGGCCCGGGCGTTCGAACTGTTCAAGCCGCTGCAGAAGCGGATCGCGGACGGGATGCCGGTGTTCGGCACCTGCGCCGGAATGATCATGCTGGCGAACGAGATCACCGGCGGCACCGCGGACCAGGAGACGCTCGGCGGGCTCGACGTGACGGTCCGCCGGAACGCGTTCGGGCGGCAGGTGGACTCGTTCGAGGCGGACCTGGAGTTCGCTGCGCTGGACACGCCGTACCACGCCGTGTTCATCCGGGCACCGTGGGTGGAGCGCGTCGGGAGGGACGTGGAGGTATTGTCGACGGTGAGGTCGGGACCCGCCACGGGTAGGATCGTCGCGGTTCGCCACGACCGGCTGCTGGCCACGTCGTTCCATCCGGAGATGACCGGGGACGCCAGGCTGCACGGCTACTTCGCCGAGCTGGTCCGCGGCCGCTGAGTCGTTCGTAGGTCAGTTGCAGCGGTAGAAGGGTTGGGTTCGCCATGTCAGGCCACTCCAAGTGGGCCACCACGAAGCACAAGAAGGCCGTCATCGACGCGAAGCGCGGCAAGCTCTTCGCGAAGCTGATCAAGAACATCGAGGTGGCCGCCCGGATGGGCGGTGGCGACCCTGGCGGGAACCCGACGCTGTACGACGCCATCCAGAAGGCGAAGAAGTCCTCGGTCCCGAACGACAACATCGACCGCGCGGTCAAGCGCGGCTCCGGTGCCGAGGCGGGCGGCGCGGAGTACCAGACGATCATGTACGAGGGCTACGGCCCGAACGGCGTGGCGATGCTGGTCGAGTGCCTTACCGACAACCGGAACCGGGCCGCCGCGGACGTCCGGACGGCGATGACGCGCAACGGCGGATCGCTCGCCGACCCGAACTCGGTCGCGTACCTGTTCAACCGCAAGGGCGTGATCGTCGTCGCCAAGGACCAGGACGGCAGGTCGCTGTCCGAGGACGACGTGATGGAGGCCGTGCTCGAGGCCGGCGCCGACGAGGTCAACGACCTCGGCGAGTCCTGGGAGGTCGTCACCGAGGCCACCGACATGGTCGCGGCCCGGACCGCGCTGCAGGACGCCGGGATCGACTACGACTCCGCCGACGTCCAGTTCGTCCCGTCGATGACGGTCGAACTGGACGCCGACGGCGCCGGCAAGATCTTCCGCCTGATCGACGCCCTCGAGGACAGCGACGACGTCCAGAACGTGTACGCGAACTTCGACGTCAGCGATGAGATCATGGAAGCCGCCAACGCCTGAGATTCACATGCCGAGGGCCTTGCCGTCGATCACCTGAGCGGCCGGCGGGGCCTTCGGCGTTGCGACCTGGTTGTACTCGGAGAACGTCAGCGCGTCGGTGCCGGACGACTCGAGGCGGACCGGGCGCGCGGTGACGGTGTCGACCCAGAGGGTGCCGTCGGTGTCGCGGAGACCGATCGCGGTGACGCCGTCGACGGTCCGCGGCGCGGTCTTGCGGAGCGTGCCGGTCGGCTCGAACAGCGTGTCGAAGAACTTCGGCTTGCTGGCGAACGCCGCGAGCTCACCGAGATCCTGGTCGGTCAGGGACGTCTTGATCCAGCGGCCCCCGACGAGCCCGATCACGGCATCCGCGTCGGCCTTCTTCTTGATCTGGGCACGCCAGAACTTGTCGCTGATCTTCAGGTACGCCGTCTTGTCCAGGACGATCAGCGAGAACGCGGCGCCGTTGATGCTCATCGTGCCCTGACCGCCGGCCTTCGCGAGCCGGATGTCCAGCACGATACGGTCGCCGTCGTCGGTCATCGAACCCTTCATCCGGACGCTGGTCGCGGCCTTCGCGGCGGCCTGGGTCTTGGCCAGGATCTTCGCGGAGGACAGCCCGGCGATCGTGCTCGCCGGCGTACTGGCAGGCGGCGTGGACGGTGTCACCACCGGAGACGGCGTGACGGACGTTGCCGTCGGGGTGGGTGTCGGCGTGGTCCCCAGGTTGTCGCTGGTTGCCGGGGCGGATCCCTGGCAACCAGCGACAAGTACGACCAGCACACCCACCATCGCGCCTGCCGCTGTACGACGTTTCAGCATCTCGCTCCCCCTCCCGCACACCTCAGTGCAGATATCAGAGAGATGCCGGCGGCGCCGGAAAAGTTGCTATCGGTTCCAGTAACGGTCGTCGATCAGGTTCAGGGCCGCGAGATCTTCCGCGACCAGTCCGGCGTAGACGGTGGCGCCGTACTCGGACGTGTGGGTGTCGTCGCGCTTCTCACGGGTCAGGTACAGCGCCTTGGCGGCCTCCGGCCCGAGCGCCTCGACGACGGCCTGCGTGCGTGCCGTGAGATCGATGAGGTCGACGTGCTCGGCCGCCGCGACCGAGCGCATCTCGGCCGGGAGGTCGACGCCCAGACTGTTGACGATCAGGCCCGTCGAGTTGAGCTTCGTCCCGGTGAACCATCGGCGCACGATCGGCGTCACCAGGACGGGTGTCGCGCCGGTGGAGTGGATACTGGACACGATCTCGGTCAGGTTGGCCCGGTACTGCGCAGCGGTCGTCTGCTTGTCGTTGTGGGCGAACTGGACGAGTACGACGTCCCGCGGCCCGAGCTGTGGCCGCAGCGCCTCCCACATTGCAGGCTCGGCGAGGAACGAGACCGTGCTCTCACCTGATCCCGAGTGGTTCACCACCGACAACCCCTGGCCGAAGTGGCTCGGTAGTCGTTGGCCCCAGCCCGTGTACGGCGCTGTCTCCTGGTCGGTGACTGTGGAGTCGCCGGCCAGGAACAGCCGTCGCGTGCTGACCGGCGCCGGTGTCACGACGACGTTCAGTGGAGCCGGCCCGGACAAGCGCAACGTGAGGCCCGGCGTACCTGGTCCACCGAACCCGTTCTGCTGTCCCTCCGGTTCCCGCACATTGACCGTGAAGCGCAGGACCGGCTCCGAGCTCTCGGACACCATCAGCCGCCGGGCCTCCGCGAGTACCTCGACAGGTTCCCGCGCGCTGCCCAGGACCACCTTCACGTCGTAGTCGCCCGGCGGGACGTCGTACGTGCAGGTGACCGGCGCCTCGCCGGTGCACTCCGCCGTGACCGCCGCTGCGGCCGTCATCGGATGTGCGCCGAGGGCCAGCACGACCCCAGCGGTGAGTAAACGCAGCATGGTGGCCACGTCACGGGTTCACAATCTTGTCGCCGACCAGAGCAAGGGTCTGGATGGCGGCGAGGCCGTAGAGGGCTGTGGTGTTGGTGGAGACCCACTTGGCGGCCTTGGTGGGGTTGAGCGTCGTGTTCACGTCCTCGGCGGTCCACGGGAGGTTCGGGGCGTAGCCGTCGCCGGTGTAGAAGTCCTTCCACGCTCGAGCAGCCAGGTCGTCCCGGTTCAGCCGGACAGCGGCGTAGGCCGTCAACCGGGCGTGCCCCTGCCGCAGGATCAGATTGCCGAAGTACGCACCGCACTCCTCCGTCTGCTCGGCGCGGGTGCCGTTGAACAGCCGGCAGTACTGCAGCCAGGCGGCCTCGAAGGCGGGCATGTCCACCAGGTCGATCAGCTCGGCGCAGATCTCCACCTCGCCGAACATGGCGCTCAGATGGGACACGCTGACGATCTTCTCGGTCACTGGTGCGAAGCGACCCGTGTCGAGGTCGTACAGCCCGCTGCCGGTGACGAACCCGTTCGGCATCGCCCCGATCGTCTCCATCGTCCCGAGCAGCTTGGCCTTCGCTACAGCAGCCTTGGGCCCTTGCCGCTCCCACTCGGTCAGCCAGGCAGCAGCCAGACCGCTCCAGTCCGTACCGAGGCCTATGGACAACGCATGCGGGTCAGGTGTGTAGGGCTCGGTCCTGATCTTGCGCAGTGGGTCCAGCACCAGGAACGTCTTGTCCGAGTCCACCAGCTCCGACAGCAGGTCGCCAGTACGTTCGTCGGCCGTCAGATAGTAGTAGAACCGCCGGTACGCCGCCGTACTGATCCGCTGCTGCTTCGCGCTGTCCGCCCAGTGCTGTACGCCGTGCCGCGTACCCAGGCCGGCCCACTGACCAAGGTGGTAGACGTCGACCTCACCGGTGTGTCGCGTCATCGCCTCCGCGAACCGGAAGATGTCGGCACGACCGGACCGCAGGAATGCATACCAGAGCCAGAGGTCCGGTGACAGCTCCGAGTTGTCCCATGCGTACCCGCCCACGTCGTACCGCCACACCAGCCGGTCCTCGTCGAACGTGTGCATGATGTCGCCGTAGTCCCAGAACCCGTACCAGTGCCGCGACTCGACCTGCCCGCGGTAGTAGTCGAACAGGAAGTCCAGGTGGTCCTCGATCGCCTTCTTCGCCGGCACGGACCGGTCCACCGGGCTGAACAGCCCACCGAACACCCGGGAGCTCACCAGTTGGTCCACCGGGTTGATGAGCTGCGGTGGCGTCCGCACCTGGTCGGCCAGGTCACCCAGCCGCGCAGCCGACGGCGTCGCCTCCAGCGCCCAGAACGTCAGTTCGGACGTCCGGGCGATGCCGTACGGCGTACCGAACCCGGGCTCGTAGTCCTCATAGGTGATGTTGAGGCCCTCGAGCTGCTCCGGGTAGGTGTCCTGGCCCATGCCGTCGTGGTAGAACCGCGTGTCCATCGCACCGGCGGCCGGCGACCACAGCCACACGGTCACCTCGGCTTCCTCGGTCGCTGCCTTCCGGACGTCCAGCTGCGTCGGGTGCCGCTGCCAGAAATCCCTGAGTCCGAAGGCGAATCCGCCGCTCACGCCACCGACGTACCCGAGCCCGGAGGCGCGTTTGCCCTGGTCGACGGAGACCCAGCCGTACCCCTTCGCGGTCCGCTTCTTCACCGTGAACCCGTCCGCGGTCAACTGGCTCAGCGAGTAGTCACCCCACTCGGGGATGTACTGCAGCCGGGTCGTCACCCGCTGGTCCCACGTCGCCGGATCCGGCAGCTTCGTCCCGGCGATCTGCGCGGCCCGTACGACGGCCCCCGGGTCCCGCCGCAGACCGGTGATTCCCTTCACCGCCTCGGACACCATCCCGTGCCCCTCGCCGACGAAGCGCACATGCCGGTCGTACGCCGCGTCGCGCATCGGCACCGAGAAGCGCACACCGAGCCCGGCGATGTAGTCCTTCTGCCCGTCGCGGTCGTAGACGAACGTGTGCACCATCCGCACGTTCTCCGCACCGGCCACGAAGTACAGCCGGACCGAGAACGGCAACCAGGTCAGGCCCTTGCGCGACTTGTGCCGACCTTCGATCTTCACCACCGCACGAACAGGGCCGGCCTGCTCGACGGTGACTTTCTGGATGTCGCTGTCGTACTGCTCCCGGACCGCGCCGCCGACCTCGTCCTCGGCGATCTTGTCCTGCTTCAGGTTGACGAGCACGCCCTTGCGCACGATCAGCACGTCACCACGCCAGATGTGACTGATCAGCTCGGTCCCGCTCTTCCGGATCCGCGCCTTGATCACGCCGGTGTCGACGTCGACGTACAGCTTCTCGTTCTGCACCGTGACGGGACGTGCCGGCGCGGTCGCCGTACCCGGGCCGAGCGTGTACGACTCGGCAGGTGCGTCCACTGCGATCGCGTGCGCACTCCACTTGAGGGAGCCGTCCGGCCAGTACGCGGTCGGCCAGCTCTGAACGGGTACGTCGGCGCCGTCAGCTGACTTGAGTGCGAACGACTGGTTCGCGGGTACGGCGCCCTTGGGCCAGGGCGTGCCCCAGGTGGTGACAGCCGCTGTGGTGGGCTTGCCTTCCAGCCAGGTGAGCTTCACGTCGGAAGCCTCAGCAGCCGCGGCGGGTTGGATGTTGTCGAGCAGGGACACCGCAGGTACGGCGGCCATACCTGCTAGGACGGTACGTCGGGAGACCTCCATGCCGTTCCACCTTTGCCATTCCCGGAGTCATTCCGGTGTTCGGGGATCAGGGACAGGTTCTGGATCGCTGCCAGCGCGTACTGCGACGCGCCGTTGGTACTGATGAACGCGGCCTCGTCGACCGGCATCAGCGCGCCGTCGACGGGAGTGGTCTTCCACTCGGCTTCGCGTTGCATGGCGTTGCGGTTGAGCTGGTCGCCTTCGTCGACGAAGAACTTGCGCCAGGCCAGGCGGGCGAGCTCCGGGTCGCCGGTGCGCGCGGCGGCGTACGCGGCCAGCCGGCTGTGCGCCTGGACGAGTGAGATGCCTTGCAACGGCTGACCGAGCTCTGCGGTCTGCTCCTCAGGCGACAGCAGGTACAGCCGGCAGTAGTCGAGCCACGCCTTCTCGAACCCCGGTACGTCGAGGTCCAGGTCAATGAGCTCGGAACAGATCTCGGGCAGCCCGAAGAGCGAGGACAGGTGGGAGACCGCGATGGTGTTCCGGCTGGTGTCGAACCGCCCCGTGGACAGATCCAGCCGCGCGCTACCGGTCAGGAAGCCGTAGCGCAGCGCAGCGATGTCGGACATCGTCCCCACGAGCCGTGCACGGGCCCGCTCGTCGCCGTGTCGTTCCCAGCGCGTGAGCCACGCAGCGGCCAGCGCGCCCCAGTCCACGCCCAGCTCGATGGACAGCGCGTGCGGGTCGGGGGAGTAGACGTCCGGCCGCACCTTGCGCTGCGGGTCGACGACGAGGAACGCCTCCTCGATGGTCGCGAGCTCGTCCATCAGGTCACCTGTCCGCTCGTCCGCGGTCAGGTAGTAGTAGAAGCGCCGGTAGATCGCACTGGAGATCCGCACCTGCTTGCAACTGCAGCCCCAGTGCTGCACGTTGTGACGCGACCCCAGGCCCTTCCAGCGGCCCAGGTGATGTACGTCGACCTCACCGGTGTGCCGTGTCATCGACTCGGCGAAGCGGAACACGTCGGCCCGCCCGGTCCGCAGGTACTGGTACCAGAGCCACAGGTCGGGGGAGAGCTCCGAGTTGTCCCAGGCGAACCCGCCCACGTCGTACCGCCACGTGTGCCGGTCGCTGTCGTAGGTGTGCATGACGTCGCCGTAGTCCCAGAACCCGTACCAGCGGCGTTGCTCGCGCTGACCGACGTAGTACTGGAAGAGGAAGTTCAGCCGGGCCTCGATGTCCTGGTGGTCTGCAGTGGGCAGACTCCAGGTGCCGAACACACCAGCCTCCAGTAAACGCGCAGGAGAGACAGTGAGCAGTCCAGGCGAGTTGAGCAGCGCTACGTGTTCCGACAGGTCCTCAGCTGACGGTGTGGTGTTGTGGAGCCGCAGGCTGAGCTCATGCGTTCGGGCGACACCGTGTGCGTTGCCGAAGCCCGGCTCGTAGTCCTCGTAGGTGACCTCGAGTCCTTCGAGCTGTTCGGCGTACGTGTCCTGGTCCATGCCGTCGTGCCAGTAGCGCACGTCCATGGCCGGCGCACTGGGCGACCACATCCGCACTGTGGCCGTGGCGACGTCGGTGGCTGCGTTGCGGATGTCCAGCCGGGTCGGGTGCAGTTTCCAGAAATCACGCAGCCCGAAGCCCAGTCCGCCGCTCACGCCGCCGACGTACCCGTAGCCGGGCGCTCTGGTGCCGGAAGGGATGGTGATCCACCCCTGTCCCGCGCCGGTACGTTTCCGCAGCGTGAAACCGTCCGCACTGGTCTGGTCGAGCGTGTAGTCGTTCCACTGCGGGATGAGGTGCAGGCGGTCGGCCACCTCCGGGTTCGGGATCGCCTCTACGTCACCGCCGGCGACCTGGGTACGTCGTACCTCTTCGCCCGGATCGCGACGCAGACCGGTCAGACCGCGCACTGCCTCGGTCAGGAACCCCGACGGTCCCGCGAGCCGGATATGGCGGTTGTGCGGCTCGTCGCGCATCACGACGTCCGCGCTGAGCCCCAGACCGGCCAAGAAGTCCCGGTCCGGATCGCCGTCCCAGACGAAGCTGTGCACGATCCGTACGTCGGCAGCGCCCGCGTAGAAGTACAGCCGCACCGAGAACGGCAGCCAGTCGCCGTGCTTGCCTTCGAGCCGGACGACGGCCCGCACCGGGCCGTCCTGCTCCACAGTGATGCGATCCACCGTCGCGGTCGTTTGCTTCCGGGCTCCGCCCAGGTCGTCGTCCGGAGCGTCCTGCCGCAGGCTCACCAGCCGAACGTCCCGCACGACTTCCTGACCGTCGTAGCTGATCGATGCAATCAACCCCGGTTGCCTGAGCACCCACGCGAAGGATCCGGTCGTGACTCGCAGCTCGCCGTCGGCCCGTTCGACCTGAACCGGCTGGGCCGGCATCGCGGGCGCACCGACGACCAGCTCGTACGACGACTCGGGCTGCTCGGACGCCCCGATCGCGTGCGCGGACCACTTCACCGAGCCGTCCGGCCACGTCGCAGTCGTCCAGCTCTGCACCGGCGTACCATCGGACAACCTGAACTCGGTGCCCTCGGCAACTGTGCCTCGTGCCCACGGGACGCCCCAGGAAACTCCTTGTCGACAAGGTGTTTCCAGCCATTGCAGTGTGGTCATTCCTTCACCGACCCGATCAGCACGCCCTTCGCGAAATGCTTCTGCAGGAACGGGTAGAAGAACAGGATCGGCAGCGTCGCGACCACGACGACCGCGAACTTCAGGCCCTGCTCGGGGAACGTCACCGTCTCCAGTTGCTGCAGCACGTTCGCGGAGTCCGCGTTCGCCGCGGTCAACTGGCGGACGATCATCTGCAACGTCCACTTCTTGCTGTCGTCGATGTAGAGCAGCGGCGACATGTAGTCGTTCCAGATGCCGACCGCGTAGAACAGCGAGAACGTCGCGATGATCGGTTTCGACAACGGCAGCACGATCCGCAGGAACACGTTGAGCTCGTTGCACCCGTCGATCCGGGCCGCTTCCTCGAGCGCCTCCGGCAACTCCTGGAAGAAGCTCTTCACCACGATCAGGTAGAACGGGTTGATCGCCAGCGGCAGCATCAGCGCCCAGTAGGAGTCCAGCAACCCCAGATCCCGGACGACGAGGTACGTCGGGATCATGCCGCCGCTGAACACGAGCGTGAAGATCACCAGGTTCAGCACCAGCGCCCGCCCCGGCAGGAACCGCTTCGCCAGGGGATAGGCCATGGTCAGCGTCAGCAGCAACTGGATCACCGTGCCGACCGCGGTCACGCCGACCGTGGTCAGCAACGCGCGGACGAACGTGTCGGTGGAGAAGATGTAGTGGTACGTGTCGGTGACGAACTTGTGCGGCCACAGGAAGAACGGCCGCGAGCTGATCTCGGACTCGGTCGCGAACGATCCGGCGAGCACGTAGAGCAGCGGGAGCACCGTCACCAGGGCCAGTGCGGTCAGCACCACGACATTCAGTACGTCGAACACGCGGCTGCCGACCGAGTCGTAGTACCGGACTCGCTGCTTCATGATGGGTTTCATCGTGGTCCTCCTCTCAGAACAGACCGCGCTGGCCCATGCGCTTGGCCAGGAAGTTGGAGCCGAAGATCAGCACGACGCCGATCAGGCCCTTGAACAGTCCGACGGCAGTCGCGTAGCTGAACGAGCCCTGGGTGATGCCGATGTAGTACACGAACGTGTCGAACACGTCTGCGACGTCACGGTTCAGCGACGTGGTCATCAACCAGATCTGCTCGAACCCGGAGTCCATCAGATGCCCGGACGTCAGGATCGCCATCACCACGATCGTCGGCCGGATCGCCGGCAGCGTGATGTGCCAGAACTGCCGCCACCGCCCGGCGCCGTCCACGCGAGCGGCCTCGTAGAGCTGCGAGTCAACTCCCGCCAGCGCGGCCAGGTAGATGATCGTGCCCCAGCCGGTCTGCTTCCACAGCAGCTGCAGCACGATCAGCGGCCGGAACCAGTCCGCCTGCGCGACGTAGTCCGTCTTCTGCCCGCCGACCAGGCCGTGGATCCAGTTCGCGATCACGCCGAAGTCCACCGAAAACAGCAGGTAGGTGAGCGAGGCGACGATCGTCCAGGACAGGAAGTGCGGGATGTAGACCAGCGACTGCACGGACCGCTTCAGCACGTTGATCCGTAGCTCGTTCAGCAGCAGCGCGACGACGATCGGCGCCGGGAACACGAACACGATCGTCAGCACGGCGAGCAGCAGGGTGTTGAACATCAGCCGGCCGAAGTCCGGCCCGGTGAACAGCTCCTGGAAGTGCTTCAGGCCGACCCATTCGCTCCCCGAGTAGCCGAGGAACGGCACGTAGTCCTTGAACGCGATGGTCAGGCCGTACATCGGCAGGTACTTGAACACCACGAAGTACACCAGGCCGGGCAGCAGCAGAAGGTACAGCCAGCGGTAGCGCCACAGGTCGCGCCCCAGAGATTTCGTACGTCGTCTGCGCCGCGGGGCGGACGCCGGCCGCGAAGAATCCGCGGCCGGCTGCACCACCTCGGGCACGAGGTCGGTGGCCATCGGTCAGCCGCCGGCCTTGGCAGCCAGGTCGTTGACCTCCTTGACGATGTCCGTGCCACCGCTGTCGTACCAGCGCTTGATCTGCGCCTTCAGTTGGTCCTCGGTGATCGCACCGGACAGGTACTTGATCCGCGCGTCCGGGATGATCGTGTCGAGCGTCTGACCCTTCGCCACCGAGGTCGGCGCGATGATGCTGAGCGCCGGGTTGAACACCGCTGTCTTCAGGTCCTCGTTCATCAGCACGTCGAACTTCTCCCGCATCTTGCGGCTGGCCTCGTCGTTCGGCCGCAGCGCATACGCGCCCAGCCCGACCGACGCCCGGGTGCCGAGCTGGATGAAGGCCTTGTCCACGTCGTTCTGGATCGCCTTCACCTTCGGGTCGTCCTGGTTGATCGGTACGGCGTACTTGCCGTCGGCCTTGAAGTTGCGGCCCTCGATGCCGTTGGTGAGCAGGATCGAGCCCTCCTTGGACTCGAGCTTGTTCAGCGTCTCCAGCACCTGGTTGAGCTGCTCCTCGGTGCGCACGTGCTGCTTGGAGATCGCCATCACCATGTTGTAGCCGGTGAACGGGTACGAGTGCTTCTCGCCGTCCGGGCCCTTCAGGTTGCCGACCAGCGTGACCTTGTCGAAGTCCTTCGGGTTCTTCTCCTTGAACAGGTCGAGCAACTGGGTCGCCCGCACGTTCACGTCGATGATCATGCCGCCCTTGCCCTGCACGAACGGGTCGTTCCAGTTCGCGCTGTCCAGCGTGGCGAAGTCCGGGTTCACCAGGCCTTCCTTGACCCACTTGCGCAGCCACTGGTTCGCGGCCAGGAACTCCGGGGTGTCGAAGCCCGGGACCAGCTTGCCGTCGCGCTCACCCCAGCCGTTCGGCGCGCCGAACCAGGTCTCGATCACGTCGTACGGGCTGGCACTGGCGTAGTTCCCCGGCCACTTCGGGATGATCAGGCCGTAGGTGTCCTTCTTGCCGTTGCCGTCCGGGTCCTTGTCCGCGAACGCCTTCGCGATCGTGTACAGGTCCTCGACGCTCTGCGGTTCCTTCAGGCCGAGCTTGGCCAGCCAGTCCTTGCGGATCACGATGCCCGAGCGCAGCAGCGGCCGGACCCGGTAGATGCCGTACGTCTTGCCGTTGGTCTGCGTGTTCTTCGCGGTCTGCTCGTTGGCCGGCTTCAGGTTCTCGTACTTGTCGAGCTTGCCGGTGAGGTCCCAGAACGCGCCGGCCTCGGCCGCCTTCACGAACGAGGGACCCTTCTCGTTCACCACCATCACGTCCGGGATCTTGTCCGAGGCGAGCGTGACGTTCGACTTGTCGCCGTACTCCGCGTTCGGCACCCAGGTGATCTGGAGCTTCTTGCCGATCAGTTTCTCGACCGCCTGCTGCAGTTCGCCGTTCGGGTCCGGCGCGGTGCCGAACAGCGGCGCCATCACCGTCAGTTCGGTACTGGCGGCCTGGCCGCCCTTGTCGTCGCCGCCGCCGGAGCAGGCGGAGGCGGCGAGCAGTGCCGTCGACAGTGCGGCGGCGACGGCGAGGCGCCGTTTGGAGAAGATGGTCATTGGTTCCCTTTCAGATGCAGGCGCGCGTCGTTCTCGGCGAAGAAGCGCAAGCAGAGCCAGGTGTCGAGCTGGATCCAGGCGCCGCCGGCCAGGACGAACCCGAACACCGGGAACTTCACCGACACGTAGGCGATGGACACCGCGACGAACAGCAGGACCAGGGACGACGCCGGCCGCGCGAGCGCGACCAGCGATGCCTTGGGCAACAACATGCGGATCCCGAGGTCGTAGTGCACGGCCATCGGGAGCGCGTACGCCGCGATCAGCCCGAGCGCGACGAGCGCCGTGAGGCTGGCCAGGCGGGGGAGTGCGGCCCCGAGCGCGGCGAAGTACAGGTAGTTGCCGACGAGAACGACGGCAGCCGCGACCAGGGGGAGTACGACGAGCGAGCCGCGGCGGAACTCCTGGCGGAACGCGGTACGGAAAGCAGGGAAGGCATGAAACGATTCATCGGATGACCTGCGTCTGGCCAGCGAATATGCCGCGAGGGTGGCCGGGCCGATACCCAGGGCAATCCCGCCGAGCAGCGTGAAGAGGATCCAGAGGGCGTTCACCTTGATCACCCACAGAACCTCGTCCGCAGCGTCGTACAGCTTGATGGCCCAGCCTGTTCTCATGCCGGTTCCTGCCTTGTTTCGGGGCGAAAAGTGATGTGACCGTATGGTTGAATCGTCTCAATGTCAAGGCTTGGGAAAGCGTTTGTCAGAGAGTGGTCACGGAGCTGCGCGAAGCCGGGGGTCAGGTCCGGGAGACGCGCAGGTTCGCGTACTCGCCGATCAACGGCGCCATCTGCCGCAAGCCGATGCGGCCGCCGGTCAGGGGTTGCTCGTCGCGCCAGGTGAAGCTGGGCAGGTCGTTGATCGCGAAGGTGATCTCGCCGTGCCGGACGGTCAGGCGCAGGTGGTACGGACAGTCGGCGTCGGCCACGTCCGGGATCGGGTCGGCGCCCTGTGCGACCAGGTGGAATCCGTAGCTCTTACGCAGGTTGCAGGTGTGGAAGGCGCGCTCGGCCGGCCAGCGTCTGCGGAAGTACGAGACGTGGTACGTGTCGAGGTCGCCGTGGTGGTACTGCTCGTACGGTCCGGTGCGCGGCTGCAGGTCGAACAGGTCCTCACCGTGGCGGCCCTTGGCGTGGAAGAACAGGATGCACAGGCCGGGTTCACGGATCGGCCAGAAGTCCCACTCGATCGTCACGTCAGGCGGGAAGTCCTCCGGGCACCACAGCACGATGTTCGCATCCTGCCCGTCCGCGGCCGGTCGCACACTCTCCAGACGGAGCCGGCCGAGTGGGAACGACGTCGCGCCGTCGCCCTCGAGGCGGAAGCCGTCGAGATCGGACGGTGACGCGAGCGGGTTCTCGTACAGGGCGGTCATCAGCGCCGGCGCTTGAAGTCGCTGGACTCGCGGACGATCAGGTCCGGCTGGAAGATCACCTGACGATGCCGGTGCCGCTCGGCGGACTCGACCTCCTCCTGCAGCAGTTCCATCGCGGTCCGCCCGAGCAACTCGGCCGGCTGCCGTACGGACGACAGCGGTACGGCGGCGGCGCGGGCGAAATCGATGTCGTCGTACCCGACGATCGCCATGTCCCGCGGGACCCGCAGGCCGGCGACCGCCATACCCTGCAGGAATCCGAGCGCCAGCAGGTCGTTGGCGAGGAACGCCGCGGTCGGACGCGAGCGCGCCGGCAGGGCGGCGAGCTGTTCACCGATCGCGCGACCTTCGACCACACCCATCACGTCGACCTCGTAGTGCTGCAGGTCGACGTCGCCCGTCTCCTCGGCGATCGCGGTGATGCCGGCCCTGCGGTCGGCCACCTGCTGCATCGTGAACGGCCCGCCGATGAAGGCGATCCGGCGATGGCCGGACTCGATCAGGTGGTTGCCGGCGAGACGTCCGCCGAGCTGGTCGTCGACCGACACCGAGCACAGTCCGCGGTCCGCCGTACGGTCGACGAGCACTACCGGCGTACCGCGGTCGACCAGCGCGGTGAGCCGCGGATCGGTGCTGTCGAACGGTGTGATCAGGATGCCCATCACGCGCTGCTGCTCGAGCTGGTCGAGGTGATGTCCCTCGCGCACCGGGTCGGTCTTGCTGTTGCACAGCATCACCACGGTGTCGTGCTCGTACGCCAGTGCCTCGGCGCCTTCGGCCAGATCGGTGAAGAACGGGTTGGTCACGTCGAGCACCACCAGCCCGACGGTTCGGCTCTTGCCGGCCCGCAGATGCCGCGCCGCCTCGTTCCGCACGAACCCGAGCGCCTGAATGCTGTCCTGAACCCGCTGGCGAGTCTCCGGCGCCACGATCCCCGGCCGATTGAGGAAGTTGCTCACGGTCCCCACCGAAACCCCGGCCCGCTGCGCAACTTCCTTGATGCTGGGCGTCCCCATCGTCCCCCGTCCAGCAGCCGTCCCGGTCACCCGCAGTCTATCCAGACCCGAGTTGAATCGTCTAAATCGCCGGGACTCGATCGGTCTGCCGGCCGATAGGTTGGCGGTGTGGCTCAGACGATGCGTGGACTGTTGCCCGGGGAACTGGTGAACCGGGCGTTGGGCACTGCCGGGTCGGTGCGGCTGGCGCCGGGAATCGAACTGCGGGACGTGTGGAACGGTGTGCCGGCGGGAGATCGTGCGGCGCTGCTGACGGATGCCGAGGAGCAGGCCGCGGGCGAGTGGCCGGTACTGCTGGCGAGCGACTTCGCGCGGTTCCAGCGCGAGGGCGACCGCGACCGGTACGAGACGCCGTACTTCGAGCGCCGCCGGCGGATCGTCACGAGCGCGCTGGCGGCTCTGCTGACCGGTGACGAGCGGTGGGTCGCGGACGTTGTGGACGGCGTCTGGCTGGTGTGTGACGAGGCGACCTGGACTCTTCCGGCGCATGCGAGTTCGGCGGCCGCGCGGGACGAGCCGCTGCCGCGGCCGGGGGATCGGGATCTGGATCTGTTCTGTGCCGAGACCGGCGGCCTGTTGGCCTGGATGGATCACCTGCTGGGGTCCGCTCTGGATGCGGCGACCCGGCTGCGGATCTCGACCGAGGTCGACCAGCGGGTGCTGACGCCGTTCCTCGAGGTTCGCGACTGGCCGTGGCTGACCCGGTTCACGAACAACTGGAACCCGTGGATCCACTCGAACCTCACCGCGTGCACCCTCCTGCTCGAGCCTGATCCGGCGCGCCGCGCCCAGGTCGTCGAACGCGTGGTCGACGGTCTCGACGTGTTCCTCGATTCCTACCCGGACGACGGTGGTTGCGACGAGGGAGCGTCGTACTGGACGCGAGCCGGCGGCTCCGTCGCGGACAGCCTGGTTCTGTTGTACGACGCCACAGCCGGGCAGCTCGACGGTTTCGGTCATCCCAAGCTGCGGCCGATCACGTCGTACCTGCCGGCCATGCACATCGACGACCGCTGGTACGTGAACTTCGCGGACTGCCCGGCCCAACTGGCGGACCCGTCGGCGGCGTACCCGCTGTACCGGCTCGGCGTGCACACCGACGAGCCGACCGCACGTCAGCACGCGCGGATGATCCGGCGTCGCGACGATCCGCTCGTACCGCGGATTCCGTCCATGCTCCGGGTGATCGGCACGCTGCTCGAGCCCGGCCTGCGGACCGAGGAGGACGAGGTCGGCCATCAGGACGTCTACCTGCCGGACACCGAGGTACTCGTGGCCCGCTCGAAGAATCTGCTCGTCGCGCTGAAGGGCGGACACAACGCCGAGTCGCACAACCACAACGACGTCGGCTCGCTGATCGTCGCCGTCGACGGCGTACCGCGCGTCATCGATCTCGGTGTCGGTACGTACACCCGGCAGACGTTCTCGGCCGATCGCTACCAGATCTTCACGATGCAGAGCGACTACCACAACCTGCCGCTGATCAACGGGTTCTCGCAGCCGCCCGGCCGCGAGTTCCAGGCGACCGGCATGTCCGCCGAACTCGGCGACCGCACCACCTGCGAACTCGACCTGGCCCATGCCTATCCACCGGAAGCCGGCATCCGCTCCTGGCACCGCCGTCTCGTGCTGGACCAGACGGTCGAACTCACCGACACGTGGGACCTGTCGGACGCGCCACGATCATTGGTCTGGCACCTGATCCTCAACGGCCCGGCAGCCCACGACAACGGCATCATCCAGGTCGAGGACCTCACCATCTCGTACGACGCCGACCACCTGGCCGCCGTACTGGAACCACTTCCCCTGACCGATCCGCGCCTGTCCGCAATCTGGGGTGATCAGGTCACGCGCCTCGCACTAACGGCCCGCCCACCCCTCCTCACGCCGTCCAACGCCACCACCGTCGTGTTCTCTCCAAGTCACCTCTTCACGCGGCATGTGACTCGTGAGTAACATGCCGGTATGAGTCAGGTGCTGGGGTTGTGGGAGCGGTTGCGTGCGGTGCCGGGTGGGGAGCGGGTGTTCTCATGGGGGTTCACCTGGAAGGCGCCGTACTTCCGGTCGGTGCGGCCGCGGTTCGTGCAGGTGAGTCCCAACTACGCGGCGTTGACGTTGCCCAAGCGGCGGGCAGTGCTGAACCACATCGGGACCGTGCATGCGATTGCCGTGTGCAACGGTCTCGAGGCGGCGATGGGGGCGTTGGCGGAGGCGACGGTGCCGGCGGGGAAGCGGTGGCTGCCGAAGGGGATGGAGGTCGCCTACCTCGCCAAGTCGACGACGGACCTGACGTGTTCGGCGGAGACCGACCCGGACACCTGGACTGCGGGCCCCGACGTACCGGTGAAGGTCAAGGCGACGCGTGACGACGGCACGGTGGTCGTCGAGGGCACGATCCACCTGTGGGTAACTGACAAGAAGTGAACACGTCGTACGACGTATGGTCTCGGCGTGACTGAGCTGCGGGTGGTGGAGGTAACCGAGGAGCACTTGGACTCGGTGTGGCAGGTGCGGACGCGGTCGTTCGGGATGGGTGGTGACCGTGACGAGTGGAACAAGACCGCGCGGTCGTTCATCGTCGACGGGCGGTACCTCGGGGTCGTCGACGGTGACGAGCTGGTCGCGGCGGCGCGGGTCTGGCCGTATGAGCAGTGGTGGGGCGGGCGCCGGGTGCCGATGGGCGGTGTGGCCGGCGTTGTCGTCGCACCGGAGTACCGCGGTCGTGGGGTCGGCAGCCTGTTGATGCGCGCCGTACTCAACCTGTGCGTGGAGAAGGGCTACCCGCTGACGGCGCTGTATCCGGCGACGACCGTGCTCTACCGGCATCTGGGGTACGAGTTCGCGGGAAGCCGGCAGCTCTACACCTTCGAGGCCGCCGATCTGCGCACCCTGGGCGGCAGGCGTACGGCGGTGCGCAAGGCGGGCCGCGACGACGCGGACCTGTTCCTCGAGCTTGCGGCGAAGGCGCACGAGGCGCGACGCTCGAACGGTCCGTTGATCTGGCCGCGCGCCGAGGTCGAGTCCTGGCTGGAGGACGAGAGCCTCTTCGCGTACGTCGCCGAGGACGGCTTCGTCGTCTACAAGTGGTCCGACGGCAACCTCGCGGTCGAGGAGCTCATCGCCGGGTCGGAGGAGACCGCCCGCGCACTGTGGGCGACCGTCGGCTCCGGGGCGTCGATCGCGAAGACCGTCGAGGCGTGCTGCCCGCCGTTCGATCCGATCCACCTGATGGTCGAGCACGAGGCGCATCGCAAGTCGTGGCAGAACCGGTGGATGCTCCGGCTCGTCGACGCCCCGGCAGCGTTTGCGGGGCGAGGCTTCCCGGACGGCGTCGTACTGGAGGCCGACCTGCGCATCGACGACCCGGAACTGCCCGCGAACACCGGCGACTGGCGCCTCTCGGTCGGCAACGGATCCGCCACTCTCACCCCCGCCGAGCCGTCGGGCGACGCACTCCGCCTCGGCCCGCGCGGACTGGCGGCGCTGTACGCCGGTACCCCGTTGGCCACCCTCCGCGGCGCCGGACTGGTCAGCGGGGGCGCGGCGCTTGACGCCGGGTTCGACGCGGTGTTCGGCGGACCTGCGCCGTACATGCTCGACGACTTCTGAGACGGCGCGTCGATTTCTGAACTCCTGACGCCTCCGACTAGGGTTGTCGAACAAACGTTCGGAGGTGGCCATGCGGGTGCTCGGCGTCGACCCGGGACTGACCCGGTGCGGCCTCGGCGTCGTCGAGGGGACCCCGGGGAAGCCGCCGGCGCTGGTCGCCGTCGGGGTGATCCGGACGCCGGCCGACCTGGACGTCTCCAAACGCCTCGTGCTGATCGAGGAGGAGCTCGACGCGTGGATCGCCCGGTACCAGCCGGACGCGGTCGCGGTCGAGCGCGTGTTCGCGCAGCACAACGTCCGGACGGTGATGGGTACGGCGCAGGCCTCTGGGATCGCGATGGTGGTCGCGGCCCGTCGCGGGTTGCCGGTCGCCCTGCACACGCCGAGCGAGGTGAAGGCCGCGGTCACCGGATCCGGTCGCGCGGACAAAGAGCAGGTGACCACGATGGTCACCCGGATCCTCAAACTGAGCGAGCGTCCGACGCCCGCGGACGCCGCGGACGCGCTGGCGCTGGCCATCTGCCAGGTCTGGCGCGGGGGAGTGGCGAGCAAGCTGCAGGAAGCGGCTACCAGCCGGGCGAATCTCGAGGCGACGGCGCAGGCACAGTCACGGCTGCAGGTGGCGAGGCTGCGGGCCGCGGTGGCGGCGCAGCAGGGCAAGCGGTGAGCACGGTGATGAACGGTTTTGGAGGGTGGCGATGATCGCCTTTGTACGTGGACCGGTGGCGGCCATCGGGCTGGACAGTGCCGTCGTCGAGGTCGGCGGGATCGGCCTGCAGGTGTACTGCGACCCGGGCACGCTGGCCGGTTTGCGCCCGGGGCAGGAGGCGCGGATCGCCACGTCGATGGTGGTTCGTGAGGACTCGCTGACGCTGTACGGGTTCGCCGACGACGACGCGAAGACCCTGTTCGAGCTGTTGCAGACTGCGTCCGGTGTCGGGCCGAAGCTCGCCCAGGCCGCGCTGGCGGTGCTGAGCCCGGACCAGTTGCGCCAGGCGGTCGCGACCGAAGATCTCGCCGTACTGGTGAAGGTTCCGGGGATCGGCAAGAAGGGTGCGCAGCGGATCGTGCTCGAGCTGAAGGACAAGATCGGTGCGCCGTCCAGGACGGTGAGCGGCCGGCCGCTGCAGGCGCAGGAGGCTTGGCGCGACCAGGTACACGCCGGTCTGGTCGGCCTGGGCTGGTCTGCCCGCGATGCCGAGGACGCGGTCACCGCTGTGTCGCCGCTCGCCGCCGACAACCCGAACCCGTCCGTTCCCGACCTGCTGCGCGCCGCGCTGCGCGTTCTTTCCAAGGCATAAAAGGGGGCGTAGGCGATGGAAGACAACGTTCGCCCCTTGGTCTCCGCCGACGCGGTGGACCTCGAGGAACGCAAGATCGAGTCCGCGCTGCGGCCGCGCACCCTGTCCGAGTTCGGCGGTCAGCGCCGGGTCAGCGAGCAGCTCGAGCTGGTGCTGCACGCGGCTCGCGGCCGCAACCGCACGCCGGACCACGTGCTGCTGTCCGGGCCGCCCGGGCTGGGCAAGACCACGCTCGCGATGATCATCGCCAGCGAGATGGCCGCTCCGTTGCGGGTGACCAGCGGTCCGGCGATCCAGCACGCCGGCGACCTGGCCGCGATCCTGTCCGGGCTGAGCGAGGGCGAAGTCCTGTTCCTGGACGAGATCCACCGGATGTCGCGGCCCGCGGAAGAGCTGCTGTACATGGCGATGGAGGACTTCCGGGTCGACGTGATCGTCGGCAAGGGTCCGGGCGCGACCGCGATCCCGCTCGAGATCCCGCCGTTCACCCTGGTCGGCGCGACCACGCGGGCCGGTCTGCTGCCGGGGCCGCTGCGTGACCGGTTCGGGTTCACCGGTCACCTGGAGTTCTACGACGCCGCCGAGCTGGAGAAGATCGTGAACCGGTCGGCAGCACTGCTCGAGGTCGACATCACGCCCGAGGGCGCGATCGAGATCGCGTCCCGTTCCCGCGGTACGCCGCGGATCGCGAACCGGCTGCTCCGCCGGGTCCGCGACTACGCCGAGGTCCGCGCGGACGGCATCATCACGCTCGCCCTGTCGAAGGCGGCCCTGGATCTGTACGAGGTGGACAAGATGGGCCTCGACCGGCTGGACCGGTCGGTCCTGGACGCCCTGTGCCGCCGATTCGGCGGCGGACCGGTCGGTCTTTCCACGTTGGCGGTTGCGGTCGGCGAGGAACGTGAGACTGTGGAGGAAGTGGCCGAACCGTTCCTGGTCCGGTCGGGCTACCTGGCCCGTACGCCGCGTGGTCGTGTCGCCACGCCCGCGGCCTGGCGGCACATCGGGCTCAAGGTCCCGAAGGGCGCGACGTTCGCGGACACGCTCTTCGACTCCGATGAGGACTGAAGGAGTTCCACCTCAACTGAACACGACGACCGCCGGGGAACCTCCGCCGGCGCCGGAACGTAGACACTGCGTAGCGACCAGTAGTGAGTAACGCAAACGTGACCCGGCGTCATGCGGCAGTTGTTGACGCGCGGCGTTAGACTCCCCGGTGGCCTGACCTCCAGGTCTTCCGCCGCGACCTGCGCACTCGCGCGGCGCACGCCTTAACCGAGCCGACGAAGGATTCTGAGACCCGATGCAACTCCTCGCCGTACCGATGGCCTCCTCCGGGGGTGGCGGCATCACGCTGCTGCTGCCGCTGATCCTGATCGTCGGAATGATCTGGTTCATGAGCCGCTCCCAGCGTAAGCAGCGCGAGCGGCAGGCACAGACCGTAGCCGCACTCGTGCCGGGCACCAAGGTGATCACCACCAGCGGCCTGGTCGGCATCGTCGAGGAGACCGACGACGAGTACGTGACGCTGGAGATCTCCGAGGGCGTCCTGGTCCAGGTCGTCAAGGCCGCGATCGGCCGGGTGATCCCGGAAGAGGACGCCGCCGCCGACGAGGCCGAGACCTCCACCGAGGCCACCGCCGCCGACGAGACCGCCGAGACGGCGGACGACGACGCCGAGAAGGTCGACGTACCGGATGCGGGTAAGGCCGGTGACAAGGCCGACGGCAAGGTCCAGGACACGCCGAAGCTGCCGCCGACGCACACCGAGAACTGATTTTTCCGTCCCAACGGCCTGCGGCGCGGCGTTCGGCGTCCACCTGACGGTGCGGCGCGCCCAGAAGTACAAAGGTTGAAACTGACGTGGCAACGACTACGACATCCCGCCCCGGGCGGAGCCTGATCGGCTTGCTGGTGGTGGTGGTTCTGCTGTTCGGGATCATGGCGCTGACCAAGACCTGGAAGCCCAAGCTCGGGCTGGACCTGCGGGGCGGCACGACCATCACGCTGACCGCCAGCACGTTCGACGGCACCGGGAAGGTCACCGCCGACCAGCTGAACGAGGCCAAGAACATCATCGGCCAGCGGGTCAACGGCGCGGGTGTCGCCGAGTCCGACATCACCACCTCCGGCACGAACCACATCAACGTGGCCGTTCCGGGCGCCACGAAGGAATCCCTGGTGTCGCAGGTCGGTCAGACCGCGCTGCTCTACTTCCGGGTCGTGTACGGCTCGGATGCCGCCGCGCCGCAGCCCACTCCGTCGACGACGCCGAAGCCGAGCACCACGCCGAAGCCCAGTACGACGCCGAAGCCCAGTACGACGCCGAAGCCGAGCGCCACGGTCAAGCCGAGCAGCACCCCCACCAGCACGCCGAAGGGCCGGGCCTGGTCGAGCGCGCTGGGCGGGGCGACACCGACGCCGACCCCGAAGGCCAGTACGACGCCGACCGCGAAGCCCAGTACGACGCCGAGTGCCACGCCGTCCGCGACCCCGTCGACGCCGGCCGCGGGGGGCGACCCGCTGAACTACACGCCGGACGCGGCCACGCAGGCGGCGTTCGCGGCGTACAAGTGCGGTGACAAGCAGGTCGACAACCCGAACACGGCGATCTTCTCCTGCGACCGCGAGGGCACCTACAAGTACCTGCTCGGCCCGGCGATCCTGAACGGCACCGACCTGTCGGACGCCTCCGCCGGCATCCCGCAGAACGGTCTGCAGTGGCAGGTGAACCTGAAGTTCACCGGTGACGGCGGCGACAAGTTCCTCAAGGCCACCACGGCCATCTCGCAGCGCGGCCAGGGCCAGAACCTGTTCGCGATCGTGCTCGACGGCGAGACCATCTCGACCCCGAGCGTGGACAGCCCGATCCCGGGCGGCCAGGCGCAGATCACCGGTACCTTCACCGAGGCCCAGGCCCGCGACCTGGCGAACGTGCTCAAGTACGGCGCGCTGCCGATCAAGTTCGACATCTCCTCGGTCGAGACCGTGTCGCCGCAGCTCGGTGGTGACCAGCTCTCCGCGGGTATCTGGGCCGGTCTCGCCGGTCTGGCGCTGGTCGTCGTGTTCTGCTTCCTGTACTACCGCGGTCTCGGCATCGTCGTGGTGCTCTCGCTCGCGGCCGCCGGCATCCTCACCGGAGCCCTGGTGATCCTGCTCGGCAAGGCGATCGGGTTCACCCTGACGCTGGCCGGTATCGCCGGTCTGATCGTGGCCGTCGGTATCACCGCGGACTCGTTCATCATCTACTTCGAACGACTGCGCGACGAGGTCCGTGAGGGCCGCAGCCTGCGCTCCTCGGTGGAGACCGGCTGGGCCCGCGCCAAGCACACGATCATCGCCGCCGACTCGATCTCGCTGCTCGCCGCGCTGGTGCTGTACGTGCTGGCGATCGGCAGCGTCCGCGGCTTCGCGTTCACGCTCGGCCTGACCACGCTGATCGACCTGGTCGTGGTCTTCCTGTTCACCAAGCCGGTGGTCACACTGCTCGCCCGGACCGACTTCTTCGGCCACGGGCACAAGCTGTCCGGACTGGATCCGGAGCATCTGGGCGTCGAACGACTGCCCGGACAGACGAAACCGTCGGCCCGGCCGCGGAAGACGCCGTCGACGCGCAAGCCGGTCGGAGGGGAGGTCTGATGTCGAAGCTCGGAGCGATCGGTGCCAAGCTGCACCGCGGTGAGGTTTCCTACGACTTCATCGGCCACCGCAAGTTCTGGTTCAGCCTCTCGGCGGTCCTGGTCATCATCTCGCTGGCGGGGCTGTTCGCCCGCGGCCTGGCGCTCGGTATCGAGTTCAAGGGCGGCGTCGAGTACGAGGCCAAGGTCAAGGTCACCGACCACACCGTGCAGGACTTCGGTGACGCGGTGAAGGCGACCAACGCCAAGGACCTCGGTGACCCGGTCGTCACCACGATCAACAACGAGAAGGTCCGGGTCCAGACCAAGCCGCTGGCCCAGAACGACATCGGCACGGTGCGCGCGGCGATCGCCAAGGAGGCCGGTATCCCGGCCGAGCAGGTCACCTCGCAGCAGATCGGTGCCTCCTGGGGCAAGCAGATCGCCGACAAGGCGATCCTGGCGCTGGTCGTGTTCCTGATCGCGGTGTTCGCGGTGATCTGGCTGTACTTCCGCGAAGCCAAGGCGTCGATGGCCGCGATCATCGCGCTGGTCCACGACGTCACGATCACTGTCGGTCTGTACGCGCTGATCGGCTTCGACGTCACGCCGGCGACGGTGATCGGCGTACTGACAATCCTTGGTTACTCGCTGTACGACACCGTCGTGGTGTTCGACAAGGTCCGCGAGAACACTCGCGGCATCACTGGGTCGAACCGCTACACCTACTCGGACGCGACCAACCTCGCCGTGAACCAGACCGTGGTCCGGTCGATCAACACCACGGTCACCGCGCTGCTCCCGATCGGCGCGATCCTGGTCGTCGGTACGGCGGTGCTCGGCACCGGCCCGCTCAAGGACCTGTCGCTGGCGTTGTTCGTCGGTGTCGCGATCGGTGCGTACTCGTCGATCTTCATCGCGCCGGCGCTGCTCGCGGTCTTCAAGGAGCGCGAGCCGGGCATGCAGGCGCTGAACAAGCGGGTGACCGCCAAGAAGGCGCAGATCGCTGCCGCTGCGGCCGCTCCGGTCGGCGTGGCCACGGCCGGCGCGCCGTCGGGTGCCGCGGCGCGTTCCGACGTACAGGACACACCTCGGAAGGCGGACCGGGCAACCGGGTCGGCTCCGACGCCGTCGTCGCGGCCGATGAAGGCGGCGGCCGCAGGGCGCCCGCAGCCGACCCGCAAGCCGCGGTCGAAGCGCGGTAAGTGATGCGGTCGCTCGAGCAGGTGCTCACGGACGGCATCCGCGACATCCCGGACTACCCGCAGGCGGGGGTGGTGTTCAAGGACATCACCCCGCTGCTGGCCGATCACACCGGCTTCGGCCAGGTCGTGGAGGCGCTGGCGGCGGCCGGGACGGACGACGACGGGCAGCCGATCGTCGACAAGGTGGTCGGGATCGAGGCGCGCGGCTTCATCCTGGCGGCCCCGGTCGCGCTCGCGCTCGGCGCCGGGTTCGTGCCGGTGCGCAAGAAGGGGAAGTTGCCGGCGGCGACGTACGAGGAGTCGTACGCGCTGGAGTACGGCGAGGCGACGATCGAGGTGCACCAGGACGCGTTCGCTCCCGGTGACCGCGTCCTCGTCATCGACGACGTCCTGGCCACCGGCGGCACGGTCGAGGCCTGTCTGCGGCTGATCCGCCGCTGCGGCGCCGAGGTCCTCGGTACGGCGGTCCTCCTCGAACTCTCGTTCCTCCCCGGCCGCAAACGCCTCCAAGGCGAAGCCGTTACCGCCCTCGTCACGGTCTGAATTCGGGCAAACTCTCCGTCGCCGTCGGCTTACCCGGCGTGTTGTCCACAGGCGGTTCTGCCTCGTTGGACGCTGGCCTCTAGACTGGTGGCCTGTCGGCGGAGGGACACAACGTGGGCGAAGACCCGGCGATGACATCTGCGGTGCCGGATGCCGTACCGCAGGAGCCGCCGCGCGCGCCGTCGCCGGTGCGCCCGGCTCCCGTGTCGCCGCCGCCTGCGACCCAACCGCCGCGGATCGCTCCGGCCCGGGTCCGCGCCCGGCTCGCCCGCCTCGGCGGCACCCGGCACCCGAACCGGGCGCCGATGCTCGAGCCGCTGTTCCGGGTGGTCCGCGCGACCCACCCGAAGGCCGATCTCGGCATGATCGAGCGCGCCTACCGGACCGCGGAGAAGTACCACACCGGCCAGATGCGCAAGAGCGGCGACGCGTACATCACGCATCCGCTCGCGGTTGCCACCATCCTCGCCGAGCTCGGTATGACCGCGACCACGCTCTGCGCCGCGCTGCTCCACGACACCGTCGAGGACACGCCGTACACGGTGGAGGACCTGACCCGCGACTTCGGCGAAGAGATCGCCATGCTGGTCGACGGCGTCACCAAGCTCGACAAGGTGCGGTACGGCGAGTCCGCGCAGGCCGAGACGATCCGCAAGATGGTCGTCGCGATGTCCAAGGACATCCGGGTGCTGGTCATCAAGCTGTCCGACCGGCTGCACAACATGCGCACGCTCGGCTCGCTGCGCCAGGAGAAGCAGGAGCGGATCGCCCGCGAGACGCTGGAGATCTACGCCCCGCTGGCGCACCGGCTCGGTATGAACACGATCAAGTGGGAGCTCGAGGACCTGGCGTTCTCGACCCTGCACCCGAAGGTGTACGACGAGATCGTCCGGCTGGTCGCCGAGCGCGCGCCGTCCCGCGACGAGTACCTGGCGACCGTGATCGACCAGGTGCACGAGGACCTGCGGCTCGCCAAGGTGAAGGCGACGGTCACCGGCCGGCCGAAGCACTACTACTCGATCTACCAGAAGATGATCGTCCGCGGCCGCGAGTTCGGTGACATCTACGACCTGGTCGGCATCCGGGTTCTGGTCGAGTCGGTCCGCGACTGCTACGCCGCCCTGGGCATCATGCACGCGCGCTGGAACCCGGTCCCCGGCCGGTTCAAGGACTACATCGCGATGCCCAAGTTCAACATGTACCAGTCGCTGCACACCACGGTGATCGGGCCGCAGGGCAAGCCGGTGGAGCTGCAGATCCGGTCGTTCTCCATGCACCGCCGCGCGGAGTACGGCATCGCCGCGCACTGGAAGTACAAGGAGGACCCGTCGTCGGTCGCGCCGGCCACGCCGAGCACCGAAATCGGCGGGCCGAACGACATGCCCTGGGTGCGGCAGCTCGTCGACTGGCAGCGGGAGACCTCCGACCCGTCGGAGTTCCTCGACTCGCTGCGGTTCGAGATCAACAACGCCGAGGTCTACGTCTTCACCCCGCGCGGCGACGTGATGTCGCTGCCGACCGGGTCGTCGCCGGTGGACTTCGCGTACGCCGTACACACCGAGGTCGGTCACCGCTGTATCGGTGCCCGCGTCAACGGGCGCCTGGTGCCGCTGGAGAGCACCCTCGAGAACGGTGACGTCGTCGAGGTCTTCACCTCGAAGGCGCAGGGCGCGGGTCCGTCGCGGGACTGGCTCACGTTCGTCAAGAGCCCGCGTGCGCGCAACAAGATCAAGCACTGGTTCTCCAAGGAGCGCCGCGACGAGGCGATCGAGCACGGCAAGGACGCGATCGCGAAGCAGCTCCGCAAGGAGGGCCTGCCGCTGCAGCGCCTGCTTTCCCACGAGACCCTGACCGCCGTCGCGAACTCCCTGCGGTACCCGGACGTCACCGGCCTGTACGCCGCTGTGGGCGAGCAGCACGTGAGCGCGCAGGCCGTCGTACGGCGTCTTATCGAGACGTACGGCGGCGAGGAGGGTGCGGCCGAGGACCTCGCCGAGGGCATGCGGCTGCCGGCCACCAAGGAGCGGCGCAAGCGCACCGCGCGCGGCGACGCCGGTGTCATCGTCAAGGGCGCGACCGACGTGCTGTCGAAGCTGGCCCGGTGCTGTACGCCGGTGCCGGGTGACGAGATCATCGGCTGGATCACCCGCGGCGCGGGCGTCTCGGTGCACCGGGCCGACTGCGCGAACGTGGAGAACCTGAAGACCCAGCCCGAGCGCATCGTCGAGGTCGAGTGGGCGCCGACGGCGCAGTCCGTCTTCCTGGTCGCGATCCAGGTCGAGGCGCTGGACCGGGCCCGCCTGCTGTCGGACATCACCCGGGTGCTGTCGGACTACCACGTGAACATCCTGTCCGCGGCCCTCACCACCACCCGCGACCGCATCGCCAAGTCCCGCTTCACCTTCGAAATGGGCGACCCGACCCACCTCGGCCACGTCCTGAAGGCAGTCCGCTCCGTAGAAGGCGTCTTCGACGTCTACCGCGTCACGCAGTAGACGCCCATGGGCGACTGGTTCCGTGGCTCGGCGGACGGACCGGGCCTGAAGCTGTACAACGGAGCGAGTGCGATCTTCCTGGACGTGCTTGCGCTGCCTGCGTGTGAGCTGGCGGAGACAGAGTTCGAGCGCGGATTTGCGTTGCTCCTGTGCAACTCTCGGATCGGGATGGGGAACGACGGCTTCGATCTGGACGAGCTGCCGTGGCCGGCTGCCGGGTGGGAGGTGGAGCGGGACTACCTGCTGCGCGTGGTGCGGCTGGCGGAGGCGCGGTTTCGGTGGGAGTTGCTGAGCTACGAGCCGCGCATCTTCGAAGCGTTTCTGGCGGAGTACGAGCGGCTGGTCCTGGAGTTCAGCCCGCCGACCGAGCCGGTTGAGCTGCCGCGGATGTGGGATCCGGATCCGGTGGAGGCTGCCTTCGCCCGTTGCCCGGAGCATGGGTTGTACCTCGGCGATTACACGGACTGCCGCCTCTGCTTGTGAGGGTGGGGACACTGCGGGGTATGAGGCGTTTCAGGCGGCGGGAGTTGTTGATCGCGGGTGCGGGACTGCTGGTCGGGTGCAGTGATTCCTCGGCGCAGAACCAGCCGAGTGCAAGACCTTCGACTCCTTCATCGACGCCTTCATCGGTTCCTTCGTCTACGCCTTCGTTGACGCCCAGTTCGCCGCCGACGTCTCCAACATCGACTCCGACTGTTGCCCTGCCCTCCGTGCGGAGTTGGGTGGCGGGGCCGGGGGAGATCCAGCCTCAGGTGAAGCGGCTTGCGGTGGCGGCGGTGGTGAAGTTGTTGCGGCCGACGGATACGCAGGCTGTGGTCGAGGTGATCGACGCGCAGTACGGCGGGATTCTGAGCGACTCGGCCAGCGTGCTGGTGCCGTGCCGCGTGTACTCGATCAGGCAGAACCGTTTGATCAGCGGTGGCACGACGGTCGACGTACGGCTGAGCAAGTCGTCGCAGGGGACGTGGCGGGTGACCGCGAAGCACCCGGCTCGACCCGGAGCGCCGGTTGCGAGCCTGTCGGCCGCCGCGCGGCAGGTGCTGACCAGCGAGCAGATCCTGTTGCCGCCGGCATCCGCCGCGGACATCCGCTCCGGGCAGGTGCATGACAGCGTGCTCACCACGATGCTCGAGCTCGCGAAGACCTATCGGATCGGCGTCAGCGTGATCCGCTCCGGCCACCCCACCAACGTGTTCGGCACCGATCGCCCGAGTGATCACCCCCGCGGCCGCGCGTTCGACACCTGGCAGATCGACGGCCATCCGGTCGTGGCGCCGTCAACGTCCCGCTCGCTCATCACGTCGTACATGCGCGCCACCGAGTCCCTGGGCTCCTACAACGTAGGCGGCCCCTACCAACTCTCCGGTACGGCGTACTTCTCCGACCAAACCCACCACGACCACATCCACGCCGGCTTCCGCACCTAGTCCACCGCACCCACCCGCACCGCACCCGCTGACCCGCACCGCACCCGCTGACCGGCACCGCACCCGCTGACCCGCACCGCACCCGCTGACCCGCACCGGACCCGCTGACCCGCGCCTCGCCTGCCGCGCCCGATCGTCGACAGGTCCAGTGCCCGTCGCTGAGTGCGAATTTGGTGGGTAGACCCATCAGGTCGGGGGTTCTGCACCCTGAACCAGGGTCAGGAACCCAGCAGGTCATGGGTCTACCCACCAAACTGGTGGGTCAGCCCACGGAATTGCGGACGGCCGGGAGCGGGGAGCGCTCTAGTCCCACTCCCAGGTGATTCCTACTGTGCCGGGGTCTGCGGAGGCTTCGATGACGTGGACGCGGCCGTCGGGGGTGAGCATCAGGTCGCGGTGGACCAGGTTCGGGCCGGACGTGTGGCGACGGCGGATCTCGTGGACGCGGACCGGCAGCGCGGCCCGGTCGAACTGCACCTCCAGCACGTAATGCATCCCGCCCCACTCGCTGAACCGCTGGTACTCCGTCGACGGCAGCCCGGTGCGGTCCTCGATCTCGTAGTGCACGACGGCCGTCTCGCCGACCGCGAGGACCCGGTCGAGGAGCAGCTCCCCGAGCATCGCACCGGCTTCGGGCGAGCGCGCGATCCGGCCGGTCCGGCAACCACTCAACGCCCGCAAGGCGAGTTGCTCGGCGTCGCAGCCCGGCTCGCCCTGGTGCGCGATGATCAGCCGATCCACCGGCTGTACGGCGACCACGCTCTGGATGACCCGCCGGCTGTGCGCACTCCGATCCGCGCCCAGCCGGACCTCTTCGAGAACGGTCACGTTGCGCAGCCGGCCGTGGGCGTCACGGCGGAGCCGGTCGAGCAGCCGGGTGAGCGCCTCGGCGTAGTCGACAACGGCGTACGGCTGCGGCGCCGTCTCCGGCTCGGTCCGCGCCGGAGGGATCCGTCCGGTCAGCCAGCCGGGCGGCACCTGCAAGAGCTCTTCTAGCGCCGTCACGGTCGCCAGCGAATCCTCGCAGGGGATCCGGCGGCCGCTCTGCCAGGTGCTGAGTGTCGCGACCCCGACGTGCAGCCCGCGGTCGGCCAGATGGGTCCGGATCCGGTTGAGGGCCAGCCCGCGGCGGGCGATCGCCTGCCGCAGTGCCTCCGCGAACGACGCTTCCGGAGTCACCGCACGGACTTCGACCGGCTTGATCATGGGCCCACGCTCCTTCAAGGCAGCAGTGTAAACATTCACAGCACCCGCTGACACTGCCTCGTCACGCCTCGTTCACGCGCCGTTGCCGTTCACACCCCCGATCCGAGTTCTTGCCGCGCAGTGGTCCCGTCCCGACGATGGACCTCGCCCACCCCGCAGTACCTCTCGAAGGAGGACTCATGCGCAGGCTCCGCCCCAGGCCCTGTCCGGTGCCTCGTCGCAGCTGGTCGTTGCTCCTGGCCACGATCCTCGGTCTGGTGACGCTGGCGCCGCTCGCCCCGCCGGCCTCGGCCGCACCCAGCAGCTACTACCTGAACGTCACCGGCCAGGCCCAGCAGAAGTCGAACTGGTGCTGGGCCGCGAGCGGCAACAGTATCGCCGCGTTCTACGGCCGCTCGTACTCGCAGAACCAGTTCTGCAACCTTGCCTTCGGCTACTCGATGAACAGCACCTGCCCGAACAACCAGGCCACGCTCGGCAACGACCAGAGGGCCTTCCGGGCGATCGGGATCAGCGCCGGCAGCTACGTCTCGTCCACGCTCGGCTTCAGCACGCTCGTCACCGAGATCGCCGCCGGCCGCCCGGTGATGACGCGGATCGGCTGGACCTCGGGCGGCGGACACATGATGGACATCATCGGGTACGACGCGTCCGACTCGACCATCGAGTACTACAACCCGTGGCCGGACGACCCGCGCTACAACTACTCGTCCTACAACTGGTACCGGTCCAACTCGCAGTTCACCTGGACGCATTCCCTGTACCGGATCGGAGCCTGACATGCGCCGCCCGAAGAACGTCCTGCTCCGCTGCGCCGCCGTACTCGCTGCTGGTCTCGGTTTCACCTTCGCTGCCGCCGGTCTGGCCGATGCGGCGGGTCCGCAGCCGGTCGCTCCGACCGAGTTGTCCAAGGCAACCAATGCCGCGCGTTCGTCCGAGGCGCTGAGCCTGCTGGGCAAGGCCGGAGGTACGGCGAAGGCCGCGGCGAGTGTCGCGCGGGACACGCAGCCGATCTACGCGCTCAACCCTGCCTTCGTGCGTGACGCGTCGGCTCCCGTCGCGACCTTCTGGTACGCCGCAACCACCGCGGCGCAAGGCGGTCGGACATTGACCGTCTTCACCACGCCCGATGCCAAGGGCGCCTGGCATGCGGTCAACGTGGCCTCCGGCAACACCGAGGCGCGGATGGTGTCGGCCGCTGCCGGAGCACTCGTCTTCACCGAGCCTCAGGTCGGCGCCTGGTACGCCCTCTCCGGCACTAAGGTGCGACCGCTCAACCAGTCGGCCGTCAAGTCGATCGGCGCCCGACCGATCACCGTCTCCGCTTACCAGGAACTCGTCTCCGCCCGCTACTCCGACAAACTGCCCGGCACCCACTACAACGACGTCGGCATGGCCGGCGGCTACGACCCCAGCACCTCAGCAACCGCCGTAGCCGAGGTATCCCCTTCCAACCACCTCTTGCTGATCACCACTTCCGGTGGCGTACTCGCACTCGCCCTCCTGCTACTCACACGCCGCCACGCCCTCAAGACCCTCTACAACGACTGACCCCTCCAGTCCGCCCCACACGGCCCGCCGTACCAATCCATTGGTGCGGCGGGCCGTCACCAGCGGCGGGGAAGGCGAGGGTGCTGGCAGAGGAAGGCCCCGACGGCCAGCTCGAGGGCGGGGTACGAGCCCCAGAGGTCGGTCCGGCGGACCGAGATGATGTGCCAGCCCAAGGCGTCCAGCTCGGTACGGCGGGTTTCGTCGCGGAGCTGTTGCTTCGTACTCGAGTGCCATTCGTCGCTGTCGTACTCGAGGCCGAGCCGCCGCCCGTCGACGGGCCGATCCGGATACCCGACGTCAAGCCGATACACCCGGTCCGGCCCCTCCACACGTACCTGGAGATCCGGCCGCCCGAAACCGGCATCCAGTAGCCGCAACCGCAGCCAGGACTCCGCCGGCGAGGCAGCGCGGTGGTCGGCGTAGCGGATGACGCGGGCGGCCAGAGAGTTGTCGTCTTCGGCGAAGTACGCCGCGGCCGCTGCTGTGAGCTCATGGAAGCTGACCACCCCCGCATGGAGGAGCGCATCGACGGCTGAGAGCGCGAACGGGAGTCTGAGGTTCTTGGCGAGCTCGATGGCCGTCGCGGCCGGAGTGATCACCTTCAGACCCTGCGTTTCGACGAAGGGCTGTTCGAGGAAGGTCCAGTGTGGGCTGACCATGGGCTCAGGTCCGAGGGCCGTGGTTTCGATGCCATGGAGCCAGGCTGCGGCCCGGCCGCAGATGATCGCGTCGGATGGGACAACCAGTCGCAGGGCGTCGGCGCGGAGGGTGGGGGAGTCGGGTACCCGGACGTCGACGTACACGCCTTTCAGGAACTGGCGGATCTCGCCGCGGGCCAGTAGCCAGGCAAGTTTGCGAGGCACCTGGCGGGCGGTGAAGGGCAAGCCGGCGAAGTAGAACGGCTGGTCGTACTCGAACATCCCAGCAGGATGACTGATTCTCCGTTCTCGTGCCTGGAGTTGTCCACAGGGGGTGAGGTCTTGACAACGGGGTGGGGTGGGTTGCCTGCTTGCAGGAGGCAACGGCGCACTCGGGGGACTAAGGGGAGTGCGGGATGAGGAGCGTTCGGGGTGCGGTAGCGGGGATTGGGTCGGCGGTGCTGGTCGCGGGGCTGGTCATGGCTCCGGGCGGTGCCGCGGGTGGTGCGGTCGTCGACGACACTCCGGTGTTGACGCCGGGCGCGGCTCCGCCGCGGATCAGTGAGGAAGACGAGCAGATCCAGTTGCAGCGGGATCTGTTCTTCATGAGCCGTCGTACGGCGGGCGACCAGCAGCTCGACAACCAGCAGGCGGGAGCACAGCGCGCGGCGGCGGCGCGGGCCGCGGCTCAGCTGCGCAAGAACGGGACACCCAGTCCGGGCCCCGCGACCTTCCCCGGTTCCTGGACCGGCCTCGGACCCGATCCGATCGTCCAGGTGACCCGCAGTACGCCGATCTTCACCGCGATGGCCGGCCGCATCGGAGCGCTGGCGATCCGGCCGAGCAACGGGCGGTTCATTCTCGGCGGTGCCCAGGGCGGCATCTGGTTGTACGACCCGGCGACCGGCACCTGGTCGGCGAAGACCGACAACCAGCCGTCGCTCGCCATCGGCGCGCTCGCGGTCGCGCCGTCCAACGACGCGATCGTGTACGCCGGTACCGGTGAAGGAGCCCTGTCCGGCGACAGCTACTTCGGCAACGGCATCATGAAGTCCACCGACGGCGGCGACCACTGGGCCCACGTGTCCGGCGACTTCTTCGAGGGCGTCTCGACTTCGGCGCTCGTCGTCGACCCGGGCAACGCGAGCCACCTCTACGCCGCGATCCTGCGCGGCCGCGGCGGTGCCCGTCGTACGACGCCTCCGGTGCACTCGCGGTACGGCGTCTGGGAGTCGAAGGACGGCGGCACCAGTTGGAACTTGCTGAAGGAAGCGAAGTCCGAGCTGAACGGCGCCACCGACCTCGAGATCGACCCGCAGAACCCGAAGGTCCTGTACAGCTCCTTCTGGGGCGACGCGATCTACAAGTCCAGCGACGCCGGTGCGCACTGGTCTCCGATCATGACCGGCCTGCCGGCCGCCGACTACGCCGGGACCGGGACGAGGTTCTCGCTCGGCCTGTCGCATCCGGCCGAGCAGAACGCTGTCCTGTATGCGGGCTTCAACTGGGACGACCAGCCTGCCCGCGTCTTCAAGTCGACGAACGACGGCGCGAGCTGGTCGATCCTGCCCCCCGGCACCGGGGACGACACCGTCGAGGACTACTGCGCCGAGCAGTGTTCGTACGACAACGTGATCCTCGCCGATCCGGTCAACCCGAACGTCGTCTACGCGGGCGGCCAGTTCAACTACGCCATCGGTTCCGGGGGAATCTTCCGGTCCGACGACGGCGGTCAGACCTGGAAGAACCTCGGCTGGGACCAGCACCCGGACTTCCACGCGATCGCCGTCGACCCGGCGAACCCGGACCACGTGCTGATCGGCAGCGACGGTGGTGTCTGGTACAGCGCCGACCGCGGCGGCCGCCCGAACGCGACCGATCCGCTCAGCGCCGTCACCTGGCAGAACCTCAACGGCACGGTGGATCCGAACACCGCCGCGGTGACGCACCGCACCGGACTCCAGCTCGGCCAGTTCACGTCGATCGCCAACGTGCCGACCGTTCCGGCCCGGGTCTGGGGCGGCACGCAGGACAACGGCACCGACCGCAAGTCGACCGCCTCGAACACCTGGTTCGACGTGGCCAGCGGTGACGGCGGCCAGGTCCTGGTCGACCCGAACGACGCCAACTTCGTCTTCGGCACGTACTTCGGTATCACGCCGTACCGCTACACCGACGGCGGCGCGTCCTTCTTCAGCAACCAGTACATCCGGACCGGCATCAACCTGAACGACCGGGCCGAGTTCTACGTGCCGTGGGTGCAGAACCAGCGCAAGACCGATCAACTGTTCCTCGGCACCTACCGGCTCTACCGCACCGACAACGGGAAGGCGCCGTCAGCGGGCGACGTGCGCTGGAAGCCGATCAGTCCGGACCTGTCCAGCGGCTGCACCGGCCCGGCGCCGAACGGTGGACGCGGGTGCTTCATCTCGGCCATCGGTGTCGGCGGCGGCGACGCGGTCTACACCGGCGCCGAGGACGGCTACGTGTACGTCAGCCCGAACGCCCAGGTCAGCGACACGCCCACCTGGAACCGGGTGGACACCGGCAAGCTGCCGAAGCGGCCGATCACCCAGTTCGCGGTTGATCCGAGCAACTACCGGATCGCGTACGCCGCCTACGCGGGCTTCAACCGCGCGACGCCGTCCCGGCCGGGCCACGTCTTCAAGACGACCGACGCGGGCGCGACCTGGACCGACATCAGCTTCAACCTGCCCGACAGCCCGGTGAACTCGATCATCCTGGATCCGTCGTACGCGAACACCTTGTACGCCGGAACGGATGTCGGACCGTTCGTTACCCACGACGGTGGTGTGCACTGGGCACCCCTCGGCTCCGGTTTCCCCGACGTTGCGATCTGGCAGCTCAACCTCGACCCGTCCCACCGGGTCCTGGCAGCCGGTACGCACGGTCGCGGTGCCTACCGCAGCTTCGACACGACGGCCGTTCCCGCGCTGGTCGTTTCGAAGGCCGACGTCGGTGTGCCGGTAGGCCCCGGCAGCCGGCTCGAGTACGCGATCACCGTGAAGAACATCGGCAACGCACCCGCGACCGGGGTGAAGATCACCGACCCGATCCCGGCGAACACGACGTTCCTCGATGCCGACAACGGCGGTACGAACGTCGGCGGCGTGGCGACCTGGAACGGTCTGACCATTCCGGCGGGCGGCACCATCACCGTGCACCTCGGCGTACGGATCACGAACTCGAAGAAGCTGACCGCGATCGTCAACGACGGCGTCCGGGTCGTGTCGGCCGAAGGTCCGTACACGACCGGTTCACCGGTCACGACGTCGATCGCGCCGGCGTACGCCGTCAGCGTCAGCCCGGCGACGCAGACCGACGGAGGCCGGCCGGGGACGGTCGTGAGCTACCCGTTGTCGGTCAAGAACCTCGGGTACACGACCGACAGCTACACCTTGTCGAGCAGCGGCGGGACCTTCCCGGTCGCGTTCTTCGACTCGACCTGTACGACGCCGGCCACCACGACACCCGCGGTCGCGCCGGGGGCGACGGCGGCGGTCTGCGCCAAGGTGACCGTCGGGGCGAGCGGTAGCAGTACGGCGACGGTGACGGCCACCTCGGTCGGCAGTCCAGGGGTGTCGGGATCGGCGTCGATCAAGACGATCGCGGTGACTGTCGACACTCTGCTCGTCGACAACGACGGCAACGCGCCCGACGTAGAGGGTGCGTACGCGACGGCCCTGACCAGCAAGGGTGTCGCGTTCGACACCTGGGATCTCGGCACCGACATCAACCTGCCGCAGAACTACCTGCTCGCGCACAAGAACGTCGTGTGGTTCACGGGTAACAGCTACCCGGCACCGATCACGCCGTACGAGGCGCGACTGCAGGCGTTCCTGGACAACGGCGGACGCCTGCTGATGTCGGGTCAGGACATCCTCGACCAGGCGGCCGGTACGACGACCTTCGTACGCGACTACCTGCACATCACGTGGGACGGGAGTGAGACGCAGAACGACAAGGCCACGAGCGCGGTGCACGGTGTCGCCGGTAACCCGGTGACGAACGGCATCGGGACGGTGCCGCTGGACCACTCGGTCCTGGGTGCCACGTTCGAGGACCGGGTCACCCCGAACGGTGGCGCGACGTCAGCGTTCACCGACGACGCTGCCCAGCCCGATGCGCTGACCTTCAGTGGGACCTACAAGGTCGTGTTCCTCGCCTTCCCGTTGGAGGCGTACGGAACGGCTGCGGACAAGGCGGATCTGATCGGCCGGACGATGACCTTCTTCGGACCGTGACGGCGGGGCTGACGCCTGCGGGACTGGGGCCCGCAGGCGTCAGCTGAAGTCGTTGAGGGCGTTCTGGGCCTGGGTCAGCCATTCGCGGCGGGCGGCGATGGCTTCGCGGGCTTCGGTGGCCTTGCGGGTGTTGCCCTGGGCCTCGAACTTGGCGGCCTGCTTCTCCAGGTCCGAGATCAGGGACTGGAGCTGCTTGACGGTCGCCTCGGCGCGGGCGCGGGCCTCGGGGTTGCTGCGGTTCCAGACCTCGTCCTCGGCCGCCTTCACGGCCTGCTCGACGGCGCGCAGCCGTCCGTCGATGGCGCGCATCGAGTCCCGCGGGACCTTGCCGATCTGGTCCCAGCGGTCCAGGTACTCCCGGAGCTGCTCGCGGGCGGTGCGGGCGTCCTCGACCGGCAGGATGGTCTCGATCTCCGCCAGCAGGGCTTCCTTGGCCTGCAGGTTCTGCACCTGCTCGGCGTTCTCCTCGGCCTGTACGGCGTCCCGCGCGCCGAAGAACAGGTCCTGCGCGGCGCGGAACCGCGCCCACAGCTTGTCGTCCACCTCGCGCGGTGCCGGCCCGGCGGCCTTCCACTGCCGCATCAGGTCCCGGAACCGCCCGGACGTCGGGCCCCACTCGGTCGACGCCGCGAGCGACTCCGCCTCGGCCGCGAGCCGCTCCTTCACCACAGCTGCCTCCTCGCGCTTCGAGGACAGCTCGGCGAAGTGCTGCTTGCGATGCCGCGTGTACGTCGTACGCGCGGAGGAGAACCGGTGCCAGAGCTCGTCGTCGCTGGACTTGTCGAGCCGGGGGAGTGCCTTCCACTCGTCGAGCAGTTCGCG
This sequence comes from Kribbella sp. VKM Ac-2566, assembly GCF_004366005.1. Classification (NCBI taxonomy): domain Bacteria; kingdom Bacillati; phylum Actinomycetota; class Actinomycetes; order Propionibacteriales; family Kribbellaceae; genus Kribbella; species Kribbella sp. VKM Ac-2566. The sequence continues at coordinate 767,542 of NZ_SODT01000010.1, read as the reverse complement.
CAGGCGGGTCACGCCGTGGCGCCAGTCGGTGCCGGCCGCGATGGTCTCGGCCTCGGTGGCGATCTTGGTCTTGGCGGAGCGCGCCTCCTCGACCTTGGCGGCCCGCTCGGCCTTGCGCCGTTCGCGCTGCTGAGCGACGAGCGGGGTGAGCGCTTCGAGCCGGGCCAGCAACCCGTCCAGGTCGCCGACCGCCTGTGCGCCCTCGATCGAGGCAGCGACCTTCTTCACGGCAGCGCGGGCGTCGTCCGGAGAAACTGTGCCTGCCTGCACACGCTGTTCCAGTAGCTCCACCTCGAACGCCAGTGCGTCGTACCGGCGGGTGTAGAAGGCGAGCGCCTCCTCGGGGTTCGCGTCCGGCCACTGGCCGACCGCCCGTTCACCGTCCTTCGTCCGTACGAAGACCGTTCCGTCCTCGGCTACCCGGCCCCAGTTCTCTCCGGCCACAACTCGCCCCTTCCGGCGGTATGCACTGCGCTCGTGCCCATTCTGGTCAGTCCCCGGTCCAACCACGCGGACAGGGCCCGCCTGGGCGCGTCGAGCTGCCTTCTCGACGCTCAAGCCTCCGGCGTGCAAAGGCTTATCCCTGAACAATCACAAACTCCCAGCTCAGGCGCAACGGGGTTGCATCACAATCCGGTTCGAAGTACGGCGAACCACCCGGGTAACCTTGGTGGGTCCCGAACCCCGTTCCAGGAAGGTCTGCCGTGCTCATCGCCGGGTTCCCCGCGGGACCGTGGGGTACGAACTGCTACGTCGTCGCCACCGGCCAGGGCGCGGAATGCATCGTCGTCGACCCCGGGATGGACGCGACGCCGGGTGTCGCGGAAGTCGTCCGGGAGAACAAGCTGAAACCCGTCGCGGTGCTGCTCACGCACGGTCACATCGACCACATGTTCTCCGTCCTCCCGGTCTGCGGGACGTACGACGCGACCGCCTGGATCCACCCGGACGACCGGCACCTGCTCGCCGACCCGATGGCCGGGATCAGCCCGGAGACGGCGCGGATGCTGCTCGGCGGCGATCACGCCTTCGCCGAGCCGGACGAGGTGTCGGAACTCAAGGACGGGCAGGCGCTCGAGCTGGCGGGGCTCCGGTTCACGGTCGACCACACCCCGGGTCACACCCGCGGCTCGGTCACCTTCACCACGCCGTACGACGGGCCGGAAGAGGTGCCCGCCGTCTTGTTCTCCGGTGACGTGTTGTTCGCCGGGTCGATCGGCCGGACGGATCTGCCTGGCGGCGACCATCCGGCGATGCTGCATACGCTGGCCACCAAGATCCTGCCGATGCGCGACGAGATCGTCGTCCTGCCGGGTCATGGTGGCCAGACCACGATCGGCCGGGAGAAGGCGACCAACCCCTACTTGCAGGACCTGGAGACACAGAACTTATGAGCAAGGTGACCCCTCTCAGCGGGTTCCCGGAGTTTTTGCCCAGCGACCGGATCGTCGAGCTGCAGTTCCTCGACGTGATCCGGGAGACGTTCGAGCTGCACGGTTTCGCGTCGATCGAGACCCGCGCGGTCGAGCCGGTCGAGCGGCTGTCCGACCAGGGCGAGGACGCCGACAAGGAGATCTACGGCGTACGCCGGCTCGCGGCCGGCGCCGACGAGGACGCGGCCCTCGGCCTGCACTTCGACCTGACCGTCCCGTTCGCCCGCTACGTGCTGGAGCACAGCGGCAAGCTGGTGTTCCCGTTCCGGCGCTACCAGATCCAGAAGGTGTGGCGCGGTGAGCGCCCGCAGGAGGGCCGGTACCGCGAGTTCACCCAGGCGGACATCGACATCATCGACAGCGGCGACCTGCCGTTCCACTACGAGGTCGAGCTGCCGCTGGTGATCGCGGACGCGTTCCGCAAGCTGCCGATCCCGCCGTTCCGGATCCAGGTGAACACCCGGCAGATCCCGGAGGGCTTCTACCGCGGTCTCGGCATCGAGGACATCACCGGAGCGCTCCGGATCGTCGACAAGCTGGACAAGATCGGCCCGGACAAGGTCACCGACCTGCTGACCGCGGCGGGTCTGTCCGCGGAGACCGCGAAGCAGGTGCTGCGGCTGGCGGAGATCTCGTCGACGGACGCGTCGTTCGCGGATCAGGTACGGGCGCTCGGTGTGCAGCACGAGATCCTCGACGAGGGCCTCGAGCGGCTGTCGCAGATCATGACGGCGGCGAACGAGCACGCGCCCGGCCTGCTGGTCGCGGACCTGAAGATCGCCCGCGGCCTCGACTACTACACCGGCACGGTCTACGAGACCCAGCTGATCGGTGACGAGGGCTACGGGTCGATCTGCTCCGGCGGACGCTACGACTCGCTGGCCTCCGACGGCAAGACGACGTACCCCGGTGTGGGGATCTCGATCGGTGTGTCGCGGCTCGTGCACCGCTTGATCGGCAAGGGATTGCTGACCGCATCCCGGCGTACCCCGACTGCTGTACTGATCGCGCTGAACTCGGAGGAGGACCGGGCCGAGGCGATGCGGACGGCGATCCAGTTGCGGGGGCGGGGGATCGCGGTGGAAGTCGCGCCGGCCGCGGCCAAGTTCGGGAAGCAGATCAAGTTCGCCGATCGCCGCGGTATTCCGTTCGTCTGGTTCAGCACCGAGAACGGGCCCGAGGTGAAGGACATCCGCAGTGGTGAGCAGGTGCCCGCGGATGCGGCGACCTGGACCCCGCCGGCTCAAGACCGACGTCCAAGCATCAAGACGCAAGAGGAGAACTCGTGATCCGTACCCATTCCGCAGGCTCGTTGCGTGCCGAGCACGCCGGGCAGACGGTGATTCTGGCGGGCTGGGTGGCGCGGCGACGCGATCACGGCGGCGTGGCGTTCATCGACCTGCGCGACTCGACCGGCACCGTCCAGGTCGTGATCCGCGACGAGGACGCCGCGCACGGCCTGCGTTCGGAGTACTGCCTGAAGATCGTCGGCGAGGTCTCGCCGCGTCCGGAGGGCAATGCGAACCCGAACCTGCCGACCGGCGAGATCGAGGTGATCGCGACCGAGGTCGAGGTCCTGAACGAGGCGGCTCCGCTGCCGTTCCCGGTCGAGGAGCACCACGCGACGCCGGTGAACGAGGAGATCCGGCTCAAGTACCGGTACCTCGACCTGCGCCGCCAGGGCCCGGGTTCGGCGCTGCGTCTGCGCAGCGAGGTGAACAAGGCCGCCCGCGAGGTGCTGGCCAAGCACGACTTCGTCGAGCTCGAGACGCCGACGCTGACCCGGTCCACGCCGGAAGGCGCCCGCGACTTCCTGGTGCCGGCCCGCCTGCAGCCAGGTAGCTGGTACGCGCTGCCGCAGTCGCCGCAGCTGTTCAAGCAGCTGCTGATGGTCGCTGGTATGGAGCGGTACTACCAGATCGCCCGCTGCTACCGCGACGAGGACTTCCGCGCCGACCGGCAGCCGGAGTTCACCCAGCTGGACATCGAGATGAGCTTCGTCGACCAGGACGACATCATCGCGCTGTCCGAGGAGATCCTCACGGCGCTCTGGAAGCTCGTCGGGTACGACGTGCAGACGCCGATCCCGCGGATGACGTACGGCGAGGCGATGGCGCGGTTCGGCTCCGACAAGCCGGATCTGCGGATGGGCCTCGAGCTCGTCGAGTGCACGGAGTACTTCAAGAACACACCGTTCCGCGTGTTCCAGGCGCCGTACGTCGGTGCTGTCGTGATGCCGGGTGGCGCGGACCAGCCGCGCAAGCAGCTCGACGCATGGCAGGAGTGGGCCAAGCAGCGGGGCGCTCGCGGACTGGCCTACGTGCTGGTCGGTCAGGACGGCGAACTCGCCGGGCCGGTCGCGAAGAACCTGTCCGAGGAGGAGCGCGCGGGCATCGCCGACCACGTCGGGGCGAAGCCGGGTGACTGCATCTTCTTCGCCGCGGGCCCGGTGAAGACGTCGCGGGCGCTGCTCGGCGCGGCCCGGCTGGAGATCGGCCGCCGCGGCGGTCTGATCGACGAGTCGGCGTGGTCGTTCGTGTGGGTCGTGGACGCGCCGCTGTTCGAGCCGGCCGACGACGCGACCGCCGCGGGCGACGTCGCGGTCGGGTCCGGCGCGTGGACCGCCGTGCACCATGCCTTCACGTCGCCGAAGCCGGACTCGCTGGCGACGTTCGACACCGATCCGGGGTCGGCGCTGGCGTACGCGTACGACATCGTCTGCAACGGCAACGAGATCGGCGGCGGCTCGATCCGTATCCATCGCGAGGACGTGCAGAAGCGGGTCTTCAAGGTGATGGGTCTGACCGACGAGGAGGCGTCGGAGAAGTTCGGCTTCCTGCTCGACGCGTTCAAGTTCGGCGCGCCGCCGCACGGCGGGATCGCGTTCGGCTGGGACCGGATCACGGCGCTGCTGGCCGGCACCGAGTCGATCCGCGACGTGATCGCGTTCCCGAAGTCCGGCGGCGGGTTCGACCCGCTGACCGCGGCGCCGGCGCCGATCACGCCCGAGCAGCGCAAGGAAGCGGGCGTGGACGCCAAGCCGGAGCCCAAGGACAAGTAGGGGTCGAGCTCTCCTGGGGGTTTGGAGGAAACTGGCGGCGTTGTGAATAGGCTTGGTTAGCTCTTCACAACGCCCGCCGCCTCCAGACAGGGCCTACGCTCGTTCACGTGAGCGATGTGCCGGTGGAGCTGTTGCCGCATCTGCGGCGGGCGCGGGACGTTGCCGATCGCAACTATGCCGAGCCGCTCGACCTGACCGCGCTGGCGGCCGCGGCGGGGGTGTCGAAGTACCACTTCCTGCGGTGTTTCGCGGCGGCGTACGGCGAGACTCCGATGCAGTACGTCACGCGCCGGCGGATCGAGCGCGCGACGGATCTGCTGCGGGCGACGAACCTGACCGTGACCGAGGTCTGCGCGATGGTCGGGTACAGCAGCCTCGGATCGTTCTCGCAGCGGTTCACCGAGCTGGTGGGGATGACGCCGACGCGGTACCAGCGGACGCAGACCGGCGCGCGGATCCCGGGGTGTTTCGTGTTCATGCTGGGACTGAACTCCGCAATTCCGGAGAAGCCGGCGGGGGAGTCCGGGGCCTAGCGTCGTACTGAACGCAACGATGAGGAGCTGCCGTGATCACCAACATCAGCCTGATCAGTGTCTTCGTCGACGACATCGACGAAGCGAAGGCCTTCTACACCGAGAAGCTCGGGTTCGTGCTGAAGAACGACGTGAGCCTGCCCGACTTCCGCTGGTGCACTGTGCACCACGCCGACCACCCGGAGCTGGAGCTGCAGCTCGCGCTGCCGGGGCCACCGCTGGACGACGAGGCCGCCGGGGCGATCAAGCGGATGATGGCGAAGGGCACCCTGCACGGCTTCGGCATCGCCACCGACGACTGCCGCAAGACCTTCGCCGAACTCACCGCCAGGGGCGTCGAGTACATCCAGGAACCATCGGACCGCCCGTACGGCGTGGAAGCGGTACTGCGCGACAACTCGGGCAACTGGCTGGTCCTGGTGGAGCAGCGCCCGTACACCGCGGAGGACTTCACCTGAGATGCTGACCGGATGGACATCACAGTCGATCCGGTCGGGCTGACTCCGCCGTACGAGCAGGTCCGCTCGCAGATCGAGGCGTTGATCCGCGCGGGCGAGCTGGCGCGGGGGACCAGGCTGCCGACCGTGCGCCAGCTGTCCCTGGACCTCGGGCTGGCCGTGAACACCGTCGCGCGCGCCTACAAGGAACTGGAAGCCGACCGCCTGGTCGAGACGCGCGGCCGCAACGGCACCTTCGTCCTGGCCTCCCGCAGCCAGATCGACGACGCCGCGACTCACACCGCTGCCGTGAAGCTCGCCCAAGCTGCTCGTGAGGCCGGTTTGTCGTTCGCCGAAGCCGCGGAGATCCTTCAGCGCGCTTGGTAGGTGATGTGAAGGCCGCCGGCCGGGTTGGGCTCGATGGTCAGCTGGGCCCCGTGGGCACGGGCGACGGCGGTGATGATGGCGAGGCCGAGGCCGTGCCCCTGAGACTGTGCACGCTGGAACGGTTCGGTCAGCCGGCTGATTTCGTCGGGTGGGATCTTGCGGCCGGTGTTGGTGACGGTCAGACGGCTGTCCGCGGTGGCGATGTCGACGGTGCCGCCGGGGACGTTGTGGCGGATGGCGTTGGCGATCAGGTTCGTGACCAGGCTGGCCGTCAGCGGTACGTCGCCCGTGATCGAGGCCGGGGTCAACGAGGTGCGGAGCCGGATGGCGCGGGCCTCAGCTTCTGCCTGGTGGTCCAGAACGATCTGCGACGTGAGGTGGGCGAGGTCGAAGCGTTCTCGCCGGTCGATTCCGTCGTAGCCGGTCGCCAAGGTGAGGAGCGCGTCGATCAACTGCTCTTGCTGCCGGCCGAGATCCAGCAGTTCTTCACACGCCGATCGGAGTGTGTCGGCGGACGCATCAGGGTCGGCCAGCGTGAGTTGCAGGAGCGTCCGCTGCACGGTGAGCGGCGTACGCACCTCGTGCGACGCGTTGGCGACGAACTGCCGTTGCGCGGTGAACGACTCGTGCAGCCGCCGCAGCAAGCCGTCCAACGTGCCGGCCAGCTCGGTGAACTCGCTGTATCCGGGCGGTATGCGGAGCCGGGTCTCCAGGTCCTGAGCGGACATGCTTCGCGCCGCGCGGGTGATCGTGTCGAGCGGACGCAGCGCCCGGCCGGCGATCATCCAGCCGAGGGCGATCGAGGCTGCTGCCAGTAGTACGAGGGCGACGGCGGCATAACGCAGTACGGCGGTGAGGTTGTCCGTGGACCCGCTGGTCGTGTGGCTGCCGTTGAACATCCCCAGCGCCACGACTCCCAGCACCACCATGCTGCCTCCGAAGGCGAGCGCGGTGTGGAGCAGGGCGAGCCGGCTGCGGAGTCGGGGAAGGGCCGTCATGGGGAGTCGATCCGGTAGCCGCCCTCGCGGACGGTGTGGATGGCCGGCGGGTCGCCGAGTTTGCCGCGCAGTCGCCCGATCGTGGTCTTCACCGTTGTCGTGAACGGATCGGCTGCCTCGTCCCAGACACGTTCGAGCAGCTCTTCGGCCGGTACGGCGCGACCGCCGGCGGAGAGCAGATGTTCGAGGACCGCGAACTCCTTCGGGCTGAGCTCCAGCCGACGTCCGGCCCGGAACGCGACCCGGCGGTTCGGGTCCAGGTTCAGATCGCCGTTGTCCAGAACCGGCGGCAGCGCCGGCGCGGCTCGCCGTCCCAGGGCCCGTACGCGGGCGACCAGCTCCGCGAGGTCGAACGGCTTCGGCAGGTAGTCGTCGGCACCCAGGCCGAGCCCCTCGACCCGATCGCGCACCGTCCCGGCAGCGGTCAGCATCAGCACCCGCTCGCCCGCTCCGCCGGACACGATCCGCCGGCAGACCTCGTCGCCGTGCACCTCGGGCAGATCGCGATCCAGGACGACGACGTCGTACCGCGTGACGGCCATCCGCTCCAGCGCGTCCCGGCCGTCGAGGGCCGTGTCGACAGCCATCGCCTCGCGGCGCAGGCCGGTGGCGATCAGCCGGTTCAGCGTCTGGTGATCCTCAACCACCAGCACCCTCATCTGCCCAGCTCCTCTCGACGTACGGCGGTTCACGATGCCAGGCGGCTGGTGACAACCAGGTGACAGGCGAGCGCACCGAGGCGTCACGGCGGCCCGCGTACAAACCATGCCATGACATCGATCGAGGTCGCGGAGTTGCGAAAGCGGTACGGCGGGACGACCGCGCTGGACGGGATGACGTTCACGGCACGGCCCGGGCGGGTGACCGGGTTCGTCGGACCCAATGGCGCTGGGAAGTCCACGACCATGCGGATCATCCTGGGGTTGCAGACTGCTGATGCGGGACACGCACTGGTCTGTGGCCAGCCGTACCGGTCGTTGAGGTGCCCCCTGCGTTCGCTGGGCTCGTTGCTGGACGCATCGGCTCTGCACCCGGCGCGGAGCGGCCGTAACCACCTCTTGTGGCTTGCACAGACACAGGGTCTTGGCACGCGTCGCGTGGACGAGGTGATCGAGCAGGTCGGGCTGGCGTCCGTGAGTCGCCGTACCGCCGGCGGCTACTCGCTGGGCATGCGGCAACGGCTCGGTATCGCGGCTGCGCTGCTGGGTGATCCGCCGACGATCATGCTGGACGAGCCGTTCAACGGCATGGACCCCGAAGGCATCGTGTGGCTGCGCGGCTTCCTGCGCTCTCTGGCCGAGCAGGGGCGGGCCGTACTGGTGTCCAGCCACCTCATGAGCGAGCTACAGGACATGGCCGAGCACGTGGTTGTTGTAGGTCGCGGGCGGGTGATCGCTGACAGCAATGTCGCCGAGCTGATCGCGGCGGTCTCGGGTGATCGGGTGCGGCTGCGGACCAGTGCACCAGAGGCGGTGGCCGCAGCACTCACAGCTGCAGGCGGCCAGGTGGTGGAGGCCGATGACCTCGTCGTACGGCGTCTTGCGGCCGAGCAGATCGTGGCGGTGCTCACGGCCAACGGCCTGCCCTTCTCCGAGCTCGCACCGCACCGGGCGACGCTGGAAGAGGCGTACCTGGACCTGACCGGCGACGCCGTCGAGTACCGGGGAGCGCCGGCGTGAACCTGTTGCGGGCGGAGTTCACCAAGTTCCGGTCCGTGCCTGGCTGGGTGCGAGGCGTTGTCATGGCGGCTCTGTTGATCCTGCTGTTCCCTGTGACCGGTCTTGGCGGCGGGCCGGGTGACGAGCCGTCTCCCGTGACAGGGCCTGATGGCCAGCCGGTCAACAACTCCTACTCCTTCGTGCACCGGCCGTTGACCGGAGACGGTCAGATCACCGTTGCCGTCAGCAAGCTGTCCTCCGAGCAGGACGGGCCGTGGGCGAAGGCCGGGCTGATGGTCAGGGCGGGGTCGCGGTACGCGGCGATCATGGTCACCGGCGGGCACGGCGTACGGATGCAGCACGACTACCTGTACGACAAGGCCGGTCCGGCGGTGCGTTGGTTGCGGCTGACGCGTTCCGGAGGCACGGTGACCGGTGAGGCGTCGGCGGACGGCTCTCGGTGGACAGTGGTCGACAAGGTGCAGTTGAGCGGCCCTGCGCAGGCAGGGCTGTTCGTTGCGTGCCCGTCTCGGATCAGGGGTATCGCTATCGCCGATGACACTGCGACCGCGGTGTTCAGCCGCCCGGAGCTGGCTGGCGCTTGGCCGGTCGCCGACTGGGCTGGGAGCGTTGTCTCTTCAGATGCAGGCTTCACAATGACGGGTCGCGGTGATCTCGGCCCTGCGACCCGTAGCGACGTACCGGTGGGAGTTGCCGTCGGCGACCTGCTCTTCGGTACTTTCCCGGCCCTGATCGTGATCGTTGTCGTGGGCACCCTGATGGTCACGACGGAGTATCGGTACGGGGTGATCAGGCTGAGCTTGAGCGCCGGCACAGGCCGAGTCCGCGTGCTGCTGGCGAAGGCCGCGGTGCTCGCCGGTGCGACGTTCGCAGCGGCTATCTTGGCCAGTGCCCTCGCAGTACCGCTGTGGTTGCGGGTGGTTCGCAGCCTCGGTGCTTACGTGTTTCCAGCCGGTCCGCTGGCACTGCTTCGGGCTGAGGTCGGCACGGCGGCAGTACTAGCCATCACGGCTGTTCTGGCATTGAGTGTTGGCGTCATTCTGCGGCGCAGTGCGACAGCCGTCACCACCGTGGTCGTTGTGACCGTGCTGCCGTACCTCCTGGCGCTTACGCCGTTCCTGCCGCCGTCGGTGGCGCAGTGGATGACACGTGTCACTCCGGCCGCTGCATTCGCCGTACAGCAGACGTTGACTCGCTACCCCCAGGTCGACAGCGTCTACACGCCGGCAAATGGCTATTACCCGTTGGCGCCGTGGGCTGGTTTGGCTGTGCTGTGTGGATACACCGCTGTTGCTCTGGCGGTTGCCGCAGTACTACTTCGCCGGAGGGATGTGTGAGAGCCGAGTGGACCAAGTTGCGTACGACGCCTGGCGCGGCGTGGCTGCTTCTGGTCACTGTGATCGTCACTGTTGCCCTGAGTGCTGCTGTCTGCGCGGCTGCCACTACCTGTGGCACCAAGGTCCTGCTCAGCGGCGTGTACGCCGGGCAGGCACCTGTGGCAGTGCTGGGCGTGCTTGTGGTCAGTGGCGAGTACAGCACCGGCCTCATCCATACGACGCTTGCTGCAGTGCCCAGCCGGGCGACCGTGATGGCAGCAAAGGCACTGGTAGTCGCGGTTGTGGTTGCGGTGTTCGGGACTGCGATGTCTCTGGTCGGTCTTGCCGAAGGCCTCGAACTACCCGCCGCGGCCCGAGCGGTCACGTACCTGGTCCTCATCGCGGTCCTCAGCGTCGGAGTGGCCGCCGTCGTACACGACTCGGCGGTCGCGATCGGTAGCGTGCTCGGCCTGCTCTACCTTCCGCCGATCCTCGCACCACTGGTCGCAAACCCTCGCGTGGTCGAAGAGCTTGCTCCGATGACCGCAGGTCTTCCCGTACTCACCGCGTGGGCTGTTGGTGGGCTTCTGATGGGCACGCTCCGACTGAGATGACGTTGCCGCCGTCCTGTGAGATGACGCGCAGCCCGGCGCGCTCCAGCTCAGCACGGAGCGCTTCCGGACGCAGGTGACGTCGGTGGGGGAGGTACCACGTGTTGTCGAGTTGTACGGCGTCGTCCGCTGGGCCGGTGGTTCTTTCGTAGCAGATGCCGGTGAGGGCGTCGTACCGGAAGTCGCCCTCGTAGACGCGGTCCGGGTCGTACATGGCCGTGGAGAGGATGTAGTGGCCGTTGGGTTTCAGGCGGTCCCGTACGGCGGCGAGGACGTTGGCACGGTCGGGGTCCGTGACGATCGACTGGAGGCAGTAGCTGTCGAGAATCACGTCGTACTGCTTGCTCCCGGCCGGCATCGCGCACATGTCCTGCACGCTGAAGTTGACGGTCACCCCTCGCCGCCGCGCGAACCGGCGGGCGAGGGCAATCGCTTCCGGGATCAGGTCGATCGCGTCGACGCGGAAACCACGCGCCGCAAGAAAGCACGCGGCCGGCCCGGTGCCACATCCGTACTCCAGCACCTCACCCGAAGCGGGCAGCCGATCGAGAACGCTTTCGAGGAACGCCCGGTTAGGAAAGTCGTCGAACGTCCAACTCTCACCGAAGAGCTCGTTCCACTGCGTCATACCTCCCCGCCCGAGCCGCCGGTAGGCCGCCTGATGCTCCGCGTAGTAGTACCGCACCCGCTTACTATGTCTCGCCGCGCTCCCGCCAGCCACGTAATTTGGGGTTGTGACAACAGGCCTGACGTACGCGGCCGTCGGGGCGACGTGCGTTGCTGACCCCGTCTGGACCGTCGTTCCGCGTGGCTATCGATGCGTCGAGCGGACGACCCGCATCGGACAGGGGCTGGAGTGTTGGGACGTTGCGACGGCTGCCATGGGGCAGTGGACCATCAAGACCCGCAGCGGTTTTTCCGTCCAACCCGCTGTCGATGTTCGGGAAGAACAGGACTACACACTGCTCGCAGCGCTCGGTCCGTACACCCTGAGAGAGCCGGTTCGGGTTGTCGCCGTGGTCGCTCGGCCTGACCGGCATGGCTTTGCTTACGGCACGCGCCACGGCCACCCCGTCTCGGGTGAGGAAGCGTTCGTCGTGCACCGCTCACCCGAGGGGGTGGTGTGGCTGACGATACGGTCCATGACACGGCCCGGCCGAGGTTTGTGGCGGTTGGCCTTCCCTGCAGTTCTCGTTGCCCAACGCTGGTATCGCCGCCGCTATCAGCGGGCCATGGTGCGCTGACTGCCCGCGGCTCCGGGAAGATGTGCGTATGAACGAGGACGAGGACCACCGGATCGAGCAGGCGGCCCGCGAGGCAGCCGAGGCGCAAGCCGAGCAGATCCAGGCGGACGTGGAGGACGCGAAAGCGGATCCCGCAGTACAGGAGGAGTGGATTCGGCAGTCGAATCTGATGTACGGCGGGCTGGCTGCTGCCGGGCTGGTGGTGGTGCAGCCGTTCCTGACTGTCTCGCCGCTCGACCTGACAGCGAAGATCTGCGTGATCGCGTTCGCCGTCTCGATCCCGTTGCTCGCCGCGCTCCTGCTCCTGAACCGCCAAGAAGCGTTCCGTCACCGTGTGACCAGTTCGCGGCTGGTCGGCGTAGCGAAGGCGATCGCCCAAGCCTCCGCCTTCGTCGGCCTCACAGCAGCCTTCTGGCACATCACCATGACCGCCGGCATCGTCTTCCTCCTCGTCGCCTTCTTCGCCGTAACCGTCCACTCCTCCGGCTACGTCCACCTCGAGTACGACGGCACCTTCCGCTCGCGCTTTCCCCGCCGCAGAGCCTGACGCCGCATCGGCCAATCCTGTATCACCGGCACCACTGCGGGCTCCGCCTTGGTAGTGGGGTGTTCGTTGGGGGCGCCGGGGCGTAAGGGGGAGCAATGGCTGACAGCATGACTGTGCTGCGTAAGGCAGGGCCACCTGGAACGAAGAGGAACATCGCGGTGCTCGGTGACGGGTTCACCGCGGTGGATCAGGTCGCGTACAACAGCTGGGTCCAGACGACGCTGATCGACGGCGTCTTCGGGCACGACTACTTCAGTGAGGACGCGTCGGCGTACAACATCTACCGGGTGAATCTGGACTCCGTCGACTCGGGAGTCAGCGTCCGGACGTACGACGAGCACGGGACGCCGACCGACTCGTCGGACGACACCGTCTCGTCGGAGACGATCCACGACACGGCGCTCGGCATGATCTTCAGCGGCTCCTGGGCGCACTGCTGGCTCGAGTACGGGCCGGACACCGAGGCCCGGATCCAGGCCGCGCTGAACAAGTGGGTGCCGGACTGGAACGAGCTGCTCGTCGTACTCAACAACCCGAACTACGGCGGCTGCGGGGGCGGCGGCCGGGCGCACGTGCCGATGGGCGTGAACTGGACCGTCATCGCGCACGAGTTCGGCCACGGCATCGGCGGCTTCGCCGACGAGTACTCGGCCGGCGGGGCGTACACCGGTGGCGAGCAGGGCTGGATCAACCTCACCACGATCACCGACCGTGCCACCACGAAGTGGGCACACCTGATCGCACCGGCCACGCCGCTGCCGACCGGCATCGGCTCGGCCGCCGACTACAACAACGGCCCGCGACCGGCCGACTGGAACAGCAACACCGACGTCGGCCTGTTCGAGGGCGGCGGTACGGCGAACACCGGCCTGTACCGCCCTGTCGAGAACTGCAGGATGAAGGGCAACACACCGCCGTACTGCCCGGTCTGCTACACGTCGATCAAGACCGCCCGCGACCACGAGACCGAGCACACCTTCCGCAACGCCTACGCCGGGCGCTTCTACGGCACCGGCCGCAGCGATCTGCTGCTGCACCACGGCACGTCGATCCAGCTGTTCCGGGCCGATGGTACGGCGCTCGAGCACAGCTTCAGCGCCGTCGAACGGGTCCCGGGGTCGTGGCAGTTCATGCCGAACGACCAGGTGTACGTCGGCGACTTCGACGGCGACGGCACCGACGAGGTGGCGATCTTCAACGGTACCGACTGGGTGATGCCGTACCTCGGCCTGCTGAAGTCGGACGGCGCTGGTGGTCTCCGGCTGGTCGCGCGGTACGACGGCGACATCCCCGGCTGGGGTGGCTTCGCGGCCCACGACCGCTTCCTGGTCGCCGACCTGAACGGCGACGGCAGGGACGACCTGGTCGTCGTGAACACCGACGACTGGTCGATGCCGTACGTCGGCCTGCTGCGCTCGACCGGCACCGGCTTCTGGGTCAGCCAGCGCTACGACGGCGACATCCCGGGCTGGGGCGGACTGGCCCGGCACGACGAGTTCTTCGTCGGCGACCTGACCGGCAACGGCACCGACGACCTTGTCGTCTTCAACGGCGACGACTGGTCGATGGCGTACGCCGGCCTGTTCCGCGCGAACGCCGGCGGGTACACGATGATGCAGCGCTACGACGGCGACATCCCGGGCTGGGGCGGGCTCGCGCAGCACGACCGGCTGATCCTCGGCGACTTCGACGGCGACGGCAAGTGCGACGTGTTCGTGTTCAACGGCGAGGACTGGTCGATGCCGTACCTCGGCATGTTCCGGTCGACCGGGTCCGGGCTCGCGTACGTCCACCGGTACGACGGCGACGTACCGGGCTGGGACGGCCTGGCGCGGCACGACGAGTTCTTCGCGGCCGACATCGACGGCTCCGGGCGCTGCGACCTGTGGGCATGGAACGACCAGGACTGGTCGACCGAGTATCTCGGGAGGATGCTCAGCTCGGGGATCGAACTGAAGGCCGACTACGTGGGCGACTGGGTCGGCGAGTGGAACCTTGGCTCGGTCGACCGGTTCGAGCCGGCCCGGATGACCGGACGCAGCGGCCGGCCGCAGCTGTACGTGCACAACACCGACTGGTTCGGCGTCATCAACGGGCGGCGGGGCATCACGCTCGACCGCATCTACTACCGCTGGATCCACAACTACCGCCACGGCCGGAACTGGTAAGGGAGCCGACGATGAAGCAACCCAAAGGCACGGAGCGTTCTGCCACCCGGAATCGCCGGCCGTCGAAGCCACCGGCCGGAGAGGTCCGCCGCCGGCACGCCGCCGTACCGCCGTACGCCGGTCCGGTGAAGGGCGACCAGGCCCGTCCGGACCCGACCCGGTCCGCGAAACCCGCCTTCGACCCGGATGCCGCGGGACGGACGCAACAACCCGCAGGTGAGTGGCCGGATCAGCAGGCTGCGCAACCGCGTCAGACCGGGGACCCGCAGGAGCAATACGTACGCCTCCGGATCCGGGTGCGTGGCAATCGACTCACGGTCGTCGAGAGCCACCTGGTGGACGGCCCGCTGGCCCAGTCGACGACCTTCCACGGCGCCAACGCGTACGAGGTCACGTACGACGACCGGCTGCTGCACGCCGGCACCGTCACGGACCCGGCCACGCAGCGTTCGTTCCCGAGCCTCGACGGCCCGGAAGAACTGCGCGGGCACAACGTGACGCCTCGGGAGATCTACGAGTTCACCGCGCGCGTCCCGGCCGCCGACGTCACCGAAGAGACCCGCGGCGGCATCCACGTCCGGCTGCATCGGATCGACGACCCGGCCACCACCGACCGGCTGGGATCCGCACCGCTGGGCGACCAGCTCGAAGGTCGTCTCACCCAGGTCGCCGAACTCGTCGGCCTGCCCGAGTCCACCCTTCCCGAGGCGATCGAAGCCCGCGGCGGCCGCACCGCCACCGGCCGCTGACCGCAGCTGGAACCACCCAATGGTGTCTGGGGACAGGCTATGACCTGTCCCCAGACACCATTGCCTGTCCCCGGTCCTGATCGCGACTTGGCGGAAACGATTCCAAGAAAGTCGGGTCAACGTTGTAGTGAGGTATGTACACGCTCTCCTGGCGTTGCTAGATTCCGGGCTGATTTGACATCGATGTCAACCTCAGGGAGTGGTCGCGATGGTTTCGAGGCGTGCGTTCCTGGCGGGCAGCGGTGCGGTGACGGCGGGTGGTCTCGGCCTGGTTCCGGGGCTCATGACGACAGCGCAGGCTGCAGTTTCATCGACGTCCGGCAGCCCCGCTCGGCTGCTGCCGGTGTTCAACCGCCCGAGACACCTGGATTACGGCGATGTGAGCAAGCTCAGCGGGGGAGACCAGACCCTGCTGACAACGTTGCAAGGCATCGTCAACCGTACTGAGCCGGAGTTGTACTTCCTCTACGACACCGGCACGGTGAGCGTGCCGGACGCCAAATGGCTGGCCGACATGCACCTGCCGACCAAGCTGTACAAGAACCCGTTGGACCTGGTCGCCAAGTACCGCGGCCGGATCCGCGGCGGGGTCGTGCACGACCCCGCCGTACCGGACTCGCTGAACGTGGCGACGACGCTCGCCGGACTCGAGAACGCGGTCGTCGCCGACGCCGATCAGGCGAAGGCGCACGGTCTCAGGATCGTGAAGGACCTGCGCGGGATGTTCGACGACGACCGCGTGAAGACGTACCGCTGGCAGCTGGACAACCTGTTCCCCAAGGTCACCCACAAGCTGCTCGCCGGCCTCCCGCCGACCCGCGTGGTCGACGTCGAGGGCGTCCAATGGCAGGAGATCGCCCGCGAGACCCAGCAGATCCGCGACTCGTCGAACCGCGGTACCTACAACCTGGACGTGTCGTCCAAGCTCGGCAAGGAGGCCGTGTACGTCCGGTTCGCGGACTCGTTCACCGACGACGGCTGGGGCGCGTCGATCCTGCACGTGGTGGTGACGGCGAACGGCGCCGAGATCGCCCGGTTCGAACCGAACAGCCCGGAGGAAGCGCCGTACCTGTTCGACGGCTCGCACTCCTCGATCGGCGGTGAGGGCAACCGCTTCGCCGACGGCGGCAACTACTGGATCTACCGCTTCCAACCGCCGGCGGGTACGACGTCCCTCGTCGTGACCGTGGAGATGTGGAACCAGTACCTGGTCTCCGCGACCGACACGTCGCCGACCCGGATCGAGCCGTTCCCGTACTTCCGTGACTACGTGGTGGCCACCAAGGCCCTGGTGAGCTGGCTACCACCCGGTGGCGCGACGGGGGACCTGCTCATCGAGCACTACGCGAAGTACCCGACGCTGGCGCCGTACATGGGCTGGTTCGCGAACGACGTCTCCGGTGAGTGGGACGGCGTCGACCTCGCGAGCAAGGGCGGCTCGCCTGTCGTCGCGGCCGACTTCTACATGAACGGCACGGTGCACGCCGGCTTCACCGCGCCGATCTCCGACAAGCCCCGGCCGGTACGGCGGATCGACAAGCCGAAGAACAAGGTCTACGTGACCCTGACCTTCGGCGAAGGCGACAACATCCAGTACTGCCAGCGCCGGCTGCGGGAGATCTGGGACGACCCGAAACGCGGCCAGGTGCCGACCAACTGGACCATCAGCCCGCTGCTCGCCGAGACGGGCCCAGGTCTGTACAGCTACTTCCAGCGCACCGCGACCGCGAACGACCTCCTGGTCTGCGGCCCGTCCGGCGGCGGGTACACGTACCCAGCCTCGTGGAAGCCCGACGAGCTGACGCAGTACCTGAAGATGACCGGCGGCTTCATGAGCCGCACCGGACTGGACGTCGTGTACGCATACAGCGGCCGGCAGGACGGCAAGTGGATCCTGCTGTCGGAGGACATCGCTTCGGGGTACGCCGAGTACACGCCGACCAAGGGGATCATGCAGACCTGGGACGGCGACCCGCTCACCGTCCGCCAAGGTGGTCTGCCGATCACCGGCGCCTGGGGCGCACCCGGTAAGGCGGCCGAGTTCAAGGCCGCACTGGACCAGCGGATCGCGAACTGGGACGGTGCGAGCCCGTTGTTCGTGTCGGGTCTGATCGGCGCCTGGTCGTGGTCGCCGTCCGACATGGCCGAACTCGGAGCGCTGCTCAGCGACCCGTACGAGGTGATCCTGGCGAACAGCTTCTACGACCTGCTCAACAGGGTGCTGTAGTCAGACACAGGGCGCGGCCGCCCGCGGGGAACGGGCGGCCGCTTTTGTGGGGGCTTACCAGTGGTGAGCGACGTCGATCACCAGTCGGGAGTTCGAGCCCGGTCCCGCAAGGGTGAAGACGCGGAACGGGAGCCGGGCGCGGACGCCCAGACCGATCGTCGTCTGACCCTCGAAGCTGCCGGCGAACGCTAGCTGCCGGAACGTGCGGTAGCCGGCCACGTTGGTCAGCTCCTTGGAGTTCTTCGGCGTGTACGTCGCCTTGCCGGAGTTGAGGTCGTACGACGGCGCGCGGACGACGATCTGCAGTTTCGCGCCACCGCGCAGCGGCACCACGAACCCGGAGCCGTCCTGGTGGACGGTGCCGACGTACCGGACGTCGTACCCGGAAGAGCGACCGCCCAGATCGACGACGAGCCTGTCGTAGCAGGCGTGCCGGCCGGTGCGGATGTCGGTGACCGGCGACTGGACCATCCGGCTGTTTGCCTCGGGCAATGATCCCCAGCCGCGCGGGCAGGACGCGGTCGAGACGCTCGAGGTGCTGCGGGGGGCGGTGGACGATCCGGCCAGCGCCGGCGCGGCGAACGCGGCGGCGGGGACTGCGAGGACTGCGAGGCCGGCGACGATCGTCTTGGTGAGTTTGTGATGGATGTTCATGATGTGTTCCCCCCTTATGAGGACACTTACTTGGACGACACCAGTGGCCAACTGGTTTACTTTCGAGCCCGGTGATTTCAGGTAGTCGATCGGGCACGATGTGCAGATGACTCCTGAAGAGCTGCTCGAGGTTTTCCACCGCCGGATCCGGTTGCCGGACGCCGACGCGATCCCCGGCTGGAAGCAGGAGCACGACGGCCCTGACGGCACGGTGCACCGTTCGTACGTCGACGGCGCCGAGGGAGCCGGGTTCGTCGAGACACCGCGCGGGCTGGGCGACGACCCGGACGCGGTGATCGCGAAGGAGGTGGCGTTCTTCCGGGAGCGCGGCCTGCCGTTCGAGTGGAAGACGTACGCGTACGACGAGCCGGCCGACCTTGGTGAGCGGCTGGTCCGGGCCGGGTTCACGCAGGAGGAGCCGGAGACGCTGATCCTCGGCGAGGTGGACCGGATCCTGCAGCGGCCGTCCGCGCTGCCGTCGAAGGTGCGGTTGCGGGAGGCCGACGGGCCGGGCGACTACCAGCGCATCGGCGTACTCACCGACGCGCTGTGGCACAACGGTCCGGAACGGATCGTCGAGCGGCTCGCGGGGGAGGCGCGGATGTTCCCGGACCGGTTGGCGGTGTTCCTGGTCGAGGATGCGCTGAAAGGGCCGGACGGACCCGCCGTGTCGGCCGCCTGGATCCGGTTCCACCCGGGCACCGGGTTCGCGAGCCTGTGGGGCGGTGGAACGTTGCCGGAGTGGCGCCAGCAGGGCATCTACAGCGCACTGCTCGCCCACCGGGCCCGCCTCGCGAAGGAGCGCGGCTACGAGTTCCTCCGCGTCGACGCCTCCGAGGACTCCCGCCCCATCCTGCAAAAACTCGGCCTGTACGCGGTCACCACCACCACGCCCTACCAATGGACACCCTGACCTGACCTGCGGAACGACCGCCCAAGGCTGTACGTTGCCTGCATCATGGCCCTGAAAATCGCTTCTCGCTTCCGCCGGCTGCTGCAGCGCCCCGGCTCGATCGATCTCGGCCCGTACGAACGGCTCACCCAGCTGGTCGGCGAGGCGGAGGAATCGGTCCTCTCCCTGACCGACGAAGAGCTCACCGAGGCAGTCGCGGAACTGCGCACCACCGGCGGGCTGCACGAGGACGAGCAGATCGAGTTCCTCGCGCTGGCCCGGGACGCGGGGAAGCGCGCGATCGGCGAGCGCGCGTTCGACGGCCAGGTCGTCGGCGCGCTGGCGATGCTGCAGGGCCGGGTCGTCGAGATGGCGACCGGTGAGGGCAAGACGCTGGCCGGCGCGATCGCCGCCGCCGGGTACGCCGTGGGCGGCCGCAGGGTGCATGTGCTGGCGGTCAACGACTACCTGGCCAAGCGCGACGCCGAGTGGATGGGCCCGGTGTACGAGTTGCTCGGCGTCACCGTGTCGCACGTCGGCCAGGCGTCGACGCCGGAGGAGCGCCGCGAGGCGTACCAGGCGGAGGTTTGCTACGTCCCGGTCAGCGAGATCGGTTTCGACGTACTGCGGGACCGCCTCGTCACCGATGTCGCGGACCGGGTCACCGTCGAGCCGGACGTGGCGCTCGTGGACGAGGCCGACTCGGTCCTGATCGACGAGGCCCGGGTCCCGATGGTGCTCGCCGGCGCGACCCGGAACGAGGCCCTCGACGACGACGTCGTCCAGCTCGTCCGGACGCTGCGCGCGGGGGTCGACTACGAGATCGACGGCGACGGCCGGACGGTCGCGCTGACGGATCGCGGCACCGACAAGGTCGAGAAGGCGCTCGGCGAGGACGTCAACCTGTACGACGACGAGAACCTCGACACCCTGACCCAGATCAACGTCGCGCTGCACGCCGAGGTGCTGCTGCGCAAGGACGTCGACTACCTGGTCCGCGACGGCAAGGTCAGCCTGATCAACAACAACCGCGGCCGGATCGCCAAGCTGCAGCGCTGGCCGGACGGTCTGCAGGCCGCGGTCGAGGCGAAGGAGGCCGTGCCGGTCAGCGACTCCGGCGAGGTGCTCGACAGCATCACCGTGCAGGCGCTGATCAAGCAGTACAAGTCGCTCTGCGGCATGACCGGTACGGCGGTCGTCGTGGGGGAGTCGCTCCAGGAGTTCTACGACGTCGAGGTCGCGGTCGTACCGCCGAACAAGCCGAACATCCGCAAGGACGACCAGGACCGGTTGTACCTGACCGTCGACCAGAAGAACGACGCGCTGGTCAAGCACATCGGCGAGGTGCACGAGACCGGACGG
This sequence comes from Kribbella sp. VKM Ac-2566, assembly GCF_004366005.1. NCBI lineage: Bacteria > Bacillati > Actinomycetota > Actinomycetes > Propionibacteriales > Kribbellaceae > Kribbella > Kribbella sp. VKM Ac-2566. The sequence goes on along the minus strand of NZ_SODT01000010.1, from coordinate 747,244 downwards.
CCGATCCTGATCGGCACGCACAGCGTCGAGGAGTCCGAGCAGCTCAGCGACAAGCTCGCGGCGGCCGGGATCGAGCACGTCGTACTGAACGCGAAGAACGACGCCGAGGAGGCGGCGATCATCGCGGAGGCCGGTGTGCCGGGGACCGTGACCGTGTCGACGCAGATGGCCGGCCGCGGTACCGACATCCGGCTGGGCGGCAAGGACGAGACCCACGACAAGGACAAGGCCATCGAGCTCGGCGGCCTCTACGTCGTCGGCACCGGTCTGCACGCGTCGCGGCGGCTGGACGACCAGCTGCGCGGTCGCGCCGGACGGCAGGGTGACCCGGGCGGGTCGCTGTTCTTCGCCAGCCTCGCCGACGAGCTCGTCACGAGGTACTCCGTTTCGTCCGGCCTCCGCCCGCACCCGGACGACACCGGCCGGCTCACGGACCGTAAGTCCGTCGGTGTGCTCGAGCACGCCCAGCGGGTCGCGGACGGCGCGAACGCGGAGCTGCACCGTACGACGTGGCAGTACAACCGGCTCACCGGACAGCAGCGCGCGATCCTGCTCGAGACCCGCGAGAAGGTGCTGACCGAGGACCTGGCCGCGGACGAGCTCGCCGAGCGCGCCAAGGAGCGGTACGACGAACTGGTCGACGAGGTCGGCGAGGACGTGGTGAAGGCCGCGGTGCGGCGGATCGCGTTGCGCCACCTGGACCGCCGCTGGACCGACCACCTGGCCTACCTGGCGGACCTGCGGGAGGGCATCCACCTGCGGTCGCTGGCCGGCGGCATCGTGCACCTGAAGCCGATCGACGAGTTCAACAAGTCGGCGATCGCGTCGTTCGACACGCTCATCGAGGACGCCTGGAAGGACGCGGCCGAGACGTTCGCGGAGGCGGAGATCACCTCCGACGGGCTGAACGAGGAGAGCAGCGGGATCCCGCGGCCGACCGCGACCTGGACGTACCTGGTCAACGACAACCCGTTCGGCACCGAGGCGGACCGGATCCTCGGCCGGCTGCGGAACGCGATCAAGCCCGAATCGGTCTCCGAGCCCGAGGAGATCCTCCCGGAGGAGTTCGACGAGGACGACCTCCCCGAAGAGCTCCGCGACGCCGACGACGAGGACCTCCCCGAAGAACTCCGCGACGCCGACGACGACTCTGACGGTGGGGCTGATGACCTGCCTGAGGAGCTGCGGGACGCGGACGACGAGGACCGGAAGAAGTAGCCGGCCGGGCGGGAGTACCGTCGTCGGTGTGCAAGACGGTGATCTCGTCGGAGTACAGCGGACCCTCGCCCCGGTCCTGCGGGCCAAGGCGCTGGACAATCGGCTGACGGACCCGATCCTCGGCGACAGCTACGCCGAGCTGGCGATGCGCCGCCTCGATCCGGCGTACGAGAGCCGCAGGTTCGGCACCAGCCAGATCGGTCTGTCCGCTGTGGCGCGCGCCAAGGCGCACGACGACTGGGCGCGCGGCTTCCTCGCCGATCATCCGGATGCGGTGGTACTGCACCTGGGCTGCGGTCTCGACGCCCGGGTGTACAGGGTCGATCCGCCGGCCACCGTCGACTGGTACGACCTGGACTACCCGTCCGTCATCGAACTGCGCCGGCAGATCCTCCCGCCGCGCGAGCACTACACCTTGATCGACTCCAGCGTCACCGACCTGACCTGGCTGGAACGCATACCGCGCGGCCGTCCGGGGCTGATGATCGCCGAGGGCTTGCTGCCCTACCTCACCGAGACCGAGATCCGTCGGCTGCTGACCAGCGTCGTCGACGCGTTTCCCACCGGTCAGATCCAGGTCGACACGGTGTCGGTCGGCGCCTGGCGCATGTCGAAGTGGGATCCGGTCGGGCGCAGGTACAACGCGCTGTTCCGGTCCGGCTTCGACGACCCGGCCGCTCTGGCGGACTGGCACCCGCGGCTCGAGTACGTCGACGAGGCGCCGATGAACGACGCACCGGTGCTGATGAGCAAGGCGCCCGTGACCGTACGTCGCCTGTACCGGCTGATGAACCTCATCCCGGGCTTCACGCGATCCACGCGCATCGTGCGGTTCCGGTTCTGACTCCGACTTTGGTCTAGGTGCGAACAGCCGTCGGCTCGATGCCGGGCGGCGGGTCGGTGGGCGACGCTCTCGGCATGCCCAGTACGCACAGAGGTCCCCGGCTCCTCGTCGTCGACATCGCAGTCCCGCTCGCGCTCTTCTACGGTCTGCGAGCGCTCGGCGCGAGTGACCTGACCGCGCTGCTCGTCGGGGTCGTCCCGGGCCTGATCAGCTCGGCGGTGTCGCTCGTGCGCACCCGCCGTACGGACCTGGTCGGGATGGCGGTCGTGCTGAGCATGGTGGCGAGTTCGGTGGTCGCCGTGCTGGGTGGGGACGCGCGGCTGTTGCTCGTCCGGAACGCGTGGATCAGTCTGCCGTTTGCCGGCATCACCTTGTGGTCGCTGCGGCACCCGCAGCCGCTGACCTACATCGTCACGCTGGCGATGATGCCGCGGCGGGCGGGGCTGATGGAGCAGCTGTGGGAGACGAACGCGCGATTCCGGGACGCGTGGAAGTGGATCACGGTGTGGTGGGGGATCGCGACGATCATCGACGGGATCATGCGGATCGTCGCGGCATATACCCTGCCGATCTCCGTCGTACCGGCCACCGACCCGGTGATCACCGTCGCGACGATCGTCGTACTGCAGGTCCCGACGATCGTGCTGCTCCGGCGCAGCGGCACCTGGCACCTCGTGTTCGCCCCTCGGCGGCCTAGAGTCGGGTGAATGACGGACGACAAGCTGTCACAAGAACGCATGCGTGAGTTGCTGGCCTCCGGCGAGGCGACGCCGATGCTCGCCGGCATGGAGGTCGGTCCGACCTGGTACGCCGACCGCTGGTGGTACATCCCGACCGAGGCCGCGGAGGACGCCGACTACCAGCCGGCCGACCCGGAGAAGTCCGAGCGGTTCGACCGGCTCCGGCGCCGGGCGGAAGCCGTCGAGCGCGTACAGGCCGAGCTGGACGTCAGGCAATGAGCCCGCGGGCCGAGCTGCGGGAGCCGAGCCGGGACGAGCTCGTCGCGGCGCAGCAGGTGGTGGATCTGTTCGCTGCGGAGGCACTGCTCGCGCTCGACCGGTACGAGCAGGCGTTTCCGGCGGGTGCGCCCGACAAGGAGCGGCGTACGGCGGACCGGCTGGCGTATTGGTGGCGCAAGCTCGACCTGGACGACGCACGCCTGGATCCGGACGGAACGGACGCCGAGCAGATCCTGGTGGCGGCGGCCGATCTTGCCCTCGACCCGGAGAACCAGTGGGGCCTGAGCCTCGAGGAGGCGTCCGCCCAGGCCGTCAACCGGGCCGCGATGGACGGCCGGACGATGCCGACCACGGCCATCGCGGACCTCCGGAAGGACTTCGCCGACGCGTACGGCGGGCGGGTGGAGCTGCCCGCGCGGGACGATGAATGGCTTGCGCAGTCGCTGACCCGGCTGGCGCGAGCGAGCGTTCTGCGGGACGTGATCGCGGAGGGCGCAAAGGTCCGGGTGAGCGAACCGTTGCGTGCCGCGGCCGACGACCTGGTGCGGCAGGGGCAGCGACTGATGGACGACCGGCTCGATCTCGCGCGGCGTCAGGAGACCCCGATCAGCCGGCGCCCGATGTTCGCCCGGCAGGCGAGGAACTTCTCGATGTTGTTCGCGTACAGCGCGAGTGTGGAGCTCACCGGTGCCCCGCTGTGGGCCGACGTGCTGATGAAGACGCCCGCGGTCGCGCTGTACCTCAAAGAATCCCGCGACAACTGGCGGGACCACGATCACGCCGTCGCCACCCGGCTCGACCCCGCCCAGGCCCAGCTCCGCTCCGTCCGCACCGACCTCACCAACACCCTCGACACACCACCGCCGGTCACCGGCCGCGACGCCCGAGCCCTCCGCAACTCCCACAACCGCCCACCCGGCCCGAGTAGATAACCCACCCACCACGGCGGGCCGGGTACTGCGAGTCACCCGGCGGTTCCCCGCCTTTGCGGAAAGAATGCTGCGCTGGGTGCCGAATTCTTTCCGCAAATCAGCGGTCCACCTCGGTTGTGCTTGGGGTGTCGGTGCGGGCGGATAGGCTCTTCGGGTGAGTGATGGGTTGTTCGATCTTTCGGGTGCGCCGGCGCCGGCTCGTGGTGGTGGGAGTCTGGCGGACGCGGACCACACCGCGGCTCCGCTGGCGGTGCGGATGCGGCCGCGCAGTCTGGACGAGCTGGTAGGCCAGCAGCACCTGCTGGCGCCCGGCTCGCCGTTGCGCCGGCTGGTGGAGGGCGACCAGCCGATGTCGCTGCTGCTCTGGGGCCCTCCGGGGACGGGCAAGACGACGATCGCGGCCGTCGTCTCGCACCAGACCAACCGGAGGTTCGTCGAGCTGTCCGCCGTCACCGCCGGTGTGAAGGACGTACGGCAGGTGATCGACGCCGCGCGCCGGGATCTGTCCCGCGCAACCGGCGCGGTCGAGACCGTACTGTTCATCGACGAGGTGCACCGCTTCACGAAGGCTCAGCAGGACGCGCTCCTGCCGGGTGTCGAGAACCGCTGGGTGACCCTGGTCGCCGCGACCACCGAGAACCCGTTCTTCTCGGTCATCTCACCACTGCTCTCTCGCAGTCTGCTGCTGACGCTGGAGTCGCTGACCGACGACGACATCGCGCTCCTGCTGGACCGGGCGCTGGCCGACGAGCGCGGGCTGAACGGCGAGTTCGAGCTGGCCGCGGACGCGCGGGATCACCTGCTCCGCATGGCCGGCGGAGACGCCCGCCGGGCCCTCACCTACCTGGAAGCCGCCGCCGGCGGCGCCCGCGCCAAACACGAACAAGCCCTCAAGTACCAGCAAGCCACCGAGCCCCCGGCGACCGACCCGACCGACTCGACCGACCCGGTCGAGGCAGCTGAGCCGGCTCGGGCGGTGATTGATCTGGTGACGCTGGAGACGGCGGTTGACCGGGCTGCGGTGCGGTACGACCGGGCCGGAGACCAGCACTACGACGTCACTTCCGCGATGATCAAGTCGATCCGTGGTTCGGACGTCGACGCGGCGATGCACTACCTGGCCCGGATGATCGAGGCGGGCGAGGATCCGCGCTTCATCGCGCGCCGGCTGGTGATCTCGGCCAGCGAGGACATCGGTATGGGGGACCCGACCGCGCTCGGCGTCGCGATCGCGGCCGCCGAGGCGGTGCAGCTGATCGGGATGCCGGAGGCGCGGATCAACCTCGCCCAGGCGGTCGTCGCGCTCGCGCTGGCGCCGAAGTCCAACGCGGTGATCATGGCCGTCGACGCCGCGATCGCGGACGTGAAGGCCGGCAAGGTCGGCCCGGTCCCGCCGCATCTGCGGGACGCGCACTATGCCGGCGCGAAGAAGATCGGCCACGGGTCGTCGTACCAGTACTCCCACGACGACCCGCGCGGCGTCCTCCCGCAGCAGTACGCCCCGGACGTGATCGACGGCACCGATTACTACAAACCCACCCGCCGCGGCGGCGAAGCGGCGTACGCCGACCGCGTCGCCGCCATCCGCAAGATCCTCCGAGACCGCAAGTGAGTCGTACGGCGAACCACGTCGACGCCTTCAACCTGGCGGTGACGACAGGCGACTGGGACACGTTCGCCGATCGGTTCGCCGCGGACGCGACGATGCGGTTCGTCGGCGTCCCGGTCGGGCCGTTCGAGGGGCGGACGGCGATCGCAGCGGCGTACCGGGAGAATCCGCCGGCCGAGACCATGACGCTGCTCGAGACCATGACGCTGCTCGAGGACGGCGACGAGCGGGCGCGTTTCCGCTGGTCAGGTGGTGGAACCGGTTCGATGGAGCTGCGCTGGGCGCCGGACGGAGCCGTGCAGGCACTGACCGTGAGCTTCGATTGAAGGGTTCGAGTCGGTAAGCTGCATCTCGGCCTGGGGGCGGAAGGTATTGGTTTTGAGGCAGCCCCATCCCCAGAACGGTCCACGGCATCTTCGCAAGCGTCCGCCGGTGCTCAAGCTCGGTGCAGGCGCGGCAGCGGTCGCTGTGCTGGCCGCCGCGGTGTTCCTGTTCCCGTTCAGGTCCCAGCACTCGGAGACCGGCCAGGAACCGCAGGCCGGCAGCTCGTTCAGACCGACGATCGATCGGTCGGACGGTACGACGCGTTCGAGCACGCGCCCGTCGCTCCCGGTCGGAAAGCCGTTGAACCCACTCGCACCGCACACCAGCGCAGGCTCCACGTCCAACACGCCGCTGACCGGCGCGGGCACGAGCAACCCGACCACCTCGGACCCCGCGACGGGAACCCCACCGGGCACTCCCTCCACAAGCACTACGTCACCCACCCCGTCATCCACCTCCCCGTCAGCGAGCACCCCGGCGACGACGACACCGACGACACCGACGACGCCGGGGGCAACGACCCCGACGACCAGCACGCCGACCCCGTCACCCAGTACGCCGACACCGACCGCGAGCACCGCCGTACCGTCGGCAACACCCAGCACCACACCCAGCACCACGCCCAGCAGCACGCCGGCGGTCGTCTACCGGAACTGCGCCGAGGTCCGGGCCGCCGGGAAGGCGCCGCTGTACCGCGGCGATCCCGGTTACACCCCGGAGCTCGACCGCAACGGCGACGGAATCGCCTGCGAACGGGGCGCCTCCTGACCCTCGCGAGGCGGTTTGGTGAGGGACTGTGATGTGAGGGATGGTGTCCTGGAGCGGAGTGCTACAGGGGCGCGCGATAAGGTCGGGCGGTCCACAAAGTCGCACAGAGTTCGCGACAGGTCGCATGAGGTCGCTACGGAAGGTGGATCGTTTCCATGAGCGTCGGTGAAGTCGCGGGGCTGATAGCCGCCTGCGCGCTGCTCATCCTGGTGGGCCTGCTGGCCTATCCGATCCTGAAGCTCGGCAAGGTGTTCGACGAGACCCGGATCATGGTGAAGGGCGTCTCCGACTCCAGCGTCCCGCTGCTCGGCGAGGTGACCACCACGGTGGCGACCACGAACGCCCAGCTGGCGAAGGTCGACACGATCACCGACAACGCGACCACCGTGACGACGAACGCGGCAGCGCTGATGTCGCTCTTCTCGGCCACCGCCGGCGGCCCATTGGTGAAGGCGGCCGCGTTCAGCTACGGCGTCCGCCGGGCACTCGGTGAGCAGCAGCGCAAGGACGTGTCGCGGCGCGTCAAGGAAGAGATGAAGGCCGAGCGGAAGGCGCGGAAGCGGTGAAGCGGATCTTCTGGCTGATCGTCGGGATCGCTGTCGGCGTGTACGCCGTGACCCGGCTGAAGAAGCGGGCCCAGCTCCTCGCTCCGGACAGTGTCCAGGAGTCCGCGGCCAAGCTGGCCGCCGCGGTCCGGCACTTCGGCGACCAGGTCCGCGAGGGCATGGCCGAGCGGGAGACCGAGCTGCGCGACGCACTGGGCATCGAGAACGCATCCCAGACTGATTCGACACAGCGTGAGGACTACCGGTAACACCCATGGAAACCAGTGAGATCAGGCGGCGGTTCCTGCAGTACTTCGAGGACCGGGGCCACACCGTGGTGCCGAGCGCGCCGCTGCCGTCGCCGGACCCGAACCTGCTGTTCAACGTCGCCGGCATGGCCCAGTTCGTACCGTACTTCGTCGGCCAGCAGACCCCGCCGTACCCGCGTGCGACCAGCGTGCAGAAGTGCGTCCGGACCCTCGACATCGAGGAGGTCGGCAAGACCACCCGGCACGGCACGTTCTTCCAGATGAACGGCAACTTCTCGTTCGGCGACTACTTCAAGGAAGATGCCGTCAAGTTCGCCTGGGAGCTGGTCACCAAGCCGCAGAACGAGGGCGGCTACGGCTTCGACGAGTCCGTTCTCTACGCCTCCGTGTACTACGAGGACGACGAGGCGATCGACATCTGGAAGCGGGTCGCCGGGCTGCCCGACGACCGGATCGTCCGGCTCGGCATGAAGGACAACTTCTGGTCGATGGGCATCCCGGGTCCGTGCGGACCGTGCTCGGAGATCCTGATCGACCGCGGCCCGGAGTTCGGCGCGGACCGGGACTGGGAGGCGGGCGACCGCTACCTGGAGTTCTGGAACCTGGTCTTCATGCAGAACATCCGCGGTGAGGGCGGCGGCAAGGACGGCTACCCGATCCTCGGCGAGCTGCCGAAGAAGAACATCGACACCGGCCTCGGCCTCGAGCGGGTCGCGTACCTGCTGCAGGGCGTCGACAACATGTACGAGATCGACGAGATCTACCCCGTGATCGAGAAGGCGACCGAGCTGACCGGCCGCAAGTACGGCGCGGAGCACGAGGACGACGTACGGTTCCGGGTCGTCGCGGACCACGTGCGCAGCGCGCTGATGCTGATCGGTGACGGTGTCACGCCGGGCAACGAACAGGGCGGGTACGTGCTGCGCCGCCTGCTGCGCCGGGCGATCCGCTCGATGCGCCTGCTCGGCTACGAGGACCCGAGCCTGGTCGAGCTGCTCCCGGTGAGCCTGGAGCAGATGAAGAAGTCGTACCCGGAGCTGGTCACCGACTTCGGCCGGATCAGCCAGGTCGCGTACGCCGAGGAGGAGGCGTTCCGCCGTACTCTCACGGCCGGTACGACGATCTTCGACGTGGCGGTGCGCGACACCAAGGCCAGCGGTGCGCACCAGCTCGAGGGCGCGAAGGCGTTCCAGCTGCACGACACGTACGGCTTCCCGATCGACCTGACCATCGAGATGGCGGCCGAGCAGGGCCTGAACGTCGACACCGAGGGCTTCCGCTCGCTGATGAAGGAACAGCGCGAGCGGGCCAAGGCCGACGCGCGCGCCAAGAAGGCCGGACACGCGGACACCTCGGGATACCGGGAGCTGCGGGAGAAGGGCGTCACCGAGTTCACCGGGTACCAGGAGCTCTCCAGCGACTCCCAGGTCCGGGGCCTGCTGCGCGAGGGCGTGGTCGCGCCGTTCGCCGAGCAGGGCGAGACCGTCGAGGTCGTGCTCGAGAAGACCCCGTTCTACGCCGAGTCCGGCGGCCAGATCGCGGACGAGGGCCTGATCCTCGGCGACGGCCTGAAGCTGAAGGTGCTCGACGTGCAGCGCCCGGTCAAGGGTCTGATCGTGCACAAGGTCGAGGTTGTCGAGGGCGTACTGCGCGCCGGCGACGACGTGCACGCCGCGGTCGACCACGAGTGGCGGGTCTCGGCCTGCCAGGCGCACTCCGGCACGCACGTCGTGCACGCCGCGCTGCGCCAGGTGCTCGGCCCGAACGCGCTGCAGAGCGGCTCGTACAACAAGCCCGGTTACCTGCGGCTCGACTTCGCGTGGTCGTCCGCGCTGGACCCGGCGACCCGGTCCGAGATCGAGGAGGTCGCGAACCTCGCCGTACGCAAGGACCTTCCGGTGTCGGCGCAGTACATGACGCTGCCGGAGGCGCGGGACTGGGGTGCGCTGGCGCTGTTCGGTGAGACGTACGACGAGCAGGTCCGCGTGGTCGAGATCGGCGGGCCGTGGTCGCGTGAGCTCTGCGGTGGCACGCACGTGAAGCACTCGTCGCAGGTCGGCGCGCTCACCGTCACCGGTGAGTCGTCGGTCGGCGCCGGGGTGCGGCGGATCGAGGCGTTCGTCGGCATGGAGGCGCTGCACTACCTAGGCCGCGAGCGGGCGCTGGTCCGGCTGCTCAGCGAGAACCTGAAGGCCCGCCCGGAGGAGCTGCCCGCGAAGGTCGCCGACCTGGCCGAGCGGCTGCGGGTGGCCGAGAAGGAGCTCGAGCGGATGCGCGCCGCGCAGGTGCTGGAGGCCGCGGCCGAACTGGCGAAGGACCCGAAGGACGTCTTCGGCGTCCAGTACGTCGGCCACCGCGCACCCGACGGCGTGAACGGCGGCGACCTGCGCAAGCTGGCGCTGGACGTCCGCGGCCGGATGCCGAGCGACAAGCCGGCCGTGGTCGCCGTGCTGAGCGTGAACGACGGCAAGCCCGGCGTGGTGATCGCGCTCAACGACCTGGCGCGGGAGTGGCGGCTGAAGGCCGGCGACCTGGTCCGGATCGCGGCCGAGAAGCTCGGCGGCCGCGGTGGCGGCAAGGACGATGTCGCGCAGGGTGGCGGCACGGACGCGGCCGGTGCCGACGACGCCCTGAGCGCCGTCGAGCACGCGATCGGCCACCAGGTCACCGGCTAGATGAGCCGTCGATAGAGATGAGCCGGCGATGAGGACGGGCGTGCGGATCGCGCTCGATATCGGCGACGCCCGGATCGGCGTCGCGAGCAGCGATCCGCACGGAATCCTGGCCACGCCTGTGTGTACCATCCAGCGTGGTCGCGATGATCTGGAGAGGATCGCCGCACTCGCCGACGAACTGGAGGCGTTCGAGATCGTGATCGGGCTGCCGCGCTCCCTGTCCGGGGGCGAGGGACCGGCCGCGGTGAAGATCCGGGAAACGGCGGAGCAGGTGCGGGACAAGGTACTGGTGAAGAACTCGGGGACGACGGTGCGGCTGGTGGACGAGCGGTTCACCACGGTCACCGCCGAACGGATGCTGCGGGAACGGGGAAAGAAGGGCTCCAAGCGACGGGCAGTGGTCGACCAGGCCGCAGCCGTCGTGATTCTGCAACATGCGCTCGACCTGGAGCGCGAGACCGGCAACCCACCCGGGAGGCCCCTGTGAACGGACCATCGGTGGACGAACAGCTCAACGAGGGCGAGGACCAGCGCGACGACGACCTGGGCGCCGGCCTCGGGCTGCGCCCGGAGACCCGGGTGGAGCGCCGCGCCAACCGCCGCCGCACGCGCGGCCGGCGCGCCTTCGGCTGCTTCGCCGGCCTGATCTCGCTGCTCGTGGTCGGTGCCCTGGTGGCCGGCGCCGTGGTCGGCTTCGGGAAGGGCAAGGACGCGCTCGAGGGACTCTTCTCCGCTCCGGACTACGAGGGCGCGGGCACTGGCACGGTGGTCGTCGAGATCACGAAGGGCCAGGCGACCGCGTCGATCGCGGACACCTTGGAAAAGAAGGAAGTCGTGAAGAGCGCCCGCGCCTTCGAGCGGGTGGCCCGCGACGATCCTCGGTCGCTGCAGATCCAGGCGGCCACCTACACGCTGCGCAAGCACATGTCGGCCAAGGCCGCTCTTGACCTGATGCTGAACACCGCCGAGTCGGTCCGGGTGGCCCGGGTCAGCGTCCCGGCCGGCAAGACCAAGGCCGAGGTCGCGATGATCCTGCAGAGCTCGAAGATGAAGCTGCCGGCCGGCGCTGCCGCCACGGCACTCGGCAAGCCGGCCTTGCTCGGTCTCCCGTCGTACGCGCACAACAACGCCGAGGGCTTTCTGTTCCCGGGGACGTACGACGTGCCGAAGAACGCGAACGCCTACACGATGCTCAAGCTGATGACCGCGAACTACGCCAAGACGGCGGCGTCGCTGGACCTGGTGAACACCGCTTCGCGCAAGAAGCTGGACCCGTACCAGGCGGTCATCGTGGCCAGCATCATCGGCGCCGAGACGAACCGGCCGGAGGACTACGCCAAGGTCGCGCGGGTGATCTACAACCGGATGGAACGCGGGATGCGGTTGCAGATGGACTCGACGATCCACTACGTGGTCGGCAAGGACGGCGGTGTCTTCACCACGCCCGAGCAGCGCGAGAACCCGTCGCCGTACAACACCTACAAGTACAAGGGCCTGCCGCCGACGCCGATCAGCTCGCCGACGCGCGACGAGCTGCGGGCGGCGATCAACCCGGCGCAGGGCTCCTGGCTGTACTTCACGCTGGTCGACCTGGACACCGGCGAGACCGCGTTCGCGAGCTCGGCCGAGGAGCACCAGGCGAACGTGAAGAAGCTGCAGGCCTGGTGCCAGGCCCACAAGGGCAGGTGCTGACACCCCATGACTCCGTTGAATTGCCGCGCCTCCGGCACGGCGCGGTCATGGGGCTGTGACTCCCGTCCTTCCCTCGTCGCTCCGGTCGCTTCGCTCCCTCCGCTCCTCAGTCCAGGACGGGAGGCCCCATGACCCGTTGCGCCGTTCTCGGTTCGCCGATTGCGCACTCGTTGTCGCCGGCGATGCACCGGGCCGCGTACGCCGCGCTCGGGCTGGACTGGGGGTACGACGCTTTCGAGGTCGAGGAGGACGAGCTCCGCGGATTCGTGGCGTCGCTCGGTGACGACGTCCGCGGGCTGTCGCTCACCATGCCGCTGAAACGGGTCGCGCTCGACCTGGTCGACACGGTCGATCCGGTCGCGGAGCTGATCGGCGCGGCGAACACGATGCTGTTCGAGCCGGACGGATCCCGGTCGGCGCACAACACCGACGTACCCGGGCTGGTGAACGCGTTCGCCGAGCGGGGCATCACCGCCGCCGACTCCGCCGTCGTCCTCGGCGGTGGCGCGACGGCCGCGTCGACGCTCGCCGCCCTGCGCGGGCTGCGGGTCAGCGAGATCACGGTCGTCGTCAGGGACGTCTCGAAGACCGACCGGTTGCTCGACCTGGCCGCGGAGCTGGGATTCCGGACATCGGTCGCGGACTTCTCCCAGGTCGAGCAGATCGGCGGCTTCGATCTGTGCATTTCGACGCTGCCCGGTGGCGCGGTCGACCCGTGGGCCGAGCACTTCGCCGCAGTCGCGCCCGTGGTATTCGACGTGGCCTACCACCCGTGGCCGACCCGGCTCGCGATCGCGGCGCACCGGATCGGTACAGAGCTGTTGAACGGACTTGACCTACTCGTGCATCAGGCGACCCTCCAGGTGGAGATGATGACGGGTAGGTCGCCGGCTCCTCTGGCGGCCATGAGGGCTGCTGCGCGTGAGGAGCTGGGGGATCGTGAGCCTGCTTGACCGTCGTACCGTTCTGATAGCCGGCGTCGCTGTCACCTTGGCCGGCTGCGGCGACTCGAAGGAAACGGGCAGTACGCCGACCCCTGGCGCAACGGCACCAACCTCGACGACACCACCGCCCAGCACGACCGTTCCCACGACGCCGACGAGCTCAACCCCGAGCACCTCAGCACCCACCCTGACCTCGACCGCGCCCAACTGGAACACCTTCGCGAGCTCCCTGAAGGGCCGCGTCTACCTGCCCTCGACCTCCGGGTACGCCGCCGCGCACCAGCTCTTCAACCCACGCTGGGACAGCGTCCGGCCGACCGCCGTGGTGAAGGCCGCGAACCCCGCAGACGTGCAGAAGGCGATCAACTTCGCCCGTACCAACAAACTCGTGCTCGTCCCGAAGAGCGGCGGTCACTCGTACGTCGGCGCGTCGACAATCGCGAACGGCCTGCAACTCGACGTCGGCGCGCTGAAGGACATGAGCTACGCGAACGGCGTACTCACCGTCGGGGCCGGGGCCCGCCTGTACGACGTCCACGCGTTTCTCGACCGCTACGGGCGCTCGCTGCCGACCGGCACCTGCCCGACCGTCGGCGTCGCCGGCCTGACGCTCGGCGGCGGGATGGGGATCCACACGAGGACCTACGGCCTGACCTGCGACCGCGTCGTGTCGATGAGCGTGATCACGGCGGACGGCAAGGCACACAACGTCAGCGCGAGTGCTGAGTCCGATCTGTTCGCCGCACTGCGGGGGAGCGGCGGCGGCAACCTCGGCGTGGTCACGTCGTTCCAGTTCGCGACGATCCCGGCGACCAAGCTCGGCTTCTTCCGGCTGACCTGGCCGGAGTCGCAGGCGGCGGCCGTGGTCGGCGGCTGGCAGCAGTTCGCCCGGAGCGCGCCGGCCACGGCCTGGGGGAACCTGCATATCGATGCCAAGAGCAACGGAACGCTGTCGATCCGGGTCCTCGGCGTCTCGACGACCGGCGACGCGACGGCGGCGGCCGCGCAACTGGAGTCGTTCGTCGGCGCGAAGGCGTCGGATCGGACGCTCTCGGTGAAGTCGCACCTGGAGGCGGTCAGGTACCTCGGTGGCGGTACGACGAGCCCGCGCCAGGGGTTCCTCGCCGGATCCGACGTACTCAAGGGGCCGATGGACGCGGCGACGATCACTGGTCTGCTCGGCGCGGTGAAGGCGGCCGCACGCGCCGGTACGCCGGCGTCGGCCATCCTCGACCCGCTGGGCGGACAAGCCTCGAAGGAGCCGGCCGGAGGCTCGTTGTGGCCGTGGCGTGGCGCGCTGGCCGTGGTCCAGTGGTACTCGTCGGCGCAGGGGAAACCCGCGCAGACGTTCATCGCGAACGGGCACCGCGCGGTCCGGTCGTCCTCGGCCGGCGGTTATGTGAACTACGTCGAGACCGGACGGGCGGTCAGCTCGTACTACGGCGGAAACGTGGCCAAGCTGCAGGCCGCGAAGAAGAAGTACGACCCGACCAACTTCTTCCACACGCCGTACACCCTTAGCTAGCTAGTGTTCGGCCCGTGAAACTTTGGCGTGTGATCGCAGGTGTGCTGGCGGCCGGATTCGTCGCGGCCGGGGTGACCCCGGCGTGGGCGTGTGCGTGCGGCGGCTACCTGCCGGACGCGGAGTCGTACGCCCGGGCGTACGGCGAGAACGCGCTGGTCCAGTACGCCGGGGGCTCCGAACAGATCACGCTCTCGATGTCGGTCCACGGCGTGTCGAAGAAGGCGGCCTGGATCATGCCGGTCCCGTCGGCCGCGAAGGTCGACCTCGGCGACGACGAGGACCTGTTCTACCGCCTCGACCAACTGACGCGCCCGAAGCGCGTGGTGAAGAAGACGTACTGGCCGTTCCGCGATCTGGGCATCATGGGCAACGGCCGTGGCGACTCGGCCGGCGCGCCCGCGCCGGGCGCCGGGGTGAGCGTCAAGGAGCAGATGACGCTCGGCCCGTTCGCGGTCACCCGTCTCGGCGGTTCCAGCGGTACGGCGGTCACGGACTGGCTGCGCACGAACGGCTACGTCGTACCGTCGACGCTCGCCGCGAATCTCACGCCGTACCTGACCGAGAAGTGGGAGATCGTCGCCGTGAAGCTCGCGCCGAAGCAGGAGGGCGAGCGCCTGTCCGGTGCGACACCGCCGCTCCGGCTGACGTTCGCGTCGGACCGGATCGTGTACCCGATGCGGCTCAGCAAAGGCGCGAGCACGACCCAGACCGTCACGGTGTACGTCGCCGCGGAGCACCGGGTCGACGCCACGAAGGTGCCGGACGCCGACGTGACCCCTGAGCTGCTTTTCGCCGGCCGGGTGGAGACGGACACGCTGCCGAAGCCGACCGACTTCCTGACCGCGTACACGGCGACGTACCGCGAGCCGGGCAAGATCACCGACGACTTCACGTTCGCCCAGGCGGCGAACGACGACGAGTACCAGCGGATCACGTACGTCACCGAGAACGAAGGGTTCTGGAGCACGGTCGCGGTGCTCGTCGGACTCGTGCTGCTCCTGGGCGGCGGGGCGATCGTGCTCGCGCGGGTGCTGGCCCGGCGGGCGGCCGCGGGCGTCCGCAAGTAGTCGTCTAGGGTCGTGGACCGTGCCGGCTGACAACGCGTTACTCGCCGCGGGAATCGGTGCGGTCGCCTGCGGTGCCGTGGCGTCCGTGCTCGGTCCCTGGCTGATGCGAAGCATCCCCGAGCCGGAACTCGAGGAAGGCGAGACCAAGGTCTCGTACGCGTCGCTGGCCGGTCGACGAGCGGCGTACTGGTGCGGCGGGCTCGCGGCTGTGGCCGGCGGCATCCTTGGCTGGGTGCTCGGTCTGGACGCCGTGCTGCCCGCGTGGCTGGTGCTCGTGGTGGCCGGATCGGTGCTCGGGTACATCGACGCGCGCACGCGGTTCCTGCCGTCGGTGATCATCTGGCCGACGTACTTCGTGGTCGGGGCCGGGCTGGTGGCCGCGGCGCTGGCGACGGGGGAGTGGGGTTCGTTGCGGCGGGCGGCGATCGCCGGAGCGATCGGGTTCGCGGTGTTCTACGTGCTGTGGTTCGCGTTCCCGCGCGGGGTCGGGTTCGGTGACGTGCGGTTGTCGGGGCTGCTCGGGATCGCGCTCGGCTGGCTCGGCTGGGGCGAGTTCGTGTCCGGGCTGTACGGCGGGTTCTTCCTCGGCGCGATCGTCGGGATCGTGCTGATCGCGGCCCGGATCATGACCCGCAAACAGATGGTCCCGTTCGGTCCGTTCATGCTCGTCGGCGCGCTCGCCGGCGTACTTCTCGGCGCCCCGTTGGAGAAGTTGTACGCCGGATAGGGGAGTCCTCCACTCCACCAGATGGTTGATGTGCGGACACTCCACGCCTTCCTAGGGTCGATGCATTCGAACTCTCGGGAGGGAATCAATGCCAGTCAGTCGTCGTGGTCTCCTGGCCGGAACGGCCGTCGCAGGTGCTGCACTCGCCATACCCGGTACGGCGTCCGCGGCCGGAGCCGGCACCACCGCCGGCACCAGCGCCAAGATCGGCCGGGGTGACGCGCGCTACCAGGATCTCGTGCAGCGCGGCCAGAACCGCCGCTTCGTCGGCCGACCCGACTACGTGCGGATGATCCGGTCGGCCGAGGACGCCGTCGCGGCCGTGCAGGACGCGGTCCGCAGCGGGAAGCGGATCGCGGTGCGCGGCGGCGGGCACTGCTTCGAGGACTTCGTGGACAGCAGCGACATCGAGGTGGTGCTGGACATGTCGACGTACGACGAGGTGACCTGGGACCCGCAGTACCGGGCCTTCTCGATCGGCGCCGGGGCGATCCTCGAATCCGTCTACAAGGAACTGTTCTTCGGGTGGGGCGTCACGGTGCCCGGCGGCGGGTGCCTCGGCGTCGGCGTCGGCGGTCACTTCAGCGGGGGCGGTTACGGGCCGCTGTCCCGCAGGTACGGCTCGGTCGTCGATCACCTGTACGGCGTGGAGGTCGTGGTCGTGGACGCCCGTGGACGGGCGCGATCGGTGGTGGCGACGCGCGACAACGAGCATCGCGACCTGTGGTGGGCGCACACCGGAGGCGGCGGCGGGAACTTCGGTGTCGTCACCCGGTACCTGATGCGGTCTGCCGGGTCGTCCGGCCGGGCACCGGGCGAATCGTTGCCCAAGGCACCGGCCGCGTTGCGGGCCACGCTGCTGCTCTACGACTGGAAGACGACGACGCAGGCCGGCTTCCTGCGGACGGTGCGGAACTGGTTCGACTTCTTCGAGCAGCACAACACGGCGGACTCGCCGTACGCGACGCTCTACGCGCCCTTCATCCTCACACACAACTCGGCCGGGCAGTTCCTGCTCTCCACCCAGATCGACGCTGCGGCGCCGAACGCGGCGGAGCTGATGAACGCGTTCAACGCGGCGATGGTGGCCGGCGTGGACCCGAAACCGCAGGTCTTGGACGCCGGTGAGGGACCGTTCCTGCACACCACGATGGAGCGCTCGATCGCCGAGACGGCGTCACCGGGGCGCGGGAAGTACAAGGCCGGGTACCTCAAGAAGGGGTACACGGACGAGCAGATCCTGGCGATGTACCGAGGGTTGACGGACCCGACGTACACCGGCCCGGAGTCGTCGGTGCTGCTGATCCCGTACGGCGGCAAGGTGAACACCGTTCCGTCCGACGCGACCGCCGCCGCGCAGCGCGACGTGGTCGCCAAGATGGTTCTCAGCGCGTCCTGGCAGAACGAGACCGACGACGCCAAGAACCTGGCGTGGGCACGGAAGGTGTACGCCGACATCTACCGCGACACGGGCAGTGTCCCGGTGCCGAACGCGATCAACGCCGGGTCGTACATCAACTACCCGGATGTGGACCTGGCGGATCCGGCGTACAACAAGTCGGGTGTGCCGTGGCACGACCTGTACTACCTCGGCAACTACCCGCGGCTGCAGCAGATCAAGTCGAAGTGGGACCCGCGCAACGTGTTCCACCACAAGCTCGCGATCGAGCCGCTGTAGTCACCAGCCGGGGTAGCGGGTGGTCCAGGCGGTGTGCGGCCCGTAGTCGCCGTGCAGCCGCTTGCCCTGGCTGAACTCCAGTGCGAAATCGTCAGCGAGCTGGAGGATGACAGGACGTCCCTCGACGGTGAAGACGAGCTCTGCGGGCAGAGCCGTCTCACCGTGGAGGGCGCCGAGAATGTTCCCGCAGATCGCACCGGTGGAGTCGCTGTCCCCGGAGTGGGTGACCGCGAGCGCGAGGGCATCGAGGAACTGCTCCGGCTCGGAGTACACGAGGGCCGCGTAGACGGCGATCGCGAGCGCCTCCTCCGCGACCCAGCCGCCACCGAGGCGCTCGACCGTGACCGGGCCGGCCGGTGCCGTCGCGGCCAGGTGCCTGGCGAACGCGAGCGCAGTACTGGTCTCCTCGTGGCCCTCGTGCTTGGTCAGCAGGTTTGTAGCGCTGGTGAGCGCGTCGTCGAGGCTCGCGCCGCCACACAGCTCCCGGATGATCGCGGCCAGCGCACCGGAGGCGAGCTTGCCGGTCGTGTGTCCGTGCGTGTACCCGGCGGCGGTCGCGGCCGAGTCGAAGATCCACTCCGCCGGGAAGTCGTCCGGCAGCAGCCCGAACGGCGCGACCCGCATCACGCCACCGCAACCCTTCGAGTCGTTGACCGTCTGGCCGCCGTACTGCGCGATCCTGGCCTCACCCTTGCGGGCCTGGGTCAATGCGGTGAGGCAGGTGTTGCCCGGCGCGCGGCGCGCGTACAGCCACTGCTCGTTGATGAGCCAGCCGTCGTGCTCGCCGCTCGGGCCCGGCAGGTTCTGCGTGTCGAGCCAGCGGTCGTACGCGTGGTGCACGACGCCCACGGTGAAGCCGAGTCCGCGATCGGTTCGCACGCTCGCCCTGATCAGTCCCTCGACCGTGAACAAGGTCATCTGGGTGTCATCGGTGATCGTCCCCGCCGGCCATCCGCCGGCAACGAACGTCCGCAGACCGTCCGGGTGCTTCGCGACGATCGACCGACCGTCCTCGAACTCCACCGGTCCACCCAGCGCGTCCCCGATCGCACCGCCCAGCAGGCACCCACGTACCCGCGCCCGCCACGTCTCCTCAGCCAACCGACTCATGCCAGGACACTATCCGTGGTGGTGTCAGCGCTACCCCCAAGACGGGATCTGGGGCCAGTTCGCGCGGCGTTCGTTCCTTCTACGGTCGTTGGTAGAGAGCAACCGATCGCCGAAGGAGCGCATCATGACCACCGCATTCCGTCGTACCGCCGGGCGTCTGGCCGTGGCGGCCCTCGCCACGACCGCCCTCACGGGCGCCGCGATCGCCGGCGGTCAGGCAGCCACGGCCAGCACCAGCTGCCAGGACTCGCCGATCGCCAAGACCTTCAACGCCGTCCTCGCCGTCCGCACCGGCCCCACCCAGGACGACGCGACCTGCGGCTGAGGTTGATGAATCTGTCCAGTCTGTCTAGACTGTTCCTGAGGTGATGGTCATGACAGTTACGGCTGGGCAGTGGCAGTTGCAAGAGGCGAAACAGCATTTCAGCGAGCTGATCCGGGCAGTCCTGACCGACGGTCCGCAGATCGTGACAAGGCACGGTGAGCAGGTCGCCGTCGTGCTGGACATCGTGGACTACCGGCGGATGATCGGGGTGGAACTGGTGGATTTCAAAAGCTTCCTGGCCTCGGCGCCGGATCTGAGCGGTCTCGAGATCGAGCGCTCGACCGAGCCGGCGCGGCAGGTCGACTTCGAATGAGCTTTCTGCTCGACACGAACGTGGTGTCGGAGTTCCGAAAGAAGTCCCCGGATGCCGGTGCGGCCGACTGGATCGGCTCGGTCCGGTCGAGTCAGTTGTATCTGAGTGTTCTCGTGGTCGGGGAGATCAAGCAGGGTGTCGAGCGGCTCGCCGCCAGGGACCCGAAGCAGGCCGCCTCGATCGAGGACTGGAGACAACGACTGGTCCGGGGCTACGCAGACCGGATCGTCCCGGTGTCCCTGGAAGTCGCCGAGGCGTGGGGTCGTCTGAATGCGGCCGGTCCGCTCCCTCTGGTCGACGGGCTGATGGCCGCGACCGCACTCGTCCACGACTGGACATTCGTTACCCGCAACGCCGCCGACGTCGAGCGCACCGGCGTACGGCTCCTGAACCCCTTCGACAACTGAGACCGCTGTCCGGAGGGCGAACTCGGCGTGAAAGAATCGGGGCATGCTGCGCTGGCTCACCGCCGGCGAGTCGCACGGACAAGCGCTCGTCGCCGTACTCGAAGGTCTTCCCGCAGGCGTTGAGGTCACCACGGATGACGTGGCCGACGCCCTGGCTCGTCGTCGGCTGGGCTACGGCCGCGGCGCCCGGATGAAGTTCGAGCGGGACGAGGTGACGTTCGTCGGCGGCTTCCGGCACGGACTGACCCTCGGCAGCCCGGTCGCGATCCAGGTCGGCAACACCGAGTGGCCGAAGTGGGAGCAGGTGATGAGCGCGGATCCGGTCGACGCGGAAACGCTGGCCGGCCTCGCGCGGAACGCGCCGCTGACCCGCCCGCGGCCCGGCCACGCCGACCTGGCCGGCATGCAGAAGTACGGGTTCGACGAGGCCCGCCCGGTGCTCGAGCGCGCCAGTGCCAGGGAGACCGCGGCCCGTGTCGCGCTCGGTGAGGTCGCGGCCCGCTTCCTCCGCCAGGCGTACGGCGTGACGATCGTCAGCCATGTCGTCGAGCTCGGCAGCGTCAAGGCGCCGTACGGCGTGATTCCGGCGTACGCGGATGTCGCGGCGCTGGACGCGGACCCGGTCCGCTGCCTCGACCAGGACGCGAGCAAGCAGATGGTCGCCGAGATCGACGCCGCGCAGAAGGCCGGTGACACGCTCGGCGGCGTCGTCGAGGTCGTCGTCGACGGACTCCCGCCGGGCCTCGGCAGCTACGTGCACTGGGACCGCCGCCTCGACTCCAAGCTGGCCGGCGCGCTGATGGGCATCCAGGCGATCAAGGGCGTCGAGCTCGGCGACGGGTTCGAGCTGGCCCGGACGCCGGGCTCCAAGGCGCACGACGAGATCGTCGCCGAGGACGGCTCGGTCCGCCGTACCAGCGGCCGTTCGGGTGGGACCGAGGGCGGGATGAGCACCGGCGAGACGCTCCGGGTCCGCGCCGCGATGAAGCCGATCGCGACCGTCCCGCGCGCCCTCCGCACGATCGACACCGCCACCGGCGAGGCCGCTGCCGCGCATCACCAGCGCTCGGACGTCTGCGCCGTACCGGCGGCCGGCATCGTCGCCGAGGCGATGGTTGCACTCGTGCTGGCCGAGGTCTCGCTGGAGAAGTTCGGCGGCGACTCGGTCGCGGAGACCGCGCGCAACCACCAGTCGTACCTGGCGAACCTGCCGAAGACGATCACCCCGCGGGAGTGGGAGTGAGCCCCGTCGTCGTCCTGGTCGGCCCGCCCGGATCGGGCAAGTCCACGATCGCGGCGCTGCTCGCGAAGCGGCTCGGCGTACCGCACCGCGACACCGACACCGACATCGAGGCCGGCGCGGGCAAGCCGATCTCGGACATCTTCGTCGACGAGGGCGAGCCGCACTTCCGCAAGCTCGAGCGGGAGGCGATCGTGGCCGCGCTGCAGGGCGACGGCCAGGTGCTGTCGCTCGGCGGCGGCGCGATCCTCGACGCCGCCACCCGCGCGGACCTGGCCGGCCACACCGTGGTCTTCCTCGACGTCAGCCTGGGGGAGGCGACCAAGCGCGTCGGCCTCAGCGTCGCGCGTCCGCTGCTGCTCGGCAACGTCCGGACCCAGCTACGCAACCTGATGGAGGCGCGTCGTCCGCTGTACGGCGAGGTCGCCAAGCAGACCGTGCTCACCGACGGCAAGACCCCGGACCAGATCGCCGACGAGATCCTGGAGCAGCTCTCGTGAGTGCAAGGATCCGCGTCGAGGCGGCCGCGCCGTACGACGTTGTCATCGGCAACAACCTGCTCGGGGAACTGCCGGCACTGCTCGGTGACGGCGTGCAGCGGGTCGCCGTCGTCCACCCGCGGGCGCTGCGCTCGACCGGTGACGCGATCCGCGACGACCTGACCGGCTCCGGGTTCACCGCGCACGCGATCGAGATCCCGGACGCCGAGGAGGCCAAGACCGCCGAGGTGCTGGCGTACTGCTGGTCGGTCCTCGGGCAGGCCGGATTCACCCGCTCGGACGCGATCGTCAGCGTCGGCGGCGGTACGACGACCGATCTCGCGGGATTCGTCGCCGCCACCTGGCTGCGCGGTGTGAAGGTCGTCCACATCCCGACCACCCTGCTCGGCATGGTCGACGCGGCCGTCGGCGGCAAGACCGGGATCAACACGGCCGAGGGCAAGAACCTGGTCGGCGCGTTCTGGGAGCCGGCCGGCGTACTGTGCGACCTCGCCGCACTCGAGACGCTGCCCGTCAACGACTACGTCAGCGGCCTCGCCGAGGTCGTGAAATGCGGCTTCATCGCGGACCCGGTGATCCTCGACCTCATCGAGAAGGACCCGGCCGGCGCCAAGAGCCCGTCGTACGGCGCGACCGAGGAGCTGATCGCCCGGTCCATCCAGGTGAAGGCGGACACGGTCGGCGCGGACCTGCGCGAGCGGACGACCACCGCAGGCGGGCCGATCGGGCGCGAGGCGCTCAACTACGGGCACACACTCGGCCATGCCATCGAGCGCGTCGAGCGCTACAAGTGGCGCCACGGTGCCGCGATCAGTATCGGCATGGTCTTCGTCGCCGAACTGTCCCGCGCCGCCGGCCGCCTGGACGACGCCACCGCCGACCGCCACCGCACCGTCCTGGAATCCCTGGGCCTCCCCGTCACCTACCGCCCCGACGCCTGGCCCCACCTCCAAGACGCCATGAAACTCGACAAGAAGACGAGAGCCGACCGCCTCCGCTTCGTCATCCTCGACGCCCTCGCAAAACCCACCATCCTCGAGGCCCCCGACCCCAGCCTCCTCATAGCCGCCTACACCGAAACCACCTAACCCCACCCAGCAGTCCATCCAGGGCCGCTGCACAGGATGCGGTGTCGGGGCACCTGCTATTTCCTGTGCCCCGTCCCCATGCGGGGGTGGGGGTGTCCGAATGTGGTCAGATGGTGGGCGGTGGGTTGTGGGATGGGGGTGGGGCGCGCAGGATGCTGGGGATGCCTCGGAAAGGGCTTTCCATATGAGTGAGCGCAAGTATCGGATCGCGATCGTCGGGACCGGAGGGATTGCCGCCTCGCATGCGCGGGCTGTTGCGGCGTTGCCTGAGCGGGCCGAGTTGGTCGCGGCCGTCGACGTTGATCTGGATCGGGCGAAGGAGTTCGCCGCCCAGTGGAACATCCCGGCGACGTACGCGAGCCTGACCGATCTGCTGGCCGCCGGCCAGGTCGATCTGGTCCATCTGTGTACGCCGCCGAACTCGCACGTCCCGTTGGCCGCCGAGTGCCTGGCCGCGGATGTCGACGTGTACCTGGAGAAGCCGCCGACCCTGTCGCTCGACGAGTTCGACGCACTCGTGGCCGCGGAGGAGAAGTCCGCCGCGCAGGTGGCGTGCGTGTTCCAGCACCGCTTCGGGTCCGGCGCGGTCCGGCTGCGCGAACTGCTCGCCGACGGCCTCCTCGGGCGCCCATTGGTTGCCCTGTGCAACACCGTCTGGTACCGCGACGACGCGTACTTCGCCGTGCCCTGGCGCGGTACGTTCGACGTCGAGGGTGGCGGTCCGACGATGGGCCACGGGATCCACCAGTACGACCTGCTGCTGTCGATCCTCGGCCCGTGGGAGAAGGTGACCGCACTCGCCGCCCGGCAGGCGCGGCCCACGCAGACCGAGGACGTGTCGATGGCGCTCGTGACGTTCGAGAGCGGTGCAGTGGCGTCGATCGTGAACTCCCTGGTGTCGGCGCGCCAGACCTCCCAGCTGCGCTTCGACTGCGAAAACGCGACCGTCGAACTGGAGCACCTGTACGGGTACAAGAACCCCGACTGGACGATCACGCCTGCTCCCGGCCACGAAGAGATCGCCACCGCCTGGTCGACCGATCTGCCGGATGTGGCGAGCGGTCACACCGCACAGCTCGCCGCGATCCTCGACGCCAAGGCCGCGGGTGAACCCACTCCGGTCACGCTGGCCGAGGCGCGCAACACGCTCGAACTCGCCGCGGCCATCTACGCCTCCGCGTTCACCGACAAGCCGATCCGCCGCGGTGAGCTCGGGCACGGTACGCCGTACGCACAACGCATGGGCGGCCCCGGCGCCCCCTGGAGTTAGGTCCTCAGCTCGGGCGGTAGCTCCCGGCTGTGCAGGATGTCCAGCCGGGAGACCGCCCGCGTGAGGACGACGTACAGGCGGTTGAGGCCGCGGGTCTCGGAGGCGACGATCTCGGCCGGCTCGAGTGCGATCACGTGGTCGTACTCGAGCCCCTTCGCCAGACTCGCCGGTACGACGGCCACGCGCCCGTCACCGTCCGCCGCCGAGGTCTCGATCCCGGCCGCCTTCAGCGCATCGCTCACCGCCGGCAACTGGTGATCGGCGGCGATGACACCGATCGAGCCCTCCACAGAGAGCGCTCCGCGGATGTGCTCGACGCATGCGGCCGCGAGGTCGTCGACGCGCGTGATGGTCAGTTCACCGTCCGAGCGGAAGGACGTGGTCGGTGGAACCACGACGGCGAGCGCGTCCAGCAGGCGGTTCGCCAGCTCGACCACGGTCGCCGGGACGCGGTACCCGGTGCTCAAAACAACGATCTCCGCAGCGGGCTTTCCGAGGTGACTGAGCTGCGTCGCCCAGTCGTCGGCCGCCCAAGCCGTCGTACCCTGCGCAAGATCGCCGAGCACCGTGATCGAGGTGTGCTCGCTCCGCCGCGCGATCGCCCGGCACTGCATGGGGGAGAGGTCCTGAGCCTCGTCCACGATCACGTGGCCGTACGTCGGAGAGCGCTCCAGCAACGCGCTCACCTCGTCGAGCAGTACGGCGTCCGCGGCCGTCCAGCGCGCGCTCTTCGCCTTGCGCGGCCGCGACCAGGCGATGGCTCGCTGTTCGTCCGCCGTCAGGAGGCCCACCTGACCGGGATCGCTCAGATACTCGGCCAGCACCTCGTCCGCCTTCAACGCCGGCCATACTTCCTCGACGTACGGCGTCACGGCCCGCTCCATCCGCCGTAGCCAGACGCCGTTGCAGTTCTGCCCGCGCGCCTCGGCCTGACGTTGCACCGCGGCGACGAGCCGTGCGATCACCCGCTCGCGACCGGTCAGGTACGTCGTCGCATCGGCCTCGGCCTCGATCACCATCTCCGCGAACTCGTGCTGATTGACCCGCCACTTGTACGACTCGTCCCGCACCACGACCGCCTGTGCCGGCCGCCCGATCCGCCCGTAGACCGCTCTCCGGAGAATCTCGGCCATCCGTACGTCGTGCTTGATCGCGGCCGCCACCGGGTCGTCGACCGCACGCACCTCGCGATCCAGCAGTTGCTCGATCGTGGTCTGCTCAACGTCCACTTCACCGAGGGTCGGGAGTACGGCGGAGATGTAGTGCAGGAACGCCCGGTTCGGTCCGAGGACGAGGACACCGTTGCGTTCGAGCCGCGACCGGTGCGCATACAGCAGGTAGGCGGCGCGGTGCAGGCCGACCGCGGTCTTGCCGGTCCCCGGTGCGCCCTGGATGCACACCGAGACGTCGAGGCTGGTCCGCACAAGCGTGTCCTGCTCGGGCTGGATCGTGGCGACGATGTCCCGCATCGGACCCACGCGGGCACGCTCGATCTCCCGCCGTACGAGCTCGCTGCCCGAGTCACCAGAACCGTCACCGAGACCCGTCTGGAGATGCTCGTCCTCGAAGCTCGTGAGCCGATTCCCTGACCAGCCGAAGCGGCGGCGGGTGTCGATCCCGCGCGGCTCGACGGCGGATGCCTGGTAGAACGTGGCCGACACCGGCGCGCGCCAGTCGATCACCATCGGCGGGCGGCCGATCGCGTCCGAGATGTGCCGGCGGCCGAGGTAGTACGTCTGGCGGCGGTGCTCGCCGGCCGCCGGGTCCGAGTCGCCGTACGCGATCAGGCCGAAGAACGGCGGGTTGTCGCCCTCCTCACCCATGTCGCGCGCCAGCGTCTTGAGGTAGAAGCCCAGCCGCTCGGCGGTGTACCGGTCGCCCCAGGTGTCCTCGCCGACGACCACGTTCTCCCGCGCGCCCGCGACCATCCGTCGTAGCGCCTCCCGGCAACGATCGGCGTACGCGCGTTCCTCGTCGAGGTCCCTCATCCACCCTCCACAAAAGATTAACTCGGTCAATCTTTTGCCTAGGTTAACATGATCCTGTGACCGGACTCCGCGAACGCAAGAAGCAGCAGACGCACGACGCCCTGTCCGAGGCGGCGATCGCGCTGTTCCTGAAGCGCGGCTTCGACGAGGTGTCGGTGACCGACATCGCCGAGGCGGCGAACGTCTCCAAACCGACGTTGTTCAAGTACTTCCCGACCAAGCAGGACCTCGTCCTGCACCGGATCGCCGACCATCGGCACGAGTCCGCCCGGGTGGTCGCGGCCGCCGGGGTCCCGCCGGTCCAGGCGCTTCGAGAGCACTTCATGGCCGGTCTCACCGCCCGCGACCCGGTGACGGGCCTGAACGACCATCCGCAGGTCCTCGCCTACTACAAGCTCGTCTTCAGTACCCCCGCCCTCACGACCCGGCTGCACCAGTTCATGGACGACGACCAGCACGCCCTCGCGACCGCCCTCGGAGGCGATCTCGCGGGCGAGCTCCTTGCCGCCCAGGCGGTGTCGGTCCAGCGGGTGCTGTCCCGCCGCAACTGGGAAGCCATCGAGGCCGGGCAGCGGGCCGCCGACCGCTACCTGGACGCGGTGACCGAGGCCGAGATCGCCTTCGACGGCCTGCCGCTAGGGTGAAGGCTGTGACGGATGTGAGCAGGCGGGTGCTGGTGCTGAACGGGCCGAACCTCGGGCGGCTGGGGTCGCGGGAGCCGGAGAAGTACGGTACGACGACGTTCGCCGAGCTGGTCGGGGTGTGTGAGAAGACGGGCGCCGAGCTCGGGTTCGAGGTCGACGTACGGCAGACCGACGACGAGGCCGAGTTGGTCGGCTGGCTGCACGAGGCCGCGGACGGCCGGATTCCCGTCGTACTGAACCCGGCCGCGTTCACCCATTACTCGTACGCGTTGCGGGACGCGATCGCGCAGCGGACCGCTCCGCTGATCGAGATCCACCTGACCAATCCGGCCACCCGTGAGGAGTTCCGGCACACCAGTGTGGTCGCCGGGGTGGCGACCGGGACCATCGCCGGCTTCGGACTCGACTCGTACCGGCTCGCGCTCCGCGCGCTCACCACCCTGGATTCATAACCAATCTGCCCTTTCGGGCATCAGATGGTTGTGACGACACAACAAGTGGGGGAACCGCTCGGTGAGCAGCACCGCATTCCGGTCTGGGTCAAGGCACTCGACCCGCTGTCGCAGTTCGGGCTGGTGCACACGCTGCGGCAGTGCCCGGAGATCAGCCTGATCGGTGACGCCGACCTGGCGGCGCAGCGACCCGCGCAGTCGGCCGACCAGCGCATTGCACCGCCAGTGGTCGCGTTGGTCGCCGTCGACTCGCTGGACGCCGGTGCTGTTCAGGTACTGCGCGCCGCGACACAGCGGGGCTGCCGGACCGTGCTGATCGGCAGCGCGATCGACGACGAGGCGCTGATGACAGCGGTCGAGCTGGGGGTCTCCGGTGTACTACGGCGTACCGAAGCGACCGGTGACCGGATTGTGCACCTGGTGCAGGCCGCCGCCGCGGGTGATGGCAGTCTGCCTCCGGACCTGCTGGGGCGGCTGCTCGGTCAAGTGTCGCGGATGCAGCGGCAGGTACTGGCACCGCGAGGACTGTCCCGCCCCGGTCTGTCCGACCGGGAGACCCAGGTACTGCGACTTGTCGCCGACGGCAAGGACACACAGGAGATCGCCCGGGAGCTGTCCTACTCTGAGCGCACGGTCAAGAACGTCCTCCACGACGTCACCAGCCGTCTGCAGCTCAGGAACCGCTCCCACGCCGTCGCGTATGCGCTGCGCGAGGGACTGATCTAGGCGCTGAGCTGCCGGTCGTACCTGTGCAAACGCAAGGGCTGCCAGCACGATGAGACCGCCGACTGCCTGCAGTGCGGTGAGGTGCTGAGCTAGGACCAGCCAGCCCACAGTGGTGGCTACTACGGGGCTCAGCAGTCCTAGGAACGTGACCTCGGTCGGAATGAGTTCCCGGAGTCCGCGGAACCAGAGTGCATAGGCGACTGCCGAGCCGAACAGCGCCAAGTACGCGTAGCCAGCGAGGTTCCGCAGTGTGAAGGCGGGGAAAGCGCCCTCGACCAGGAAGGCCACTGGTAGGAGCACCAGTCCGCCGGCGACGAGCTGCCAACCAGTAGTGGCCAGCAGGGGAGCAGGTGACGTCCAGCGCTTGCTGAGTACGACGCCGAATGCCATGACGACCGCAGCGCCGGCGGCTGCGAGTACGCCCCACATGTCGAGTCGTGCGGTAGCCCGCAGCACGAGCAGACCGACGCCGAGCACGCCGGCCAGCGCAGTGATAACGGTGCGCACTGACAGGCGCTGGCGCAGCAGACCAGCTGATAGCAAAGCGACCAGTAGCGGCTGGATCGCTCCGACGGTCGCGGCCACGCCACCTGGCAGCCGGTACGCACCGACGAACAAGAACGCGTTGAAGGCGCCGATGTTGAGCGTGCCGAGGAGCAGCGAGCGCCACCACCACCTGCCGCGCGGCAGGACACGGGTGACCGCGACGAGCAGGAGGCCGGCCGGCAGCGCACGCAAGAGTGCGGCCAGCAGGGGGCGGTGGGGCGGGAGGAACTCGGTGGTCACCACGTAGGTCGTGCCCCAGAGCATCGGCGCGATGGCCGTGGTCAGGAGGATGGTGGAGCGTCGATTGCTTAGCACTAAGATAAAGTATCTCAGCGCTAAGGAACTTACAAGTCCCTCAGCGCTAAGCGATCTGGCGCTAGGCTGAGTGGATGGCAGATCACGTCGACCTGGTGCTCGAGCAGTGGCGTGTGCGGCGGCCGGACCTGGATCCGTCGCCGATGGGCATCATCGGGCGGATGAGCCGCCTCGGAGCGCTGTTCGACGCCGAGCTGCGGCGGAACTTCAGCAAGCACGACCTGGACCGCGCGTCGTTCGACGTACTGGCGACCCTGCGGCGCAGCAACGCCGAGCACAGTCTGACGCCGGCCGGGTTGATGCACTCGTCGATGGTCACGTCGGGAGCGATCAGTCAGCGGCTGGATCGGCTGGAGGCTCGCGGACTGGTGACGCGTGCGCCGAGTGAGACCGACCGCCGTGGTGTGCTGGTGACCCTGACGCCCGAGGGCCTCGAGCTGATCGACAAGGTGCTGCCGACGCATGTCGACACCGAGTCGCAGCTACTCGCCGGACTGTCGGCGGCTGAACGCGAGCAGCTGGCAGGTCTGCTGCGGACCCTGCTGGAGTCGCTCGGGGACAAGCGGGATCAGTCATGACGGGTGCCAGCAGTGACTCGGCACTGGCGGACGCGCAGCTACATCACTGTGACGTGGGAGGAGTAGCCCGCGGCGGGTTGCTGACGGTCTGCCACAGCTCCTCGATGTCGGAGCGATCCTCCGGCTCAGGTACGTCGACCCAGCCGCTGGCCCACACGTTCTCGTCACGGTCGTTGACGTTGAAGATCGACTCCGCGAACGCCGCCGAACCGACGTACCGCTCCTCATCAGGCTCATCCGGTACGTCGGCACTCTGCTGAGCGGCCGGCGGCGCGACCAAGGTGCGAGCGTACTTCTGCGCCTCGAGGATCCCCATCTCACGCTCGTCACTCAGCAACCGGATCGCGCCGACCTCGTTGCCCGCGTTCATCAGGTCCCGCACCCTGGTGTCCAGGTCCTGCTTCGTCGACGGCAGGTTGTTCTGCTGCGGGCGATGCGCCGGCGGCTGGTACGGCCCCGGGTTGTACTGCACCGGATGCTGCGAGGGCTGGAACTGCGCCGGCGGCTGGTACGGCGTACCGAAGGCGGGCTGCTGTGCCGCCTGGCCGGGGGAGTTCCGCTCGCCCATGTGTCGTGGCTGCCGCCCGTTCTGCAGGAGTTGCTGAAGAACGGCCGCGGCCTGCTGACTGCCCTGCGCGCTCCCGGTCTGCATCTGCCCTGGTATCGGCGCCGGAGGTGGTCCACCCGGCCCGGCGGCCTGAGTGAACTGGCCCTGGAACTGGACCGGCTGGTTGCCGCCCTGCTGGGCCTGGATCCGCTCGATCAGCGCCTGCATCCGGGCGTTCTGCTTGGCGTTGCCGCCGCCGGACTGCTGCTTGGCTTTGTTGATCAGGCCGACCACGATCATCACCACGACGAAGATCACGAACCCCGTCATCAGCCGGCCTCCTGGCACCTCGATGGACGATCCGGAGCTCCAGCGTACGGCCCCCGGGGTCCGGCCGAACGCACGAATCGGAGGAATGCGGTAGTCACCGCTACAATTTGTCGTTACCGCTGATCGATTTCGAAGGGCATACCCGCGTGGCATCGACGAACGACCTCAAGAACGGCATGGTGCTCGACCTGGACGGACAGCTGTGGTCCGTCGTGTGGTTCCAGCATCACAAGCCGGGCAAGGGCGGCGCCATCGTCCGGACCAAGCTGAAGAACGTGCTGTCCGGCAAGGTGGTCGACAAGACGTTCAACGCCGACGTCAAGGTCGACGTGGCCACGGTCGACAAGCGTGACATGACGTACCTGTACAACGACGGCACGTCGTACGTCTTCATGGACAAGAGCACCTACGACCAGCTGCAGCTGACGCCCGAGGTGGTCGGCGACGCGGTGCACTTCCTGCTGGAGAACCAGGACGCCATCGTCGCGGTGCACGACGAGCTTCCGCTGTACGTCGAGCTCCCGGCCTCGGTCGAGCTCACGGTCGAGTACACCGAGCCGGGTCTGCAGGGCGACCGCTCCAGCGGCGGCACCAAGCCGGCCAAGCTGGAGACCGGCTACGACATCCAGGTCCCGCTCTTCCTGACCACCGGCGAGAAGGTCAAGGTCGACACCCGCACCGGGGACTACCTCGGCCGCGTCACCTCCTGAGCAGCGCAACCTCTAGGGAAAGTCGACAACAGAAGATGTCTGCCCGGAGCAAGGCCCGCAAGCGCGCCCTCGACGTGCTGTTCGAGTCGGAGGTCAGGGGGTTGCCGGTCGGCGGCACCCTGGCTGACCGGGTGGCCGACAACGATCCGCCGGTGAACGAGTTCACCGTGGCGCTGGTCGAAGGGGTCGCGAAACACAGCGAGCAGATCGACGACCTGCTCGAGACCCACTCGGTCGGCTGGACGCTGGACCGGATGCCGGCCGTCGACCGGAACATCCTGCGGATCGGCACCTACGAGCTGCTGTTCGACGACCAGGTGCCGGACGTGGTCGCGGTGAGCGAGGCGGTCGCGCTGGCGCGGGACCTGTCGACCGACGAGTCCCCGACGTTCGTCAACGGCCTGCTGGCCAGACTGCTGCAGCTGAAGCCCACGCTGGGCGTCTGAATCGCTGCTGGGAAGTGAGGGGGGCGAGCCCTCTCTCAGGCCCGGTGACCGTCTCGGTACGGTCCCGGGCCGCCGTTGCGTCCCCGTGTGCGGCCGGTGAGGTGGCACCTGCCGCTTGGTGCTGCGTTGTCCTGCGTTGCACTGCGTTGGTAGTGCTCTGTTCCGTCTGCTGAGGAAGGCGGGCGGCCGCGGGCCAGCTGCTACAAGCCCCGACCGTCTGGTGCCTTCGCCAGATTGCTGCCTTCTCAGGCGTCAGGCGCCGGCGGCCTCGGACGTTTCCTCGACGTCACCCTTCGCCTCCGGGTTCAGTACACCCCAGGAGATGAAGCGCTCGGTCAGCGTCGTCGGCGATTCGTCGTAGATCACCGCGAGCGTCCGCATGTCGTCCTGACGGATCGACAGCACCTTTCCGTTGTAGTCCCCACGCTGAGCCTGGATCGTGGCCGCGTACCGCGTCAGCGGACCGGCCTCGCTCGCGTCGAGGTGTTGCAGGGCCTCCAGGTCGAGGATCAACCGGGGAGGAGCGGCAGCCGCGGCAGCCGCGCTGGCGGACCCAGGGAGCAGCTCACGGATCGGCACGCCGTAGAAATCGGCGAGCTCCGCGAGCTTCTGGACCGTGACGGCTCGATCGCCGCGCTCGTACGAGCCGACGACAACCGCCTTCCAGCGACCCTTGGACTTCTCTTCCACGCCATGCAGCGACAAACCTTGCTGCTGGCGGATGGCACGTAGCTTGCCACCCAGTGTCTTCGCGTATTCGCTCGGCACGCTGGTTCTTCCCTCCGACTAGTTTCGTCATGTCCGGCCCCGCAGGGAACGGGCCCGATAGTGAAACCCCCCTCGATTACACAGAGTAACAATATTCTGGGCCGGAGGCCAGCGTCAAGACGGCGTGTCACATCCGATACCATGTCAAGCGGTCCGAACGTCCTTTAAAGACCCGTCCAGAGAGGCGGGAAAGGAGGAACGGTAGCGATGAGCCCTGCCCAGAGTGCAGAGCACCCCGAGATTTCGCAGCCGCCGAAACGCAGCAGCCGCGAGGTCCTCGACGCTTCCGACATTTCCCGGGCACTGACCCGGATCGCCCACGAGATCCTCGAGCGGAACCGCGGCGCCGACCCGGTCGTCCTGCTCGGCATCCCCAGCCGTGGAGTCCCGCTCGCGCAACGCGTCTCGGCCCGGATCCAGGCCGTTGAGGGGCAGAGCGTGCCCACGGGATCACTCGATGTGACCATGTACCGCGACGACATCGGTCTCAAACCACCGCGCGGCCTCGAACACACCGACATCCCGGCAGACGGTGTCGACGGCAAGGTCGTCGTGCTCGTCGACGACGTGCTGTTCTCCGGCCGGACGATCCGCGCGGCCCTCGACGCGCTCGGCGACATCGGCCGCCCGCGCGCCGTCCAGCTGGCCGTCCTGGTCGACCGCGGCCACCGCGAGCTGCCGATCCGCGCCGACTACGTGGGCAAGAACCTGCCGACCTCCCTGGTCGAGCGGGTCACCGTGCACCTGACCGAGTTCGACGGCGAGGACGCCGTACTGATCGCCGACAAGGCGCCGACTGGGGTGAAGGCATGAAGCACCTGCTGAGCGCCGCGGACCTGAGCCGCGACGAGGCGCAGCTGATCCTCGACACCGCCGAGGAGATGCGGTCGCTGGCCGACCGCCCGATCAAGAAGCTGCCCGCGCTGCGCGGGCGGACCGTGGTGAACCTGTTCTTCGAGGACTCCACTCGGACGCGGATCTCGTTCGAGGCGGCCGCCAAGCGGCTGTCCGCGGACGTCATCAACTTCTCCGCGAAGGGCTCGAGCCTGAGCAAGGGCGAGAGCCTGAAGGACACCGCGCTGACCCTCCAGGCGATGGGTGCCGACGGCGTCGTCTGCCGGCACGGATCGTCCGGTGCGCCGCACCTGCTGGCGAAGTCGGGCTGGATGACCGGGTCGGTGGTCAACGCCGGCGACGGCACGCACGAGCACCCGACGCAGGCGTTGCTCGACGCGTTCACGATGCGCCGGCACCTCGGCTCGCTGGAGGGCCGCCGGATCACGATCGTCGGCGACGTCCTGCACTCGCGGGTCGCGCGGTCGAACGTGCTGCTGCTCTCGACCCTCGGCGCCGAGGTCACCGTGGTCGCGCCGCCGACGCTGGTGCCCGTCGACATGAGCAGGTGGCCGTGCGCCACGTCGTACGACTTCGACGCTGTGCTGCCGAAGAGCGATGCGGTGATGATGCTGCGGGTGCAACGGGAGCGGATGAACGACGCGTTCTTCCCGAGCGCCCGCGAGTACACGCGCCGCTACGGCCTGGACAAGAACCGGATGGCGCAACTGCCGGACGAGGCGATCGTGCTGCACCCCGGGCCGATGAACCGCGGGATGGAGATCAGCGCCGAAGTCGCCGACTCCACCCGCTCCGTGATCGTCGAGCAGGTCACCAACGGCGTGGCGATCCGGATGGCCGTCCTGTACCTGCTGCTATCTGGAAGCAACGAGACCGAGGAGCAAACGGCATGACCGCATACCTGATCACCGGCGCACGGATCGTTGGCGGTGACCAAGCGGACCTGCTGATCGACAACGGCGAGATCGTTGCCATCGGCTCCGGTCTCGACGCGCCCGCCGACGCGCAGACGATCGATGCGCACGGGCTGGTCGCGCTGCCGGGTCTCGTGGACCTGCACACGCACCTGCGCGAGCCCGGCCGGGAGGACGCCGAGACGGTGTTCACCGGCACCCGCGCGGCCGCGAAGGGCGGCTTCACCGCGGTCTTCGCGATGGCCAACACCGACCCGGTCGCCGACACCGCCGGTGTGGTCGAGCAGGTCTGGCGCCTCGGCCGCGACGCCGGGTACGCCGACGTGTACCCGATCGGCGCGGTCACGGTCGGACGGAAGGGCACGCAGCTCGCGGAGCTCGGCGCGATGGCGGACTCCGCGGCCCGGGTCCGGGTGTTCTCCGACGACGGCGACTGTGTCTGGGACGCCGCGCTGATGCGCCGCGCGCTCGAGTACGTGAAGGCGTTCAACGGTGTGATCGCTCAGCACGCACAGGAACCGCGGCTCACGCAGGGCGCGCAGATGAACGAGGGGGCGCTCTCCGGCGTTCTCGGCCTGACCGGCTGGCCGAGTGTCGCCGAGGAGGCGATCATCGCCCGCGACATCCTGCTGAACGCGCACGTCGGGTCGAAGCTGCACGTCTGCCACCTGTCCACGAAGGGCTCGGTGGAGATCGTCCGCGCGGCGAAGCGCCGCGGGCTCGAGGTGACCGCTGAGGTCACCCCGCACCACCTGCTGCTGACCGAGGAGCTCGCCGCGTCCTACAACCCGGTCTACAAGGTGAACCCGCCGCTGCGCACCAAGGAGGATGTCGAGGCGGTCCGCGAGGGCCTGGCCGACGGCACGATCGACATCGTCGCCACCGATCACGCGCCGCACCCGGTCGAGGACAAGGACTGCGAGTGGAGCGCTGCCGCGTTCGGGATGACCGGCCTGGAGACAGCTCTCTCGGTGGTCCAGCAGGCGATGATCGACACGAAGCTGCTGACCTGGGCCGACGTCGCGGACCGGATGAGCTACCGGCCGGCCGCGATCGGTCAGGCCGCCGAGCACGGCCGCCCGCTGGAGGCCGGTGCGCCGGCGAACGTCGTCCTCTACGACCCCAGGGTCGAGCGGACCGTCGTACCGGACGAGTCGGTGTCGCTGTCGCGGAACACGCCGTTCGACGGGATGACGCTGCCCGGCAAGGTGGTCGCGACGTTCCTGCGCGGTACGCCGACCGTCCTGGACGGTGAGCTCACCCGGTGAGGGCGTTCCTCGGCATTCTCGGCACGCTGCTGGTACTGGCAGCGGGCTACTTCGGCATGTACCGGGGCTGGCGGAACCGCCAGGCCCGGCAGGCCGACCTGGCGCCCCTGCCCACGGCGCCAGAAGAGACGACCCGCGGCGTGGAGGGTGTTTACGTCGCGACGACGAGCGCAGGCGACTGGATGGACCGGATCGCCGTGCACGAACTGGGCGTCCGCGCCACCGCGGACCTGGCCGTCAGTGAGGCCGGCCTGATCTTCCACCGGCAGGGCGCGGCGGATGTCTTCATCCCCGCGGACCACCTGACCGGGGTCCGGACCGACCGTGGGATCGCCGGCAAGGTGACCGCGGAGAAGTCCGGCCTGGTCGTGGTCACCTGGACCCACGACGGCCGTGAGCTCGACACCGGGTTCCGTCCGCGTCGTAAGGCCGACACCGCCGCCCTGACCGCATCCATCTCGACCTTGATCGGAGCACAATGAGCCAGCCGGCCCATCAATCGGCACTGCTCGTTCTCGAGGACGGCCGGTCGTTCGCCGGTACGTCGTACGGCGCGACCGGATCCACGTTCGGCGAGGCGGTGTTCACCACCGGGATGACCGGTTACCAGGAGACACTGACCGACCCGTCGTACCACCGGCAGATCGTCACCCAGACCGCGCCGCACATCGGCAACACCGGGATCAACGACGAGGACGACGAGTCGCAGAAGATCTGGGTCGCGGGGTACGTCGTCCGCGACCCGGCCCGGATCCCGTCGAACTGGCGCGCGAAGCGATCGCTCGACGACCAGCTGAAGGGTCAGCAGATCGTCGGGATCTCCGGGATCGACACCCGCGCGCTGACCCGGCACCTGCGGGAGCGTGGCGCGATGCGCGCCGGGATCTCCACCGAGATCCTGGACCCCGCCGAGCTGCTCCAGAAGGTCCTCGAGCAGCCGCCGATGGTCGGCGCCGACCTCGCGTCGGAGGTGACGACGCATCTGCCGTACGTCGTACCGGCCGAGGGGGAGAAGCGCTTCACGGTGGTCGCGCTCGACCTCGGGATCAAGACGATGACGCCGAAGCGGATGTCCGAGCGCGGCATCGAGGTCCACGTGATGCCTGCGAACACCTCTTTGGACGAGATCCTCGCGGTGAACCCGGACGGCATCTTCATGAGCAACGGCCCGGGCGACCCGGAGACCACCGAGCACCCGACCACGCTGCTGAAGGAACTGCTGCAGCGGGGGAAGCCGTACTTCGGGATCTGCTTCGGCAACCAGGTGTTCGGACGGGCGCTCGGACTGGGCACGTTCAAGCTCAAGTACGGGCACCGCGGGATCAACCAGCCGGTGCTCGACCGGGCCACCGGCAAGGTCGAGATCACCGCGCAGAACCACGGGTTCGCGGTGGACGCGCCGATCGGGGAGACGGTGGAGACGCCGTACGGAACGGCGGAAGTCAGCCACGTCTCGCTCAACGACAACGTCGTCGAAGGACTCAAGCTGACCGGCAAGGACGGCCGCGTGCTGGCCTTCTCGGTCCAGTACCACCCGGAGGCGGCGGCCGGTCCGCACGACTCGGCGTACCTCTTCGACCGGTTCGTAGAGCTCATGGAAGGGCGGAACTGATGCCGCGCAGGACAGACATCGATTCGGTCCTGGTGATCGGATCCGGACCGATCGTGATCGGCCAGGCCTGCGAGTTCGACTACTCCGGGACCCAGGCCTGCCGGGTGCTGAAGGAGGAGGGGTTCCGGGTCGTCCTGGTGAACTCCAACCCGGCCACGATCATGACCGACCCGGAGTTCGCCGACGCCACGTACGTCGAGCCGATCACCCCGGAGTACGTCGAGAAGGTGATCGAGAAGGAGCGCCCGAACGCGCTGCTCGCCACCCTCGGCGGGCAGACCGCGCTGAACGCGGCGATCGCCCTGCACGACAACGGCGTACTGGAGAAGTACGGCGTCGAGCTGATCGGCGCGTCCGTCGACGCGATCCAGCGCGGCGAGAACCGGGAGTCGTTCAAGCAGATCGTCGAGAAGCTGGGTGCGGAAACAGCGCGTTCCCGGATCTGCCACACGCTCGACGATGTGATGGGTGCGGCCGCCGAGCTCGGCTACCCGCTGGTGGTGCGGCCGTCGTTCACGATGGGCGGCGTCGGCTCCGGGATGGCCTACGACGAGGCGGACCTGCGCCGGATCGCCGGCGCCGGACTGCAGGCCAGCCCGACCACCGAGGTGCTGATCGAGGAATCGATCCTCGGCTGGAAGGAGTACGAGCTGGAGGTGATGCGCGACAAGGCCGACAACGTCGTGATCATCTGCTCGATCGAGAACGTCGACCCGATGGGCGTGCACACCGGCGACTCGGTCACGGTCGCGCCGGCGATGACGCTGACCGACCGCGAGTACCAGGTGATGCGGGACCTCGCGATCGGCATCATCCGTGAGGTCGGCGTCGACACCGGCGGCTGCAACATCCAGTTCGCGGTCAACCCCGACGACGGTCGCCTGATCGTCATCGAGATGAACCCACGGGTGTCCCGCTCGTCGGCGCTGGCGTCGAAGGCGACCGGCTTCCCGATCGCGAAGATCGCCGCCAAGGTCGCCATCGGCTACACGCTGGACGAGATCCCGAACGACATCACCCGGCAGACGCCGGCCAGCTTCGAGCCGACGCTGGACTACGTGGTGGTGAAGGTGCCGCGGTTCGCGTTCGAGAAGTTCCCGGCCGCGGACGCCACGCTGACCACGCACATGAAGAGCGTCGGCGAGGCGATGGCGATCGGCCGGAACTACACCGAGGCGCTGCAGAAGGCGCTGCGGTCGCTGGAGAAGCCGGAGGCCCGGTTCTCCTGGGCCGGGCAGCCCGCCAGCGAGCTGGAGCCGTTGCTGGAGGCAATCAGGACGCCGCAGGACGGCCGGCTGCGGATCGTCATGGACGCGATCCGGGCCGGTGCCACGCCGGAGCAGATCTTCGACGCGACCAAGATCGACCCGTGGTTCGTGGACCAGTTGTACCTGATCCACGAGACCGCTCTCCAGGTTGCGGTCGCGCCGCGGCTGACGCCCGACGTCATCAAGCTGGCCAAGCGGCACGGGTTCTCCGACCTGCAGCTCGCCGAGATCCGCGGCCTGACCGAGGACGTCGTCCGCGGTGTCCGGCAGGCGCTCGGGATCCGGCCGGTCTACAAGACGGTCGACACCTGTGCGGCCGAGTTCAAGGCCGAGACGCCGTACCACTACTCGTCGTACGACGAGGAGACCGAAGTCGCACCGCGTGACACCCCCGCCGTCCTGATCCTCGGCTCCGGGCCGAACCGGATCGGCCAGGGGATCGAGTTCGACTACTCCTGCGTGCACGCGTCGATGGCGCTGCGCGAGGCCGGCTACTGCACGGTGATGGTGAACTGCAACCCGGAGACGGTCTCGACCGACTACGACACCTCCGACCGGCTGTACTTCGAGCCGCTCACCTGCGAGGACGTGCTCGAGATCGTGTACGCCGAGTTGCAGGCCGGACCGGTCGCCGGCGTGATCGTCCAGCTCGGCGGCCAGACGCCGCTCGGGCTGGCGCAGCGCCTCGCGGACGCCGGCGTCCCGATCGTCGGGACCTCGCCCGAGGCGATCCACCTGGCGGAGGAGCGCGGCGCGTTCGGCAAGGTGCTCGCGGATGCGAAGCTGCCGGCGCCGAAGCACGGTACGGCGATGTCGGCCGAGGCGGCCCACGCCGTCGCCGAGGAGATCGGGTTCCCGGTGCTCGTCCGGCCGTCGTACGTGCTGGGCGGTCGCGGGATGGAGATCGTCTACAGTTCGGCCGAGCTGACCGCGGCGCTGGACCGGCTGAGCGCCGGCTCGGGCTCGTGGGAGCACCCGGTGCTGATCGACCGGTTCCTCGACGACGCGGTCGAGATCGACGTCGACGGGCTGTTCGACGGCGAGGAACTGTTCCTCGGCGGCGTGATGGAGCACATCGAGGAGGCCGGCGTGCACTCCGGCGACTCGTCCTGTGCGCTGCCGCCGATCACGCTCGGGAACGCGGACATCGAGAACATCCGTCGCTCGACCGAGGCGATCGCGCGCGGAGTCGGCGTACGGGGCCTGCTGAACGTCCAGTACGCGCTCGCCGGTGACGTCCTCTACGTGCTGGAGGCGAACCCGCGGGCTTCCCGGACGGTGCCGTTCGTGTCGAAGGCGACCGCGACACCGCTGGCCAAGGCCGCGGCCCGGGTGATGCTCGGGGCAACCATTTCTGAGCTGCGGAGCGAGGGTCTGCTGCCGGCTATCGGGGACGGCGGGACGCTGCCGCCGACGACGCCGATCGCGGTCAAGGAGGCAGTGATGCCGTTCAACCGGTTCCGGACCATCGACGGTTCGTCGGTCGACACCGTGCTCGGGCCGGAGATGAAGTCCACCGGCGAAGTGATGGGCATCGACGACACGTTCGGTACGGCCTTCGCCAAGTCGCAGGCGGGGGCGTCGCAGCCGCTGCCGATCAACGGCAAGGTGTTCGTGTCGGTCGCGAACCGGGACAAGCGGCACATGATCTTCCCGGTCAAGCGGCTGGCAGATCTCGGCTTCCAGATCTACGCGACCGAAGGCACGGCCGACGTCCTGCGGCGCAACGGCGTCGAGGCGGTCACGGTCCGCAAGAGCAGCCAGGGCCCCGGCCCGAACGGTGAGCCGACGATCGTCCAGATGGTCCAGGACGGCGAGCTGAACCTGATCGTCAACACGCCGATCGGGATCACCCAGGGCGGTTCGCCGCGGATCGACGGGTACGAGATCCGCAGCGCGGCGGTGGCGCGGAACATCCCGTGCATCACCACCGTGCAGGGGCTCGCGGCCGCGGTCCAGGGGATCGAGGCGCAGCGCGCCGGCGACATCGGCGTCCGGTCGCTGCAGGACTGGGTGCCGAGGATCCGCGGTGTATAGGCGAGTGGTCCGGCCGGTCCTGTACCGGCTGGGTCGCGGTGACGCGGAGGTCGCCCACGAGCAGACGCTGAACGGTATGCGCCTCCTGGGGCGCATACCGGGCGCCGCCGCTGCCGGGTCCCGCCTGTTCGGCGTCCCGGCTCGTCGCGGCCACTCGGCCTCGGCTCGTACGGTCTTCGGGATCCGGTTCCCGTCACCGGTGGGCCTGGCGGCCGGCATGGACAAGAACGGGATCGCCCTGCGCGCATGGCCCGCGATCGGGTTCGGATTCGTCGAGGTCGGCACCGTGACGGCGCATCCGCAACCGGGCAACGAGAAGCCTCGGTTGTTCCGCCTCGTCGAGCACGAGGCGGTCATCAACCGAATGGGCTTCAACAACCTCGGCAGCGAGGCGTTGGCCGCGCGATTGGCGGCGTACGGCGACCTGGGTTACCCGCTCGGCATCTCGATCGGGAAGTCGAAGGTGACACCACTGGAGGAGGCGGTCGAGGACTATGTGACCTCACTGCGCCGCCTCTACCGGTACGGCGACTACTTCGCGGTCAACGTCTCCTCGCCGAACACCCCGGGATTGCGCTCTCTCCAGGACACCGGCCACCTCCGCGAGTTGCTGACCGCGCTGCACGCCGAGGCTGCCTCGTTGACCGTCGCCGGGTTGGCGCCGAAGCCGATCCTGGTGAAGATCGCGCCGGACCTGACCACGTCGGCGATCGACGAGCTCCTCCAGGTCTGCACCGGCACCGGTGTCGCCGGGATCATCGCCACCAACACGACGATCGACCGGGCGGGAGTCTCCGGGCATCCGCTGGCGGGTGAGACCGGCGGCTTGTCCGGGCGGCCGCTGGCCGAGATGTCGGCGAAGGTCGTCGCGCACATCCACGCGGAAACCGGGGGAGCGCTCCCCGTGATCGGAGTCGGGGGGATCGTGGAACCGTCGGACGCGGCCCGGCTCTTCGACGCGGGCGCGAGCCTCGTCCAGGTGTACACAGGATTGATTTATCGCGGGCCGGGGCTGATCCGGCAGATCAACAGGAGATTGCCTTGAGCAACGAGACCTTCGGGAGCGACATGCGGAGCAAACCGTTCGGGACCCGGTTGCGGGCAGCGATGGACACGCGCGGGCCGTTGTGCGTCGGCATCGACCCGCATGCACACCTGCTCGACGCCTGGGGTCTGCCCGACACCGCGGAGGGCCTGGCCTCGTTCACGTACGGCGTCGTGGACGCGCTCGCCGACCGGGTCGCGGTGTTCAAGCCGCAGTCCGCGTTCTTCGAGCGCTTCGGGTCGGCCGGGATCGCCGTGCTGGAGCAGGCGACGATCCGGCTGCGGGAGGCCGGGGCGCTGGTGATCATCGACGCGAAACGCGGTGACATCGGTTCGACGATGGCCGGCTACGCGTCGGCGTACCTGGCCGAGAAGGGGCCGCTGGCGTGTGACGCGCTGACGGTCAGCCCGTACCTCGGATTCGGGTCGCTGCAGCCTGCGATCGACGAGGCCCGGGAGGCGGGGGCGGGGTTGTTCGTCCTCGCGCTCACCTCGAACCCGGAGGGCCCGCAGTTCCAGTCGGCCCGCACCGCCGACGGCTCGACAGTCGCCGGCGCGGTCCTCGACGGTCTGCGCGCGTTGAACGCCGACGCGGACGGCCTCGGTTCCTTCGGTGCGGTTGTTGGGGCCACCATCAGTTCCACCGATGAGAACCTGGACATCAACGGACCGCTGCTCGCACCGGGCCTCGGCGCCCAGGGCGGCACGGCCGAGGGGCTCATCGAGGTCTTCGGGTCCGCGGTGCGCAACGTCGTACCGTCCAGCTCCCGGGAAATCCTCGGAGCCGGTCCTGACGCCACGGCCCTCCAGGACGCGGCCGCGCGCACGAACGACGCCTACCGGACGGTGCTGGGGTACTAACGCCTAACCGCGCCACGGAACCTGTCCCGCCCCACCATCTCAGGGGCCAACCGGCTCTCCTGGCCGATGTGTGAGTGGTGATCAACCCGATCTGGGGTCGTACGACAGGTAGTCGTGCGTCGGGACCTGGTATTGCCTGTTCCTAGTCACCAGTGCCTGTCCCGACTCCCCGCTCCCCGAACTCCGGTGTGCCGAACGCCTGCATTGTCCGGGATCGCGCCGAGTCGTGGCGTCTGCGTGGCGGATCTGCGGCTCGACAGTACGTATGTGTCCACTGTCGGTGTCCGCCACGCTCAGCAGCGTGCCCGATCGGGCCGAGGAACCCGACATGTCCTGTCGAGCTGCAGAACAAGGCCGGGTATGCGATCTTCGTCGGCATGGGTTCGGGGTTGGAGTTGTGCCGCAGGTTCTACAGCGAGGTTGTCGGGCCGGAAGTCGACGTGCCGCACAGTGCGGGGTTGCTGGGACGTGGGTCGGAGGTGCTCGGGTACCGGGTACGTCGGCGACGATCTCGGGTCGGCGTTGATCGGCGCGCGTATGGTCGAGGACCTGATGCGGTTGTGCTTCCTCATGGAGCGGCAGTACGCGCCGTACTCGAAGTGGTTCGGGACCGCCTTCGGCCGGCTGTCCTGCGGTCCGTCGATCGGGCCCCTGTGCCGCGAGGTGTTGCGGGCGGAGAGCTGGGAGGAACGTGAGGAAGCGCTCTCCGCCGCGTACCGAGCCGTGGGGGAGTTGCAC
The DNA here is from genome assembly GCF_004366005.1 of Kribbella sp. VKM Ac-2566. Classification (NCBI taxonomy): domain Bacteria; kingdom Bacillati; phylum Actinomycetota; class Actinomycetes; order Propionibacteriales; family Kribbellaceae; genus Kribbella; species Kribbella sp. VKM Ac-2566. Next base: position 704,568 of record NZ_SODT01000010.1, on the reverse strand, counting down.
AACCAGCTCGCGATCACCACGCCGGTCGAGCTCGGCGTCGTACGGATGTGCGACCGGCCGTTCAAGGTCGTCTGGGGTGACTTCATCGGCGCGCTCACCGCCGACATTCAGGATCCAGAGGTACGGCGACTTCTGGATCGCTGGCCGGTCGGCGGGATCGAGCAGGTCCGCAGTGTGCTGTGGCGAGTGGCGGACCGTCGTCAGCTGTTCGGGCTGCTCGACTCCCGGTAGAGCGCGATCAACAGGTCGACGGCCGCCCGCGCCGCCGGATGCGGGTCCTCGCGATGCCAGATCAGGTGTACGTCGACCGGCGGCGCGTCCCGCAGCGGGCGGTACACGACCCCGTCCCGCCGGTACTGCGTCGAGGTCGCCTGCGGCGTCACGCCGACGCACCGCCCGGACGCGATCGCGGCCAGCCAGTCGTCGACGTCCTGGGTGTACTCGAGTACCGGGCGAGCGCTCTCCGGCCAGAGATCGGCCGTGGTGCTCCCGGTACGCCGGTCGATCACGAGAGTCCGGTCCCGCAGCTGATCGAGCGTCAGCGCCCGTTTGCGAGCCAGCCGGTCGTCGGCGGGCAGAGCGCAGTACCGCCGTTCCTGTGTCAGCAACACGTGCCCGAATCGCCGCAGCTCCAACTGACTGCGGACGACCGCGAGATCGCACAGGCCCTCGGCGAGCCCGCCGGTCGCGGTGTTGGTGCGGATCAGCTGCAGCTCGATGCCGGGATGCTCCGCCGCCCACCGGCGCTGGAACTCGCGGGTGCGGCTCCCGAACGCCGACCACGCGTGGCCGACCCGCAGACGCGTGTGACCACTCGTCGCCTCACTCACGAGCTCGTCGATCTCCGCGAGGATGTGCCGCGCCCGCGCAAGCACCCGGACACCGGCCGTCGTCGGGGTGAGTGAGCGACTGGTTCGGTGCAGCAGGCGCACGCCGAGTTCGCGTTCGAGGGCCAGCAGGTTGCGGGACACCGCGGCCTGCGAGATCCCCAGCTCGATCGCGGCGTCGGTGAACGTACCCGAGTCGACGATCTCCACCAGGCACCGCAGCTGCCGGATATCCATGACTCCAGCGTATAGATCGGCGGCCCGATGCATTTTGCGCGGGTCCGCGTCGGGCGGACGCTCGTGGTCGTGAGGCGAGAACGGTTGGTCGGTGTGGTGATGATGCTCGGGAGCGGGCTGTCGACGCAGGTCGGTGCGTCGGTGGCGGCGCTCGCGTTCCCGGTGATCGGGCCGGCGGGCGTGGTGGCGATCCGGCAGTGGGTCGCGGCGATCCTGCTGCTCGCGATCGGGAGACCGCGGCTGCGGTCGATCACGGCCCCGCAGTGGCGCCTGGTCATCGGGCTGGCGGCGGTCTTCGCCGTGATGAACCTGTCCCTGTATACAGCCATCGACCGCGTCGGCCTGGGTCTCGGCGTCACGCTGGAGTTCCTGGGTCCGCTGGCCGTTGCGCTCCTCGGGTCGCGGCGCGTGCTCGACCTGGCCTGCGCCCTCGTCGCCGCGCCCGCAGTCGTCCTGCTGGCCCGCCCGCAGGCAACGACGGACTACCTGGGGATCGGGCTGGGTCTGCTCGCCGCGCTGTGCTGGGCGTTCTACATCCTGCTGAACCGGAAGGTCGGGCGAGAGTTGCCTGGCGCAACCGGTTCGGCCGCAGCGGCAGGGTTGTCGGGACTCGCATACGTCCCGATCGGCGTGGTCGTGCTGCTGCATCACCCACCGACGTTCGCCGCAGCGTCGTACGCGCTGGTTGCCGGTGTGCTGTCGTCGGCCGTGCCGTTCCTCGTTGATCTGTTGACGTTGCGCCGCGTCCCGGCGCAGTTCTTCGGTGTGTTCATGAGCGTGAATCCGGTACTCGCGGCACTCGTCGGGCTGGTCGTTCTGCACCAGCAGCTGGCGATGCTGGACTGGCTGGCGATCGTCGTGATCGTTTCCGCGAACGCGGTGGCCATCTCCTTCGGTGGCGACGCGCTACATCACAACCGGGTTCCAGTCGGCGGGTGCGACGTTCTTCACGGCGTGCCGGAGCTCGCGGTGACCCCGGCGTTCGGAAAGGTGTCGGCGGACGGGGAGCCACTGACTTCCCGCGCGACACAGTGAAGGAACACGATGCGGAAGCTGGCAGCCCTCGCGGCCGTTGTGACGATGAGTGTTGGCGCCCTGACGGCCTGCTCGGGCGGCGACTACTGCGGAGACCTGAAGGGCTACGTCGACTCGGCGAAGGACCTGGACATCAAGGACTCCGACGCGGTCGGCAAGATGCTGGACCAGGCGAAGAAGGTGTCGAAGTCGGCGCCGAAGGACCTGCAGGACGACTGGAAGACTGTCATCGACTACGCCGAGAAGGCGCAGGACGCCAAGGGTGACACGAACAAGCTGATGGAGCTGGCCAAGTCCGACGGTTCCAAGATCCAGCCGGCGATGGACGCGATCACCAAGCAGGCGAAGGACACCTGCAAGATCGACCTGCCGGGTTCCGGTAGCTGACCTGTCGTTGGCCTGCCGCCGGCGCAGCCTGGTGGGACGGCTCTGCCCGTTCCGTCCCACCAGCGCGTGCCCGGCCGCGGTTTCGCCCCGTAGTCCCGCCTACCTGTAGCGTGAACGTCGTGAAGCGCTCTCTCGCCGTTCTCGCGACCATGGCCGCAACCGCCGGTGTGCTGACTGCCTGCACCGACGAGCAGGCGTACTGCGTGGACCTCGCCAAGTACGCCGCCAAGGCAGTCGACGTCGACCCGCAGAAGCCGGTCGACTACGTGAAGATCCTGGACGAGGCGAAGAAGCTCCAGGAGTCCGCGCCGAAGGACGTGAAGGACGACTGGGGTGTCGTCGTCACGTTCGCGGAGAAGGCCAAGAAGGCCGGTACGGACGCCGCCCAGCTGGCCGAACTGAGCAAGCAGACCGGCGGCGTGATGACGGCGTACAAGAACATCACCAGCCAGGCGAAGGACAGCTGCAAGGTCGACCTTCCGGCACTGAACTGATCAACTGATCGTTCCAATCGCCCGCTTGTCCCGCGACTGGATTCCACCACGACTCAATCACGGGCTGAACCCGTGTTAGGTTCCCTTGCGAAGCCATACAACGGGACAGGTGAAACGGTGCCACTTCCTTCTTTGACGCCGGAGCAGCGTGCGGCCGCTCTGGACAAGGCCGCGGCGGCGCGGCGTGAACGAGCCGAGATCAAGAACCGGATCCGGCACTCGGGAGCGTCTCCGACGGAGGTGCTCCACGAGGGGCAGAAGAACGACGTCATCGGCAAGATGCGGGTCAGCCAGCTGCTGCAGTGCATCCCGGGCGTCGGCAAGGTCCGCGCCCAGCAGATCATGGAGCGCGCGGGGATCTCGGAGACGCGGCGGGTGCGCGGCCTCGGCTCGAACCAGATCGCCGCGCTCGAGCGCGAATTCGCCGAGTGAGCCAGACGCTGACCGGTTCGTTGGACACTGGTGTGACGATGACCACGGACCCTGGTGACACCCCGGCCCGGTTGACGGTGCTGGCCGGCCCGACGGCGGTCGGCAAGGGAACCGTCGCGGCCGACATCCGCGAACGGTTCCCGGACATCTGGATCTCGGTGTCCGCGACCACCCGCAAGCCGCGGCCGAACGAGGTGCACGGCGTGCACTACCTGTTCGTCTCGGACGCCGAGTTCGACCGGATGATCGCCGACGGCGAGTTGCTGGAGTGGGCGGTGGTGCACAAGGCGGCCCGCTACGGGACGCCGCGGCAGCCGGTGCTCGACAAGCTCGCCGCGGGTCGGCCGGCCCTGCTGGAGATCGATCTGCAGGGCGCGCGCCAGGTCCGCGCGACGATGCCGGAGGCGCAGTTCGTCTTCCTGGCCCCGCCGAGCTGGGACGAGCTGGTCCGTCGTCTCCTCTACCGCGGCACCGAGACGCCGGAGGAGCGGGAGCGGCGGCTGGAGACCGCGACCGTCGAACTGGCGGCCGAGAAGGAGTTCGACGTGACGATCGTGAACGCCTCGGTTCGGGAAGCCGCCGATCAGTTGGTAAAGTTGATTCGATCACCCCACATCTCTGGAAAGGCCTGACCTTGTCTGGCAACCAGCCCGTCGCCATCGGCATCACGTCCCCGCCGATCGACGACCTGCTCACCCGCACCGACTCCAAGTACAAGCTGGTGCTGTACTCGGCCAAGCGCGCGCGGCAGATCAACGCCTACTACTCCCAGCTCGGCGAGGGCCTGCTGGAGTACGTCGGACCGCTGGTCGAGACGCACGTCCAGGAGAAGCCGCTGTCGATCGCGATGCGCGAGATCAACGAGGGCGTGCTGACCTGCACCGACATCGACCCCGAGGCCGAGGCGGAAGCCGCCGCCGCGGAGAAGTCCGAGTAGTCAGCTAGGACGAACGACCGGGAACGGAGTCCACACACGATGTCCGCAACCGGTGACCAGACCCCCGGAACCGACCACGGTCCGGGGGCTGACCTCGTTCCCAAGCACAAGCCCAACGTGGTGCTGGGCGTCGGCGGCGGCATCGCGGCGTACAAGGTCTGTGATCTGCTGCGCCGGCTGACCGAGTCCGGGCACAGCGTGCGCGTGGTGCCGACGGCGGCCGCGCTGGAGTTCGTCGGCGCGGCGACCTGGGCGGCGCTGTCCGGGCAGCCGGTGACCGCCGACCCGTTCGACAACGTGCAAGAGGTGCCGCACGTCCGGATCGGCAAGGCGGCGGAGCTGGTCGTGGTCGCTCCCGCGACCGCCAACCTGATCGCCAAGGCCGCCCACGGGCTCGCCGACGACCTGCTCACGAACACCCTGCTCACCGCGCGCTGCCCGATCCTGTTCGCGGCCGCGATGCACACCGAGATGTGGGAGCACCCGGCGACCCAGGCGAACGTCGCCACGCTGCGCTCACGCGGTATCACGGTCCTCGACCCTGCGGTCGGGCGCCTGACCGGCACCGACACCGGCCGCGGCCGGCTGCCGGAGCCGTCGGAGATCTTCGCGATCAGCCAGTTGATGCTCGCCGACGAGGCCGCCCGCGCGGCCGGCCAGTCGGTCGCCGATCTCACCGGCAAGCACGTGCTGATCAGCGCCGGCGGGACCCGCGAGCACCTCGACCCGGTGCGGTACCTGGGCAACTCGTCGTCCGGCAAGCAGGGCTACGCCCTCGCCCGGATCGCGGCCGCCCGCGGCGCCAAGGTCACCCTGGTGGCGGCCAATTCCGAGCTGGCCGACCCGGCCGGCGTCCAGGTCGTCCCGGTCACCAGCACCCGCGATCTGTACGACGAGATCACCGGGCGGGCCGCCGACGCGGACGCGATCGTGATGGCCGCGGCCCCTGCCGACTTCCGCCCGGCCGATGTCGCCGAGCACAAGATCAAGAAGACCGCCGACGGCTCGGTGCCCGCGGTCAGCCTGGTACAGAACCCAGACATCCTGCAGACGATCTCGCACGACCGGTCCCGCACCGATCAGGTGATCGTCGGGTTCGCCGCGGAGACCGGCGACGCAGACCACACCGTCCTCGAGCTCGGCCGCGCCAAGCTGGAACGGAAGGGCTGCGACCTCCTGGTCGTCAACGACGTCTCCGGCGGCAAGGTCTTCGGCAGCGACGTCAACGAGGCTGTCATCCTCGACCGCGCCGGCAACGCCCTCCCCGTCCCTTCCGGCAGCAAGGACGCCCTCGCCGGCGTCATCTGGAACCTCGTCGCCACCCACTGGCCCTGAGCTAGCTGAACGTCAGCGGCAGCGGGGCGCGCAGGGTGATGCTGACGATGCCGTAGGTGAAGCCGAGGTGTTCGTTGAGGCGGCGCATCGCGTCGTTGCCGCGCTGTGTCCAGGTGTAGATCTCGGTGATGCCGTGGTCGGCGGCCCACGCCATGCTGGTGCGTTTGAGGGTCGCGGCGACCGATTTGCCGCGCCACTCCCGACGTACGGCGGTGTAGCCGACCTCCGCGCGCTCCGGGCGGTCGGAGTCGAGCAGCAGCCCCGCGACGCCGATCACCTCGTTGCCGGCGACGGCCACGAACATCGCGGCCGGGTCGTTGATCCATTCCGTCTCCCAGTCGTCCTGGGAAACCTTCAGCGCGACCGGGTGATCCATGTCCGGGAACGTCGGCAGCGCGACCTGGTGATAGGCCGCCGCCCACAGCTCCGGACGTTCGGCGACCGAGACGATCGTGTACTCCGTCGGCGGCGCCGGCCACGGTTCGTCGCCGATCTTCCGCAGCTGCTCGACCTGCCGATTCGTTTCCACGAAGCCGAACCGCTCCGCGAAGAGCCGGGACTCGGCGTCGTCGACGTTGGCGCCTGCCATGTCGTAGCCCTGGGCAACGGCATGATCGGCGAGCACCCGGAGCAGGCCGGTCCCCACGCCGCGCCGACGGAACTCCGGGCGGACCCGCGGCGTCAGCGACGCTCGCTCGCCGTCTTGCGAACGATCCGCCAGCCCGCTGCCGACCACCTCGCCGTCGATCTCCGCCAGCAGCATCAGCCGCCCGGGGCGGTCGAGGTCACGGAGCTCGGCGACAGTCGGGCAGCGCTCGTACGGCATGGTCGCGATCCGCACCGCGCGCCAGGCTTCGTAGTCGGCGTCGGTGATCGCAGTCCGGATGCTCGTGGTCATGAGGTCAGCTTGCCTCAGTTCGCCGCAAAGGGCTCCGGGTTTTGCGCCGCAGGTTCAGTCGTCCTCGATGTAGCCAGTGGTCGGGTCAACCATGGAAAGGAAGTTCCGGATACTCGCCCGGTGCTGCTCCAACGAGCCGGAGGTCGGGCTCGTGCTGAATCCATAGCCGGGGTTGGGCCCGCTGATCCAGGTGTAGTGCGTCCCGCCGAACCCGTCGGGCCGAAGCTCGAAGTCCTCGCCGTCGACTTCAAGCCTGGATGCCGGCTTGCCGTCGGTCATGCTGGAGGGCGCCGCGCCCGGACTCGCCGCCCACTCGTCGTCGCTCCCGGTCATGCACCGAGTATGCCCGTCCGTGGGCCCCTCGGCAGAGGTCAGAAGCTGTCCGCTTCCATCCTTAGTCTGAGGCTATGGAGATCACCTGGGAGGCCGTGGTTGCGCGGCGGATGCGGCGGCACTTTCTGAGCGAGGCCGCGGAGACGCCGGTGGACGCCGTACGGGCGATGTGTGGGGCGCATGCGCAGATCGCGGCGGCGGGGGAGGTGTCCGTGGCGCTGCGCGTCGCCGGGGCGAACCGGGAGTCGGTACAGCGCGACGAAGGGCTCGTGAAGACGTTCGGGCCGCGCGGGACTGTGCATCTACTGCCGCTCGAGGATCTGCCGATGTGGACGGGTGCATTGTCCGCACTCCCGGCGAGCGGCTCGCAACCCGAGCCGATTCGGATGACGCCGGACGAGCTCGACCAGGTCGTGGCCGCGGTCGGTGAAGCCCTCGCCAACGCGGACCTGACCGTCGACGAGCTCACCGAGGAAGTCGTACGGCGTACCGGTGAGTGGGCGCGCACGCCGACGATCCCGGCGTTCCAGGGCGCCTGGGCCCGCTGGCGGCAGGCGGTCTACCTCGCAGCGCACGCCGGCGTCCTCTGCCACGGACCGATGCGCGGCCGGCTCACGACGTACTCGAATCCGCACCGGCTCCGCCCGTTCGACCCGATGCCCGCGGAGAAAGCGCTCACCGAACTCCTGCACCGGTACCTCTACTCCTACGGTCCCGCGACCCCGCAGCAGTTCGCCCGCTGGCTCAAGACCACGCCGACCTTGGTCAAGCCGTACTTCGACGACCTGCCTCAGGTCGAGCTCAACGGCCAGACCGCCTGGGTCGCTCCCGGTGACGACGAGTTCCCCGGCGAGCGCGCGGACGACGTCCGGCTGCTGCCGTACTTCGATGCGTACGGAGTCGGCAGCTTCCCGCGCGAACTGCTCTTTCCGGGCAAGGCGTTCGACCGCGCGACCGCCCGCGGTCAGGCCGGCAACTTCCCGTTGCTTCTCGTCGACGGCATCGTGGCCGGCGTTTGGCACCAGAAGAAGGGCGGTAAGAAACTGCATGTCACCGTCGAGGCGCTGACGCCGCTGAACCGGCGCCGCCGCCGGCTGCTCGACGCCGAGGTGGACCGGTTGGCTGCGATCCTTGGTTGTACGCCGTCGCTCACACTCGGCGAGGTGACGGTCGGCCCGCACGCCTGAACCGCGCGGATCGTCCAGAATGTGATCACCCATCTCGTATCCTGGAGGAATTCGGAGCGGCACCGGGACGTGGGTGGAAACTGCTGGCATACTTCCCAAGATGCATCGCCAACCGCCGGTGCATGGGGGGATCGTGCGGCTGTGCCAACGCGCAACCGGGCGGCACAAGAGGAATCCGAGGGAGAACTGTGGCGAGGCGCCTTTTCACGTCCGAGTCCGTGACCGAAGGTCACCCGGACAAGATCGCTGACCAGATCAGCGACTCCATCCTCGACGCGTTGCTGGCCGAGGACCCGAAGAGCCGGGTTGCGGTCGAGACCCTGATCACCACGGGTCTGGTCGTCGTCGCGGGTGAGGTCACCACGACGGCGTACGTCGACATTCCGGGGATCGTGCGGGCGCGCATCCTGGAGATCGGCTACGACTCGTCCCTGAAGGGTTTCGACGGCGCGTCCTGTGGGGTGCAGGTCGCCATCGGGAGCCAGTCCCCGGACATCGCCCAAGGTGTCGACACGGCGTACGAGACGCGTTCGGACGCGTCCGAGGACGTACTGGACCTGCAGGGGGCAGGCGACCAGGGACTGATGTTCGGCTATGCGTCCAACGAGACGCCGGAGTTGATGCCGCTGCCGATCACGATCGCGCACCGGCTGTCCGAGCGGCTCGCCGAGGTCCGCAAGAACGGCACCCTGGCGTACCTGCGGCCGGACGGCAAGACCCAGGTCACGGTGGAGTACGACGATGACAAGGCGGTCCGGATCGACACCGTGGTGGTGTCCAGCCAGCACGCCGCCGACATCAACCTGGACTCGATGCTGACGCCGGACATCAAGAAGCACGTCGTCGACCCCGTGCTCGAGCAGTTCGACATCGACGCGGCCGACTACAAGCTGCTGGTGAACCCGACCGGCCGGTTCGAGATCGGCGGCCCGATGGGCGACGCCGGGCTGACCGGGCGGAAGATCATCATCGACACCTACGGCGGTATGGCGCGGCACGGCGGCGGCGCGTTCTCCGGCAAGGACCCGTCGAAGGTCGACCGGTCGGCGGCGTACGCGATGCGCTGGGTGGCGAAGAACATCGTCGCGGCCGGGCTGGCGGACCGCGTCGAGTGCCAGGTCGCGTACGCGATCGGCAAGGCCGCTCCGGTCGGCTTCTACGTCGACACGTTCGGCACCGAGAAGGTCGCCGTGGAGAAGATCGCCGCAGCTGTCCGCGAGGTCTTCGACCTGCGTCCGGCCGCGATCATCCGCGACCTGGAGCTGCTCCGGCCGATCTACGCCCAGACCGCGCGGAACGGTCACTTCGGCCGCACCGGCGAGGACTTCACCTGGGAGCGCACGGACCGCGTCGAGGCCCTGAAGGCCGCGGTCAGCAAGTAAGTACGACGTACGCGCGGCCGGGCTGTCGGTTGTCCACAGCCCGGCCGTCCGCGTCCCACGCAGTGTCGTCGCGGCCGACTACAGTTTCCCGGTGACATCGAACGGAGACTCGCCGGAGCAGCTGACGCTGCTGCGCGACACCGTTCGCAAGTCGCGCACCAAAGAACCGGCCGAGATCACCACGACGTTGCCGGTGGCCCGGATCGCGGTCGATGTCTCGCTCCCGCACCTGGACCGGCCGTTCGACTATCTGGTGCCCGACGACCTGGCCGCGGCCGCCCAGCCCGGTGCGCGGGTGAAGGTGCGGTTCGCGGGCAAGGACCTCGACGGATTCGTGCTGGAGCGGCTCGACGCATCGGACCATGACGGCAAGCTGGTCCGGCTCCGCAAGGTCGTTTCGCCCGAGCAGGTGCTGACGCCGGAGATCGCGGACCTCTGCCGGGCGGTCGCCGATCGGTACGCCGGGGTGCTCGCGGATGTCACGCGGCTCGCGGTGCCGCCGCGGCACGCGAAGGTCGAGGGCGAGGCGCTGCGCTGCGATCAGCCGCCGCGTCCGCCGGTGTCGACGTCCCGCTCGGAGTGGGCGCCGTACCCTCCTGGTTTCCTGGACGCGGTCGCGCGGGGCGAGGCGCCGAGGGCGGTCTGGACCGCCGTACCGGGAGCTGATTGGCCGCTCGCGTTCGCGCAGGCCGCTTCGGTGTGTGCGGCATCGGGCCGGGGCGCACTGTTGCTGGCGCCGGACGCGCGGGACCTGGAGCGGCTCGCTGCTGCGTGTGCCGAGGTGCTGGGGGAGTCCGGGTTCGTCACGCTGTCCGCGGATCTGGGTCCGACAGCTCGCTATCGCGCGTTTCTGTCCGCGTTGCACGGGCGTGCGCGGGTCGTGATCGGGACGCGTGCGGCGGCGTTCGCTCCCGTCGCGGATCTCGGCTTGGTGGCGATGTGGGACGACGGCGACGAGTCGTACGCCGAGCCGCGGGCGCCGTACCCGAATGCCCGGGAGGTCCTGCTGCTCCGGGCGTACCGGCACAAGTGCGCGGCGTTGCTCGGTGGTTACGCGCGGTCCGCGGAGGCGGCGGCCTTGGTGGAGTCCGGGTTCGCGCAGGAGCTGATCGCGGACCGGAAGGTGACCCGGGCGGCGGCGCCGTCGGTGCACATCGCGGGGGAGTCGGACATCGATCTGGCGCGCGACCCGTCGGCGCGCGCGGCGCGGTTGCCGTCCCGGGCGTTCGAGATCGCTCGCGAGGGTCTGCGGACCGGGCCGGTGCTGGTGCAGGTGCCGCGGGCGGGTTACTTGCCGAGTTTGGTGTGCCAGACGTGCCGGGCGCCTTCGCGGTGCGCGACATGTGGCGGCACGTTGCGTCGTACCGGGGGATCCGGACCGGCGAGCTGCAGCGTGTGCGGCCGGCCGGCGACGGATCACCGGTGCCCGGAGTGCGGCGACACCCGGATGCGCGCGGCGATCATCGGCGCACGTCGTACGGCGGAGGAGCTCGGGCGCGCGTTCCCCGGTGTCGTCGTCCGTACGTCGGGCGGGGACAACATGCTCGATGTCGTACCGGACGCGCCGGCGTTGGTCGTCAGCACCCCGGGGGCCGAGCCGGTCGCCGAAGGCGGCTACAGCGCGGCGCTGCTCCTTGACACCTGGCTGATGCTCGCTCGCCCCGACCTCAGGGCCGCCGAAGAAGCGGTACGCCGCTGGTTCAACGCGGCCGCGCTCGTCCGGCCGGCAAGCTCCGGCGGGATGGTGATCCTGGTCGGCGACCCGTCGGCGCTGCCGCTGCAGGCGATTGTGCGGTGGAGCCCCGAGGGGTACGCCGCCCGCGAGATCGAGGACCGCCGTACCGCCCGACTCGCCCCGGCCGCCAAACTCGCCGAACTCACCGGCCCGGCCGAATCCGTCAACGACCTCGTCACCCGACTCCGCGACCTGATGCCGCCGTCCGCCGGTCTCGAGGTCCTCGGCCCGGTGGACCTCGACGAGGAAACCGTCCGCGCCGTCGTCCGCACCCCTCGCGCCCACGGCACTACCCTCGTGAAAGCCCTCAAAGAATCCCAATCGGCCCGCACGACCAAGAAGAACCCCGGCACCGTCCGAATCCAGGTAGACCCACCCAGCTTCGGCTAGGCAGTGGACGCCAGCGCGGTGGACGCCGCGAGGAGTTGGTTGCCCAGGGACGTGCGGTGGTACAGGACGGCGCGGCCGTCGCGGCGGGAGGTGACGACGCCTGCGTTGCGGAGGATGCTCAGGTGGACGCTGAGCGTGGGTGCGGAGACGCCTAGCTGGTTGGCCAGGTGGGTTGTGGACATCGGCAGGTCGAGGTGGCTGACGATCGCAGCTCTCGTGCGGCCGACCAGGTCGGCGAGGGGGGAGTCCGTCGTGTCCTGGCGGTCCTCCCACAGCCGCCCGAGGCCGCGTGGCGGGTACGTGATGGTCGGGACGTGTGGTGCGCCGGTGACCGCCAGCCCGGCCGGCCAGGTGAACACGCACGGCACCAGCAGCAGGCCCTGACCCGTCATCGGCTCGCCGTCGCAGCAGAACGGCCGGTCGATGGAGATGCGGTCGCCGGTGTACTTGATCGACGGATGCAGGTTGCGGAACAGCCGCTCGATCCCGCCGCTCGCCAGCTCGTCCAGCCGGTACGCGAGATCCTCCTGGAGCAGCGACCGCATCCGCCGCCAGTCAGGCTCGATCGCCCGCCGCCAGTACGTCTCGAGCGCCGAGGTGATCAGGTCGAGCGCCTTCGCCGGGTGCGCGATCAGCTCGGGGAGCATCGGGTCCGGGGTGTCCTTGTGCAGCTTCGCGAGCTCGGCGGCCACGAGTTCGTGCGGCGTGGCGGCGATCGCGGCGAGGCCCGACTCCAGGCTCGTCGACCGGCGCGGCGGGGCCGGGGTCAGGAAGTCCGGGATATAGCCGTACGACGGAATGAGGGCCCTGAGCAACGTCAGGTCGTCGCCCTCGATCGTCGGCCGGACCTTCTGCAGCCACGGCCCGTGCACGCTGCGCGCGGTGTTGTTGCTCAGCGCCCGCACACTCGTCACGGCCTCCCACACCGGCGACAGCGCGAACCGGATCCGCCCGATGTCCCCGGCGTTCAGCCTGATCGTGATCACCGGGCCAGATTAGCCCTGAGCCTAATCGTCGACAATGCCGCGGTGGGCCCGGACAGTTGACCCATGAGCGCAATCGCCGTCGGCAACCCCACGCCCACCGCACTTCCGCGGGCCTTCTGGGCGTTGTGGGTGTGCCAGCTGGTCAACCGGCTCGGCAGCTTCGTGCAACCGTTCCTCGTTCTTTACCTGACCCACGACCGCCACCTCTCCGCGGGTACGGCGGGAGCCGTCGCGGCCGCCGTCGGCGCCGGATCCGTCTGCGCGCAACTCGTCGGCGGCTGGTTGTCCGACCGGGCCGGACGCCGGGTGACGATGCTGATCTGCTTCTTCGGCACCGGCGCCGCGCTGATCCTGCTCGGATCCGCCCGTTCGATGGTGCTGATCTGGATGACCGCGTTCCTCGTCGGTCTGCTGGGCGACCTGTTCCGGCCGGCGGTCCAAGCGACGGTCGCGGATCTGCTGCAGCCGACCGAGCGGGTCCGCGCGTACGGCCTCCTGTTCTGGGCGATCAACCTCGGCTTCTCCGTGTCGACAGTCAGCGCCGGCGTACTCGCGTCGTTCGGTTACGGTCTGCTGTTCTGGGTGAACGCCGCCACGTCGGTGATCGCCGGTCTGGTCATCTGGACGATGGTGCCGGAGAGCCGCCCGGCGCCCGAAGACAACTCGGCTGGTCGGGCACTCCTCCCGGTGGTCGCGCGCGACACGGTGTTCCTGATGATGGTCCTGATCCAGATCGGCTACGCGACCATCTACATGCAGGGCTACTCGACCCTACCGCTCGCGATGGCGGGGGACGGCCTGTCCGCTCGGACGTACGGGCTTGTGATCGCCCTCAACGGCGTGGTGATCGTTCTCGTCCAGCCGTTCCTCGGCCGGTGGATGGCGAAACTCGACCGGCCGAAACTGCTGGCCGCGTCGATGCTGGTGGTCGGGCTCGGGTTCGGTCTGGGAGCGGTCGTCCACACCTGGTGGGGATACGCGCTGTCGGTCGTCGTGTGGACGCTCGGGGAGATCGGGTTCGCCGCGGTGATCGGCGCGGTGTTCGCCGATCTCGCGCCGATCGACCTGCGCGGCCGGTACATGGGCCTGTCCGGTATGGCGTTCGGCGTCGGCACCGTGATCGGGCCGCTGGCCGGCACCAACGCCCTCGAGCACCTCGGCCCGACCGCGACCTGGCTCGGCTGCGCCGTTCTCGGCGTCGCGATCTTCATCGGCCAGTACGCACTGGCTCCCGCACTGCACGCCCGCGCCCAGTCGAACGCATGAGGTGAGTTGCGGTACCGGGTCTCGTAGGGTTGCCGGTATGAGTGAGCGGACGATCGACGCGGTGGTGTTCGACATCGGTGGGGTGCTGCTGGACTGGAGCCCGACGTACCTGTACGCCGAGCTGATCCCGGACGAGGAGCAGCGGACGCACTTCCTGACCAACGTGGCCACGCCGGCCTGGAACCACAAGCAGGACGAGGGGCGTCCGTGGGCGGAGGCGGTCGCCGAGCTGACCAGCCTGCACCCGGAGCACGCCGAGTGGATCGAGGCGTACGACACCGGCTGGCTGAAGATGGTCAAGGGCGTGTTCGAGGACACCGCCGCGGTGCTCACCGAGATCCAGGCGCTCGGCGTACCGACGTACGCGTTGACGAACTTCTCCGGCGAGAAGTGGGAGGTCGCCAAGGAGGCGTTCCCGATCCTCACCCGTTTCGACGGGGAGGTCGTGTCCGGGGTCGAGCAGACCGCGAAGCCGGACGAGAAGATCTACCGGATCCTGATCGAACGCTTCGGTCTGGACCCGGCGCGCACGTTCTACACCGACGACATGGCGTACAACGTCGACGGCGCCCGCGCGGTCGGTCTCGACGCCGAGGTCTTCACCGGCGCCGCGAACCTGCGTACCCAGCTGCGCGAACGCGGCCTGCCACTACAGTGATCCGGTGACTTCCGTGCCAGAGGACCGCTCGCCCGCGATCGGGGACGTGGACCGCAACGCGGCGGTGGAGCGCGTGCAAGCGGCGTACACCGGTGGCTACCTCTCCCACGACGAACTGGAGCAGCAACTGCACCAGGTCCTGGCCGCGAGGACCCGCCAGGATCTCGAGGTCGCCGTCGCCGCGCTCCCGGCCGAGCAGCCGGGCCGCTCGGCGACGATCGGCGCTTCGGCCGGCCGGATCGTACGGCGGGGTGTCTGGCGGGTGCCGCGGCACCTGAAGGTCGAATCCCTGCACGGGCGGGTGCGGCTGGATCTGTCGCAGGCGCGGTTCGAGCACGGGGACGTCGACATCGACCTGAACGTGCTGCACGGCGGCGTCAAGATCACGCTGCCCCGCGACGCGGTCGTCGACTTCGACGCGGTCCGCACCGAGTGGAAGGACACCCGCTACAAGCCGCCGAAGGACTCCACCGGCGACGGCCCGCGGGTGCGGATCACCGGCGTGATGGGCTTCGGCCGCCTCAAGATCCGGCACGCCCGCCGCTAGAGCGGTTGGCGATGAAGCGGGCTTTCTTCTGACGATTGCCGCATGTGTTCATGTCGCACCATTTGCGGGTGCGGCTCTGGCTGGTGTCGAAGAACGCGGCTCGGCAGGTCGGTGACGCACACAAGGCCAGCCTTCCGTCGCGTTCGCCCGCGATGATGCTGATCGCGTCGGCGGCGATCACGCTCAGGGCATCTTCCACGTTGGAAGCCGAGCGAAGGTGCCATCGCCGCCGGCCCTCGGGGGTCAGGACAGCCGCGGCCCGGCCTTGAAGGCTGCGGTCATTGATGACTTGGACAGCAGCTGCGGGGAGGGTGTCCTGAGTCGCAGCTGCGGTCGCGGCGGCGTGAATCGACTCCCGCAGTTCCCGAGCGAGGTCGAGCTGGGCAGTGGTGCACGAGTCAACGGCGAGCCCGCTCACTGTCAGCCAGTCGACGAGCCGCTGCGGTGTCGGGATGCGCTCCACCGCGTTGCCGTGACGCTCCGACAGAGTCCCCGTGAAGCTGGTCGCCAGCACGCTACCGAGGCGGAAGTCGGGGAAGCCATCACGCATGGAACCACCTTAGCCGGTTGCGTGCCGATCTCGGGCATGACATGGTGGAACCGTCTTAGCCGGTTCCACGACGATGGCCAGGAGGTCTCATGCCCCTGCTCACCAGCGACGTACGAGCATTCGAAGCCCACGCATCTGACGCCGATCTCGACGAGCTGCGCGCGCGATTGGCCGCGGCCCGACTACCGGAGGCTGAGACGGTCTACGGCGCCGCGCCCGGCCCGGGTCGATGGGAACAGGGCGTTCCGCTCGCCGATCTCGTCGAGCTCGTGAACTACTGGCGTACCGGGTATAACTGGCGGTCTTTCGAGGAGCGCCTTCATGGGATCGGTCAGTTCCGTACGACCATTGACGGTCTGGGAATCCACTTCCTGCACCGGCGGTCCGCGCGCGCCGATGCCACTCCGCTGATCCTGACGCACGGCTGGCCGGACAGCGTTGCTCGGTTCATCGACGTAGTGGAGGAGTTGGCGGATCCGAAAGCTGCCGACGCGCCGGCGTTCCACGTCGTGGTTCCGTCGCTGCCAGGTTTTGGTTACAGCGACAAGCCGGCCACCACCGGGTGGGGAACCGAAAAGATCGCGGCCGCCTGGGTGGAATTGATGGGAAGGCTGGGGTACAGCAAGTTCCTGGCCCACGGCGGTGACTGGGGAGGCAATATCACCACGGTTCTCGGCGGCAGGTTCCCGGAGCACGTTCTCGGTATCCACACAACGTTCGCGGAGGCGCCGCCCGGGATGGCCACCGACGGGCTGACAGCGATCGAGCGCGAATGGACCGAGGAAACCCACGACTTCTGGCGCCACCGCGCGGCGTACGCGAAGCAGCAGGCGACCCGGCCGCAGACCATCGGCTACTCACTCGTCGACTCACCGGTGGGGCTGCTGGCCTGGATCCTCGACAAGTTCGCCGAGTGGTCAGATACCGAAGACAGCCCGTTCGAGAGGATTTCCAGAGACCGCGTTCTCGACGACGTCACGCTGTACTGGCTGACACGCACCGGTGCCTCAGCGGCGCGCATCTACTACGAAAGCCACAACTCGCTGGACCCCGAACTCCGGGTCGACGTCCCGTCAGCACTCACCATGTATCCCCGCGACGTCGAGAAATGTCCGCGCCCCTGGGCGCAGGAGCGGTACCGGCAGATCGTCCGCTGGAGGACGCCCGACATCGGGGGACATTTCCCAGCACTGGAGGTCCCGGAGTATTTCGTCAAGGATCTGCAAGAAGGCCTCGCAGCAGTGCTGGCGGCTACTCGGTGAACTAGAGCGCAGCTGAGATGGTTTCGGTGTACGTCGGGGTGCTCGCCAGGTACGCCGCTTCGACGAAGACCGTGTTGTCCTGGCACGTCATCGGAGTGAGCGCGATGCCGGGCTTGGCGTCGTACAGCCGTTGCGGGGCGGAGAGACCGGAGCGCCATCGGTTGATCTGGTAGGTCTCCTCGGCGCCCGCACCGACCGTCCGGGTCTCCCACAGAATCCAGTTGCCGCAGGCAAGAATCGTGTCGGTGACAACGGTGCCGAGCGGCCGGGCGGGGGAGTCGCCGGACTCCCGGACGTACGCCTTGCTCTGGTACTGGTCCGGGTCCGAGGCGGCGACCTCCGACCAGATCGTCGCGCCGTGCAGCGTCGCGCCGCTCCACTGGATGCAGTTGGTTGCTGCGGGCACCGGTTGGGCGGCGCCTCCGGACAGGGGAGCGGTGCGGATCCGCTTGCACCTGCGCGCGGTCTCCGGTGCGGTGATCTCGCTGAACGTCACCGTGTCGGCGGACACCACGGGGTCGGCCACGTAGCCCGGGGCCGCGACGCAGGTGACGGTGCGGGACTTGAGCGTCGCAAGGTCGGCGACGATCAGGCAGGAACGGTTCTTCGCGTCGGTGGAGCTGTAGGCGAAGGTGCCGTCGTACGCGCCGATCTCCGGCTCGGAGACGGGCGGGATCGCGGTCGGAGGGGTGCCCTTGCCGGTCGTGAGGTCGTAGCGGAGCACTTTGATCTGCGGGTCGGGGCCGTCGGAGCGGATGTCCTCGATCAGCGCCCAGCGGTCGTCGATGACGACGGGGGACTGGGCGACGAAACCGCTCGCGGGTACATGCCGTACGACGACCTTCTTGCTGGTGCGGTCCGTGATGGTCGTCGTACCGGCCTCGTCGCTGCCGCGGGTCACGACATACTTACGTTGCTGGGTGACGAGGTGCTGCCCGTCGACCGGTTGCCGCAGCACGTTCGCCCACGCGGGCAGCGCAGTACCGCTGTCCGACGGCCGCGTCGGCGTCGGGCTGCTGCTCGGTGACGGTGTGGTGCTGGGTGCGGGGGTTGTGCTCGGTGACGGACTGCTCTCCGGGGTGTTGGAGGAGCAGCCCGCCACGGTCAGGAGCAGAAGAGTGCCAACGGCAACCGTACGACGACGCATTTACAGCCCGATGTTCTTGAAGGAGTTGGCCAGGGTGGCGTTGAACAGGGCGCTCGCGGGGATGTTCTTCGGGCCGTCGGTGACATTGCCGCGGCTGTTGAAGCGGCGCTCGTTGAACACCTCGAAGATCGCGATCGTGCCCTTCGCCTTGTCGTAGCCGCGGCCGACCTGGTAGTGCCCGCTGTGGTTGAAGGCGAGGTACGGGAAGTAGCGCTTGAGCAGTTGTACGTGCTCGATCACCGGGGCCTTGTACACGCCGAGGTGCTTCTGGTGCACGGTGAAGAAGGTCTGCGCGTTCCAGTTCGCGACGTTCTGCACGATGTACGTGCCGGCGGTCTTGGGCCAGGCGGTCTTCAGGTTCGTCTGCTTCACCATCGCGGAGATCGCCGTACCGGAGCTCGTCGAGCCGAGGTCCTTGGCCCAGGACGCCTGGGTGTCCTTCTGGTTGTCGTCGGCCCAGTCGATCGACTGGAACGTCGCCGGACCACACCAGTACCCCTTCTCCTGCGAGGTCTGGAACCCCTTCATGATGTACGCCGAAGCAGGTGCCGCGACCGGCGCCACCGGGGTCGACGGCACCGGCGTCGACGGGCCCACGGTCGGAGCAGTCCTGGTCGGCACCGGAGTCGGCTCGACAGTCGGAGTCGGAGTCGGCTCTGGTGTGGAGTCCGGCGTGGATGCC
This sequence comes from Kribbella sp. VKM Ac-2566, assembly GCF_004366005.1. Classification (NCBI taxonomy): domain Bacteria; kingdom Bacillati; phylum Actinomycetota; class Actinomycetes; order Propionibacteriales; family Kribbellaceae; genus Kribbella; species Kribbella sp. VKM Ac-2566. The sequence goes on along the minus strand of NZ_SODT01000010.1, from coordinate 685,861 downwards.
GGTGTGGGCTCGGGGTTGGGTGGTGGGGTGTCGCTTTCGGCGAGTTCGCGGAGTTCGCGGGCCTTCTCGCGGCCGTTCCAGGCGGCTTGCATCTCGTCGAGTTCCGCGGTGACGCGCCGGCTCTTCGGCATGGCGGCGCGCTGGGCGACGAACGCGGCCGGCGTGAGATCACCGGTCGGAATGTCCTGCTCGGCGCTCACGTCGTCCGAGGCGCGGAGGTTCGGCTCGGCCATCAGGGCGTGCCGTTGGGCGCCGGTCGGCACCTGGCTGACGAAGCCGAGGCCGAGGCAGTAGTTCTCGGTGTCGAGCTTGAAGCACCGAAGCATCGAGGCAGCCTGCGCCGAGGTATCAGCCGACCTGAGCTGCACATCACCCGGCGAGCTCTCGGTGACCTGCTTCACCACCTGACTCCACGACCGCACAGGAGCCTCGCTGGGCACGCCAGAGGTCGGCGCAGTAGTGGGCGGCGCAGTGCTGGGCGGCGCGGTGGGTGGCGGCGCGGCGGGACCGGCGGGCTCGCGCGGTTCGTAGGCCTGGGCGGTGAGGGGTGCCTGAGCGAGCAGTGCACCCAGGAGGATCAGAGTTGCCCCCCGTGCTGCTGTGAGCATTGGGTCTCCCGAGCGGCGTGTGACGACAGTGACTGAGGGTACGCCTGGGACCACAGTACGTGCTTGTGGCAACAAACGGGAGGGGCCTCCCGCCGGGAATCCGTCAGGCGGGCCAACTAGACTTACCCGGTCCAGGTCCGTGGAGTGCTGTGGAGAGTCTGTGTCGGTCCAACCCATCCGTCTGTTCGGCGACCCCGTGCTGATCACCAAGGCCGACCCGGTCGTCGACTTCGACGCCGAGTTGCGCCGCCTGGTCGCGGACCTCACCGACACCATGCAGGACGCGCCCGGATCGGGCCTCGCCGCGCCGCAGATCGGCGTCGGCCTGCGAGTCTTCACCTACCACGTCGAGGGCGAGCTCGGGCACCTGATCAACCCGGAGCTGACGCTGTCGCCCGAGGAGCAGTTCGGCCCCGAGGGCTGTCTGTCGATCCCGGGCCTGACCTTCGACTGCCGCCGCGCCCAATCGGTGATCGCCAAGGGCTTCAACATGTACGGCGACCCGGTGGTGATCGAGGGATCGGACCTGCTCGCCCGCTGCATCCAGCACGAGACCGACCACCTGGACGGCATCCTGTTCGTGGACCGGCTGGACCGCGAGACCCGCAAGCAGGCGATGAAGGCGATCCGCGAGTCCGACTGGTCCGGCCTGAACGGCCCGCCGCAGATCAAGGTCTCGCCGCACCCGACGAACGGATTCGGACTGTGAGAGTCGTCTTCGCCGGTACGCCGGAACCCGCTGTCACCGCGCTCGAGGCGATCGTTGCCAGCCGCCACGAACTTGTCGGGGTCGTGACCCGCCCGGATGCACCTGCCGGTCGCGGCCGCAAGCTCGTGGCGTCGCCGGTCGCGCAGTACGCCGAGGAGCTCGGCGGGTTCGAGATCCTGAAGCCGGTCAAGCCGAGCGACCCCGAGTTCCTGGCCCGGCTGCGGGAGATCGCGCCGGACTGCTGCCCGGTCGTCGCGTACGGCGGGCTGCTGCCGCAGGCGGCGCTCGACATCCCGCAGCACGGCTGGATCAACCTGCACTTCTCGGTGCTGCCCGCGTGGCGTGGGGCGGCGCCCGTGCAGCACTCGATCATCGCGGGCGACGACGTGGCTGGGGCGAGCACCTTCCGGATCGTGAAGGCGCTCGACGCCGGCCCGGTGTATGGCGTACTCACCGAACCGATCGGTCCCGAGGACACGTCGGGGGACCTGCTGCAGCGGCTGGCGGTGTCGGGGTCGAAGCTGCTCGTCGACACGCTCGACGGGATCGAGGCCGGCGTACTGGAGGCTCGCGAGCAGCCGGCCGACGGCGTGACGCTGGCACCGAAGCTCACGGTCGAGGACGCTGAGCTGGACCTGAACGCGCCGGCGCAGCGCGTCGATCGGCTGGTGCGTGGGTGCAACCCGGCGCCCGGGGCGTGGACGACGTTCCGTGGCGAGCGGCTGAAGATCCTCGCCGTACGGCTGACCGACGACGAGCTGAAGCCCGGCGAGCTGCAGGCGACCAAGTCGAGTGTGAAGGCCGGCACCGGTAGCAAGGCGATCGAACTCGTGACGGTCCAGCCGCAGGGCAAGAAGCCGATGGCAGCGGCCGACTGGGCCCGCGGCGTCCGGCTCACCGATGCGGACATGCTCGGGTGAGTGATCGGAACGCACGCAATCGGGCGCCGCAGCGGCGCCCGGATCCGGTACGGCGGGTTGCGTACCAGGTCGTCCGGCAGGTCACCGCTGAGGGCGGCTACGCGAACCTCGCGCTCAACAAGGCCCTCCGTGACGCGCGACTCGGAGGCCGTGATGCCGCGTTCTGCACTGAGCTGGTGCACGGCACGCTGCGCTGGCAGGGCACGTACGACGCGTTCCTGGCGCGGTGCGTCTCGCGTCCACTCCCGGACCTCGACCCCGAACTCCTGGACGTACTCCGACTCGGTGCCCACCAGCTGCTCAACATGCGGGTGGACTCGTACGCCGCCGTGGACGAGATGGTCACGCTCACCCGGTCCGAGCTCGGTCAGAAGCGCACCGGCCTGGTGAACGCCGTACTCCGCAAGATCAGTCAGCGCTCGCTGGACCAGTGGATCTCGACCACCGCGCCGCGACCCAACGAGGATCTCCTGGGCTACCTCGGGATCGCCGAAGCCCATCCGCGCTGGGTGATCGAGGCGTTCGATCGAGCGCTCGCAGGCGGATCGACCCGCGAGCACGCGTCGGGGGAGCGGGCCGTGTCCGCCCCCGGCCTGGAGGATCTGCTTGTCGCGGACAACGAGCCGCCGCGCGTGACGCTCGTTGCTCGGCCGGGGTTGGCTGACGTGGACGAGCTGGTCGACGCCGGTGCGGTCCCGGCGCGCTGGTCGCCGTACGGCGCGGTTCTCGACGGCGGTGGGGATCCTGGTCGTATCGGAGCGGTCGCGACCGGGCGGGCCGGCGTACAGGACGAAGGTTCGCAGCTGGTCGCGATCGCGCTGGCGTCGGCGAAGGTCGACGGCGACGACGCGAACTGGCTCGACCTGTGTGCGGGACCAGGCGGCAAGTCAGCACTCCTGGCCGCGCTCATGGAGGACGGTCAGCTGACTGCTGTGGAGCCGCTGAAGCACCGCGCGGAGCTCGTGCGCCAGAATCTGCGGGCGATCCCCGGCAACCACAAGGTGCTCGTCGGCGACGGGACGAAGCCGACCTGGCCAGAGGGTTCGTTCGACCGCGTGCTGGCCGACGTACCGTGCAGTGGTCTGGGTGCGCTGCGCCGCCGTCCGGAAGCCCGCTGGCGCCGTACGCCGGAAGACGTCGAGGAGCTGCGCCCGCTCCAGGAGGCGCTGCTCGACTCGGCGATCACCTCGGCCCGGCCGGGCGGAGTGGTCGCGTACGTCACGTGCTCGCCGCACCCCGACGAGACCCGGGCGGTAGTCGACGCGGTCCTGGGGCGCCGCGACGACGCGACTCTCGAGGACGCGCGGGCGCTGTTCCCCGGCGTACCGGAGCTGGGTGACGGACCCGATGTCCAGCTCTGGCCGCACCTGCACGGCACCGACGCGATGTACCTGGCACTGATCCGCCGGTCATGATCCGGACCTGCTGTCAGGTGCTACCAGTCGAACGGTCATGATAGAGGGGTGACAACGACAGCCATCCGTCCCGCTTCTTCGACCCGGCGGCACCACGTCGTGGGGCTTGCTTCGGCCTTCGGGATCGGGATGCTGGTAGCGGTCCAGTCACGCTTGAACGGCGAGCTCGGCGGGATTCTCGGCGACGGGATCCCGGCGGCGCTGATCTCGTTCGGCTCCGGCCTGCTGATCCTTTTGGTCGCGGCCGCGGTGGTGCGTCCGGTACGCCGCGGACTGGTCAAGGTCTGGCGCACGATCCGGCGGCCGATGCGTGGGTACGGCGGTTTGCGCTGGTGGCAGTGTCTCGGCGGACTCGCGGGCGCGTTTCTGGTCGCAACGCAGTCGATCACCGTGTCCGTGATCGGTGTCGCGGTGTTCCTGGTGGCGGGCGTGGCTGGGCAGGCGATCAGCAGCCTGGTCGTCGACCGCCTCGGATTCGGCCCGGCCGGTCCGCAGCCGCTCACCGCCGTACGGATCGTCGGTGCACTGATCGCGCTGGTCGCGGTCGGGCTGGCCGTGTCGGAGCAGCTGAGTCACCCCGACGGTCTGATGCTGGCGATCCTGCCCGCGCTTGGCGGCGTCGGCACCGCGGTGCAGCAGGCCATCAACGGGCGGGTGGCGCGGGCCGCCTCGTCGGATGCGTACGGCGCGGTCGCGGCCGGCGTGGTGAACTTCCTCGTCGGATTCGTCGCTCTGCTGATCGTGTTCGCCGCCGACCTCTCGCTCCGCGGTGCGCCACGACACCTGCCGAGCGAGCCCTGGCTGTACCTCGGCGGCGCGTGCGGCGTCATCTTCATCAGTGCCGCGGCCGCCGTGGTCCGAGTGGTCGGCGTCTTCGTGCTCGGCCTCGGCACGATCGCAGGCCAACTGATCGCGAGCCTGTTCGTCGACATCTTCCTGCCGGTCGCCGACAAGCCGATCACGGCACCGGTCGTCGCCGGCACCCTGCTCGCACTGGTTGCCGTGGTGGTCGCCGCCGTACCCAACCTCCGGCACGCTGCCTAGGTGATGGCAGGTGCCTCCGCGACGACGACCGGCTTGCGGCGGAGGTTTCGGAGGACGCCCTGGGAGACGGCCACGCCCAGCAGGACGACGAGACCGCCGACGGGCTGGTACCAGGTGAGGTGTTCCTGCAGGACCAGTACGCCGACGATGATCGAGAAGATCGGCATCAGGTACGTGACCATCGACGAGCGGCTGGCGCCGATCAGGCGGATGTTGCGCATGTTGAGCACGAACGCGAGCCCGCTGCCGAGCGCGCCGAGGGCGAGAACGCTCAGCACGGTCTTGGCCGACAGCGACCACGGCGCCGGGGGAGCCTGCCCGGTGACCAGGGGAGCGACGACGGCCAGCTGGACCGTTGCGCACAGCAACAAACTGGTCGACAACGCCGTGCCGGACAACGTCGTCCCGGCCAGGAACCGTTTCTGGTAAGGGATCGCGAGCCCGTAGAAGACCGCGGCCAGCATGCACAGTCCTTGGCCGAGGAGGTCCGCCCCGGCATTCACCCGCCAGGCGCCGAGGACGACGAGCATGCCCACGAACCCGATCAGCAGCCCGACTCCGCGCTGCGCCGAGAACCTTTCGGTCCGGAAGATCAGCACCGCGATCGGCAGCACGACCAGTGGCGTGATCCCGTTCCAGATGCCCGCGAGCAGCGACGGGATCCGTTCCTCGCCGTACCCGAACAGCGTCCACGGGATCGCCGATCCGATCGCCCCGACGACGAACGAGTGCGCCCACAGCCGCGGGTCCCGCGGCAGTGCCTCGCGCTTCAGGGCGAGGATCGTGAGCAGTACGACGGATCCCGCGACCACCCGTCCGAGCGCGAGATAGAGCGGCGGCAACTCGCGGACGCCGACCGAGATGAACAGAAAGCTGCAGCCCCAGATCGCGGCGAGGGCCAGCATGACGGGGAGCCAGGCCCGGACCGGGGCGGGGCTGGAGGTGCTGTCAGGAGTCGTTACCGTGCTCACTCCTGACATCCTGCACTACTCCTCGGACAGTTCGCGCATCTTTATCCGCATTCGGGCAGGCGGTAGCGGCCGATGTCAGCAGCGAGAGAGGATGACGCGCATGAGTGCCTTCGATGTGGTCGCCGTCCGGAAGCAGTTCCCCGCGCTCGACGAGGGAGCAGCGCACTTCGACGGCCCCGGTGGTTCGCAGACCCCGCAAGCCGTCGCTGACGCGGTGGCACGGACCATGACCTCGGCGCTCGCCAACCGCGGCCGACTGACCGCCGCCGAGCGCCGCGCCGACGAGATCGTCGTCGGCGCCCGCCAGGCGATGGCCGACCTGCTCGGCACGACCGCGCGGGGGATCGTGTTCGGCCGCAGCATGACGCAGCTCACGTACGACTTCTCCCGCACCCTCGCCAAGACCTGGTCCGCGGGCGACGAGGTGATCGTCAGCCGTCTCGACCACGACGCGAACGTCCGTCCGTGGGTCCAGGCGGCCGAGGCCGCCGGCGCCACGGTCAAGTGGCTCGGCTTCGATCCGGAGACCTCCGAGCTGGACGACATCGCCCCGCTGCTCACCGACCGCACCCGCCTCGTCGCGGTCACCGCCGCGTCCAACCTCCTGGGCACGCGCCCCGACACGCAGAAGATCGCCGACCAGGTGCACGAGGCCGGAGCGCTGATCTACGTCGACGGCGTCCACCTCACCGCACACGCGCCGGTCGACGCCCGGTACGCCGATTTCTACGTCTGCTCGCCGTACAAGTTCTTCGGTCCGCATCTCGGCGTGCTGACCGCGGCGCCCGAGTTGCTGGAGACGCTGAAGCCCGACAAGCTCCTGCCGTCGACGGACGTCGTACCGGAGCGCTTCGAGTTCGGGACGCTGCCGTACGAGCTGCTCGCCGGCACGACCGCTGCCGTCGACTTCATCGCCGGTCTCGCGGGGACCGGCGGCACCCGGCGTGAGCGCCTCACCAGCTCCCTCAACAGCGTCGAAGCGCACGAGGATGCCCTCCGCGACGACCTCGAAGCCCGCCTGCAGGCGATCCCCGGCGTCACCCTGTACGGCCACGCCGCGAACCGCACGCCGACCCTGCTCTTCACCCTCGACGGTCACACCCCGGCCGCGGTCTCCGAGCGCCTAGCGAAGGCGGGTGTGAACGCCCCGGCTGGTTCGTTCTACGCGTACGAGCCCGCCCGCCAACTCGGCCTCGGCCCGACCGGCGCGATCCGCGCCGGTCTCGCGCCGTACACGGACCAGTCGGACGTGGACCGTCTCGTGGCCGCGGTCTCCACCTTGACCGGCCCGAGAGGCACTAACTAAAGTCTCTGGGGAAATTAACCCCGAGGGAGCCGAGTGAGAGAACCGAGCGCTGTTTTCGTCCAGGTGGATCCTTCGCGGGAGTTGGTCGTCCCGGCCCGCGCCGGCGCCGAGATCAGCTGGAACGACGGGACCGTCGAGGTCACGGCGGAGCGGATCTCCCGGGTCGCGCTCCGGTGGTCGGAGAAGCTGCCGAGCGACGCGCTGATCCTCGGGGACGCCTGGGAGCGTTCGTACGGCGACCTGCAGTGGAGTCACCAGCAACCTGAGCGCCTGCTGCCGTGGTACTTCCTCGCCCACTCGGGAGCAGGCACGTTCGGCATGGGCGTCGACGTGCAGCCGAACGCGTTCTGCGCGTGGACCGTCGACGGTGACGGGTTCACCCTCTGGCTCGACCTGCGCAACGGCGGCGGTCCGGCGCTTTTGGACGGTCGTACGCTGACGGCAGCAGTCGTGCGACGATTCGAGGACGCCGGCACACCCTGGCAGACGCTGCACGCAGCAGTCGCCTCCATGAGCACCCGACTACCGGCGCGACCTGAGCCCGCGCCGGTGGTCGGGGCCAACAACTGGTACTACGCGTACGGCGAGAACTTCGACGAGAAGGCCGTCCTGAAGGACGCCTCGACGATCGTCGAGCTCGCCGACGGACACCCGGTGAAGCCCTTCAGCGTCGTCGACGACGGCTGGTACCCGGGCGGCATCGCCTCCGGCGGCCCCTGGGACCGCGGTACGCCGGGAGTCTTCGACGACATGGCCGGTACGGCGGCCGCGATCAAGGAGATCGGTGCGCGACCGGGCCTGTGGTTCCGCCCGCTCCTGGTCCGCGAGCCGTCGGCGTTGGCCTCGAAGGGCCCGCATGACAAGCCGGGCCGGGCGCTGGATCCGTCGTACCCGGAGGTCCTGGACGGCGTGCGCGCGGACCTGCAGCGGTTCAAGGACTGGGGTTTCGAGCTGGTCAAGCACGACTTCAGCACGTACGACGTGTTCGGTGCGTTCGGCCCCGCGATGGGGGCTCGGCTGACGCGCGACGGCTGGCAGTTCCACGACCCGTCGCGGACCACGGCCGAGATCATCCTCGCGTTCTACCGGGAGATCCGGGCGGCCGCGGACGACGTCGTACTGATCGGCTGCAACACCGTCGGCCATCTCGCCGCCGGGCTCGTCGACGTCCAGCGGACCGGCGACGACACGTCCGGCCGGGACTGGGAGCGGACCCGGAAGATGGGTGTCAACACGCTCGCGTTCCGGCTCCCGCAGCACAACCGGTTCTTCACGGTCGACGCGGACTGCGTCCCCTGTACCCCGCAGACCCCGTGGGAGCTGAACGAACGGTTCCTCGACCTGGTCGCGCGCTCCGGTACGGCGTTGTTCCTGTCGATCGATCCGGCCGCCCGGACGGAGCGCACGGACCGCGCTCTGCGTGACGGTATACGGTTGGCGCTCGATGGCGGTGCGGTGAGTGATTCAGGGATCGAGCCGGCCGACTGGCTCGTCAACACCACGCCGAACGTGTGGCGGACGGGCGACGACACCATTCGCTACGACTGGTCGCAACCGTGGGGTGCGGATCCAATTGGTTAGACGGGGGACGAACCTCGATCGCGTCGGGGGATTCAACGATGCCGTTGTGCTGGACGCGATCCGCCGCAGCGAGCAACTGAGCCGCGTCGAGCTGGCCGAGGCGACCGGCCTGTCCGGTCAGGCGATCTCCAACATCGTGCGCCGCCTCCTCGACGCCGGCCTGGTCCGCGAAGCCGGACGGCTGCGCGGCGCCGGCCTCGGGAAACCACGGACGCTGCTCGAGCTCGAACCCACCGGTCAGTACGCCGTCGGCGTCCATCTCGATCCCTCCGTCGTCACCGTCGTGCTGCTCGATCTCACCGGTGAGGTGGTCGCGCGGCGGCCGGTCGACCAGTACGCCGACGACCCCGGCGTACTCATCGACGGCATCGCGAAGACGATCGAGGAAGTGATCGCCGCGTCCGGCGCACCGCGCGACCGGGTCAGCGGCGTCGGGATCGCCGCGCCCGGACCGATCGACGTCGAGCGCGGTGTGGTCGTCGACCCGCCGAACCTCTCGACCTGGCACCTCGTCCCGCTCCGCGACGCGTTGAGCGAACGGACCGGGCTGCCGATCGTCCTGGACAAGGACGTGACCGCGGCCGCGTCCGCCGAGAAATGGGCCGGCCACGGCGGCAGTTTTGTCTTCTTCTACCTCGGCACGGGTGTCGGCGCCGGGTTGGTGATCGGTGACGAGGTCGTCCGCGGGTCGTCGAGCAACGTCGGCGAGATCGGTCACGTGATCGTCGATCCCGACGGGCCGCTCTGCTTCTGCGGGCGGCGTGGTTGTGTCGGTGAGGCCAGCCAGCCCAGATACCTGGTGGAGCAGGCGGTCCAGGCCGGCGTACTTGCCGAAGGCATCGACCTGGACGATCGGCACGCGGTGGACGCCGCCTTCGCCCGGCTGTGCGCGCTGGCCGTGGACGGTTCCGGCGCCGCGCAGAAGATCGTCACCACGCTCGCGGAGCGGATCGCCAAGGTGGTCGAGGACATCGCGAACCTGCTCGACCTGGAGCGCGTGGTCTTCGGCGGTCCGCACTGGGAGCAGCTCGCCCCGGTTCTGCACGACCGCGTGCGCACCGCGCTGGAAGGACGCTTCCTGCTGGCGGCGGTGCACCCGTTCGACGTCACGGGTACGGCGCTCGGTGCCGACGTCGGCGCGATCGGCGCCGCGAGCCTGATCCTCGACCGGACCTTCTCGCCCAACCCCTCACTCGCCCCCGCTCTTGCCGCTGAAAGGTAGATGTTTTGATGATCGACCCCGAGGTCCTCGCCCGCGCCACCGCGGCTGTCCGGGAGGCCACCGGTGACGACGTGATCGCGGAGATGTTCGAGCGCTCGATGGCCGGCAACCTGCCGGCCGTCGCCGAGCGCCTGCCGGACGGTACGACGTTCGTGCTGACCGGCGACATCCCGGCGATGTGGTTGCGTGACTCGGCCGCGCAGCTCCGCCCGTACCTGCTGCTGTGCAAGGACGATCCGGGCCTGCAGAACGTGCTGATCGGTGTGCTGCACCGGCAGCTCGAGTACGTCGTCCTGGACCCGTACGCGAACGCCTTCAACAAGGAGGCGAACGGCGCCGGGCACACCTCGGACGAGACCGAGATGTCGCCGTGGGTGTGGGAGCGCAAGTACGAGATCGACTCGCTGTGCTTCCCGCTCGAGCTGGCGTACCGGCTGTGGCGGATCACGGGCCGCGCGGACGTGATCGACCACCGGTTCCGGGCCGCCGCGGAGGCGATCGTCGAGCTGTGGACCGTGGAGCAGGACCATGAGGCGCGTTCGCCGTACCGCTTCCAGCGACACGACGACCGCCCCTCGGACACGCTCGTCCGCGAGGGACGAGGGCGCCTGACCCGGCCGACCGGGATGTCGTGGAGCGCCTTCCGGCCGAGTGACGACGCCACGGAGCTGGGCTTCAACGTGCCCGGCAACATGTTCGCGTCGGTGGTGCTCGGGTACCTGCAGGAGATCGCGACCGAGGTACTGCGGGACGAGCCGCTGGCCGACCGCGCGAAGGAATTGAAGGCCGAGATCGACGAGGGTATCGCGTCGTTCGGCACGGTGGAGCATCCGGAGCACGGTCGCGTCTACGCCTACGAGGTGGACGGTCTGGGCGAGACGCTGCTGATGGACGACGCCAACATGCCGAGCCTGCTGTCGATCCCGCTGACCGGGTACGCCGCCCCGGACGACCCGACGTACCTCGCGACGCGTTCCTTACTGCTCAGCCCGGAGAACCCGTACTACTACAGCGGAACCGCGGCCGCGGGCATCGGCAGCCCGCACACCCCGCCGCGCTACATCTGGCACATCGCCCTTGCTGTGCAGGGGATTTCGAGCACGTCGGCGGAGGAACGCCAGCAGTTACTGGAGCTCCTCCGCGACACCACCGGCGGCACCGGCCAGATGCACGAGGGCTTCGACGTCGACGACCCCCGCAACTTCACCCGAGAATGGTTCTCCTGGGCCAACGCCATGTTCTGCGAACTAGCCCTGATCCACGCCGGCATCAGGTGATAGTCGGCCAAACTTGAGCGGCCCCCCACGACACCGGAACCGGTGACGTGCGCTCACCTGTAAGCGCGTGCTCCCGCCGAAGCTGCAGCTCGACAGTACGTATACATCTACTACCCGCCACCTCGCACCGGGCGCCGGGCTGGATCACCGGCCAGTGGACGTATACGTACAGTCGCCCTGCACAATCTCCGGAGCACAGGCGGCACTAGGCCAAGCCGCCGTTGCTCTTGAGTAGTTGGCCGTTGATCCACTGGCCGCGTTCGGAGCAGAGGAACTCGACCAGGTTGGCGGTGTCTGCCGGTGTGCCGAGTCGTCCGAGCGGAGTCTGCTGGACGCAGGCACCGCGGAGTTCGTCGGTCATCCAGCCGGTGTCGATCGGGCCGGGGTTGATCACGTTCGCCGTCAGGCCCAGATGGGACAGCTCCTGCGCAGCCGCCAGTGTGATGCGGTCCAGCGCTCCTTTGCTCGCGCCGTACGGCAGGTTGTGGACAGTGTGGTCGCTGGTCAGCGCGACGATCCGGCCAGTGCCGTGCGGACCTGCGAACCGCCGCGCGTATTCGCGGATCAGCAGCCAGGTGGCCCGTGCGTTGATCGCGAAGTGCCGGTCGAAGCTCTCGATCGTGGTGTCGAGGATGCTGGAGTCGACGGATTCACAGTGGCACATGACAAGGGCGGTCATGTTGCCGAGCTGTTCCTCGGCGGTGGCGAAGATCCGCTCGGGTGCGTCGGCGTCGACGAGATCGGCTTCGATCGGTACGGCGGTCGCGCCGAGCTCCGTGAGCTCCTTGGTGATCTCGCCCGTGGCTCCGGACTCGACGCCCCACCGCATGCGCTCGTCGTACGCCGTCCAGTAGGTGAACGCGATGTCCCAGCCGGCGCCGGCCAGGCGGCGGGCTATGCCGGCGCCGATGCCGACGGTACGACCGACGCCCGTGACGAGTGCGACTGGTCTTTCGACAGGACGAATCATGCCCGCGATCCTGCTGGAGAACAGCCCTGCGGAGCAACCGCGTTTCAGGTGACGTCGCGGCGGTGGGTGGTCCAGGTGGCTAGTACGGCGAAGGTGGCGCAGTAGGCGAGCAGGGTCAGTAGGGCGCGGCTGCCGCCGACTGCGTCGCGTACGCCTGGTGGGGCGTCGGCGGCTGCCATGCCGGTCACGCTGAAGACGAGGGAGCCGGCGTTGGTGCCGGGCAGGACGTTGGCGAGCCACTTCAGGCTTGGCAGCAGGCTGCTCACGACGCCGGCCAGCAGTGTTTCGATGCCGAGGATCCACACCACGCCGAGCCCGATCGGGAGTGCGACGTTGCGGAAGGCAACGGCCAGCACTGCGCCGGCCAGGCACCACATCATCAGGACCAGCCAGCCGCCCGCGAGTCCCTGCAGGAGATCACCGATTCCCGGCCAGGTCGTCGAGCCGTTCTCGGCCGCGGCGATGCCGAGGCTGCAGAGTGCGCAGGCGGCGAAGATCCCGAGCACCCAGAGCGCGATCATCGTGCCGAGCGCCAGGAACTGGGCGCCGAGGATCGTGCCGCGCCGCGGGCGCTGGGTGAGCACGGTCTTCAGCGTTCCCCAGGTGTACTCGCCGCCGATCACGATCGCGCCCAGGACGAGCGCGAGCGCGCCGGCGAAGATCGGGTACCCGCCGATCGTGTTGTCGATGACCCGCGCCGGGAGCATGCCGCGGAGGATCTCGGCACGCGGTACGCCGTCGGTCTGCGGGTTGTCGTCGCCGGTCGCGTAGCCCAGGTACGGCAGCAGGTAGCCGAAGATGAGACTCAGCACCAGGCCGGCGCCGAACAGCACCCAGACCGCGGATCGCTTGCGGAGCTTGAGTATCTCCGCGCGATAGCTACCTAGCATCGGTCGTCTCCTTTGCCGTGGTCAGCTCGAAGAAGATGTCCTCGAGCGCGCGTTCGGCGGTGTGCAGCTCGGACACGTCGATCCCGGCCTCCACCAGCGTCCGGTTCACCTCGGCGGCCTTCGCGGGATCCACCTGCACCCGCAGCGTGTCGTCGTACTGGTGAACACTGCCGAAGCGGGCCAGGAGCCGCTGTGCGTCCTCGCGAGGGGCGGCGCGGACGACGAGTTCCTGTTCACCGCGCAGCTCCTCGACGTGGTGCTCGGCAACCATCCGGCCGGCGTTGATGATGCCGACCCGGTCGCAGATCTGCTGCACCTCGCCGAGCAGGTGGCTGGACAGCAGCACGGTCCGGCCTTCGGTGCCGAGTTGGCGGATCAGGCGGCGCATGTCGCGCATCCCGGCCGGGTCGAGGCCGTTGGTCGGCTCGTCGAGGATCACCAGCTCCGGATCCTTGAGGAGCGCGGCCGCGACACCGAGGCGTTGCTTCATCCCCAGGGAGTACGTCGAGAACCGGTCCTTCGCGCGATCGGTGAGGTCGACGAGCTCCAGCACCTCGTCGATCCGCTGCCGCGACACTCCGGCGTACTCGGCCAGCAGCCGCAGGTTGTCGAGCCCCGACAGGTACGGGTAGAACGCCGGCGACTCGATCATCGACCCGGTCCGTCCGAGTACGCCGGCATCCCCCGGCCGCCCGCCCAGCACCCGCACGCTTCCACTCGTCGGCGCGATCAGCCCGGTCAGGATCCGGAGCGTGGTCGTCTTCCCCGCCCCGTTCGGGCCCAGAAACCCGTACACCTCACCCGGCAGCACCGTCAGATCGACACCATCAACCGCCAAGGTGCCGCCATACCTCTTGGTCAGCCCACTGACCTCAACTAGCGCATCCATACGACGAGAGTGCCGCCCACAAGCCCCCACCGCGTCGCCTCCGGGGAGTGACCCCACCTACCCCCACCGGAGTACTCAGCTGCTCGGGTTGGTCTCCAGCCGACGCACACTCCCCGCGGCGATCGCCTCCGCGACGTGCTCCACTCCACTCCGAACCAGGTCGCCGTAGGCTCCCTCAGGCAGACCGGACAGATGCGCCCGCGCAGCGCTCAAGTGCTCCTCAGCCAGCGCCGCCTGCGACAGTCGGCGGTAGTCGTCGGCGAGGTTCAGGTGGAGCGACGGGAGCCAGCCGTCGTCCTCCACGTCCTCCAGTGCCCGCAGATCCCAGGACAGCTCGTCCTCGGTCTCGTCCTGGACGTCGGCCAGATAATGCGCGATCGCACAACGCGTCTGCCGGTCGTCGCACGCTTCCCAGAGTGCGGTCAGTTGAGTGCGCGCAGTTTCACGGTCGCCGGCGCGACCGAGCTCGACTGCGGCCGTAATCTCCTCGAGGTGCATCATGTGAGCACCCTCTGGGTTCGACCGACTCGAAGGTCAACCGAGCCAGCCGGGGCGTACCAGGCCGGTTTGGTAGGCGAGTACGACGAGTTGGGCGCGGTCGCGGACGCCCAGTTTGATCATGGCGCGGCTGACGTGGGTTTTCGCGGTGGCCGGGCTCAGCACGAGGCGCTCGGCGATCTCGTCGTTCGACAGGCCCTCGCCGACCAGCGCGACGATCTCCTTCTCGCGTTCCGTGAGTACGTCGAGTTCCTTGCTGGCATGCGGCTGCCGGGACCGCGACGCGAACTCCGCCACCAGCCGCCGCGTCACTCCAGGCGACAACAACGCATCCCCACGCGCCACCACCCGCACGGCCTGCAGCAGCTCGACCGGCTCGGTGTCCTTCACGAGGAACCCGCTGGCCCCGACTCGCAGCGCCTCGAACACGTACTCGTCCAGGTCGAACGTCGTCAGGATCACCACGTGGACGTCGGTCAGCTCAGGATCCGCGCCGATCTGCCGCGTCGCCTCCAGCCCGTCCGTGCCGGGCATCCGGATGTCCATCAGCACCACGTCCGGCTTCTCCCGCCGCGCCACCACGACCGCCTCGGCGCCGTCCGATACCTCGCCGATCACGGTGATGTCGTCCTCGGCGTTCAGCAACGACCGGAACCCGGCCCGCACCAACGCCTGATCGTCCGCCAGCAACACCCGAATCATGCGGGGAGCTTATGCGAGCCCCGCATCATGCGCGAGCAGCGCGATCTGGGTTCGGTTCCCGAGTTCGAGCTTGGTGAGGATGTGGGAGATGTGCGCCTTGACCGTCGCCAGGCTCATGAACAGCTCCGTAGCGATCTGGGCGTTCGCCTTGCCCTGCGCGACTGCGAGCATCACGTCGTACTCCCGCGGCGACAACCGCTGCAGTTTCTGCTGCGCGATCGTGTGCGCGTCGGCCTGGGTGGCGGCGCGGTCCATCAGCCGCCGCGTGATCGCCGGCGACAGGATCGGGTCACCGGCCGCGACCCGCCGTACGGCGTCGACGATCTGGGCCGGCGGCGTGTCCTTCAGGAGGAACCCGCTCGCCCCGGCGCGGAGCGCGTGCAGGACGTTCTCGTCGGTGTCGAACGTGGTGAGCACCACGACCTCGGGCGGATTCGTTCGCGCCCGCACCCGCCGGGTCGCGACGATCCCGTCCACCCGCGGCATCCGCAGGTCCATCAGCACGATGTCCGGGAAGTGCGCGTCGACAGCGGCCGGTACCTCGTCCCCGTCGGCGGCCTGCCCGACCACGGAGATCCCGTTCGCGCCGTCGAGCATCATCTCCAGGCTGGCCCTGACCAACGCGTCGTCGTCCACGACCAGTACCCGGATGTTCATGAGGGCCACGGTAGCGAGGCCTCCAGCCGGAACCCGCCACCGGGCAGCGGACCGTGGTCAAGCGTGCCGCCCGCGAGTTGCACGCGTTCGGTCAGTCCGACGAGCCCGGTCCCGCTACCCGGTGCCAACGGCGTACCGTTCGACGCCGGATTCGTCAGCTCGATCCGCAGCCTGTCGCCCGCCTGGCCGGCCACCAGCACGGTCACCGGATGCCCCGCCGCATGCTTGCGGGCGTTCGTCAGCCCTTCCTGCACGACTCGGTACGCCGTCCTACCGGTTGCCGGTGGCAACGACATCGGGTCCGCCACCTGATCGTCGTACGCGATCGTCGTACCAGCCTCCCGCGACTCGTCGACCAGCGCGCGCAGGTCCCCGAACGTCGGCTGCGGCCGCCCCTCGTACACAGCCTCGTCGCGCAGGACGTTGATCACCTCGCGGAGCTCGTCGAGCGCCTGGTGTACGCCGGTCCGGATCACCCCGGCCGCCTTGGCGAGCTTCTCCGGCGACGAATCCGGGCGGTACTCGAGCGCACCGGCGTACGTCGCGAGCAGCGACAGGCGATGCGCGAGTACGTCGTGCATCTCGCGCGCCATCTTGGTCCGCTCGTTGGACCGCGCCTCGGCGACCCGGCGCCCCTGCTCGGCCTCCGCACGACGGGCACGCTCGCGCAGCGACTCCACCAACTGCTGTCGCGCCTGAGTGCCCTGGCCCCAACCGACCAGCGCGGCGTGCACCACGAGATCCAGTACGGCGAACCAGAAGAACGGGAGGCCGTGGATCGGTTGCCACAGGCCCTGAATCAGATGGGCGACCGTACCGGCGAGGGCGACCAGGATCGCCGTACGCAACGGCCGGCGTAGCGCGACGGTGAGCGTGCCGACGGTGGACGGCGGGGTCGCGGCGGGGGAGAGGGCGGCGAGCACCGCCAGGGCGATCGCCCCCGGCACCGGCCGCCTGCCCACCACGGGGATGAGCGCGACAGAGACGAGTCCGACGGCGACGTCGAGCAGCAGGAACTGCCGGTGCTCCGGATCCGGCAGCCGCCCGACGATCGTCATCGCGACCAGCACCCCGATCGCGCCGGTCGCGACGAAGCCGACCCATTTCGCCGGCCTCCGCGGCACGCACAACTCCTCCATGCCGCCGAGACTAGGCGTCCGCAGGCGATTCCCACCACCGACCAAAGTCGAAGGCCCGCCGACTCCCGGTCACCCCTCAGCGCCGCCGAACGGTGCTAGCTGAGCCGCCTGGTAGAACCCTCGGATGTGCGCGGTGACGAGGTCGGCCGCGCGGTCCGGCTCACCGCCCCGCACGGCGGCCAGGATCGCCCGGTGTTCGGACCGCAGGCCGACGGCCGTTCCCTCCCAGTCGGGCAGGTTGGGTACGGCGGCCAGCACGTACCCGTGGATCGCCGACCGCAACGACGTCATCACCGCGGCGATCAGCACGTTCCCGGCGAGCCCGGACAGTGCGACGTGGAACTCCGCGTCCAGCACATGGAACTCCTCCGGCGACAACCCGGCGTCGTCCATCCGGTCCAGCAGTTCCTCCGCGACCTTCAGCTCGCCGGCCTCGAGCTCCCGCGCCGCCGCCTCCCGCGCCGACCAGGACTCCAGCAGCAGACGGGTCTGTACGACGTCACCCATCGGCAGGTGATTGGTTGCCAGGTGCAACCGCAGTACGGCGGTCAGCGGCGACACCGGCTCCGCCACGATCACCGCGCCTGCCTCGGGACCGGATCCGGTGGCGGTCCGCACCACGCCCATCGCCTCGAGGACCCGGACCGCCTCCCGCACCGACGGCCGGCTGATCCCGAGCTGCTCGGCCAGCGCCCGCTCACCCGGCAACCGCCCGCCGATCCGCAGCCGCCCCGCCGCCAGGTCGGCCTCGACCCGATGCAGGACCAGCTCGTAGTTCTTCATGAGACGACCCTACCTGTGTGGTCGGACCACAGGGTAGGGTGTGGTCCGACCACAGATTCAGCCGGGAGTTGTGATGACCGATCGCCAGATGCCCAAATGGTCCGAGTTGAAGCCGCTGCTGCGGCCGAAGCCGATCACGGTGAACCCGACCGAGCGGCGGCTGGAGAAGGCGCTGACGATCGCGGACCTGCGGGCGATCGCGAAGCGCCGGACGCCGCGGTCGGTGTTCGACTACACCGACGGCGCTGCCGAGGCAGAGATCAGCCTGCGCCGCGCCCGCCGGCTGTTCGCCGAGATGGAGCTGCAGCCGTCGATCCTGCGGGACGTGTCGGACATCGACCTCGGTACGTCGATCCTCGGCGGCCGCTCCGAGCTGCCGTTCGCGTTCGCGCCGACCGGCTTCACCCGGATGATGAACCACGAGGGCGAGAGCGCGGTCGTGAAGGTCGCCGAGCAGGTCGGCATCCCGTACGCGTTGTCGACGATGGGCACCACGTCGATCGAGGACGTGGCAGCCGCCGCGCCGAACGCGCGCAAGTGGTTCCAGCTGTACGTCTGGAAGGACCGCACCGCGGGTGAGGACCTGGTGAAAAGGTCGGCCGCCGCGGGGTACGAGGCGCTGATGCTGACCGTCGACGTACCGGTCGCCGGCGCTCGTCTCCGCGACGTACGCAACGGCTTCACGATCCCGCCGTCGCTGACCGCGAAGACCGTCCTGGACGCGTCCCTGCACCCGGCCTGGTGGGCGAACCTGCTTACTACGCGACCGCTGACCTTCGCCTCGCTGTCCACATGGGACGGCACGGTCGCCGAGCTGCTCGACAAACTGTTCGACCCGACGATGACGATCGACGACCTCAACTGGCTGCGCTCGATCTGGGACGGCCCGCTGATCGTCAAGGGCATCCAGACCGTCGAGGACGCGCGCCGGGTGGTCGACGCGGGCGCCGACGCGGTCGTGCTGTCGAACCACGGCGGTCGTCAGCTGGACCGCGCGCCGACGCCGCTGCGCATCCTCCCGGAGGTCCGCAAGGCGGTCGGAAGCGACGCGGAGATCTATCTCGACACCGGCATCATGTCCGGCGCGGACATCGTCGCGGCGATCGCGCTCGGCGCCGACGCCTGCCTGGTCGGCCGCGCGTACCTGTACGGCCTGATGGCCGGCGGCCAGCGTGGTGTCGCCCGCGCCGCGGACATCCTCACCAAAGAGGTTCGTCGCACGATGGCCCTACTCGGCGTTTCCAGCGTGGCCGAGCTGAACCCGTCCCACGTCCGCCTGCCCTGACTCGAGCAGCGGCAGCGTCAACCGGAACGCCGAGCCCGCACCGAGGACGGTCCGCAGTACGACGTCTCCGCCGTGCGCCCGCGCGATGGAGCGCGCGATCGCCAGCCCGAGACCGGTTCCCGCACCCGCCGAGTGCTTGCGGGCCTGGTCGGCCCGATAGAACCGATCGAAGACTCGACCGGCCTGCTCCTCGGTCATGCCGGGACCTTCGTCCTCGATCACCAGCACCGCGTGGTCTCCTTCCGTACCGACTCCGATGTGGACCGGCGTACCGGCTGGGGTATGGGCGATGGCGTTTCCCACCAGATTGGTGACGACTTGCCGGAGCCGATCCTCGTCACCGCTCACCGCGGCTGGACCGGGGGCGCCGCGACCTTGTGGCCCGGTGAGCGTGATCGACCGGGACGGATCCAGCGCACGGAGGTCGTGACGCGCATCGTTGGCGATCGTCCGCAGATCCATTGGTGCGCGGTCGAGCTGTCCTTCGGGCGCCTCGTCCAGCTGGGCGAGCAGGAGCAGGTCCTGCGTCAGCACGGTCAGCCGGGTGGCTTCGCGGTCGATGCGACCCATTGCCTCGTCCACATCGGATCCGCCCATCCGATAGAGCTCGGTCGAGCCTTTGATGCCGACAAGCGGCGTACGCAGCTCATGGCTGACGTCGGCGAGGAACGCGCGCATCCGGGTCTCGGCCGCGGCCCGGTCCGCGAACGCCTGCTCCAGTTGGCCGAGCATCGTGTTCAGCGACGCCGCCAGATGGCCGATCTCGGTCCCCGGCGCGGCCAGTCCCGGCACGCGTTGCGTCAGATCGCCGTCCGCGATGGCGGCGGCCGTGTGCTCGATCCTGCGCAGTGGACGCAAGCCGTGGCCGAGCGCCCACCAGCCGATCGCCGTCAGCAGGACGAGCAGCGCGGCCCCGCTGACCAGGCTGGTGGTTCTCAGCTTGGCGATCGTGGCATCGGCCTCGGTCAGCGGCGCGGCCGCGATCACCGTTCCACTCCAGCCGACGGCCGGTCGCGCGACCGCCCGCCAGCGGCCCGATCCGTTGGCTGCCCGCAGTACGACTGCCGAGCCGTCCACGGGCAGCGATCGCAGCGCGTCGTCCGCGGGAAACGACGCGGCAGCCACGCGGGACGAGCGCAGCGTGCCCACGACGCTCCCGTCCGGGCCGAGGTACGCCAGGTACGGCGCACCGATCAGATCCAGTGCGGGGTCGAGGAGCTCCGGACGGGCGGGCTGTTCGCGGTTCGGCCCGCTCGGTGACACCTGCGCGATGATCTCGGTGAACGACCGGAGCTGGCTGTCGAGCCGATCGAGCTGGTACCTCTCCAGCTGACTCGACACGACCGCACTGATCAGCGTCAGCCCGGCGAGCAGCAGGCCTGTGGTGAGCAGCAGCAACCTGGCGCGCAGCGACAGCCTCACGATCTGGGTGCTCGCATCACGTAGCCCATGCCGTGCACGGTGTGGATGAGTTTCGGGTCCTGGTCGTCGACCTTGCGGCGCAGGTACGAGATGTAGGTGTCCACGATGCTGGTGTCTCCGTTGAAGTCGTACCGCCAGACGCGTTCGAGGATCTGCGCCTTGGACACCACCCGGCCGGCGTTCTCCATCAGGTAGTGCAGCAGCCGGAACTCGGTGGGGGAGATGCGCAGCGGACTGCCGGCCCGCGTCACTTGGTGGCCCTCGGCATCGAGTGCGAGCGGACCGACCGTCAGTACGTCGTCGCTCGGCCGGCCGGTCGTACGGCGCAGGACCGCACGGATCCGGGCGATCAGTTCCTCGAGGTCGAACGGTTTCGTCACGTAGTCGTCCGCGCCGAGCGACAGCCCCTGGACCTTGTCGGCCTGCCCGTCGCGGGCGGTCAGGAACAGGACAGGTGTCGGGCGCAGGCGCCGTACGAGCTCGAAGCCGTCCATGTCCGGCAGCATGACGTCGAGCAGGACGAGATCCGGCGGCTCCTCGGCCGCGGCGGCGACCGCTTCGGCAGCGGTCGCCGCCGAGGTCACGTCGAAGCCGGCGAACCGCAGTGTCGCGGACAGCAGTTCGCGCACCGTCGCCTCGTCGTCCACCACGAGCAGCCGAGTCATGATCGCCAGAATACGGATCCGGTCAGACGTCTCGTCGCCGGAAGACAACGAACGCAGCGGTGAGTACGGCGGCGACGCCCAGCCACAGCCCACCCAGATTCAGCCAGGGATGCGGGAAGTTCTCGTCCGGCACCGTACCGAAGATCGCCGCCGCTCCGAGGGTGGGCCAGAAGTTGAAGATCCCTTGCATCCAGTCCGGGAAGAGCCCCGCTAGCGCCGGAACCAGGAACACGATCCCCACCAGCGTCGCGAGCGCACCCGCCGTCGCGCGCAGAATCGCACCCAGACCCACGGCCAGCAGAGCGATCGCGGACAGATACAGCCCACCACCGACAACCGCTCTCAAGACCCCAGGATCGCCAAGGCGTGCGTAGGGCACGTCCTGCCCGGCCAGCAACGCCTGACCGATGAAGAACGCCGCGAACATCAGCACCTGGCCCGCCACGGCGGCCACCGCGGTGGCCACGATCGCCTTCGCAGCCAGCAGCCGGTTCCGGCGTGGGGTGGCAGCGAGCGTCGTCTGCATCAACCCGGTCGCGAACTCCGACGTCACCACCAGGATGCCGAGCACGCCAACGATCAGCTGGGCCACGATGAACGTCCTCAGGCTCTGACTCGTCGGATCCCAAGCAGCACGGTCCGCGTCGGTCCCGCCCCAGTACTCCGTGCTTGCGCCGCTCATCGACAGGCCAGTGATGCCGAGCCCGAACACGAACAGACAGGCCACGGTGTACCAGGTGGAGCGCAAGCTGCGCAGCTTGATCCACTCGGCATGCAGCGTGTTCATATGGCGGCTCCCTGGTACTCGACGCTCTCTCTGGTCAGTGCCATGAACGCGTCCTCCAGCGAGGCCCGCTGCGGCGTCAGTTCGCTCAGCGCAACCCCGTGGTACGCCGCCAGTTTGCCGATCTCCGCACCCGACAGACCGGACACGACCAGCGCACCCTCGAGCCCGTCCCGCACTGTGCCGCCTGCCGTGGTCAGGTGCTGTGCGAACGAGTCCGGCTCACCTGTGCGGACGAGGACGGTGCCCTCGCCGTTCGCGTGCATCAGCTCGGCCATGCCCATGTCGGCGATCAGCCGGCCGCGACCGATCACGACCAGGTGATCGGCTGTCTGCGCCATCTCGCTCATCAGGTGGCTCGACACCAGCACCGCACGTCCTTCTGCCGCCAGCGAGCGCATGAAGTCGCGGATCCAGCGGATCCCTTCGGGATCGAGCCCGTTCACCGGCTCGTCGAAGATCAGCACGTCCGGATCGCCGAGCAGTGTCGCGGCGATCCCGAGCCGCTGCCGCATCCCGAGCGAGAACCCGCCCGCCCGCTTGCCGGCCACCCCTTCGAGCCCGGTCCGGACGAGGACCTCGTCGACCCGGCGCCGGGGGAGACCGTTGCTCACGGCAAGCGCCAGCAAGTGGTCGTACGCCGTCCGCGCGCCGTGCACCGCACTCGCGTCGAGCAGCGCGCCGACCTCGGTCAGCGGCACCGGCAGGTCCTGGTACCGCCGGCCGCCGACGGTCACGGTGCCTCGGGTCGGCGCGGCCAGGCCGATGATCATCTTCATGGTCGTGGACTTGCCCGCACCGTTCGGCCCCAGGAACCCGGTCACCTGACCCGGCTCGACGGAGAACGACAGGTCGTCCACGACGACGTCGGAGCCGTACCGCTTGGTCAGCCCCCGCACTTCGATCGTTGTCATGCCTCGCAGCCTGACGAACCGATCTGAGTGCCTACCGGGAGTTTCTGGGAGAACTCTGTGAATCCGCACCGGCGGGCGCCCGGTGACCGCCCGCATTCACAGGAAACCTACAGAGGGAGAGTCGCCGTGATCCGCAGACCGCCGGCCGACGTGCGGTTCGCGGTCAGCGTGCCGCCGAGGGCGGTGGCACGCTCACGCATCCCGGAGATGCCGTTGCCTTCCTTCGGCGCCGCGGTCAGGCAGTCGCCGTTGTCGTCGACCTGGAGCACCAGCGTCTGCTCGCCGTACTGGATCCGGACCGTCGCCGACGTCGCCCGTGCATGCCGTACGACGTTCGTCAGCGACTCCTGGATGATGCGGAACGCGGCTCGGTCGAGCCCGCTCGGCAGTGGCCGCGGCTCGCCGTGAACGATCTTGTGCACCTCGAGCCCGGCCCGTTTGGTGCGGCTGATCAGGTGGTCCAGGTGATCGAGACCGGCAACCGGCGTGCGGGGCGCTGACTCGTCGGACTGACGCAGTACGCCGACGATCGATCTGAGCTCGACGAGAGCTTCCTTGCTCGCGTCTTTGATCGCGGAGAGCGCCGGGACGGCCTGCTCGGGCTGCCGATCGACCAGGTGCAGCGCGGTGGACGCCTGCACGTTGATGAGCGAGATGTGGTGCGCCACGACGTCGTGGAGCTCCTGCGCGATCCGCAGGCGTTCCTCGCCGGCCCGGCGCAGTTCTTCCTCTTCCCGGGTACGCGCCGCCGCCATCATCCGGTCGCGTTGGGCGCGGAAGAGTTCCGCGACGAACCCGAGTACGCAGAAGCACGTGCCGACGAGCAGGACCTGGTACACGCCCTGCTCGTTGATGCCGAGGATCATCCGGCCGCCGACATGCCCGACGTACAACGTGACCAGCCCGATCCAGCCCGCCAGCCGGTGACCGAGCCGGATCGTGGTGAACACGGCGATCACGAACGCGAACACGACCGGGCCCCACGGGTACTCGCGGAGCATGTAGATCAGCGTCGAGATGACAGTTGCCCACAGCACCGGGATCGGCTTGGTGCGCAGCCAGTACAGGGAGAGCGCGCCGATCAGAAGCAGCACCACCATGAACCAGTCGGGCGCGTGGCGGTCGGTCTGACCGCGTGACGCGCCGAACGTCCCGACCACCGAGAACACGGCCAGCGCCACCGGCAGCACGACGCGGCGCACGCGGGCCCCGAAGGTCGGGACATGGACAGGTTCGGTCACACTACGAAACCGTAGAGGGCGGCCGGGGCGATGTCATCGTCGCCACGGAGTACTTCGGTCTGCGCCCGCTGCGGTAGGTCAGTACTTGACCTTGTAGATCTTCTCCTCGTACGCCTGTCCGTAGTACTCCTCGAGCGTCGCGAGCTCCTCGTCGGGGCGCTCCAGCGTCTGCGAGATCCGCGCCCGGGTCGGCACCGCGTCGGGCTCCCAGGTCTCGGGCTTCCACAGCTTCGAGCGCAGGAACGCCTTCGAGCAGTGGTGGAAGATCTCCTCGATCTCGACCAGCAGGGCGAGCTGCGGGCGGTTGCCCTTCACGATCATCTCGTCGAAGAACGGCGCCTCGCTGACGATCCGGGCGCGGCCGTTGATCCGCAGCGTGTCGCCGCGGCCGGGCAGGAAGTAGATCAGCCCGACGTGCGGGTTGGACAGGATGTTGGTGAACCCGTCCACGCGCCGGTTGCCGGCGCGTTCCGGGATCGCGATGGTGCCGGCGTCGAGGACCTTGGTGAACCCGGCCGGGTCGCCCTTGGGGGAGACGTCGCACGTACCGTCCTCGGCGGAGGTGGCGATGAGGCAGAACGGCGACGCCGCGAGCCACTCGCGATCCAGGTCGTGCAGCTCCTTGCGGGCCTTGCCGGCAGCTGCTGCCAGCGGTTGCGGGACGATCTCCCGCAGCTCGTCCTGCGTAGTGATCTCGACCAGTCCGGGAATCTCCATCAGGCGGCGCTCTCCTCTGCCAGCGACGGCGTGGCGTCCTCGTTGACGGCCCTCGTCCGCGCAGCCCATCGTACGGCGGGACCAGTTGCGCAACTGGTCCCCAGGAACAGTGCACCGACCACCAGCCAGCCGATCGGACCCCATCCGAGGATGACTGTGGTGAGCAGTGCCGGACCGAGCATCCGGGCGATCGCGGGGCCGGTTCCGAAGAAGCCCTGGTACTGGCCCTGCTTGTCGGCCGGCGCGAGTCCGAAGCTGATCTCCCAGGCGCCGGACGCGAGCTTCATCTCGCCGAGGGTGAGCAGTGCGGCGGCGACGACGAGAACGCCGGCGGTGGATGCCGGGCCGAGATCCGCGGCGGTGACGGCGAACACCGCGCAGGCGGCCAGCATGGCGACACCGGCGTACCGGACCGAACGGGCGGCACTGCGCAGATCCTTGACACTCTTGGCGATCCGGACCTGGAAGAACGTGACGCCGAGCGTGTTCACGATCATCAGCGAGGCGACGACCCAGTTGGGCGCGTTGGTCCGGGTCACGATCCAGAGAGGACCGACCAAGCTGATCAGCGGCATGAAGAGCAGCATCACCGCATTGAGCAGCGCGAGAACGGCGTACGGACGGTCGTGCAGCACCGCGAGCCGCGGCTCGCCCACGATCCGGAGGGTCGTCGCGATCGACGGCACCCGGCGCAGCAACCCGGCCGCGATCAGGAAGCTGAGCGCATCGACCCCGAACACGATCAGGTACGCCGCCTCATTGTCGAACCGGAGCGCCACACCGCCGAGCAGCGCGCCGAGCGCGAGACCGGCGTTCACCGTGGACTGCAGGAATGCGCGGATCCTGGTCCGCTCCGCCGGGGCGACCAGTCCGGCCAGCAACGCCTGCCGCGCCGCGGTGAGCCCGGTCTGGCCGCAGGCGTAGACGATGGCGGCGATCAGGAAGCCGGCGAAGCTCCTGACGACCAGGAACGACGCGACAGCTGTCGCGGTCGTCAGCGCCAGCAGGACCGCGGTGCCGCGCGCTCCCCGCCGGTCCGCGAGGTTGCCGAGCGGCACCCCTGCCAGGAATCCCACCAGCCAGGCGATCGTCAGCCCGAGACCGACCTCCGCGGTCGAGAGCCCGGCGACGCGGGTGAAGAACAACGCCGAGGTGACGACGAACGCACCGTCGCCGACCGAGTTCGCCAACTGCGCCATCGCCAGGTCCCGCGGCGCTCCGGCCGGGGGAAGCATCTGCCCGAGTCTGCTGCTCATGTCCTCGAGCCTAGGGTTCCAGCGGCCCAGGTGTGAGATCCACTTATGCCGCGGAATCATGGGCCACTTTGGCCTGTGGACAACCCGGATCGAGGGCCGGAATCACGGCACCTTTACAGGCATGAGCTTCGAGAACCTCTCCGCGACCTGGGCTGACGAGCCACTCACCGATCCCGATGTCACCGCCGACGCCATAGACCTGATGGTCAGCCTCGGCGACCGCCGCCGAGGCACCTTCACCATCCTCATCTGCGACCCCGACGACCACTACCTGGCCACCGTAGCCATCGAGCTTCCCGCGACCTTCTCGTTGGACTCCAGCGCCGCTCAACTGTGCGAGACCGCCCTCCACCCGATCATCCCCGCCGTACACACCGCGCCCGGCACAGCTCTCGTCCTCGTCCTCGGGCGCCCAGGCCCCGCCCGGATGACCGGCCTGGACGCGCAATGGGCCCGAGCCGCCGGCACGATCTGCGCGGCAGCCGGCATTCGCCTGCTCGGCTTCTACGTAGCCATCGAGGACGGCATCTACCAACCGGCCCTCACCGAGTCGGCCGCCGCATGAACGCTTTCACCGCACCCCGCGAGGCCGGAACTGAATACTGATCCGCGGCCCGACACGGCCCGTCGCCTTCGGAATCGCATGCTCCCAGGTCCGCTGACACGAACCGCCCATGACGATCAGATCCCCATGCCCCAACGGATACCGAACGGTCGACCCGACCGGCCCACTCGATGCTCCCGGCCGCGGCCGCAGCGCCAGCACCCGAGGCTCACCGACCGAGAGGATCGCCACCATCGTGTCCTCGTGGTTCCCGCGCCCGATCCGGTCTCCGTGCCACGCAACGCTGTCCTTCCCGTCCCGGTAGAAACACAACCCAGCCGTCCGGAACGGCTCACCCAACTCGTCAGCGTAGTGCGCACTCAACGCGTCCCGAGCCTCGTCCAGAATCGGCACCGGCAACTGCGCGTTCTCCCCGTAAAAGCACAACAACCGAGGCACATCGACCACCCGGTCGTACATCTGCCGTCGCTCCGCCTGCCAAGGCACGTCCCGAGCCAGCCGCTCGTACACCTGATCCGCCCCCGTCAACCACCCGGGCAGCACATCGACCCAAGCCCCCCGCCCCAACTCGGCCCGCGCCAGACCGTCCAAGGACCCCAAGGCAGGATCCGCAAAAGCATCCAGCAACGACCCCTGAAGCTCACCGCCCATCCCCCCACCATACCCGACAGTCGAACAAACGTTCCCCTACCAGTTCCGCCTCCGCCCACTCGGGTGGACCTGCGAATCGACAAGACTGCTGTACGTCGACAGCAGTGCACCGGGAGGATGAATGCTGATCCGCAATGTCTCCGTCCTGATCGTGCCCGAACAGGGGGAGTGCCGCGTCGACGAGGCACAGGACATCCATGTGCAGGACGACCGGATCGTCGCGATCACGCCAACCGCCGACGCCCCGGATGCAGGTGAACCGCCGACCGAGGTGGTTGACGGGAGCGGTCTGTTGGCGGTGCCGGGGCTGGTCAACTCGCACACGCACAGCCCGATGGTGATGATGCGAGGCGCCGCGGAGGATCTGAGCATCGAGGACTGGTTCAACCGGCGGATCTGGCCGATGGAGGTGAACCTGACGCCGGAGCGGGTGCGGGTCGGCGCGCGGCTGGCGTGCGCGGAGATGTTGCTGGCCGGCGTGACCACGTTCGTGGATCACTACTTCCACGCCGACCAGATCGCCGCCGCCGCGATCGAGTCCGGGATCCGGGCGGACCTCGCGCCGACGTTCTTCTCCTCTGCAGGGCAGGACGCGATCGATGCAGCGTTCGAGACGACCGGCGACCTGAGCGCACGACATCCACGCATCACCGCGAGCCTCGGACCGCACGCGACGTACACGGTGACCGACGAGGATCTGCGGCGTACGGCGGACCTCGCGCGGAGCGACGGACGACGGATCCACCTGCACGCCGCCGAGACCGACGACCAGACGCAGGCCTCGCTCGAAAAGCACGGTGTCACGCCGATCCAGGTGCTCGAGCGGACCGGTGTCCTCGAAGCAGGAGCCCTCGTCGCGCACGGCTGCGGCATCCGGGAGGAGGATCTGCCGATTCTCGAGCGGTACGCCGACCGCACGACGGTGGCGTCCTGCCCGAAGGTGTACCTCAAGCTCGCGATGAGCGAGGTCACCCCGATCAAGCGACTGCGATCAGCCGGAGTCAACGTGGGCATCGGTACCGACGGAGCCGCCGTACACAACACACTCGACGTCTGGGAAGCGATCCGCATGGTCGCCCTCACCCAGAAGCAACGCGAACACGACGCCGAATGGATGACCCTCTCCGACACGCTCCGCCTCGCCACCCGAGGCAGCGCGACAGCCGCGGGGCTCGAGAACCAGATCGGCGTACTCGAGCCCGGCCGCCAAGCAGACATCGCCCTCGTCGACCTGAGCGCACCGCACCACCAACCGGTCCACGACCCACGCGCCGCGCTCGTGTACTCGATGCGGGCCTCCGACGTCGTCACCGTGCTCGTCGCCGGCCAGATCGTGGTGCGCGACCGCCAACTCACGACCATGGACCTCGCAGAAGTCCTGGCCGACGCGAAGTCCCTGGCCCACACCCTCGTGGACCTGTCCCAAGGAGGTGCCGTCCAGCACTACGCCCCGTGATACAGACTTCTCGCTATGAATGCGGACCTGGCTTCCTGGCGGAGGGCGCCGTTCAGTGGCGGCGGCCTGACCTATGACTGCTTCGAGAAGGGCGAAGGGCCGGGTGTGGTGCTGATTCCGGAGATCCCCGGTCTCACGCCCGAGGTGGCCGCGTTCGGCGAGCATCTGGTGAGCGAAGGGTTCACGGTCGTGATCCCGTCGCCGTTCGGTACGCCGGGACGCGCGGAGACCACCGGGTACGCGCTGGGCGTGCTCGCGCGACTGTGCGTCTCGAAGGAGTTCCGGTGCTTCGCGGCGAACGCCGAGCGCCCGATCACGAAGTACCTGCGGGCCGTCGCGACTGATCTCGCCGCGCGGACGCCGGGACGCGGAGTGGGTGTGATCGGAATGTGCTTTACCGGTGGCTTCGCGCTCGCCACCGCGGTTGAGGACGTGGTGAAAGCACCGGTGTTGAGCCAGCCGTCGACGCCGTTCGCGGTGAGCGCGAAGCTGCGCCGCGATCCCGGTCTGTCGGAGTGGGAGCTCGAAGTGGTCAAGGAGCGCACCCGGACCGACGGTCTCTGCGTCCTCGGGATGCGGTTCAGCAAGGACCGGATGGCGCCGGTCGAGCGGTTCGTCACGCTCCGTGCGCAGCTCGGTGACGCGTTCGAGGTGATCGAGTTGGACTCGGCACCGGGCAACCCGGACGGGTACGGTCGGACAGCGCATTCGGTGCTCACCCGCGATCTGCGCGAGGACCCGCCGAACTCGGCGTACCACGCCCGGACGCGCGCCGTGGCGTTCCTCCGGGAGCAGCTGACAGCAACGGCGTGACGACGGTCCGTAAGGAAATGTCAAAACTACGTTGGGTAACCCGCACGGTGTGATTTGGTGCCCCAACGATGGGGAATTCTGGCATTGCCTGGGGGTTGATCGTTGCGGTCCGCAAGTGCGGGGGAGCGGTGGGTGACGCCGTTGTAGTTCCTCTGGTCGTGGGTACCGCAGGCATGGCACGATCGGCCACCAGAGGCACTACAGGGGACGCGCAATGGCGGGTGTCATGCACCGGATGAGTGAGGCTGTATGAACGGGCGGACAGCGCAGGAAAGCCGAATCCCGATGAACGGGACCGGACCTGCCAACGAAGCCAATGGTCACGCTCCGCAACCGGCCACTCACCTTGAACCACCGTCGTCGGAGTGGCACGCGGGGCAGCAGGTCGGCGAAATCCGCCTGGACGAGCCGCAGGACGTCGTACCGCGGTCGGACTGGCTGTCCGAGGTGCGTGATCGGCCGCGGGAGACCGGCGGTACGACGCTGCACCAGTTCAACACGCCCGTCCGGGTCGACGAGATCGCAGTCGCGGCGATGACGCTCGCCGAGGACCTGCACGCGGCGACGCAGAACATGCCCGAGTCCGTCGAGCTGCGGCGCTTCCGGCGCGACCTCGACCAGGCCGCGACCACCTTCCGCGACCTGGCGAGCAGGCTCGAGGTCACTGCCGGGAAGCTCGTTCGGCTGGCCGCGAACGAGGGTCAGGCCTGTGGCGTCGGCTGGGGTGTCTGTCCTGAGCACGGCCTGACGCTGATGAACGTCGGCGACACCGTCACCTGCCACGTTCTCGGCTGCGGCCGGGCGAACGAGGGTGAGGTGGAACGCTGCGTCCATCCCGTCGGGTACCGCGTCGTCGACGCCGCGGGCCCGTCGCTCCTGACCTGCGCCGGCCACGCGATCGCCTGCCGTCTCTACTTCGACAACCCGGTCATCACCGCCACCGCCGACAGCATGGAGCTGTTCTAGCCCATCGGCGCCGTCGGCCGCACCGAGGTCAACGGCGCCTGTCCTTTGAACATGCGGCCGCCGTCGTTCGTCAGGCGGAGGTAGTAGTCGGACGAGCACGCCGTACCGTCCTCGTCGAGCGCGCGCAAGCCTGACCCGGTCGGGACCCAGGCGGCCGTCTCGGCGATCTGGTTGCCCTCGTTGAACTCGTCGAACATCGAGATGTACAGGCCCTGTACGCCGACGCGGGTGAGGTTGTAGAACTGGCGCCACATCAGGTCGCCGTGCCGCCGGTGTCCGGACTGCAGGTCGCCGGGGATCACACACGGCTGGTAGTCGATCCCGTGGGCATTGCAGTCCGCCTGGTCCTGCTGATTCACGTTGTTGTAGTAGTGATCCGCGCCCGCGATGTCGCTGATCCGCCCGACCATCCACGGCGACAACATGTTGAACGCGTGGTAGACGTCCAGGTATCCAGGCCGCGAGTCCTCGTTGCCCGGGAGCCAGTGCGTCGGTACGCCGCCGATCACGTAGCAGCCCTGTCCCTTGAACCAGTTCACGACGTCCAGACACACGTCGGCCGGCCACGCCTTGTTGGCCTCGTCGAACCCGAACCCCCAGATACAGACGACGGGTTTCCCGTTCTGCCGCGCGTACGCCGGTGACGACGTGTACGCGCTCATCTTCGAGGTCCAGTCCGCCTTCATCTCCGACTGCATCGACGTCCAGCCCGTCGCGTCGTACATGATGTAGAACTTCCGCCCGTACTGCTCCGCGGCCTGCCGGACCTTCGCGGCCATCGCGTCCCGCGTCGGTCCTTCGCCGCCGGTCGGGTTGAACCGCTGCAGCGCGACCGTGTCGCAACCGTTCTGCTGCATCCACTGGAAGTGCGTGTTCACGGTCTGCTGGTCGTACGACGAGAACAGCCGAGCCGCCTGCCCGTTCCCGAGATTCGCGTACGCCGTCTGGTATGTCGACGTGAAGTCCCGGACGTCCGGCCAGCTGACGATCGCGGTGTTGGCCGGCGACGGCGGCTGACCCCAGTTGTTGCTCCAGTGCCACCACCCGTTGATCGGCGCGCCGTCGCCGGCGCAGGCGAACCAGCCTTGGTAGCCGACGGTGACCTTCCCGACGACGTCGCCCGGTGGACTGGCGGCGGAGGCGAACTGGGACTTGCCGGCCAGAGCGGCTGCGGCGGTGGTGGCGAGCAGGGTACGACGAGTGAGCTTCATAAGTGCTCCTGGAGGGGGCGGGCAGGAGTGATTGCCGCGAGCGTACAAATGTCTACAAGATCCTGCAATAACTTGACTGGGTTGAGGTCTTGACGCCTTCTCCTGCGTGAACTTAGTTTGTTGGTTCAACAGACAAAATCTCGGGAGGGGTGCCCAGATGACGCTGACGGACGGCCGTCGCCCGGGGAGCCGGGGCGTTGCCGCCGATCACGTGTCGCTTCGGCGCAACAACCTCTCGGTCGTACTGCGGCACGTCCGCGACCTTGGCCCCCGGTCCCGGGCCCGGATCGCGGAGGAGACCGGCCTGAACAAGGCGACCGTCAGCAGCCTGGTCGCCGAACTCGTCGAACGCGGTCTGCTCCGCGAAGGCCTCGCCGACTCGAGCCGCGCCCTCGGCCGCCCGGGGCAGCTCGTCGAACTCGACGGCACCGGCGTCTGCGGCGTCGGCGCGGAGATCAACGTCGACTACCTCGCGGTCGCGGCCCTCGACCTCGCCGGCGATGTGGTGCTCGAGAAGCGGGTTCCTGTTGACGTCGCACATCTTGAGCCGGGCGCGACGCTCGATCGCCTGGCCGGGCTGGTGCGGGAGGCTGTGGCGGCGGTGGAGGCAAGGAATGGGCAGTTGGCGGGGGTCACGCTCGCTGTGCCCGGGCTCGTGCAAGTGGAGACGGGTGAGTTGAAGCTGGCGCCCAACCTGGGCTGGGGCGAGCTGTCCGTCGCGCAGGAGATGCGCATGCGGCTGGGTGAGCCGACGTACCCGTTGCATGTGGACAACGAGGCGAACCTGGCGGCGCTGGCGGCATACGCCGAACTTCGGGGGACCGAAGGCGAATCCATGCATGACCTCGTGCTGCTGACCGGAGCGGTCGGTGTCGGCGGCGGCGTGGTCGCCGGCGGGCATCTGATGCGCGGGGGGCACGGCTACTCCGGCGAGGTCGGGCACATGCCGGTCGCTCCGCCCGGTCGGACCTGCGGCTGCGGGCGGACCGGGTGCTGGGAGACGGTCGTCGGGCTGACCGCACTGTTGCACAAGGCAACGGACAGGGACGACCCGGTGCGGGATCCGGCGCTGGACGTGGAGCAACGGCTGGCCGGCATCACCCGGCGGGCCGAAGCGGGGGACGCGCGGACGCTGTCCGCGTTGAAGGACGTCGGCACTTGGCTGGGGATTGGGGGAGCGATCCTGGTGAACATCCTGAACCCGGACGTGCTCGTGCTGGGCGGCTACTTCGCCGTCCTCGGGCCGTGGCTGAAAGAACCACTGGAGAAGGCGATCCAGGAGCGGGTGATCGCACCGGACGGCGGCGGCTGCCGGGTCGTCCGGTCGGAGCTCGGTTTCGCGGCGGCCGTCCGCGGTGGCGCGCAGATCTCGCTCGACCAGGTCTTCGTCGACCCGACGCGGATCGGGGCGGCGACATGACGGTATTGATGCCGCGCCTCCGGCGCGGCGGGTCACGGGGCTGTGACTCCCGTCCTTCCCTCGTCGCTCCGGTCGCTTCGCTCCCTCCGCTCCTCAGTCCAGGACGGGAGGCCCCGTGACCGGCCTGCTGAACATGACGGGCATCGTCAAGGAGTTCCCCGGCGTACGGGCGCTCGACGGTGTGGATCTCGACGTCCGGGCCGGTGAGGTGCACTGCCTGCTCGGGCAGAACGGTGCGGGAAAGTCCACGCTGATCCGGGTGCTGACCGGCGCCCACCAGCCGGACGCGGGCATGATCCGGATCAACGACGAGCCGGTGCAGCTGAACAGCCCGACCGCGGCGATCCAGCGCGGGATCGCGGCGATCTACCAGGAGCTCGACCTGGTGCCCGAGCTGACCGTTGCCGAGAACATCTTTCTCGGCCACGAACCGTCCCGCTACGGCTTCAGCCGGACCCACGAGGCGAACACGAAGGCACGCGCGATCCTGCAGGGCCTCGGCCATGCCGAGATCCCCGTGCACCGGACCGTCGGGTCGCTGCCGGCCGCCGGTCAGCAGGTGGTCAGCATGGCCCGCGCGCTGTCCCGCGAGGCCCGTCTGATCGTGATGGACGAGCCGTCCGCGGTGCTCGATCCGGAAGAGGTGTCGAACCTGTTCCGGGTCATCCGCAGCCTGACCGACAGCGGTGTCGCGGTCGTCTACATCTCGCACCGGCTCGAGGAGATCCGCGAGATCGGCGACCGGGTCACGGTGCTCAAGGACGGCGCGACCGTGGCCACCGGCCTCGACGCCCGCCGGACGCCGACCAAGGAACTCATCCAGTTGATGACCGGGCGCTCGATCGAGTACGTCTTCCCGCCCCGCAACGAGGTCCCGGACACCGCCCCCGTCGTCCTCGAGGTCGTCGATCTGAGCCGGCCAGGTGAGTTCGCCGGGATCGGGTTCGGC
Organism: Kribbella sp. VKM Ac-2566; assembly: GCF_004366005.1. Lineage (NCBI taxonomy): Bacteria > Bacillati > Actinomycetota > Actinomycetes > Propionibacteriales > Kribbellaceae > Kribbella > Kribbella sp. VKM Ac-2566. Next base: position 651,965 of record NZ_SODT01000010.1, on the reverse strand, counting down.
GTTCGCGCCGGCGAGATCCTCGGCCTGGCCGGGCTGGTCGGCTCCGGACGTTCCGAAGTACTGGAAACCGTGTACGGCGCGCGACGCGCGGCGACCGGATTCGTCCGGGTCAACGGTGCCGTACTGCGGCCCGGCCGGGTGCAGGATGCGGTGAAGGCCGGTGTCGGACTCGCACCGGAGGAGCGGAAGAGCCAGGCGCTGCTGCTCGACGAGGCGGTGTTCAAGAACATCACCGTGTCGACGCTGGGACGGTTCGCGAGCAGCGGTTTCCTGAACAACCGGGCCGAGCGGGAAGCGGCCGGGAAGCTGGCCCTGGCGCTGGATGTGCGTCCGCCGGGCGTGGATCACCCGGTGCGCAACCTGTCGGGTGGCAATCAGCAGAAGGTGGTGCTCGCGCGCTGGTTGCTGCGGGACTGCCGGGTGTTGCTGCTCGACGAGCCGACGAGAGGTGTCGACGTCGGGGCGCGTTCGGAGATCTACGCGCTGATTCGGGAGCTGGCGTCCAACGGGGTCGCGATCGTGCTGGTCTCCAGCGAAGTTCCGGAAGTGCTCGGTCTGTCCGACCGGGTCGTCGTACTGCGGGAGGGGCGGGCCGTCCACACGGGGCCCGCGCAAGAGATCGACGAACACCAGGTCCTCGACCTGGTGATGGAAGGCTCGGCCTGATGAAAGGGAGGGCGAGGTGATGAGTGAGGACATCGCGACGGAAGAGGATGGCACGACACCGTCGAAGCAGGACACGGTCACCCAGCCGGCGAGGCCACGGTCGTCGAGGGACCTGCTGAGGTCGGGCTTCGGCCGCAACCTCGGGCTCGTCGTCGCGCTGGTGCTGCTGTGCGTCGTCGGCGTCGCGACCGCGGGCGACACGTTCGCGACCGGTGCGAACGTGCTGACCATCCTGCGGCTGGCCGCGGTCATCGGGGTGGTCAGCGTCGGGATGACGTTCGTCATCACCGGCGGCGGGATCGACCTGAGCGTCGGCGCGATGGTCGCGCTGGCCTCGGTCTGGGCGACCACGCTGGCGACCCAGCAACTGGCCGCCGACTACCACTGGGTCTTCATGGTCACCACAGCGCTCGTGGTCGGCGCCGCCTGCGGCGTGGTCAACGGCCTGCTGGTTGCCTACGGCAAGATCGTGCCGTTCGTCGCGACGCTGGCGATGCTCGCGTCGGCGCGTGGCCTGGCCGAGATCATCTCCGACCGGAAGACCCAGATCATCACAGTCAACTCGTTCACCGACTTCTTCGGCGGCTCGCTGATCGGCGTACCGGTGCTGATCTGGATCTTCCTGCTGGTCGCCGCGGCCGGCTGGGTGCTGCTGAACCGGACCACCTTCGGCCGCCGGACCTTCGCCGTCGGCGGGAACGCCGAGGCCGCCCGCCTGGCGGGTATCAAGGTCCAGCGTCACACCGTGGCGCTGTACGTCCTGGCCGGGCTGTGCTGCGGGATCGCCGCGGTGATGCTGATGGCGCGGACGACAACGGGGAGCTCTACCCACGGTCAGTTGTACGAACTCGATGCGATCGCGGCGGTGGTGATCGGCGGCACGCTGCTGTCCGGTGGCCGCGGCACGATCGGCGGCACCGTGTTCGGCGTACTGATCTTCACGACGTTGAACAACGTCTTCACCCTCAACAACCTGAGCATCTCCGCCCAGTCGGTGGCGAAGGGCGCGATCATCGTGATCGCCGTCCTCCTCCAGCAACGGCTGGCGCGTCGTTCCACCGGATCGTAGAAGGAGGACAAAGATGTCCCGAAGTTCCGCCCGTACCCTGGTGATCGCAGGGCTGAGTGTGCTCGCACTGGCTGCCTGCACCAGCAACACCCCGAAGGCCGAGGAGAACGCCGGCAATCCACCGGCGAACCAGGCCGCCGTGAAGAACGACGAACCTGGCAAGAAGGTCAAGATCGGGTTCTCCGCACCGGCCGCCGACCACGGCTGGATGGGCGCGATCACCAAGGCCACCCAGGCCGAGGCGAAGAAGTACTCCGACGTCGAGCTGGTGGTCGCCGAAGGCACCAACGACGTGAACCAGCAGATCAGCCAGGTCGAGACCTTCATCAACCAGAAGGTCGACGCCATCGTCCTGCTGCCGTACGACGGGGCCGCGCTCACGCCGGTCGCGACGAAGGCGATGGAGGCCGGCATCACGGTCGTGAACGTGGACCGCGAGTTCGACAGCCCGTTCGCCGCCCGTACGACGGTGCTCGGTGACAACCACGGGATGGGCGTGTCGGCCGGCACGTACGTCTGCCAGCAGCTGAAGGGCAAGAAGGACGCGGTGGTCGCGGAGATCGCCGGGATCGACTCGCTGCCGTTGACTCAGGACCGCAGCAAGGGCTTCAAGGAGGCGCTCGCCGACTGCGGTCTCAAGGTCAGCAACCGGGTGGCCGCCGAGTTCACCGTCGAGTCCGGTGAGAAGGCTGCCGCCAACCTGCTGCAGGCCGCACCGAAGATCGACGCGATCTGGAACCACGACGACGACCAGGGTGTCGGCGTGATGGCCGCGATCAAGAACTCCGGCCGCAAGGAGTTCTTCGTGGTCGGCGGGGCCGGCTCGGCGAACGTGATGCGGGACATCAAGTCCGGCAACTCGTTGCTCAAGGCCACCGTCATCTATCCGTCCACGCAGGGTGCCGACGGCATCCGGCTGGCCCGGCTGCTGGTGCAAAAGAAGGCCCTCGGCGACCTGGTGGAGGTCGAGGTGCCGCGCACCGTGCAGCTCTACGCGCCGGTGGTGACCAAGGACAACGTGGACCAGTACCTGCCCACCGCATTCGAAAGCTGATTCGAGAGAGCTAGGAGAGTCATGGAGAACCTGGGCATCGGCCTGATCGGCTACGCGTTCATGGGGGCGGCGCATTCGCAGGCCTGGCGGAGCGCGCCGCGCTTCTTCGACCTGCCGCTGGACCCGGCCATGAACGTGCTCTGCGGCCGTAACGCCGAGGCTGTTCGAGCGGCCGCGACGAAACTCGGCTGGAAGGAGACCGAGACCGACTGGCGCAAGCTGCTCGGTCGCGACGACGTCCAGCTGGTCGACGTGTGCACGCCGGGCGACAGTCACGCCGAGATCGCGATCGCAGCCCTGGAGGCCGGCAAGCACGTGCTGTGCGAGAAGCCGCTGGCCAACACCGTCGAGGAGGCCGAGGCGATGACCGCGGCCGCCGAGGCGGCCAAGGCCAAGGGGATCAGGTCGATGGTCGGGTTCACCTACCGCCGGGTGCCGGCCATCGGGCTGGCCCGCCAGCTCGTTGCCGAAGGCAAGCTCGGGACGATCCGGCACGTTCGGGCGCAGTACCTCCAGGACTGGATCGCCGATCCGGAGGCGCCGCTGTCGTGGCGGCTGGACAAGGAGAAGGCCGGCTCGGGCGCGCTCGGTGACATCGGCGCGCACATCATCGACCTGACGCAGTACATCACCGGCGACACGATCGGTGAGGTGAGCGCGCGGCTCGAGACGTTCGTCAAGGAGCGCCCGGTCGCGGCCGAGCACTCCGGCCTGGCCGGTACGGCGGGCACCGAACGCGGACCCGTCACGGTCGACGACGCGGCCGTGTTCCTGGCCACCTTCCGTTCCGGCGCGCTGGGCGTCTTCGAGGCGACCCGCTTCGCCACCGGCCGGAAGAACGCGATCCGAATCGAGATCAACGGAAGCCTCGGCAGTCTGGCGTTCGACTTCGAGGACATGAACCTCCTGCATTACTACGACGCAGGCGAAGACTCGAGGACGGCGGGCTTCCGCCGCATCCTCGCCACCGAACCCGACCACCCGTACGTCGCGGCGTGGTGGCCACCCGGCCACCTACTCGGCTACGAGCACGGGTTCACCCATCAGGTCGTCGACCTGGTCACCGCGATCGCCGAAGGCGCCGATCCGGAACCGTCGTTCGCCGACGGGCTGCGCGTTCAGCGCGTGCTCGCCGCGGTCGAGGCCAGTTCGACATCCCGTCAATGGCAGGAGATTCCGGAATGAACAGCTATACCCCGACGAAGGACGACAAGTTCTCCTTCGGACTGTGGACCGTCGGCTGGCAGGGCGTCGATGTGTTCGGTACGGCGGTACGCCCCGCGATGGACCCGGTGCACGCCGTCGAGAAGCTCGCGGAACTGGGCGCCGCGGCGGTCACGTTCCACGACGACGACGTCGTACCGGACGACAGCACCCGCGCGCAGACGCTCGAACGCTTCACCAAGTCACTCGCCGACACCGGCATGGTCGTCGAGATGATGACCACGAACCTGTTCGCGCACCCGGTGTTCAAGGACGGCGGCCTGACCGCGAACGACCGTCAGGTACGGCGGTACGCGCTGGCGAAGGTGCTGCGCAACGTCGACCTCGCGGCCGAGCTGGGCGCGACGACGTACGTGCTCTGGGGCGGCCGTGAGGGCGCCGAGTCGGGCGGCTCGAAGGACGTACGGGCGGCGCTCGACCGGTACAAGGAGTCGATGGACATCCTGTGCGCGTACGTCCGCGAGCAGGGGTACAACATCCGGTTCGCGCTGGAGCCCAAGCCGAACGAGCCGCGCGGTGACATCCTGCTGCCGTCGATCGGGCACGCGATCGCGTTCATCAACGACCTCGCCGACCCCGAGCTGGTCGGTATCAACCCCGAGGTCGGGCACGAGCAGATGGCGTCGCTGAACTACGCGCACGGGATCGCGCAGGCTTTGTGGCACGGGAAGCTGTACCACATCGACCTCAACGGCCAGCACGGTCCGCGGTTCGACCAGGACCTGCGGTTCGGGGCCGGCAACCTGCGCGAGGCGTTCTGGACGGTCGACGTGCTGCAGGGCGCCGGAAGCTACCCGGCGTACGAGGGCTACATCCACTTCGACTACAAGCCGCCGCGGACCGAGGACGAGGAAGGCGTCTGGGAGACCGCGCGTGGCTGTATGCGGAACTACCTGATCCTGCGCGACAAGGTGCAGGCGTTCCGCGCCGACCCCGAGGTCGCGGAGGCACTCGCCGCCGCACGTGTCGCGGAGATGTCCGAACCCACCCTGGCCGAGGGTGAGTCCCTGGACGACCTCCGCAACGCGACGTACGACCGGGACGCGCTGGCCGAGCGCGGTCTCGGGTTCGAAAGGCTGGACCAGTTGGCGATGGAGCACCTGCTCGGCGTCCGCTGACCCAGCCGTAGTACTCCCGCGCAGGGCAGAGCACGGGACTTGTAGTGGAGCGCGCGCCCTTGTCCGACCCATGAGGAGCTCCGCATGATCCAGCTACGCAGGCACGGCACTTTGGTATGTGCTCTCGTGCTCGCCCTGTTCGCGGCACTACTGACTCCGTCACCCGCCCGGGCCCATCCCGGGCACGGTGACGAGACGTTCAACGCCCTGATCTTCAGCAAGACCGCCGGTTTCCGGCACGACTCGATCCCGGCCGGAATCCAGGCGATCAAGGACCTGGCGACCGAGAACGGCTTCACGGTCACCGCGACCGAGGACTCCACGATGTTCAACGACACCGAGCTGGCGAAGTACGAGGTCGTCATCTGGCTGTCCACGACCGGTGACGTCCTGAACGCGGACCAGCAAGCCGCGTTCGAGCGGTACATCCGGTCCGGCGGCGGGTACGCCGGGATCCACGCCGCGTCCGACACGGAGTACGACTGGCCTTGGTACGGGCAGCTCGTCGGCAGCTACTTCGACAGCCACCCCGCGGGTACGCCGAGTGCGACGGTGAAGGTGGAGGACCATGCGCACCCGTCCACGAAGGACGCTCCGACGCTCTGGCCTCGGACCGATGAGTGGTACAACTACCGGACCAATCCGCGCGGCACCGTCCATGTGCTCGCGTCGCTCGACGAGTCGTCGTACAGCGGGGGCAACATGGGCCCCGAGCACCCGATCACGTGGTGCCAGGACTACGACGGCGGCCGCGCCTGGTACACGGGCATGGGGCACACGATCGAGTCGTACGCCGATCCGACGTTCCGCAAGCAACTGCTCGGTGGCATCAGGACCGCGGCCGGTGTGGAGCCGGCGGACTGCGGCGCGTCGCTGAGCGACAGCTACGAGAAGGTCACGCTGGACGACGACACGTCGAACCCGATGGAGCTGTCGATCGCCGACGACGGCCGGGTGTTCTACATCGACCGGAACGGCGCGGTGAAGATCGTCAAGACCGACGGCTCAGTCGTCACCGCCGGGACGCTGAACGTCTATACCGGCCAGGAATTCGGGCTTCTGGGTATCGCTCTGGATCCCGGGTTCGCGTCGAACGGGTTCATCTATCTGTACTACTCGCCGGTGAGCGCGGAGCCGTTCGACCGGGTCTCGCGGTTCAAGGTGACTGGTGACGCTCTTGACCTCGCGAGCGAGCAGCAGGTGCTGCGGATCGACACGCAACGCGACCAGTGCTGCCATGCCGGCGGCGCGCTCGAGTTCGACGGCAACGGCAACCTTTACATCGCGACCGGTGACAACAGCAATCCGTTCGACTCCGACGGTTATGCGCCGCTGGACGAGCGGGCCGGCCGGGCCGCGTGGGACTCGCAGCGGTCGGCGGCCAACAGCAACGTCCTGAACGGCAAGGTGCTGCGCATCCATCCGGAGGCCGACGGCAGCTACACCGTCCCGGCGGGCAACCTGTTCGCTCCCGGTACGGCGAAGACACGGCCCGAGATCTACGCGATGGGCTTCCGCAACCCCTTCCGGATCGGGATCGACCCGGCCACCAATCACCTGTTCGTCGCTGACTACGGGCCGGACGCCGGTGCGGTCTCGCCGACCCGCGGACCGGACGGCCGGGTCGAGTGGAACATCCTGTCCAAGCCGGGATTCTACGGGTGGCCGTACTGCGTCGGCGCGAACACGCCGTACAACGACTACGACTTCGCGACGGGAACGTCGGGGCCGACCTTCAACTGCAACGCACCGGTCAACGAGTCGCCGAACAACACCGGCCTCACCCAACTGCCAGCGGCGATCCCCGCGACGATGTGGCAGGGGAAGTCGACGACCGGCGTACCCGAGATCGGCGGCAGCGGTGCCCCGATGACGAGTGGGGCTTACAAGTTCGATGCCGCGAACCCGTCGGACCGGAAGTGGCCGGAGTACTTCGACGGCAAGGCGGTCTGGGCGGACTGGAACGACAGCCGGCTGTTCTCCGTGCAACTGAACGACGATCGCAGCGGCGTCGCGGATGTCTCGCGGATGCTGCAGAAGCTGAACTTCATCCGGCCGCACGCATTGCAGTTCGGGCCGGACGGCGCGCTGTACGTGATCGAGTGGGGGAGCGGGTTCGGCGGCAACAACGCCGACTCGGGCGTCTACCGGATCGACTACATCCAAGGGAACCGGGCGCCGATCGCGCAGTTCGCGACCGACAAGACGTCCGGTCCGGTGCCTCTGACGGTCGCGTTCGACTCGACCGGGTCGCGGGATCCGGACGGGCAACCGGTGACGCTGGCCTGGGACTTCGACGGCAACGGTACGACGGACAGCACCGACGCCAAGCCGACGTACACCTACACAACCGCCGGGGTGTTCACCGCTCGGCTGACGGTGACCGATCCGGACGGGCGTACGGCGGTGTCGAACCGGACGATCACGGCCGGAAACACCGCGCCGACGATCACCGTGCAAGCACCGGTCGACGGCGGGTTCTTCGACTTCGGCGACACGATCCACTACAAGGTGACAGTCACCGACCCCGAGGACGGGACGGTCGACTGCACCGACGTCGTCACCCAGCCGGCGCTCGGGCACGACGAGCACGCGCACGGTTATGAGCAGTACCACGGGTGCGAGGGGACGTTCCCGCTGCCCGGCGACCAGGGTCATGTCGGCGCGAACATCTTCGGCATCGTCACCGTGACGTACACGGACAAGGGCGCGCCGGGGACGGGCAAGATCACCACGCAGAAGGTGGTCCAGCTGCAACCGAAGACCCGCGAGGCGGAGTTCTTCAGCGAGACCGGTGGGCCCGGATCGGTTCCCGGCGTACAGGTCGAGGACACCGGTGACACCGCGGGTGGCGGCAAGAACATCGGGCTCATCGAGGACGGTGACTGGTGGGGCTGGAAGCCGACCAACCTGACGAACATCGACCAGATCCAGCTCCGGGCCGCGTCGCCTGACGCCGGCGCGACAGTGCAGGTTCGCCAGGGCTCGCCGACGGACGGGCCTGTGGTGGCGACGATCCAGGTGTCGCCGACGGGCGGCTGGCAGACGTACGGCGACTTCACCGGCGCGGTCAGCGGCGCGTCACTCGACAGCGGCCCGCTGTACTTCGTGAAGACGACCGGGCAACTGAACGTCAACTGGGTCAAGTTCATCGGCAAGGGCGTCACCGAGAACCAGCGCCCCGCGGTGACCGTGACAGCGTCTGCGACACAAGGTAAGGCTCCGTTGGCAGTCGACTTCACGGCGGCCGCAACCGACCCCGAGGGCGACCTGCCACTCACCTACGCCTGGAGCTTCGGCGACGGCGGGACTGCGACCGGTCCCACTGCCTCCCACACGTTCACAGTTCCGGGCAAGCACACCGTTGTCGCGACCGTCACCGATTCGCGCGGAGCCGCGGGAACCTCGAAGGTCGACGTAACAGTCGACGCACCGTCGGCCCCGACCTGTCTGACCGGCCGTTCCGACGGCTTCGACGGTACGACGCTGGACACGACCCGTTGGTCGGCCGTGGTCCGAGGCAACCAAGAGCTGTCCGTGGGGAACGGTGCGTTGTCGATCCCGTTGACGGCAACGGACATCTACGGAACCGGCAACACCGGGACACCGAACATCGTCCTGCAACCGCTCCCCGCCGGTGCTTGGTCGGCGACCGCCAAGGTGACCTTGCCGGCCCGGTTGGCCTACCAGCAGGCCGGGCTGATCGTGTACGGCGACGACGACAACTACGCCAAGATGGTTCTCCAGGGCCGGTCGACCACGGCGTCCGCGGCTGACCGGATCTTCCAGTTCATCCGCGAGGAGAACGGCGCACCGAACGAGGTGGCCGCATCGAACACGGCGAACCTCGGCGCCGCCTACCCGGACACGGTCTGGGTGCGGTTCACGTCGGACGGCGCGAACCTGAAGGCGGCGTACAGCGCGGACGGCGCGACGTTCACCGAGATGCCGGAGACGAAGCAGCTCGCGGGGATCACGAATCCACGGATCGGGCTGTTCGGTCTCGCGAACCGGACCGAAGCGCTGCCGATCGCGGCGTCGTTCGACTACTTCACGATCACTCCCGACGACACTGTCGAGCAGCCCGCACCGGACGACGAGTTCGCGGGTACGACGCTCGACGCGTGCCGCTGGACGGACGTCGTACGGCCCGATCCAGCCGCGTACCGGGTGACCGGCGGCGGCCTGGAGATCGACACGAGCAAGGGTGACATCTACGGCGGTACGGCGACGAACCCGCGGAACCTGATGCTCCAGCCGGCACCGGACGGCGACTGGACGATCGAGACGAAGGTGGACGCGTCGTCGTTCGACGAGGCGTTCCAGCAGGCGGGTCTGCTGGTGTACGCCGACGATGCGAACTATGTGAAACTCGACTACCTGACGACGAACCCCGCCGGATCGACGGTTGCCCGAGGCATCGAGCTTCGCAGTGAAGTGGCCGACGTCGTCCAGTCCCCGCAGCCGAACGCCCCCATCCCTGCTCAAGGCGTCTGGTATCTCCGGCTGGCCAAGTCGGGTTCGACCTTCACCGGGTCGTACAGCTCGGACGGCCTGACCTGGACCGCACTGGCCCCCGTGACGAACACCGCGCTGGGCTCGGCGAAGTTCGGTGTGTACGCGTTCGGCGTGGATCAGGCCGCATCGAAGACCGCCAAGTTCGACTACTTCAAGTTGGTCCGCGACACGGTTGCGCCTGCGGTCAGCCTGACGCTCAACCCGTCGACGCCGTCTGGGCAAGCGGGGTGGTGGACGGGGCCGGTGACCGCGACCGCGATGGGCACGGACGACCAGCCGGGTCAGGTGTACCTGGAGCAGAAGGTTGGTGAGGGCAACTGGTCGGAGTACACCGCACCGGTCACGCTGACCGCCGACGGGACGCAGACCCTCGCGGTCCGAGGGAGTGACACGGCCGGCAACATCTCCGAACCTTCGTCGGTCACGGTGAAGATCGATCAGACGCCGCCGGCAGTTGTGGTGAGCGGGCTGCCAAGTGGCGGGACGCTGGGAGTCGCGTCCACGGCGTCCGTGCAGGCGACCGTGGCGGACGCGTTGTCCGGCCCGGGCGCCGTCACACTGGCCGTCGACGGGAAGCCAACGACCGGGGCCTTGGACGGTGTTGTGCTGGGGCTCGGCGCGCACACGATCACCGCGATCGGCACGGATGTCGCGGGCAACACCGCGACCACCGCGGTGCCCTTCACGGTGGTCGCGTCGTACGCCGAGGCGGTCAAGCTGGTCGACCGCTACCGCGCGGCCGGAAAGGTGCCGCTGGCAACTGCCACGGTGCTGAAGGCGTACCTCAGAACCGCCGAGCGCGCCGCGGGTCGCCACCAGGTCGTGGCCGCGACCGCTGCTCTCAACCTGTACCTGGCCACGGCCGGCACGGTCGCCGACGTACCGGCGCGGACCTCGCTGACCGCGGTGGGCCAGGACCTGAAGGCACGGCTCGGCTGATGACGTCGCCGTGGGTCCTCGCCGCCGTACACCTGCCGCCGCCCCGGCTGGTTCGGCCCCAGACGGGCGACGGCCCAGCGAGACCCACGGTGACAGTCCCCGGCGGCGGACAAGCGCTCCGGACGCCGCCGGGGACGCCCCTGCAGTAGTAGGACACGACAAGGAGACAGACAGATGGCACGACCGATCACGTTGTTCACCGGCCAGTGGGCCGACCTGCCGTTCGAGGAGGTGGCCCGGCTGGCGTCCTCGTGGGGATACGAGGGGCTGGAGGTCGCCTGCTGGGGCGACCATCTGGACGTACGACGTGCCGCCGAGGACCCGGCGTACGTCCGGGACCGGCTGGACATCCTGGAGAAGAACAACCTGAAGGTGTGGACGATCTCCAACCACCTGCTCGGGCAGGCGGTCTGCGACGACCCGATCGACCAGCGCCATCAGGCGATCCTGCCTGCGCACATCTGGGGCGACGGCGATCCCGAAGGCGTCCGGCAGCGGGCGGCCGAGGAGATGAAGACGACCGCGCGGGCGGCGCGGGCGCTCGGCGTGGACGTGGTGGTCGGGTTCACCGGGTCGTCGATCTGGAAGACGGTCGCGATGTTCCCGCCGGTGCCGCCGGCGATGATCGAGGCCGGCTACCAGGACTTCGCGGATCGGTGGAACCCGATCCTCGACGTCTTCGACGAGGTGGGCGTGCGCTTCGCGCATGAGGTGCACCCGTCGGAGATCGCGTACGACTACTGGTCGACGACCGCGACGCTGGAGGCGATCGGGCACCGGGAGGCGTTCGGGCTGAACTGGGACCCGTCGCACTTCGTCTGGCAGGACCTCGATCCGGTCGGGTTCCTGTGGGACTTCAAGGACCGGATCTACCACGTCGACTGCAAGGACGCGAAGCGTCAGGTCGGCAACGGGCGGAACGGCCGGATGGGTTCGCACCTCGCGTGGGGCGACCCGCGCCGCGGCTGGGACTTCGTCTCGACCGGGCACGGGGACGTCCCGTGGGAGGCGTGTTTCCGGATGCTCAACTCGATCGGGTACGACGGCCCGATCTCGGTCGAGTGGGAGGACGCGGGGATGGACCGCCTGGTCGGCGCCGCCGAAGCACTCCAGTTCGTCCGTTCGCTGGCGTTCGACCCGCCGACTGCGTCGTTCGACGCCGCCTTCTCGTCCTAGAGCTTGGTGAAGAAGTTCTGGAGGTCCTCGACGACGAGATCGGGGACCTCCAGGGCGGCGAAGTGGCCGCCGCGGTCGAACTCGGTGTAGTGCACGACATCGAACTCCCGCTCGACGAGCTTGCGCACCGTGCTGTCGTTCGGGAAGACGGCGAGTCCGGTCGGGACAGGGCAGTGGTCGACGTGTGCGCCCCAGGAGGACTGCGCCTCCCGGTAGAGCCTGGCCTGCGAACCCGCAGTACCGGTCAACCACGTCAGCGTCACGCTGTCGAGGATCTGGTCGTTGCTGACGGCACCTTCCCGGTGGCCGTAGTCGTCGTACCATTCCAGGTTCCATGCCAGTTGGCCGATCGGGGAGTCGACCAGCGCGTACGCGAGCGTCTGCGGGCGCGTTCCCTGGATCGCGGCGTACCCGGACCGCTCGTTCCGCCAGCGGTCGAGCCCGCTCAACCGCTGCTGCTCCGCCTCGCTCAGCTCCTCACCCTGAGGGAACGCGACGTACCCGTCGAGATGCAGCCCGATCACCCGCTCGGGGACGAGCCGCGCCAGTGCCGGCCCGATCCGCGCTCCCCAGTCGAACCCGTGGACGCCATACCGCTCGTACCCCAACTGCTCCATCAATGTCACCCACGCCTGCGCGATCCGCTCCACACCCCACCCGGTCGCGCCGGTCACTCCGCTGAACCCGAACCCGGGCATCGTCGGCACCACCAGGGTGAAGTCCTGGGCCAGCGCGTCGATCACGTCGAGGTAGTCGGAGGCGGCGCCAGGCCACCCGTGGAGGAGTAGCAGCGGCGTACCCGAGGACCCCACGCGGAGGTAGTGCACCCGCTGCCCGTCGATCTCGGTCACGTACTGCGGATACGCGTTCAACCGTCGTTCGAACCGTCGCCAGTCGTACTCCGTCCGCCAGTACTCCGCTACTTCCCGCAGCCGCCCGAGCTCGACGCCGTACGACGTACCGGCATCGGGCAACTGATCCGGCCACCTGGCCGCCTCCAGCCGTCGCTGCAGCTCGTCCAACTCCGCCTGCGGTACCTCTGCTCGAAACTCCATGGCACCGAGACTAGAACCGGTAGCGGACAACCCGTGACCGCTACGGCTACGCTCGATCTCATGAGTTGGCCGGAGGCGCCTGACCTGCCGCGGCCGCGAATCCTGCGGCAGCGGTGGTTGGATCTGACCTTCGTTCATTGGGCTTTCGCGCCGGAGGATGTGGCGCACTTCTTCCCGAGGGGTACCCGGCCGGACACCTTCGACGGCCGGACGTACGTCGGTCTGGTGCCGTTCCGCATGGTCGGCACCGGACTCCCTTACGGCCCGGCCGTTCCGTACCTCGGATCGTTCCTGGAGACGAACATCCGCTTGTACTCCGTGGACGAGACGGGCCGGCGTGGTGTCGTTTTCCTGAGCCTCGACGCGAACCGGCTGGCCGTGGTGGTGGCCGCACGCACGGTCTTCGGGTTGCCGTACCGCTGGGCGCGGATGCGCCACGAACGCCACGGCAACCACCACGCCTACACGTCGACCGTCCGTGGCTCCGGAGCTCATGCGCTCGTCGGCGTAGACCTGGGCGATCGGCTGCCGATCGGGCCACTCGAGGACTTCCTCACCGCGCGCTGGGGCCTGCACGTCCATCGCGCCGGCCGCACCTGGTACCTGCCGAACCACCACCCACCCTGGATCCTGCACAGCGCGACCCTCACGTCCCTCGACGCCGACGGTCTGTTGCGCTCGGTGGGCCTCGTCCCGCCGGATCGCCCGCCCGACCATGTCGCGTTCAGCGCCGGCGTCCCGGCGGAGTTCGCCGTACCGCTCAAGCCATGAGCTCTGCGGTCTGCTCGACGATGAACGGGACGCCCAACTGACGTGCCCATCGGTTGACCTCGGTCGCGAGGGCCCGTGACCCCTTGACGTCACCCTCGTCGCGCAGCAGCACGGCGAGCAGCGCTTGCTGGGCGAGGGCGGGACGTAGGTGACCGACGTTCTGGAACAGCTCGGTCGACCGCTCCCACTGCGTCCGCGCGAGGGTCAGATCACCGGACGCGTGGGCGTGGTACCCGAGATGCCGGAGCGCCTGTGCCATCAGCAACTCGTCGTCGCACTTCTCGCCGAGCTCCACCGCGACCTCGTAGTGCTTGCACGCCTCGGCCGGCTGCTCGTACACGTGGTCCGTCATCGCACCTGCCCAGAAGTTCGCCCAGCCCCGCCGCGCCTCGTCAGGAGCCTGCTCGATGAGCGCGCGAGCGCGGCCTCGCAGGTCGTCTCCATCAGCTGTCTGGAACAGGGCCGTCGAGTAGTCCTGGCGGAACGTCAGCATGGCGAGATCCCACGAATCGTCATGGACGGCCGCCAGTGCGGCCGAAGCGTGGTCGGTCGGGCGGCCGAAGTCCTGGTCGACCGCGACCTCGGCCCGGGCCAGGGTGAGTGCCGCGCGCTCGGCGGGATCGTCGCTGGTGGCGGCGGTCAGCAGATCGGTCGCGGCGGTCCACTGGCCGGCGCGCATCAGGTGGGTGGCGGCGGTGACGACATCGATGGCTGCGAGTTGGCTCATGCACTGCACGGTATTTCGATATCGAAATATTTGACAACTAACCTTCAGTGGCTGAAAAGTTAGGCGGGTGAAAGATTTCGTGGACGCCCATGTCGATCTCTGGGCCGGGGAGCTCGACAATCTCGATCGGGACGTCGAAGGCATCACCGTCCGGCTCCAGGTGCTGACGCGGTACCTCGAGCGCCGGCGGGAAGCTGTGCTGGCGGCGTACGGACTGCAACTGTGGGAATTCAAGACGCTCCACATGCTGCGCCGCGGCGGCACGCCGTACCGTGCGACACCTGGCGAGCTGGCCAGGCAGCTCGGGATGTCGCCGGCCGCGCTGACCAATCGGCTGGACGCCCTCGAGAGCCGCGGGTACGTCGAACGCACGCACGACCGCGACGACCGCCGCAAAGTGGTTGCGACACCGACCCCCTCGGGGAGCGCCCTCTGGGAGCGCGGCATCGGCGACATCCTGCGGGTCGAGGAGGAACTGATCCACCACCTGCCCGCAGCCGACCGGACCAGCCTCGACAGCCTGCTCCGGCGCCTCGTGCTCGTCACCGAGAAAGATTCCTAGCTGCCGCATGTCAAGTTCGGCCGATCAGATCCGACGTCCCCGTGTAAGCACCGAGAGACCGGAGGACGGACCGATGGAACCGCTGAACCTGATGGTGTCGCTGAGCCACTTCGCCAACGCCGAGCGTGAGAACAAGCACGGACTGAGCGAGCCCGCCGGCCGCGGGCGGCGCGTGCGGAAGCTTTCAGTACGACGAAATGTGAGGCGAATCTGGGTGACTCGTGCCAGAGTCCTCCCGTGACTGATGCCTTGAAGAAAGACCTGCTCGCGGCGTACGACGACCAGCTGCGGGGGAGCAGTGAGACCGCGGACGTGCCGACGAGCACCGACGGGCCGGTGATCCGGGTCGAGTACCCGAGCCGCGGCTTCGTGAGCTACCGCTCTCTCGATGGTCTCGACGGCGCGGAGATCGACGCCCTGATCGCCCGGCAGCGCGACTACTTCGCGGCCAAGGAACAGGCCGTCGAGTGGAAGCTGCGCGGACACGACCTGCCCGCCGACCTCCCGGACCGGCTGAGGGCCGCCGGGTTCGAGCCCGAGGAGCAGGAGACCGTACTCGTCGCCGAGAGCGCCGCCATCGCGGAGCGCCTGCAGGGCCGCGACGTGGTCGACGACATCACGATCCGGCTGGTCGGCGAGCGCGCGGACTTCGAACGCATCGCCGCGATGGAGTCGACGGTCTGGGGCGAGGACTGGTCCTGGCTGACCGACGACCTGGTACGCCGGCACGCCGGAGGCACCGACGTCTTCGTCGCCGAGGCCGACGGCCAGGTGGTCTCCGCCGCGTGGGCGGTGTACAAGAAGGGCACCGAGTTCACCGGTCTGTGGGGCGGTTCGACGCTCGCCGAGTGGCGCGGCAAGGGCATCTACAAGGCGCTGGTCGCGGTCCGCGCGGCGCGGGCGGTCGAGCTCGGCTACAAGTACCTGCACGTCGACGCGTCCGACGACAGCTCCCCGATCCTCCAGCGCCTCGGCTTCCTCGCAGTCACCACCACCACGCCGTACGTCCACACCCCGGCTTAACGTGGGGCTCGGTACAGGGCGTAGTGCATGGGGCCGTTGTGGGGGAGTTCCAGTTCGGCGATGACGGTGAAGCCCAGTGCCTCGTAGAAGCTGACGTTCGCCGGGTCCTGGGTTTCCACGAAGGCGAGGGAGTGTGCGGCATCCGCGGTTGCGAGACCGGGGGCGATGACCGCGCGGCCGAGCCCCTGGCGCTGGTGGTCCGGGTCGACGGCGGCGAGAGCGAGGAGCCAGGCAGGGTCGCGAGGATGGAAGAGCGCGATCGCCTGGCCGTACTCCGCCGTCAACGGCCACCGGGATCCGGCGATCTCCTGAAACGCGGCCGTGTGCGGCGCGAACGCGTCGGCCGGCAGATCGGGCGGGAGCCAGACGGCCACCGCGCTCACATCGTCGGTGACCCAGACGCGGCCGTGTGGCAGCCCGACGCCGCTGAGGAACAAGCGGTGGTACGCCGTGAGTCGATCGAGGTAGCCGTCCGGGTCGAAGCACGCTCGGGTCATCGGGTAGTCGGCCAACGCGCGGGTCAGGGTGGTGACGGCGTCGTCGACGTCCGAGATGGTTGCCTCGCGCACCTTCATGTGCGGAGCGTCTCGAGAACCAGGTCGGCGACGGCGCGCATACCGGCCGCGTTCGGGTGGTACGAGACGTGGCCGCCCAGATAGGACGGCCGCAGCGTGAACCCGGTCGTCCACGGCTCGGCCGATCCGATCGCGTGGTCCCGGCTCGCCGCCGACGCGGCGACCAGCTCGGCCCCGGACGCGGCCGCTGCCTTCGCGAACGCAGCCGCGAGACCGTCGGCCATCAGCGCGACGCTCGGCAGCTGTTCCTCGTTGAGCGGTACGTCGAGGCGCGGCCGGGTCGCCGGTCCGACCAGACTCAGGTAGTCGACCAGCAGGATGCGCGCCTCCGGGGAGCGCTCTCTTGCCCTCTCGACCACCGTGGTCAGCGAGTCCGTGACCGTCTGGTACGCCGCGTCGTCCTTGAGGTAGCTGACCCGCGCGCGGATCCGGTTCGCCACCCGGCGGCCGAGGATCGTCGCCGGTTTCGCGACGGTGTTCAGGAAACTCCCGCGGAGGAACGCTCCGACGTACTCGAGGTCGTTGCCGCCGACGGTGATCGTCAGCAGAGCGGTCTCCGGCGTGAGCGCGTCGAGCTGCGGCGGCGCCTCGTCCTGCGGGGTGTCGAGCACGTGCGCGGTGGTCGCGCCGGAGTACGAGACGTCGACCAGGTCGAGGCCGAGCTCGGCCGCGACGAGGTGCGCGTAGTTGTTGCCCGAGCGGCCCGCGGGCGGGTGCACGATCGGGCGGATCCCCGGCCCGGCCGCGAACGAGCTGCCGAGTGCGACGTACCGACTGCCGGAAGCGATCACCGCACCACGATAGATGACCTGGGAGGTACGGTGCCTCGGTGACTGAGGATGTGTTCGGAGCCATGGGGATCCGTGAACGGGTGCTGGCCGGGTGGGCGGCGGCGCCCGTTCGGTTCCGGGAGGACGCGAACGCCGAGGAGGAACTCGCCCTCGGCGGGTACGTCGACCGGCTGGTGATCGAGCTCGCCCAGAACGCCGCCGACGCAGCCACCCGCGCCGGCGTCCCGGGCCGCGTCCTGTACGAGTTCCGCGCCAACACCCTCGTAGTAGCGAACACCGGCGTACCCCTTGACGCAGCAGGCGTGGAGTCCCTCGCCACCCTCCGAGCCTCAGCCAAACGCGTTGAGCAGGCCGGTTCCTCGGTGGGACGGTTCGGGGTCGGGTTCTCCGCTGTGCTCGCGGTGACGGATGAGCCGGTGGTGTTGTCGCGGACCGGGGGTGTGCGGTTCTCGAAGGCTGACACCGCGTCGGCCATCGCCGACCTCGAGAACGCGGCGCTGGACACCGAGCTGCGGCGTCGCGACGGGCAGGCGCCTGTCCTGCGACTCCCGTTCGCGACCGAAGGCGAGCCGCCCGCCGGCTACGACACCGCGGTCGTCCTCCCGCTCCGCGACGAGGCGGCCGCCGACCTCGTTCGCCGCCTGCTCACCGAAGCCGACGACGCGCTCCTCCTGGCGCTCCCAGGCCTCGAACGCATCGAGATCGAAACCGACGACACCCATCGGATCCTGGAGAACGCGGCCGACCGCTGGCATATCCACCGCGCCGCGGGCACCTTCACCACCGCCGAACGCGAGCACCTCCTCGCCGACCGCCCCACCGAAGAACGCACCCGCCCCACCTGGTCAGTCGTCTGGGCCCTGCCCCGCAGCCCTCTCACCGAACTACCGCGTGTGGTCCACGCACCCACCCCCACCGACGAACCGTTCTCCCTCCCAGCGTTGCTCCTGGCAACCTTCCCGCTCGACTCCACCCGGCGTCACGTGGCAAAGGGCCCGCTGACGGATCGGCTCGTCCAGGAAGCGGCGACGTCGTACGCCGAACTCCTCCGCCAACGAGCCGACACCGGAGACGACGTACTGCGCCTGGTCCCGACCGGCCTACCTGCGGGAGCACTGGATCGCATGCTCCGCGACGAGATCCTCCGCGTACTACCAGGCAGCCCCGTCCTCCCCGCAGTCGACGGCACCATCCTGCGACCGAGCGAGGCAGTCGTCGTGGACGGTGCCGACGAAGCGTTCAACGAGGTCCTGGCGCCGCTCGTACCAGGCCTGATTCACGCCCGCCGCGAGGACCGCCTCGCCCTTGACGCCCTGCAGGTACGACGCATCGAACTGGCCGAGGTGGTGGATCAGCTCGGAGGAGAGGAACCGCCCGGCTGGTGGCGCACGCTCTACGCCGCGCTCTCGACCATGGTCACCGACCCACTGATCCGCGAATCCCTCGGCACCCTCCCGGTCCCGCTCGCGGACGGCCGGCTCGTCCGCGGTGCTCGCGGTCTGCTCCTGCCCGGACCCGAGATCCCGATCGACACGCTCGCCGCGTTCGGTGAGTACGGCGTACGCGTCGTACACCCGGATGCCGTCGACCCCGTCCTCGAACGCCTCGGCGCGATCACCGCCACTCCCCGCTCGCTCCTCGAAGACGGCGCCGTTCGTGCTGCTGTCGAGCATTCCGCGGAAGCCGACGACCCGGACGCGATCGCGCACGCTGTCCTCAGCATGGTCGCCGCCGACCCGACGCAGGCGGACGGCCTGTGGTGGCTCTCCGATCTCGTACTTCGCGACGCGGACGGCGAACTCGTTCCCGCGAACGCCCTGGTCGTCGCCGGTTCCGACGCGCAAGCAGTGCTCGACGCCGACGAGGTCGCGCCCATCGCCGGCGACGTCCTCGACCGTTACGGCTTGCCCGCACTGGAGGCCGTCGGCGTCCTCGCCTCGCTCGGGGTCGTCGCCGCATCCGACGTCGCCCTGGACCGCCTCCCCGAAGCCCTCCAGGACCTCGACGGTATCGAGGACTGGGCGTACGACGTCGCGCCCGACGGATCCCGGTACGGGGCAGGAGTCGGCGAGCTCGAAGCGATCCGCGACCTCGACTGGATCACCGACGACAGCTGGCCGAAAGTTCTGCAGCTCCTCGGATCCGACCCCGAGTTGCGTCGCGCGCTCGTCACCCAGGTCCGCGTCGTCGGCCCGGACGACCGGCCGCTCGGCGTGCCGTCGTACGCCGCCTGGTGGATCCGTGAGCACGTCCTGCTCGACGACGGCGAACCGCTCGCCGGACGCGCGGATCCCGACGCCGAACCGGTGCTCGCAACCTTCCTCGACGAGGCGCCCGCCTGGACGGCGGGCCTCGATCCCGAGGTCCGTACGGCGGTCGGCCTGGTCCGCGACGTCAGCGATCTCGATGCGGACGGCCTCGGTCTCGTCCTCGACCGGCTGGCCGACCCCGAGCGCGACGTCGACGAAGCATCGATCCTGCGGCTGCGGAACCGGCTCGGGACGCTCGCGCTGTTCCCAGGCGCCGCGCCGGCGCACGTCCGCGTGTTGGACGCCGACGGCGGCGGGACCCGAGTCACCGACGCGGATGGCGCGGTCGTGGTCGACGGGCCGATGTGGGTGCAGCGCGAGGACCTCGGCGGGTTCGTGATCGGATCCGGCGCCGCGGCGGACGGGCTCAGCGACCTGTTCGACGTACCGCTCGCCCAAGAAGTTGCCGAGGGCAAAATCGACGGCGAGGGTACGGCGGCCGACGTGCCGGAGATCGTCCGCGAACTCGTGCCCGAGGTCCCGGCGGCGTGGTGGGAGCACGAGGAGCTCACCGTCGACGGTGTCGAGGTCTCGTGGTGGGTCGACGCCGAGGGTGCACCGCACGCGGCGACGTTCGACGGGCTGGCGAAGGCCCTCGCGTGGGCCGCCGGGCGATGGGACCAGCGGCACGTGATCCGCGCGGTTCTCAACGAACCGGACCGTTCCGTGGAACTTCTGGTCGACGCCGTCTACGACTGACCGGAACTGGCCGCGGGCCGGAAAGTACACGCCGCGTAACTGCGCTTGGAAGCGTTTCCGCCTACGGGAGTCACGCAGAGCGAGCAACGTTGTCAAAGGTTGGTATATCCACTGAGCTGCGGATATGACGTCTTCACTTCAACGTGGCAACGAACTCTTGTCAACGTTGTCAACGCTACTTATAGTCCGTGGCACCTCTCGGTCCGTGATCCGCCAGTCCACGCAATGCAAACGGAGGTGACCTTCGTCATGAACACGGAGTCCCACAGCGATGGCCCGCGCCCGCAAGAGCAGTACGAAGATGTCGAAGACGTCGTCCGGTACCAGCTGACCCGGCGGAGCATGATCGGAGGAGGCGCCGCGGCACTGACCGCCTTCCTGGCCGCCTGTTCCGGCGGTGGCTCCTACTCCGACAAGCCGGCCAACAGCAACAAGCCGGTGGCCACCAAGTCCATCCAGATCGGCAAGGCCAACATCCCGGTCCCGCGGGACCAGACGGTGATCGTCGGCCAGGTCGAGTACACCGTCTTCGACAGCTTCAACGGGATGATCCCGAACGGATCACCGGGCGGTGCCGGTGTGGAGCTGGCCACCGAGCCGCTGTTCTTCCTCAGTTTCGCCACCGGCAAGCTCACGCCGTGGCTGGCGACCGAGTACAAGTACAACGACGACCACACCGAGCTGACCCTGAAGTTCGACCCGAAGGCGCACTGGAACGACGGGAAGCCGCTGGGCGCGAACGACTTCAGGTTCACCGTCATGGCCCTCAAGGACCGCCCCGACCTGTTCGGCGGCGGCGGCGACCTGAAGGAGTTCGTCAAGACCGTCGAGGTGCCGGACCCGCAGACCGCGGTGGTCAAGTTCCTGAAGCCGACGCCGCGGTTCCACTACAACTTCATCGCCGCGATCGCGGGCGCGCCGAACAACATCATGCCCGAGCACATCTGGAAGTCGCAGGACCTGACGAAGTACAAGGACAACCCGCCGGTCCGCTCCGGCCCGTACAAGCTGAAGCAGGCGATCCGGAACCAGAAGATGTTCGTCTGGGAGAAGGACCCGAACTACTGGAACAAGGACAAGCTCGACGTCAAGCCGCAGTACGTGATCTTCCAGAGCACCTCGAAGCAGCTCGACCAGGCGTCGCTGGCGTTCGAGCGCGCCGAGTTCGACGTCGGCTCGATCGACACGCAGCACGCCACGCAGCTGGCCAACACCGGCTACCCGAACCTGGTCACGACGCAGTTCCACGACCCGAACCCACGGGTGATGTGGCTGAACTGCGACCCGGCCCGGGGCGTGATGGCCGAGGAGAAGATGCGCTGGGCGATCAACTACTGCCTCGACCGGGAGAAGATCGGTACGTCGGTCTGGGACGTCAAGGTGCCGCCCGCGATCTACCCGTGGGCCGACTACCCGACCAACGACAAGTGGAAGGACGACGAGCTCGCCGACAAGTACAAGTTCGAGTACAGCCTCGAGAAGGCGACTCAGCTGCTCGACGAGATCGCTCCGAAGAACGCGGCCGGCAAGCGCACCTACAAGGGCAAGGAGATCAACCTCGAGATCATCACGCCCGCGCAGGTCGACAAGGCCGAGTACGCGATCGCGAACGTGCTGAAGACCGACCTCGCCAAGGTCGGGGTGCCCTGCACGTTGCGCAGCCTGTCCGGCAGCGTGCACGACGAGAAGTTCCAGCGCGGCGAGTACGACATCGACTCGAGCTGGGCCGGGTTCGCCATCGACCCCGAGCAGCTGTACACCGACTGGGAGAGCAGCAAGGCACAGCCGATCGGCAAGAACGCCGCCGGGAAGAACAAGATGCGCTTCAAGGACCCGGCGTTCGACGAGATCTCCCAGAAGCTGTCCGGGATGGACCCGGACAGCGAGGAGGCGAAGCCGCTGCTCAAGCAGGCGCTGGAGATCTACTTCCAGAAGCTGCCGCTGCTGCCGGTGATCCAGACCGGGTACCCGCAGTTCTTCAACACCGCCTTCTGGAAGGACTGGCCGACCGACGACAACCTGTACGAGGTGCCGTTGAACTGGTGGCCGCACTTCATCCTGGTGCTCGGCAAGATCTCGGCCACCGGCCAGAAGGGACCGGCGTGACGGCGGAGGCCCCGCCGGTGGTAGCTGTCGACAAGAGCCAGGACTCCGCGCCGCCTTCGGGGGTGCGGGCCTGGCTGTCGCGGCATCCGCTGGCGGCGTACGCGATCCGAAGGGTCGGGCTCTATTTCGTGGAGCTCTGGGGAGCGCTCACCATCGCGTTCTTCTTCTTCCGTCTGATCCCGGGCGACCCGGTCCAGACCCTGATCCAGACGCTGCAGCAGAACTACATGTACAACCAGCAGGCGAGCACCGAGCTCATCGCCCGCTACCAGCAGGAGTTCGGCCTCACCGGGAACATGTTCTCCCAGTACCTGAAGTACATGGAGAAACTCGTTCTGCACGGTGATCTCGGGCCGAGCCTCATCAACTACCCGACGCCGGCCCAGGACGTGATCCTCAGATCGTTGCCCTGGACAATCGGTCTGCTCGGGATCTCCGCGGTGCTGGCCTGGGTCCTCGGCGTGCTCCTCGGGGCGATCGCGGGCTGGCGGCGCGGGAAACTCGGATCCGCGATCGCGACCAACCTGTCGATCGCGCTCTCCCACGTTCCGTACTTCTTCGTCGCGCTGATCCTGGTGTACATCTTCGCGTACTCGATGGGCGTGCTGCCTGCGAGATCGGCGTACGACTCCAACATCAGTCCGGGGATCTCGCTGGAGTTCATCGGCAGCGTGCTCAAGTACGGGCTGCTGCCGGGGTTGTCGATCGTGATCATCGGGACGTTCAGCTGGATCCTGTCCACCCGGATGCTGATGGTCCCGGTCCTCGGCGAGGACTACCTGGTGTACGCCGAGGCGAAAGGCCTGAAGGGCTGGCGGATCCTGACCCGGTACGCGCTGCGGAACTGCTACCTGCCGCAGATCACCGCGTTCGGCATCTCGCTCGGCTTCATCTTCAACGGCAACGTGCTGGTCGAGCAGCTGTTCAACTACCCGGGTCTCGGGACCACGCTGGTCACCGCGATCCAGCAACTCGACTTCAACACGATCCTCGGCGTCACCGATATCGCGATCTTCTCGGTGCTGACCGCCGTACTCCTGCTCGACCTCCTGCTCCCGCTGCTTGACCCGCGGGTCAAGTACTGGAAGTGATGACGATGAGAATTCTGACCGCGGTGCTGCGGACGATCCGGAACAGCCGGCGACTGGCGGCCGGGCTGATCATCCTCGGAGTGATGGTGCTGCTGGCGCTGTTCAGCCCGGTGATCGTGAACGCGATCGGGGGCGGCAAGGATCCGATCGAGGTGGCGGCGTACGAGAAGTGGCTGGTACCCGGACCCGGGCATCTGCTGGGCACCGACCAGTTCGGCCGGGACGTGTTCGCGATGGTGATGAAGGCGCTGTCGGTCTCGCTCCAGATCGGGGCGATCGCGGGCATCATCTCCACCGTCGCGGGCGTGATCGTGGCCTTCGTGGCCGGCTACAAGGGCGGCTGGATCGACGGCATCTTGTCGACGTTCACCGGGATCCTGCTGGTGATCCCGACGTTCCCGTTGCTGATCGCGCTGTCGGCGTACGCGAAGAACGTGAGTCTGTTCCAGGTCGGCGTGATGATCTCGATCTTCTCGTGGCCGTTCGCGGCCAAGACCATCCGTTCCCAGGTGCTCAGCCTGCGGACCAGGCCGTACGTCGACCTGGCGCGGGTGAGCAAGGCCCGCGACCTGGAGATCATCGTCACCGAGCTGCTGCCGAACCTGCTGCCGTTCATCGGCGTCGGGTTCGCGTCCTCGGCGCTCGGCGCGATCTTCGGACTGGTCGGCCTGGAGGTGATCGGGCTCGGGCCGGGCGGTGTCGTCGACCTCGGCCAGATCATCTACAACGCCATCACCACCGGCGCGCTGACGCTCGGGGCGTGGCCGATGTTCGTGGTCCCGATCGTGCTGCTGACGCTGCTGTTCGCGGCGCTCAACATGGTGAACATCGGGTTGGAAGAGGTCTACAACCCGCGGCTGAGGGGAGTGGCAGGTGAGTGACTCCGTCTTGGAGATCAAGGGGCTCGAGGTCGTCTACTCCACCAACCGCGGCGACGTGAAGGCGGTCCGCGGGATCGATCTCGACGTACGCCGCGGTGAGATCCTCGGGATCGCGGGGGAGTCGGGCAGCGGGAAGAGCACGCTCGCGGTGGCACTGCTCCGGCTCCTGAAGGCGCCGGGCAAGGTGACCGGCGGCTCGGTGATGTTCCACCCGGCCGGCCGTTCGCCGGTGGACCTGCTGAAGGTCCACGGCGAGGAGCTTCGGGTACTGCGGTGGAGTGCTCTCTCGTATCTCCCGCAGGGTTCGATGAGCTCGCTGAACCCGGTGATGCGGGTGCACGACCAGTTCAAGGACGTGATCGTCGAGCACGCGCCGGACCGCAAGGAAGCGGTGTCGGACATGATCCCGCGGCTGCTCGCACAGGTCGGTCTCGAGCCGCGGGTGGCCCGGATGTACCCGCACGAGCTGTCCGGTGGGATGAAGCAACGGGTGCTGATGGCGATCGCGGTCGCGCTCGAACCCGACCTGGTGATCGCGGACGAGCCGACCACGGCGCTGGACGTGACGATCCAGCGGGTCATCCTGCAGTCGCTCGCGGATCTGCGTACCGACTTCGGCGTGACCCTGATGGTGATCTCGCACGACATGGGCGTGCACGCACAGCTCGCGGACCGGGTCGCGGTGATGTACGAGGGACAGTTGGTCGAGGTCGGCGACGTACGGCAGGTCTTCAAGGACCCACAGGACGCGTACACCCGGCAGCTGATCGAGTCGATCCCGAAGCTCGGACGGAGGGCATCATGAAGTCGGAGCTCGAACTTCGTGGCGTGCAGCAACGGTTCCACGCCCGTGGGGTCGCCGACGGCTACATCACCGCGGTGGACGACGTGAGCTTCAGCCTGGCCGCCTCGCCGCCGCAGATCGTCAGCCTGGTCGGCCAGAGCGGCAGCGGGAAGAGCACGATCGCCCGCAACGTCCTCGGCCTGCAGAAGCCCACGGCCGGATCCGTGCTGTACGGCGGAAAGGACATCTTCAAGCTGAGCCGGGCCGAGTACGACGAGTACCGGCGCGACGTACAACCCGTGTTCCAGGACCCGTACGCGATCTTCAACCCGTTCTACCGGGTCGATCGCGTGCTCTGGAAGGCCCTGAAGAAGTTCAAGCTCGCGGACACCCGCGCCAAGGGACTCGAGCTGATCGAGGAGTCGCTGCGCGCCGTCCGTCTCGAGCCGGAGAACGTGCTCGGGCGGTACCCGCACCAGCTGTCCGGCGGTCAGCGGCAGCGCATCATGCTCGCCCGGGTCCACATGCTGCGCCCGTCGTTCATCATCGCGGACGAGCCGGTGTCGATGCTGGACGCCCAGGTGCGCAAGCACTTCCTGGACATCCTGCTCGACTTCCAGACCGAGCACGGGATGACGACGCTGTTCATCACCCACGACCTGTCCACGGTCTACTACCTCGGCGGCGAGGTGATGGTCATCACCAAGGGCCAGATCGTCGAACGCGGCCCGGTCTCCACGGTGATGCACGAGCCCTCCCACCCGTACACCAAGCTGCTCCTCGACTCCATCCCGCAACCCGACCCCGACCAACGCTGGACCAGCCGCATCGCCGTCGACGAACTGGAACGCGTCGACGACGCAAACCCCGCCGCCGACACCAAGCCGGAAGCCCCGATCCTCTAGATCGGGGCTCCGGCTCCGGCCGTCAAACGGTCTTGATGGCGGGGTCGCTGAGGCTGGGGGTGCCGGTTTCTACGTGGCCGGCCAGGCGGCGGAGGTAGGTCGTGTCGGTGGCGGGCTTGCCCTTGAAGGTGCGGAGGAAGCCGTTCGGGCCGTGGACGGTGAGGTCGGTGACGCCGGCCGAGTAGATCGGATTCCAGCTGTCGGCGACGGTCTTGCCGGCTTCGGTGGTGTACGTCCACGGGCCGTCGGAACGGTTCGCCGAGGTGACCAGGAACTGCGCGCCCGCCCGCGCCCCGGAGCTGAACGTCAGCCTGTACTTGCTGTCGGCAACGGCCCCGTCGACGACCGGTGCGTAGGGCAACGGCCGGGTACGTCGGCGGCCGCGTTCCTGCGCCGGGACCTTGCCGACGGCGGGCGGCGTCGGCACGTAGTCCGGGTGCCGCTTGTTGTCCGGCGGCTCGTACGCGCTGGTGTCGGGGAGGGTCGCCGGCTGCGTCGCCGCCGTACCGAAGTCGAATGCCGACGTCAGGTCGCCGCAGATCGCCCGGCGCCACGGCGAGATGTTCGGTTCGTGGACGCCGAAACGGGACTCCATGAACCGGATGATCGACGTGTGGTCGAACACCTCGGAGCAGGTGTAGCCGCCGGTGCTCCACGGCGACACCACCAGCATCGGCACCCGCTGGCCGAGACCGTAGGCGCCGTGCGCGGCCTTCGACCCGGTGTACAGATCGGGGCCCGGGTCGGCCGTGGACAGGCCCTGATTGGCATCCATCGGCGGGTACGGCGGTACGACGTGGTCGAAGAAGCCGTCGTTCTCGTCGTACGTGATGAACAGAGCGGTCTTGCTCCACACTTCGGGGTTCGCGGTGAGCGCGTCCAGGACCTGGGAGATGTACCAGGCGCCGTAGTTGGCCGGCCAGTTCGGGTGCTCGGTGAACGCCTCGGGCGCCGCGATCCAGGAGATCTTCGGCAGGCGGTTGTTCGTCACATCGGCGGCGAGCTGCGCGAACAGGCTCTCGCCGGCTTTCGCGTTCGTGCCTGTGCGAGCCTTGTCGTACAACGGGTTGCCTGGCTGCGCGGTGCGGTACTTGTTGAAGTAGAGCAGCGAGTTGTCGCCGTAGTTCCCGCGGTACGCGTCGTCGATCCAGCCCCACCCGTGGTCGCCATCCAGGCCGTCACCGATGTCCTGGTAGATCTTCCACGAGACACCGGCCTGCTCGAGCCGTTCCGGGTACGTCGTCCACCCGTAGCCCGCCTCGTCGTTGCCGAGGACCGGGCCGCCGCCGGTGCCGTCGTTACCCGTGTAGCCGGTCCACATGTAGTAGCGGTTCGGGTCTGTGGAGCCCATGAACGAGCAGTGGTACGCGTCGCAAACCGTGAACTTGTCCGCGAGCGCGTAGTGGAACGGGATGTCCTCGCGGGTCAGGTACGCCATCGTGGTCGGCGTCTTCGCCGGGATCCACTGGTCGTACTTGCCGTTGTTCACCGCCAGGTGCGCGTCGGACCAGCTGTGCGCGAGGTCCTGGATGAACTGCATCCCGAGGTTGTCGGCCTCCGGCCGGAACGGCAGGATCTCCTTCCCGGCGGCACTCTTCTGGTACCACACCGGCTTGCTGCTCGGCAGGGTGACCGGTCGCGGGTCACCGAACCCGCGGACGCCGTTCAGACTGCCGAAGTAGTGGTCGAACGACCGGTTCTCCTGCATCAGGACGACGATGTGCTCGACGTCCTGGATACTGCCGAACCGGCGGTGCGCGGGGATCGCGGCGGCCTGCTCGATGCTGTTCGTCATCGCAGCGAACGCAGCCGACGCTCCGGCCAACTGCAGGAACCTACGGCGATTGATGTCTGGCATGACAGCTCTCCTCGTGGGGCGGGACGGCTGGAGTGTTCAGCACCAGTGATTCATCAGGCGCACATCAACCCGAACAACCGGCGTACGAGCCATGAACGAGCGCCGCCGTGGACCATAGCGCGCAAAGTTGTCCCCTTACAAGATTCAATACGCAGAATCTTGCAACCACGTGTTCAGCCAGTCAGGTGATGGCTTACGAACTCACACCATGATGTGAGCGCCGCCGGAGTCGCGGTTCGATGCGTTCCCGGGAAAACGATCAGCTGCTTGTCGCGCGATCCCAGTAGCTCGAACAACTCGAACTGTCCGGCGCGGGGGAAGAGTTCGTCGTCCCACTGCACATGAAACAGAACTGGCACGGTGACCCGGGGAGCGTCCCGGGTGAAGCGCGACGCCATGTCCACCGCGACGGGCATGGCGGGTGGCTGGCGCATTCCGTACTTGCCAAGTACTGCGCAGCGCAGCCGCGGACCTGCCTCGGCCACGAACGGCAGCCCGAACCGAGTCCCCATCGAGAAGCCGAGATGCGCGAGGCGGCCGGCATCGATGACCTCCAGGTCGCTGAGGGCATCCAGAGTCCCACGCCAGTCGGCGATCATGCTGTCGGTCACCGTGTCGACCCCGATCGCCGCCATCCGGTCCTGGTGCGGCCGACTGTCGACCGGCTCTGTTGTCCGGTCACCGTGGTACGGACCATCAATTGCGACGGCGGCGATCTGTGATCCGGCGAACCATCGGGCCAGACGCAGTTGTCGGTCGGTTCTCTTGTGACCGCTGCCACCATGCCCCATGAGGACGAGCGGAAGGGGCCGCTCGGGCCGCGCGGGCAACCACAAGATGCCCGGGACGACATCCACGCCCCGCACCAGCTGGAACCGACGCTCGATGACGCCGCGCTCGATGACCGGTTGGCCAATCCACTGCAGTACGTCCACATGTCCTCCTGTCCGCATCCGACCATGACGCGGGGGACAGGCGGGACGGCTTCACACACTCTGCCAGCCGTTGGCGGGCTTGATCGCCTGTCGCAGCGTCCCGTCGACCCGGTAGCCGGTAGCCGGTGCGCGGCCGCACTCAGCACGTACGGCTCGACGCCGCCGATCCCCAGCCTCGGCGACCCGGCATGACGCGGTGTTGCCGGTGGAGTGGTGGACCTTCAGCCGGTTGAACCTGGCGCGTTCCCTGAGGCAGGCCGGATCCACGGGCAGAGGCGTGGTCTGATGATTGTGCGGGTACGTCGCCCTACGCCGCGGCGTTGTTGCCGGGTGAATCACGGGTCTCGCCCCACGGGTCCGTTGCGCTCTCCTCGACGGGTTCGCCGTCGTCTTCGCGCTCCGGGATCTGGGCACCCCAAGGGTCGAGCAGGCGGCCGCTGTCGTGCGCGTCGCCCCAGGGGTTGAGGCGTGAGGCGTCCTCGGGGGTGATCCAAGGTGGATCGGTGTCTCTGGCCAGGCGCGCGCGGGTGCCCCGGTCGCGTCGGGTCTTCTTGTGCCGGATGTGGTTGTTGGTGGGTGGTATCTGTCGCGGCGGATCGGGGCGGGGGTGGCCCAGGTGGGGCGGGTGACGTGGACGGTGCCGTTCGTGATTTGAATGTTCCAGTGGCCGGCGTGCAGGTCGCGGTGGCAGCGTTTGCAGAGCAGAACGAGGTTGGTGAGTTTGGTTTCTCCGCCGTCGATCCAGCTGGTGACGTGGTGGGCGTCGCAGTAGATCGGCGGGGCGCCGCAGCAGACGCAGCCCTTGTCGCGGGCGATCAGGGCCTTGCGCATGGGGCCGGTGGCGAGGCGGACGGTGGCGCCGACGTCGAGGGGCTGGGAGTCCGAGCCGAGCACGACGGGGAGGATCTGGGCGTCGCAGGCCAAACGCCGGATGGTGGCCGCGGACAGGGCGTCGCCATAGATCAGCCGTCCGGTCGCGTTCGCGGCGGCTGTCTTGAGGTCGTCGAAGTCGACCGTGACGAGGATCTGCGGCTTCTGGCCATGTCCGGGGACAGAACCGCCGCTGGTCGCGGTGCTGCTGGCGGTGTTGCTGGCGGTGTAGCTGGCGGTGTTCAGGACGGTGGTGAGGGCGTCGGCCTGGCGCTTGTCGCGGCTGCGGGGGTCGAGGGCGCCGTCGATGGTTTTGTGCGGCTTGGCGTAGGTGTGGATCAGCGTGCGGAACAGTTCGGCATTCTCGTTGGCGAGGAACCCGGTGAACGCGACGCCGTTGTCGGCGGTCTTCAGCTTCAGCGTCTCGCGGTCGTACGCCTCCTGTTCGGCTGGTTCGGGGCCGTCGGTGTCGAGCCGGTTGCGGACCTGTACGCCGGCCTTGCGCAGGTCGAGCGGACCGTGGGTGCGGCCGAGTTCCACCATTTCCCGCTCGGCGACGGCCAGATCCTCGACCGGCACTGTGGCGGGCAGTTTGTCCAGCGCGGACACGATCGCCTCGGCCTGCGCCGGATGCAACAGCACTCCACCACCCTCGACTTCAGGATCAGCGTCGGGGAGGGCGGCCGCAACGGCGGGGTACTTCGGTAGAGCGTTGGCCAGGTAGACGTCGCGGCGGGCCTTGGTGGCGTCGACGCGGTAGCGGAAGGTCAGGAATCGGGCGGTGGTGCCGGCGCCCACGTCCTTGGCGTAGCCGATGGTCTCGAGGCCGGCGGTGAGCCGCAGCGCGAGGGTTTCGAGGCGGGCGATCTCGGCGTACGTGGCATCGAGAGCCGTCACCATCTCGTCGCCGCTCATCGACCACACCGGTCGCTCCCCGAGAATCTCCATACCCACAGCGTAGACAGCCCCTCCGACAGTTTTTCGAAGCCGAATGCCCTTGTTTTCAAGGGAATTCGGCAATCCAGGTTATCCACAGGATGGCAAGTCCGTGCACACGTGGGAGGATGATCGGGTAGTGTTACAAGGCGGCGTCCAATTTTTCGTTGCCGACAGCAATCAGTGTTCCTGTAGTCCGGAGGAGTTGACAGAGGTTCCGTGGAGCGTGTGTGGTACGTCGCCTACGGGTCCAATCTCGCCCTCGAACGCTTCAGTTGCTATCTGTACGGCGGCCGCCCGCGTGGCGGCGCTCGGATCTACCCAGGCTGCCGCGATCAGACGCCGCCCCAGCGGACCGCGGCAGTCACGGTGTCAGGCGGACTGGTGTTCGCGGGTGCGTCGAAGGTGTGGGGCGGTGGCTCGGCGTTCTACAACGCGGCCGCACCCACCGAGCTCGCAGGCCGTGCCTACCTCCTCAGCCTGGAGCAGCTGGCGGACGTGGCGGCCCAGGAGATGTGGCGCGAGCCGGGCGGTTCTTACGCGCTGGAGCTCGAAGCCCTCCTCCCGGAGGTAGCCGAGATCCACTCCCTCGGCTCCGGCCGCTACGAGACCGTCGTGCGACTAGGGGAGGTTGACGGCCTGCCGATGTTCACCGTCACCCACGGGACGGTCGCCGACATCGATCCGGCCGCGCCAACAGCGTCGTACCTTCGCTGGATCGCCACCGGTCTGACCGAGGCGCACGGCTGGGAGTTGGCGCAGGTGGTCGAGTACCTGCACGCGGCGCCGGGCGTCCAACTCGGCTGGACGCCCGGCGCGCTGCTGTCAGCGCTTAACGGCTGAGCGCTTAACGGCTGAGCGATTGGCGGCTCAGCGCTTGACGGCGATGCAGGTGGCGGTTGATGACTTGGTCGGGTCGCTTTCGGAGGTTGCGGTGAGGGCGATCTTGGCGAGTTGGCCGGTGCCGCCCTTGGTGTAGACGGGGACCGTGACCTGCTGGCCCGCGTTCGCGGTGGCGAGTGCGTTGGGCAGGGCGATCGGCCAGCCGTCGGACTTGGCGGACAGGCGGTAGACGTCACCCTTGATGTACTGCGTGACGTCCTCGGGCTGCGTGGACGACGTACCGGCCTTGCCCGTGTTGGTGAGGCTGAAGTTGCAGGTCTGGACACCGTTGCGGTCCGGCTTCGCGACGGTCGGCAGCAGCCGTACGCCGCGCTTCTGGGCGCCGGCGCCGTCGAGGGAGCGGATCGCGACCGTGTACGACAGCTCACCCTTCGCGTTGCGGTGCACGTTCGTGATGTAGAAGTGCAGGCGGTTCGCGGTGTCGGTGTACTCGTACTCGCTGCCGGAGTTCGTGCCGGCGTGGAACAGTGCGTCGGACAACTGCCGGTAGTCGCCGATCGTGATCGGGACCTTCGTGCCGTCGGGCAGCACGTAGTCGGTCAGGTTGATGTCCTGCGGGTTCGCGTCGACGACCCACTCGAACGGCGCGCGGTCCTGGTTCTTGGTCTTCGCGAGCAGTACGCCGGCATCGGGGGTGAACGAGTCGGTGCCCATCCGGTCCACGACCTCGACCGTGTAGTTCTGGTACCCGCGGCCGTCGCAGAGTGGATCCTTCGTCGCGTCGCACGGCGCGTCCAGATCGCCCGCGCCGCCGAGCTCGATGTTGATCCCGGACAGGTCCTTGGCATCTGGGTTCACGCTGCGTGCCTTGACGTTCGCGATCACCACACCCGAGGTCGCGAGTGCCTCGCGGGAGAGTCTGAGCACGTTCTGCTCGTCGACCATCTTCAGCTTGATCTTGTTGCGCAGCATGTGTTGCGCGCCCATCGACGCACCACCGGTCGCCGGGATCATCCAGCGGCTGTGCGGGCCGCCCGGGCCGTTGAAGCTGCCCCGGCTGAGCATCTCCCAGATACCGGTGTACGCGCGCCTCGGCGGGACGCCGTACGGGTTGTTGTAGTTGTCGCCGATGCCGAGGATGTGGCTGAACTCGTGCGCGAACACCGCCATCCCGGAGCTCTCCGCCTGGGTGGACGAGCCGCCGCCGGCGTTCGGCCAGATCGACGAGCCGGCCGCCCACGACGTCCAGCCGACGTACCGGGTCTCCGACCAGTTGCGCTGCGCGGGATCCGGCGGACCGAACTCCTCGGTGACGTCCTCCTTGGTCGGGAACTTCATCATCCCGAACTCCTGCCAGGTCGACGACTCGTCCTGGCCGGCGCTGAGGAAGAACACGAAGTCGTACCCGGCCGGTACGTCGGGACCCTGGTCGGCGACCCAGGCCGCCTGGCCGTCGGTGCGGATGTTACGCGAGCAGTTGTCACCGGCCGGGCAGTCCTCGTCGCTCTGGAACTCCATCGCGTACTCGTGCGACTTGCCCGGCATCCGGTACGGGCCGAACGCGGTGAGGTCGACGCCGTACCGGCCGCCGGAGTCCTCCATCCAGTACTCGTGCAACGTGTGACCGTGGTTCAGCGGCTCTGGGGTGTTCAGGAAGTTCTTGTAGAACTGCGCGGTCTGATCCCGCGGTACGCCGTTCGCCGCGGCACTCGGGTTGCGGAACGCCGTCGAGCCCTTGGGCTTGGTGATGACGAAGTCCTGGTTCGGGTAGTCGAGCAGCACGAGCGCGCCCTTGAAGGTCCGCTCGGACCCCTTCACGGCGGGATCGGCCCAGTTGGTGCCGGGCGGTTTGACGTAGTCGTCCCACGTCATGTGGTCGGGGTTCTCCCAGTTCTGCGGGTCGATCGGGCCCGGCAGCCCGCTCGACAGGGTCTTCGCGACCCGCGTGTCCGGCCCCGACTCCTGCCAGGGCTGCTTCTGCGGCCAGTGCGGGTACTGCCAGGCGTTCACAGGGTCCGGGGGAGCGCTCGGTGCGGCCAGCGCCATCGACGGCACCGAGACAACGGCCAGCACTGTGACCAGCCGCACAACACGACGAAACTTCCGTTGCTCAGACACGGGCGGGCATCCGATCAAAGAGGCGGACAACGGGACCAGCCATGAGCATGCCCCCAAGACGCAAATGTCACAACCGCACACGGCGCGCTGCCCAAGCCGTCTTTGGGCCCCTGCCAACCATTCCGCGGCGCTCGAAACGGTTGGTGGGTGCCCAAAGTTGGACCGGCGATAGATTGGGGGGATGCTGTATACAGTATGGTGGCGGTTCTTGGATTTGGATGGAGGTTGCCGATGTACTCAGTCACCGATCCGGCGCGTGGGGTGTTGGTGGAGGAAGTGGCGAACTCGACGGAGGAGGAGGTGCGCGCGGCGATCGGTCGGGTGCATGCGGCGTACCCGGACTGGCGACGGCGGACCGTGGGGGAGCGGGCCGCGATCGTGGCGCGGGCGGCTGACCTGTTCGCGGAGCGGACGGATGAGCTGGCCGCGATCATGACGCTCGAGATGGGCAAGCGGGTCAACGAGGGCCGGGGTGAGGTCGGGATCGTGGTCGACATCTTCCGGTACTACGCGGAGCACGGGCCGGCGTTGCTCGCGGACGAACCGATCGACCTCAAGGACGGGAAGGCCGTCATCACCAAAGGGCCGATCGGGGCGTTGCTCGGGATCATGCCGTGGAACTTCCCGTGCTACCAGGTCGCCCGGTTCGTCGCGCCGAACCTGGTCCTCGGGAACACGATCCTGCTCAAGCACGCCTCGATCTGCCCACGGTCGGCGCGTGCGATCGAGGAGATCCTGCACGCGGCCGGCGTACCGGACGACGTCTACGTGAACACGTACGCGTCGAGCCGGCAGATCCCCGCGATCCTCGCCGACCCGCGGATCGCCGGCGTCTCGCTGACCGGCAGCGAGCAGGCCGGGATCTCGGTCGCGGCCGAGGCCGGGAAGAACCTGAAGAAGACCGTGCTCGAACTCGGCGGCTCCGACCCGCTGATCATCCTCGACACCGACGACCTGGACGAGACCGTCAACGCCACCGCAACCGCGCGGATGCGGAACTGCGGCCAGTCCTGCAACGCCCCGAAGCGGATGATCGTCCTCGCCGGCCTGTACGACGAGTACGTCGACCGGCTGACCAAACGCGTCGCAGAGTACTACCTCCCCGGCGAGCCGGCCGACCCCGCGACGAAGCTCCCGCCGCTCGCCTCGGCCGCCGCCGCGGACGAGGTCGCCGCCCAGGTCGCGAAAGCGGTCGAACAAGGTGCGACCCTGCGGACCGGCGGTCGCCGCATCACGCCCGGCGCGTACCTCGAGGCGACCGTCCTCACCGACGTCACGCCGGAGATGGACGCGTACTACGAAGAGATCTTCGGGCCGGTCGTGATCGTCTTCGAAGCTGCGGATGAGGACGACGCGGTCCGGCTCGCGAACGACACCCCGTTCGGTCTCGGCGCATCGGTGTGGGGCACCGACCCCGACCGCAACCGCCGCGTCGCCGACCGCATCGACGCCGGCATGGTGTACCTGAATCGCGCCGGCGGCTCCCAGGCCGACCTCCCGTTCGGCGGCATCAAACGCTCCGGCCTCGGCCGCGAACTCGGCCCGGCCGGCATCGAGGAATTCATGAACAAGAAGTCCATCCGGCTCGGGTGACAGGAACCGGCCAGTGCGCCGCGGGTGGAGGTGTACGACGTCACAGTGGGCGGTGACACTTCGTGACTGAGAGCGATACAGATGACCTACCAGCAGTTGCCGCCTCCGCCTCCGCAGGGCACGCCGTACCCGGGACCTCCGCCGAAGCGGCTGCGGCCGCACGATCCACTGGCCGTTGCCCTGGGCAACACCTCGTTGCTCGGCCTCGGCTACTTCCTGATCCGCCGCTGGTTCTTCGGTCTTCTCGGCCTCGCCGGTACGGCGGTACTCCTCGTCCTCATGTACCAGCGCAAGGACACGGCGTACCAGTTCGGCCTGCTGGGGTGGGGACTGCTGCAGGTGCTGCACGGACTGTTCCTGGCGACCCGGCCACCGGAGCGGACGGCCAGTATCCCGAAGCGGATCGTCGCCGCTGTGGTCACGCTCGCGGTCGTGGCGTCGGGCGTCGTGCTCAAGCGCGGTGCTGCCGATGTCGCCGACGCGGTGACCGCAGCGCGGCGGGCCGGGGACTGCGCGAAGGTCGTGCAGGCGCAGGACGACGTCTGGTTCGGTGACCGCCTCGTCGCCGGGCAGGACATGGACCGCGGTGATAGCGACGTAGAGATCTGCGGCAGGCTGGAAACGGTGAGGTCGCACCTCGGGACAGCTGTGGGACTGGGGGACGTGGACTCGGTCAAGGAGGGCTACGGCATGCTCGGCCCGATCGCCTCCGACCCGCGGCAGCAGGCGACCGCAGGTGCCGTCATGGATCGATTCGTCAAGGACCTGCAGACGATGGGGTCGTGCGAGCAGATCACGTTGACCGCGTGGTTGCGGACCCGCAAGCTGTCCAAGAACTTGCTCGATCGCGCCAATGCCGTCGTACCCCGGATCGAGCCCAATGCACTGCTGGCCTGCGGCGACGACTATGCGTCCCGGAAGAACTGGGTGACCGCGCGAGCGACGTACCAGCGGCTCGTCACGACGTACCCGAAGGCCAAGCAGGCGGCGCGGGCGCGCGCCGGACTCGTGAAGGCCACGCTGGCGATCGAGCTGGACAACGTCCGCAACCTGGTGCTGGACGGGTCGTACTGCTCGAGTCCCGCGAAGTACAGCGGCTCGAAGCCGTACCACCGCGGTTTCAACCCGGCGATCTTCCTCGGCGACGGCTCCCAGTACGCCGACCAGCTGCCGGCCGCATGGTCGATCGACGACCCGTACCGGGCGACCATCGTCGTGTGTACCGAGACGCCGGGACAGGGCGCGGCAGTGCAGACCTGCCCGTACGTGCCGGAGTCGAATCCGTACGGCGGAGAGGTCAGTTACGTGACGTTCCGCAAGGTCACGGTCCCGGTCAAGGTGTACGAGCTACGCACCGGGCGCCTGGTGCTGTCCACCATCGTGCAGATGTCGGGGGAGTCCTGCCCGTACCGCCTGAGCTCCAGCAGCACGGACAACGAGAGCGTGACCCCGAGCGACACGCAGGTCCAGGCGGCGTTTCGGCCTCTCGTGGTGCGCCCCTGACGGCGCATACTGACGGCACCAGGGAGCTCGTGTCGAGGGGGCCGTGGATGACTGTGCCCGGTGGCTACTCCATCAAGACCTATCGGTACCTGCGGATGGCAATGCCGGCGATGATCCTCCTGCTCGCCGCCGCGCTGGTGATCGAGTGGGCGAAAACCGATCCTCACTGTCTGCAGACGTCGATCAGCGCGTACTACTACACGCCGGTGCGCGCGATCTTCGTCGGCTCGCTGATCACCATCGGCGTCTGCATGGTGGTGCTGAAGGGCAACACCGAGCCGGAGGACATCCTGCTCAACGTGGCAGGCATCCTGGCCCCGGGCGTCGCGCTCGTGCCGACGCCGGGACAGGGCACGTGTCACTCGGTGCCGGTCGCGCTCGGCGACGCGGCCGCGAACGTCGCGAACAACATGCTCGCGCTGTTCGTGGTCGGCGTACCGTGCCTGCTGGTGACCGCGGTCTTCATCGCCCGGGACCGGGTCCGGCAGCCGGCCGGGTGGACGCCGGTGTACGTGCTCGGCCTCGCGGTCGCCGTGGTGCTATTCGGCGGCGGGCTGGCGTGGTTCTTCGTCGACCGGTCCGGGTTCATCGGCAACGCGCACTACGCGGCCGCGATCGTGATGTTCGCGTGCGTCGTTGCGGTCGTGGTGCTGAATGCGGTGCAGTTCCGGCGCAAGCAACGCAAGCACGCTGTCCCGCATTCACCGGCGAACCGGTACTCCGTGATCGCGGTCGCGATGGTCGTCGTACCGCTGCTGATGTTCGGCTGGAAGAAGGTCTTCGGCTGGGATCACGCGGTCCTCTGGATCGAGGGCACGCTGATCTTGCTGTT
Source organism: Kribbella sp. VKM Ac-2566 (assembly GCF_004366005.1). Lineage (NCBI taxonomy): Bacteria > Bacillati > Actinomycetota > Actinomycetes > Propionibacteriales > Kribbellaceae > Kribbella > Kribbella sp. VKM Ac-2566. The sequence goes on along the minus strand of NZ_SODT01000010.1, from coordinate 614,434 downwards.
CGCGGCCTTCTGGATCAGCCAGACGCAGGAGCTGTGGAACGAGGGGATCCGTCAGGAGTTGCCGCGGTCGCAGGCCACGCCGTCACCGTTGCGATCGAGCGCCGCCGAGTAGCCCGGATCCCCGCGGTGCAGCGGCGCCTTGCCCGCCGCGCGAGCCTCCGCACAACTCCGGAACACGACCGTGGTGCTCGTGACCGGCGCCGTCGTCGGGGTCGGCTCCGTCGGGGAGATCGCCGGCGACGGCTCGGTCGGCGTCGGCGTCGGCTCCGTCGTGCCCACCGGCGTCGCACTCGGCGTCCGGCTCTCGGTCGGCGTCGGTGTCGGCGTCCGGCCGGCCTCGGGACTCTCGATTCGCTCCGGAGTCGTCGCGATGGCCGTTGGCTCCGCGACCGGTGTGCTCGTTGGCGCCGCCGTGGGTTCCGAGGTTCGCACGGGCGTCGTACTCGCGGAGTCGTCACCGCCGCCGAACGGGTTGAGCAGCACCACCGCGATCAGCGCGAGCGGGACGGCTGCGACCGCGCCGAGCTTGATCCTGCTCGGTCCGCCGTACCGACCCATCGGACCGCGAACCGGCCGGCCGGCCTCGTCGACCCAGAACCTCCATCCCGCCGGTGCGGGCGGCCACGACTCGGGCGGACGCCAGCGCTTCGGCGGTCGCCATCGCGCGGTCGGCGGGTCGGGCCAATCGGGCGGTGCGTTGAACTGCCTCACTCTTCCTCCCCCAGTACGGGCAGCAGCCTAGCGAGAGGATCGGACGAAGGAAGACAGGAGGTCCCGAAAGCCCAACATTTAAACGCTTGTACGTCGACGCGCGCCCGGACCAGGTCGCGGTACGGCGTCGCCCGGTGACACCAGGCGACCCCATGCTGAGTGCTAAGTCTCGTTGACAGACCCAGGTCGGCGGTGTGAGGCTCGGTCCATGACGGAGACTGAGCAGGCGACCCGGAGCCGGACGTTCTCGTGGGCGGATCCGGCCGAGACCGCGGCCCGGGTCGGCCGCTCGTCGGGGCTCGAGATGCTGCGGGCGATGCGCGACGGGGAGCTCCCGGCGCCGCCGATCCTGCACCTGGTCGGCGGAACCGGGATCGAGGTCGAGGAGGGCAAGGTCACGGTGCTGATGCCGGTGGCCGAGTTCCACTACAACCCGCTCGGCACGGTGCACGGCGGCGTCATCGCGACACTGCTCGACACGGCCGCCGGCTGCACGGTCCATTCGACGCTGCCGGCCGGCGTCGGCTACACGTCACTCGACCTGATGACGCGCTTCATCAAGCCGGTCACGATCGACTCGGGCCTGCTGCGGTGCGAGGGCGGGATCATCAGCCGCGGTCGCCGTACGGCGGTCGCGGAGTCCCACCTGTACGACGAACGCGGCAAACTCCTCGCCCACGCAACGTCGAACTGCCTGATCTTCGAACTGCCCCAGACCTGATAGCGGCTCCGGCCTGATCAGCTCTTGTCGGCGAGCAACTTCTCGCTCGCCACGAGCCGGACGCAGGTGGCCAGACCGGTGATCGCCGCCTCGACCTCGGGCAGCTCCGGGTACGTCGGGGCGATCCGGATGACCTGGTCGGTCGGGTCGTCGCCGTAGGGGTGCGTGGCGCCGGCCGGGGTGATCGCGATCCCGGCCGCCTTCGCCTTGGCGACGACCTCGCGGGCGCAGCCCTCGGGGACCTGCAGGCTGACGAAGTAGCCGCCGGCCGGTGCCGTCCAGGACGCGAGGCCGGTGCCGCCGAGCTCGGCGGTGAGGATCTTGTCGACCGCGTCGAACTTCGGCCGGATCAGCGCGGCCAGCGTCCGCATGTGCTCGTGCAGACCGTCGGCGTCGCGGAGGAACTGCACGTGCCGCAGCTGGTTGATCTTGTCCGGCCCGATGCTGCGCTTGACCGTGTGGCTCAGCCACCACTCGATGTTCGCCGGCGAGGACCCGAAGAACGCGACGCCGGCGCCGGCGAAGGTGATCTTCGAGCTCGACCCGAACACGAACGCCCGGTCCGGGTGCCCGTTCTCGGCGCACAGTGCGAGCACGTCGGCGAGCTGGGCGGGGGAGTCGGTCAGGTGGTGCACGGCGTACGCGTTGTCCCAGAAGATCCGGAAGTCCGGCGCCGCGGTGTTCATCGCGGCCAGCCGCCGTACGGTCTCGTCCGAGTACACGGTGCCGTCCGGGTTGCTGTACTTCGGCACGCACCAGATGCCCTTGATCGTGGCGTCCTCGGCGACCAGCCGCTCGACGACGTCCATGTCCGGGCCCTCGGTCGTCATCGGCACGGGGACCATCTTGATCCCGTACCGCTCGCAGATCCCGAAGTGCCGGTCGTACCCCGGAACCGGGCAGAGGAACGTCAGCCCCTCGACGTCGGCCCACCGCTGCTCGGCGCCCGGCACCTTGCCGAGCAGCGCGAACACGATCGCGTCGTGCATCAGCTCGAGGCTCGAGTTCCCGGCCGCGAGCAACTGCTCGACCGGCACCTGCAGGTCCTCGGCGAAGATCGCCCGCACCTCCGGCAGCCCGTTGAGCCCGCCGTAGTTCCGCAGATCCGTACCGTCCGCCGACACCGGGTCACCGCTCAGCTCCAGCACTCCGTTCGCCGCATCCAGCTGCTTGGGCGACGGCTTCCCCCGCGTCAGATCCAACTTGAGCCCCTTGGCCACCAGCGCCTCGTAATCCCGCCGCGCCCGCTCAACCTGACCAACCAACTCATCGACACTCACAGAGGAGTCCTTTCCCAAGTACTAGGTGTTGACCCCCAGCCTAGTGATCACCCGACGAAGCGCAGAAACAGGGACTGACCTGGGTCGGTCTTGGTGGCGTCGACGCCGGCGGACTTGGTGAAGTCGTCTTGTTCGTGGCCGGCCCAGTCGGGGATGGGCTTGGTGTTCTGGGTGAGGTGCTGGTACGTCGTTCCGTTCCAGCCGAACTGGTAGATGGTGTGGGCGTCGGCGAGGTACGGCTGGTACGGGCCGGCGGCCTTTGCCTGCTTCGTCAGGGTGTTGTTGAAGAAGACGTTCTGCGGGCCGGTCGCGCCGGACCACTTGACCGCCTTCGGCCCGGCGCCCCACCAGATCGGGTACCAGGTGGACTCGTCCTTCTGCTCGCCGCCCTCGCCGCCGCAGTTCGACCTGCAGTTCGCGGAGCGATGCTCGTACGGGACGTGCACGGTGTTCAGCTCGAACAGGTTGCGGCGTTCCCAGCCGCCGTGCAGGTTCAGGTCCGAGTCCAGGTCGTTGCCGATGACAACATTGCCCGAGGCGGACCATTGCAGGGTGAGGTGCCGCAGGCCGCGGGAGATGTTGCCGGCGTACACCGAGTCCCAGACCCGCGAGCCGCGCAGGTAGCCGTTGCCGCCCTTGCCCTTGTTCCAGGCGCCGTCGAAGACGTTGTCCTGGATCTGCAGGTTCTTGGCCTCCTCGGTGACGATCGCGTGCGAGCCGGTCATGGTGGTCCGGATACCGCGCACCCACGAGTTCACGGCCCACTTCAGCACGACCCCGTGCAGCTCGTCCGCGGGCGCGAGGTTGCCGTAGTTGTGCACCGCGTCGGCCGCCTTGGCGTCGACCGGTTGGGTGAGCGAGAAGTTCTCCAGCCCGACCCCGAGTACCGGATCGACGAGCGGCGACAGCTTCGACGCGTACGACTTGTTCTCGATCTTCTCCGACCCGTCCGAGGTCGAGTCGACCGGTACGTCGTACTCCAGCGGCTTGTCGATCGTGACGGTGTGCTGTGCCTCGTCGACGGCGTTGACGGTGAAGATCTGCTGCCGCATGTGCAGGTTCTGCAGCTCGTGCTCGGTCGGCAGCGCCTGCTGCTGCTCGTAGAACTTCATCGTGTTCGCGGCGCGCACGTTCACGTACCCGCCGGGCTTCACCGTGTCGAGCTTGGCCTTCTCGTCCAGGTAGATGACCGTGTCCCCGGCCTTGGCGGCGAACCCGGCGCCACCGGGCTTCTCGCGGAGCTTCAGGCCCGCCTTCCAGTGCACGTTGACCGTGCCCTCGAAGAGATCCTTGCGATTGGCCGGAGCCTTCTCGTACGCCGCCTGGTAGTCCGGATCGACGCCCCGGCTCTGCACCCGGAACAGCCCGCGCCCCGGCCACAGCCAGCCGCCGGTGCCGTCCTCGAACTCCATCCCGTCCTCGTCCCAGTCGCCGCCGTCCTTGGTGAGTGCGTCGTACCGGGTGTTCTCGTCGGGCCGGAACACGAAGTGGGTCTTGTCGGCGCCGGCGCCGCGGATGATCAGGTAGTCCGCGTCCACGCCGAGCTGTTTCGACACGTCGAGCTGACCTGCGGGCAGCTCGATCAGCGACAGCTTGTCGTACGACGCCTGCTCCGAGCAGCCCGCGCGGATCGCGTCGATCGCCTTCTGCAGACCGTCGGAGTCGTCCTTCGAGTCGTCCGGTTTCACGCCGTACTCGCTCGCCAGCCGGTCGGCGCCGATCTTGCACTCCTGGTCGGGGTTGACCTTAGACCCATCCGGCAGTCCGGCACCTTCGCGGTAGCCGGCCTTGCTCCAGTCCGGGAGGCCCGGGACCGGTGCCCGGCGGTTCACGGCGGACAGGTTCAGCTTCGGCAGCTTGGCGGTGACCGGGGTCGCGCTGGGCACCGGCGCCGTACCGCTCGCGGACGGCGGGGCGCTCGCGCTCGACTTGCCGGTCTTCTCGGCCGACGTGCCGGCAGCGGAGTCGTCCCGGGTCACGAGGACCACGATCACCGTGGCGATCAACGCCCCGAGGACGAAACCGATCAGACCTGTGACCGCGAGCTTGCGACGCCGCACACCCTCACCCCTCGTTCGATGTGGACTCCGAACGGTAGGCGAGAACCGGGGTCAGCGGCCCTTGCACTTGGGGTAGCGCGGGTCCCACGGCGGGCAGGTCGGGAACCCGGGCGGCGGCTTGACGGTCGGCGGCGTCACGGGTGGCGTCGGTGGGGTGACCGGCGGCGGCGTCGGCTTGGCCTTGCTGCCGTTGGAGATGTACAGCAGGACCGTCGCGCCTTCGGGTGCGCCGTCCTCCTGCCGCGGGTTCGTCCAGGCGACCGTCCCGGCCGGCGCGTCCGAGTCGACCTGCGGGCCGTGACTCATCTGGACCTTGAAGCCCATCGACAGCAGCTTCGCGCCCGCGTCCGCGGGCGTCATGCCCTTCAGGTACGGCAGATCCTTCACGTTGCCGCGGATGATCTTGTCGTCCGCCTTCACGAACTTGGTGGTCGGCAGCCCCTGCAACGCCGCCTGCATCGCGGACTTCCAGATCGGGCCCGCGGTGCCGGAACCCGAGGCGTCCTCGAGCTTCTTGCCGTTGAAGACCTGGTTGATCAGGTTGCTTGCCGGCGGGTCGGCGTCGGCGACCACTGAGGCGGCTGCGAGCTTCGACGAGTAGCCGGCGAACCAGACGGCCTGGTTTTCGTCGATGGTACCGGTCTTGCCGGCCAGGTCGCTCTTACCGAACTTCAGCTTGCCGCCGGTACCGCCCTTCGCCATCACTTGCTGCAGCACGTAGTTGACACCGTCCGCAACCCCCGGCGACAGCACCCGGTGACAGTTCGGGCCGGGCGTCGGGATCGCCTTGCCGGTCTTCAGCGAGGCGATCGACGTGATGATCTGCGGGTTGCAGTACATGCCGCGAGCCGCGAACGTCGCGTACGCGTTGGACAGCATCAGCGGTGTGATCAAACCCGCCGAGCCGAGGGTGAACGAGACCACCTGCTGCAGCGGTTTCAGCGTCTGCGCGTCGTACATGCCGAGCTGGGACGCGATCGTCGTGATCGGGCAGAGACCGATCTGCTGGGACAGCTGCAGGAAGTAGGTGTTGGTCGACGCACGGGCCGCGTCGACCATCGACGGGTCGAGGACGGTCTTCGTGGAGTTCTTCGGGGTGTACGAGTCGACCGAGATCGGGCCGTTGCAGGTACTGAAGTTCTGGCCGCCGAGGCTGATCGTCTGCGGCGAGCGGATCCGGTACGTCGTCGGCACGCCCTTGCCGATCGCGGCGGCGATCGTGAAGGCCTTCATCGTCGAACCGTTCTGGAACCCGCCGAATCCACCGGCGTAGGACTTCTCGACGTTGTAGTTGTACGCCGTCTGTCCCTTCTTCCCGCCGTACGTGCGGCTCTGTGCCATCGCCTTCACCAGGCCGGTGCCGGGCTCGACCATCGTGATCGCGGCGACGGCCTGGTCGCCGGTCTTCGAATGCTGCGCGATCGCGGTCTGGGCGGCGGCCTGTATCTTCCGGTCGAGCGAGGTCTTGATCACCAGGCCGGCGGTCTCGATGTAGTTCTCGCGCTCCTCCGGCGTCTTGCCGAACGCATTGTTCGCCTTGAGCTTGGAGACGACGTACTCGCAGAAGAACGGGTACGTCGAGTTCGCGCAGCCGCTCGGGATCACCCGGACCTTCTTGGGGTCGATCACCGGGGTCCTGATCGCGTCCTGGGCCTGCTTGGCGGTGATGATGTTCAGTTCGTTCATCCGGCGCAGGACGACGTCGCGACGGGCCTTGGCGCGCACCGGGCTGTCGATCGGGTCGTACCCGCTCGGGTTCTTCACCAGGCCGGCCAGCATCGCGGCCTGCGGCAGTGTCAGCTTGGCGGCGTGCACGCCGAAGTAGTGCATGGCTGCGGCCTCGACGCCGTACGAACGGTCGCCGAAGAAGGCCAGGTTCAGGTAGCGGTTCAGGATCTCCGTCTTCGGGATCTCCTTCTCGACCGCGATCGCGTAGCGCAGCTCGGCGATCTTCCGCTCGTAGGTCTCGGCGGTGGCATCCTTGACCTCTTCCGGCGTGCGGGCCTTGTTGATCAGGCTCAGCTTCACGTACTGCTGCGTGATGCTCGAGCCGCCCTGCTGGACCCCGCCGGACGACTGGTTGCGCAGCAGCGCGCGGAGGGTGCCCTTGAAGTCCAGCGCACCGTGCTCGTAGAACCGGTCGTCCTCGATCGCGACGATTGCCTTCAGCATCAGCGGGCTGATCGCCTTCAGCGAGACCGGGGTCCGGTTCTGCTGGTACAGCGTCGCGATGGTCTTGCCGTCCGCGTCCTGGATGATCGACTTCTGCGCAAGAGGCGCCGTCTGCAGGTCCTGGGGCAGGTACTGCACCGTGTCGTGCGCCTTGGCCGTGGTCACCCCGGCCAGACCGGCGAAGGGAAGGGCCAGCCCGGCGGTCAGCGCTCCAGCGAGCGCGCTGACCACGAGGAACACGAACACGGACCACACGACGTTGGGCCGCTTGGCCCGCCGCTCGCCTCTGTGCATGGTTGGGCAGATTACGTGAGGAGAGTGCTTTCCGGGAGTCTCCTCGTTACGGAATTTACACATTGACCCAACGATCTTACCGTCAGTAATCACAACTTCACTACCCGACGATCATCCCAGGACGTCGGGGAGCTCGCCGAGGATGGTCAGGTGTTTGGTGGCTCGGGTGATGGCTACGTAGAGGTCGGAGAGGCCGCGGTCGGATTCTTGGACGATGGTGGCTGGGTCGGCGATCAGGACCGCGTCGAACTCGAGGCCTTTGGACTGGGCTACGTCGAGGAGGGCGACGGTGCCGTCGAGGACCGACGGGTCGTGGCTGTGGGCAACTTCTGGGAGTACGGCGGCGAACTCTTCGTACCGGGATGCCGGGACGATCACGGCCAGGCGGCCGTCGCCGATGTGTTCTCGCTCCGACTTGACCGCGGTGCGCAACGCGTCGGGTAGTTCGTCGGGCGGGACGTTCCGGAGCAGCGGCCGGGTGCCGGTTTCGCGGACCGAGGTGGGTGGCTGCAGGGTCGGGTCGATGGCGGCGAGGACGTCGCCGGCCACCGCCATGATCTCGGACGGGGTGCGGTAGTTGACTGTCAGTTCGGCGGTGCGCCAGCGGCGGGCGGCGTACCGGTCGAGGAGTTCGGCCCAGGACCGTACGCCGGCGGCCGAACCCGTCTGCGCGATGTCGCCGACGATCGTCATCGACCGGCGCGGGCAGCGGCGCATCAGCATCCGCCAGTCCATCGCGGACAGCTCCTGGGCCTCGTCGACGATGACGTGGCCGAACACCCAGTTGCGGTCGTAGGCGGTGCCTTCGGCGCTACTCGCCGGACGGTTGAACACGCGCGTGCGTTGGGCGATCAGATCCTTGAACTGCTCGATCTCCCACGGCTCGATGGTGATCCGCTCGGCGGTCAGCTCGATGTCGACGATGCCGTGCGCGTACTCCCGGCCGGCCTCCTCGGCAGCAGCATCCTCGGCCGCACGGCGCTTGCGTCCGGCAACGACATCCGCGGTCTCGCCGAGCAGCTCGGCCGCTTCGTCGAGCAGTGCGACGTCCGACGCAGTCCAGTCCGCGGCGAGTGGACGCAGTACGGCGGAACGCTCGGAGGCACTGAGATGCGGCGCGGCGGCGGCCAGCCGGTCGTCCGAGGAGAACAGCACCGAGACGAGGAGCTGCGGTGTGAGTTCGGGCCACAACTGGTCGAGGAGCTCGAGGACCCGGTCGTCGTCGAACAGTTCCTGCTGGATGTCCTCGATGTCCGCGTCCCCGACGTACTGCCGGCCGATGCGGTCGACCACTTGCTTGGTGAGGATCTTGAGGACGCGCCGGACGAACAGCGGCCGGGCCCGGTTGTGCAGGGGCTGCGCCGCGAGGGCGCCTTGTTGTGCCTTCCGGATCGCGTCCGGCCGAAGTACGAGCTCGTCCTGGTCGACCTTCAGCCGGATCGGCTCGGCCGGGACGACGCGGAAGCCGGCGATCGCCTGCGCGATCACGTCCGCCATCGCCAGGTTGCCCTTGATCCGCGCCGCTTCGGCCGGCTCGGGCGCGGTCGCGGCGACGCCCGGGAACATCTCGCTGACCGTCGCGAGCACGACATCGGTCTCACCGAGCGAGGGGAGTACTTGGTCGATGTAGCGCAGGAACGTGCTGTTGGGTCCAACTACCAGTACGCCGCTCCGCCCGAGCTGCTCGCGATGCGTGTAGAGCAGGTACGCCGCTCTGTGCAGCGCGACCACGGTCTTCCCAGTGCCCGGACCGCCCTGTACGACGAGCACCCCGGGCAGGCCGGACCGGATGATCTCGTCCTGCTCGGACTGGATCGTCGCGACGATCTCGTTCATCCGGCCGGTGCGGCTCGCACTGAGCGACGAGAGCAGCGCCGCCTCGCCGATCAGCGTGCTGCGTTCGCCGTCGTCGATCGCGTCCGCGTCCAGGAGGTCGTCGTCGACCCCGACCACGGTCCGGCCGTGCAGCCGGATGTGACGGCGGCGTTTGACCCCCGAGCGGTTCGGCCGCGGTGGCCCGGTAGAACACTTGCGCGACGGGCGTCCGCCAGTCGATCAGCAGCGGGTTGTAGTCGTCGTCGAACAACCCGATCCGGCCGATGTGGAACCGGTCGCCGGCCGTCTCGTCGATCCGCCCGAAACACAATCCGCGTTCCACCGCCGACAATTGCGAGAACCGCCCGGAGAACAGATCCGTGAACGACTCCCGCTCCGACCGGGCCTGATCCGTCCCGGTAGTTTCCTCGACCTGCACCCGGCCCAGTTCGCCACGCGCCTTTTCGCGCAGCACATCGAGCCGTTCGTACATGATCGTCACTTCGCCTTGCTCTGCAGCGATCTCCTGCTCCAGCACTCCTGCCCCCGATCCCGTTGTTGCTTTCACCGAAAGGCTCTGATATTCTGAACCTAGAAGCCCGGAGAGGGCTTCTTTTTTGTTTTCCGGCACAAACACACAACGGTACCTATTTCCGCGGCGGCGGGCAACGCCGGGTCAGCCGGCGTTCCAGATGACGACGTCGAACGTGGTTTTGACCTCCAGCCCAGTGGCCACCGAGGTGACCTTGAGTCTGGCGATGTTCTGCTCGCTGGTGCGTATGCACAGCACGGTTCTCTTCGACAGCTTCGCCGGCTCCCGGCTGCCAAAGGTGTCGACTGCTGCCGAGCATTCGGCGTACCCCGGCAGAGTGCTGGTCGCGCCGGACCACTGCGCGACCAGAGTGCCGTTCGAGGACAGCAGTTCGTGGTTCAGCTCCATGGCCACGTCGCCGTTGTAGGAATAGCCGACACGCTCGGGTGGTGCGGCGTCCAGGTCCTTGGGCTCGGTGTCGAGCAGGAGCGCGCCCTTCCACAGTTGAGTTGCGACAAGAGAGGTGCTGGGGATCGCGGCCGGAGGCGAGGTCCGGCTGGGTGCCGGGGTCTGCGGCGGGGGCGGCGTCGTAGTCGGAGTGGTAGTCGGAGTGGTGGAAGGGGTCGTAATCGGTGCCGCTGGCGACGTAGGCGCTGAACTCGACGAAGTAGGTGCCACGGACGGGCCGGCGACGGTGGTGCTGTCATTGCCCGAGGAGACGAGGAGAGGTACCAACGCGGCGATCAGAGCGGCGACGATCGACGCCGCGGCAGCGATCCAGGCACTTCGCTGATGTCTGTCGAACCAGCTGTTCGCATCGGGTTTCTCGTCCGCCAAAGCACTCATCACCCCACTGGCCAACCGGACCGTCGAGGTTAGCAGTCCGTGAGTCCACGAGCACTGCCCGGATTCAGTACGCGGGTGATGACGTCTGCGACCATGCGGCGGGGGATGGGGCGGTGGGCGACGAAGTGGCGGTAGAAGAACGGGCTGGTGAGGAGGTCCGTGGTCAGTTCGGGGTCGGTGTCGGGTGGGAGTTCGCCCCGGTCGCGGCCGCGTTCGAGGACTGTGAGCAGCGGCTCGCGGCGGCGGTTCGTGAGGTCGGTGTGGAGTTTCGAGAGGGCGGGATCACGTTCGGCAGCGTCGATGAACGCCGCGAGCAGCCGGGGGAACGGCGTACGTTCGAGCAGCGTCACGAACGCGTTCAGGATCTCCGTGACGTCCTTGGCGACCGAGCCGGTGTCGGGCGTCGGGAACGGACGATAGGTCGCGTCCATCGCGTCCACCAGCAGCGCGCCCGTGGTCGGCCAGCGCCGGTACAGCGTGGCCTTGCTCGCGCCGGCCCGCCGCGCGACGGCCTCCATCGTGAATCCGGCCAGCCCGGCCTCGTCCAGTACGTCGAGCGCGGCCGTCAGCATCCGCTGTCGCGCGCCGGCTCCCCGCGAGACCATTAATCCACCTCCATCGAAACGCTATCGTACCGTTAGTGAAGAGTACGGGTCCGTTTCGATAGAAGGTGATCCGATGAGGACCACGACGTACTGGACAGTGACCTCGATCGTGGTGGGGGAGTGTGCCGTCGGCGGCGCGATGGATCTGTTCCGGATGGCGCCCTTCTACCCGATGCTGATCGACCTCGGATATCCGAGCTACCTGTCCACGATCCTCGGTACGGCGAAACTCGCAGCTGCAGTGGTGATCGCCGTACCGCGGCTGCCGCGGCTGAAGGAGTGGGCGTACGCCGGTGTGCTGATCAACATGACCGGCGCGGCGGCCTCGAACGCCGCCGCGCACAAGTACACCGGGATGATCGCCCCCGGCGCGTTCGCCGTACTGGCGCTTGCGTCGTGGGCGATCCGGCCCCGGAGCAGGAGGCTCTGACAATCTGCCGAAGCCGGCCTCAGCCGCCCAGCGAGATGATGCCCGCCTCGACGGGCCCGGACTTGCCGTACTGCGCTCCCGTGATCACGAAGACCAGACGCCGTGCCGGCGTCGGGTACGGCGCTCTGCTTGGCCCGCGTCCGGCCGCCGTCATCACTGCGGTAGAGCGGAAACCCGGGCCTCCACCGCCTTGGTAGGTCGCGAGCAGGCTGTGCGAGTTGCCCGGCGCCGCGGCTCTACCGGCTGAAGCCGGCGGTCAGGCCGCCGAGCAGTTGCCGGCGACTCACGGCGTACAGAATCACGATCGGTAGCGTGGTGAGGACGACCGAGGCGAGCACCGCCGGGACGTTCACGCTGTACTGACCCTGAAAGCTCCACAGCGCCAGCGGAAGCGTGCGCTTGTCGGGACTCTGGGTGAGGATCAGCGGCAGGATGAACCCGTTCCACACGCCGAGGCCGTTGTAGATGCTGACGGTCACCAGGGCCGGGCGGGTCAACGGCAGCGCGAGCTTGCGCATCATGCCCCACTCGGTCGCGCCGTCGACCCGCATCGACTCGAAGAGTTCCTTCGGTACGTCGCGGATGAAGTTCGCGAGCACGAGTACGGACAGCGGGATCGCGAACGCCACCGAAGGCAGGATCAGCGCCAGCAGGCTGTCGTACAGGTGCATGCGGATGATCAGCAGGTAGACCGGGATGATCGTCGCCTGCAGCGGGATCGCCAGCCCCATCAGGAACAGACCGTTGACCCCGGCAAGGAACCTGCTGCCGGCGCCGCGGATGATCGCGTACGCCGCCATGAACGAGATCGCGACCGCCGGGATGATCGTGCCGACCGTGACGATCACGCTGTTCAGGAAGTACCGCGGGAAGTCGGACTCGATGACCAGCTTGTAGTTGTTCGTGGTCGGCGCGGACGGCAGCGCGAACGGGTTCTGGCTGAAGTACGCGCTCTGGTCCTTGAAGCTGGTGACCACGATCCAGTACAGCGGGATCAGCACGATCGCCAGCCAGATCCAGCCGGCCAGTCCGCCGAACCAGTTCAGCTGGAGCAGTTTGTGGGCCCGGACGGGTCCGCTGCGCCGGGCGCGGGTCGTCGTACCGCTGCTGGTGGTCGCCACTGCCATGTCACGCACCTTCCTGCTGGCTGGCCGTCGTACTGCCGCCGAGGCGCCGCAGGATCAGCGCGAGCGCGAGGCCGAGCAGCACGATCAGGGCGGCGATCACGCTCGCCGGACCCATCTGGTTGGACATGAAGCCGCGCTTGTACATGTCCAGCGCGAGCACCCGGGTGGCGTCACCGGGACCGCCCGCGGTCAGGACGAAGATCAGGTCGAAGAACGTCAGCGAACCGACCACCATCAGCGTCGACGACGTGATGATCGTGTACTTCAGTTGCGGCACCGTGATGCTGAAGAACTGCCGGATCCGCCCGGCGCCGTCGATCGACGCCGCCTCGTACATCGTGGTCGGGATCGCCCGGACGCCGCCTTGGTAGATCAGCGAGTGGAACGGGATGAACTGCCAGGACACGATGAAGATCAGCACGCCGATCGCGAGGTCGCTCCTACCGAGCCAGTCCTGGGTGAGGAAACCGATCTTCAGGCCGGCACCGAGCCCGAAGTTCGGGTCGAGCAACGCCTTGTAGGTGATCGCGATCGCGGTCGAGCTGAGCAGCAGCGGGATGAAGTACAGCACCGCGAGGAACGCGCGGTACCGCTGCCGGCCGGCCAGGAAGGTGCCGAGCAGCAGGCTCATCGGGGTCTGCACGGCCCACGAGAGGATCATGATCTCGAAGGTCACCAGGATGCTGTGCGGCAACTGGGAGTCGGAGAGCACGGACTTCCAGTTCGACAGCCCGGCGGCGTGGATCGCGCCGAGTCCGTCCCACTGGGTGAAGCTCAGGACGAGTACGCCGATCAGGGGGATGACGCCGAACAGGACGAACAGCAAGAGTGCGGGCAGCACCATCCAGGCGACGGCACCGCTCCGCCCGACGCCGGACGACGGACGTTGTGCGGTGGCCGCCGGCGCGACGGGCGGAGCGGTTACTGTCACTGGCCGATCACCGCGTTCATGTTCGTGGCGAACTGCTGCGGGGAGATCGACAGCTGGAAGAGCTTGGCGATGTTGTCGAGCAGCGTCTCGGCCTGGGTCGGGCTGAGGGCCTGGTCCCAGGACTGGGCGAAGTTCTTCGCGTTCGCCGCGGTGTCGTAGACGAAGTTCAGCCACGCGGAGTCGTTCTTGTCGGTGATCGACGCGAGCTTGTCCTTCGCGCTCTTCACGACCGGGATGTTGCCGGACTTCACCCAGGCCTCCACCGTGGCGTCGTCGAGAGTGTTGTTCGCGATGAACTTCTTCGCGGTCGCCTTCTCGGCGTCGGTCGCCTTGGACGAGATCGACATGTACTGACCCGGGTTGCCGACCGTGTCGCTCGGGTCGCCCTTGCCGCCGTCGACCGGCGGGAAGTTCATGTACCCGAGGTGCCCGCCGGTCACGAAGTCGCCACCGGACGACTTCATGTTCCCGTAGGTCCAGGCGCCGTGCAGCATCATCGCGGCCTTGCCGGTGAACAGCAGCGCCTGGTCGGCGTTGGAGTCGGCGGTGATCGAGGAGAAGCCCTTGACGAACCCGTTCGCCTTGATCAGCTTCTGCATCTCCTCGAGGGCCTTGAGCGCGGACGGGTCCGACCAGCCGTCCTTCTTGCCGTCGAAGATGTTCTGGAAGACCTCGCTGCCGCCGATCCGGTCGAACAGGAACTCCAGCCACATCATGTTGGTCCAGCGCGACTGGCCGCCGAGCGAGAACGGCGCGATGCCCTTGTCGTTGAACTTCGGCACCAGGTCCATGATGTCGCCCCAGGACTGCGGGGGCTCCGCGCCGATCTTCTCGAACGCGCGCTTGTCGTAGAACAGCACGATCGGGGTGACGGTCTCTCCCGGCACCGCGTAGATCTTGCCGTTGACGGTGGCCGCCGTGAACGCGGACGGAAAGATCGAGTTCTTCAGGTCGGCCTGCTCTTTGGTGAGCCAGTCGGTCAGGTCCTCGACCTGGTTGGCTTCGACATACGCCTTCAGGCCGCCGCCGCCCCAGCCCCAGATCAGCGTCGGGCCCTGGCCGGCGCCGATGGCGGTCTTGATCTTCTGCTTGAACGCGTCGTTCTGGAACTCGGTGGTCTTGAGTTTGGTGTCCGGGTTCGCGTCGTTGAACCGCTTGACCTGCGCCTCCCGGATGCCCTGCTGCGGCTGTCCGGTGAGGAACCAGTACGTCGCCCCGCTGCCGGCGCCGCCGGCCCCGGCGGTCGAACCGGGCGTGCTCTTCGGCCCGGAGCTGCCGCACGCGGCGAGACCGGCCGCCAGTGCGCCACCGCCGACCAGGCCGAGGAAGTTACGCCGAGATGTCGTCATGGGATCCACAGTGATCTCCGTACTCCGTGCTGCCCCCACAGGTTGCGGAAGCACCTGCCGATATGACTTGTTTTCGAAACATAGATTTCGGAGATACTGCTGTCAAGACTTGAACTAAGCAGACTTTGGGGTCACAGTGAGGTCACGTAATCGCCTGTTAGCACAGGGGATTCATCGATCTACGGCGGATCGGCCGGGTCGACCGGAGAGCTTCGAAAAGTTTTCGATAATTGCTCACCGAATGGAACGTTCATCAAGGGAGATTTTCTTGTCCATCTCGACTGACCGGCCCTGGCGCGACCCGGCGCTGCCCGCCGCCGAGCGGGCCGGGCTGCTGCTGGCGGCGATGACGCTGGAGGAGAAGATCGCGCAGCTCGGCAGTCGCTGGGCCGGCAACGACATGGCCGACCACGAACTTGCCGAGCGGTCACCGGACGAGACGATCAACGTCGCACCGATGGAGGACGTGTTCTCGGTCGGCGGTTCGCTGTCCCTGGAGGAGTCGAGTCGCGACGGGCTCGGCCATCTCACCCGGGTCTGGGGCAGTTACCCACAGACGGTCGAGGAGGGTGTCGCCGAGGTTGTCCGGCAGCACGAGGTGGTGCTGAACGAGTCGCGGCTCGGTGTGCCGGCGCTGGTCCACGAGGAGTGCCTCACCGGATTCACGACGTACGGCGCGACTGTCTATCCGGCCTCGATCGCGTGGGGTGCGACGTTCGACCCGTCGCTGGTCGAGCGGATGGCGGCGGCGATCGGGCGCGACATGGCGGCGGTCGGTGTGCACCAGGGACTGTCGCCGGTGCTCGACGTCGTGCGTGACTATCGCTGGGGCCGCGTCGAGGAGACGATGGGCGAGGACCCTTATCTGGTAGGGATCCTGGGGTCGGCGTACGTGCGTGGTCTGCAGAGCGCGGGCGTCATCGCGACGCTGAAACACTTCGCCGGGTACTCCGCGTCGCGCGCCGGGCGGAACCACGGCCCGGTGTCGATGGGGCGTCGCGAGTTGCTCGACATCATCCTGCCGACGTTCGAGACCGCGATCGCGACGGCCGGTGCCGGGTCGGTGATGAGCTCGTACGCCGACCTCGACGGGCTGCCCGCCAGCGCGGATCCGTGGCTGTTCACCGACGTACTGCGGGAGGACTGGGGATTCGAGGGGACGGTCGTCTCCGACTACTGGGCGGTGCCGTTCCTGGCGTCGATGCACCGGGTGGCAGCGGACAACGCGGACGCGGGGGTCCTCGCGTTGACCGCAGGGACCGATGTCGAGCTGCCGGACACGATCGGGTACCTGAGCCTGCTGGACAAGGTGAAGGCGGGGGAGGTGTCCGAGGATCTGATCGACCGCGCGGCGCGGCGAGTGCTGCTGCAGAAGGCCGAGCTCGGTCTGCTGGACGAGGACTGGACTCCGCAGCGCTCCGTGCAGTCCGGCGTCGATCTGGATTCGGCGGAGAATCGGGCGATCGCATCGGAGCTGGCCGAGAAGTCGGTCGTGTTGCTGGACGCCGGCTCGGTGCTGCCGCTTTCTGGTGTCGCGAAGGTCGCCGTTGTCGGGCCGTGTGCTGATGATCCGCGGACGTTGATGGGCTGTTACGCGTTCCCGAATCACGTGCTTCCGCGGTATCCCGAGCTTGGGCCGGGGATCTCGATCGTCGCTCCGTTCGAGGCCTTGCGCAACGAGTTGGCCGGCGTCGACGTGTCGTACGCCAAGGGTTGTGAGGTGACCGGCGACGATCGCTCCGGGTTCGCCGCGGCTGTCGCCGCAGCCGAGGACTCAGAGGTCTGTGTCGCCTTCGTGGGCGACCTGTCCGGGCTGTTCGGGCATGGGACGTCGGGCGAAGGCTGCGATGCGGAGGATCTGCGGCTGCCTGGGGTGCAGGGCGAGCTGCTGGAAGCGTTGCTCGACACGGGCAAGCCCGTCGTCGTGGTGGTGGTGTCAGGGCGGCCTTATGCGCTGGGACTGTTCGCGGATCGGGTTGCCGGGCTGGTGCAGGCGTTCATCCCGGGACAGGAAGGTGCGGCGGCGATTGCCGGCGTACTGAGTGGGCGGATCGTGCCGAGCGGGAAGCTGCCGGTGCAGATCCCGCGGCATGTCGGTGGGCAGCCCGGTACGTACCTGCAGCCGGCGCTCGGGAGTGTCGAGAGCGAGGGCATCAGCGGGCTCGAGACCCGGCCGCTGTACCCGTTCGGGTACGGGGCGTCGTACACGGACTTCACGATCGCCGATCTCCGGTTGAGCGTGCCGGAGATCGGCACCGACGGCGAGTTCACGGCCACCGTACGGGTGGCGAACACCGGTGACCGGGGTGGCGACGAGGTCGTGCAGCTCTACCTGCGCGACGTCGTCGCCCGGGTCGCGCGGCCGTTGAAGCTGCTGACCGGGTTCGCGCGGGTGTCGCTCGAGCCGGGTCAGACGGTCGACGTCACGTTCCGGGTGCACGCGGATCGCACGGCGTACACGGGACCCGATCTGCGCCGGATCGTCGAGCCCGGCGACGTCGAAGTGATGGTGGGCACGTCGTCACTGGACCTGCCGTGTCGTGCGATGCTGCGGGTCACCGGGGATGTGAGGGTGGTCGGACACGACCGGGTCCTGACGACTCCGGTCACAATCAGCAAGGCTGTGTTGACTAGCGAGGAGGGTGGAGGAGGGTGATGAGATGTCGCCGTTGAAGGGTCGCGTCACCCTGGCCACGGTGGCCGGATCGGCCGGGGTCTCGGTCGCCACGGTCTCCAAGGTGCTGAACGGGCGCAGCGACGTCTCGCCGTCGACCCGCGCGCGGGTGCAGGACGTCCTCGAGAAGCACGGGTACGTCGGGCGCCGACCGGAGCCGGTCCAGCACGAGACGGTCGAACTCTTCTACCAAGGCGTTCTGAACAGCTACTCGGTCGAGGTGATCCAGGGCGTACTCGACGCGGGCGCGGCGGCCGGGGTCGAGGTCGTACTCAGCTCCCGGCCGCCGCACCCGAGCCGGCACTCGGCGGGTCGGGCGGCCCCCTGGGTACGGGACCTGATCGCGTCCGGCCGCCGGGCCGCGGTCGGGATCACCAGCGAGTTGTCCGACGCCGACCTGGCCGCGTTGTCCCGGGCGCGGCTGCCGTTGGTGATCATCGACCCGGCCGACGTACCGCAGCCCGACAT
Source organism: Kribbella sp. VKM Ac-2566 (assembly GCF_004366005.1). Taxonomy (NCBI): domain Bacteria; kingdom Bacillati; phylum Actinomycetota; class Actinomycetes; order Propionibacteriales; family Kribbellaceae; genus Kribbella; species Kribbella sp. VKM Ac-2566. The sequence continues at coordinate 596,419 of NZ_SODT01000010.1, read as the reverse complement.
CACGAGCGTCGGGTCGACGAACTTCGCGGGCGGGATGTCCGCGACGCAGCACCTGCTCGACCTCGGGCACCGGCGGATCGGGTACATCGGCGGGCCGCCGACGTCGGCCTGCAACCAGGCCCGGATGAGCGGGTTCCGCAGCGCGATGGACGCCGTCGGCGCCGAGGTGCCGAAGGACTACATCTGGCTGAGCAACTTCCTGTACGACGACGGTCTGGCCGGCGGATCGATGATGCTCGACCTGCCCGACCGGCCGACGGCGATCTTCGCCGGCTGCGACGAGATCGCGGTCGGCGTGATGGAGGCGGCGCGCGCCCGCGGTCTGCGGATCCCGGACGACCTGAGCGTGGTCGGCTTCGACGACACCCAGGTGGCACGGCATGCGTCTCCGCAGTTGACGACGGTGAAGCAGCCACTGCGCGAGATCGGCGCCGTCGCCGTACGCACCGCGCTCCAGTTGGCAGCGGGGGAGCCCGTCGCCTCACACCACGTCGAGCTGGCGACAACCCTCATCGTCCGTGGCTCAGCCGCCCCGCACGGCCTGTCCTCGGTCGCCGCTTCCTGATCATTCCTTGCGATCGGCGAGGAGTTTCGTCGCGAGGACGGCGGCCGCGAGCAGGATCGCGGAGAGCGCGGCCAGCAGGGTGAGTGGTACGGCGTTCGCGGCGGCTGACTTCTCGTCGGACAGCACGGTCATGATCGGACGGATCGGGGAGATCCAGCGGAGGAGCAGTACGGCGAGGATCGCGGCGGCCGCGGTGAGCATCGCGACCCCGATCCGCGGGATCACGAGACGCGAGCAGAGCAGGCCGATGGCGATCCCGACCATCGCCGCGCCGAGTTGGGCGGCCGCTCCGACGGCGAGGTCGGCGGCGGTGACGGCGTGCTTGCCGGTGACGATCGGATAGACGAGACCGATCACCAGGAGCGGTACGCACCAGGTGATCACAACGGCGACCGTCATGGTCAGGACGCGCAGCGAGCTGCCGATCATCACCAGCGTGATCTTCCGCTGGGTCGGATCCTCGTGGTTGACGATGCTGACGGTGAGCCACGTCGTACAGACAAGCATCGCCAGCACACAGAACGAGTACGACGACTGCAGCGGGCCGTTGTCGGACGTCGTACCGACGGCCATCGCGGCGAGGAAGATCAGCGTCGGCGGGAGGTACCGCTGCGAGAGGAGAACACTGGTCAGCAGGTAACGGTAGAGCGCGCTCACTCGGACTTCACCCGCCGTACGCTGACGACCGACCAGCCGTGGTTCAGGGCGGTCAGCAGGGCGGCGTCGTGACGGCCGGTCGGCAGCAGCACGGTCACCCCGGCGCCGGTACGCCGAACCTCGAGGACGTCGGGGTGATGGTTCCAGTCGATGTCTGCGGCGGGGATCAGGTGGAGCTCGGTGAGAGCGGTTTGCCGGCGCAGCGAAGTCAGTTTGCCGTGATCGAGTTCGCAGACGCGGGTTGCGGTCGAGCGGACGACTTCGGCGGAGTGTTCGGTGAAGGCGACTGCGGCGCCTTGCTCCGCGGTCTCGGTGAGGAGTTCGCGCAGGGTCGAGTGAGCGGTCGCGTCCAGGCCGGCCCAGGGCTCGTCGAGTACGAGCAACTGTGGCGGATCGAGCAGAGCCTGCGCGAGGGCGACCTTCTGCGCGTTGCCTTTCGACAGTTTGCGCATCGGGGTGTCCGCGCCGCCGGAGAGTGCGAGGCGGTCGAGCAACTCGAGAGAGCGGTCTCTCGCCGTTCGCGTACTGAGTCCACGGATCCGCCCCATGTGCCGCAGGTACGCCGAGGCCGACAGGCGATCGTGCGACGTGAACACATCGGGCACGTAGCTGACGACGTCGGCGTTGCGCTGCACCGTTCCCGCGGACGGTCGCGACAGACCGACCATCAGCCGCAACACGGTGGACTTGCCGGAACCGTTCGCGCCGACCAGAGCGAGCAGTTCACCGGCGTTCAGTTGCAGGTCGACGTCAGCCAGGATCTCCCGGCGCCCGTACCGCTTGGACACCTTCCGCAACCGAACCACTTCCATGCGGCGAGCCTATCCGGGCAAGCGGTCGAGTCAGGGCGATCGAGACCATCAGGGATGCGGCTGCGAACACGGTGATCGCCGGGGCGGCCGCAGTCAGGTCGGCCAGCGCACCGGCCAGGATCGCGACCACACCGAAGGTCGTCATCCGCAGCGCGGACTCCAGCCCGAGCACCTGTCCTCGCAACTCCTCCGGCGTGAGGTCGACGAGGATCTCCTGCTGAGCGAGCGACGCGGCGTAACCGCTGCTCCCGACCGCGACCAGGACACAGAGCACCGCGAGCGGGAGACCGAACGCGAAACCCAGAAACGGTACGGCGAGCAGGAACCGCAACCAGCGGGCCGCGGTGCGGCGACCATGCCGGCTCAGGTAGCGGCCGACGACGAGGTCCCCGGTCATCATCCCGGCGGCGCCTGCGGCAAGCAGCCAGCCCGCGCGCGAACCGGCGTACGGGACGAAGAGAGCTTCGCAGCCGACGATCAGGCCGTTCGGGAGCGTGAGCGCCAGGAGCAGCGGGCGGGTGCGGGCCTGTGACAGGAGGACGCGGTTGCCGCGCCACGTCTCGGCGAGGCCGGTACGCGCGACCCGGCGCGGGGCCCGGTCGCGCAGGCCGAAGCGGATGACCGGTACTGCGAGGGCGGCACAGGCTGTCGCGATCCAGAGCACGGTCGACGGGGCGACCGCCTGCAGGAGGACGCCTGCGATGCCGAAGCCGGCGATCTGCATCGCGCCGACCGACAGGTTCATCGCGGACCGGCCGAGGACGAACTGGTCCGAGTGCACGACCTCGCCGAGCAGACCCCAGCGGACGCCGGCCCCGATCGAGAGCCCGTACGCGACCGCGAGCGACAGCACGAGCCGCAGACCGGCGGAGAGCCCGAACGCCGCTTGGACGCCGACCGCAACGGTCGAGAGAACCGAGAGCAGCGTGAGCACCTGGCGGGGACGCGCCGTGTCCGCGGCGGACATCAGCGTGGAAACGCCGAGAACCTGCGCGAGCGACGGTCCGAACATGATGGCCGCGGCGAGTAACGCGGACCCGGTGGCGGCATCGACCAGGATCGCGAGCGTCAGGCTCGTCATCGTCGAGGACGCGTTGCCCAGCGCGCTGCCGATCCACAGGTTCCGGAACTCCCGGTTGGCGAAGATCGCCCGGTACGTGCTCATGTTCGGCAGCATCGACCGCCGTGCTCGCGTCGCCTACAGTTTCGGGTGGAGGCGAAACGTTGTCCGAGTTCCTGGTCGATGCCGACACCCTCGTGAACGCGCGGTTCGGTACGTCGCAGCTCACCGAGACCGTGTCGGCGCTGAAGCTGCTGCGCATGCCGGTGGAGCCGTGGTTCCGGCCGTGGAAGGACACGCACAGCGCCGCGTTCGAGGCTGCGGTGGCGGCGAACCCGATCTGGTCGGCGTTGCTGCAGAGCGCCTTCGGGCGTAGCTGGGTCGCTGACTTCCTGACCGTGCCTCCGCTCGAACCGGATCTCACGCTGGACGCGGAACTCGAGTACCTGACCTCGCTCGACGACGACCACATCCGCGCGGACCTCAGCGTCGTACGGACCCCTTTGCCGCCGATCGTGCTCTCGTCGTCCGGGCTGGCCGCGGAGGCGGCGGAGTTGCTGCGGTGGGTGTGGCGGACGACGGTCGAGCCGGAGTGGCCGCGGCGGTTGCGGGTGCTGCAGGCCGACATCGTGTCGCGGACGTCGCGCCTCAGCGAGCAGGGGTGGTCCGGCGTACTGCGAGGTCTCGGACCCGATGTGCGGTGGCTCGGTGACGGACGGATCCAGGTGAACCGCTGGGACTATCCGACGACCGACGTGCGCGGGCGCGACCTGATGTTCATCGCGGCGCACACCCAACGCGTCAACGTCAGTTGGCGGCTCCCGGATCGATTCGCACTGACATACCCCGTGACCGGGATCTTCGCGACCACCGAAACGCCGGCCGAACCGCTGGTGCAGCTGCTCGGCCGCAACCGGGCCCGCATCCTGGTCGAGGCCGCCGAGCCGGTGAGCACGACGTTCCTCGTGGCCACGACCGGCCTGTCGCTCGCCACGATCTCGGACCACCTGCGGGTCCTGACCGACGCCGGGCTGCTCGAACGCCGCCGTTCCGGCCGATCAGTTCTGTACTGGCAGTCCGACACCGGCCGCCGGGTCGTCCGGCGACCGGCGTCGAACCGCCCCGAGCCCTGATGAGCTCGTGCAGCCGGGCAGCTAACGGACCTGGAGCTCCGTGGAGAGCGGGAGGTCCGAAACCGACGAGCCGGCTCGGATCGTGAAGACACCGGGTTCGACGGTCCAGCCATCGGCCCAGTGCTCGAAGGTGTGCTCGTGCAGGTTGACCGTGACCTCACGGGCCTGACCAGCGTCGAGGCGTACGACGGTGAACCCGGCCAGCCAGCGGACCGGGCGATCCACAGTGCTCTCGGGACGTTCGACGTACACCTGGACGACATGCTTGCCGGCGCGGTCGCCGGTGTTGCGCACGATCAGCGCGACGGACGACGGGTCGTTCGCGCGCAGGTCGGAGAGCTCCCACGTGGTGTACCCGAGACCGTGACCGAACTCGTACGCCGGCTCGGTCCCCGCCTTGAGCCAGGCGCGATAACCGATGTGGATGCCCTCGTCGTACCGCACGACGCCGTTCTCCGGCGTCACGTTGAAGACCGGGACGTCCTCCTCCTCACGCGGCCACGTGGTCGGGAGACGACCACCCGGCTCGGTACGGCCGAGGAGAACGTCGGAGAGCGCGTCCCCGTATTCCTGACCGCCGAAGTACGTCGCGAGCACCGCGGCGACGTCGTCCCGCCAGGGGAGGAGGACCGGGGATCCCGCGTTCACGACCACGACCGTTCGCGGGTTCGCGGCCGCGACCGCGCGGACCAGGTCGTCCTGCCGGCTCGGGAGCGCGAGCGAGGTGCGGTCGTAGCCCTCGGACTCGACCTTCGAGTTGGTGCCGACGACCACCAGCGCCACATCGGCGTCCCGGGCCGCGGCGACGGCTTCGTCGATCAGGGCCTGCGGGTCGTCGTTGCCCGGTTCGACACCGACCGTGATGCTGAGCGCGTTGCTCAGGCCGCCCTCGACCTTGGGCAGGTCGAGCTCGACGCGTACGTCGATCGGCGTACCGGCCTCGACCTCGAGTGGCGTCGAGATCGACGGCGGGGAGAGCAGCGCGGCACCCAGGTCGTTGCCGACCGGGACCGCGGTGTCCTCGCGGAGAAGCTTGCCGTCGGCAAAGATCCGGCCGCGGCCGACCGACGCGAAGCCGAGCTGGATTGCACCGGACTCGCTCGGTGTCCAGGTGGTGCGGAACTCGAAGACCGCCGACTCGCCGATCGGCGCGTTGCCGCCGAGATACACGAGCGCGCTGGAGAAACGGTCCTCGGCGAACAGCTCGGACCCGTCGGCGCCGAGGAACCGCACGCGGGCGCCCGGCTGACCGGACTGCGGGCTGGTCATCGTGGCCGGCGGGAGCTCGGCGACACCGTCCTGGACGACCGCGCCGATCGAGTAGGTGATCTCGGCGTTCGGGAGCGCCTTACGCAACCCGTCAAGCGGCGAGACGACCTTCTCCGGAATCACGGTCGCGCTGCCGCCGCCCTGCGTGCGGGCGTCGCGGGCGTTGTGACCGATAACGGCTACCTTCTGCGGGTCATGCCAGGGGAGCGCGCCCTCGTTGCGGAGCAGGACCGTGCCTTCCGCGGCCGCCGTACGGGCGAAGGCGATGCCGTCGACCTGCGGCGGGTCGGCCGGCTTCTCGAAGCCCTCGAGGGCGCCGACACGGGCCGCGAGCGCGAGCAGGCGACGGACCTTGCGGTCGATCGCGTCCTCCTTGATCTCACCGGACCGAACGGCCTCGACGAGCGCGTCACCCCAGGCTCCGACGGGGCCGGGCATCGCCAGGTCCTGCGAGTGCTTCGCGCTCTCCAGGCTGCGTACGGCGGTCCAGTCGCTGACGACCACACCGTCGAAGCCCCAGTCGGTGTTGAGCGGGGTCTCGAGCAGGTCGTTCTCCGACGCGGTCGCGCCGTTGATCGAGTTGTAGGCGCTCATCACCAGCCACGCCTTCGACTCGGTGACCGCTTTCTCGAAGGCCAGCAGGTACACCTCCCGCAGCGTGCGTTCGTCGACCACGACGTTCGCGGTGAAGCGGTCGGTCTCGAAGTCGTTCGCCACGTAGTGCTTCGGGGTGGCGCCGACGCCGAGCTCCTGCACGCCGGCGACGTACGCGGCGGCCAGGTCCGCGGTCAGGACCGGGTCCTCGCTGAACGCCTCGAAGTGCCGGCCACCGAGCGGCGAACGGTGCAGGTTGATCGTCGGGCCGAGCACCACGTCGACGTTCTTCCGGCGCGCCTCGAGCGCCGACACCACGCCGTACCGATGGGCGATGCCGACGTCCCAGGACGACGAGAGAGCGGTCGCCGACGGGAGATTCAGCGACGGGTCGCGCTCGTCCCAGACCGCGCCGCGGACGCCGCTCGGTCCGTCGGACAGCACCATCGAACGCAGCCCGATCGCGGGCAGCGGGTGGGTGGACCAGAAGTCCTGGCCGGTCAGGATCCGGACCTTCTCCTCGAGGGAGAGCCGGCCGAGCAGGTCGTCGAAGTTCATGGCGACGACTGTACGTCTGAAAACCAAGTGATGCTAGGTTTTGAATATGGCCAATTCACGGGGTCCGTACGCGAAAGGCGTCGCCAAGCGCGCCGAGATCCTGCGGGCCGCGCTGGAGGTGATCGCACGGCACGGGTACCGGAAGACGTCGACGCGTGAACTGGCCGCGGCGGCCGGACTCAGCGAGGCCGGGATGCTGCACTACTTCGGCTCGAAGGAGCAGCTGTTCGAGGCGGTGCTGCGGGCCCGTGACGAGGCCGACCTGGCACGGTTCGAGACCGGTGACCCCATCGACAACCTGACCGCGATCGTCCGCCACAACGGATCGGTGCCGGGCCTTGTGCAGTTGTACTCCACGTTCTCCGCCGAGGCCGGCGACCCGGAACACGGTTCTCACCAGTACTTCGTGGAGCGGTACGCCGGGATTCGCGCGGCCCTCGCCGACGCGGTCCGCGCCCGTCAGGCCGACGGGACCCTCAACGCGTCGGCCGACCCGGAAACGATCGCGACCCTGCTGATCGCGCTGTCCGACGGTCTCCAGGTGCAGTCGCAGTACGAGCTGCAGGCCGACACCGCCGAGCTCTTCAGCCACCTGCTCGACCTGCTGGGTGGTCCCACGCGGGATAGTTGAGCCATGACGAGCCCCGCCGACAACCCGCCCCCACCGGTAGCAGAGGCTGTGGATTCCGGCGTCAGTCGGTCGGTGCTCTCGCGGGAGGTCTGGCTGGTGCTGGCGTTGTCGCTGGGGGCGTCCGGGGTGGCGGCGATCATCTCGTTCACCGGCGTGCTCACCTCGGCGAAACCGATCAGCGGGCAGACCGCTGTGATCGTCGGATCGCGCGCGCCGGGCCGCCCGTGGCTGGACCTGGCGTGGCAGATCTTCGCGGTGGTCACCGCGTTGGTGCCGGTCGCGCTGGTCGGTCACCTGCTCGCGCGGGGCAGAGAGTCGTTCCGGACGATCGGGTTCGACCTGCAGGACAGGATGCGCGACCTCGGACGCGGTACGGCGATCGCGGCCGCCGTCGGGGGAGCGGGCCTGCTGTTCTACATCGGTGCACACGCGACCGGCGTGAACCTGACGGTGGACCCGTCGCAGCTGCCCGACCACTGGTGGCGGATCCCGATCCTGATCGCGGTCTCCGTGCAGAACGCCGTACTCGAGGAAGTCATCGTGCTCGGGTACCTGAACCACCGGCTCGACCAACTCGGCTGGTCGGTACGCCGGGCCACCGTGACGAGCTCGTTGCTGCGCGGTTCGTACCACCTCTACCAGGGGCTCGGCGGGTTCGCGGGAAACGTGGTCATGGGCGTGATCTTCACCTACCTGTACCGGCGGTGGGGCCGGATCATGCCGCTCGTCGTCGCGCACACCCTGATCGACACGGCCGCCCTGATCGGGGCGACGTACCTGCTCGGCAAAGTCTCCTGGTTGCCCAGCTGAGCACCAGTTGACCACCAGTTGAGCATTGGTCAACTGTCAAGACTGACACGTAACCGATCATGGCCTGAACGGGTTGTTGGTGTCGTGACAGTCAACGGGGAAATCACCAGTCCGCCGGAGATCGATGCCGGCCTGGCCGCCGCGGCGCTGGCCGTGTTCGCGCACCGGCACGAGGTCGTCCATCTGCTGTACGCCGCCACGGACGAGCCGGACGCGCTCGCCCGGATCGGCGGCCTGCTGAAGGTCGACGAGGCGGCCATCGCACGGGTTCTGGACCAGCCGCTGCGCTGGATGCTTCCGCAGTTCCGCGCCGAACTGGAGACGATCGCGGCGGCGCCGGGCTCGCCCGGCGCCGCAACCGCGAGCGCCGCCACCAGGTCCGCCGCCAAGTCGTCCGGCGGGGCTCCGGCGGGCGGTCCCTCGGATCTGCAGCCGGCGGCGACCAACTGAGCCCGCGGCACCGGTAACACCGGCAGGACGGACCGCTCCATCGGTAGGTTGGAGCGGTGCACACGCATGGGCGGGACATCCTGGAGATCGCGGACGAACTGGCCACGGCGTACGTCGAGGTGTTCACGGCGCCGCCGTTCGAGCACCGCGATCCCGAGGAGACCCGGATCGCGTTCCGGAAGCGGCTCGAGACCGATGCGGAGCGGGACGGGTTCCAGGCGTGGATCGAGCGGTCGGAGGACGGCCGGATCGCCGGGTTCCTGACCGGATGGACGACGCCGGCGCCGTTCCGGACCGACCGGTCGTACGGGAGCGTCCTCGACCGGATCGGCCGCGAGCAGGTCGAGGAGCTGCTGATCGGCGCGTACGAGGTGGACGAGCTCGGCGTACTGCAGCACGCCCGCGGTACCGGCCTGGCCCGGCGTCTCCTCGAGACCGCCACGCGCCACCACAACCGCGCTTGGCTCCTCGCCTGGAACCAGAACCACGACGCCGTCGCGTTCTACCGGCACCTCGGCTGGCAGGAGCCCGAGGTCCGCGGGCCTGAAACCGACATCCTGGTGTTCGTGGCCGGCGCCCCCGATCTCCGGAAAGAATCCGTCACCAGCTGACGAATTCTCACCGGAAACCCGCGGTCGTCAGAGCCCGAACAGGGCGATGGCGTTGCGGTGGGTGACGGCCTCGTGCTCGTCGGGGGTGAGGTCGGCGGCCTCGAGAGCGCCGAGCGCGACCGACGGATCGATGAGCGTGGCGTCGGTGCCGAACATCATCCGGCCGGGGTCGATCCGGTCCAGGATCCAGCGGATCCGGTTGGCCTCGGGCGCGGACCAGCACGGCTCGAACCAGACCCGGTCGCAGCGGTCCGCCGCTTCGGGGACCCGGGGCCAGCCGTTCGCGCCCATGTGACCGGCGAGCACCCGCGCCCCCGGGACCCGGGCAGCGACGTCGGCGAGATCGACGACGGTGTCGCCCCAGGTGTGGACGAGGGTGGGCAGCCCGTACTCGGTGGTGAGCTCGATCGCGGCCTGCATCGCGGGCGACGTCATCGGCGTCCGGCTGTACTCGGTGTGGATCTTGGCACCGACCCACCGCGTCCGCCCGTCGCCGGCAAGGAGCTCGTCGAGGTCGGTCCGGGCCTCGTCGAGACGGCGCGGGTCCACGACGATCATCCCGCGCAGCCGCGGATCGGCCGGGAGTTGCTCGGCGAGGGAGCGGTTGCCGAGCGGAGCGTCGTACACGATGGCCTCGATCGCCGAGACCAGTTGGAGGTCGATGCCGAACCGGTTGAGGCCGTCGATGTTGGTGTCGATACTCGCGACGTCCATCGAGAAGAACCACGGTCCCCAGTGCGCGTGTACGTCGATCAGCATGCGGGCTCCAGCAGAGTCGTGAGACTGCGGCTTCCGGCCTGGGCGATCTCGTCCGGGCTGAGCTTGGACGAGAGCAGCCGGCGGATCACCGAGCGGGTCTCGTGGAACGGCGTCCGGCACCCGAGCACCAGGCGCTCGGCGCCGACCTCCGCGGCCACGATCTCCAGCGAGTCCGGTCCGGTGAGCATCCGGGTGGAGGTGTGGAACCCGGGCTCGGACCGGGCCAGCAGGACGAAGTCGCCGAGATAGTAGAAGTGCGTGTCGAGGAACACCACGCGCGCGCCGAGCCCGCGCAGCGCCGGGCCCACCTTGCGGACGTCGCCCTCGGTGAAGATCGTCAGCCCGGCGTCGACGAGCAGCTGCGCGACGTGCCCGAAGGCCGGGTACGTCGGCTCGACGCTCTGCGCGGTCGGCGCCAGCCGGATCGCCCGCGGCGGCGTGTCACTGGCCAGCTGACGCTCCAGTTCCTTCTCCGCGCCGAGCGGATCACGCAGGTCGAGCACCGGGCACGTCGACCAGCCGTTGCCATCAGCAACCTGCCGCGCCTCGTCGTTCCCGGACGGTACGTCGAAGTGCACCGCCCGCAGCCCGGACACCACGCCGCCGGAGATACCGCTCTCCGCGAACACCTTCGCGACGTTCTCGGGCCGCCCCCAGCGCCCCGTCGTCACGTCGTGCCCGACCAGAACGTCGCAGTCGAGCAGCAGGGGATTCTCGGTCATGATGCCTTCCGGGACAGGGCTTGGTGGACCTTGCGGATTGCGGTGACGATGTCGTCGACGTCGGATTCGCTGTAGTTCTCGTTCCAGCCGAGGACGAGCAGTTTGCGGTCGATGAGTTCCTCGGCGTTCGGGCACAGGCCGGCCGGGTACGAGACGTCCTGCAGCGGGAATCCGGACCGGCCGTACGTGATCCGCTCGCGGACGGCAGGTGCGGCGTACAGCGGGCTGGTCAGGTACCCGCCGTTCGCCGGCACACCCTCGGCGGTCAGCGCCGCGGCCCATTCGCGCATGTCGCCGGCCGCCTCGGAGATGATCAGCGGGTACTGCCAGTACACGTGGTCCTGCCCGTCGGGCGGGGCGGTGACGCCGACCAGATCCGCGATCCCGGCCGTCGCCCGCAATGCCGCCGTACGACGGTCCTGGACGACGCCACGTAGACGGTTCAGTTGGGCGCGAGTGACCGAGGCGACGAGTTCGGTCATGCGGTAGTTCAGCGCGAGGAACAGGTAGGTCCGCTCGTCGGTGTCGCGTGGCCAGCCCTTGTCGGCGAACAACCGCATCCGGCGGGCGTGCTGCGCGTCGTCGGTCACCGTCAGACCGCCGTCGCCGGCGCTGATGTGCTTGGTCTGCTGGAGACTGAAGCATCCGATGTGCCCGATCCGGCCGACGAACGTGTCGCCGACCGGCGCGAGATACGCCTGCGCGCAGTCCTCGATCAGCAGGATCCCGTGCTGGTCGCAGAGCTCACGCAGCTCCCGGACGGCGGCCGGCTTTCCGAACAGGTGCACGACGATCACGGCCTTCGTGCGCGGCGTGATCGCGGCGGCCACGGTCTCGGGCGTCAGGTTTCCCGTGATCGGGTCGACGTCCGCGAACACCGGAACGGCGTTCTGCATCATGATCGGAAACACGGTGCCCATGTCACTGATCGGCGTGGTGATGATCTCGTCGCCGGGATCGGGGTTCACGGCGGCGACCGCCAGGTGCAGCGCCGCCGTTCCCGAACTGCAGGCGACGGCGTGGCCGGCGCCGAGCAGGGACGCGAACTCGAGCTCGAGCGCGGGAACCTCCGTTCCCCAGGTCGCCGAGAGCATGCCGCTGCGCAGCACCCGCTCGACCGCCTTGATCTCGTCGTCGCCGAAGCGCCGGCCGCTGGCGTTCATCACCGACGGCAGCGGGTCCGTGCGGACCGGCGTACCGCCGTCACGGGCAAGCTGACTGTTCTCCATCAGACGATTCCTTTGCTTACGGCAACGGCAACTGGACGAGATCGCGGTCGGCGAGACCCCAGACCGAGTGCTCGGCCGTCTGCTGCACACTGCGGACCGGGGTCAGCTGCGGCACGGTGTACCACCCGTCGCCGAGCTTGTTCACGAGCAGTTTCGCCGTGCTGAGGCCCGGGCCCAGCTGGTACAGGTTCCCGCCGAAGTTCGTTTCACAGTAGACGCCGGTCCGGTCAGTGTGGATCTGGCCGTACCCGGACAGCTTGTTCGCGCCGCGGACGACGGCGCGCGTGCGTAGGTCGTACGTGAACCAGCCGCCGCTGGTGCGCTTCAGAACGCCGTACAGGATGCCGTCGTGAACAGCGACGCTCTGGATCGAGCGTTCTCCGGCGAGTGGCTCGGCGGCCCAGAGCAGTTCGCGGCGACCCACATCGAATGCCGCGATCGCCGCCGAGGTGCGCGTCGGCGGGATGCCACCGCCGCCGACCACATCCCCGCCGAGGTACGCGATACCGTCGACGATCGAGACCGACAGGACGCTCTGGTCCGGGAGTACGCCGTAGTGCACGTCGAGTTCACCGGTGCGTACGTCGAGCAAGGTCAGGGCGCCGGTCAGCTTCCCGGTGCCCGGTGCGGAGGCGATCGCGAGCAGCTTCGACTTCGGGTCGTACGCGGCCTGCCACGGCCGGATCTGCTCGTGACCGATCGTGCCGAAACTGTGCACCTCCTTGGTCCGCGGGTTGATCCGGACCACCTCGGTGCTCGGATACAGCGCGGAGTACAGCTCGCCCCGGACCCAGTTCAGTGTCTTGGCCTCACCGGCGACCCGGAACCGGCGCGCGACGCCGGTGTCGATCGCGTGCTCGGTGACGACCCAGTGCCCGCCGACGTACACGTGCGGGTCGCCGATCACCATCGACTGCGGCTTGTCCGGCGCGGGCGTGAACCCGGCGTCGACGAGATCGAGCAGCTCGAACTCACCCGTTCCGACATCGAGCCACCACAGCACGCCGGACCCGGTCGAGCCGAGCAGCGTGCTCGCGTCGAGCATCACGAGACGGCGATGCTCGTCCGCCGGCGCCGGCGTCGCCACCTCCGTGAGACTGGTGTCCTGCGGCCCGCACGACCACACCGTCCCCGACGTCCGAGTGGTCAGGTACGTCGTGCCGTCCGCGGCGACCGTGATCGCGTCGACGCTCGACTGGCCCTCGGGCAACGGCACACTGCGTACGTCGCTGCCGTCGAGCGCCATGCTCAGCAGCGCCTGGCTGCTGCCCACGTAGATCCGGTCGCCGGCGCCCGCGAACGGGCCGAAGTTCTGCCCGCGGGACGCCTCGGGCGTGATATCGCGGAAGACCCCGGTACTCCGGTCGTACCCGACCAACTGCGACGGCGTGTAGATCCCGGCGTACACGTAGTTGCCTGCGGCCCCGACGTAGCGCCCGTACTGCGCTCCGGGAACGGGGGCGCCGAGCTGAGTGGCTGTGTTCGTCGCGGGATCGATCTGCCAGACGGCGCCGTTGGGACAGCTGACCGCGAATACCTGGCCGTCGGGTGCCGTTGTCATGTCCCAGACGAAGCCGCCGGGACCGGCCAGCGCTCTTACGTGGCTCACTGATCCGTCGGCCGGGTCGAAGCAGTAGACGTCGGCAGTCGGATAGAGCCCGCAGTAAACCTTGCCCGCGGCAGCCGTGATGCCCCAGCCGCCTTCGCCGGTCGGCAGCTCGACCGTCCTGGTCACGCGGTGGGTGGTCAGGTCGACCTCGGTCAGCCTCGGCGGCACGATGCCGCGGCTGATGACGTAGGCGTGTCCGTCGTGCACCGCCATCGCGACGACGGCGGCCGTGACGACGGCAGGGCCGAACGTAGGCAGCGTGGAACCGTCGATGGGTCCGTCCTCCGCGTGAGCAGTGGCTGGGAGAGTGGTCAGGGCGCCGGTCGCCAGCGCTCCGGCGAGAGCGGTACGGCGGGAGATGATCATCGGAGCCCTCCGATGCGGACGAGATCGCGGCCCTTGATCGTGTAGAGCGCGTTCCCGTCGTACGACGTGGTGATCAGCGGGTAGCTGTAGACCTGCGCTCCCAGGCCGTCGACCACGGTGCTCACGGCCGGGGCGCCGGTGGGGTTCGGCGTGATCTTGAAGACGCGCTTGTTGTCGGTGCCGTAGAGGCCGGTGCGGGCGATCGTGAGCTGGCTCTGACCGGTGCCGAGCGTCGCGCTCGTGACGAGCTTGCCGGTCCCTGGATCGAGGACGGCGAGCCGGCCGTCGTCCGTGGTCGCGTACAGCCGGCCGCGGTAGAGGGCGAGATCGCTGTAGGTCTGCGCTCCGGACAGCGGGGCGGTCTCCCAGAGCACCTTGTTGCGGCGCTGGTCGAACGCAACGACGGTTGCCTCGGGCAAGATCGGGTCCGTGCCGAGGCTGTTGCGGGTCGCGCCGCCGAGGAACGCGACGCCGTCGGCAGTCGTCACGGAGCGGACCGACTGGTGCGGTACGACGCCGCGGTGCACCTCGCGGTCGCCGCTGACCAGGTGCTGTTCGACGAGTGTTCCGTCGTACTTGCCGTAGTCGGGTTCGGTGGAGACCAGCCACGTCTGCGAGCGGTCGTCGTACGCGGCGTCTGTCGGGCGGGTCTGCTCGTTGCCGACCTGGCCGAGTTCGTGCAGGTCGGTGCCGTCGGGGTTCATCTGCCAGAGACGGGCCAGTGTGTAGACGCCCAGATACACGCTCTTCCCGACCGGCGTCATAGTCTTCGCCTCGCCGGGCAGGAACGTGCGGGTGCTGGTGCCGGCGGCGAGATCGTGGACCTGGACGCCGGCCTTGCCGCTGACCAGGACGGACGACGGCGTGGCGGCGAGCGCCATCACCTGTTCGGGCGCGGGCGGCAGACCTGCCTGGCCGAGATCGGTGCCGGTGAAGGTCCCGCTCGCCTCGTCGAAGTCGACGACCTGGCTGGTCAGCTCGGCCCGTATGGTGCCGCTCGCCGACCCCTCGACGAAGATCCGGTTGAAGTACGCACCGTCGTACGGCGAACCGAGGCGCGTCAGCGCGTTGTCGCGGTACCGGTAGAGCGTGCCGGACGGTCGGGTACCGAGGTAGATGTCGTCGCCGCTGAGGGTGATCGCGGTGACGTACTGGTCCCCGCCGGGCGTCTGCACCTCGACCGGGTTGCTCAGGTCCGTGGTGTCGAACACGAGCATCGTGCCGGTGGGGGAGAGGCCCGCGGCGAGCCTCGTCCCGTCGAGGGCGAGAGTGGCGACGAACGTGCGGTCCGCGTACTTGGCGGGCAGTACATCGCGGCGTTCGCCGGTCGCGCGGTCGATGGCGATCAGGTGCGCCTTCGTGCCGACGCCGGCGTAGATCGTGGTGGCGTCGGCCGCGATGCTGCGGACGTACTGCTCACCGGCGATGGCGGCGCCGTACGACTTGGTCGCGCCGGTGGCCGGGTCGTATTCGTGGACCCCGCCGTCGGGATAGGTACCGACGACGATCTTGCCGTCCGGGGTCGCGGCGATCGACCAGACGAACGGGCCGAACTGCGCGACCTTGGTCGCGGCGCCGGTGATCGTGTCGACCCTGTAGACGTCGCCGGGGGTGTAGAGGCCGATGTACAGGTCGGTGCCGATATGGGTCATGGCCCACGCCCCGGCGCCGGTCGGCAGGGAGAACTTGCGGTCGACGGTCTTGCCGACCGGGTCGAACGCACCGACCTGGACGGGCGAGACGCCGGAGGTGATGGTCCAGATCCGGTCGCCGACCTGCTCGGCGACGCTGGTCGAGGTCACGGCAGACGCCGGACCGAGGCTGGTGACGGTCGGAGTTTCGGTCCCGACCGGAACAGTCGCCTCAGCTTGAGCGGCAGCGCTGTTGAGAGAAGAAGTGCTCACCAATCCTGTGCAGATGAGCAGAGCGGCAATCATTCCCCGTGCGAATCGCTTGTCCACAAGGCCTCCCGGGACAGTGCGCACCGAATTACGGTCATGGCTGAAATTAGCCGGACGCGCGTCAGTGCGTCAACCGCTGGGGAAATACTCAGAGATGAACGCGGTAGACCACGAGCGGGCGGCCGCTGCCGGTGCCGAGCTGGGTGCCGGTGGCATCCGCCAACCCGGCGCGCTCGAGGCGGTTCAGGACGCGGCGCGCGGTCCGCGGCTGGATGCCGAGGTAGTCGGCCACGGAACGGGTGGTCAGCCCGTCCTCCGGGGTGGCGCGGACGAGCTCCTGCAGCCGTTCGAGCGTCGCCTTCGAGAGGCCCGCGCGTTGCGCGAGCAACTGCAGTTTCGAGCGCTGCTGGGCCCGTGGCGGTGCGCCGCCGACCAGCACGAGATCGATGTCGTTGCGCAGCGACACGACGGCCGCCGTACGTCCGGCGGTCTTCGCCCGGCCGAGCGCGCGGCGGGCCAGCGCCTCGGTCTCGGTCCCGGACCCGCCGATGCCGAACCCGATCCGGACCGGTCCGAACTGCTCCTTCAACCGGGTCAGCATGCTGAGCTCGGTGAACGCCGCGGTCGCCTGTTCGAGCGGTCCGCGCGTCGCCACCACGAGCCAGCGCTTGTCGTCGTACCGGATGACGCTGCCGCCGAGAGAGCCGGCTTCGCGCCGCAGAGCGCTCTCTGCGTCCGGAGAAATCTCCACCAGGCCGAGCGCGATCTGCGCATCGTCACTGCGCAGAGCGTCGTGGACCAGGAGCAGACTGTTCACCGCCGAACGGACCGAGTGCACCGACGGCGCCAGCCGGAGAGTGGTCTGCTCGGTCCGGAGTTTCTCGTACGCCGACCGCAGACAGGTGATCGCGACGGTCGCGCCGGCCTCGTGGTGGAACGCGACGATCTCGTCGAGGCTCAGGCCCGGCCGGTACGGCAGCACGCGGACACCGCGCATCGGGAGCCCGACCTCGTCGAACGTCTCCCGGACGTCGCCCTCGTCGAGTACGTCGATGCTGAGTGACGTCACGTCGTGCCCCTCGCGGAGCAGCTGGACCAGGGCGCGCATCAGGGTCGCGCCCGTGTACTCGACGTGCGCGGCGGGGCGGTCCAGGAGGTCCTGCGCGGCGGCGATCTGGTACGGGACGACGCCGGTGAACAGCCACGCGTCGACGCTGCCCGGCGCGTCGGCCATCACCTTGGGGGTGTCGGTCTCCCGGCGGTACCGGAGCGGGACCACCTCGACGCCACGGAGCCCTTTGATGATCCGGCTGGTGGAGGTGACCAGGTCCGACGGTCCTACTACTCCGATCGTCGTCACCACGTGTGGGCCCCCTCCTTCATGGGGGTCAGTCTCACCACAAGACCCCACCGCTGCAAGAACCCGCGCCGTGGTCGGTTACGTTCGCTTCATGGAGCGCGTTCTTGGGTGGATCGACGAGGGTACGGCGCTGTGCCGCGAAGCACTGGGCGACCTCGAGGCGCCGTCGCTGCTGCCGGGATGGTCACGGCGGCATGTCGCGGCGCATCTGTCGCTGAACGCCGAGGCACTGGGGAACCTGGTGGAGTGGGCGCGGACCGGCGAGGAGCGCCCGATGTACCCGTCGCGCGAGGCGCGGGACGCGGACATCGAGGCCGGTACGTCGAGGTCGGCCGATGAGCTGCGGTCGTGGTTCGAGGCGGCGACGACCGGGCTGAGCGCGTCGATGGCGACGCTCACGGACGCGCAGTGGCAGGCGGAGGTCCGCACGTCGCGGGGCGAGCCGATACCGGCGACCAGGATCCCCTGGATGCGCTCCCGCGAGGTGATGATCCACGCCGTAGACCTCGGCACCGGCCTCACCTTCGCCGATCTCCCCACGGACTTCCTCGAAGCCCTGTGCGAAGACATCCGCACCGAACGCGGCGACGTACCCAAGGTCAACGGCCCCCTCCCCGAGATCGCCGCCTACCTGACCGGCCGCCCGTACACCAATGTCACCGGCCCGGAAGGCAACGCCGCACACCCCCTCGCACCCTGGCTCTGAAGTAGGGCGCAGGCGGGTTGGGGAGGATTTCCCGCCCAGAACGGGAAACAACCCTCCCCAAGTGCCTCACTTCCCGCGTGCCCACGGCGGGGTCATTTGAGGATGCGGTAGCGGAGGTGGGTTACGTCGCGGGCGGGGAGTTGGCGGACTTGTTCGAGCTCGATGTACTCGGCGGGGAGGTTGTCGAAGAGGCGGCGGCCCTGGCCGAGGAGGACGTTGACGACGTGCAGTTCGAGCTCGTCGAGGAGGCCGGCGCGAAGGAGGGACTGGGCCGCACCGGCACCGTGGACCATCACGTCCCGGTCGCCGGCGGCCGCCAACGCCTGGGCGGCGCAGTCGGCGACGTCGGAAACGTAGACAGCGCTCCCCGGCGGTACGTCGTCCTCGGCGACGTGGTGGGTGAGGATGAACATCGGTACGCCGTCGTGGTGGTCGCCGTTCCAGCGGCCGGCGTGCTCGTAGGTACGGCGGCCCGCGATGAGAGCCCCGGTGGCGAGCGACTCGCGGACCACCTGCCCGCTCGGCCCGTCGGAGTGGCGGTCGTCGAGCCAGTTGAACAGGCGGAACCCGCCGCGTCCCATCGGATTCTCGGGACTGTCGTCGGGGCCGACCACGAATCCGTCGAGCGACATCGACATGTAGAGCCGGATCATCTCGGACCTCCTAGTGATTGGGGGAAATGAAACACGTTGGAGGGGTCGTACTTGGCCTTGATGTCGCGGAGGCGGGGGAAGTTCGGGCCGTGGTAGGAGGTGTGCGCGTCGGTCAGGTCGGGGTCGGGGAAGTTCGGGTAGACGCCACCCGAGGCGTAGGCGTGGGCGATGAACCAGGAGCGGCGTACGGCGTTGCGGTCGGGGCCGGCGTTTTCCAGGAGGAAGCGCTCTGTGCGGTGCGCGAAGGCTGTCGCGTCGACGGGCACGCGGTTGTAGACGCCGCCCATCGGGGTGAAGTTGAGTTCGCAGCCGGCGTTGAGGAGTTGGGTGATGGCGTCCGGTGGCAGCGGGTCGCGGAAGAACTCGGACTTGCTGTGGATGATGCGGTTGTCCGGTCCGCCTTCCGAGAGGCTGGCCTTGAGCTCGGGCCAGGTGAGGCCGGCGAGGAGGTCGATCTCGGGGGCGAGGGTGGCAAGAGGGCCGGGGTCGAGGGCGGTGAGGGTGGCGCCGAAGACCTGCACGTGGTTGGCGTTGACGGTCAGGCTGGCGGTGAGCTCGTCCGGTGCGTCGGGGGCCCAGGACTGCCAGGCGGCGATCACCTCTGCGGCGCGGCTGCGTGGCCAAGTGAGTTTGAAGCGGGTCGCGGTGGGTGACGGTACGGCGTTGAAGACGAGCGACGTGACCACGCCGAACTGGCCGCCTCCCGCACCGCGGAGTGCCCAGAACAGGTCGGACTCTCGCTCCGCGTCGCAGGTGAGGACGTTGCCGTCCGCGAGTACGACGGTTGCGGCGACGAGGCGATCGCAGGTCAGTCCGTACCGGCGCCCGAGCAACCCGAGCCCGCCTCCCAGTGTCAGCCCCGCGATCCCAACCGTCGGCCCACACCCCGCCGGAATCGTCAGCCCGTACTTGTGCAACCCCCGGTAGACGGAAGCAAGCCGAGCCCCCGCCCCGATCGTCGCGAGGGCCGCAGTGGGCTCGACTGAGATCGTGGCGAGGGGTGACAGGTCGAGCATGAGGCCTGTGGTGGAGGAGCGGGCGGCGAAGCAGTGGCCGCCGCCGCGGGGAGTTACGGGGAGGTTGGCAGAGCGGGCATACGCGAGCGCCTCGATCACGTCGGACGACGAGGAGCAACGCGCGATCGCCGCGGGGCGGATGTCGTCGTACAAGGGCAGCGCGGGTTTCCGCAGTACGTCGTACAGCGAGTGGTCAGGCCCGATCAGGTCCATGGGCTGACGTTAGGACGGCGCGACCGGGCTGTGCTTGAACGAAACGGTCGTACCACCCGGCAAGGAACGGCCGGTACGACGCCGAGTGGTCGTGACCGCAGTCGCAGCGATCCGCCTTGTCGCCGAGCAGTTCGCGCGGGGTCACCCCGGTCAGCCGCACGCACTCCCGGGTCAGATGCGCGTGGTCGGCGTACCCGGTCTCGGCCGCGAGATCCGACAGCCCGCTCCCGAACCCGGCCTGCGCCAACGCGAGATACCCCTGGAACCGCAGTGTCCGCTGCAGCGCCTTCGGCCCGGCCCCCGTCGCCGTCAGGCACCGCCGCCGCAACTGACTCTCCGACAACGCCAACTCGTCCGCCAGTTGAGCAATCCCTGTCGGCTCCCACGGCATCAACCGCCGCACGAGCTCCGCCACGACAGGATCCGGCCGAAGCGGCCGCCCGGCCAGGTACCGCTGGACCGCGAGCAACGCCGTCTGCGGATCAGCGGCATCGGCCACCGCGCACCCGAGAGCGTCCGCCGCAGGACCCCACAGCCCCACCGCACAATCGACCAGTTCGTCCGCCGGTACGCCGAGCATCGGCGTCCCCGCGCCCGGCATGAACCGCACGCCGACGATCGTCGTCCGCGGCGGAATCACCTGCAGCTGTGCCCGGGTCAGCGGCCCGATCAGCCGCGGTACGCCGCCGACCGGGCAATGCAGTTCGACCCCGCCCGTCGGCAGATCACGCTGCGGGTAGGGCTGCGATCCGGTGCGCTGGATCCAGACCGTACGGACGAGACCGGCGAGTGCGGGCACCGGCGCGCTCTCGTCGTACGTCTGCTCCATCCGCCACACCTCCAGGCGCGTCAAATCTCGATGCTCAAATCTCCGGGGGTCTACAACTCGATGTGGGAGCCGATGATGACCGTGCGGTCGCGGGGGAGACCGAAGTGTTCGGCGGCGTCGGCGGTGATGTGCGAGGTGGCGAGGAACAGTTGCTTGCGCCAGCCCGCCATCGTGGCGGCCTTGCCCCGGCGGAGCTCGATCTTGGACAGGAAGTACGACGCCTTGTCGAGATCGAGCGGACCTTCGGACTCGTCCGGCTCCAGCTGCGCGAGGGCGCTCGGTACGTCGGGGGCCTCCATGTACCCGAACTTGATCGTGACGTGCGTGATGCCGTCGTCGGCGTACCCGAGGTCGTTGACCGTGACCCGATCCTCCTCGGCGACCCGCGGTACCGGCTCGGTGTCGATCGCCACGATCACCACGTGCTCGTGCCGGACCTGGTTGTGCTCGACGTTCGCCCGCAGCGCGAGCGGAGCGCTGACGCCGCCGCGGTTCAGGAAGATCGCCGTCCCCGGGACGGTGCGGATCGGCATCGTGCCGGAGCGCATCTGGTCGATGAACTCCTGCAGTGAACCCTCGGCGCGTTCCCGCTCGGCCGTCACGACCTCGCGGCCGCGCTGCCAGGTCGTCATCACGGTGAACGCGGTGAGCGCGATCAGCAGCGGCAGCCACGCGCCGTGCACCAGCTTGGTCAGGTTCGCTCCGATGAACAGCAGGTCGACGGCGAGCAGCGGGACCGCGCCGAGCGCGATCAGCCACTTCGGCACGTTCCAGCGGTAGTGGGCGACGTAGAAGAACAGCAAGGTGGTGATGCTGATCGTGCCGGTCACCGTCATGCCGTACGCGTACGCCAGGGCGGCCGAGCTGCGGAACGCGAAGATCAGCGTGAGGACCGAGACGAACAACAGCCAGTTCACGAAGGGGACGTAGATCTGGCCGACTGTCGTCGCCGAGGTGTGCGTCACGCGGAGTCGCGGCAGGTACCCGAGCCGGGCGGCCTGGGACGCGACCGAGTAGGCGCCGGTGATCACCGCCTGCGACGCGATGACGGTCGCCGCCGTCGCGAGCAGCACGAGCGGCAGCCGGCCCCAGTCCGGGACGAGCAGGAAGAACGGGCTGCTGATGTTCGCGTGGTCCTTCAGGATCAGCGCGCCCTGACCCATGTAGTTCAGGGTGCCGGCGGGCAGGACGAGGAACAGCCAGCCGCGGCTGATCGCCTTGCGGCCGAAATGCCCCATGTCGGCGTACAGCGCCTCGGCGCCGGTGACCGCGAGCACGATCGCCGCGAGCGCGAAGAACGCGATGTGGAAGTGCCCGGCCAGGAACCCGATCGCGTACGTCGGGGACAGCGCCTCGAGAATCGCCGGGTGCTCGACGATGCCGACGATGCCCGCCGCGCCGATCACCGTGAACCAGGCGATCATCACCGGCCCGAAGACCCGGCCGACCGTCTCCGTCCCGCGGCGCTGGACCAGGAACAGCACGATGATGATCACCGCGGTGATCGGTACGACGTACTCGCCCAGCGACGGTTCGACGACTTTGAGACCCTCGACCGCGGACAGCACCGAGATCGCCGGGGTGATCATGCCGTCGCCGAAGAACAGCGACGCCCCGAACAGACCGACCGCGGCGAGGACGGTCGCGGCGCGGCGGCGGCCCGGGTGCGTGGCACGCCAGCGGCGCAGCAGCGTGATGAGCGCCATCACGCCGCCCTCGCCGTCGTTGTCCGCGTGCATCGCCAGCAGGATGTAGGTGGCGGTGACGATGATCATCACCGACCAGAAGATCAGCGACACCACGCCGTACACGTTGTGGTCGCTCACCGGCACCGGGTGTGGATCCTCAGGGTTGAACACCGTCTGCAGGGTGTAGATCGGGCTGGTCCCGATATCCCCGAAGACGACACCGAGTGCGCCGACGACCACTGCGAGTTTGGCCGTGTTGTGGGCGTTGGGCGCGTGCGTTTCCGCAGCCTCCGCCGTTTCCGCCTGCTGATCCGTCACGTCCCCGGACGATACCCGCCCGGGGGAGCCAGGGTCCTGTCTGGTGATCCAGCGCTGCGCATGTCGAGCTGTCCGCCGCGGCTCCGACGTACCGGGTATGACAGCCGAGCGAGTACTGCGGACCTATCTCACGTTGACCGTGGTGTCGACGGGTGCGTCGTCGATGATCTGGGGCATCAACACGCTGTTCCTGCTCGACGCCGGATTGAGCATCGGGAAGACCTTCGCCGCGAACGCGTTCTTCACCGCCGGCATGGTGCTGTTCGAGGTGCCGACCGGTGTTGTCGCGGACACGGTCGGGCGGCGTGCGTCGTACCTCCTGGGCACGGCCACCCTGATCGGGACCACGCTGCTCTACCTGGCGCTGTGGCGGACCCACGCGCCGTTCGCGCTCTGGGCGGTGGTGTCGATGCTGCTCGGTCTCGGGTTCACGTTCTTCAGCGGCGCGACCGAGGCCTGGCTGGTCGACGGGCTGCACGCGACCGGGTACGACGGGTCGCTGGACGCGGCGTTCGCGAAGGGACAGATGGCGAACGGGATCGCGATGATGGGCGGCTCGATCGGCGGCGGCGTGCTGGCGCAGCTGACGAACCTGGGGATGCCGTACGTCGTTCGCGCGTTGTTGCTGATGGCCACGTTCGTGGTGGCGTGGCGGTCGATGCGGGACATCGGCTTCACCCCGGCGCCGCGGACGTCGGTGCGGGTCGAGATGGCCGGGATCGTCCGGGCGTCGCTCCGGCACGGGCTGCTCAACCGGCGGGTCCGCTGGGTGATGCTGGCCGGACCGTTCACGGCCGGGGTGAGCGTCTACGGCTTCTACGCCGCGCAGCCGTATCTGCTCCAGCTCTACGGGCACACCGGCTCGTACGCGATCGCCGGTCTGTCGGCCGGGATCGTCGCCGGTGCACAGATCGCCGGCGGCGCGTCCGCGTCGTACGTCTCCCGTCTGATCCACGACCGGATCGGGATCCTGATCGGAGCGATCGTCGCCTCGGGCATCGTGATCGCGGTGATGGGAGTCGTGACGTCGTTCGGGGTCGCGCTGGTGCTGCTGATGGTGTGGGGCACGTTGTTCGCCGCGATGTCGCCGGTGCGGCAGGCGTACCTGAACAGCCACATCCCGTCGGCGCAGCGGGCGACGGTGCTGTCGTTCGACAGCCTGCTCGGCTCGGCCGGTGGGGTCGTGATCCAGCCGACACTCGGTCGCTCCGCGGACCTCTGGGGGTACGGACCGGCGTACCTGGTCTCAGCCGGGATCCAGGCGCTGGCGGTGCCGTTCCTCGGGTTGGCGCGGCGGAAACCTGTCGAAGGTGCTGTGGATGAACCTCTAGCCTTGCGGGCGTGACGGCTCGACTGATCATCATCAACGGTGGGTCCAGTTCCGGGAAGACCGGGATCGTGCGGTGTCTGCAGGCGGTGCTGCCGGAGCCCTGGCTCGGGTTCAGCGTCGACGACTTCGTGGACGCGCTGCCGGCCGTGATGGACGGCGGCCTCGAGATCGGGCCGGACGGCGAGGTGTCGGTCGGGCCCGCGTTCCGGGAGCTGGACGCCGCCTGGACCGCCGGGATCGTGGCGATGTGCCAGGCCGGCGGCCGGGTGATCGTCGACGACGTGTTCCTCGGCGGCGCCGGCTCGCAGCAGCGCTGGCGGGACGCGATCGGCGACGTCGAGGCAATCTTCGTCGGCGTCCACTGCGCCCCGGAGATCGCCGCGGGCCGCGAGCTCGCGCGCGGCAACCGCACCCGCGGCATGGCCGAGCAGCAGGCGTACGTCGTCCACGAGGGCGTCACGTACGACGTCGAGGTGGACAGCTCGCACGCGGAGTCCGTCGAGTGCGCCCGCGCGATCGCCACCTACCTCGCTCCGTAGTGGATCCGTAGTCGTCACGGATGCCCGCTGCGGGCGGCCGGCGGGATCTTCGTCGTACCGGAAACACGACGACGAAGGAGAAGCTCATGAGTACGACGGTGACGACCCGCCGGACCGTCCGTCCGCGGACCGTGGCGCTGTGGGTGGTGCAGGCGATCCTGGCCCTGCTGTTCGTGATGGCGGCCGTGCCGAAACTGACCGGCGACCCGCTGATGGTCGATATGTTCGCCGAGATCGGTGCCGGGCAGTGGCTGCGGTACCTGGTCGGGACGCTCGAACTCGCCGGGGCCATCGGTCTGCTGATCCCGCGCCTGTGCCGGCCGGCCGCGCTCGGTCTCGTAGCACTGATGGTCGGCGCCGGCGCCACCAACCTGTTCCTGTTCGGGGCGTCGCCGGCGATCCCGCTGGCATACCTGGCAGTCGCCGCGGCAGTGGTCTGGTTCCGCAGACCTGCAAGGTGACCGTGGACCATTGGGTACATTTGAGGATGTGCTGACGGCGAAGGGTGCGGCGACGCGGGAGCGGATCGTGGCGGCGGCTGCGGCCGAGATCCGCGAGCGTGGGATCAGTGCTGTGAAGCTGGACGACATCGGCCGGCGCAGCCGGACCGGCAAGAGTCAGCTCTTTCATTACTTCCCGGACGGCAAGGAACAGTTGCTGCTCGCGGTTGCCGAGCGCGAGGCCGAGCAGGTTCTCGAGGACCAGGAGCCGCACCTCGGGCAGCTGACCAGCTGGGACGCGTGGCGCGACTGGCGGGACGCCGTCGTCGAGAAGTACCGGCGGCAGGGCGTGAACTGTCCGCTCGGCGTACTGATCACCGAGATCGGCCGGCACACCCCGGCCGCGCAGGCGGTGACCGCCCAGTTGCTCGCGCAGTGGCAGCGCCGGCTCGAAGTCGGCATCGAGGAGATGAAGGCCGCGGGCGAGATCCGTGCCGCTGTGGATCCCGCCCGCGCCTCGGCCGCCCTGATCGCCGCGATCCAGGGCGGCGTCGCGATCCTGATGTCATCGGGAACGTCGACGCATCTGGAGTACGCGCTCGACCTGTGCCTGGACTACCTGCGGACTAACGCCAGTTGACGACCGGCGGCCGGTAGCCGGCCGGCTTGTCGGCGACCTTCGCCCCCGGGTTGATGATCCAGTTCTGGTACTCCGGTGTGAACATCCGGTAGACCGACGACGGCGGTACGGCGCTCGCGTCGTCGAGGGTCGCGCGCAACTCGGCCGGCAACTCGAACCCGAGGGCCGCGATGCTGGACTCCAGTTGCTCCGGACGGCTCGCGCCGACGATCGCGGACGCGACACCAGGCTGCGTTGCGGCCCAGTTGACCGCTACCTGGGCCATCGTCACGCCAAGCTTCTCCGCCACGTCCCGCATGGTCGTCAACAGGTCCCACTCCTGGCCGGACCAGGTCCGCCCGGTCGCGCCGTCGCCGGTGAGACGGCCTTCGCCTGCGATCTGCTGGGTGTCGTCGCGCTGGTACTTCCCGGTCAGGAATCCACCGCCGAGCGGGCTCCACGCGGTGACGCCCAGTCCGAGTTGCTGCGCGACCGGTACGTGCTCGGTCTCGATCGTCCGCTCGATCAGCGAGTACGGCAGCTGCAGGCTGACCATCGGGGTCAGTGAATGCGCGTCGGCGAGAGTCTGCGCGCGAGCGGCGTACCAGGCGGGTACGTCGGACAGTCCGGCGTACCTGATCTTGCCGGCGCGGGCGAGGTCGTCGAGGGTTCGCAGTACCTCGTCGACCGGGGTGATGCGGTCCCAGGTGTGCAGTAGGAAGAGGTCGACGTAGTCGGTGCCGAGTCGGCGCAGGGACTCGTCCAGCGCGCGGATGAGGTGCTTGCGGCTGTTGCCGCCCGCGTTCGGGTCGCCGGTGTCGACGCTGTTGGTCGCCTTCGTGGTGAGCACCATCCGCTCCCGGACGCCCGCCTCGGCAATCAACCGGCCGAGGATCCGTTCGCTCTCACCCGCGGTGTAGAAGTCGGCGGTGTCGATGAAGTTGCCGCCGGCCTCGATATAGGCCCGGAAGATCGCCCGCGCCTCGTCCTCGGTCTTGCCGTACGGCGCGTGGAACCCGGCTTGCCCGAAGTTCATGGTGCCCAGTGCGAGCCGGCTGACACGCAGCCCCGACCGCCCGAGCAGGTAGTAGTCATCTAGTGCCATACCCACAGAGTTCCTCGGCAAAAATGGACCCGCAAGTACAAAGCTGCGGGCGGCGGTGACGCGTGCAAGGATTTTGCGCGTGCGCTTGTCTGAGGAGCAGCGGAGTGAGTTGGAGCGGTTGGCGGAGTTCGTGCTGCCGGGGGAGGGATGGGCGGCGGCTGGTTTTGTCGAGCGTGTGCTGACGGAGGATCGGCCGGACTGGGTCGGGCGGGTCGAGCGTGCGCTGGCGGACGAGGCGGGTGCAGATCGGCCCTGGCTGGTGCGGCTGATTGCGCAGGGGTACTACGCGGAGCCGGCGACCTGGGAGACGGTCGGGTGGCGGAGCGTGGAGTTTGCGCCGGTGCAGACCGAGTTGCGGGTGACGCCTCGGGACGCGCTGAGGGAGCGGTACGACGTTGTGGTGGTCGGCTCGGGCGCCGGTGGGGGTGCGGCCGCACAGGTGCTGGCGGAGTCAGGACGGTCGGTGCTGGTCGTGGAGCTGGGCAGCTACCCGTCGACGGAGTCGTTGGCGCGCGATCACCTGCGGAATCCGCGGTCCGTGGCGGGTCTGCCGGCGCTGACGGATCCCGACCCGGCGGGGCGGCCACGGGTGTCAGTGGTGGACGGTGTGCGAAGCGAGGTGCTGCCGCCGGACGGTGGGTGGGGGAACAACGCGTTCACGGTCGGCGGCGGCACGCGGGTGTACGGCGCGCAGGCATGGCGGTTCGTGCCGCAGGACTTCCGGATGGCCACGACGTACGGCGTACCGGAGGGAAGTGCGCTGGCCGATTGGCCGATTTCCTACGACGAGTTGGAGCCCTACTACTCGTTGGCGGAGCAACGGTTCGGGGTGAGTGGCGGTGGCGTGGACCCGTGGCACGGGCCGCGGTCCATCCCGCTGCCGATGCCGCCGTTGCCCAGGACCGGGCCGGCTGATCTGCTGGCGGGAGCCGCCGAGCGGCTCGGGTGGGGGACTCTCGACGTACCGCTGCTGATCAACTCGGTCGACTACCAAGGGCGCTCCGGATGCGTTCGGTGCGGTCTGTGCGTCGGGTTCGCCTGCCCGGTGGAAGCTAAGGCCGGAACGCACAACACCGCGCTGCCCGCAGCGCTCGCGACCGGGAACTGCACGCTGGTCACCGAGACGACGGCCGAGCGACTCGTCACCGACGCGACCGGCCGGGTCGTCGGCGTCGCGCTGGTCGCGAGCGACGGGTACGGCGGGATCTGGCGTCGGACCGTTTGGTGTGAAGAGGTGGTGGTCGCGGCGGGTGCTTCGGAAACACCACGGTTGCTCTTGAACAGCGCTCACGACGGCGAGCCGCACGGGATCGGCAACAACCAGGATCAGGTCGGCCGGCATCTGCAGGCGCATGTGTACGCCGGAGCGGTCGGGCTGTTCGAGGACGAGGTGGTCGATCTTGTCGGGCCCGGTGTCTCGATCGCGACCTGCGACTTCCGGCACGGGAACGACGGGATCGTCGGCGGTGGCATGCTCGCCAACGAGTTCGTGCCGACGCCTGCCGCGGTGTACGACTATCTGACCGGCGCCGGGCTGATCCCGCGGGCCGGTGCGGAGAGCGTGCAGGCGATGCGGCGTGAGATACGGCGGATGCTCCGGGTCGTCGGCCCGATCCAGGAGGTCACGTCGGCGGACTCCCGCGTCCGCGTCGATCCGTCCGTCGTCGACCGGTTCGGTAATCCGGTGGTGGTGACGAGTGGGTCGATCCATCCCGAGGACCTCCGCGCCCATCAGTTCATGAGTGCCAAAGCAAAGGCCTGGCTCGAGGAAGCGGGTGCGGTCCGGACGTCCGTCGGCGAGGTCCGCACGGTGGGGTCCGCCAGCACCGGGCAGCATCAGGCGGGGACCTGCAGGATGGGCGACGACCCGGCCCGATCGGTCACCGATCCCCACGGCCGGGTCTGGGGCCACGACAACCTGTGGATCACCGACGCCTCCGTCCACGTCACCAACGGAGGCGTCAACCCAGTCCTCACCGTCCTGGCCGGTGCACTACGGATCGCAGAACAGATCACCCGCGGCTGAAGCTGCCGTAACGACAGGACGTAGTCCTATACGTAGACGCCGTTGCCCGCGTGAGCCGGCCGAGAGTTGACCCCGATCGCCGGACACGTCCTGTCGTTAGCGCCCCAGATCAGCCGACGCGGGAGATGCCTACTCCGCTGCGGGCCTCGCGACCGTACTTCGTGATTTCGGCGGGAAGGTTGAGGCGGGAGATGCCGGTCTTGTTGCGGTCCTCGTCGGTGAGGAGATCGGCGGGGATGATCCAGACGATCTCGAACTCGAGGCCGTCGGGGTCCTTGCCGTACAGGGACTTCGTGGTCCCGTGGTCGGACGCGCCGACCAGGGCGTCGTGCTCGCTGAGCTTGCCCGCCAGGACCTCGAGGTCGCCGAGGGTGTCGACCTCCCAGGCCAAGTGGTAGAGGCCGACCGTCGTCCGCCCGGCGCCCGACGGTCCGGCCTGCGACCCGATCTGGAACAGGCCCAGGTCGTGGTCGTTGCTCGACCCGGGCGCCCGGAGGAACGCCGCGCCGGGGATGGCGTCGCCGGTCTCGGTGTAGCCGAAGCCGAGGACGTCTCGGTAGAACGCGACGCTCGCCGCGACGTCGCGCACATACAGGACCGCGTGGTTCAACCGGAAGATCGCCATACCGATGATGTTAGTTGAAGACTCAACTTATTTCCAGTGGCTAGCGCCGGCGACGGGATTTCTTCGGCCGGGCCGGCTTGGAAGGCTGGGCGGCGGGCTTCTTCTGCCGTTGGGGCGTGGCGGGCCCGCGGGTGCTGTTCGCGGTCCGGCCGCGGACGATGCCGATGAAGTGCTCGACCAGTTCGCTGGTCTCGTCCTCCGGCCAGCTCAGCGCGACCTGCGACTCCGGTCCGCCGGTCAGCGGGCGGTAGGTCAGGTCCTTGCGGTGGTGCAGCCGGGCCAGCGACTGCGGGACCACCAGCAGCCCGGTGCCCATGGCAACCAGCTCGATCGCGTCGCCGGTGCGGGCCGGGCGCTCGTCGATCAGCCGGCCGGGTGGGCGGTCCCAGTCGAGTACGTCGTCCTGCGGGTGCAGCATCAGCTCGTCCGCGAGGTCGTCGACGGTGACCTCCTCGGCCGCGGTGATCAGGTGGTCCTTGGGCACCACGACGACCGTCTGCTCGACGTACAGCGGGATCGCGTGCAGTCCGGTGCGGTCGATCGGGAGGCGCAGGAGGACGGAGTCGGCGTCACCCCGGCGTACCAGATCGGGGGCTTCGGCGGCGGAGACCTGGACGAGTTCGAGCGGGACGCGGGGGAGTCGCTCCGTCCAGATCCGAACCCATTTGGCGGGTGTCACGCCGGGGACGTAGCCCAGCCGGAATCCGGTCACGGCTCTGAGGTTACCGGGCGTTACGCTGCTGCCATGACGGCGCGCAAGACACCCCAGACCATGAAGCCTGCCACGGCGGCGAAGAAGCTGGACGTGTACCTCCCGGCCACGCCTGCGGAGTTCCAGGAGGGTGTCGTGTCCCGGGACGAGCTGAACGCGCTGCAGGCCGACCCGCCCGAGTGGTTGCGGGAGCTCCGGCGTACCGGGCCGCACCCGCGGTCGGTGGTGGCGGCCAGGCTCGGCGTCTCGATCAGTGGCCTGGCCCGGGCCGGGATCACCGAGGCGCTGACCACGGACGACATCGAGGCCATCCGGGACGAGAACCCGGACTGGCTGCAGCACGAACGTGCGACGCTGGCGGAGGTCCGGCGGCAAGAGGCGGAGCTGAAGAAGAAGCCGCGCCCGTAACTCCGTCCGCCGTCAGGTGATCCGGACGCGGAGACGGCGGAAGCCTCTGCCTTTGCTCTCCATCTTGACGACCTCCATGCGGCCGATCAGCGCGGTCGAAGCGACGTGCGTGCCGCCGTCGGCCTGGGTGTCGAGGCCGGCGATGTCGACGATCCGGACGATCTCGATATCGGGCGGCAGCAGGTTCGTCGCCGTCCGGATGATGTCCGGGATCGCGAACGCCTCCTCGCGCGGGAGAAAGCTGGTCGTGATCCTCCGGTCGGTGCGGATCTCCGCGTTGACCGCCTCCGCGACCCGGTCCTTGAAGTCGGGCGGTACGTCGGCCAGATCGAAGTCCATCCGCGCCGACAACGGTTCCATGTTCCCGCCCGTGACGAGGGCTCCGAAGTCGCGGAACACCACTCCGGTCAGCACATGCAGCCCGGAGTGCGTCCGCATCAGCTGAGTACGCCGCTCGTCGTCGAGCGCCCCGCGCACCGCGGTCCCGGCCGCCGGCACCGGGTCCTCCTCGTGCGGCACCAGGTACAGGTCGTCACCCTTGGTCGTCCCAATGATCCGCGTCCGTACGCCGCCCCACAGCAGCACACCCTGGTCCGGCGGCTGCCCGCCGCCACCGGGGTAGAACGCGGACCGGTCGAGCACGATCCCGCGCTCCGGATCCACGCCGACGACCGTCGCGTCCCACTCGCGGACCGAGGCGTCGTCTAGGTCGAGCCGATGTGTATGCCCGTGCTGGTTGCTCATGATCAGCCCACTGTGTCACACGGCGCCACACGGCTGACCCCGCCCGACCCGACACTGTCAGGAGGGGGTGGAGACCATGCAGATCATCGAGAACAGCATCGTGGGGACCAGGTCCGCCGTACTGCGGCTGACCAGGCGCGGCGGTGGCCCGGCCATCGTGATCTTCCCGATGCTGCACGTGGCGGACCCCCGGTTCTTCCGCGCGGTCGAGTCCCGCCTGCGCGAGTGCGACCTGCTCGTCGTCGAAGGAATCCAGGGTGAGTCGGCGGCGGCCGACGGGCTGACGGCGACGTACAGGGTGATGCCGGTGAACGAGGAGTCCGGGCTGGTCGAGGACGACATTCCGTACGGCGACCTCGGCGTACCGCTCGTCGCCCCGGACCTCTCGGGGGAGGAGTTCCAGGAGGGTTTTCAGAAGTTGTCGTGGAAGGTCCGGGCGCTGACCTGGGCCTCGGTTCCGGTGGTGTCGATCGGCCAGTTCTTCGCCGGGCGGCGCACGCTGCTGTCACCCGACATCGAGGTCAACGATCTCCCGACGGCGCAGGACGAGTTGCGCAGTGAGCAGTGGGACGATTTCCTCGACCTGTTGCTCGACCGCCGCGACGGCCGAGCCGTCGCAGCGGTCGCCGAGGTCGTCCGGGAGCGTGGCGACGAGGACATCGAGGTCGCGGTCGTGTACGGCGCCCGGCACGTTCCGGGGATCCTGCGCGGGCTGTACGGGCTCGGGTACCGGGTGGTCAGCGCTGACTGGTTGGTGGTGGTCAGCGCACAAGAGTCGTGAACGCGTCGAGGGCCTTGCGGATGTTTTCGACCGAGTTGGCGTACGAGAAACGCAGGTGGTTCTCGCCGTAGATGCCGAACGAGGTACCGGGCAGGCACGCGACCCCGGCCTCGTCGAGCAACCTGTCCGACAGGGTCGCCGCCGACACGCCGAGCTCGCTGATGTTCGGGAACGCGTAGAACGCTCCACCCGGTTCCACACACGACACACCCGGTACGGCGTTGAGCCCGGAGACGATCACCTCGCGCCGTTCGCGGAACGCCTCGAGCATCCGGTCGACGTCGTCCCACGGCCCTTCGAGGGCTGCGATCGCGGCGTGCTGGCTGAACGCCGACGTACACGACACCGAGTTGATCATCAGCCGCGTCACCGGCTCCACCAGCGGCTCCGGGAACACGCCGAAGCCCAGTCGCCAGCCCGTCATCGCGAACGTCTTCGACCAGCCGTCGAGAAGGACGGTCCGGGAAGCCATTCCGTCGACGTCGAGCACGCTGTGGTGCTCACCGTCGTACCGCAGCGCCCAGTAGACCTCGTCGCTCAGGACGACGAGGTCGTGCTCGATCGCGATCTCGGCGATCGCCTGCAGCTGTTCGGGCGTCGACGCGCTGCCGCACGGGTTGTGCGGGGAGTTGAGGATCAGCAGCTTGGTCCGGTCCGTCACCAGCGACCGCAGTTCCTCGGGGTCGATGACGAAGCCGTTCTCCTCGCGCAGCGGCACCGGCACCGGCGTCGCGCCGGCGAAGGACGCGATCGAGGCGTACATCGGGAACCCGGGGTCCGGATAGAGGACCTCGTCGCCCTCCTCGCAGAGCGCCAGGATCGTGAAGAACATGATCGGCTTCGCGCCGGGCGTGATCAGCACCCGGTCGGGCGTCGTGCGCAGCCGGCCGGTGCGCTCCAGGAAGTCCGCGACCGCGGTCCGCAGCTCGGGGATACCGGGCGCCGGCACGTAGTGGGTGAACCCCTTGTCCAGGGCCTGCTGCGCGGCGGCGATCACGTGCGGCGGCGTGTCGAAGTCCGGTTCGCCGATCTCGAGGTGCACGATCTCGCGACCCCGTGCCTCCAGGGCCTTCGCTTTCGCCAGAACCTCGAACGCAGACTCGGTTCCCAGCCGATCCATCCGGCCAGCAAGTTTCACGATGTGTCCTTCCGCCGTGGCTTCTCACACCCTAGTGCGATGATCGCGTGGTGAACGAAGCGAGGCGGGTTGCAGTCACCGGAAGCAGCGGCAAGCTCGGCAGAGCGGTCGTCGATCACCTGGCGGACCACGGTTGGGACGTGGTCGCACTCGACCAGGCCGCACCGGCGCGCGCCGACGTGACGTCGACGCGGCTGGATCTGACCGATTTCGGCCAGACCTACGAGGCGATCGCCGGGATCGACGACCGGCACGACGGTGTCGACGCGGTCGTGCACCTCGCCGCGATCCCGGCGCCGGGCCTGCGGCCGAACGCGGCGACGTTCCAGAACAACATGACGGTGACGTACAACGTGTTCTCGGCGGCGCTGCGAGCCGGCGTCCGCAACATCGTGTGGGCGTCGAGCGAGACCGTGCTGGGCCTGCCGTTCGACGAGTTCCCGCCGTACGTGCCGGTGGACGAGGACTATCCGCCGCGGCCGAACAGCACGTATTCGCTGGTCAAGACGCTCGAGGAGGAGCTGGCCCGGCAGCTGTGCCGGTGGCATCCGGACCTGAAGCTGATCGGGCTGCGCTTCTCCAACGTGATGTACCCGGAGGACTACGCGCGGTTCCCGGCGTTCGACGCGGACGCCCACGCCCGCAAGTGGAACCTCTGGGGCTACATCGACGCCCGCGACGGCGCACAGGCCGTCCGCAAGGCGCTCGAGTACGGCGTGACCGGGACGGACGTGTTCATCGTCGCGAACGCCGACACGGTGATGTCCCGGCCGAACGAGGAGCTCCTCGCCGAGGTGTTCCCCGGCGTAGCAGTGAAGCGCCCGTTCGGCCCGAACGAGACGTTGCTGTCGATCGAGAAGGCGCGCCGCCTGCTCGGTTACGAACCCGAGTTCTCCTGGCGGGGTCCGAACGGGAACAGCGTGTCAGGGTCGTAGGTCGACCGTACGTCGGCCAGCCGCGCGAACGTGTCCGCCGGCCACGACTTCTCGTACGACCCCGGCAGTGCGAACCCGCCGGCGAAGTTCACCGTGGTCTCCTCGGACACCCACGGCTCGAGCCGCCCGAGGATCCCGTCGACCGTTGCCGGGAGCACCTTTTCGAACAGGCTCGGGTCCGGTACGCCGATCAGCGTCAGCGTGCACGCCCCACTCCGCCCGCCGACCGCGCTGCCCTCGGGGACGTCGCGTTCCGTCGCGCCGCCGAGGTGCCGGAGCTCGACCGCGACCAGCGGGAGCTGCTGCTCCGGGCCGGCCACGTCCAGGAACGTGGCGATGAACTCGGCGTCCAGCTCGGCGAGCATCAGCCCGCGGTCCCACGACGGCGTCGGGTCCTTCGGGTCGTTGTGGATCAGCGCGATGTCGGTCGCCGGCATCTCGCCGACGGCGTCGATCAGCGCCGGAGCGGCGTCGCGGATCGGCTGGAAGAGCCGCTTGCCGTCGGCCGCGTCACCGACGTACGCGAAACGCACGCTCAGCACCGTCTTGCCGCGCAGCGGTTCGGGGATGAACTCGAGCGGCGGCAGCCGCAGGATCACGACCGACGAGTTTGCGCTCTCCGGCAGCGCGTTCGTCCACTCGGCCCAGGTGGTCAGCGCGGACGCGATGTGCTCCGCGTCGAAGAACACCGAACCGCCGTACAGCGTGCGCAGCTCGACCAGCCCGAAGTCCATCTCGGTGACGATGCCGAAGCCGCCCTTGCCGCCGCGCAACGCCCAGAACAGGTCCGGGTGCTCGGTCTCGTTCGCGGTCACCACTTCACCGGCTGCCGTCACGACCCGGAACTCACGTGCCCAGTCGGACGAGAAGCCATACGTCCGGGCGAGCGGGCCGAGGCCGCCGCCGAGTGTGTACCCGATGCAGCCGACGGCGTCGGACGCGCCGGTGATCGGTGCCAGCCCGTACGGCGCGGCCGCGGCGATCACCTCGGCCCACTGGGTGCCCGCCGCGATGTGCGCGACCTGCTCCTCGGCGTCCACGGTCACGCCGGTCATCCGCCGGGTGGTCACCACGATCCCGCCCCGCATCGGGTTCGGGATGCCGTGGCCGGTCGCCAGCACGCGGACCGGCGTACCGGTCTCCGCCGCGGCGCGGACCACCGCGACGGCGTCGGCCTCGGACATCAGCCCGACCACGACGTCCGGCGTGTGCGTCACCGCCAGGTTGAACCCGGACAGCTCCTCGTCGTACCCCTTGTCACCCGGTGCCAGCACCGGTCCGGCGACCTCGCCCCGCAGCCGGTCGATCAACGCGTCGGTCACGTTCTTCATCCCCTCCCAGAAGCCCTGCCCTGGAGGTTTCCACACCCTGGGGTCAGGGCCACAGCCGGGTGTCGGCGGGGGTGGTAGCAGGGCTGGAAACACGCCTAGGAGGGGGGCCGACTCGACGGTAACGGCGATGGGCTGAAAACCTGTGCCAGCGACACCTGTCTCCTGCGATCCAGGGGAGAGGTCTGTCCGCGCAACTCAGGGTGAGACACGGAGGCGGTCGATGTTCAAGCGTATCGCAATAGTGAACCGGGGTGAAGCCGCGATGCGGCTGATCAACGCGGTCCGCGAAGTCAACGCCGAAGGCGGTGACCCGATCGAGACCGTGGCCTTGTTCACCGACGGCGAGCGGACGGCGACCTTCGTGCGGGCGGCGGACATCACGTACCCGCTCGGGCCGGCGTCGGCCCGGCCGTACCTGGACCGGAAGGTCCTGGAGCGCGCGCTCCGCGAGACCGGGGCGGACGCCGCCTGGGTCGGCTGGGGATTCGTCGCCGAGGACCCGGCGTTCGCGGAGCTGTGCGACCGGATCGGCGTGACCTTCATCGGCCCGTCGGCCGACGCGATGCGCAAGCTCGGCGACAAGATCGGCTCGAAGCTGATCGCCGAGGAGGTCGGCGTACCGGTCGCGCCGTGGAGCCGCGGAGCGGTCGAGTCGCTGGACGCGGCGCTCGCGGCGGCCGAGCGGATCGGGTACCCGTTGATGCTCAAGGCAACGGCCGGCGGCGGTGGCCGCGGCATCCGGGTGGTGCGCTCCGCCGACGAGCTCTCCGACGCGTACGCGCGGACCAGTGACGAGGCGGCCCGTGCGTTCGGCAGCGGTGTCGTGTTCCTCGAACGGCTCGTCACCGGTGCGCGGCACGTCGAGGTCCAGGTGATCGCGGACGGCGAAGGTACGGCGTGGGCGCTCGGCGTCCGGGACTGCTCGGTGCAGCGCCGCAACCAGAAGGTGATCGAGGAGTCCGCGTCCCCGCTGCTGTCCGCGTCCCAGGTCGACGACCTGAAGGCGTCGGCCGAGCGGCTGGCGATCGCGGTCGGGTACCGGGGCGCCGCGACGGTCGAGTTCCTGTACCACCCGGGGGAGAAGTCGTTCGCGTTCCTCGAGGTGAACACCCGGCTCCAGGTCGAGCACCCGATCACCGAGCTGACCACCGGGTTCGACCTGGTGAAGGCCCAGTTGCACGTCGCGTCCGGCGGCCGCCTGGAGGGCGTGCGGCCGATCGAGAGCGGCCACGCGGTCGAGGCCCGGCTGAACGCCGAGGACCCGGACCGCGACTTCGCGCCGTCGCCCGGGCGGATCGCCGTACTCGACCTTCCGGCCGGACCCGGCATCCGGGTCGACACCGGCGTGAGCGCGGGGGACAGCATCCCGGCGGACTTCGACTCGATGATCGCGAAGATCATCGGGTACGGGCGGACCCGCGAGGAGGCGCTCGCGCGGCTGCGGCGTGCGATGCAGGCGACGACCGTCCTGATCGAGGGCGGCGCGACCAACAAGAGCTTCATCCTCGAGCTGCTCGACCAGCCCGAGGTGATCGACGGCAGCGCCGACACCGGCTGGATCGACCGCGTCCGCGGTGAGGGCCGGCTGGTCTCGCACCGGCACTCCGGTATCGCCCTGGTCGCGGCCGCGATCGAGGGGTACGAGGACGCCGAGCAGGTCGAGCGCACCCGGTTGTACGAGACCGCGCACGGCGGTCGCCCGCAGGTCCAGCACGAGGTCGGTCGCGCGATCGACCTGAAGCTGCGTGGCGCGAGCTACCGGGTGACGGTGGCGCGGATCGGTCCGGAGCGGTTCCGTGTCGGCGTCGGCAACGGCAACGACCACCTCAAGGTGGTGGACGCCGAGCTGGAGCGGCTGGACGAGTACCGGAGCCGGCTGGTCGTCGGCGGGCAGCGGTTCCGCCTGGTGACCGCGACCCACGGCCCGGTGCACCTGGTCGAGGTCGACGGCGTCACGCACCGCGTGAGTCGCGACGAGGGCGGCGTACTGCGTTCGCCTGCCCCGGCGCTTGTGGTGGCGACGCCGGTGCAGACCGGGGCCGAGGTCGAGGCCGGCGCCCCGGTGCTGGTGCTCGAGAGCATGAAGATGGAGACGGTGCTGTACGCGCCGTTCAAGGCGACCGTGAAGGAGTTGCTGGTCTCGACCGGCAGCCAGGTGGAGACGGGCGCACCCCTGCTCCGGCTGGAGCCGCTCGCGGACGACGCGGCCGCAGTGGAGGCTGCTCCGGTGCAGAACGGCGTACAGCTCGATCTGCCGAACGGGACCGGGGAGAAGTCCGCGGCCGAGCGGCTGGAGCGCGGGCTGGACGATCTGCGCAGCATGCTGCTCGGGTTCGACATCGATCCGCAGGACGAGGGCGGCATGCTGGCCGACTACCTCGCCGCGCGGTCCGAGCTCGCGCATCAGCGCTCCGGGCCGCCGATCGGTCCGGAGATCGAGCTGCTGACGGTGTTCGCGGACTTCGCCGAGCTGAGCCGCAACCGGCCGGCCGGGACGGACACCACCCTCGAGAACCGGGTGCACAGCCCGCGCGAGTATTTCTACACGTACCTGCAGAGCCTGGATCCGGACCGCGGTGGCCTGCCGGCCGAGTTCCAGGCCCGATTGACCCGGGTGCTGAGCCACTACGGGGTGACAGGTCTGGAGCGGAGCCCTGAGCTGGAGGAGGCGGTCTTCCGGATCTTCCTGGCGCAGCAGCGCTCGAGTCCCGACGTACTGCTGGTGACGTCCGTGCTGCAGCGGTGGATCGCCGAGCCGCTGCCGGAGGCGCCACTGGACGAGTGCGTGCACGAGCTGCTGGACCGGCTGGTGCTGGCCACGCAGCTGCGGTTCCCGGTCGTCGGTGACCTGGCCCGGAGTGTGCGGTTCCGGTGGTTCGACCAGCCGCAGGTCGACGCCGAGCGCGCGTCGATCATCGCGGGCGTGGGCGACGAGGTCGCCGACCTGGCGACGCTCCCGGACTCGCCGGAGCGGCAGCGGCGCATCGACGCGCTGGCCGCGATCCCGGAGCCGATCGTCCGGTTCCTCGCCGAGCGGCTGGAAGGCGGCTGGGGCGAGCGGGAGCCGATGCTCGAGGTGCTCGTCCGGCGGCACTACCGCGAGTACGAGCTGCACGACCTGCGCGAGTTCGCCGTCGACGGGCGGCCGTTCGCGACCGCCGACTACTCGATCGACGACCGCCCGAGCCACCTCGTCACGACGGTCGGGACGGTCGCCGAACTGGCGGACCGGGACAGCGGCCTGTCGCGCGCCCTGACCGACCGGATCGACGCCCGTACGGCGGGCCACGAGGCCGTCGTCGAGCTCTACCTGTACGGCCCGGACCTGCCGGACTCGCAGCAGGACGCCGCGGACCTGTACCGCCGGATGGTCGCCGACCTTCCGGTCGCCCAGCGGGTACGCCGGATCTCGGTCGCGGTCGCCCCGGGACAGGGCCGGCCGGTCTCCTACTTCACGTACCGCCCGGCCGGCGGGTCGATGACCGAGGACGACAACGTCCGCGGCGTGCACCCGATGGTCGGCCGTCGCCTGAACCTGTGGCGGCTGCGCGACTTCCGCATCACCCGTCTCGACGCGCCGGAGGACGTGCTCCTCTACTACTGCGTCGCCCGCGACAACGAGGCCGACCGGCGGCTCGTCGCGCTCGCCCAGGTACGCCAGTTCGTCGTCGTCCGGGACGAGGACGGGCAGGTCACGTCGCTGCCGCACGCGGAGCGCGCGATCTCGAACTGCCTCGAGGCGATCCGCCGGGCCCGGACCGCCCGCGGCGCGGCCGGCGCCAAGCTGGACATGAACCACGTCTGGGTGCAGATCTGGCCGGTGGTCGACGTCCAGGTCGACGAGGTGACCGCGCTGCAGCGCAACATCGCCCCGATGACCGCGGGCGCCGGGATCGAGGAGGTCCTGGTGCAGGGCGACGTGGTCGCGCCGGACGGCTCGATCAACCCGGTCGCGGCCCGGTTCTACTACCAGCACGGCGCCGGCGTCGTGACGTCGATCGAGCAGCCGCCGACCGGGCGGTTGCTGCCGCTCGACGACTACGCGCAGAAGGTGCAGCGGTCCCGGCGGCGGAACACGATCTACCCGTACGAGGTCAGCGGCATGGTCGCCGGCCAGGGCGGTTCGTTCGTCGAGCACGACCTCGACGACGCCGGTCGCCTGGTCCCGGTGGAGCGGGCGAAGGGCCTGAACAAGGCCGGCATCATCGTCGGCATCGTCACCACGCCGACCACGCGGTACCCCGAGGGCGTCACCCGGGTCGCGATGAGCGGCGACCCGACCATGGCGCTCGGCGCGGTGGCCGAGGCGGAGTGCTCGCGGATCATCGCGGCACTCGACCTGGCCGAGCAGATGAGAGTGCCGGTCGAGTGGTACTCGCTGTCCGCCGGTGCCCGGATCTCGATGGACTCCGGCACCGAGAACATGGACTGGGTCGCGAAGGCGCTGAAGCGGATCGTCGAGTTCACCCAGGCCGGCGGCGAGATCAACGTCGTGGTCGCGGGGATCAACGTCGGCGCGCAGCCGTACTGGAACGCCGAGGCGACGATGCTGATGCACACCAAGGGCATCTTGGTGATGACGCCGGACAGCGCGATGGTGCTGACCGGCAAGCAGACACTGGACTTCTCCGGCAGCGTCTCGGCCGAGGACAACTTCGGCATCGGCGGCTACGACCGGGTGATGGGCCCGAACGGGCAGGCGCAGTACTGGGCGCCGGACCTGAAGGGCGCCCGGGACGTGCTGATGACGCACTACGACCACACGTACGTCGCACCGGGGGAGCAGGGTCCGCGACGGGCGCAGACGTCCGACCCGGTGGATCGCGATGTCACGCCGTACCCGCACGACGTCGCCGGCAGCGACTTCAAGACGATCGGCGAGATCTTCTCGGCGACGACGAACCCGGACCGGAAGAAGGCGTTCGACATCCGCACGCTGATGCGGGCCGTCACCGACCAGGACCACCCGGTGCTGGAGCGCTGGGCCGGGATGGCCGACGCCGACACGGCGGTCGTGCAG
This sequence comes from Kribbella sp. VKM Ac-2566, assembly GCF_004366005.1. Taxonomy (NCBI): domain Bacteria; kingdom Bacillati; phylum Actinomycetota; class Actinomycetes; order Propionibacteriales; family Kribbellaceae; genus Kribbella; species Kribbella sp. VKM Ac-2566. The sequence continues at coordinate 556,147 of NZ_SODT01000010.1, read as the reverse complement.
GACGCGCGGCTCGGCGGGTTCCCGGTGTGTCTGGTCGGGATCGAGTCGCGGTCGGTGCCGCGGCGCGGCTTCCCGCCCACCGACGGGCCGGACACGTACACCGCCGGCACGCTGTTCCCGCGGTCGTCGAAGAAGGTCGCGCGGGCGATCAACTCGGCCAGCGGGAACCGGCCGCTGGTGGTGCTGGCGAACCTGTCCGGGTTCGACGGGTCACCGGACTCGATGCGGAACCTGCAGCTCGAGTACGGCGCCGAGATCGGGCGCGCGATCGTGAACTTCCGCGGGCCGATCGTGTTCTGCGTGGTCTCGCGGTACCACGGCGGCGCGTTCGTGGTGTTCTCGAAGTCGCTGAACCCGTCGATGACGGTGCTCGCGGTGGAGGGATCGTTCGCCTCGGTGCTCGGCGGCGCGCCGGCGGCTGCGGTGGTGTTCGCGGCCGAGGTGGACGCGCGGACCGCCGCGGATCCGCGGGTGGCGTCGCTGGCCGAGCGGGTCGGCGCGGCCGCCGGTGCGGAGCGGGCGGCCCTGGCCACGGAGCTCGCGGACGTGCGAACCGTCGTACGGGCAGAGAAACTGGGCGAGGTCGCGACCGAGTTCGACCGGGTGCACAGCATCGAGCGAGCCCGCGAGGTCGGGTCCGTGGACGCCGTGATCAGTGCCCGCGAACTGCGGCCGAAGTTGATCGAGGCAATCAATTCCGGGGTACCCGGGGCTTGATCGCTCGACTAGCCTGGAGGTATGCGTACCGGCAGGGGCGGTCGCAGTAAAGCTCGCTCGTTGATTTTGTTCATCGGCGTGAGCGTGCTGTCAGGTGCCCTGGCGGCCGGCCTCGCGATCCCGTTCGCGGGCTTCGCCGGCCGGGGCTCCGAGCAGGTCGTGACGACCGTGGAGAGTCTGCCGCAGGAGTTCGAGAGCGAGCCGCTGGCCGTCCGCACGCGCATCCTGGCGGCGGACGGGACGCTGGTCGCGACCCTGTACGAGCAGAACCGGGTGCCGGTGCCGCTGAGTTCGATCAGCCCGATCATGCGCAAGGCGATCGTGGCGATCGAGGACTCCCGGTTCTACGAGCACGGCGCGCTCGACCTGAAGGGCACGCTGCGGGCGATGGTGCGCAACCAGAGCGGCGGCGAGGTGCAGCAGGGCGGGTCGAGCATCACCCAGCAGTACGTGAAGATGAGCCTGGTCGAGAAGGCGAAGACCGCGGCCGAGCGGGCGAAGGCGACCGAAGTCTCGTACAAACGCAAGCTCACCGAGTTGCGGTACGCGATCGGGGTCGAGAGCGAGCTGTCCAAGGACGAGATCCTCGAGCGGTACCTGAACCTGGCGAACTTCGGCGACGGCACGTACGGCGTCCAGACCGCGGCCCAGCACTACTTCCGGACCGCGGCCGACAAGCTCACGCTCCCACAGGCCGCGCTGCTGGCCGGACTGGTGAAGAACCCGTCGGGCTACGACCCGACCAACGACCTGGGCCGCGCCAAGGCTCGCCGCGACCTGGTGATCAAGCGGATGCTCGAACTCGGCGTGATCACGGTGGGGCAGGCGAACCACGCGCTCCGGACGCCGGTGATCGACCTGGCGAAGGTCGAGCCGGTGCCGAACGGGTGCGCCAACTCGCGGTACCCGTTCTACTGCGACTACGTGGTCTCCAAGCTGCTCGCGAACCCGGCGCTCGGCGCGACCGTCAAGGACCGCGACCACTACCTGAAGACAGGCGGGCTGCTGATCCGGACCTCGATCGACCCGAAGATCCAGGCCGCGGCGCAGGCGTCGATCGACAAGCACAGCAAGCGCACCGACTCCGCGATCGCCGCTATCAGCGTCGTCGAGCCCGGCACCGGCCTGGTGAAGGCGATGGTGCAGAGCCGCCCGTACGGCAACGGGAAGTTCCACACGAACTACAACTACAACGTCGAGAAGTCGTACGCCGGCGGGTACGGCGGGTTCCAGAACGGCTCGACGATGAAGGCGTTCACGATCGCGGCAGCGCTGTCCAAGGGCATCCCGATGGACTACCGGATCAACTCGCCGGACCAGATCGACCTGAGCAACAAGAAGTTCCGGACCTGCAAGGGCTGGACGCGTGACCCGACGTACCGGCCGAAGAACTCGACGCGCAGCGGGAACCTGACGATGGTCGAGGCCGCGCGGTACTCCACGAACACGTACTTCCTGCAGCTGTCGGAGCGGACCGGGCTGTGCTCGATCGCGACGATCGCGGCCAAGCTCGGGATGTACAACGGCCAGACCGGCGAGCCGCTCGACCAGGTGATCTCGATGACGCTCGGGGTCGGGTACGTGACGCCGCTGATGCTCTCGAACGCCTACGCGACGTTCGCGGCGCGCGGGAAGTACTGCGAGACGCTGGTCGTGACGTCGGTCCGGGACAAGGCGGGGCGTCCGATCCCCGGTCCCGGGATCAACTGCAAGCAGGTCCTCCCGCGGGCGGTCGCGGACGGCGTGAACCGGGTGCTGAGCGCGGTCATGATGCCGGGCGGGACCGGCGGCCGGCTGCGCTTCGGCACCCGCGACATGGCCGGCAAGACCGGAACCATCCAGCAGAACCTGGCCGTCTGGTACGCCGGTTACACCCCGAATCTGGCCGCCGCCGCGGTGGTCGCGGACGCGAACCTGCCGTACACCAACCTGATGTACCGGCACACGCTGAACGGCAGGGACATCGCCGACCCGACCGGCTCCGGCACCGCCGGCCCGCTCTGGCAGACCGCGATGCAGGGCGCCCTCCGCGGCCTCCCGGTCGAACGGTTCGTCGCGCCGCCGAAGAGGCTGATCGGCGACCCGAACCCGAAGCCGGCCGAGCCCGGGAAGAAACCCAGACCCAAGCCGAAACCGCGCTAAAGGGGTCTGAGGTCCGATCCCGGGACCCAGGTGATCTGCCCCTCCTGGTCACGGAACCGCCCCAGCCAGACCCCCTTGTCGCGGATCCAGACGTCCAGCTCGCCGGTCGACCAGGTCGCCCGCTGCACCGGCTGCGCGGGATCGACGTGCCGTACGGCGTCCGCCGCGCGGGGACCGTGGGCGTCGTACTGCACGTCGAGATCGGCGGCGAGCTCCCGCGCCTGCGCCTCGTCGTCGATACCTGTTGCACGCCACCCGTTGACCGCACCGTCCCAGACGCCGAACCTGTTGGATCCGTCGTCGGACGGCCGAACCGTGAACCGACCAAGCATGTTTTCAGATTACCGCTTCATCGAACACATGTTCTAGTCTTGATCCGAGCGGGAGGTGTGTGCGATGGGCGACAGTGCCGTCAGTTGCGGTACCGGAAGATGATCCGGCCCCGGGTCAGGTCGTAGGGGCTGAGCTCCACGAGGACGCGGTCCTCGGGGAGGATCTTGATGTAGTTCTTCCGGATCTTTCCGCTGATATGGGCGAGGACCTTGTGCCCGTTGGCGAGCTCGACCCGGAAGTTGGCGTTCCGGAGGCACTCGACGACGGTGCCCTCGACCTCGATGCCGCCTGCTGTTCTGGGCATCGTCAGGCCGCCTGTCCCGGCCGGCGGACCAGTTCCAGGCTGCAGCCCGTACGGCGCGCGCCCAGCCCCTCGAACAGCGCCAGCGCCGCCGTGTTGGTTTCGTCGACCTCCGCGGTGGCGGCTTCGAATCCCCAGCTGTGCAGACCGTCCAGCACGTGATCGAGTAATGCCCGGGCGATACCGCGCCGTTGCTCGGCCGCCCGTACGGCGACGAGCCCGATGCGCGGGCGCCGGGTCATCGTGGCTACCCGGACCAGGCCGACGTACCGACCGTCCCGCACCGCGACCGTGTAGTTCGACGGGTCGATCGGCCTCGTGCCGCCTTGCCAGGGCAGCACCTCTGCGGGCATCGTCTGGCAGCCGGCTCCTGCCTCGACCTCGTCGCGAATCGCCTGGTCCAACTCACGCAGCGGAGCCTCGTCGGCGGTCGTGATGACCACCCCCGATGGCACGGTCGCCCGGGAAGGGCCGGTGGGTACGACGAACTCCGCTTCGCGGCGTGATGTCGTGAATCCCGCGAGTACCCAATTGGTCAGGAGGTCGTGGTCCGTCTCGTCGACCACGGTGTACTGCGGTTGGTCAGCCACCATGGCGGCGGCGAGCCGGTTGAAGACGGTGTCGCGCCAGGTGTCGATGCTGAGGAAGGTCCGGCCGTCGAGGCGCCGCGTCGCGTGACCGCGGCCGACGACCAGGTCGTTCTCGATCGCGTGCCATTGGTTGCCGGCGACGCGAGAGATCGTGAAAGGCGAAGTGTGCATAGGTGTTTCCTTTCGGGAGTGCTTCTCGAGGCGCTCCCGGCGACACCTACGTCAATCGCCCGCCCGTGACCACGGGAAGGGGAGCACCCACTGCGCTACAGCGTTCATCGGGGCATCACCTCCACGTGCGAATGTCACGGACCACGGCACGGTACCAATCCGCTCACCACACCGGCCAGCCATTTACTTCAGACTGGTTGCCGGGCCGATTCGAAGAAGGAGATCAGTTCGTCAGCGAGAGGGCTCGGGGCGACCAGTGGAGCGAAGTGGCCGACGTCCGGCAGTTCACGGATGTGTACGTCGGTGACGTACTGGGCGATGTACCGGGCCGCGTCGGTGAACCAACTGTCGAGCAGGGTCTGTCGGCCCCGGAGGAGCAGGACCGGTACGCCGATCGTCCTGAGCGCCTCGGGGTCGGTGGATCGGGGTCCCTCGTAGGCCGCGTCGGCCTGGATGAACCGGAACATCGCCGGGGTGCAGCCTGCCCATCGCACGAAGAAGTCCCTCTCCTGCAAGGCGGCGACCTCCTCGTCGGTGCAGATCCACGGGGCGAACGCGCGCATCGCGTCCACGAAGCGCCCTTCCGCGGTCGCCGTACCCATTGTCGCCAGGGCGGCGAACGTCCGGGCGCGGTCTTCGTCTCGCATCACCGACATTACGGCGGGCTCGTGGGCGGCGACGGCCGCCACGGATCCGCTGCGTGCGGCCGCGCCGAGTACCCATGCTCCGCTGCCCGACCAACCCACCAGGCAGACCGGCTCTCCGATGCTCTCCACGAACGCAGCGACGTCCTCCTCCAGGCGCACGGGCGAGTGGTTCGGGTTGTCACCCGACAGCCCGCGGCCGCGGGTGCTGGGGAGGTAGCAGGTGAACCGGTCGGTGAGGTGGGGGAGGAGCGCCTCCCAGGCGAGGTCGCCGTCACCGATCCCGCCGTGGACCAGCACCAGCGCCGGCCCTCGGCCCAGCACTCGTCCGGCGATGTCGGTGCCGTCCGCGGAGACGGCTCGGTGGATCCGCTCGTCAGTCATGATGATCCCCTCCTGAACAGGTGCGTGTACCGAGACGGTAGGGCGCGCGCGGCCGCCCCGGCATCGGTGCGATTGACCAACTGCCGGCGAGCGGTCTACGCGGTTGTGCGTAGCCGCGTCACCGACCGGCTGTCAGCCCGTGGTCGATGGCGTAGCGCGCGGCCTGCGTCCGCGAGGCGACACCGATCTTGTGGAAGGCGTTCGTCAGGTGCCGCGCGACCGTGCGGTCGCTGATGTGCAGCGCCTGGCCGATCTCCCGGTTGGAGCGGCCGTCGGCCACGAGTGCCAGCACCTCGCACTCGCGTCCGGTCAACCTGTCGGGCGAGCCTGGTGGCTGCCGGTAGGCTCCCAGTCGCTCGAATGTCGTCTCGGCCCGCGCGACCTCCGCGGCGGCGGACGTCTCGTCGCCGAGCGCCCGATACGCGACAGCGAGCCGGACACAGATCGCGGCCGCGTCGTACGCCGCGCCGAGTTCGTGCCAGCGCCGGCACGCGTCGCGAAGTACGGGAAGTGCCTCCTCAGCGCGATCCTTGGCCAGCAGCACCGTGCCGTGTGCCGTGGCTGCCATCGCCTCGAGCCCCGACGTGGCGTACCTCGATGCCGTCGCTGCCAGCTCCGAGGCTGCGTCCGACGCATCGTCCAGCCGGCCCGCGGCGATCGCGATCTCGACCGCGGCAGACCAGAGCGGGGCCCGCCGCAATGGGTCGGGGCCGGCTGCGGCCACGGCCGAGCGAACCGCCGTCGCGGCGGCCACGGGCTGGTTCTTCCGGAGCTGCAAGAGGGCACGTCCCGGCTGCGGGTCCCGCCCGCGGGCATGTGCCTCGTCGTACGCATCGGCGGCGCTCGGGTCGCCACGCAACCGGCGTACCTCGGCTACCACGTACCAGGCCTCCGCGGCGTAGTCGATCCGGTTGACGTCCAGGTCTGCCGCGACCCGCAGCGCGGTTCGCTCGGCCTCGTCCCACTCGCCGCGGAGCAACTGAAGCTGGGCCCGGTGCACCGCGCACAAGCCTCCGAACGCGACGGCGGCGGGGAAGCCGGCCAGCCACTGCTCGGTCAGGCCGATCCAGCGGCTCATCCGGCGGATGTCGGCGACCTCGTGACAGGTCGCGATGGTGTGGCAGTAGAGGGTGCCCGATGCGAACGGGTCGAGCCGGCCGTCCAGGACGGTGACCATCGCCTCGTCGAGCAACTTCAGCCCGTCGGCCACCTGGCCGGACCTGATCAGGGCGCGGCCTTCGCCGTTCAGGCCCAGAGCCACCAGGTCGGGCTGGCCGAGCCAGCGGCCGAGATCCTGTGTCCGGCGGGCCGCCTCCGCCGCCGCCCCGGGCCGGCCGGCCTGCAGGTTCGCCTCCACCTCCGTCAGGTGCAGCAGGTATCCGTGCACCTTGCACTCGGGTACTCCCTGCAGCAGACGTCCGGCGCGGCCGATCCAGCCCATGCCCTGTGGCTCGTCGCCGCGTCCCAGGTGGAAGATGCCCAGCACCATGGCGGTCCATGCGGCCTCGACCGGCCGGGAGCCGGCCAGGAAGGCGTCGCACGCAGCGGCGTTCAGCCGCAGGGTGTCCTCGATCCGGCCGAGCCACCACGCGGCGTCGGCGTACGCGGCGAGATCGTCCGCGGTGAGCCGCTCGGTCGCGACCACGTCGAAGAGCGCCGCGGCGGTGGCCCAGTCCGTTGCCGTACAGGCCTGCCGCGCCAGGGTGAGGTTGTCCGTGTGCTCGTCCACCCGCCGCGTCCCCTCGACTTACCAGCAGGCTACCTCCCGGGGTTCGGGGCGCCGGTCGAACCTATGTTCTAATATGGTTCTAGGTGATGTTCGGGAGTGGCGCATGGGCTACGACAATCCGCCGATCAAGTGGTCGGAGCTGGAGCGCAAGCTGTCGGACCGCTCGCGCCCGGGCAGCCACGGCGGCCGTCCGGTCACGGGCGACGGCGGGGACAGCCCTGCGTGGTCGCAGCATCGTGGGCCGTATGTGCCTTCGAAGACTCTGGCCGCCAGGCCGGAACATTCGGTGCCGTACGCCGAGCTCCACGTCCACTCGAACTTCTCCTTCCTGGACGGCGCCTCGCAACCGGAGGACCTGGTCGAGGCCGCCGTCCGGCAGGGGCTGCACGCGCTGGCGCTGACCGATCACGACGGGTTCTACGGCGCGGCCCGGTTCGCCGAGGCCGCGGCGGCGTACTCGCTGCCGACCGTGTTCGGGGCGGAGCTGTCGCTGGGGCTGACCGGCCCGCAGAACGGGGTGGCGGATCCTGAAGGCAGTCATCTGCTGGTGCTGGCCGAGGGGCAGGAGGGGTACCACAGGCTGGCCGGTGAGATCACCGAGGCGCAGCTGGCCGGTGGGGAGAAGGGGAAGCCGGTCTACTCGTTGGAGCGGTTGGCTGCCAAGGGTCGTGACCACTGGGTCATCCTGACCGGATGCCGTAAGGGACTGGTCCGGCAGGCGCTGGAGCTCGGCGGGCATGCCGACGGCCCGGCGGCGGCCGGACGCGAGCTGGACCGGCTGACCGCACTGTTCGGCAAGGACCGGGTGGTTGTCGAGCTGATCGACCATCACGTCCCCGCCGACACCACGCGGAACCGGGTCCTGGCCGACCTGGCCGCCGACCGCGGCCTCCCGGTAGTTGCCACGAACAACGTTCATTACGCGACCCCGGCCCAGCACAAGCTGGCTGCCGCGCTGGCCGCCGTACGGGCCCGTCGCGACCTGGACGCGATGGACGGCTGGCTGCCGTCGAGCGGGATGGCGTTCGTGCGCTCCGGCGCGGAGATGACCGCCCGCTTCCAGCGGTACGACGGGGCGGTGGCGCGCTCGGTGACGCTGGCGGACCAGCTCGCGTTCGACCTCGCCCGGGCGAAACCGAAGCTGCCGCTGCGCGACGTGCCCGACGGTCACACCCCGATGTCGTGGTTGCGGCACCTGACCTTCGATGGCGCCGCCCGGCGGTACGGGACGCGCGCGGCGCGCCCGGATGCGTACGAGCGGCTGGAGCGGGAGCTCGACGTCATCGAGGAGAAGGGCTTCCCGGGGTACTTCCTGATCGTGCACGACATCGTGAAGTTCGCGCACGACAACGGGATCCTCTGTCAGGGCAGGGGATCGGCGGCGAACTCCGCGGTCTGCTACGCGCTCGGGATCACCGCGGTGGACAGCATCCTCTACAACCTTCCGTTCGAGCGGTTCCTGGCCACCACGCGCGCCGAGGAGCCGGACATCGACGTCGACTTCGACTCCGGACGCCGCGAGGAGGTGATCCAGCACGTCTACGAGAAATACGGCCGGCACAACGCGGCCCAGGTGGCGAACGTGATCTCCTACCGCCCGAAGTCCGCCGTCCGGGACATGGCCAAGGCCCTCGGGTACTCCGTCGGTCAGCAGGATGCGTGGTCGAAACAGGTGGACGGCTGGAGCCCGGAGATCACCTCGACCGAGCACGACATCCCGCCGCAGGTGGTGGGGATGGCGACCGAGCTGCTGAAGTTCCCGCGGCACCTGGGGATCCACTCCGGCGGGATGGTGCTGACCGAGCGTCCGGTCGGCGAGGTGGTGCCGATCGAGCACGCCCGGATGGACAAGCGCACGGTCCTGCAGTGGGACAAGGACGACTGCGCGTGGATGGGGCTGGTGAAGTTCGACCTGCTCGGGCTCGGCATGCTGGCCGCGCTGCAGTACTGCCTGGACATGGTCCGCGAGCAGCTCGGGGAGTCGTGGGAGCTGCACACGATCCCGCGGGAGGAGGCCGGGGTCTACGACCAGCTCTGCCACGCGGACTCGGTGGGCGTGTTCCAGGTGGAGTCCCGGGCGCAGATGGCGACTCTGCCGCGGCTGAAACCGCGGCGGTTCTACGACCTGGTCACCGAGATCGCGCTGATCCGGCCCGGCCCGATCCAGGGCGGCGCCGTGCATCCGTACATCCGCCGCCGGACCGGCGAGGAGCCGATCACCTACCTGCATCCCAAGCTGGAACCGGTGCTGGAGCGGACCATGGGCGTGCCGTTGTTCCAGGAGCAGCTGATGCAGATGGCGATGGCGGTCGGCGAGATCGACGGCGACGAGGCCGATCTGCTGCGCCGCGCGATGGGCTCCAAACGCGGGATCGAGAAGATCTCGTCGCTGAAGGACAAGCTGTACGCCGGGATGGCGGGCAACGGGATCACCGGGGAACTGGCCGACGAGATCTACGCCAAGATCGAGGCGTTCGCGAACTTCGGATTCGCCGAGTCGCACTCGATCAGCTTCGCGCTGCTCGTCTACTCCAGCACGTGGCTGCGGCTGCACTACCCGGCCGCGTTCCTGGCCGCCCTGCTCCGGGCGCAGCCGATGGGGTTCTACTCACCGCAGTCCCTGGTCGCCGACGCCCGCCGGCACGGCGTCGAGGTACGGCGTCCGCACCTGCATCTCTCCGGGGTGGACGCGGGGCTCGAACTGCTGGTCGAAGGGCAGGAGCGGACCGGGCCGACCGGGATGGACGAGTGTTTGGCGGACCCGCAGCCGTTGGTGGGTCCGTTCGATCCGAAGGCGCCGTTCGACACCACGGTGCATCGGCGGGACGGTGCGTTCGCGGTCCGGCTCGGGTTGTCCGAAGTACGCACCGTGGGGGAGAAGGGCGCGAAGCTGATCGTCGAGGAGCGGGAGCGGGGCGGGCCGTTCACCGAGATGGCCGACCTGGTCCGGCGTACCGGGATCACCGCAGCACAGGTCGAGGCGCTGGCGACCGCCGGGGCGTTCGACTGCTTCGGGCTCGACCGGCGGCAGGCCTTGTGGGAAGCGGGCCGGGCGGCCGAGGAGCGTCCGGGGCAGCTGGCCGGGATCACCGCGGCGGGTCCGCCGCCGACGTTGCCCGGGATGAGCGACATCGAGGCCGATATGGCGGACCTGTGGTCCACCTCGATCACCACCGAGAGCCATCCGATGCAACGGGTCCGCGACCGGCTCCGCGCCGACGGCATCCTGTCGGCGGCCGAGTTGAAGGCGGCCCCGAACGGCGCCCGCGTCCGGGTCGCCGGCGTGGTCACCCACCGCCAACGCCCCGCGACCGCCTCCGGCGTCACGTTCATGAACCTCGAGGACGAGACCGGCATGGCGAACATCGTCATCACCGTCGGCTGCTGGCACCGCCACGCCGCCGTGGCCCGCAACGCCGCCGCCATGATCATCCGCGGCCGCGTAGAACGCGCCGGCGAAGTAACCAACCTCTCCGCCGACCACCTCCAACGCCTCCCCCTGGCCGCCCGCACCAAATCCCGCGACTTCCGCTGACCGAGCGCATCGGTGTCGGATCGGGTGTGGGGAGTTCGTGGTAGGGGTGAGCGGCTGCTGCCGAGAGCGGCCGGCGTACCTGAGGAGAGCGTGATGACTGCTACCTATACGTTCGATGTCTTTTCCAGTCTTGACGGGTTCGGGGCGCACAACGGGGACTGGGGTGGGTATTGGGGGAAGCAGGGGCCGGAGTTTCTCGAGCGGCGGCTGGCTTTGTACGGCGGAGATGCGCGGATGGTGTTCGGCGCCACCACGTATCGGGCGCATGCGGAGATGCTGGCGGCGAGCGCCGAGGGTGACGAGGTTCGGGATGCGTGGGTCATGCGGATGCGAGAGTTGCCGGCGACGGTGGTGTCGAGCACGTTGCGGGAGCCGCTCGACTGGCCGGACGCGACGGTGGTGAGCGGTGACGTGGTCGAGATCGTTGCCCGGCTGAAGGAAGAGTCCGACGTACCGTTGCGGTCGCACGGCAGCTTGTCGTTGAACCGGGCGCTGCTGGCCGCCGGCCTGGTCGATCGCGTGCAGGTGACGGTGTTCCCGGTGATCACCGGACAGACCGGGGCGGATCCGATCTTCGGAGGAGCGGCCGACTTCGACCTCGACCTGCTCGAGACCCGCACCCTCGACGGCAACACCCAGGAACTCATCTACCACCCCACGCTGCACGTTTGACGCCCATGTGCGTCGAGTCGTGGCGTTTGGTTCATGTCCGAAACCGCGAGTCGTGGATCCTGGTCCGCGCGGGCGGCGTGTTCACAACCGTATTCCACGACTCGGTGAACAGGGCCGGGGCTCAGGCTGGGGTGGGGAGTTGTCGGCGGGTCCAGAAGGGGGTTGGGTGGGGGAGGGCTATGGCGTAGTAGTCGGCTCGGGTGGAGAGGTAGGTGGTGCACTCGGTGTTTCGGGTGGACTCGTAGGTGGTGAGGGGGATCGCGTCGGCGGGGTGGGTCAGTAGGCGGGCGGCTGTTGTTGCGGCGGCTTCGGCGGTGCGGAGGGCTCGGGGTACGCCGCTGCCTGAGATGGGGTCGACGGCGAGGGCGGCGTCACCGACTGCGAGCCAGGGGCGGATGTCACCGGGCCGGACGAGCCGATGACTGGCAGCCGAGTACACCCGCGGCGTGGTCGGCAAGCATGTTGCGGTGTCGACGCGGAGTGCGGTTGCTGTGGTGGATTCGAGGTGGTTGCGCCAGGGCGCTGAAGCGGCGAGGTTGTGGTGGCGGCAGATGTCGGCGTCGGTCATGAGCATGCCGACCATCACGTGCCCGGGAAGCGGCGCCGTGTACCACCAGCCGTCGGGGACCGACTCGATCAGCAGGTACTGCTCGGCTGAGACATCCACGCCGCTCCATTGAGCGGTGATCCCGACCAGGCGGTCGAAGGCGATCCGCCGCGCGCCGAGCGACCGCCCGATGGTGGCCGAGCGGCCGGTCGCGTCGATCAGGACTCGCGCAGTCAGGCGGTGGCCGTTGGAGCAGGTGAGTTGCCACCTGCCGTCGTACCGGGAGTCGATGAGGGACGTGCCGAGGGACACAGATGTTCCGGCTGCGGCTGCCGCGTCGCACAGCATCCGGTCGAACAACCGGCGATCAACATGCCAGCCGCTGCCGTAACCAGTTTCGAGATGCGAATGCGCAGCAGGTGCCGTGCTGCTCCAGATGCTCCGCGTGCCCCACGACGGCAAGGGGCCCAAGGCAACAAACCGCTCCCAGACCCCGAGGCCCTGCAACAGCGGCTGGATGCTCGGGGCAAGCGTTTCGCCGACGCGCGGCCGGTCGAAGCGACTGCGTTCCAGCAACGCGACGGAGAACCCAGAACCAGCCAGCCGCAGGGCGGTCGCTGCGCCGGCGGGACCTCCGCCGGCGACAACGACGTCGTACGCCGTGACCATGTCGACCATGTCGACCACGTCGAGCATGGTCAGCAGCCGCAACCGCGCAGGCACTTGCGGAGTGCGTCGAGGTCGAACCCGAGCCGCCGCAGCCGCTCGATCAGCTTCTCGTCGATGACCCCGTCCTTGAACAGGCACGACAACCACTCGCAGAACGCATCACCGCCAGGAGTAGTCGGTGGGGTGTCGCCGCCCCGCCACACCGCCGTCGTGAGCGTACGTTCCCGGGTGAACGGCCGTCCCACGCGAGTACGTCCGCGAGCGCGCACGCGGATCCGGTAGACACCAGGCAATGCCGTACCGAAGCTTGCCGCGAACTCACCGGCCGCAACCTGATCCAGAACGAGCGTTGCCGGCGATCCGTCAGGGCGCGTCACGTCGGCCCACACAGAAGGCTCGCCGTCGACCGGTACGCCGGACTGTGTGAGCGTCGCGTTGATCGTCACCAAGGCGCCGGGCTCGAAGGATCGCTGGTCGGCCGTGGCGCGCAGCGACACGTTCGAGTAGGAGTGCACCACCAGGCTGTACGGAAGACCACGCCGCCCGGGCTGCTCACCCTCGATCGGCTCGTTCGCGACGGCGAAGGCGCGCTCGAACTCGAACGGGCGCCGCGCGGGTGGGGCCGATCGCACCGGCTGGTTGGCGCGGCCGCGGAGGATCGACAGGTCGACGCCATCGGAGTCATCAGGGGTCCTCCCGGTATGCGGTCGCCCGATCGTCAGTAACGCGTGCCAGGTCCCGGCCTGGTCGAAACGGCCCGGCCGGAGCTGGACGGGCAGCGTGATCCGGTAGTACGCGACGCCGTCGCCGGTCACGTACCGCATCGCCGGCTCCGCCTGCGCCCGCCACGGTTCGATCAGCAGACCGTTCGGCGTCTGGAGCCGGAAGTCGACGGCCTCCGGACGTGGTGTCAGCAGTACGACGTCCACACCCGAGTCCCCGTCGGAGAGCTGGAACGGGATGCGGTGCACCGCACCGGCACTCAGCTCGCCGTCCGGGTCGAGCACCACCTCGGCGTTGCTGATCCCCGCCAGCACCTGCAGGAAGTACTTCTGCAACAGGAACCTGTTGTCGGTGGTGATCGCGCCGGTCACCAGCAGGTACCCGCCGTTGTTGCCGGAGATCGTCTGCAAGGCGGGCACGCTGATGTTCTGCGGCTGCCCGAGCCCGACGGCGTACGTGCGCTCGTTGATCTGCGCGGCGACGTCGGAGATCAGGCGTGGACTGTTCTCGATGCCGTCGGTGAGCACGACCAGCGATTTCACGTCGTACGGCGGTGCCGCGTCGAGCAGCGCGCGGCCCTCGAAGATGCCGTCGCCGATGGAGGTCGCGCCCTGCGGATCGAGGCCGGTGCCGTTGATCGTGTCGTGGGTCGCGTTGCGGTTCAGATCGGACAGCCCGCCCGCGCCGAGCTCGAGAACGGACTGCAACGGCTGCGCGTCCTCGTTGTAGCGGACGATGCCGACGCCGTCGCCTTCGAGCATCAGGTCGACGAAGATGTTCGCGGCCTGCTTTAGTGCCACGTGTTTGCTCTGGCCGTCGCCGCGGTCCTCACTCATGCTGCCCGAGCGGTCGAGTACCAGTGCGGTGGCCGCCGTCTTGCGCGCAACGGTGTTGCCGGTGACAGTCACGTCCCAGGTCTGACCGGACGCGGCTTCGCGGACCGTGAGTACCTGCGGCGGGATGGAGGACGGCGCCACGCCGGTCCTGTACACGACCCACAGCCGAGCGGTCGCCACACCGTTGGGCGCGGTCGGTCCGACCGCGACCGAAGTAGTGGCGGCGACCAACTGGGGATGCGCCGGCGTACCTCCGGGCGCGTAGTCGAGGGTGACGGCGGATCCGGGCGACAGCACCTCGAAGCTGATCGCCAGCGCGGCCTCGCGCACCATGCCCATCGGCCCCTGCGGTACGTCGATGAAACGTAACTCCGGCGTGAGCAGCGTGATGGACGACTCGTCGCAGTGCTCGACCTCGACGTGCTCGGCCCCTTGCTCGACGACGAACCCGAGGGTGTGCCACAGCGTCACCATGTCGTCCATGCTCGTGACGTCACGATCCCAGCGGGCCTGGCTGCCGGTGTCCTGCGCGATCACGTCGTTCGGTCGCGGCACCGGCCACCAGTTGTCACCGCACGCCTTGAAGTCGGCGTGCCACGGCAGCGCCATCGCCTGGCTGATCGTGCCGGCGGTGGACGAGATCCGGAACGCCGCGGCGTACGACGTCTCGATGATCGGCCGGTCGCCCGCGGACAGCCCGCCGGCCTCGATACCGGGGAAGAACGCGCCGCCGACACAGGCCTCGAGGGCCGCGCGATCCATACCGTCCGGGGTCAGGTCGGTCTGCGGCGCCGGTACGCCGGTCCAGTCCGCGGCGTAATTGCCGGCCTGCCACCGCTGCATGTGTGCGTACTGGGTCGGCGTCAGCGCGGAGTCGCCGCCGTTGAGCCTGGGCATGTCGCCGGGCGGTCGCAGCCGCGCGAAGATCGCGTCGACGAGCGGCTGCGACGTCACCGGATCCGGCCAGCTGTGCGCGCCGAAGATCCCTTCCACCCAGCGCATGTCGCGGGCGCGCTGCAGGATCGGATAGACGTCGTTCGTGTACGACGTCGTGGTCGGCGCCGGCACGAGTCCGAGGTCGATCATGTGCTGCAGGACCCGGTCGTAGAGCGTGGTCACACTGTCCTGGTGCGGGGCGAACTTCGGCGGCGCGACGATTGCCCAGGCGCTCTCGACCGGTGGCGTCGAGTTGTCCGAGCGCAAGGTGATCGTCGCGGTCACCGGTCCGTCCGACACGTCGTCGTACCAGCCGGCGTTTCCCCAGAAGCTGCCGATCACGTTGCCGGCCGGTGACGCGGCGGCGCCGTGCCCGCCGAGGACGAGCAGGTGGTTGTCGTCGTCGCTGCGGATCTCGCCGAGCGGTACGGTCACCGACGGCTGTCCGGAGAAGTCGATCGTGCCGGTGTCGAAGAGCTCCCGCTGGTCGGGCCCGGTCAGGGTTCGTGGGCCCGGGTCGATCGCTAGCTGACCGATCGGCTCGCTGTTGCCGCGGTTCGGGTGCGCGGCCTTGGCGTTCACCAGGTGAACGGTCCACGAGATCTCGGCGGAGGCGTCGTCGATCTCGTCCACGCTGCCGTCGTCGTGGTGCGCGAAGATCCGGAAGCGTGCCGCCTGCCGTTTGACGCGGCACTGGGCGTCCTTGAATCCGCCCGGTGGTTCCGGTCGCTCGCCGAGGTGCTCCGGTCCGACGAAGAACTCGTCCGGACTGTTGCCGACCCGGGCGATGCCGATCGCCGGATGGATCTTGTACGTCGTGGCCATTCGTTTCTCCCCCTGAGTCAGTGCGCTAGCTGGTTCTGGTCCGGGCGCCGCGGTCGAGCATGCCGCGGAGGCGGCGCAGGACCTGATCGGTGAACAGGCCGGCCAGGCAGCCGGTCAGCACGAGTACGGCGATCGCGGCGCTGGATGTGCTGTCGTCGCCGATGCTGAGCAGACCGGTGTTGACGGCGATGACCGACACCGAGCCGAGCAGGGCCGACCAGAGCGGCCGCATGACGTACCACGCGGCCGGATGATCCGGCGCGGCGTTGCGAGCGAACGCCATACTCTGCTGGATCACGCTGCCGACCGCCCCGGCGGCGGCGCCGACGATCAGCAGACTCATGTTCAGCGTGATCGCGAGGTGCGCGACCGACTGGCTCGCGACGTGGTGCGGTCCGGCGGTCTCCTGGACCGCGACGAGTCGCTCGGCAAGGCCGTATGCCGCGACAAGACACGGCAGGGCGACGACGGCCTCGGTGATGTTGATGGTGACGATCGCGCGCCGTGTGTTCCGCCGTACGGCGGTGGTCCGCTTCCGCTGTGGCCCGAGTGTGTTGCTCATGACAGTTCCTCCCCTTACTCGGACGGAGTCGTCCGCGGCCGCGGCGATACATTCGAATCCAGGAGGAGCCATGACAGTCGACGTACTGACCGAGATCGTGATCGAGCGGCCGGTGGAGGCGGTGGCGGAGTACGTCGGGGATCCGTCCAACGCGCCGCAGTGGTACGCGAACATCGAGTCGGTGGTGTGGCAGACGGACCCACCCGTCGAGGTGGGATCGCGGATGGACTTCGTCGCGCATTTCCTGGGGCGGCGGTTGGCCTACACCTATGACGTGGTCGAACTGGTCCCGGGCCGGCGGCTGGTGATGCGGACGGCGCAGGGACCGTTCCCGATGGAGACCAGCTACGAGTGGTCGCCGGTGGGGGAGGCGGCGACCCGGATGACGCTGCGGAACCGCGGTGAGCCGAGCGGGTTCGCCGGAGTCGCGGGGCCGTTGATGGCGGCGGCGATGCGGCGGGCGAACAACAAGGACCTCGCCCGCTTGAAGGACCTTCTCGAGGCGACGTGATTGTGACCGACCGCGCGGTCGCGTCGAAGGTGCTGCTCGGCCTCAGCGGCGATACACAGCGCTGAGGTTGCCCTCGGGGTCGACCGACTCGAGGATCGCGCCGGTGATGTCGGCGAGCTGGGCGATCTGCTCGGGCGTCAGTACGTCGACCACATGCTGCCGGACCGTCTCGACATGGCCGGGTGCGGTCGCGCGGATCTTCTTCCAGCCGGCCGCGGTCAGTCGCGCGTTGGTGGCGCGGGCGTCCTCCGGGCAGGGGAACCGCTCGACGATGCCGCGGTCCTCGAGGCGCTTCACAACATGCGACAGCCGGGGGAGCGTGGCATTCGTCCGCTGCGCCAGCGCGGTCATCCGCAGCGTCCGCTTCGGCGCCTCGGACAGCATCGCCATCACGTAGTACTCGTAGTGCGTCAGCTCGGCGTCCCGTCGCAGCTGCGAGTCGAGGACACCGGGCAGGAGCTCGAGTACGGCGGCCAGCCGCACCCAGGCCGTCATCTCCGCGTCGTCCAGCCACCGTGTGCTCACGGAAAACATTCTGCCACACATGGTTGTAGCTACAACTATTCTGCGCTATCGTGATGGTTGAAGGTACAACCAAAAGGAGCGAGTATGGCGCACGTCAGCATCATCGGCAGCGGGAACATGGGACAGGCGATCGCGGCCGTCGTCGCCAAGGGCGGCAACACCGTCGAGCTGTTCAACTCCACCGACAAGGACAAGCCGGTCACCGGCGACGTCGTGATCCTCGCGACGCCGTACCCGGCGTACGACCAGGTGCTCGCCGACCGCGCCGACCAGCTGGCCGGCAAGGTTGTCGTCGACATCAGCAACCCGCTGAACTTCGAGACCTTCGACTCGCTGGTGGTCCCCGCGGACGGCTCCGCGGCCGCCGAGCTCGCCACGCGGCTCCCGTACTCCACGGTGCTGAAGGCGTTCAACACCAACTTCGCAGCGACCGTCGCGACCGGGAAGGCCGGCGAGGCGCCGACGACCGTTCTGATCGCGGGTGACGACGCGGACGCCAAGGCGCAGCTGGCCGGGATCGTCTCCGCCGGTGGCCTGAAGGCGGTCGACGCCGGTGCCCTGAAGCGCGCCCGTGAGCTCGAAGCGGCCGGCTTCCTTCAGCTCACCCTCGCCGTCGGCGAGAAGGCATCCTGGACCGGCGGTTTCAACCTCGTTTAGCGCAGGAGGGCGAGGCGGACGCCGAGTCCGATGAAGATGCCGCCGGTGGCGGTGTCGATCCGGCGCCGGGCGGTACGGCGGGTGCGCAGCCAGTTCCCGATCCGCCCGGACAGCAGGCCGACCGTCCCGTCGACCAGGAACTCCAGCACGATCAGGATCGCGCCGAGCACCGCGAACTGCAGCCACACCTGCCCGTGGGACGGCACCACGAACTGCGGCAGGAACGCGATCGTGAACGTGACCATCTTCGGGTTCAGCAGGTTTGTGGTCAGCCCGGTCAGATACGCCTTCCGTCCGGACATCGCGGCGTCGCCGGCCGGCCCGTCGTCGACGGCGTCGTTGCGGTGCCGGATCATCTGTACGCCGAGATAGACCAGGTACGCCGCACCGACGATCCGCACCGCGGTGAACGCGACCGGCACCGCCGCGAACAACGCGGCCAACCCGGCCGCGGCCACCGCGACGTGCACGGCCTCACTCGTCGCCACCCCGGCGGTCGCGAGCAGACCGGCCCGCGGACCACTGCGCATCCCGCAGCCGAGGATGAACAGCATGTCCGGTCCGGGCGTGATCATCGCGATGGTCGTGGTCAGCAGAAACGCGAGCAGAAGGTGCTGGTCGATCGGCATACCCCGATCCTCGCACCGCTGGCGATGCGAGGAGCCGTCGTCTCATCTGACCACATGCTGGCAAGCGCTTACCCATAGCGTCGGTTCCCTGCCACACTGGGTGGCCATGGATGCGGCTCGGGTGATCAACGACAACGGTGCGTGGTGCTGGTTCCAGGACGAGCGGGCGGTGGTGGATCCGGACGGCGGAGTGCTCGTCGTCGGGTCGATCGCGGCTCCGGAGGGGCCTGGGGGAGACGCGCGGGCAGGCAATGTCGAGCTGACCGTCGTGGAGTTGGACACCGGTTCGGCGGACGTCGTCGTACTGCATGAGCGGTTCGAGGCCGACGATCATGATGTGCCGGCGTTGTGGCGACGCAGGGACGGGCGCTGGCTGGCCGTGTACACGAAGCACAAGACCGACGACCTGACGCGGTGGCGGGTCAGCGAGCCGGGCGATCCGCGGAAGTGGGGTCCGGAGCAGACGTTCGACTGGAGCGAGTTCACCGGCGGCCGCGGCGTCACGTACTCGAACCTGCACGAACTCGACGGCCGGTTGTACTGCTTCGCGAGAGCGGTCAACGACGACCCGTGCGCACTGGTGTCCGACGACGACGGCGATACCTGGACGTACGCCGGGAAGCTCTTCACCCGCCCGAAGGTCGGCTACGTCAACGGCTACACCCGCTACGTGTCGACGCCGACGCGCGTGGATCTCATCACGACGGATCACCATCCGCGCGACTACAACAACTCGATCTACCACGGGTACCTGGAGGCCGGCGCGCTGCACCGGACCGACGGGACCGTGGTGGACGAGGTCGCGCTGGACGCCGACGCACCGTCGCAGGTGGAACTCACCACGGTCCTCGCGGCGGACTCGGTCTGGGACGGCGAGCCGATGACGCATTGCTGGACCGTCGACATCCGCCGCGCCGACGACGGCACCCTCGCGGCGATCCTGCTGGCCCGGCACGACACTCCCGCGCAGCCGGAGGACGCCTTCGCGCGGCAGCATCCGGTGCCGGATCACCGCTTCTTCTATGCGCGCCTCGCTCCGGGCGGGACCTGGCAGGTACATCAACTGGCCAAGGCCGGGCACGGTCTCCTGCCGCACGAGAACGACTACACCGGCCTGGTCGCGATCGACCCGTACGACCTCGACTCGCTCTTCGTCTCCACCCCGATCGACCCACGCGACGGCGCCGCACTGAAGCACCACGAGATCTTCCACGCCCGTACGGCGGACGCCGGGACGACGTGGACGTGGACACCGGTAACGGAGAACTCGACCGCCGACAACCTCCGCCCGATCGTGGCTCCCGGCGACCCGAACCGCGTACCGCTCCTCTGGTTCCGCGGCCACATGACCGCCTCCCAGCACTACGACTGCGAGATCGTCCTCCTCAACCAACCCCGGTAACGCCCGCGGAGTGGCGCGACCTTGGGCTCCGGCCAACCACGGAGCGGCGACCTTGAGCACCGATCAACCAAATGATGGTGATGAAAATGGTTGGTGGGTGCTCAAGGTCGCGTTCGAAGAGGGGCAGGGCTCAGCCGAGGTAGTCGCGCCACGGGCCGGTGATGGCCAGCGTGATGCCCGGCGTCTGGATGTTGACGAAGAGCACCTTGCCGTCCGCGGAGAACGTCGGGCCGGTGAACTCGGAGTCGTTCAGCATGTTCCGGGCGACGGCGTACGTCGGGCCGCCCGGCGTCGCGCTCAGCACGTGGCTGCTGGCCTGGCCGTCCTCGGCGAGGATCAGCGAACCCCAAGGCGTCACGGTGACGTTGTCCGGGCCGTCGAAGTTGAGGTCCTGGAACTTCGACTCGAGGGAGTTCGCGGCGGCGTTCTCCGGGAAGTAGGTGACCAGCTGGATGGTCTTCGCGTCGTAGTTGTAGAACCAGACCATGCCGTCGTGCGGGACCGCGTCGGTGGGCAGGTCGGCGGTGCCGGACTCGGCGTACGAGTTCACGACGTACACGCCCTGCTTGGTGCCGTAGACGCCCTCGAACTTCTTGCCGCGGGTGATCTGGCCGTCGGTGAACTGCTTGCGCACCGACGTCGTGGTGCCGTCGCGGTCCGGTACCGGAACCCAGGCGACCCGGAACGGGCGGAGCAGCTGGGCCGACGTCAGGTACGCGACGTCGGGGATCGGCTTGCCGTCGTCACCGAGGATGGCCAGCGCCTCGAGGGTGCCGAAGTCCTTGTTCTGCAGGTCCTGCCAGCTGCGCGGGCCGAGCTTGTAGCCGCGCGGCGCCGACCAGCGGTAGAAGGTGCCGTTCGGGCCGGAGGCGTCCTCGGACAGGTAGATGTGGGTCCGGTCCTCGTCGATCGCCAGCGCCTCGTGGGCGTAGCGGCCGAGCGCCTTCAGCGGCACCGGGTGCGCGGTCTTACCGTCGCCCCAGACCTCGAAGACGTACCCGTGGTCCTTCAGCCGGGTGGTGCCGTTGGCCTTGTTCTCGGTCTCCTCGCAGGTCATCCACGTGCCCCACGGCGTCGGGCCGCCGGCACAGTTCGTCAGCGTGCCGGAGATACCGACCCACTCGCCGAGGTTGGTGCCGTCCTTGTCGACGTCGATGACGGTGCAGCCGCCGGCCGCGCCGACGCCGGTGTCGTACACGGTGCCTTCGATCTGCGGTACGCCGAGCTCGCCGGCGCTGCTGATCTCGTGGTTCTGGATCAGCCGGTAGTGGTTCCCGGTGCTGAACACGGCGGTTCCGTCGTGGGCGTTCGGCGTCGCCTGGCCGCTCTTCAGCTTGGTCTCACCGGCCTTGGTGACGACCTTGTACTTGAAGCCGGCGGGCAGTGCCAGGAGACCCTTCGGGTCGTCCAGCAGCGGCGGGAAGGGCTTGTGCTGCGGGAACGGCGAACGGTCGCCGTGCGAGGCCGGCGCGGCCTCGGCGAGCGTCGGCACGGCGCCGACGGTGGTGAAGCCGACCCCGGCGGCGCCGACGGCGGCACCTCGGAGGACGGAACGACGATCGACAGACATGGCTTGACTCCTGCTGACTACGTGGACGGGACGTTGCCCGCGATCCTCCACGCCGACGGCTGCCGGACGGCAAACAGAACTTGAACAAAAGGTCTGCAACGAATCGGCTGGGGGAGACGTCTACTGTGGGAGGTGATCATGATGCGCAGTGTGACGATCGTGCTGGCGGCAGCCGTACTTTTGGTTGCGTGTGGCAATGAATCCGTGACTGGAGGACAACCGTCGATGACGCCGAGCAGCAGTAGCAGTAGCAATAGTTCCGAGCCGGGTGGAAGTGTGGTCGATCAAGCCAAGGCTGATCTCACCAAGCGGCTGGGCGTGGATGCGGCAGAGGTGTCAGTCGTCAGCTCCGAGGACGTCACCTGGCCGGACGGCAGCCTCGGCTGCCCGGAGCCGGGGATGCGCTACACCCAGGCGCTGGTGCCGGGGAACCGGACAGTCCTCGAGGCCGGTGGCAAGCAGTACAGCTACCACTCCGGCGGTCACCGGGCACCGTTCCTTTGTGAGCACCCGCAGCCGCCCAGCCGTTGAAAACTTTCCGGACAACCGGATGTATCAACCCGCACCGAGGGTGACTCCGCAGAAGTGGGGGGAGGCCTTCGGGCCGCTGCAGGGGGGAGGGCGGCGCGGGGGCACGCAAGAGGGGGAGCTGACGCGGTGCGAGAGTCCGGGCGGCCAGGCCGGAAATCCGCACCGCGTCGGCGCGTTAGTTCTGGCCGAGTGACCCGAGCGCGTCGCCGGCCCGCAGGACCGGCCCGGTGCCCGGCTCGGGTTGCGTGAGCGCGAAGGCCAGCAGGGCGTCGGCCGCCTGCTTGGCGCTCTCACCGGTGACCGACATGCGGCCGGCGATCAGACCGGCCACGAGCGGCGTCGCGAACGACGTACCGCTCCACCGGGCCATGCTCTGGAACGAGCGAAGCTGGCCGGTGTTCGGCGGTTCGGTGCACTCGTAGTCGCCGGTCAGGAACGCGTTCACCAGGTGCTCGCCCGGTGCATAGACGTCGACCCAGCCACCGAAGTTGCTGAACGACGCCCGGTCCCGCCCGTTGTCCGCCAGCGCCCCGACGCCGATGGCCTCCGGGAACGCGGCCGGCCAGAAGTAGTCCCTCGACGACTCGTTACCCGCTGCCGCGACCAGCGTGAGGCCGTTGACCCGGTTCAGCCGGGTCTGGATAAACACGTCCAGACCGAGCGGCGCCAGGTCGAATCGCGTCCTGGTGCCCGCCGACAGGCTGATGATGTCGGGCGCCAGGTCGAGAATCTCGTCCAGTGCCTGCGCGAGATCGAACTCCCACATCGCGCCGGCCGTGGTGAAGTAACTCTTCACCACGATCTCCACGTTGCGCGCGATCGCCCGCATCACACCGGCGATGAAGGTCCCGTGACCGGCGTACGGCTTGATGTGCCCGGACCCGTCGAACGCGTTCTCCGGATCGCCGGTCACCCCGTTCAGCCAGTACGCCGCGGGCGCGTCGGACCAGCCCACATCGAGTACGACGACCTTCACCCCGCGACCGTCCGCGGCGCCCGCGGACAGGAACGGCGTGGGCAGCACCGGGTCCGGCGGAGTACCTGGCATGACCTCCTCGGGCTCGGTCGCGGGGCACGGGCTGACGCTCGGCGTCACGTAGAACAGGTGCTCCGGCGTGACGACACCGCGCCCGAGCCGCAGGTCGGCGTACTTGAGGAATCGTTGGGTGAGCGAGCGATCTTCCGGCGCTTCGGGTGGCACGCGGTCCGGCAGCAGCAACCGGGTGACGCCGCCGATCCCGCCGTCGTCCGGACGGCCGCCCTGGAAAAGCTCGATCACTCGCGGGACGTCCTTGTCGCGGACCAGGACCGCTCCGGTGCGGTACAGGTAGTCGGCCCCCTCCGGCCGCTTCTCCCAGTCCTCCGGGAAAACCTCGACCTGACGCTCGAATGCTCTGAGAATCAGCTCGATCTGCGCAATGTACTTTCGTTCGGTCGTTTGATTTTCCATTTCCCTACATCCCCCCTGGACAGTCGAAATGCCCGATACTATTCCAGAATGCCGACGGCAGGGGGGAGTGCCGAGGCGGCAGAAAATCTGCTGCCTCTCGCGTTGTCACGTCCGCACGACGCGATCGCGTCGGCGCGGTCGCTGCTGGCCGGTGCGCCGGCGGCGGTCGAGGCGTCGATCGCGCACCAGGCCTGGGGTATCAGTCTGCGGCAGCTCGGCGACGTGACCACGGCGGTCCGCGAGTTGCGCACCGCGCTGCGGCTGGCGGAGCATTCCGGGCGGTCGGAGCGGCAGGCGGATGTCCTTGCCACGTTGGGCGCAACGCTGGGGCGCGCGGGCCGGAGCCGGGAGGGTCTGGCGCGGCTCGATCGTGCGGTCGACCTCAGCCGCGGTGCGCTGACCGGGCGGGTGCTGCTACGGCGCGCCGACGTACTGCTGGTGCTCGGGCGGCATCGCGAGGCGCTCGACGATCTGCGGGCCGCGATCACGCGGTTGCGGCGTTCGGGCGATCAGGTCTGGGAGGCGCGGTCGCGGAACTATCGCGGATTCATCCAACTCGCTTTGGGCGCCACGTTGCGCGCGGATGCGGATTTCGCGGTTGCGGAGAAGTTGTATGCCGCGACCGGTCAGGAGTTCGAGTACGCCGAGGCCCGGCAGAATCGGGGATTGGTCGCGTACTCGCGAGGCGATCTGCCCGCAGCGCTGCGGTACCTGGACGAAGCGGGCCGGCGGTTCGCGGCAGTCGGTGTGGTGTGGCCGGATCTGGCGATCGATCGGTGCGGCGTACTGCTCGCGGCCGGGCTCAGTACAGAGGCGCTGGCGGAGATGGATCAGGCCGTCGCGGCCGAGGGCGGTACGGCGACCAAACGCGGGGAACTGTTGTTCGCGGCCGCGACCGCCGCGTTGGCGGCGGGGGATCCGGCGGCGGCACAGGAGCGGGCGGATCGGGCGCGGCGGTTGTTCTCGGCGCAGCGCCGGGGATGGTGGTCGGTGCGTTCGTCGATGGTGCTGCTGGAGGCGCGGTATCAGTCGGGAGAACGCGGAGAGCGGCTCCTTCGACGCGTCAGCGCGGTGGCTGGTCGGCTGGATACGTTGGGTGCGTCGGAGGCGTCGGCCGCGCATCTGCTGGCGGGGCGGTTGGCGTTGGCCGAGGGGCGGGCTCGGGCCGCGGATCGTCAGCTGGAGTTGGCGGGGCGGCACAGCAAGGACGCGCCGCCGATCGCCCGGAGTGCGGCGTGGTTGGGGAAGGCGTTGCGGGCCGAGGCGCGGAGTGACGTGCGAGGGATGTTGTCGGCGTGCGGTCGTGGGCTGGATGCGTTGGACGAGCATCGGCTGGCGATGGGCGCGACCGAGTTGCGGGCGTTGGCGACGGGGCATGGTGCCGAGTTGGCGGAGCTGGCGCTGCGGGACGCGTTGCGGCGCGACGATCCGCGGCGGTTGCTGAGTTGGGGTGAGCGGTGGCGGGCGACGGCGCTCGGGGTGCCGCCGGTGCGTCCACCGGACGACGAGCAACTCGTCGGCGAGCTCGCGGCCTTGCGGGACGTCGTACGACGGCTGGACGGGTCACCCGATCCGTCCCTGGAGAAGGAACGCCGCCGCCTGGAGAAAGCAGTCCGAGACCGAGTCCTACGAGCCCAGGGCAGCGGACTGCGCGGGGCAGCGGATGGGATGAAGGGTGGGGCGGCGAGCAGGCTCGGAGGCGCAGGCGCGCTCGGGGCGAAGGGCACGGCTGCGGGCGGGATGATGGCGACGGGCGGGTTGCTTCGGTTCGACGTTGATGAGTTGGTGGGGGCGCTCGGCGAGACCCTGCTTGTCGAGCTGGTTGAGGTTGGTGGTGTGCTGCACGCGGTGGTGGTGCGGGACGGGCGGATCACCCGGCACGAGGTCGGCCCGCTGTCCGCCGCAGCACTCGAGGTGGAACGCTCCCGGTTCCGCCTGCGCCGGCTGGCCCACACCCGAGCACACGGTCGACCGCAAGGTGGACCGTCACTCGAGGTGCTGGGTGCGCGGTTGGGGGACGCGATTCTTGGGTCTGCTCAGGAGCTGTTCGGGGATCGGCCCGTGGTGATGGTGCCGCCGGGCAGGTTGCACGCGTTGCCGTGGGGGCTCGTGCCGGCGCTGGCTGATCGAGCCGTGAACGTGGTGCCGTCGGCGGCGACCTGGTTGCGCGCGCGGCAGGTGCGGCCGCCGTCGGATCGTCGTGTCGTGCTGGTGCTCGGGCCGGGTCTGTCCGCGGGCCGCGCCGAGGTCATGCAGCTGGCGAAGCAGTACCCGGACGCCACAGTGCTGGCGGACGGCGACGCGACCGCGGAGAAGGTACTGCGAGAGCTCGACGGCGCCTGGATCGCGCACATCGCGGCGCACGGCACGTTCCGCGCGGACAGTCCGCTGTTCTCGTCGTTGCGGCTCGACGACGGGCCGCTGACCGTGTACGACTTCGAGCGGCTGCGCAGAGCGCCGTACCGAATGGTCTTGTCCAGTTGCGATTCCGGGCTGGCGAAGCCGGTCGGCGCGGACGAGTTGCTCGGCTTGAGCAGCAGCCTGATCCCGTTGGGCGCGGCCGGCATTCTGGCGAGCGTCGTACCGGTGAACGACCCCGCAACCGCTCCCTTGATGCTCGCCGTGCACGAGAACCTGCAGGCCGGTCAGTCGCTGGCGGCAGCATTCGCCGCGGCTCGTCTGGAGACGCGAGGTGATCCGGTGGCCGATGCCGCTGGTCGTTCGTTCGTTGCACTCGGGGCTTGATGTATCAGCGGTCATCCGAATCGCTCTGTACCAGTAAGAGAGGTATAGCTGAGCGGTCCGGTGAAGAGAGGGGGCGGCATGCGGGATGACCCGACAGTCGTCGACCTGGTCACCAGGGCCAGGGACGGCGATAAGAATGCGTGGGACGAACTGGTGGAGCGGTATGCGCCGCTCGTCTATTCGGTGTGCCGGCGATGCCGCCTGGCGCAGCCGGATATCGACGACGTCGGACAGAGCGTGTGGCTGCGGCTGGTCGAGCACCTGCCGGGTCTGCGCGAGCCGGCTGCGTTGCCGGGCTGGATCGCGACCACGACCCAACGCGAGTGCTTCCGGCTGATCCGCGCGACCAGCCGGGTCGAGCCGGTGGACTTCGAGCAGGCGCCCGACGTCCCCGAGCAGGCGATCGCCGAGGAAGAAGTACTGCGGCACGAACGCAAGATGATCCTGCGGACCGCGTTCGCGGAACTCTCACGGCGCTGCCAGATGCTGCTCGGGCTGCTGATGCAGGACCCACCGGCGCCGTACGACGAGATCAGCCGGCGGCTCCAGGTGCCGATCGGCAGCATCGGCCCGAACCGGTCGCGCTGCCTGACCCGGCTACGGCAGACTCCCGCGCTGGCACGGCTGGCGGCGGACGGACCCGATGACAGGACAAGGGGGTGAGAGCACCGTGATGGATCCGGAATGGCACGACGACGAGAAGCTGATCGAAGCCCTGCGGGACGCGCTGGCGTCCACGGACGACGTTCCGCCCGCCTTCGTCGAAGCCGGCAAGGCAGCCTTCGCATGGCGGACCATCGACGCCGAACTGGCGGCGCTCACCTACGACTCCGCACAGGATCCGCTGGACGCGCTCGCGATCCGCTCGGAGAGCGCGATCTTGCGGTCGCTCACGTTCGCCTCGGACGGCTGGACGGTCGAGCTCGAGCTGACGCCGAACGCCGTCCTGGGCCAGCTCGACCCGCCCGAGGTCGGCACGGTCACGGCCCGCGGTGACGGTGGCAAGCTGGCCGAAGCGGAGATCGACGAACTCGGGTTCTTCGTGCTCGGCCCGCCGCCGAACATTCCCTACCGCCTGGTCTGCACGACGCAGTCCGGTACGACGATCCTGACCGGCTGGATCACTCCCTAGTCTCTCTGCTCAGGCAGCGAACACCTGGGAGTCGTCCGCGAACGCCTTGAACTCCAGGGCGTTCCCGGCCGGGTCGAGGAAGAACATCGTCCACTGCTCACCGGTCTGGCCCTGGAACCGCACGTACGGCTCGATGACGAACTCGGTGCCGGCTGCCTTCAGCCGTTCGGCGAAGGTCCGGAACTCGCCGACGGTCAGGATCAGCCCGAAGTGCGGCACCGGTACGTCGTGGCCGTCGACCGGGTTGTGGATGCGCTTCGTCTTCTCAGGCGCGACGTGGGTGACGAACTGGTGGCCGCGCAGGTTCCAGTCGATCCAGGTGTCGGAGCTGCGGCCCTGTTCGAGGCCGAGCACCTCGCCGTAGAAGCGCCGCGCCGCGTCCAGGTCGTCGACCGGCATCGCGAGATGGAACCGGGGAATGGGCGAGTCGAGAACAGTCATACCACCATTCAAGCAGTCGTTTCGTCCCGTTGCTCGACCTCGACGTGCGGGCGCGACTGCCACAGGGCCCACTCCGCGCTGACGTCACCCGCCGTACGCAGCAACAACGGCAGATGGTCGTGCAGCAGCGTGTCGACCGACGTCTCGGCAGCGTGCACGGTGACGTTCATCGCGGCCCGCACGGTGCCCGTGCCGTCGCGCACCGGTGCCGCGACGGAGCGGACGCCCGGCGCGAGCTCCTCGTCGGCCAGCGCCCAGCCGCGCGCCCGGATCTCGGTCAACTCGTCACGCAGTTGTTCCGCGGTCCGGCCGATGTACGGCGGCAGTCCGGCGCGGCTCGGCTGCGCGAGAACGTCGGCGAGCGCATCGGGGGAGAGCGCTGCGAGCAGCACCTTGCCCTGCGACGTCTGCGCAGCCGGGAACCTGGTCCCGATGTCGACCCGCAACGCGATCAGTTTCGGCACCGACACGCGGGCGACGTACACGATGTCCGAGCCGTCGAGCTGTGCCATCGACGAGGACTCGCCGGTGCGTGCGACCAGCGTCTCGAGATGCGGCCTCGCGATGTCCCACAGGCCGAGCGAACCGACGTACGCCATGCCGAGCGTCAGCACCTTGGGCGTGAGCTGGAACGAGCCGTCGGTGGTGCGGACGAAGCCGAGTTCCTCCAGCGTCAGCAGCAGCCGGCGCGCGGTCGGCCGGGCCAGACCGGCCGCGGCCGCTACCTCGGTGAGCGACATGGTGCGGTGGTCGACGTCGAAGCAGGCGAGCACGTCCAGCCCACGAGCCAGCGACTCGACGAAGTCCGGACCTGCGCCACGGCCTGCCATTTTGTCGTCCTCCTGTTGCTCGACTAGTGCTCACCGAAGATGGTGCCACGCGCCTCGCGGGTCGAGTCGGACTTGTACGCCGTGTACTGGTACGGATTGTCGAGCACCTCGCCCTCCGGCAGCTCCGGGTTCATCCCCTTCTGCCAGGCCTCCTCACCGAGCGCCGACCGCAAGTGGGCGACGGTCGCCTCGACCTCCCGTCGTACGGCGGTCAGGTCGCAACCCACCAACTTGTGGTTGTGCTTGACCACCTGGCCGTCGACGATCACCGTGTGCACGTCGCCGCGCTGGGCCTGGAACGCCACCTGGCCGTAGGGATTGATGAGCGGGAACGACACCGGTGACGCGTCGTTCTTGATCAGGATCACATCGGCCTTCATGCCCGGTTCGAGGCTGCCGAGGTCTTCGCGGCCGAGCGCCCGGGCACCGCCGCGGGTCGCCCAGTCGACGACGTGTTCGGCCCGCAGATGGCTGTGGGTCACCGTGTCGCCCTTCATGTGCGCCTCCAGGTGCTCGCGGGCCCGGTCCGCGCCGAGCGTGGTCCGCATTGCGCTGAACAAGTCGCCGCTCCACCACACGCTGGTATCCATCGACAGCGATACCGGAATGTTGTGGCGGCGTACCTGCCAGGTCGGAGGGTAGCCCTGGCCGGCGCTCTGCTCGGACTCGGTGGAGACCGAGATCGAGCCGCCGGTCGCGGCGATCCGCTGGTACGAGTCCGTGGTGAGGGTGGCCGCGTGGACGTAGATGTTCTGCGGCGTCATGAAGCCGTTCTCGTGCATCAGCCTGATGCCGTTGTCGTTGGTCGCACCCCAGACGCCCGCATGGGTGGTGACGCCGAGCCCGAGCTCGCGCGCGACCTCGAACGCGGCCCGCTCCGGGAAGGCCGGGTCACCGGTCACATCGAAGGCCAGCTGCAGACCGAGCTGCGCGTCGTCGCGCAGCCGTTCCAGGAAAGCGCGCACAGACGGATCCGCGGTCCACTCCCACGGGCCGGCCTGGATGTTGCCGTAGGCAAGGACGAATCGGCCGGGTACGTCGCGCAACGCGTCCACGGCAGCCTCGGCGTGCTCGACGCTCTGCAGCCCGTGCGACCAGTCGACCGTGGTCGTGACGCCGGCCTCGAGCGACTCCCACGCCGACGTCAGGTTGCCCGCGTGGATGTCCTCCGGGCGGAAGATCTTGCCGTGCTCGAGGTAGTACCAGACGAAGTACTGCGTGAGCGTCCAGTCGGCGCCGTACGCGCGCATCGCGGTCTGCCACATGTGCCGGTGCGTGTCGATCATGCCCGGCATCACGATGCCGCCGGACGCGTCGACGACCTGGGTTCCCTCGGGTACGTCGAGCCGTTGGCCGGGCTGTCCGACGGCCGCGATCCGGTCGCCGTCGATCAGTACGTCGCCGTCCCCGACGACCGTGTGCTGGTCGTCCATGGTCAGCACGGTCCCGCCCCGCAACAGCACTGTGGTCATCGATGCCTCCAAGGAGTTGCCCGGACACACGTCCGTATGACGGTCAACGGGGCGGTCAGCCTCACTATCTGAGCGCTGCCCGATGGTGTCAAGGGCCTGTTGACAGGTCGTGCGAGGAGATCGAGACTGTGCGGACAGATGTCCGTAGATCCGGGAGGTCAGGTGAAAGGTCCGCTGTCCGGGCTGCTGGTGGCCGACTTCTCGCGGATCCTTGCCGGTCCGTACGCGACCATGCTGCTCGCCGACCTCGGGGCCGACGTGGTGAAGGTCGAGTCGCCCGGCGGTGACGACACCCGGTCCTGGCAGCCGCCGGTCCGCGACGGCATCTCGACGTACTACCTCGCCGTGAACCGGAACAAGCGGTCGCTCGCGCTCGATCTGAAGGATCCGTCGGACCTCGCCGCGGCGCAGGAACTGGCGCGGCGCGCGGACGTGCTGGTGGAGAACTTCCGGCCGGGCGGGCTGGCGCGCTTCGGACTCGACTACGAGACCGTTGCCGCGGGCAACCCCGAGCTGATCTACGCCTCGATCAGCGGCTTCGGGTCGGGGCCGGGCGGCGCCGAGCTGCCTGGATACGACCTGATCGTGCAGGCGATCTCCGGGTTGATGAGCCTGACCGGCGCTCCGGACGGCGAGCCCTTCCGCGCCGGCATCTCGGTCTTCGACGTGATGGCCGGACTCCACGCCACAATCGGGGTGCTGTCCGCCCTCAACCTGCGGCACGAGACCGGTCGCGGTCAGCACGTCGAGGTCAATCTGTTGTCGTCGGCGCTGTCCGGGTTGGTGAACCAGTCGAGCGCGTACGTCGCGGGCGGCGTCGTACCCCTGCGGATGGGGAACAGCCATCCGAGCCTGTTTCCGTACGAGCCCCTGCCGTGCGCCGACGGGGACCTGATCATCACGGCCGGGAACAACGGGCAGTTCCGCAAGCTGGTGGAGGTTCTCGGCGTACCGGAGTTGGCCGACGATCCGCGGTTCGACCGGAACGAGAAGCGGACCGAGCATCGTGACGAGTTGCGGCCGTTGCTCGTGGCACGGCTGATGACTCGGACGAAGCTGGAGTGGTTCCGGGACATCATCGCGGCCGGGGTGCCGTGCGGGCCGATCAACACCGTCGACGGCGGGGTGGCGTTCGCCGAGGACATCGGGCTGGACCCGGTGGTGACAGTCGGCGAGATCCCGACGGTCCGCAACCCGATCACGTTCTCCGACAGCGCAGCGTCGTACCGGCTCCCACCGCCGTCGCTGGACGAGCACGGCGCCGAACTACGGAAGTGGCTGATGGAATGACGACTTTCCCGACGTCCCTGGGTACGTCCACCGCCGACGAGATCCGCCTGCTGGGACAGGACCTCACCGCCGACCTGATGGGCAAGGTGGGCTTCGGCGAGCTCGCGTTCTGGCTGGTCGCGTTGCGCAGGCCGACGCCGTCGGAGACCCGGGTGTTCGAGGCGGTGCTGGTCGCGCTGGCCGATCACGGCTTCACGCCGACGGCGATCGCCGCCCGGCTGACCTATCTTTCCGCGCCGGACTCGCTCCAGGGTGCGCTCGCCGCCGGTCTGCTGGGCGGGGGATCGCGCTTTCTCGGTGTGACCGAGGACTGCGGCCAGTTCCTGCACGAGGCTCTCGAAGGACGCGACCTGCCGACTGACGAGGCCGGATGGGACTCGTTCGCGCTCGAGGTGGTGCGCGGGGCTCAGGGGAAGTACCTCCCGGGGCTCGGGCATCCGGTCCACAAGGTGCAGGATCCTCGGACGCCGGTCCTCATCGGCATCGCCCGGGAGGAAGGTCTGGAAGGCTCGCATCTCGAGCTCTTCCAGGCGATCGGCCGGGTGCACGAGCAGGTGCTGGGTCGCAAACTCCCGTTGAACGGCGCTGGCGTGTGCGGAGCGGCGCTTGCCGATCTCGGGTTGCCGGTCGAGCTGCTGCGTGGATTCGCCTTGCTGGCAAGGGCTGCCGGGCTGCTCGGCCAGCTCGCTGAGGAACGCCGCCGGCCGATCGGCATGGACGCCTACCTGACCGTCGACCGCAACGCCGTGTACGTCGATCCGGACCGCTGAGTTACACCGAAGGAGCACCACATGGCCACAGTCGCCGCGGTGATCGCCTCCACGCATCATCCCTTCTACTACCGGGCCAGCACCGCGACAGGCGCCGATCGCCCGCCGTTCGCCGACGAGTGGGTGGCGAAGATCGAGGCCTTCCGGGAGACCCTGACGAAGGCACGGCCGGACATCCTGGTGATGGTCGGCAGCGACCACTTCCACCAGTTGTGGCTGGACAACATGCCGCAGTTCCTGGTCGGCAAGGCGCCGTACTTCGACGCGAACTGGTACAACGAGGAACGTGAGTTCGGGTTGCCGCGGATGCGACTGGCCGGGGACGAGCAACTCGCCGGGCACATCCTGCGCAACGGGCTGGACGCCGGATTCGACCTTGCCTTCAGCAACGAGCTGCGGATCGACCACAGCATCACCTGCCCGATCATCACACTCCGCCCGGACGCGGACCTGCCGATCGTGCCGATCTACACCAACATCTTCGCGCCTCCGTTGCCGCGACCGGGACGGTTCGTCGAGCTCGGCCGGACGATCCGGCAACTGGTCGAGTCGTGGCCGATCGACAAGCGGGTCGCGATCATCGGCACCGGGCACCTGTCGCTCGAGCTCGGCGGGCCGCGGCAGTTCGGTGCGCACGGGCCGGACCCGGAGTTCGACCGCAAGGCGGTGGACTGGATCGCGAGCGGCGACCTCGACGGGTGCCTGGCGGAGGTGACGCTCGACAGCCTGCATCTCCCGGGCAATGCAACACACGGGTTCATGGACTTCATGTTGATGATGGGCGTCGCGGGGGCCGGCGCGAAGGCGGATCACGTGGACTCGCTCGACCTGTTCCACACGATGGAGGCGTACTTCACCTGGTACCCGAACGGAGTGCCGGCATGAGCAAGTACCTGCTGAACAAGTTCCTCTACACGATCGACCGGGATCCGGAGCTCGTCGAGCGGTACCGCGAAGATCCCGCCGGCACGGTGGCGTGGTGGGAGCAGGAGATGGCGAACGAGATCCTGAACTGTGCGGTCGCGGAGAAGTCGACGTGGCTCGCCTTCACCGACGACGAGCGGAAGGCGTTGCGCGAACAGGACCACGTCGCCCTGTTCGGATTGGGGGCGCACCCGTTTCTCACCCTGACCCTGTTCATCGCGATGTTCGAGCGCGACCACGATCCGCTCGAGTACCAGAAGGCGTACGGCCGGGTCCTGCAGCAGCACTACACGTTGCCCTACCCCGATATCGCTACCTGAGGAGTCCGCGTGCGAGCCGCAGTCCTGCACACCCACGGCCAACCACCGTCACATGCCGAGCATCCCGACCCGGTGGCAGGCGAAGGGTTTTCGGTCGTCCGCGTCACCGCGGCCCCGATCGTGCCACTCGACCTGCTGTGCGCTTCCGGTACGTCGTACTTCGGCCCGCCGGCGCTCCCGTACGTACCGGGTGTGCAAGGCGTCGGCGTGGTGGAGGAATCCGCGACAGTCGCCCCCGGCAC
The DNA here is from genome assembly GCF_004366005.1 of Kribbella sp. VKM Ac-2566. Classification (NCBI taxonomy): domain Bacteria; kingdom Bacillati; phylum Actinomycetota; class Actinomycetes; order Propionibacteriales; family Kribbellaceae; genus Kribbella; species Kribbella sp. VKM Ac-2566. Next base: position 522,390 of record NZ_SODT01000010.1, on the reverse strand, counting down.
ACGAGTGTTCTTCGCAACCTCGGCCGGGATGGCCGCGGGGGATGGGAGTCTCGCGGAGCGGGCCGCCGTACCGGATGGCGACCTGATCGTCCTGGACGCACCAGTGCGGGATGCGGCGGTGGCCGCGATCGGGCTGTCCGGGGTTGCCGGATGGATGATGTTGACTTGGCGAGCGCGCCTACAAGTGGGCGAGCGTGTGCTGGTGCTGGGCGGTGGTGGCGCGGTCGGGCAGGTCGCGATCGGGGCTGCCCGGGTGCTCGGGGCTTCGCGCGTGGTGGCCGTCGTACGGTCGGATGCGTCGCGGGAGCGGGCACTGGCGGCGGGTGCTGACGAGGCGGTTGCTCTGAGCACCGACGTCGACGAGTTGACGGCCCGGCTGGGCGAGCCGACGTACGACGTGGTGATCGACTCGGTGTTCGGCGTCGCGGCAACTGCTGCCTCGCGGGCGCTCGCTCCCGGAGGTCGGCTGGTGAACCTCGGCGGGTCGTCGAGTGATGAGGCGGTCTTCTCGTCGGCCGTCCTGCGGAGCAAATCGGCCAGCATCCTCGGCTACACGAACAACGCGCTCACCGAGGACCAACGCCGCGACGCGCTCACCGCCGTACTCCAACACGCCGCCACCGGCGAGATCACCGTCGCCTACGAAACGGCCACCCTCGCCGACGTGGAGAGCGCCTGGAAGCGCCAGACGACCGGCAACACCCCGGGCCGCCTGGTCCTCACCATTCCCTGATGTGGGAATAGCCCCTGGCGACTGGAGACAGGCTATTGCCTATCTCCAGTCACCGGTGGGTATGCCGTGTTCAGCGGAGCCGGGTGATCAGACCGTAGGCCTGCGCGTCTTCCGCGGTGAGGACTCGGCCGGTTTCGAGGTCGGCGGCTACTTCGTCGGCGGGGCGGTCTGTGGCGTGGGCGATGAGGTCTCGGAGGCGGGCCGCCTGGTGATCGTGTTCTTCGGAGAAGGTGGCGAGTTCGTCGGCGGTGCCCTCGGCGGTGAAGCGGGGCGCGGAGAGGACGAATGTCGTGTGGCGGTGGGCCTCGCGTTCCTCGGCGGCGGCGAGTACGGCGATCGCGGGGCCGCGGACCGTGCCGCGGGCGACGACGTTCACGGGGGCGGTGATCAGGTCGATCGCAGCGGCGACGGAGAGCGCCGCCTCCAGGTCGGACTCCGTCGACGACAGGTGGAGCGTGACCGGGTCGTTGCCCTGGGCATTCAGTAGCAGCAGCTGCGACGCGATGTGGTTCGCCAGCAGGTCGTCGAGGCGGCCGCCGATCAGGATCACCCGCTCCGCCAGCAGCCGATCGGCCAGCTCCCGCTCGAGCGTGATCGACGTCGGCTCGTACCACGACGGCAGAATTGGCTGCGGCGCCGGCCGCTCGGGCGTTCCCGGAACCCCCGGCCGCGGCACCCCGGGAATCTCCGGCCAGGGCCGCCCCGGAATCCCTGGCTGACCCGGGACGGTCGCGTCCGACTGCTGTTCGACGTACATGTGTGTCCTCCTTCGACACCTCCACCCTGAGGCAGCAGGCGGCCGGGGAGAAGGCTGTTCCGCTGTCAGCAGACGGAAAGCTCAGCGATCGCGGCAATGACCTTGTCCCAGAAGGCGTCCCGGTCGAGGTCGACGGCGATCCGGGCGTTAGCGGGGCGGCCGGTGTAGCCGTCCAGGTCCACGACCGTGGCGCCGGCGGTCCACTCACCGGCTGTTTCGATCACCAGATTCGCCTCGACGCAGCGCACGATCGCAGGATCGATCACCCGTGCGACCGCGACCGGATCGTGGAGCGGCGGCGCCTCGAACCCGAACAGCTCCCGGTACGTCGACGCGAAGAACGTCATCCACTCGCTGCAGACCCGCGCCAATGGCGTCCCGATCCGCTCGAGCCGCGCGAGTACGTCGTCCGTCACGAGCGCCTGATGCGTCACGTTCAGCCCACACATCGTGAACGGGACACCCGACCGGACCACCACGTCGGCCGCCTCCGGATCGACGTACGCGTTGGCCTCGGCGAGCGGTGCGATGTTGCCGCGCTCGGTGGATCCGCCCATCCAGACGATCTCGGTGATGTTCGCGGCCAGACCAGGCTCTTCGACGAGCAGCCGCGCGACGTTCGTCAACGCCCCGGTCGCGACGATCGTCGCCGGTTTCGAGCGCAGTACGTCGACCAGCAGCTCATGCGCGGAGTACGGGGACTCCGGGGCAGACGGCTCGTCCGTGAAGTGCGGACCGTCGAGCCCGGTGCTGCCGTGGACGTCGTCGGCGATGCGCAACCGGCGTACCAACGGCCGGTCGGCGCCCCGCGCGACGGGGATGTCGGAGGCACCCGCGAGGGACAGCACGCGGCGGGCGTTCGCGGTGCATTTGTCGACGGTCTGGTTACCCGCCACGGTCGTCACGGCGAGCAGCTCGACGGCCGGATCGGCGACCGCGAGCAGGATCGCCAGCGCGTCGTCGTGGCCGGGATCGCAGTCGAGGATCAGGGGCGTGGCCATGCGTCAGGGTATGACGGACGAGTTTCTGCTGTGTCCGAAGTGGGTTCAGGTCCTATGTTTGGCTTCATGAGCGAGAAGGAGCCGCCGGCGAAGGACGAATCCAGCGCCGACCGGGGCCAGGGTGCCGACCAGGGTGACCGGAAGAACGACGGACCGCAGCGGCCGCACAAACCGTGGCGGACCGAGGGACTGCCGGCCGGCCACGACGGGAACGGTGACAAGCCGCGCCGGCCGGGGTGGTGGAAGTGGGCCGCGTGGATCGTCGGCGGGTACCTCGTGCTCTTCCTGCTCACCACGATGCAGGACCAGATGTCCGGCGGCGAGCAGACCATCGCCTACACCGACTTCACCGCGCAGGTGCAGAAGCAGAATGTCGCCGAGATCTTCTCCCGCGGCGACACCATCGAGGGGCGGCTGAAGCAGGCCGCGGAGGTGCCGGGCAAGAGCGGGTCGACGTACACGAAGTTCACCACCGAGCGGCCGACGTTCGCCAACGACAACCTGTACGGCGACCTGCAGAAGGGCGGCGCCACAGTCCGGGCGACGCCGGTGGTCGCACAGCGCGGCGTGCTGCTGAACCTGCTGATCTCGCTCGGCCCGTTCATCCTGATCGCCGCGTTCTACTTCTGGCTGTTCCGGCGCAGCCGCGCCGGTGGCGGCCTGGGTGGTGGTCTGGGCGGTCTGCTCGGGGGCGGCGGCCAGCAGAAGAAGCCGGTCGACCCGAACACCGTGCGGGTGACGTTCGCGGACGTCGCGGGGATCGACGAGGTCGAGTCCGAGATCGAGGAGGTCGTCGACTACCTGAAGGACCCGGAGAAGTACCGGCGGCTCGGGGCGCGGGCACCGAAGGGCGTGCTGCTGGCCGGCGCGCCTGGCACCGGGAAGACGCTGCTCGCGCGGGCGACCGCGGGGGAGGCCGGCGTCCCGTTCTTCTCCGCGAGTGCCTCGGAGTTCATCGAGATGATCGTGGGCGTCGGTGCGAGCCGGGTGCGGGAGCTGTTCGGCGAGGCGCGGAAGGTGGCGCCGGCGATCATCTTCATCGACGAGATCGACACCATCGGACGCGCCCGCGGCGGCGCCCGGTCGGTCGGCGGGCACGACGAGGGTGAGCAGACCCTGAACCAGATCCTCACCGAGATGGACGGATTCTCCGGTACCGAGGGCGTCGTGGTACTCGCCGCCACGAACCGTGCCGACGTACTCGACCCGGCGCTGCTCCGGCCCGGGCGCTTCGACCGGACGATCACGGTGCACGCGCCGGACCAGCCGGGCCGCGAGGCGATCCTCAAGGTGCACGCGCGCGGGAAGCCACTCGCGCCGGATGCCGACCTGGCTGCATTGTCCCGGTCCACGCCCGGCATGACGGGTGCCGACCTCGCCAACCTTTTGAACGAGGCCGCGCTCGCGGCGGCGCGGCAGGGCGAGTCGCAGATCACCCATCGCGACCTGACCGACGCGCTCGAGAAGGTCCAGCTCGGGACCGCGCGGAACGTGGTGATGCCGGAGGAGGAGCGCCGGCGGACGGCGTACCACGAAGGCGGGCACGCGTTGCTCGGCATGATCCAGAAGGGTGCGGACCCGGTCCGGAAGGTGTCGATCATTCCGCGCGGGCGGGCGCTCGGGGTGACCCTGTCGACGCCGGAGTCCGACCGGTACGGGTACGACGTGGACTACCTGCGCGGCCGGATCATCGGGGCGCTCGGCGGCATGGCGGCCGAGCAGGAGGTCCTCGGTGTCGTCACCACGGGCGCCGAGAGCGACCTGGAGACGGCGACGCGGATCGCCCGCTCGATGGTGGGCCGATGGGGTATGTCGGACGCGATCGGCCCCGTGTCCATCCTGCCGTCCGAGGGCGACGCCCGTACGGCGGGAGTCTCCGACGAACTGCTCAACACGGTCGACGAGGAGGTACGCCGCCTGATCGAGCAGTGCTACGCCGATGCCCGCCGCCTGCTGCGCGAGAACCGCTCGAAGCTCGACTCGATCGCCGCCGAGCTCCTCGAACACGAAACCCTCGACGAGGCCGACGCCTACGCCGCGGCCGGCATCACCCACGGCCCCCGCGCCACCGCAGCACCCGAGCCGCAACCCGCACCCCGCGACAGCGCCTAGCGCGCAAGCCTGGAGCGGGGAACCCTGCCCACCTGTACCGGCCAGCAGAGTTCCCCGCGGATGGCGCTTATCCGACAGTCACGGTCTGGGCTAGGTCGTTGTAGCCGGTGGTTGGTTGCCAGGTGTTGTTGTTGGCGAGCTGGATCGAGTACTCGGGGCGAGTCGACAGGAGCGGGTCCGGCAGGTTGATCAGCAGGCGGTACTTGCCGGGGACGGGCGGTGCGGCGACCTTCCAGTCGAGGTTGGTCGTCGTACCGCTTCCCCAGCGACGGGGATCGGCCGGAACGTTGACCTTGAACGTGTGCTCGTCGTTCTGGAAGATCAGCTGCACCTGGTGCGGGTTGTACGGCGCGGCCCACCCGTCGTTCCGGATCTGTACGCCGACGTTGACCTGGCCGCGCGGCTTCGCCTTGGTCGTGACCGTGCTCTGGGTGAGCGCGAACCGGTAGCCGAGTTTCTGCTTTGCGGTCTCGATGTTGTCGCCCCACGTGTTCAGCACGTCGTGGTTGTAGTCGGTGTTGAGGAACGAGAAGTGCAGCCGGGCCATCTCGGCGGAGGCAGACTCCCAGTCCGACCGCGGGGAGTTGACTGCGCAGGTCTCGCCGCCCTCAGGGACGTAGTTGGTGTCCTGGGCAACGAAGTCCTTGTCCAGCTCGATCGGGTCGCTGAGGTACGTCCCGAAGTCGTCCGGGCTGGCCAGGAAGCAGTCGTTGTGATGCCCGATCCTGGCCAGCGGCGAACCGTCGTACGCCTGCTCGGGGGTCAGCGCGCCTTCGGTGCCGGTCGGTACGCCGTACATCCGCTGCTTCATGTACGGCGTGCGCACCTGGATCATCCGGTCCTTCGGGAGAGCCGTCAGGAGGGCGTCGGTCACGGCCTTGCGGTCGGCCCAGTTCTGGTCCGAGACCTGGCTCGGGTCCTGCGGGTTGCTGAAGTAGTCGGTGTAGTAGCCCTCGCCCCACAGACCGACGAAGCCGGACTGGACAAGTTCGATCACGTCGGCGTTCTGACGCAGTACCGGCGTGAGTTGCTGGATGTGCTTGAGCACACGGGCGACCGGAGCGTCGCCGTACGGCGTCGGCGGCGGCCAGCCGGCACCTGGCAGCGCGTACGCGAACCGGACGATCACCTTGACGCCGGCCGCGCGGGCGGTGCGGAAGTCGGCGCGGACCAGGTCGAGGTACGGCTTGTCGATCACGTCCCGGCCGGCGAACTTCTCCAGGTAGAACACGCGGAGGATCTGCGTGATGTGTTCCTCGGTGCGGAACTTCCGCAGCGTGGTGACGTCGAGCGGGACGTAGCCGGTGTTGTCGGCCTTGTAGTGCGTTTCCGTGTGGTGGTAGAACCCGCGCTCCGGGTTCGCGATCACCTCGTTGCTGGTCGTGTAGGTACGGGTCGTCGTCGGCGGCGCGGCGATCGCCTGCTGCGCAGGGAGCAGCAGTCCGATCGAACAGACCGCTGCAGCAAGCCTTCTCATTGTCGTCTCCTAGCTGATGTTGACGGTGTGCAGGAGCGAGTTCATCCCGGTCGCCGCGTCCCAGGTGTTTTGGTTCGCGAGGCGGATCGAGTACTCGGGGCGAGTGGACAGGAGCGGATCCGGCAGGTTGAGCAGCAGGGCGTACGAACCCGCCGGAAGAGTGGTGGGCACGGTGAGGGTCTGCGACACCGTGGTCGACGTACCCGCGGTCCAGCGGCGTGCGTCGGAGGCGATCGCAAGCTTGTAGGTGGCGCCGGTCGAGGTGTTCCGCAGTACCAGTTCGAGGCCGCGCGGGTTGAACGGCGTCGCGTAGCCGTCGTTGTGGACGGTGAAGGAGATCGGCAGGCTGCCGCCGGGGGAGGCGGTCGCCGGGTAGGTGCCGGATTCCAGGCGGAAGCGGTAGCCGAGGTTCGTGCTGACGGTGCCCAGGCAGCCGCCGTTGTTCCACGAGTTGAGGACGTTGGGCTCGTAGTCGGTGTTGATGAACGACCAGTGGAACTGCGCGAGTTCAGCGGTCGCGGTCGGGCACGCCGAGCGCGGTGCGTTCACACCGCAGGTCTCGCCGCCCATCGCGACGTACGTCGTGTCGGCCTGCAGGTACGGATACTCGACGGACGGGTTCTCGTACGTGCCGAAGTCGTCGGCGCCGGCGAGGAAGCAGTCGTTGTGGTGGCCGATCCGGGACAGGCTCGATCCGTTGTAGGCGTTACCGGGCTGGACCGGGGTGGTCGAGTACATGGTCCGCTTGAACTTCGGCGTACGGAGCTGGATCATCCGCGTCGACGGCATGACACTGAGCAGCTTGTCGGTGACTGCCTTGCGGTTCGCCCAGTCGGTGGCGGAGACGACGCCGGCGTTCCCGAAGTTCTGCGTGTAATACCACTCACCCCAGGCGCCGATCAGACCGGTCTGAACGACGGCGATCACGTCTTTGCCGGCGTTGAGGTACGGCGCCAACTGGTCGAGATGCGCCAGTACGCGGTCCTTCGTGGCGTCGTCGCCGGTGGTGGATGTGGTGTAGGCGAGGCGGAGCACCATTTTGAGACCGGCTGCGCGGACCGTGGCGAGCTGCTGCTGCAACTGGTCGAGAGCGGCCTGGGCGATCGGGCCGTTCTTGTACTCGGCCAGGTAGAAGACGCACATCACCAGGGAGATGCCCTGACTGGTGCGGTAACTCTGCAGGGTGGACTGGGAGAAGTCGGCTTTGTCGCAGTCGCCGGTGTGGTGGTAGAAGCCGCGCTCGGGGTTCGCGAAGTTCTCGGTCGAGGGCGTGTAGGTCACGCCTCCGCTGCTGCCGCCGGTGTAGGTCTGCGTGTACTTCGCGGACGTCTCGAGCGGCGCCTCCGCCTGGAAGATCAGGTCGGCGTCGTTCGGGGTGGCGGTTTCGCCGAGATCCGCTCGGTCGACCGTCCACTGGGCTACGCCGCCGGTGTTGGTGAACGTGACCGAGCGGACGAGCGTCCAGCTCCAGCCGGTGCCGGTGTGCCGGTAGAGGCTGCCGTTCTCGAGCAGGTAGTCGGCGCCGGTGCCGGCTTGCGCGAATCCGGTGGACGGGTTGCGGTCGGTGTCGACGTACACGCGGAGGAACTGCGGGGTGCCGGTGTAGGAGAAGCGGTAGGTGACGGTCGTGGCGGTGTTGGTCGCGGTCGCGCCGCTGATCGTCGCGATGGCGGGGGAGACCAGCAGCGTGGCGAGCAGGGCGGTACTGGCAACTGCGGTGGCAAGTGTGGTCAACAGTCGGTACGGACGCATCACGATGCTTCCTCTCGCTGGGCGGGGCGATGGGGATAATCATGGAGTCCAGGAAAATTATGTCAAGGTCTGAGGCCGGTCGTGATGGTCGACTCGACCTCGTCGAGCGCCAGCCGGACGGCGCCGAGCGCGACTCCTTCGTCGGCGAACGCCGACACCCGGATCTCCGGCGTCCGCAGGCACCACCGGTCCAGCTCCCGCCGCAGCGGCTCCACCATCACGTCCGCCGACCGCGAGAACCCGCCCCCGATCACCACCAACTGCGGATCCAACGTCAACACCAACGCCGAAGCCCCCACCGCGAGGTCCTGCACGTACGCCCGAACCGCAGCCAGCGCCTCCCGATCACCCGCCCGAGCCGCCACAAACACCCGCTCGAAACCGTCCGCTCCAGGCGGAGCGGTCTCGAGCCAGGTGTGCAAGTGGTGCGGGGCCTGTTGCCAGCCGGCCGCTGGTAGCGCGCCGATCTCGCCGGACCAGTTGGCGAAGCCGCGGTGGAGTTTGCCGTCGATGATGAGGCCGGCGCCGGTGCGCAGGCCGGCGAGCAGGAACACGACGTCCTTCGCGTAGCGCGCGACCCCGCGCCAGGTTTCCGCCAGCGCCGCCAGCTTGCAGTCGTTCTCGACGCGGACAGGGCCCGGCACGAGCCGCCGTACGTGAGCACCCAGATCGACGCCGGTCCACTCCGGCAGCGAGTCGGACAGCATCACCTTCCCCGTGCCGTCGACGAGCCCGGTCGTCGCCACCCCCGTCGACCAGATCTGACCCGCCTCGACGCCCGCACCCGCCAGCGCCTTGCGCACGCACCGATCCAGCACCGCTAGCCGCTCGCGCCGGCCGAGCTCCGGGTCGACCTCGATCCGGCTCTGGTTCAGCACGTCGCCGTCCAGGTCGGTGACCAGCGCGAGCGCCTTGTGCCCGCCGATATCGATCCCGAGCAGCCGCCCAGCGCCGGCGTTGAACCGGTACCTCCGTGCCGGCCGCCCGACCGACCCGGACGCCGGCGCCACCTCGGTCAGCCAACCGCGCCCGAGCAGGTCCCGCGCCACGTCCTCGGTCGAAGCGCGCGACAGCCGTGTCCGCTTCGACAGCTCGGTGAGCGTCAGCGGCTGATCGCCGCGCAACTCCCGCAGTACGGCGGCCGCGTTGAGCTGGCGCAACCGGGACAGATCCCCGCCGGCCGGCTGTTCACTCATCGCGACACCTCACCTATTTCCTGGACTCCTGCATAACTATAAGCATCCCGATTGCGCGCGGGTCTCACCGTGTGAACGGGCGCGCCGGAAGTCTGTTGCGCACTCCTGACAACGTTGTACCGTGATCTGCCGACGGTCGAACAGAAACGTTTCCGAAGGTTTCCACTGAGGAGGACCCGCGTGTCCAACCCGTTGAAGATCGCGACGCTCAGCTTCTGGCACGTCCATGCCGGCGACTACTCCAGGCAGGCCCAGGCGCATCCCGGGACGGACCTGGTGGCCGTCTGGGACGACGATGCCGAGCGCGGCCGGGCCGGTGCCGAACAGTTCGGTGTGGAGTTCACCGGCGACCTTGACGCACTGCTCGCGCGGGACGACCTGGACGGCGTCGTGATCACGACTCCGACCGACGTCCATCGCGACATCATGGTCAAGGCCGCAGAGGCCGGAAAGCACATCTACACAGAGAAAGTGCTCGCTCCGACGGTCGCCGAGGCCGAGGAGATCGTGTCCGCGACGGACGCGGCCGGCGTGAAGCTGACGGTCTCGCTGCCGCGGCTCGCACACGGCTACACGACCGCGATCCGGGAGGTGCTGGACAAGGGTTCGCTCGGGCAGTTGACGTACGGCCGGGTCCGGCTCTCGCACGACGGCGCGATCCCGCGGGACGGCAAGGAAGGCTGGTTGCCGCAGCGGTTCTTCGAGCCGAAAGCCGCGATCGGCGGGGCGCTCACCGACCTCGGCTGCCACCCGGTGTACCTGATCCAGCTCTTCCTCGGCGCGACGCCGGAGACCGTGAGTGCGACGTACCGCTCGGTGGCGAACCGGGGGCTGGAAGACAACGCTGTCGTGGTGGCCGGGTACGGCGACCAGAAGATCGGGGTGATCGAGGCGGGGTTCGCGAGCAGCAACCCGTTCACGATCGAGCTGTTCGGGACCGAGGGCACGCTCACGTACACCGACGCGGGCAACGTGCTGACCGTGAACGGCGAGCAGGTACCGGTGCCCGAGCACTCGCCGGATCCGTTCGCGCAGTGGGTCGATCACATCGTCAACGGCACGCGCGCGGACGAGAACATCGAGCGCGCGATCGAGCTGACCCGCCTCGTGGTCGCGGCGAACGCGGCGGCCGAGTCCAACCGAGTGATCTCCTACAGCTGAGAGGACGTCCCGATGATCAAGGTCGGTCTGATCGGCGCCGGAGGAATCGCTTCGGCGCACATCAAGGGTTATCAGCAGCACGCGGACCGGATCGGTGTCACGGCGGTCGCGGACGCGGTGGCGGAGACGGCGAAGAAGCGCGGCGAGGAGCTGCGTGCCACGGCGTACACAGGCAGCATGGCGTTTCGCGAGATGCTCGCGAACGAGGAGCTCGATGCGGTCGACATCTGCCTGCCGCATCATCTGCACCGGGACGCGATCGTCGCGGCCGCCGAGGCGGGTAAGCACATCCTGTGCGAGAAGCCGCTGTGCCTGTCCGCCGAGGAGGCGGCGGATGTTCGCAAGGCGGTGACCGAGAACGGCGTGACGCTGATGTGCGCGCACAACCAGTTGTTCATGCCGGCCGTCGCGAAGGCCCGGGAGCTGCTGCAGGCCGGGACGATCGGCACGGTGTACGAGGTGCGGACGACGGACAGCTTCTACAACGACTTCGACCCGAGCTCGATGGGCTGGCGGGCGAGTAGCAAGACAAGTGGGGGTGGCGAGCTCATCGACACCGGGTACCACCCCACTTATCTGATGCTGCACCTCGCAGGCGGGCTGCCGGTCGAGGCGACCGCGATGCTCTCCACGCACCGGTTGAAGTTCATGGAGGGCGAGGACTCCGCACAGGTCCTGATCAGGTTCGACAACGGAGTCGTCGGCCAGCTGGTGACCAGCTGGGCGTACCAGCCGGCCGCCGGCACCGAGCGGTTCTCGGCCGTCGGCGAGCTCGGCTCACTGACCAGCGACGGTACGACGCTGTCCTACCGCCTCCGGTCGGGCGAGACCGAGACCTTCGAGTTCGAACCCGTCGACACGTTCGTCGCCGAGATCGGCCACTTCGCCGACTCGCTGCTCGGCAAGCAGCGTCCGCTGCACACCGAAGAGGAAGGCATCGCCGTCCTCGGCATCCTGCTCGCCGCGTACGAAGGCTCGAAGTCCAAGGTCATCGCGCCGGTCCTGAAGGTCTAGAAGGTCTTGAAGGTCTAGAAGTAGAACCCCTCGGCGAGGTCGGCCAGGAGGTCCGGGTGGGTGGGCTGCCAGTTGAGCAGCTCACTCGTCCGGGCCGCGGAGGTCGGGATGTCCATGGCCGCGAACCGCGCGAGGAAGCCCAGGTACTGCGGCGCCTCGTCGGCCGTGACGGAGCGCGTCGGGAGGTCGAGACCGCGACCGATCGCCTCGGCGATCGTGCGGAACTCGATGCCCTCGTCCTGGATCGCGTGCAGACGAGTGCCCGCCGGGGAAGACTCGAGGGCCAGGCGATAGAGCCGGGCAGCGTCGAGAGTGTGCACCGACGACCAGCGGTTCGTCCCGTCGCCGATGTACGCCGCGAAGCCGTTCCGCCGCGCGAAGGCGATCAGCGACGGCGCGAAACCCTGGTGGTCGAGCCGGCTGTGAGTGATCGGCGGGAGCCGGAGGACTGACGAGCGGACGCCCTTGGCGGCCAGGTCGACGACGTAGTTCTCGGCATCGATGCGGTAGCCGCCGTTCGGGTCGTAGTCGTCCTCGGTCGCCACCCGCCCTTGGACCACGCCGGCGAGCATGCCGGTCCCCGACGTACTCACGAGCGGCTTGTCCGTGCCGGCCAGAGCGTCGCCGATCGCCTGCAGCGCGGCGAGATCGGACTCCGCCGCACCGGCCAGATCGCCCGCCTGCATGGCGTCGTGCCGGAAGGCGAGGTGTACGACGCCGTCCGCGGCGGCCGCTGCCGCCCGGAGCCGGTCGAGATCGTGCAGGTCGCCGCGGACGGCCTCGGCACCCCAGTCCGTCAGTCGCTTCGCCGACTCGTCGGAGCGGGCCAGGCCGAGGACCTGGTGTCCGTTGTGCAGGAGCTCCGGGACGAGGGCCGAGCCGACGTGTCCGGACGCTCCGGTGATGAAGACGCGCATGAAAAGTCCCTTTCAAGTGATGTCCCAGTGATGTCACTGACTGACATCGCCGATGCTACACCCTGATGTCACTCGATGACATCGGCTAGGATCGACCGCATGGGACGGTGGGAGCCGGACGCGGCCGGGCGGCTGCGGGAGGCGGCGATGGCGCTGTACGCCGAGCGCGGGTACGACGGCACGACCGTCGCCGAGATCGCCGACCGGGCCGGGGTCACCGCGCGGACCTTCTTCCGGCACTTCGCGGACAAGCGTGAGGTGCTGTTCGCCGGGTCCGAGCAGCTCGAGCAGCACATGGTCGAGGCGCTCGCCGCGGCGCCGGCGGACGCGACCCCGATGGAGGCCGTCACCGCGGCTGTCCTTGCCACGGCCCAGTTCTTCGACGACATCCGCCGGGACTACTCGCGCCGGCGCGCCGCCGTCATCATGTCGACGCCCGAGCTGCGCGAGCGCGAGCTGATCAAGATGGCCACGCTGACGACATCGCTCACCGACGGCCTGCTCGAGCGCGGAGTCGCCCCGGACGTCGCCGCACTCGCGGCCGAGACCGGGGTCGCGGTGTTCAGGGTGTCCTTCGAGCGCTGGATCGCCGCACCCGACGACGTACCGATCGGAGACGTCATCCAGGCGACCCTGAAGACGCTCGCGGGTCTCACCGCCTAGCGTTCCACGAGGCGACGGCGACCACTCCCACGCAGGTCGCGGCCGTCAGTGCGAGGTCCGCGACCGCTCCGACGGCCGGTGTCGCCAGCGGCAGCGCGAGCAGGATCACGATGCCCGCGAGCGCCGTACCCAGATGGGGTTTGGGCGCATCGGCGATGGATCGGTGCACGCCCCAGAGCAGGGCGATGAAGGACGCGGCCGGTACGGCGACCGCGTAGCTTGCGCCGGTGGGGGACAGGTGCAGTTCGTGGCTGGTCTGTTCGACCGCGACCTCGAGTCCGGCGCCGAGCGCGGCGAGCGCCGCGAACAGGCCGTAGTGGCCGTAGCCCCAGCGGTACGAACGGTCCCGTCGGTCCTCGAGTCGTGGGCCGGCCGGGTGCAGGAAATACAGCCACCACAACGCGAACAGGATCACCAGGCCGCAGCCCGCAACGGCGATCAGCTCGGCGTTGACGTCGGTCTCCTCGACAGCTCGCCGTACGGCGTTGGACGCGGCCAGAACCGCTTCGCCGAGCAGGATGATCGTGAACAGTCCGTACCGTTCCGCGATGTGGTGCGGATGCCAGTTCGTGGCCCGTGGACGCTCGGCCCACAGCGGCACGGACAGCTCCAGGATCGCCAGGACGATGAAGGCGACGAGCAGTACGCCGTCGGACGCGCCGGAGTCGGCGAGGTACAGCCGGCCGAACCAGCCGAGCTGCAACGCCCCGATCCCGATCGCGTAGCGGAACGCCGTACGCCGGGATGCCGGGTCCTCGATGCCCGCGCGCAACCACAACGAGATGAGGCCGAGCCGCATGACCAGATAGCCCGAGGTGACCATCAGGTAGTCGCCGTGATCCGCCGCGGCCGGGACGCCCGCGGCGAGCAGCAGGACGCCGGCCATCTGCACCATGGTCAGGATCCGGTACGTGACGTCGTCGGTGTCGTACGACGACGCGAACCAGGTGAAGTTCATCCACGCCCACCAGATCGCGAAGAACACCTGGAGGAACGGCAGCACGGCGGCGTGACCGTCGGCGATCGTGTGCGCGAACTGCTCGGTGACGGCGGCGACCGCGACCACGAACGTCAGGTCGAACAGCAACTCGAGGTTGCTGGACGCCCGGTGCGGCTCGTCGATCGGGCGCGCGGTCATCCGCACCCGGATGCGGACCGTGGCTTCGGGCACGGGCGGCTCCTCTCGATCGGGGGTCACCGGTAGAGACAGGGCAGGTGCTCTGGATGTGACTGTCACAGGATCGGTGGGTGCCCTGTCTTACCCGGTGACAGCTGAAGACAATCGAAAGGGTTCTGCGATGAAGATCGTCGTGATCGGCGGCACTGGCCTGATCGGCACGAAGTTGGCGGCGAAGCTCACTGAGCACGGCCACGAGGCGGTGCCGGCCGCGCCGAGCACCGGTGTCAACACGATCACCGGCGAGGGCCTGGCGGACGTGCTGAAGGGCGCCGACGTCGTCGTCGACGTGGCCAACTCGCCGTCGTTCGAGGCCGGACCGGTGATGGAGTTCTTCAAGACGTCGACCGGGAACCTGCTGCAGGCCGAGGACGAGGCCGGTGTCCGGCACCACGTCGGCATCTCGATCGTCGGCACCGAGCGGATGCCGGACAACCACTACTTCGCGGCGAAGATCGCCCAGGAGGAGCTGATCAAGTCTTCCGGCATCCCGTACTCGCTGGTGCACGCGACGCAGTTCTTCGAGTTCGTCGCCGCGATCGCCGACGAGGGCACCTGGGACGACGGGAAGGTGCACATCGCGCCGGTCGCCTGGCAGCCGATCGCCGCCGAGGACGTCGCCAAGATCCTCGGCCGGACCGCGGTCGCCGAGCCGCTGAACGCGCGGATCGACATCGCCGGGCCGGACGAGTTCCGGATGGACGAGTTCTTCCGCAAGGCGCTGGCCGCGCGCGGGGACGCCCGTGAGGTGGTCGCCGACGAGCACGCGCGGTACTTCGGCTCCGAGCTCACCGAGCGCAGCCTGGTCCCGATCGGCGAGGCCACCCTGGGCGAGCTGCACTACGACGAGTGGTACGCCGCGCAGGGCGGGCGATGATCATGGGCAAGGACGACTTCCTGCACGAGTTGGCCGTGGAGGTCGAGGCCGACATCGAGCTGGACAGGGCGGGCACACCACCTGACGATGAGGCCGAGGGGGTGCTCGACCCGTACGAGGCGCAGGTGGAAGCAGCGGACCTGAACAGCTTGCACAGCGCGATCGAGGCACTGGAAACGGATGCGAGGTCGTATCCTCCAGCTCATGACTGAAGAGCTCGATGACGCGGTTGCGGTCTTCGACGCGGTGCGGCCGCGGCTGATGGGGATCGCGTACCGGATGCTGGGCAGCCACGCCGAGGCCGAGGACCTCGTCCAGGAGGTGTGGCTGCGCTGGCAGGCCGCGGACCGCAGTGCGGTCCAGAGCCCGGTCGCGTACCTGTCGACGGCGGTGACCAGGCTCGCGATCAACGCGAGCCAGTCCGCGCGTGCCCGCCGGGAGACGTACATCGGGCCGTGGCTGCCCGAGCCGGTCGACACCAGCGCTGATCCGTATCTCGGCGCCGAGCGCGGGGAGGCACTGAGTTTCGCGGTCCTCCTCGTGCTCGAACGGCTGTCGCCCACCGAGCGGGCGGCGTACATCCTGCGGGAGGCCTTCGACTACCCGTACGACGAGTTGGCCGCGATGCTGCAGTCGACCGAGCCGGCGGTGCGCCAGCTCGTCAGCCGGGCGCGCAAGAGGATCCGTGCGGAACGCCGTACCGAGGTGTCCGGAGCGCAGCAGAAGACGTTGCTGACGGCATTCATCGCGGCGGCGCGGGCGGGTGACGTCTCCGTTCTCGAGGAGTTGCTGGCGAAGGACGCGATCAGCTATTCCGACGGCGGCGGCGCGGCGCGGGCGTCGAAGTTCCCGGTGGTCGGGCGGCTGCGCGTGGCGAAGTACCACCGGGCGTTCCACCAGCACTTCTGGATCGGTGTCGAGGTCGAGTTCGGTACGGCGAACGGCCGCGCGGTCGCCATGCTGCGGCGCGACGGCGGCGACGTGTTCGCGGTCTGCACCGTGACCGCGTCGGACGAAGGAATCGACGAGGTGCTGTGGCAGATGAACCCGGCGAAGCTCACCACGGTCGCTTGAGCAGGAGGCGGAGTGTTCAGGCGTGGCGATCATGCCGTCGTGCACCGGTTCGCGACGGCCTGCCGGGCGGGCAGTGTCGGGGCGCTGCGGAGTGTGCTCGCGCCCGAGGTGGTGGCGGTCAGCGACGGCGGCGGCCGGGTGGCTGCCGCGTTGAGCCCGGTCCGGGGCGCCGATCAGGTCGCGCGCTGCGTGACGGAGCTCGTGGGTCCGGAGACCGTGCTGAGTGTGGAGGCGGTCAACGGGGAACCGGGCGTCGTACTGCGGGTCGTCGGTGGCGTTGTCGCAGTACTGAGTCTGAAGGTGACAAGGTCGAAGGTGTCCACCGTCTGGATTGTCCTGAACCCGGACAAGCTCCGGCACTGGAGCTCCCGGGAATGAACCCCGCTCGGTCTGGTGTTGACGTGTCAACCTAGACTTGTTGTGTGAGCGGACAGGAGAGTGCGGATATGGCCGAGGTGGCCTTCGGGTTGGACACGTTCGGTGACATCCCGGTGGACGACAGTGGTGCGCCGGTGACGGCTGCGGCGGCGATCCGGCAGGTGGTGGACGAAGCCGTCCTGGCCGACCAGAACGGCGTGGACGCGATCGCGCTCGGCGAGCACCACCGGCCGGAGTTCTCGATCTCGTCCCCGGAGACGGTGCTGGCCGGGATCGCGACCCAGACGTCGAACATCAAGCTCGGGTCGGGCGTGACGGTGCTGAGCTCGGACGACCCGGTGCGGGTGTTCCAGCGGTTCTCGACCGTGGACGCGCTGTCGAACGGGCGCGCCGAGGTGATCCTCGGGCGCGGATCGTTCACCGAGTCCTTCCCGCTGTTCGGGTACGACCTGGCCGACTACGACGTACTGTTCGAGGAGAAGCTGCAGCTGTTCGTGCAGTTGCTCGACGAGAAGCCGGTGACCTGGGAAGGCACCGTGCGGGCGGCGCTGGACAACGTCGAGGTCTATCCGAAGACCGAGTCCGGCCGGTTGCAGACGTGGGTCGGGGTCGGCGGGTCGCCGCAGTCCGTGGTGCGTACGGCGTACTACGGGTTGCCGCTGATGCTCGCGATCATCGGCGGGTCGCCCGAGCGGTTCTCGCCGTACATCGATCTGTACAAGCGGGCGGCGCAGCAGTTCGGGACCGTGGCGCATCCGGTCGGGATGCATTCGCCGGGGTTCGTCGCGGAGACCGACGAGCAGGCGAAGGAGATCTACTTCGCGCCGTACAAGGTGATGCGCGACCGGATCGGGGCGTTGCGCGGCTGGCCGCCGCTGAAGCGCGAGGAGTTCGAGTCCGAGGTGCTGCACGGGTCCATGTACGTCGGGTCG
This sequence comes from Kribbella sp. VKM Ac-2566, assembly GCF_004366005.1. Classification (NCBI taxonomy): domain Bacteria; kingdom Bacillati; phylum Actinomycetota; class Actinomycetes; order Propionibacteriales; family Kribbellaceae; genus Kribbella; species Kribbella sp. VKM Ac-2566. Next base: position 505,169 of record NZ_SODT01000010.1, on the reverse strand, counting down.
CCGGAGACGGTCGCCCGGCGGATCGCCGACGCGGTGAAGGTCCTCGGCGTGGAGCGGTTCGACCTGATCTACTCGGGTGGCCCGCTGCCGGTGAGCGCGCGGCTGAAGGCGGTCGAGTTGTACGGGACCAAGGTGATCCCGCTGGTCCGCGAGATCCTGGCGGAGAGCAAGTGACCACGATCGCGATCCTCGGCGCCGGGAAGGTCGGGACGGTGCTGGCTCGGCTGGCGGTCGCGGCCGGGTACCGCGTGCTGATCGCGGGCTCTGGTAACGTCTCGAAGATCGCGCTGATCGTCGAGGTCGTCACGCCCGGCGCCGTGGCCGCGACCGCTGCCGAAGCCGTCGCCGAGGCCGATGTGGTGATCCTCGCGCTGCCGCTGGGCAAGCACCGGACCGTTCCGGTCGAGGCCTTGCGCGGCAAGCTGGTGATCGACGCGATGAACTACTGGTGGGAGGTCGACGGCATCCGCGACGACCTCACCGATCCGCGCACGTCGTCCTCGGAGATCGTGCAGCGGTTTCTCCCGGAGTCCCGCGTCGTCAAGGCCTTCAACCACATGGGCTACCACGACCTCGACGAAGGCGCGCGTCCCGCGGGAGCTCCCGGCCGCAAGGCGATAGCGATCGCCGGCGACGAGACCGACGCGGAGCAGGTGGCCCGGATCGTCGACGCGCTCGGCTTCGACCCGGTCCTCGCCGGACCGCTTGCCGAGGGCAAGCGTCTCGAACCGGGCACCGAGCCCTTCGGCGCCAACGTGGACGCGGACGAGCTGCGGGCGATGCTCGCGCGGTTCCCGGACACCGTGCGCGGCCAGGAGATCCGGCAAGCCCGCGCTTCCTAGGGACGGTTCACCCGCTGGAGGGAGTTCAGCGGGCGGCCGAAGTTCTACTGTCGGCGTATGAAGAAGTTTCCCGCGTACGGGGTCGCCGTTCTGATGCTGGGGTACGCCGTCGGCAAGGCGGTGTTCGCGGTCGAAGGGCGGCTGGGGTTTCCTTCGGGGCCGGTTGTTTCGGCGTCCGAGCAGGAGGCGTACTTCCTGAATCCCGCTGTGGCGCAAGCGTTTGCGGCGGTGTCCGGTGTCCTGGGGGCCGCCTTGGCGCTGGCCACCGTGAGCCGGTTCGGTCGCCGGGTGCCGCGGAAGCTCCTGCTGGCGGGCGTTGCGATGCTCGTTCTCGGCGTCGGCGCAGGAGCCGTGGTGATGGTGCTCGACGGGTTCGTCGGGCTAGGCATCGGCTGGCAGTGGTACCACGGAGTCGTCGGGCTGGTCATGCTCGTTCTGCTGGGCGCGACGGCTCGTGGCTTTCTCCGCGCCGATGCCGGCAGCGATCACGCCGGCGATGCCGAACGCCTGGAGCAGCGTGGGGGACTGGCCGAGCAGGAGCCAGCCGATCATCAGCGCCAGCGCCGGCTCGAGACTCATCAACGTGCCGAAGACACTGGCGTCCAGGCGGCGCAGCGCCAGGTACTCGAGGCTGAACGGGATCACCGGTAGCAGAAGCGCCAGACCGAAGCCGATGACCACCAACTCCCAGGTCATCACCGGGATCGTGGCGGGGCCGGCGACGGCGGTGGCCACGACCGCGGCGACCGGAAGCGAGACACCCATGCCCTGCAGCCCGGTGACGTTGCTGCCCACATGCTGAGTGAGGACGATGTACGCCGCCCAGCACGCGGCGGCACCGAGCGCGAACAGTACGCCGGGACCGTCCACCGACCCGTGCCACGGCTGAGTCAGGAGCAGTACGCCGCCGAACGCCAGCGCCGGCCAGATCAGCCGCCCGCGGCTCCGCAGTACGGCGACCGACAGCGGACCGAGGAACTCGAGCGCGCTCGCCGTACCGAGTGGCAGGCGCGCCGCGGCCGCCATGAACAGCAACGTCACGCCCGCGGTCGCGACGCCGAGACCGACCGCCGCCAGGAACGCGTTGCGATCGAACGAGCTCGGCCGCGGCCGGAACAGCACCAGCACGATCAGACCCGCGCACACCAGCCGCAGCCAGGCAGCACCCTCAGGACCGACCCGATCGAACAGCCCGACCGAAGCGGCAAGTCCCAGCTGGACCATCGTCATCGACAGGACCGCGAAGGCGATCCCGGTCTGCCGTGTGCGCATACGGTCGAGTGAAGCCCGCGATTCCGTTCGCGTCCACGTGAGAATCTTGGACAGATCGTTCATGATCGATGAATGGATGTACGCCGCCTCGAACTCCTGCTCGCCCTGTCCCGGCTCGGCTCGATGCATGCCGTGTCGGAGGTTCTCGGCGTCACCACCTCCACCGTCTCGCAGCAGATCGCCGCACTCGCCAAGGAAGTGGGCACGCCGCTACTGGAGCCCGACGGCCGCGGCGTCCGGCTCACCCCGGCCGGCCGCCGGCTCGCGGGTCACGCCGTACACATCCTGGCTGCGCACGAAGCGGCGCGCGCCGACCTCGACCCGTCGGCCGAACCGTCCGGGACCGTCCGCGTCGCCGGCTTCCACACCGCGATCCGCGACACGCTCCTGCCCGTCGTCCACCGGCTCCGGCAGGAGTACCCCGCGGTCCGGCTGGAGATCCAGGAACAGGAACCCCCCGACGCCCTGGCGATGCTCGAGCGCGACCAGGTCGACCTCGCACTCATCTACGACTACAACCTCGCCCCCGCGGCCCTCGACCCGTCCCTCGAAGCCGCCCCGCTCTGGGAGTCCAGCTGGAGCCTGGCCGTCCCGTCCCGCTCCCGCCGCATCCGCGGTACGGCGGTCGACGTCGTCGCAGCCTTCGCCGCCAGCGACTGGATCGTCAACTCCCGCCACGTCGCCGACGAACAGGTCGTCCGCACCCTGGCCGCCCTCGCCGGCTTCGAACCCCGCATCACCCAACGCGCCGACACCCTCCAACTCGTCCAGGAAATGATCACCGCCGGACTCGGCGTCGGCCTGATGCCCGCCACCTACCCGAAGACCACCGGCATCTCCCTACGCCGCCTCCGCGCCCCCGAACCCCGCATGCGGGCCCTCGTCCTGACCCGCAAGGACCGCACCAGCTGGCCGCCCCTGTCCCTCCTCCGGAGCTTCCTGTCAGCACACAGACGGTGAGCCCTCACTCGACCAACTTGCCGTCGGTTGCGACGTGTCGCATCAGGTGCCGCAGGTCGTCGGGGATCGCCGGGATCGGTTCCTTCTCGATCGTGTCCGGGCCTGACCAGACGAGGTTGACCTGCAGCGATTCGTCGAGTTCCGGGTAGTCCGAGCGGTTGTGGCAGCCACGGGTCTCCCGTCGTACCAGGGCCGCATCGAGGGTCGCACGTGCGGCCAGTGCCGACGCCTTCAGGTCGAACGCGTGGGCCAGGTCCTGGAAGCCGGCGATGTCCGGATGGACGCCGACCTGCGTGATCCGCTCCTCGACCTCGGCCAGCTCCGCGATCCCGGCCCGCAGACCGTCCTCGTCGCGGACGACACCCGCCCGTGCCGTCATCGTGTCGCGCAGCGCGCGCTGCAGAGCGCGGACGTTCTCCGGCCCGTCGTTCGTCAGCAGGTGGTCGATCTCGGCGCGCGCCTCGGCGACGGCGTCGGCCGAACGCACCTGGGCCTGCCGGCCGATCGAGTACTTCGCGGCTTCCTCGGCGACGATCCGCCCGAAGACCAGCAGCTCGATCAGTGAGTTGCCGCCGAGCCGGTTCGCGCCGTGCAGTCCGCTCGCGGCCTCGCCGATCGCCCACAGCCCGTCGACGCCGGTGCCGTGGTCCTCGGGACGGACCCACACGCCACCCATCGAGTAGTGCGCGGTCGGCGCGATCTCGATCGGCTGCTTGGTGATGTCGAGCATCTGCAGCTCGAGCAACGTCTGGTACACCCGCGGAAGCCGCCGCATGATCGTCTCGCGGGGGAGATGTGACACGTCCAGCCAGACCCCGCCGTTCTGGGTCCCGCGGCCTTCCTTGATCTCCGTGTACTCCGCGAGAGCGACCCGGTCCCGCGTGGACAGTTCCATCCGCTCCGCGTCGTACCGCGCCATGAACCGCTCGCCGAGGGCATTGCGTAGCTGGCCGCCCTCGCCGCGGGCCGCCTCGGAGACGAGTGTGCCCGCCGCGTTCTCGGGCTCGATCAGTCCGGACGGGTGGAACTGGACGAGTTCGGGATCGCGGAGCCTGCCGCCCGCGAGGACGGCGAGCCGGAACGCGTCGCCGGTGTTCTCGTCACGGCGAGACGACGTACGGCGCCAGATCCGGGTGTGACCGCCCGCGGCCAGGATCACCGCGTCGGCATGGATGACGTACCGCCGGCCGGTCGTGACGTCGAAACCGTAGGCGCCGAAGACCGTGTTGTCCTTCACCAGGATCCGGGTCACGTAGACGGTGTCCAGGATCGGTACGCCGAGCTGGACCGCGCGGTTGATCAACGTGCGCTGGATCTCCAGCCCGGTGTAGTCGCCGGCGAACGCGGTCCGGCGGTAGGTGTGCGCGCCGAAGAACCGCTGCGAGATCCGGCCGTCGGCCTCGCGCGCGAACGGCATACCCCAGCGTTCGAGGTCCTCGATCCCGCGCGCCGCGCCCTGGGCGACGATCTGCACGGTGACCGGGTTCGCGAGCAGGTAACTCTCCTGGAGCGTGTCGGCTGCGTGCTGCTGCCAGGTGTCCTGGGCGTCCATGGTGCCGAGCGCCGCGTTGATGCCGCCGGCCGCGAGCGAGGTGTGCGCGTCGGAGCGCGGGCGTTTGCCGAGCGCAAGAACCTCGACACCCTGCTCGGCCAGCTCGATCGCCGCCCGGAGCCCGGCACCACCGGTCCCGATCACCAGGACCGACGTGGCGATCTGCTGTTCGGCGATGCTCATCTGTTCTCCTTAGGGGCATTGGCTGTACCTACACACCAGGACAACCCGGAGTGGCGTTCTGTGACTGTCTCGCCGGTCACAACCTGGCTGTCTGTCTGGTCTCATCAAGTAGTCCGAGAAAAGGAGAGCCCCATGAGTGAGAATCCGGTCGTCGTCCTGGTGCACGGCGCGTTCGCCGAGTCGGCCAGCTGGAACGGCGTCGTCGAGCGGCTGCGGGCGCGGTCGATCGAGACGGTCGCGGTGGCCAACCCGCTGCGCAGCCTCGAAGGCGACGCGCAGTACGTCCGCGACGTCATCGCCGGTATCGGGAAGCCAGTGGTCCTGGTCGGGCATTCGTACGGCGGCATGGTGATCACGCAGGCCGCGGCGGACAACGATGCGGTCAAGGCGCTCGTCTATGTCTGCGCGTTCGCCCCCGACCACGGCGAGACCGCCTTCCAGCTGTCGTCGCAGTTCCCGGGCAGCACGCTCGGCGACGCACTGACCGCGTACCCGGTCAGCACCGGCGGCAACGAGCTCGCGATCCGGCAGGACGTGTTCCGTCAGCAGTTCTGCGCCGACGTACCCGCCGACCAGGCCGCGCTGATGGCCGCGACCCAGCGTCCGGTGACCGAGGCGGCGCTGACCACCGGTCTGCCCACCTCCACGCCGGCGTGGAAGACGATCCCGTCCTGGTTCGTGTTCAGCGACCAGGACCTGAACATCCCGGTGGCCCTGCATCGCTTCCTCGCCGAACGCGCGGGCGCGAAGGACACCCGCGAGATCGCCGGTGGCTCGCATGCGCTGAGCGTCTCGCAGCCGGAGGCGGTAACCGCCACGGTCCTGGACGCCCTGGGCGCCCCCTAGCGATGTCACATCCGGACGGGCCAAGGTGTCTTACCTGTGACAAGTCGACGGACGGAGAGTGTGGTGCGCAGGATCTTGGTGGTGGGCGGCGGGTACGCCGGGTTCTACACGGCATGGCGGTTGGAGAAGAAGCTGCGGCGCGGTGAGGCCGAGGTGGTCGTCGTCGACCCGCGGCCGTACATGACGTACCAGCCGTTCCTGCCCGAGGTGGTCGCCGGTTCCGTGGAGGCCCGGCACGCGGCGGTGTCGCTGCGCCGGAACCTGAAGCACACGAAGGTCGTGGCCGGCATGGTCACGAACATCTCGCACGCGGACAAGACGGTGACGGTCCACCCGGCGGACGGGCCGGATTACCAGCTGACGTACGACGTGATCGCGGTGACCGCCGGTGCGGTGACCCGGACGTTCGACGTACCGGGAGTGGCCGATCGGGCGATCGGGATGAAGCACGTCGAGGAAGCCGTGGCGATCCGGGACCGGCTGTTCACCGCGTTCGACGAGGCGGCCGGACTGGAGCCGGGGCCGGAGCGGCGCAAGCTCCTGACGGTCACGTTCGTAGGCGGCGGGTTCTCCGGTGTCGAAGGGTTCGCCGAGCTGCTGTCGCTGGCGCGGTGGTTGCTGAAGAAGTACCCCGAGCTGTCCGAGAGCGATCTCGCGTTCCACCTGGTCGAGGCGACCGGGCGGATCCTGCCGGAGGTGAGCGACCGCCCCGGCGAGTGGGTGGTGAAGATGCTCGAGAAGCGCGGCGCGGTCGTGCACCTGAACACCTTCATGCAGTCGGCCGACGACGGGCACGTGGTGCTGTCCGACGGGACGGAGTTCGACTCTGAGCTGATCGTGTGGACGGCGGGCAATGCGGCGACCCGGCTGCTCCGCAACCACACCGACCTGCCGCACAACGAGCGTGGACTGGTCCAGGTGCGGGCGGATCTACGGATCGGCACCGAGACCGATGTCATCCCGGACGCCTGGGCGGCCGGCGACGACGCGGCCGTGCCTGATCTGGCGGCGCCTACCAAGGACGCGTACACGGTGCCGAACGCGCAGAACGCCGTACGGCAAGGGAAGCTGCTGGCGAAGAACCTGCTGCGGTCGCTGCGGGGACGGGAGCCGAAGAACTACGTGCACAGCAGCCTCGGGGTGATCGCGACACTCGGCCTCGGCAACGGGATCTTCCAGTACAAGCGGATCGTCATCAAGGGCCTGCCGGCCTGGTTGATGCACCGCGGGTACCACGTCCTCGCGGTCCCGACGTGGGACCGGAAGATGCGGGTGCTGTCGATCTGGCTGGTGTCGTTCTTCTACAGCCGCGACATCGTGTCGCTGGCCTCGGTCCAGAGTCCGCGCGATGCGTTCCAGACCGAGGCCAAGGCGCCGTCGCTCAGTGCGAGCCGGCCGGGATGAGCAGGTCGGTCAGGCCGAACGTCTCGCCGGCGGCCGGCAGGTTCGGCTGCCAGTCCGGTTCGAGGCTGAGGTAGCTGGCCGGGTCGGCCCGGAGCAGCCCGATCAGTACTTCGGCGACGATCCGCCCGCCGACCGGTCCGAGGCGGTCGCCCGCACCGAGGTACTCGGACTCCTTCAGGATGTAGAACCACAGCGGCGTACCGCCCGGCCAGGTGCCTTCGGGGAGCGGCGGTACGCCGAGCAGCTTGGCGACCTCCTCGCCACTCGGCAGACCGGTCGTGTCGCCGCGCAGCAGATCGCGGACCGCCAGGGACTTGTACGCGGTCTCGTCCACAGCGCCGGTGACCTGCTCCGGCAGGCCGATCAGGCTTGCGGCGAGCCGGCCGTCGAGCCGCTTGGCCCGCTGCGCCGGCGGATGTCCTGGTACGTCGAACACCTGCGTGAGATCGAGCCGCTGCCGCACCGGCCCGAACCCGACCAGATCGGGGAACAACGGCAACTCGGGACCGCCCTCGACCAGTCGGTACGCGTGCCGGATCTGGCCGTGCCCGTAGCGGTACGCCGCATCCGCGAACTCCAGCGGGATGAACGCCTGCAGGGGCTCCGGCGCGAACCACTTCCCGCCGTCCTCGAGCACCTCGTCCACCAACGGCCGCCCGACCAGTCGCGGCAGGAAGTCGTGGACGACGATCCACTGGTAATGCCACGTGAGCGTGACCCGCGCCTGCTCGAACACGTCCTCCTCAGGTACGCCGCTCGCCCGCAGACTGTCGACGATCCGGTTGTGCGCCCGCAGAAGCGCGACGTGGAGACTCAGCGAGAACAGGTGGACGTCGTTGCGCGGGTCACCGATCAGCGCCACACCCTGGGGATTCCGCGGTACGTCGTACCCGCCGGCGCCGAGCAGGAACTTGGCGGGGTCGTCCCGATCGAACAGGTACGGCGCACCGATCGGCCCGTCGGCGTACAGCATCTCGAGGTTGAGCCGCGGCGAGCGGGCGTTCCGCAACGCGTCGGTGTCGACTCCGCCCGCGATCGGCGACCGGTCCGCGGTGGTGTCGTGCGCCAGCAACTGCCCGAAGAACGGCCAGCCGGCCGCCTGCTCAGCGTCGCCCCCTGCCTCAGGATCCAGCGCGGCCCCGGGATCGAGCGCCGCCGCGGCGTCACAGATCCCGCCGTCGGCGCCGGCCCGCATCAGCACGTGCGGATCCGTCCCCAAGGGCTCCAGGTCCGGGAACATCCGCCCGTACCGTGCACCACCTGTCGGCCGATCCACGCTGCGCACCAAACTCAAGCAGTGGTCCCGCGTCGCCGGATGCCTACTCATCCACAACCTCCCGAAGAATCGATTCAACAGGAGAGACAAGGCAGGTACGACGGTTGTGACCGGGTGGCAGCTGCCGAACAGTGATCAGCTGATGCGGGTGAGGCGGCCGTCCTGCTGGACCCGGACGGTCGTCTTGCGGGTGCCGACGGTCAGGTCGACGAACAACATGCCGCTGACGGTTCGGGTCTTGTAGGTGACGGTTTCGGTCGAGCCTGCCGGGACGATCGCGCTCAGGATGGTCGCGCTCGTCCCGTTGCGGTTGAACTTGACCACCGGAGCCGACTGGCGGTGGAAGATGTCGGGGTAGTACCAGCCTTGGACCGGGTCCTGCTGACCCTGGACGACGGTGATGCCGTCGGCGGCCGGTTGTTGCTGGTACGGGATCTGCAGCAGGTACGTCTTCGCCTTGTCGCCTGGTTTCGTTGCGACAGCAGTAGTGGGGGATCGGACCGTCACCTTCTGGTCCGGCGCGAGGTGCCAGAGGGTCTCGTACCGCTGGGTCTCGGTCGCCTGGCCGCGGTCGAGCGTGATGATCAGGTCGGGATCCTTGAGCACGAGTACGTCGCGCTTCCGGGTCACACCCGGCGCCGGTGAATCAGCGAGCGAGTACGACTCCCAGGTCGGTGTGATCGATGCGCGGACCAGTTGGGTCACCACGCTCGCGGTGTCCGCCGACGGGATGGTCATCACGTTGTGCGCGGCCTGGCTCTTCGACCACGCCTGCCACTTGTCGAGCTGGTACCCGGAGTGCCCCGGGTCGATCAGCACGTCGCTGCCGTGCGACGAGTAGGTGATCGACATGTGGTCGTCATGACCGTGCAGTGTCCGCGCTGCGCCGTACCGGATGCTGTACGTCGACTCCTGCGCGAACGGCCGCGTTTCGCCCCACCCGGTCCGGCCGAAGATGTAGCCGGCGTCGAAGACCGCGACCCGCTTGGACGGTCTCGTGCCCTTCTTCCCGAGCGAGGCGACGTAATCGAGCGCGGTCCCGGCCGCACCGGTCGGCTTTTGCCGTACGGCGTCACCGACCTGCTGCAGCTCACCTGTGGACTTGGTCGCGAGCGCCAGCCACTCCGACAGAGCGGCACGCCGCTGTGCGATCACCGGTCCGGGGTTCGATCCGCACCGCTGCAGCGCAGTCGTCGCGCGACCCCACAGCAGGTAGTTGAACATCGCGTACCCGACGGACTGCTCGTTCGTCGAGCCCTGCGTGTCGATCGCCTTCGTGATCGCCTGCGACAAGCGGTCCACGGCCAGCGTCTTCAGCTCCGGCCGCTTCAGCGTGCACCCGACGCCGAACAGGGCGATGCTCTCGTCCGTCCCGTGGTTCGACGGCCCGCTCCAGTTCACGATCATGAACTGCGCATGGTCGATGAGCGCCTTGTCGAGCCAGGCGTACTGCGTCGGCAGCGAGCTGACCTTCAACCCGGTGAGGACGGCCTGGCGGGCGCACAGCAGCACGTTGGTGCGGTGCATCGTGGCTTCCCACGCGCCGACATCGCCCTTCCACGTGTACGGGTTGTCCCGCACCCAGTCGTGGATGATCGCCATCACGTGCGTCAGCGCCTTGCGATCACCGCGTTGCCCGGCGGTGATGCCGTTGCCCAGCCAGCGCAGCGAGTGCAGCCACATGTACCAGCTCGGCTTCTTGTACGGGTCGGTGCGCCAGTTGATGTCACCGCTCCCGTTGCCGACCTTGTACGGCGGGTCGTCGCCCCAGGAGAACGTGTCGTTCATCAGCATCGACAGCGGGACGTTCGATTCGATACCGCTGAATCCGGGGCATTCGTACGTGCCGGTGTTCGCGACCGGGGTCGACGGCGGGGGAGTGGCCGGGGTGTCGACGCCCGGCAGCGGCTCCTCGCTCGAGGTCGAGTCCGGGACGCTCGGCCTCGGGGCAGGTCGCGGGCCGGGAGTCGACGGCGTCGCGGAACCGGCGGCGATGGGCGTCGTACTGCGGTCCCGAGCGCCTGGCATCAGGACGAAGACGGCACCGGCGAACGCGACGCCGCAGACCAGGACGCAGGCAAGCGTCAGCGCGACCGTCGTCCCCAGCCGTCTCTTCGACTGCCCGCTCGACTGTGCAGCCACCCGCCCCCCTCTCCACCCCACCCCTGCCCCAGGAAAGCTACCTGCCTGAGTGAAACACCCTTCAACCCGGCCGTGGTTGCAGGCGGATCACGAATCGCAGGCCGCCGAAGGTACGAGGACCGGCGTACGGCGGCCGAAGGCGGTCACGCACAGACCCGCGATGCTCGCGGCGGCGGCGACGATCGCGCAGGTGACGAAACCGCCGGCGAGGTTGTGCGCGGTGCCGAGCAGCGGGCCGAACGTCGCGACGCCGATCGCTCCGCCGATCTGGCGGGACGTGTTGAACGCGGCCGAGGCGGCGCCGTGCAGGTCGGGTTCGACCGCGGCGATGGACTGCGCGGTCATCGTCGGGACGAGCAGCCCGGAGCTGAATCCGATCGGAATCAGCGCGAGCACCATCGGCCAGACCGCGGACGACGTACTGGCCCAGGCGAGCGCCAGCAGCGCCAGCGTCAGGACCGCCTGGCCGATCGCGAGGACCGCCGGTCGGCCGAGGCGACGGGCGAGCGGCGCTGAGCCGAGGTTGGCGATCGAGATCAGGCCGGTCAACGGCAGGAAGAGCAATCCGGTGACGAGTGCGCTGAGGTGGCGTCCTTGCTGGAGCAGCAGGCTCATAGAGAACAGCACGCCGTAGAAGGCGAAATTGAGCAGCGTGCCCTGAACTGCGGCAGTCGCGAAGCCGCGTTCGGCGTACAGCTTGAGTGGGAGCAGCGGTGCCCGGACGGAACGCTCGATCACGATGAAGGCGACGAGGCCGGCCACGGTCAGTGCGACCGCGCCGAGCACCGCGGGATCACGCCAGCCGCGTGCCGGTGCCTCGATCAAGGCGAACACCAGCCCGCCGATGAACGCGGTCGCCGTTCCCATCCCGGCGAGATCAAGTCGTCGCATACGTCGAACCACGGCAGGCATCGAACGCAGTGCCCAGATCGCGGCGGGGATGCCGATCACCAGATTGACCGCGAAGACGGCTCGCCAGTTCGCGAGCGCGACGAGACCGCCGCCGAGCAGGGGACCGGCGGCCATCCCGGCGCCGCCGGCGGCGGCCCACCAGCTGACCAGGCGATGGCGAGCGTGTTCGTCGGTCGCGGACGCGGTCGCGAGGACGAGCGCGCTGGGCAGCAGGAGGGCGGAGCCCGCGCCCTGGACGAGCCGGGCGAGGTTCAGCATCAGCATCGAACCGGCGGTCGCGCAGACCGCCGACGAGACGGTGAAGACGAGCAGCCCGGTGAGGAACGCGCGCTTCGCGCCGAGGGTGTCGGCGATCGCCCCGGCGCCGAGCATCAGCGCGGCGAACGACAAGGTGTAGGCGTTCAGCGACCACTCGAGCTCGGCGCGGGACGCCTGCAGGTGGGTCGCGAGCTGGGCGAGGGTGACGTTCACGATCGTGCTGTCGACGAAGACCATGAACGAGGCGATCAGCGCGAGCGCGACGACCGACCGGCGGTGCTCGAGAGGCATGCCACCACCTTACGACGTTGTTCGATGTACGTCGAACAGTATCTCGGCCGGCGGGACCCGTTGACCTCGGGGCGGGTGCTGGCTACGGTGTCGGAAATCGATTTCTCCCGCACCGTCCTCGCTGAACTTCTCCCGCACCGCCCTCGCTTAGGAGAACCGAATGACGACGCATGAACTGCCGCCCGGTTGCGCGAACCGATCCTGTGCCGGCGACTGTCCCCGGGCGCACCTGAGCCGCCGTACCTTCATCTCCCTGAGCGCCGCCGCGGTCGGTGCCATGGCCGTCCCGGGCCAGGCGCTGGCAGCGCTAGCGGCACCGCCGCGGCGCGATCCCGCGGTGCTGTTCGATCGCGGTACGCCCACGACGTACACCGGTGCCGCACTGCCCAAGATCGGAATGCCGGTCGGCGGTGGTACGACGGGACAGGTGTACCTGGCCGGCGATGGGCGGCTGTGGGCCTGGGACATCTTCAACCCGACCTCGTTCCCGCTCGGCGGCGCCGACTTCTCCGGGCACAACTACGCCTTCCCGCTCTCCGCCGACCAGCCGGGCGCGTCGCAGTTCGGCCAGGGTTTCGCGCTCCGCACGACCGCTCACGGCCGGACCACCACGCGTTCCGTTGACGCGGCCGGCTTCAAGGACGTGCGGTTCACCGGTTCGTACCCGATCGGCCGGGTCGCGTACGCCGACCCGAACAGCCCGGTGTCGGTCCAGCTGGAGGCCTTCTCGCCGTTCGTCCCGCTCGCCACGCCGGACTCGACGCTGCCCACCACGATCATGGCGTTCACGCTGCGGAACACGTCGTCCGCGGCAGTTCGCGCGACACTGCTCGGGTACGCCGAGAACCCGGTCTGCATCAACAGCCGTCTCCAGCAACCCACAACGCTGCAGGCGCGGGCCTTCACCGGCGGGATCCAGTTCGGGGCGATCGACGACACCACCGCGGAGCAGGGCGACATCCTCTTCGAGGACTGGGAGAAGGACACGTACGACGGGTGGACCGTCACCGGTGACGCGTTCGGTGCGGGCCCCGTGCGGCCCCTCGACGTACCGAATCTGATGAAGCGATTCGGCGACCTGAATGTGTCGGGCACGCGGTTCGTCACGTCGTACGACTTCCGCGGCGGCACGAACGACGGGTCGACCGGGAAACTGACGAGCCGGGAGTTCACCGTCGAGCGCCGGTACGTCGCGGTCGGAATGAGCGGGGGCCGTCATCCCGGCGAGACGTGCGTGAACGTGGTCGTCGACGGGCAGGTCGTGGCGTCGGCGACGGGTGACGAGAGCGAGCCGTTGGTCCCGCAGATGCTGGATCTGGCGGTGCACCGGGGGCGGACGGCGCGGATCGAGATCGTCGACGCGAGCACCGGCGCGTGGGGGCACCTGAGCTGCGACGCGATCGTGTTCACGGATCGGCCGGACATCGTGTTCGAGACCTGGGACAAGCCGACGTACGACGGCTGGACCGTGACGGGTGAGGCCTTCGGCGCGGGCCCGGTGACCGCGGCCGAGACGCCCGACGGGTTCCGGAGAGCGTTCGGGGTGCGGACCGAGCTGAACGTGAGCGGGCGGTTCGTCACGTCGTACAACTTCCGCGGCACCGGCGATCCGGACCGGTACACGGGCTCGTTGACCAGCCGGGAGTTCGTCATCGAGCGCCGGTTCGTCACGGCGTGGGTCGGCGGCGGGCACCACAAGGGGGAGACCTGCCTGAACGTCGTGGTCGACGGGCAGGTCGTGGCCTCGGCGACGGGGACCGACATCGAACCGCTCACCGCGGTGTCGATGGATGTGGGTGCGTTCGCCGGCCGCACGGCGCGGATCCAGATCGTCGACAACAACACCGGCGGCTGGGGTCACGTGAACGTGGACCGGATCCTGTTCAGCGACCGGCCGATCCGCCGGCAGCCCGTGGCGGACCGTCCCGACGGCGGCACGTTCGCGCTGGCCGCGTTGACGCCGGATGGGGTCGCGCGGCCGTCGATCGCGGACTGGTCCTCGGTCGATGCGCTCTTCGACTCGGCGACCGGTCCGGGTGATTCGGACAGTCCGCAGGCCGGAACAGTCGCCGTGACGGTGACGTTGCGTCCGGGGGAGTCGCGGACGGTCCGGTTCGCGTACGGCTGGTTCTTCCCGAACCCCGAACGTGAGCTGTTCGCCGAGCTCGTCGGCGCCTCGACCTTCCGCCGGCACTACGCGACCCGCTTCTCGTCGGCCCGCGAGGTCGTCGAGTATGTCGGCAAGCACGCGGACCGTCTCGAGCGCGACACGAAGCTGTGGGCGAAGACCTGGTACGACGACTCGTCGCTGCCGCACTGGTTCCTCGAACGGACTCTCGCGACGGCGTCCACGATCGCGACGAGTACGTGCTATCGCTGGGACGACGGGCGCTTCTACGCCTGGGAGGGAACGTACTGCTGCGCCGGCACCTGCGAGCATGTCTGGAACTACGCGCAGGCGATCGGCCGGCTGTTCCCCGACCTGGAACGCGACACCCGGGAGCGGGTCGATCTCGGGATCGCGTTCCGGCCGAGTGGCGAGATCGGCAACCGCGGCGAGGCCGGCGACGCATCGACCTCGTTCGCCGACGGGCAGACCGGAACGATTCTGCGGATCTATCGCGAACACCAGATGAGCAAGGACTCGGCGTTCCTGCGCCGCGTCTGGCCCCGGGTGCGGACGGCTGTCGAGTTCCTGGTCACGCACCGGGACGGCGCCGACGAGGACGGGATCTTCCGCGGCAGTCAGTGGAACACGCTCGACACCGAGTGGTTCGGCGAGGTGCCGTGGATCAGCGGCCTGTACGTCGCCGCGCTCCGGGCCGCTGCCGCGATGGCGGGCGAGGTCGGGGACGGGGCCAGCGCTGCTAGGTACGCGGCGATCGCCGATCGCGGGTCGGCGTACCTGTCTGAGAAGTTGTGGAACGAGGAGTACGGGTACTACGTGCAGAAGGTCGATCCGGCCCATCCGGCGGCCGAGAACAGCAACCGCGGGTTGTTCATCGACCAGATGTACGGGCAGACGTACGCGGCCCAACTCGGCCTGCCTCGGGTGTTCCCGGCCGACCAGGCGCGGACGGCGTTGGCGCGGTTGTACGAGTCGAACTTCCGGGCCGATCCGGGGACGTACCGGCCGCCGGGGATCGGGGCCGGGCGGGTGTACACGACCGAGGGGGAGAGCGGCGTGATCATGGCGACCTGGCCGCACGGCGGGTCGTCCGAGACACGCGGTCTGATGTACTTCAACGAGGTGTGGACCGGGCAGGAGTACCAGTTCGCCGCGCACCTGTTCTCCGAGGGCATGACGTCGGAGGGGCTGGCGGTCACACGTGCGATGTACGAGCGCTACTCGGCCGAGAAACGGAACCCGTACAACGAGATCGAGGCCAGCGACCATTACGCCCGCGCAATGATGGGCTACGGCGTCTACCTCGCTGCTTGCGGCTACGAATACCACGGCCCCCAGGGCCACCTCGGCTTCGCGCCACGCATCCACCCGGAGAACTTCCGCTGCGCCTTCACTGCCGCGGAAGGCTGGGGCTCATACCAGCAACGCCGTACCCCTGGCGCCCTGTCCGCGTCGATCGAGGTCCGCTACGGCCGCCTGACCCTCACCACCCTCTCCTTCGAAACCACCAAGCCACCACGCCAGGCCGAAGTCCGCCTCGGCCGAGACCGCATCCCGGCCAAGGTAGTTGCCACCGGCAACCGCACCGTAGTCACCCTGACCCACCAGACAACCCTCACACCCGGCCAAACCCTGCACACAACCCTCAGCTAGCGAGGCGACGTAGCGCTGTCTCGACAGCGATCTCGACCCGGGAAGTCATGCCGGGTACGTCGACGGGGCGGCGGCCGGCTACCTGGCCGTGGAGCCACTTCGGTGCGTTGGCGTCATAGTGCAGCAGGGCGTACAGGTCCCACCACGGATCGAGAGTCACCCCGGCGATCGACTCGTAGATCGATCGAAGCTGCTCCGCCCACTCGGGCGAGTAGAGCGTCGCCAAGTATCGCCGGCAGTGTCCGATGTCGATCGCGCGCGACCCCCGGTGGATGGAGTTCCAGTCCGTCAGTCCAGTGATTCTCCCGCGCGACCACAGCATGTTGACAGGCAGGAGATCGCAGTGCAGAAAGACAGCAGGGTCCTCCGGCGGCGGCGCCGTCATGACACCGAACGCCGCCTTCCATACAGCCGGCTTCTGTGCGTCGCCCGGCACCTGAAACCCGTCCCGAGGGGCGATCCAAGAATCCGTCCAAGGTCTGAACGTCTTCGCGGGAAGATCGAGGGAATGCAGCTGTACAGCAAGCTCCGCGATCCTCGTCAGCCACGACCGAGGTTCGGCCGGATTGAGGTGAACATGCCCCGGCAACCGTGTCATCAGCAACGATGGCGCGCCTCCCGTCGAAGCACCGGCGACGTCAGCAGCCAGGATGCTCGGAACCGGGAGCCCGCTTCCCGCCACCACGCCAAGGTTGGCGATCTCCTGCTCCAAGGGCTCCTGCAGGCCAAGCCCGCCCGGGTACTGCCGCAGTACGACGAACCTTCGTATTCCACGTCGCTCGACAGTCAGCCGATGTACGGCGGAGCAGACGCCACCGGTCATTCGGCGATAGCCAACGACGCGACTGCCTCGACCCATCGACGCCGCGACCCAGGCGAGAGTCTCCACGGAGGGCCGACGTTGTCTGAACCCGTTGTCCCTCCAGTCGCCGTCGGTCATGAGCGCGAGCCTATTCGTCAGGGGCTCGCGGCGATACGGGTTTTCCAACTGACTGCCAGAGGCAGCGACGGCTGCGTCAGTCCGTGTCGGGCTCCGCGACGTGGCAGGCAGCCTGGTGGTTCTTGCCGAGGATGCGAAGGAGTGGTGTCTCCACGTGGCAGCGGTCCACGGCGAGTGGGCAGCGCCAGCGGAAACGGCAGCCGGGTGCGGGGTCGATGACCTTCGGCGGTTCGCCGGTGTCGCCTTCGATGCCGGTGTTCAGCGGCGCCCGCGGATCGGGGACGGCGCCGAGGAGCAGGTCCGTGTACGGGTGCTTCGGGTTCTGCAGGACCGACTCGGTCGGACCGGTCTCGACGACGTGGCCGGCGTACATGATCATCAACCGGTCGGCGACGTACCGCGCGCTCGCGATGTCGTGGGTGATGTAGAGGAACGAGACGCCCTGCGACTCCCGCAGCTCCGCCATCAGGTTCAGCAGGCCGATCCGGATCGACACGTCGAGCATCGACACCGGCTCGTCGGCGAGGATCAGTTTCGGCTTGTGCGCGAGCGCCTGCGCGAACCCGATCCGTTGCCGTTGGCCACCACTCAGCTCGTACGGGTACCGGTGCATGACGTCGCCGGCCGGCGACAGGCCGACGGCCTCGATGACCCGCTCCGCCTCCTCGAAGCGTTGCGCCTTCGTCGTCAGGTCCCGCCGGTGCAGCTTCAGGCTCCGCAGGACTCCGTGCTTCACCCGGAACGCCGGGTTCAGCGAAGAGAACGGATCCTGGAACACCATCGGTACGTCGCCCCGGTAGGACAACTGGTCCTTCCGGGAGCGGTACGTCGACATTGCCCGCCCCTGGTAGAAGATCTCGCCGCTCGTCGGCTTGTAGACCCCCGCCAGCAGCCGCGCGATCGTACTCTTGCCGCTCCCGCTCTCACCGGCCAGTGCGACGATCTCCTGCTGCCCGATGGTGAAGTTCACCTCGTCGACCGCGTGCAGCATCTGCCGCGAGAACCCGCGCCCGACCCGGAAGTGCCGAGTCAGTTCCTTCGCCTCGAGCAACGGTGCACCGGCGGTGTCCACGCCGGCCTCTTCCATGTCCACCGACGTCATGATGTGCGCTCCCGGACCGGTTCCTTGACATGCAGCAGGCAGCGCGCCTGGACGGCGCCCACCTGGTAGAGCTCCGGCGCGATCTTCGGGCAGTCCTCGAACGCCTTCGGGCAGCGCGGCTGGAACCGGCAGCCCGGCGGCGGATCGGCCAGGTTCGGCGGACTGCCCGGGATCCCCGTCAACGGCACCTTGGGACCGCGGATCGACGGGAACGCGTCCAGCAGCCCGGCGCTGTACGGATGCTCCGGATGGTCGAACACCGCGCGCGTGTCGCCGAACTCGACGACCTGCCCGGCGTACATCACCACCAGCTTGTCCGAGAAGTGACTGACCAGCGACATGTCGTGGGTGACGAAGATGACCGCGAACCCGAGCTGCTTCTGCAGTTCCTTGATCTGCACCATCAGCGAGCGTTGCGCGACCACGTCGAGCGCGGACGTCGGCTCGTCCATGATGATCAGGTCCGGCGTGAACAGCAGCGCCATCGCGATCATCGCCCGCTGCCGCATGCCGCCGCTCAACTGGTGCGGGTAACTGCGAAGGTGGATCGGGTCGATGCCGACCAGCCGCAGTACCTCGGCCGGCCGTTCGTCGGCGACCGGCTCGTCGTGCGCCATGATGGTGTCCCGGAACTGCGCGCCGATGCTCTTCACCGGGTTGAGCGCGTTCATCGCGCTCTGCATCACGACCGAGAAGTCGCGCCAGCGCAACGCGGACAGTTTCTTCTCGTTCATCGTCACCAGGTTCTGTCCCTGGAACGTGACGCTGCCGCCGGTGATCGCGGCCGGCGAACTGAGCAGCTGCGCGATCGCGAACAGCAGCGTCGACTTGCCGCACCCGGACTCGCCGACCACGCCGACGAACTCACCGGCATGGACGTCGAGATCCACGTGGTCGACCGCGACGACCGGGCGGTCCCCGGTGTCGTACTCGACCGTCAGGTCCCGGACCTCGAGAAGTGGCCGGCCCTCAAGACTTGGCACGTCGCCTCCGAACCGGCCGTAGCGCGGGGTTGCTGATCTCGTCGAACGCATAGTTGAGCAGGGCGAACGACACACCGAGGAGCGCGACCGCGAGACCCGGTGAGAGCGCCCACGCGGGCAGGCCGTTCACCAGGGCGCCCTGGTTCTGCGCCCAGTAGAGCATCGTGCCCCAGCTGAGTGAGTTGGGATCGCCGAGCCCGAGGAACTGCAGGCCGGCGGCGGTGAGCACGGAGTACAGCGCCGCGCCGAGGAAGTTCGCGACGATCAGCGAGATCATCGTCGGCAGCACCTCGACGACGATGATGTACGACGATCGCTCGCCACGGACCCGCGCCGACTCCAGGAAGTCCCGGTTCCGCAGGGACAGCGCCTGTGCCCGCATCTGTCTGGCCCCGTACGACCACCCGGTCAGGATCAGCACGATGATGATCACGGTCAGGTTGCCTTTGCCGGCGTACGTCGCCAGGACGATGATCAGCGGGAACGTCGGGAGCACCAGGAAGATGTCCGTCAGCATCGACAACCCGTCGTCCGCGAACCCGCCGAGGTACGCCGCGGAGACGCCGATGATCACCGAGAGGATCGTGGCGCCGAGACCGGCGACGACCGCGATCACCAGCGACTCTCGGGTGCTGTAGATCAGCTCGGCGTACACGTCCTGGCCGAGACCCGTCGTACCGAGCCAGTGCTCGCCGGACGGTTTCGCCAGCGGTACATCGCCGATCGCGCGCGGATCGCCGTGCAGCCCGGGTGTGAACAGCTGCGGAAACGCCGCGAGCAGGATGAACAGGAGCAGCAGCGCCGCACCGACCATCGCCTTGCGGTTCCGCAGGATCGCCCGCAGCAAACCACCGCGCGGACGGCGAGTCACGCTCGGCGTCGGGGCGGCCGTGCCGGCAACGATTGCGCTCATCGGTTACCCCTTCGTCCGGGCGCGCGGGTCGAGCAGGAACACCGCGAAGTCGCAGAGCAGGACACAGATCAGCACCGCCAGTGTCACCAGCAGGAACAGGGCCTGGAGCAACGGGTAGTCGGTGCTCACCGTGGCGTTGTAGAACATGTAGCCGAGACCCGGGTAGTTGAAGACGTACTCGACCAGGATCGTTCCGGAGATCACGAAACCGAGCGACATCGCGAACCCGGACAGGTTCGGCAGGAACGCGTTCCGGCCGGCGTACCCGAACATGATCCTGCGGCCCGGGATGCCCTTCGCGCGGGCCATCCGGACGTAGTCCTCGGCGAGCGTGGTCACCATGTTGTTCCGCATCGTGAGGATCCAGCCGCCGACCGCGGTGATCAG
Source organism: Kribbella sp. VKM Ac-2566 (assembly GCF_004366005.1). Lineage (NCBI taxonomy): Bacteria > Bacillati > Actinomycetota > Actinomycetes > Propionibacteriales > Kribbellaceae > Kribbella > Kribbella sp. VKM Ac-2566. The sequence goes on along the minus strand of NZ_SODT01000010.1, from coordinate 485,125 downwards.
GATCGTGCCGGCCGGCAGGATGCCGTGCTTGATCACGCTCCAGATGAACTCACCGGTGAACCCGGGCGTCAGGCTCTGGTCGTAGTTGAAGTCGTTCGGCAGCACCGGGTTGTTGCCGATCGCGAACAACGAGATCAGCAGCAGCGCCACCCAGAAGTACGGCAGCGCCGAGGTGACGATGAACACCGGCGGCACGATCCCGTCGATCAGGCCGCCGCGGCGCCAGCCCGCCACCGTACCGATCAGGGTGCCGAGGACGAACGCGAGCACGGTCGAGAGGCCGACCAGCCCGAGCGTCCACGGCAACGCGTCGCCGATCAGCGTCGTCACCGGTACGCCGAGACTGCTGCCGATCGAGACACCCCAGTGCCCGGTCACCATCGACCTCAGGTACTCGCCGTACTGCAGGAAGATGTTCTTGTCCGGATCGAAGCCGAACTCGGCCAGCACGGTACGCAGCTGCTCGGGCGTCACCACCGCGCCGCCCTTGCTCAGCCGTTGCCGCAGTGCTTCCTCGGGGCTGCCCGGCATCATCCGCGGGATGAAGAAGTTCAGCGTCATCGCCGCCCACAGCGTGAGCACGAAGAACCCGAGGCGTCGTATCAGGTATCGCACTCCCACCAGCTCCTCGTGCTCACGCTTCGCCAGTCCTCAGTTCTACGCAGACTTACTTCTGGGCGGACTTCGAGTACAGGTTCGTCAGGACCTGACCGACGTCCGGGATGTTGTACGGCGCGGGCTGCGCGTACGGGTTGTCCTGCGTCGGCCAGCCGTCCAGATCCTTGGTGTTGTACTGGTACCAGTCGACCGACTCGGTGGTCGGGATGATCGGCACGTCCTTGATCATGTACGACGAGATCTGCTTGATCAGCTTGACCTGCGTGTCCGGGTCCGCGCTCGCGTACTGGTCGAACAACTTGTCCACCTCGGGCTTCATGTACCGCGAGTAGTTGCTGTTCGCCTGCTTGCCGATCGGCGCGGAGTTCTTCGAGTACAGCAGCTGCCGCAGTTCGTAGTACGGCGACGGCCCGCCGGACAGGCTGGAGTACGCGAGGTCGTAGTCGCCGGTGTACAGCTTCTGGTTGTACGACTGCTGCTGCAGGTCCTGGATCGTCAGCTCGATCCCGACCTTCGCCAGTTGCTGCTTCACGACCGCCAGCGACGCGTCCCAGTCGGTGTAGCCGGTGACCGTGATGACGTTCAGCTTCAGTGGGTTCGACTCGGAGTACCCTGCGGTCTGCAGGAGTTGCTTGGCCTTGTCCGGGTTCGGTTTGTCGTACCCGGCTGCCGTCAGTGCGTCCTTGTCGAAGTACTTGTCGAACGTCGGCGTGACGACACCGGTCTGGTTCGCGGCCGGCTGGTACCCGCTCTCACCGATCTTGGAGATCTGTTCGCGGTCGAGTGCGTACGCGATCGCCTGCCGGACCTCGAGCTTGCTGGTCGCCGGACGGGACGGGTCGTTGTTCGGGACCAGGGCGACGTTCGCGGTCGGCGGGAACCAGTAGTTGTTCTCCGGCGACTTCGCCTTGTAGAAGTTGTCGATGTTCGGGATGTACTGACCGCCCCACTGCGCCTTGCCGCTGGCCAGGTCGAGGTTGGCGGGGTTGTTGTCCAGGTACGCCGGGTACTGGACCTTCTCGACGTACGGCTTGCCCGGCTGCCAGTAGTTGCCGTTGGCGACGTACGAGATGTTGTTGCCGCTGCAGGACTCGACCGTGAACGGCCCGGTCCCGACCGGCTTGGGGTTGGTCCAGGTGGCCGGCTTCGAGGCGGCCTCGCCGGCCGACCAGATGTGCTTGGGCACGATGCCGACCTGGCCGGCGAAGTTGAAGAAGTACGGCTCGGCCGCGGCTTTGAACTTCAGCGTGACCTTGTTGCCGGCGGCCGACACGCTGGTCAGCCCGGCGCCGGTCCACAGCGAGTACAGGTCGAGCGCGGGCTGCTCCTTCATCCGGGTGAAGGTGTAGACGACGTCGTCGGCGGTGAACGGCTGCCCGTCGCTCCACTTCACGCCGTCGCGGATGGTGAAGTCGATCGAGTCCTTCTTCGGCGACCAGGTGAAGGCGGTGGCCAGCATCGGCGTGGTGGCGCCGGCCTTGAGCACGTTCACGAACGTCAGCGGCTCGTAGACGAAACCGAGCGCGACCTGGTTGACCGCCGGGTTGAACGGGTTGAACTGGCACGGCCAGGTCTGCCCGCCGACGTTGGCGATCGTGACGGTGCCGCCCTTCTTGTGCTCGCCGGTGCTTCCGCCGCCGCTACTGCTCGACGACGACGGGTTGGACGACGCCGCGTTCCCGATCGGCTTGTCACCCCCGCCGCACCCGGCGGTCAGTGCGCCGACCGCCACAGCGGCGACGGCGATGCGTTTGATGCCCCTCATCGTCTTCTGCCTTTCACTACTGGAAATCCTGCTCATGCGAATGCTTCGGCGCCGAGGTCGACTCCTGCGGCCTCGACGCCGAGGGCGAGCGCCCCGATCAGCGGTGCGTCCGTGGGAAACCGTGCCACCGAGAGCTCCGGCGGAAACGGGACGGCCGCGTCGAGGGCGCGACGCAGGCCGGGTTCGAGCTGGTCCCAGGACCGGACCAGCCCGCCGCCGACGACGATCCGGGACGGATCGACGGCGATGGCCAGGTTGGCGAGGTGGGTGGCCAGCTCCCGGACGAATTGGTCGGTGAGGACGGCGGCGTCCGGGTGGGTGCGCGCCATCGTGAAGACGTCGGCGGCCGTGACCGGTCGCCCGAGCCGGGCGGTCCCGGTGGTCTCGAGCGCCTGGCCGCTGACGACGTGTTCCAGGATCGTGCGCCCGTCACCGGCGACGTACACGTCGGCGGGGGAGCGCAGGTTGTAGCCGATCTCGCCGGACGCGCCGTGCGCGCCGGTGATCACGGTGCCGCCGGCAACGATCGCGACCGCGAGACCGGTGCCGAGATTGACGTAGAGCCCCGGGTCGCAACCGGCCAGCGCACCCCAGCGCAACTCGGCCGCCGCGGCCGCCTTGACGTCGGTCGCCAGCCGCACCGGTACGCCGGGGAACGCGTCCCGGATCAACCGGCCGAAGGGGAGCTCGCCCCAGCCGGGAAAGGTCGGAGCCAGTTCCACGCGGTCGTCGTACGGGATGCCGAGCGTCGCCGCGCCGACACCGGCCAGTTCGTGATCCGGCGCGACCTCCGCGAGGAGTTCGCGGGCCGCTGTCAGGCAACGGCTCATCGCCTCCGCGGCGCCGGCGCCGTCCCGGCTGTCGATGGTCGTCGCGCCGAGGCGGCGACCGGTGAGGTCCCCGACGGCGACGGCGATCTTCGTGCCGCCGAAGTCCAGCCCGAGGACGACCGGTGTGGAAACCACGGGGTGGCACCTCCTCGCGCCGACCAATAGAATCGATAGGAAACTAACTTAACTATCAGCGGCACCACAAGGGATCGCCAGAACTTGTTGGCCGAGTTGTCCGAGTTGTTAGCGAGCGAGGGGGGTTCGGCGTGACTGTTATTGCCGGTGGTGCTGCCGGAGGCGCCGCGGCTGCGCGGCCGCAGCTGATCCGCGAGATCAACGAGCAGGTGCTGCTCGACCACATCCGGCGGTCCGGGCCGATCTCTCGCACCGAGCTCGCCGGGCTGACCGGTCTGTCCAAGCCGACCGTGTCCGCGGCGCTGAGCTCACTGGAGCGGACCGGTCTGGTCCACGTGACCGGTCAGCGCACCGGCGTACCCGGGCCGGCGGCCAGTCTGTACGAGGTACGGCCCGAGGCCGGGTTCGTGCTCGGGCTCGACGTCGGGCGCGAGTACCTGCGCGGTGGGATCGCGGATCTCGCGGGGACGGTGCGCTCGCGGTTGAGCGTGCGGACCAAGGCCGGGGACGCGATGGCCCGCATCCAGGAACTTGTGGATCTGACGGGGACGCTTGCGGCCGAGGCCGGCATCGAGGTCACGCAACTCACCCAGACTGTGCTCGGCAGTCCCGGTGTCTACGATCCCCGGCTCGATGCGCTGACGCTGACCGGCCGGCTGTCCGGCTGGGACTCGCCGGCGACCCTGGCTGCACTGCGGGAGCGTTTCGGGCCGACCTTGATGATCGAGAACGACGTGGACGCGGCGGCCATCGCGGAGCGGGCGCACGGGCATGGCCGGGACGTCGACAGCTTCGCGTTCGTCTCGGTCGGCACCGGTATCGGGATGGGCCTGGTGCTCGACGGCAAGCTACGGCACGGGTCGCACGGTGTGGCGGGGGAGATCGGGTACCTGCCGTTCACCGAGGGCAGCGGCAGTGATCCGCGGGACGCGCGGAAGCGGGGCGGGTTCGACGCGTCGGCGTCGGCGGCTGCCGTCGTACGGGCGGCGCGTCGGGCTGGTGTCCGTGGGGCGTCGACGGCGGAGAAGGTGTTCGCGGCCGCGGTACGGGGCGATCCGCTCGCGGCCGCGGTCGTCGCCGAGGAGGCGTTGCTGGTGGCCAAGGCGGTGTGCACGGTGATCACGGTCGTGGATCCCGATCTGGTCGTCCTGGGCGGCGGTATCGGGCAGGCGCCGGGCTTCCTCGAGGCCGTCACCAAGCAGCTGCGTCAGCTCGCCCCGGTGATGCCGGAGGTGAAGGCTAGTGTGCTCGGTACCGAGACAGTGGTGGCCGGCTGCCTCGCGGCAGGACTCGATCGCGCCTGGCAGACGCTCGCCGGGAATTCTGCCGGCTAACCGGACGCAAACCGTCCGCAATGGCTACTAGGGTGCGAGCCATGGCTATCGCAAAGTACCCGAGTTTTGTCCTGGACTGCCCGGACGCCGCTGTCCTGGGCCAGTTCTACGGTGAGTTGCTGGGTTGGAAGGTGGAGGCCCGTGAGGGCTGGGCCGACATCCGCCCGGAGGACGGGAGCAACTGCATCTCGTTCCAGCAGGTGGAGGACTACAAGGCGCCGACGTGGCCGACCCAGGACGTGCCACAACAGCTGCACCTCGACGTGATGGTGCGGGACCTCGACGAGGCGGAGCCTGAGGTACTGGCCATCGGTGCGACCAAGGCCGACCACCAGCCCGGTACGTCGTTCCGCGTCTTCCTCGACCCCGCCGGACACCCGTTCTGCCTGTGCGTCGACTGACCGTAGGGTGAGGGGGTGACGAGCTGGCGGGAGGAGCGACGGCAGGCGGCGGTCGAGCATGCGGCCGCGCTGGAACGTAAGAAGGCCGCCGAGAGCGCTCAGGCGCGGGAGTTGCTGGCCGGCTTCATCGCGACCCTCAGGGAGCGCGGCGTCGATCCCGAGCCGTTGCGCGCTCAGGTGATCGGCTCGAACGCCAGCTACCGCACCGATCTCATCGGGTGGTACCTGCGCCGCAACCGCTCGCTCGCCGTTGACGTCGACGGCAACTTCTACATCCTCGGCGTACCCGCCAGCCTGAAGTCCCGCGTCGCCGGCGTCCGCGTCCAGCCGTCCGATCCGCCGCTCGTCGTCGGACAGGGCGCCCGCGACGGCGAGTCGATGCCGCTCGCCGAGCTGCTACGACTTCGGCTCGAGTCCTAGAACGCTCGCTATCAATGCCGTACCGGGAGCTGTCCGCCCGCCCGGTCCCGGCGACGGCTCGACGTCGCCCATGTCCAGCGCCTCGCCGCATTCCGAGCAGCAGACCGTCGGGGTGGTGACCTTGCCGCAGGTCGAGTGCGTGAACCGGATCGGCTGGCCCGCCGGGGGAGTCGCCCAGCGGTCGCCCCAGGCGGTGAGAGCCATCAGGATCGGTACGAGCTCCCGTCCTGCCTCGGTGAGCTCATAGCTGTAGCGCACCGGGTTCTGCTGGTACGGCGTACGTCGTACCAGGCCGCCGTCGACGAGCGTGGCGAGCCGGTCCGTGAGCAGGTTGCGGGAGATGCCGAGGTCTTTGACGAACTGGTCGAAGCGGTTCAGGCCCAGGTAGAGATCGCGCAGCACCAACGGTGTCCACCAGTCGCCGATCAGCTCCAGGGACTGGGCGAGCGAGCAGTGCATCGAGGCGAAGCTGGTGTTCCGCATGCCCCGAGTGTAGTCAGTTGCGTCATTGAACTCACATGGTTACGGTGGCGGCATGGGCATCTACCACTGGATCGTGGCCCGGCAGGTACGGAACGCGTTCACGCAGATCAGCGCCGGCAACTGGGAGGCGATGGTGGCCGGGATGGCGCCGTCGTTCACGTACCGGTTCTACGGAGATCACGCCCTCGGCGGCGAGCGGCGTACGCACGAGGCGTTGCGGCGCTGGTGGGAACGCTGCTTCCGGCTGCTGCCCGGGACCCACTTCGAGGTCCAGGACGTGCTGGTCACCGGCTGGCCGTGGGACACGCGGGTCGCCACAGCGGTCACCGTGCACGTGAACGTCGTCGACGGGTCGACGTACGAGAACGTCGTGCACCAGTTCCTGCGGATCAAGTGGGGCAAGATCACCGAGGTCCGGACCCTCGAGGACACCGCGGTCCTGCAGCGCACCCTCGACCGCCTGGCCGCGGCCGGGTACGCCGAAGCGCACGCGGAGCCCATCGTCGGATAACGACATCTTCCGTCGCCGCGAACCAGGATCTACCGTGTGGAAACATTTCCCTGCGAACGATCCGGAGCGAGCCATGCGGTCGAAGACCTTGAAGGCCTCTGTTGCCCTGACCTCGGCTGCTGTGCTGACCCTGGCGGCTCTGGCCGCTCCGGCCGCCGACGCCAAGCCCCCGACGGGCGCCACGACGGCGAAGGCGCTGGTGTTCATTCCGAACCCGGTCCAGTCGAGCGGTAACGAGGGACTCACGGACCAGAAGGATTCGGCAACGGCCGTTCCGCGCGGCGCCTACTACGAGGTGACGCTGACCGACCTGGACGGCTCGGGCTACCTCAACGGCACCTGGGCGAACGTGAAGAGCGCCACCGGCACTCCGGCGTACACCACGAACGGCACCTACTTCTACGACCGGCACGACGACCAGTTCGAGCAGGTGATGGCGTACTTCTGGGGGACGCAGGCGCAGAAGTACCTGCAGTCGCTCGGTTTCGGCCGCGACCTCCCGGCGGTGAATGCGGAGAGCCAGGACTACAAGGTCGACCAGTACGGCGTGGACAACTCGTTCTCCTGGGACAAGCACGACACGATCACCCTCGGCAAGGGCGGTGTGGACGACGCAGAGGACGGCGAGGTGATCGTGCACGAGACCGGTCACGCTGTGCACGACGCGCAGGTGCCGGGCTTCGGGACGTCACTCGAGGCGGGCTCGATCGGTGAAGCGTGGGGCGACTACTTCGCGGTGACCGTGGGCGAGTGGGTGGCGAAGCAGTACGGCGTACCCGTCGCCGCGGACCTGGCCTGCGTGATGGACTGGGACGCGACGTCGTACACCTCGACCGTGCCGCACTGCCTGCGCCGTCTCGACGCCGGCAAGCACTACCCCGAGGATGTCGTCGGCGAGGTGCACGCGGACGGGGAGATCTGGTCCCAGGCCCTCTACCAGATCCGGACCGCTCTCGGCCCGGCGGTGGCCGACCGGATCATCGTCGACGCGCAGTTCGGCTTCGCGCCGGACACCAGCTTCGCGGCGGCGGCCCGGCAGACCGTCGCGACCGCGCGGTCGCTGTACGGCCCGAGCCAGGCGACCGTCGTCCAGAAGGCCTTCGCGGACCGCGGCATTCTGTGACCGTCCCGGCGATCGGACCAGAGCGACCGATATCCGGGGTCGGGTCGATGTCTCGGAAAGATCACGGTAGTGTCACGCGCCAGGCAGTGACGGGCGACCGATTCGCCCGTCAGTGACCGCCGCGTAGCGCGGGCTGTCGGCTGGGGCGCAGCACGAACACCGGCGGTGACCTGCCGACCCGGACGGACCCCTGCCGTCCGGTGTTTCCGTCGCGCCCCGAGAGGTTTCCGCATGCCCGCCTTCCCTCCTCAGCAGCTCCTGGCCCGATTCGCCACCCTTGTCGCGACCTGCGGCGAGAGGGGCCGCCCGTGACGCGCACCACCAAGATCGCGCTCGGCACCGGCCTGCTCGGGCTGCTCGCAAGTCTCGTCGTGGCCCTGACCGGCACGTCCGGCGGGGCTCAGGCCGAGGCGCAGACACCGACCCGGCACTTCGTCGCGAATCTCCAGGGCGGAACCGCACCCTTCGCCCTCGGCTACAACCTGGCCGACAAGTCCTCGGTGTCCAGCCTGAGCGCGCTGCCGACCGGCGTGCAAGCCGTCTTCTGGCTGGGTCAGAAGTGCCCGAGCCCGGCCGACAGCACCTTCAAGGCCAAGGTCGACGCCCTCGCCTCGAACCCGAAGGTCTTCGCCTACTACCTGTCCGACGAGCCGCACATCGGGGACTGCCCCGGCGGTCCGGCGGCGCTGCGGTCGCGAGCGGACTACATTCGCGCCGCGAGCGGTGGCCGGCAGAAGTCGTTCATCGTGCTCAGCAAGGTCGCCGACTACCAGCCGTTCGCGCCGGCCAACAGCCACGTCGACCTGGTCGGACTCGACCCGTACCCTTGCTCGGTCGCGAATCCTCAGTGTGACCTCGGCAAGATCGGGGAGAAGGTCAGCGCGGCTCGCGCGGCCGGCGTCCCGCTGGCCGCGATCGTGCCGGTGTACCAGGCCTTCGGCCAGGAGCGGGCGACGAGCCACTACTACAACCTGCCGACCGCAACGCAGGAGCACGCGATCCTGACGGAGTGGAAGCGGCTCGTGCCGTCCCCGGTGATGGACTACACCTACGGCTGGGGCAACCAGGGCAGCGCGAATCCGACCCTGGTCGACTCGTCCGCGCTGCAGAAGGTCTTCGCAACCTTCTTCGCCACCGGTAGCTGACGTACCGTACCGATCCGGCGGCCCGCTCCGGGCCGCCGGATTTTCCGGTCCGGCCCGGAAACTCGGGTGCGTTTTGTCGGTGCGGGCCGTTACGGTCGGTCGGGTGCTGACGCTGCTGCGGTACGGAGTGCGGGTTGCACCTGGAGGCACCCTTCTGACGATGGGTCTGGCTGTCCTCGGTTCGCTGCTGGGGATGGCGGTCACGTTGCTGACCGGTCGGGTCGTCGGGGCGGTTCCAGGGGTGATCGACGGCGGCCCGGACGCGATGCCGATCGGCGAGTTCGGGTGGCTGCTGGGCGGCCTGCTCGCGGTGTTCGTCATCGACAGCCTGACGCCCGCGGTGCAGCAGGTCGCATCGCTGGTGATGGACGCCGGCCTGGTCCGCGCGATCGGCACCGGCATCACCGAGCCGCTGCTCAAACCGCGCCGGATCGAGCACCTCGAGGACTCCCAGGTACTGGACGTCCAGGAGCGTGCGAAAGGAAAGGGCGGCTTCCATCTCGCGCAGGGGCTCGGGCAACTGCCGTGGTTGATCGCGAGCCGGGTGACGCTGGTCGGCTCCGCGGTGATCGTCGGCGTGATGTTCGCCTGGTGGGTGGCGGCGATGCTGGTCGCGGTCACGATGCTGCTGGAGTGGTACGGCGGTCGCTTGATCGAGCGCGAGGTCGACGTCTGGTGGGGCAACACCGAGGAGCAGCGCCGAGCCCATTACCTGTTCAACCTGGGCATGCGTGACGCTCCGAAAGAGTTGCGCGTGTTCGGTCTGCACAACTGGCTCGTGGAGCGGTATGTCCGCGAATGGACGGCGGGCTACCGCCCGGTCTGGGCACGCCGCCGGCGGAACGCGAAGTGGTCGTTGCTGATCGGCGGCGTCCACCTGATCGCCAACGGCGTCGCGATCCTCGCCGTCGGTCGCGCCGCCTACAACGGAACGCTGCCGCTCACGCAGGTCGCGACCACGCTGCCCGCGATCCTCGCGATCGGTCAGGCGAGCAACGGGTACGGCGTGGCACAGGTCCGCCGCGGACTCTCGGCGTACCGCGCGATGCGGGACCTCAGCGCCACGATCGAGGAACGCCATCCGGAGCCGGCCGTGACCACGAAGCATCGGATCGAGACGATGCCGGCCCGCGAGATCCGGTTCGAGAAGGTGAGCTTCCACTACCCGGGTTCGGACGTCGCCGTACTGCGCGACCTCGACCTCACGATCCGCGCGCGGGAAGCGCTCGCGCTCGTCGGCGTCAACGGTGCGGGCAAGTCCACACTGGTGAAGCTGCTCGGCGGCGCGTACAAGCCGACGAGCGGCCGGATTCTCGTCGACGGTGTCGATCTCACGGACCTCGACCTGACCGTGTGGCAGCGGCGGGTGGCCGCGATCGTGCAGGACTTCCTGCGGTTCCCGTTGTCGGTGACCGACAACGTCGTGTTCGGCGCGGTCGAACGCGCGGGTGACGAGCTCACCCTGGCGAAGGTCGCGCGTGAGTCCGGGATCGACGAGGTCGTACGGCGCCTGCCGAAAGGCTGGGACACCGTGCTGGACAAGACCTTCGACGGCGGGGTCGACCTGTCCGGTGGTGAGTGGCAGCGGGTCGCGCTGGCTCGGGCGTTGTTCGCAGTGCATGCCGGCGCAGGTGTTCTGGTGCTGGACGAGCCGGCCGCGGCGCTCGACGTACGGGCCGAGGCCGAGCTGGTCGAGCGGTACCTGGAGCTGACCTCCGGAGTGGCGTCGCTGATCATCTCGCACCGGTTCTCGGTGGTACGCAACGCGGATCGGATCTGTGTGCTGTCCGACGGCCGGATCGTCGAGGACGGCACCCACGAGGAGCTGCTGGCGCAGGACGGCGAGTACGCCGGGATGTTCCGGCTCCAGGCCGAGCGGTACGTGACGGGACCGGAGGCAGTCGATGCGTAGTCTGCGGATCCTCTGGCTGTGGCTGTCCACCTCTTTCCGTGCAGCACCGGGGCTGATGGCGATCTCGACGGTGCTGGTCGCGGCCCGCGCGATCACGGCACCGACCCAGACGTACGGCGTGAGTCGGCTGGTCGACGGGATCGCGTCGGACCGGTCGAGCACGATCGCGCTGGGCATCGGCATCATCGTCGGCGGCCTCGCGGTGTCGTTCGTCGCGGACGGGCTCGGATGGCCGCTCCAGGACACCGCGCAGGAACGGATGGCGGGCCGGGTGCACGCCGACCTGCTCGATGTGACGACAGCGATCCCTGGCCTGTCGCATCACGAGCGGCCCGATGTCGCGGACCGGCTCGAGCTCGTGCGCGAGAAGGCGTGGCGGATGGGGGTCGGCGCCGAGGTGCTGCTGTGGGCGTTCGCCACCGTGACGAACACCGCGACCGTGCTCACGTTGCTCGGATCGGTGCATCCGCTGTTGCTGGTGCTCCCGTTGCTGGGCGGTGCGCGGATCTGGTCGGCGTACCTGAGCAGCACGCGACAGAGCAAGGCGTGGGAGGAGTCGATGCCGCAGGAGCGGCTCGTCGACCGGTTGATCGAGGTGGCGAAGGATCCGCGGACCGGCCTGGAGCTGCGGGTGTTCGGGCTCGGAAAGGTCTTGCTGGACAGGATCTTCGCATTGCAGACGCAGCGTTTCGATCGCCGGGTCGCGGCCGCGCGGTGGGGCGGGAAGGTGGACGGCTCGGTGCGGCTCGCCTTCGGTCTCGCGTACGCCGCGGCGATCGTCTGGGTCGTCGCGCGGGCACGGAACGGTCAGGCGTCCGCGGGAGACGTCGTACTCGTCCTGCTGCTCGCGCCGCAGGTGGATCAGATGACCGGCGGTATCGCGCAGAACGTGTACTGGGTCGGTGAGGTCGTGCGCAGCTTCGGGCGGTACGACTGGCTGCGCGAGTACGCGAAGCAGAACTCGTGGCGGACCAGTGTCACCTCGGCGCCCGACCGGATCACCACCGGGATCGAGTTGCGGAACGTCGGATTCTCCTATCCTGGTTCGGATTCCGCGGTCCTGAGCGACCTGAACCTCAGTGTGCCGGCCGGGGCGGCGGTCGCGCTGGTGGGGGAGAACGGCGCCGGCAAAACGACGCTGGTCAAACTGCTCGCCCGGATGTACGACCCGACGACCGGCCAGATCCTCGTCGACGGCGTGGACCTCGCGACGGTCCAGCCGGACGCGTGGCGGTCGCAGCTGTCGGCGGGTTTCCAGGACTTCGTGAAGTTCGAGTTCACCGCGCGGGAGGTCGTCGGGATCGGCGACATCGAGCGGGCGGCGGACGAGGACGCCGTACGGGCGGCCGTGGTCCGCGGCGATGCCGAGTCGGTGGTCGCCGGGCTGCCGCGGGGGCTGGATTCCCAACTGGGCAAGAAGTTCACCGACGGGGTCGAGCTGTCCGGCGGGCAGTGGCAGCGGCTCGCGCTGGCCCGCGCGTTCATGCGCGAGCGCCCGCTGCTCCTGCTGCTCGACGAGCCGACCGCTGCTCTCGACCCGGAGGCCGAGCACCGGCTCTACGAGCAGTACGCGTCCGCAGCGAAGATCGCCGCGGCCGAGACCGGCGGGATCACCGTCCTGGTGTCGCACCGGTTCTCGACCGTGCGGATGGCGGACCTGATCGTCGTCATGCACCGCGGTCGCGTCGAAGAGGTCGGCACTCACGAAGACCTGCTCGCGGCCGGCGGCCGCTACGCCGAACTCTTCGAACTCCAGGCCCGCGCCTACCGCTGAACCCGACGCTCCGCCCGCTCGGCCAACTCTTCCTCCGGGACGAGTGTGAACATCTCCTGCCCGGGGGCGCACAGCATCGTCACGGTGAACTTCACCGGGACGTCCGACCGGTTGTTGCCGTCCTGGTAGTGGATGACGTCACCGCCCGGCTCCCAGAACGCCTCGCCGGCCTTGATCACCCGCGGCGCTTCCCCCTCCAACTCGAACAACATCTCGCCCGCGACGACGTACCCGAACGCCGGACCCGAATGCCGGTGCGGCGGTGCGCCGGGGTCACCCGCCGGGTACTCGATGTCGACGGTCATCACGTGGAAGCCCTCGGGAACGAAGGGCGGCTCCACCTCCTGCAGCATCGTCAACGCGGTCTGCCACGCGGTGGAGGTCGTATCAGTCATCGAAGCTCACCTTCCAGTTGATCGGTCTGTAGTGGAAGACAGTTCAGACCGGCGAGCTGTGACGGTCACAGGGGAGGTGGTTGTGCTGTCTCAACAGGTATGAACCAGCGCATCGAGACAATTGACAGTCTTCACCAGCACCTGCAGTGGGCGATCGAGCTCGAGCACGCCACGATTCCGCCGTACCTTTGTGCCCTCTACTCGCTGGATCCGGCGCGGAACCCGGACGCGGTGGAACTGGTGAGCAGCGTGTTCGTCGAGGAGATGATCCATCTCTCATTGGCGGCCAACCTGCTGAACGCCGTCGGCGGCGAACCACGGCTGGACGTCCCCGCGATGCTGCCCGGATACCCGCGGGAGTTGCCGCACGGTTCGATCGAGCTGTCGCTGCTCCCCTTCGGGCCGGATGCTCTGGAGATGTTCCTGCGGCTCGAGAAGCCCGAGGCGCCCGGTTCACCCGCCGAGAGCGATCACTACGAGACCATCGGGCAGTTCTATGACGCGATCGAAGACGGGCTCCGGTACCTGTGCGAGACGCTCGGCGAGGACAAGGTGTTCTCCGGCGACCCGGCTCGTCAGGTGACCGCAGGACCGTTCCACCACACCGCCGGCACGCTTCAGCCGGTCACCGACCTGGCGTCGGCGCTGGCCGCATTGGAAGAGATCGTCGAGCAAGGAGAAGGTACGTCGCGGGGAGAGGTCTGGGACGGCGACCACGACATCTTCCACTCGGACCGCGACGAGGTTGCGCACTACTACCGTTTCGAGGAACTGAAGCTCGGTCGGCGCTACCAGCGGGGAGACACGCCGCAGTCCGGTCCGACCGGCGAGCCGGTCACCTTCGATCCCACCGGAGTGTCGCCGATGCAGGCGAACCCGCGCCGGTCGGACAACGCGCAGATCCGCGCCGCCCAGGAGCAGTTCGACAACACCTACTGCACGCTGCTGTTCCTGCTCGAGCAGAGCTTCACCGGCGAGCCCGCGCTGATCCGCGACGCCGTCAAGGCGATGTTCGGTCTGAAGGCCGAAGCCCTGAAGCTGCTGCAGCTGAGCGAGGACGATCACACCACGGCCGGACCGACCTTCCACTACATCGATCCGCAGCAACGCAACTGAGAGTCCGCTGAGAGCTTGGCTGAAAGGAGTTCACGCTAGTTCGCCAATAGTTAACCTTTGCTCTTCACGTGACCGTACATTGCTTTCTAATGTATTCCCCATGGACGCACCGCCCACTGTCCGTGCCCGCGGCATCACCAAGTACTTCGGCGAGGTCGTCGCACTCGACGGCGTCGACCTCGACGTAGCACCCGGCCAGATCCACGGCCTGGTGGGACCGAACGGAGCCGGCAAGACCACGCTCCTCGGCCTGCTGCTCGGCCTCGCCGTTCCCGACCGCGGCGAACTGGAGATCCTCGGTACGCCGGTCGGCCGCGCACTCGCCGTCCCCGAAGGTGTCGCCGGCTTCGTCGACGGCCCCGGTCTGTACCCGTCGATGACCGCCAAGCAGAACCTCGCCGCCCTGGCCCAGCTGCGCGGCGACCGCACGATGAACATCGACGACGCGATCGACCAGGTCGGCCTGACTGACGTGGCCGACGACCGGGTCCGCGGGTTCTCGCTCGGCATGCGCCAGCGCCTCGGCCTCGCCGCCGCGTTGCTCACCAAACCTCGGCTGCTGATCCTCGACGAGCCGTCCAACGGCCTCGACCCAGCCGGCAAGAAGCACGTGTACGGCGTCCTCACCCGGCTGGCCGCCGACGGCACAGCGGTGATGCTGTCGAGCCACCGGATGGACGACGTCGAGGCGCTCTGCTCCGAGGTGACGATCCTGTCGACCGGACGGGTCGCGTTCTCGGGCCCGATCAGCAAGCTGGCCTCGGAGGACAGCGAACTCGACTACCGCGTCCTCACCTCCGACCCGGTAGCGGCTCGTCGACTGGCCCGCGAGACCAAGGGCATCCGGCTACGCGACCCAGGCGCCGTACAAGAGGGTGTCGAGCTTCTGGTGATCTCGGCAGCCGTGCCGGCAGTGGACGAGTTGGTGAAGCGGCTGGTCCGTGACGACATCGCCGTCCGCGAACTCGCGCCGGTGGTGTCGCCACTCGAAGCCGCGTTCATCGCCCTCACCGAGCAGCAGGAGACCAACTGATGACGGCCACCGTGGCTGCCCCCGAACCCCGTGAGGTCGCCCGCCGGGTGCCGATCATCCGGGGGTACCGCTTCGAACTCGCCAAGCTGCTCACGCAGTGGCGCGTCCGCGTGCTGATCGTTGCATGCTGGCTTGCGCCCGCCCTCTTCGTGGCCGTCATCAGCCAGCAGGCGTCGCTCCCGGTCGACACGTTGTTCGGTCGCTGGATGCACGCCACCGGATGGGCCGGTCCGCTGGTGCTGCTGGGCTTCTCCGGTTCGTGGGCGTTGCCGTTGCTGACCTCGTTGATCGCCGGTGACGTGTTCGCGTCCGAGGACCGCCTCGGTACCTGGCGTCATCTGCTGGTGGCGGTCCGCTCGCCGCGCCGGATCTTCGTCTCGAAGGCGCTGTCCAGCCTGACCGTGATCCTGGTGCTGGTGATCGGGCTGGTCGTGTCGAGCACGATCAGCGGCCTGTTGGTCGTCGGCAACCGGCAACTGATCGGCCTCGACGGTCACCTGCTCTCACCGGGCAACGCGGCCGGCACTGTGTTCCTCGCCTGGCTCTGCGCCCTCGCACCGACTCTCGCCCTTGCCGCAATCGGCCTACTGGGCTCAGTTGCGCTCGGCCGATCGCCGATGGGCCTCCTGCTCCCGGCGGTCGTGGCGCTTGCGATGCAGCTCGTCCAGCAGCTTCCGGTCCCGGTTGCCTTCCGCCTCGCGCTTCCCGGCTACGCGTTCATCAGCTGGAACGGCCTCTTCACCAGCCCGGCACAACTCGGCCCGCTGCTGATCGGCGTGATCGTCAGCCTGGTCTGGGCCCTCGTCGCGACCGGCCTTGCGTACTTCATCTTCGTACGCCGTGACTTCACCAACCCGACGCACGACGGCTCCGGTCGTCTCGCGTTGACGGCCGGCCTCCTGCCCCTCGTCGTACTGCTCGGTGTCACCACCGCGGCCGTCGCTCCGGTGACCGGCTTCGGGTCGGGGATCGATCAGGGCAAGGTGCAGCGCGCGGTTGCGGTCGAGTTCGCGCACCTGTACCGGTTGCAGACCAAGCAGCTGAACCGGGCCGACGTGACCGAGCAACAGCTGCAGAGCGCCGCCGAATGCACCAAGGGCGGTGACCAGGTCGCCGCGCAAGGACCCGGCAACGACTGGCGCTGCGTCGTCAGCTGGCACATCCCCGGAGTGGAAGCGGCCGGCTCCGCGATCTACCAACTCGACATCAATCCACTCGGTCGGTACGTCGCCGACGGGGACGGACCGAAAGAAGTGAACGGCTTCTTCCTGGTCCGCACCCCGTCCGGGGACGAACCGAACCCCCTGTGGCAGTTCGACGGCAACATCGAACTGCTACCTGTCAACTGAAGCCCAACCCGAAGGGACAACTCCCATGCAGGTAACACGCCGCCGCAGGCGTGACGAAGAGGGCTCGCCAAGTCCCCTCCGGCGCAGAGTACCACTGGTCACAGCGGGCGCTACCGCCGTCGCGGTGGCCCTGGCCGGCACCGCGGTCGCCTCGACGACCGGCTTCGGCCACGACCAGGTCGGGCAGGTGACCGACAAGGGTCAGGTCGTCTCGGCCGACCAGTACATCAAGCCGATCGGCGACCGTCTCGTCCTCCAGAAGGGCAAGATCATGTCGTCCTCGGTCAGCCCGGACGGCAGTCACATGGCCGCCTCGGTGACCGACGGCGGGATGGCGCTCGCGATCATCGACCTGAAGAACTGGAAGGTCCAGCAGTACATCGGCAACAACGCCGCGGCGGATCTCAAGATCCCCGGCAACGACGTCGGCCAGGAGGGTCCGACGTACTCGCCGGACGGCTCGCAGGTCTGGCTCGGGCAGGCCGACGGCTACCGGAAGTTCACCGTAAATGCAGACGGCTCGCTGGCGAACCCGACGTTCGTGGCGATCCCGGCTGACGGGACGAAGCGCGCGCTGGCCTCCGAGGCGGTGTTCTCGGCGGACAGCTCGACGGTGTACTCCGCGGTGAACGGCCAGAACAAGGTCGTCGCGATCGACACCGCGACCGGCGCGATCAAGCAGAGCTGGGCGACCGGCAACGCGCCGCGCGACCTGGTCATGGTCGGCGACAAGCTGTACGTGAGCAACGAGGGTGGCCGGACCGCGAAGCCCGGCGACACCACGATCAACTCGTACGGCACCGACGTCGTCGCGAACCAGAACGCGATCACCACGACCGGTACGGTCAGCGTGATCGACCTGAAGAACCCGGGCGCCGCTGTCGCCGGCATCGACGTCGGGCTGCATCCGACCGCGCTGTACGCGAAGAACGGCGCCGTCTTCGTCACCAACACGGCCACGAACAACGTGTCCGTCATCGACACCAACCGTGACAAGGTCGTCCAGACGATCGCCACGCAGCCGTGGCCCGAAGCGTCGGTCGGCTACGAGCCGGACGGTGTCACACTGACCGACGACGGCCACCTGCTGGTGTCGCTCGGTCGCGCGAACGCGATCGCGGTCTACAAGTACCGCAACCCGCTCGAGCCGGTCAGCTACGTCGGCCTGCTGCCGACCGACTACTTCCCGGCCGAGCTCGCGCAGGTCGGCAAGGACATCGTGGTGTCGAACACCCGAGGCATCGACGCCCGCCGCACGACGACGGCCGCCGGGCACAGCACGCACGACACCACGTCGAGCCTGACCAAGTTCCAGCTGCCGGACGACCACGCGATCAAGAAGTACACGCAGACCGTCTTCGACCAGAACGGCTGGACGAAAGGCTCGGCCCAGGTCGCCACGGACCAGGGTCGGCGTCAGCCGGTGCCGGTCCCCGCGAAGCTTGGCGACCCTTCGACGATCAAGCACGTGTTCCTGATCGTCAAGGAGAACCGGACCTACGACCAGGTGTACGGCGACATCCCGGAGGGCAACGGCGATCCGGCGCTGGCGCAGTACGGCGAGAACGTCACGCCGAACCAGCACGCGCTGGCCAAGCAGTTCGGGCTGTACGACAACACCTACGACATCGGCACGAACTCCGCCGAGGGCCACAACTGGCTGATGCAGGCCGACAACCCGGAGTACACCGAGTCGTCCGCCGGTGAGTACCTGCGCAGCTACGACACCGAGAACGATGCCCTCGGCCACCAGAAGAGCGGCTTCCTCTGGACCGGCGTCCAGGCGGCCGGCAAGTCGGTGAAGAACTTCGGCGAGTTCCTGTCGATCGAGCAGAAGCCGGCCGACGGCACCTGGCAGAACTACTACTGCGACACGAAGAACATCATCGCGACCGGGGCGGACACCAAGTATCCGATCAAGATCGGGTCGGCGATCCCGTCCCTGAACGACGTGTCGGTGCAGGGCTTCCCGCAGTTCGACACCAGCGTCCCGGACATCTACAAGACCGAGATCTGGCGCAAGGACTTCCTGAAGAACGGCCCGGCGAACCTGAACATGTTCTGGCTGTCCAACGACCACACCGGCGGTCCGGCCAACGGTCCGGCGCAGGTTGCCGACAACGATCTGGCCACCGGCCGGATCGTCGACCAGATCACGCACAGCAAGTACTGGAAGGACTCGGCGATCTTCGTCGTCGAGGACGACTCGCAGGCGGGTCTCGACCACGTCGACGGTCACCGGGCGCCGATCCAGATCATCAGCCCGTACGCGCAGCACGGTGCCGTGGACAGCCACTACTACACGCAGATCACGCTGCTCCGGACGATCGAGCAGATCCTCGGGATGAAGCCGATGAACCAGAAGGACACCGCGGCCACCCCGATGTTCGGCGCGTTCACCAGCAAGCCGGACTACACGCCGTTCACCGTGCTCCCGAACCGGGTCGCGCTGACCGACGGCCTGAAGACCCCGCCGCCCTGCGGTCTGGACGTGCCGGCGGCGCAGAACCCGGCCGTCGCGGCTGCGCCGGCGGTGACCGTCCCGGCCGGCATGGAGTCGATGGCGGCGCAGTGGTCGGCGTGGAAGGACCAGCAGCGGACCACCGGCCCGAACGCCCGGGCCGACTTCGCGAACCCGGCCCAGATGAACCACTACAACTGGTACGAGGCGCACAACTGGTCCCTGCCGTACCCCGGTGAGGACAAGATCGTGGCGCCGCAGAACGTTCCGGGTGCGGTCATCCCCGCCGCCGAGAACGACGGCTGACACCTTCAGCCGGTAGAAAGAACGTATGCCTGAACGACCGTCGCGGGCGTCGGCCCGGATCGAGCAATCCGCCGATCCGGCCGACGTCCGCGCCGTCGGTTACGGCCCGGGCGACGTACCGGTGGTGCCAGAGAAGTACGCCGGGCTGCCGGTGCACAAGGAACAGTCCGGGCGGGTCGGCCACTGGAACACCGACCTGATGAACCCCGAGCCGTCGGCCGTGTACGTCGTCGACGACCGGTACCTGTACACGACCGACAAGGCCGGGCGGGTCACCCATGCCGAGGGCTGGCTGGGCTGGCTGCCGGCCGACCAGAACGACGAGCGGCGCAACGTGTCCGCGCAACGGGAGGCCGGCGAGCCCGATCGCCAACGCACCGACGACGGCGGTCACCTGTTCGCGACGGTGTTCGACGGTCCGGGGGAGTCGATCAACCTCACCGCGCAGTCGCAGGAGCAGAACCGGGCGCGCGCCGGAAGCAACAACTGGCGCGCGATGGAGCAGACCTGGCAGGCGATGCGCGCCTCCGGCATCCAGGTGCACGCCGCTATCGACGTCCGCCACGCGAACAGTACGACGGACCGGCCGTCCTCCCGCACCGTCGTGGACCGGCACGACGGCAAGCACTCACCCCGGCGTATCTTCAGAGAGACCAAGCCGGTGTCGTCCCGGGAGCGCGCATGAGCGAGCGCAGCGAGCGAACAATGGGTAGAGCCGAGCATCTCGCTCATGCCGGAGACGAGCGTAGCGAGGCGGAGGCATGAGCGAGATCGGCATCATCGACACGATCGCCCGCGCCCTGGTCGCGGATCTGCCCGCCGGGTGGCGTGAGGTCAGCGCGGTCTACCGGGCAACGACGTCGTACGCCGAACTGGATGCGGACGTGGTGCTGCCGTCGGGGGAGACCCAGCTGGACCCGTTGCCCGAAGGTCTCGAGGATCACTTCGAGGAGCTGCGGCGGTCGATGTACCAGCCGGGCAAGGGCACCTGGCTCACCGCGAAGGTCACGGTGACCTCGACCGGGCACTTCGCGACCGACTTCGACTACGACCACGAACCGGCGTGGTCGATTGCTGTCGACCGGGCGATCTACCCGGCCGATCTGGCCGCGTTCCCCCGGGACGCCGAGCACACGCCCGACTGGCTCAGATAAATCGGTGGCAGGCCACCGGCCTCGGTGGTAGCGTCGCCGGTCTGTCTTTTCGGGATCGAATCGAACCGGATGGATCTGCTCCGGGGCGGGACCCAGCTCACGATTCGAGGCTCTCACCGATGGTCGAACCTGAATTGGCGTCCGAACGCGCCTTTCTCGCCACCGCCCGCACCGCACTCAGCAAGATGTACGCCGAGGTCGTGGACCGCGACGTCCAGGTCATCGGCGGCGAGGACAACGACGAACGCTTCACCAACGAGGCCAACCAGCGGGCCAAGGAGATGCGCACCCACGCGCTCCTCGACCTGCCCGACGTACCACTGTTCTTCGGCAGGCTCGACTACGAGCACGGCACGATCGAGGACCTGGACCAGATCTACATCGGCCGCCGGCATGTCCACGACGGCTCCGGCGTCCCGCTGGTGATCGACTGGCGCGCACCGGTGTCGGTGCCGTTCTACCGCGCGACCGCGAGCGACCGGCGGCGGGTGGTGATGCGACGGCGGTACGGCTTCTCCGATCACGCCGACCTGACCGGGTTCGAGGACGAGCCGTTGATCGGCGGCGTCGAGGGCGGTGTTGATTCTGGTCAGGCGGACAAGTTCCTGCGGTCCGAGATCGAACGGCCGCGCACCGGCCCGATGCGCGACATCGTGGCCACGATCCAGCCCGAGCAGGACGACCTGGTCCGCGCGCCCCTGCATCCGAGTGTCTGCGTGCAGGGCGCACCCGGCACAGGTAAGACGGCGGTTGGTCTGCACCGCGTCGCCTACCTGCTCTACACCGAACGCGAACGACTCGGCCGCGGCGGTGTCGTGATCGTCGGCCCGAACCGGTCGTTCCTCTCGTACATCCGCAAGGTCCTGCCCGCGCTGGGCGAGGTCGACGTCCGGCAGATCACGATCGACGAGCTGCTGACCCGCCCCACCGCGGCCACCGACGCCACGGAGGCTGCGCGGTTGAAAGGCGACGCGCGGATGGCCGACGTACTGCGCCGTGCGCTGTGGTCGTACGTCGGTACGCCGACCGAGGGAGTCCTTTACAGCAAGGGGTCTCGGCGCTACCGAGTGCACGACTACGAAGTCGTCGACATCGTGTCGGACCTGCGCGAGTCGACCCGGTACGCGCCTGGGCGGAACGCGCTCGCGCAGCGGATCGCGCACGTCGTGCTGGTCCGGATGGAGGAGCGCGCCGAATCGCCGGACGACCGCGTGCAGAACGCGGTCGCGCGCTCGAAGCCGGTGAAGGACGTCCTCGACTCGGTCTGGCCGCGGGTCTTCCCCGAGCAGGTCCTGCACCGGCTCTTCTCGGACGCGGACTTCCTGGCCGCCGCGGCCACCGACCTGACAGCCGAGGAGCGTACGGCGTTGCTGTGGCCGAAGCCGGCACGCTCGTGGAAGTCGGCGAAGTGGTCATTCGCGGACACCGTCCTGCTCGACGAGATCGAGGACCTGATCGAGCGGCGTACCGGCTCGCTCGGGCACCTCGTCCTCGACGAGGCGCAGGACCTGTCGGCGATGCAGTTGCGGGCGCTCGGTCGGCGCTGCCGCACAGGATCGGCCACAGTGCTCGGTGATCTCGCGCAGGCGACGACGCCGTGGGCCGCCGGTTCCTGGGACCGTGTGCTCGGTCATCTGGACAAGGGCGACGGCGTTGTCGCCGAGCTCGACCGCGGGTTCCGGGTGCCGGCCAAGATCATCAACTTCGCGGCGAAGCTGCTGCCCGAGATCGCGCCGACGCTCGGCACACCCAGCGGCGTACGAACGGTCGCCGACGCGCTGAGCATCGTGCCGGCCGACGCGTCCACGTTCGCGGACCAGGTGGTGGCCGAATGTCGTGCGGCGCTCGCGGGCGAAGGTTCGGTGGCACTGATCGCGGCGGACGACCAGGTCGTGGCACTGCGGGACGCGATCGCCGCGGCCGGGCTAGAAGTGGCCCTGATCGGCGAGACCGAGGACGAGATCGACACCGTGCGCCTGGTGTGCGTGCCGGCCACGCTGGCCAAGGGCCTGGAGTTCGACGCGGTCGTGGTCGCCGAGCCGGCTCATATCGTCGCCGCCGAGCCCCGTGGCCTGCACCGCTTGTACGTCGTCCTCACGCGAGCGGTCAGCCGCCTGCAGATCGTCCACGCCGAACCGCTGCCGGCTGCCCTCACCTGATCCTGTCCCGGCGCTATCGTCCGGTGTGCAAGCAGCCGGATCGGGGAGGCCTACGTGAGCAGTTTGATCGTTTTCATGGTGCTGGCGCTGCTGCTGGCCGTGGCTGCGATCGTGTGGGGGATCGTCGCGCTCGTCCGCCGGCAGCGGTACATCGGATCGATCCGGGAGCGTGGCTGGAGCTTCGTCAACAGCCCGACGTTCGACGCGGTGGCCCGGCTGAGCAATCCGCCGTTCGGGCTCGGGTTCGTGCGCAAACCCGACGACCAGATCACCGGGCGGACGGCGACCGGGCGCACGTTCCAGGTGATCGAGTACAAGTCGGCGTACTGGTCCGGCTGGGTCGGCATGGTGACGTTGTCGCGGCGGCTGCCCGAGCTGTGGATCACGGGCGGCCGGACCGCACCCCGGTACGGCGTTCTCGCGCAGGGCGTCGTCACCCCGCCGCAACTCGGGCCGGGATGGCAGCTCGGCGCGATGGACCCGGCGTTCGCGCAGGAGGTGATGACCCCGGAGCTGTGCGTGCAGCTGAACGCGCTGGCGGCCGGCCGGCCGGGCGTGAACCTCGGCGTCGACGGCGACCAGATCGTCGTACTGAATCCACCCCGCAAGGATCTCGATCAGCTCGGCCCGTGGCTCGAGCAGCTCGATGCGATCGCGGCGGCGATCGACGCGACGCCGCTCGACCACTGGATCCAGCCGGAGCCGGAGCCGCGGCTGCGGTTCTACCACCACCCGGACTGGTACTGGATCGGCGTCGACGACAGCCTGCTGCAGTACACGCCGGTCAACCGCGGCGGTTACGGTCACCGCACCGACGAGGTGATCCGCGGGCGGGATGGTGACGGCCCGCCGTTCGTCGCGTTCAAGCACCACTGGAAGACCTCGCGCACCGAGACCTACACGGACAGCAACGGCAACTCGCAGACCCGGACCGTGGTCGAAAGCCACTCCGAGCCGATTCTCGGCTTCCAGTTGCCGGTCCGGATGCCCCAGCTCAGCGTCGGGCCGAAGGGCCTCTTCCGCAACGGCATCAGCTTCGAGAGCGCGGCGTTCAACGATCGGTTCGCGGTCACCGCGGCGGACACCAAGTTCGCCTACGACGTGATTCATCCGCGCCAGATGGAGTACCTGATGGCGACGCCGGGCGCGCCGTTCCGGATCGTGGAGGACTGGGTCTGGTTCACCCCGGGGGAGCACAGCCAGCCCGCGATCGCGTTCTGCTCGGCGTACCTGCGCGGCTTCCTGGGCCGGGTCCCGCGGTTCGTCTGGCGCAACCTCGGCCTGCCGGACACGCCGTACCCATCCCTCGAGACAACCGCCGGGTAGGGGAATGCGGTTGCCGCTCACGTGGTTGAGTTTGACCGTGTTGACTCAACGTACCGTCGTCATCTTCGGCGCCAGCGGCGACCTGAGCTCCCGGTTGCTGCTACCCGGCCTGGGCAGTCTGCTCGCCGGCCCGCGCGCCACCGCCGTGCGGATCATCGGCACCGGCCGCTCGCCACTGGCGGCGGACGAGTGGACGGATCGCGTCCGGACAGCGTTCGAGTCCCAAGGGGAGATCGGTCCGGTTGCGGCGGAGACCCTGGCAACCACGCAGTACGTCGCCGGTAACCCGACGGACCCGGCGCACCTCCGCGCGCT
Source organism: Kribbella sp. VKM Ac-2566 (assembly GCF_004366005.1). Lineage (NCBI taxonomy): Bacteria > Bacillati > Actinomycetota > Actinomycetes > Propionibacteriales > Kribbellaceae > Kribbella > Kribbella sp. VKM Ac-2566. The sequence continues at coordinate 461,060 of NZ_SODT01000010.1, read as the reverse complement.
CCTCGAGCTCGCCGGTCCGGCGCCGGTGCTGTACTTCTCGCTGCCGCCGGCCGTGACGACCTCGATCGTCGAGACGCTCCAGCGGGTCGAGCTCCCCGAGGGCACCGAGCTGGCGTTCGAGAAGCCGTTCGGCACCGACGCCGCGTCCGCGGCCGCGCTGAACAAGCTGGTCGGCTCGCTCGTGCCCGAGGAGAACGTGCACCGCGTGGACCACTTCCTCGGCCGCACCGCGGTCCTGAACCTGATCGGCCTCCGGTTCGCCAACCGGCTGTTCGAGCCGGTCTGGAACGCCGAGCACATCGAGAGTGTCGAGATCGTGTACGACGAGACACTCGGCCTGGAGGGTCGCGCGCAGTACTACGACAACGCGGGCGCGCTGGTGGACATGATCCAGAGCCACCTGCTGCTCGTCCTCGCCCTGCTCGCGATGGACGCCCCGGCCACGATGGACGCGGTCGAGGTCCGCAGCGAGATGGCTCGTGCCCTGCGCAGTACGCACCTGTATCGCGGCTCCGCGATCGAGGCGAGCCGGCGAGCCCGGTACACCGCGGGTATCGCGAACGGTCGCGTGGTTCCGCCGTACGCCGGTGAAGCGGGCGTGGACCCGGCCCGCGAGACCGAGACGCTGGCCGAGGTGACGGTCGAGGTGGGCACGAACCGCTGGGCCGGTGTCCCGTTCACGCTGCGATCGGGCAAGGCGCTCGGCGCCGCGCGCAAGGAGATCGTGATCAAGTTCAAGCCGCTGCGGCACCTGCCGTCGGGCCTGCACGGCGGGCGCGACGGCGAGACCCTGCGGATCGGTCTGAACCCGGGGGAGCTGTCGCTGTCCGTCCCGGCGCTCGGCGTCGACGGCCCGTACACGATGGGTCAGGTCTTCCTGGACGCGACGCTGCCGTCGTCGGCGGTGCTCCCGTACGGCGAGGTGCTGAACGGCATCCTGCGCGGCGACCCGCTGCTCTCGGTGCGCGGTGACGTCGCCGAGCGCTGCTGGGAGATCCTGGAGCCGGTGATCGACGCCTGGCACACCGATGAGGTACCGCTGGAGGAGTACGAGGCCGGGTCCGACGGCCCCGCCGAGTGGCAGACACCCAGGGAGTCCGCCGCCTGAACCAGGGATTCTCCCTGGGGCGACGGGTGGTCGCGGGCCGGAGAGTGGTTGCGGTAACCAACCACTCTCCCCGAACGAGGTACTCAAATCGTGAGAACCATCCGTCCCCGCCTCCTACTCACTGCGGCGGCGACCGTAGCTGCCACCGCGGCCGCCGCCGTGACACTCGGCTCCGGCAGTCTGCCCGCAGCCAACGCCACCACCACGGCCACCACCACGGCCTCCATCGCCGGTCATGATCCGGTTGTTGCTACGGGCAACGGTGCTGTGCGTGGTGTGAGTGTTGACGGCACCTACTCGTTCCGTGGTGTGCCGTTTGCCGCGGCTCCGACCGGGAGTCTCCGGTGGCGGCCACCGCAGCCCGCGGCGAGCTGGCAGGGCGTGCGCGACGCGACGTCGTACGGGCCGGGCTGTCCGCAGGCACCGAGCGTGGTGACGCCTGCCCAGTTGTCCGAGGACTGCCTCTACCTGAACGTTTCGACGCCGGCCCAGCACTCGCTCACCAAGCGCCCGGTGCTGGTCTGGATCCACGGCGGCGGCCTGGTCGGAGACGCCGGCTCGAACTACGACGGCACGAAGCTGACGAAGGCCGGCGCCGTAGTCGTGACCATCAACTACCGGCTCGGCGCCTTGGGCTTCCTCGTCCACCCTGCGCTGGCGGCGAGCCCCGGGGGACCGGCCGGCAACTACGGGCTGATGGACCAGCAGGCCGCGCTGCGCTGGGTGCAGCGCAACATCGGCCAGTTCGGCGGCGACCCGCACAACGTCACGATCGCCGGTGAGTCGGCAGGCGGCCTGTCCGTACTCGCGCACGTCACCTCCCGCAGCTCGAAGGACTTGTTCCAGCGGGCGATCGTGGAGAGCGGCGCGTTCGCCCTGGAGCAGGAACCGCCGGCCAAGGCTGAGACGTTCGGCGAGGAGTTCGCCACGAAGGTCGGCTGCCCCGACCAGTCGGCGGACTGCCTGCGGAAGGTCCCGGTGCAGACGCTGGTCGACAACATCTCGACCGCGACCGCCCTCATCCCGGGCGTCGTCGACGGCGCGGTGCTGAAGGAGTCGATCGGTACGGCGCTCGCCGCCGGCCGCTTCAACCACGTGACGATCCTCAACGGCAGCAACCACGACGAGGAAGCGCTCTTCACGCTCGGCGGTCGCGTCGTCAGCCGCGGGTACAACGTCCCCTACACCAGCCCGGTCACCGCGGCGAACTACGAGAGCAACATCGCCACCGCGCTCCGGATCACACCCGCCCAAGCCGCAGCCATCGCCGCCGACTACCCGCTCTCCGCCTATTCATCACCTGACAAGGCGTTCGGCACCTTGATCGGAGACGCAACTTTCGCCTGCGGTGCAGCTCAGGTCAACAAGTGGACCGCCCGCCACGTCCCGACGTACGGCTATGAGTTCGACGACGACACGTCGCCGTTCATCTTCGCGCCTCCGGGGTTCCTCTCGGTCGCGACGCACGGCTCCGAGATGTGGTACCTGTTCGACCTTCCGAACGCTCCCTTCCCGGCCGCGCTGAACGCGGAGCAGACCGCGCTGGCGGACTCGATGCGCGCTGCCTGGGTCAAGTTCGCGGCGACCGGCAACCCGTCGACGCCGGCGGTGCGCTGGCCGTCGTCCGGCCACAACGGCACGGTCCTGTCGCTGGAGCTGCCGGGGTCGCAGGTCTCGACGGACTTCGCGGCGCGTCATCACTGTGCCACTTTCGCACAGAATCTTGACAAGGTTAAGTAATAGACCCAATATCCTATCCGATTCGGTTTTCTCCTGAGTTCTCTGGGAAGAGGTCACCGCCATGACCAGATCCGTTCGGAGCAGGGTGTTGCGGGCCGCGCTTGCGGGGCTCGTAGTCGCCGGGCTGCTGCCGGCAGGTTTGAGTACGTCGACAGCAGCACCGGCACCAGCTACCACGAGCGTGACCACCACGACCTCCGCCACCGAGCTGTCAGGGCCGGCGGGGGACAAGGCTGCGCACCCCTACATGGGCTGGAGCAGCTACAGCATGCAGGTCTACAACCCGAACGGCGGCAGCTGGATCACGGCGGATCAGCTGATCGCCCAGTCCGACGCGATGCACGCGAAGCTGCAGCCGTACGGGTACGAGTACATCAACATCGACGCCGGCTGGAACGACGGCATCGACGGGTACGGCCGGCCGACGCCGAGCAAGAAGCTCTACCCGAACGGCCTGCAGGCGGTCATCGACCACATCCACGCCAACGGCCAGAAGGTGGGCCTCTACACGATCCCGGGAATCAGCAAGGCCGTCATCGACGCGAAGCTGCCGATCTACGGCGCCCCGGGCTGCACGACCGGCGACCTGCCGGTGCTGCCGCTGCAGAAGGGCGACTACTGGGGCATCGGCTACCGCATCGACTTCTCGAAGCCGTGCGCACAGAAGTACATCGACTCGATCGCGGACCTGTTCGGCTCGTGGGGGCTGGACTTCCTCAAGTTCGACAGCGTCACCCCGGGCTCGGGGATCAGCGACCTGTCGGTGGACGCCCGCGACGACGTGAAGGCGTGGTCTCAGGCCCTGAAGCGGCACAACATCTGGCTCGAGCTGTCGTGGGCGCTGGACATCAACTACGCCGACACCTGGAAGCAGTACGCCAACGGCTGGCGGATCGAGTGGGACGTCGAGTGCTACTGCACGGGTACGGCGCTGACCGCCTGGCCCAACATCAACCGGTTGTTCCCCAAGCTCGCCGAATGGTGGCGGCACGCGGGACCGGGCGGCTGGAACGACCTCGACTCGCTCGACGTCGGCAACGGCCAGATGGACGGTCTTACCCAGGACGAACGGCGTACGGCGGCAACGCTCTGGGCCGTGTCCGCGGCGCCGATGTACATCGGCAACGACATGACCAGGCTGGACTCGTACGGCCTCGAACTGCTGACGAACCGCGAGGTGATCGCGGTCAACCAGGCCGGCCGTCCGGCGCACCCGCTGTCCATGAAGACGAACCGGCAGGTGTGGTTCGCGCTGAACCCGGACAGCTCGTACACCGTTGCCTTGTTCAACCTCGGCCAGACCGACGCCGACATGACGGTGAACTTCGCCGACCTCGGCCTGAACGGCGCCGGCAAGGTGCGTGACCTGTGGGCCCGCAAGGATGTCGGCACGTTCGCGTCGAGCTTCACCGCCAAGGACGTCCCGGTCCACGGCGTCCGGCTGCTGAAGGTCACGCCGCAGAAGGGCGCGGCGATCAGCGTGAACGACGACGACCTCCGGGTCTCGTACGACGGCGCGTGGCAGCGCAACAGCAACTACGAAGTACCCGCTGTCTCGCAGGCGCTGACCGTCGGAGTGACGGACTCGTCCGCGAAGTCTTCGTCGGCGGCCGACCTCCCGACCCGGACCGTCGAGGTCAACAACAACAGCCCGGAGATCGCCTACTCCGGCAACTGGAACTACAGCTCCGGGCGGGGTCTCGGCGACTACCAGGACGACGTGCAGTGGACGGAAGGCAACGGCGACTCGTTCTCGTACAGCTTCGTCGGCACCGGCGTCGACTACGTGACCGAGACCGACCCGGGTCAGGGTGACGTCGACATCTACATCGACGGCGAATTCAAGCAGACCGTGAGCACGTACCTGGATCCGGCGCAGGGGCACAACAAACCACAGCAGGTCGTCTACAGCGTCTCGGACCTGCCGAACGGCAGTCACACGATCCGCGGTGTGAAGAAGTCCGGCCAGTTCATGCTGCTCGACAAGCTGAACATCCGGCAGGAGAGCCTGCTGAACCCGGACACCGCGGCGTTCGACAAGAACGCGCCCGCCGATGTCAGCGTGCAGCTCGGACGCGATCCGGGCGAACTCGCCGGCATCTCGAAGGCGGGCCAGGATCTGGTGAAGGGCACCGACTACACGGTTGACGGGAACGTGGTGACGATCAGCAAGGCGTACCTCGCGACGCTGCCGGTCGGCAACACGGCGCTCGACGTCCGGTTCCGTGGTGACTACCGCGACGACATCCATGCCACCAAGGCCGACGGTGCGTCGGTCAGCCTCACCTTCACCGGGACCGGTGTCGACTGGAGTACGGCGCTCGCACCGGATCAGGGCGACGCGGACGTGTATGTCGACGGCAAGCTGGTACGTCGGGTGAACCTGCACAACGACACCCGGGTGACGAACCGGACGGTGTTCTCCGCGACCGGACTGAAGAACGCGCCACACGTCGTACGCATCGTCAAGGTGAACGGCGACGTACTCCGCAACGACACAATCCGCTACACACTCGCGAAGTAGACCGGACAACAGCGGGTGGTGGTCCCTCACGGCTGCCACCCGCTGATCTGTTGCCGGGGTCACAAGGTCTAACTGACTGATCAGTCAGTTACTTTGTTAGGCTTGCCTCTGGGGGGATCGAGCGCGCATCCCTGTCGAACGAGCGAGGTGCCGCCTTATGTCGTTGAGCGATCTGAAAATCCCGCGCCGGCGAGGCCGCCGGCGCGAAGACTCCCGGCTGGCCGACCACGTCGATCGGCTCGGTGAGGAGCACCCGCCGATCCCGCTCGGCAGCGTCGACTACTCGATGAAGAAGCCCGGCCTGCTGGCCGAGCGGTTCGGTCCGGTGCTGGCCTACATGACCCGGGTCGAGCTCGAGGTCGAGCGCAACGTGCTCGAACTGAACATCCTGCTGCCCGATCCGCCCGAGGTCGACCGGCACTTCTACGCCGACGTGTGGATGCCGCAGGAGACGCGCCACGGGCAGATCCTCGACAAGCTGCAGCACCTGATCGGCGTGCAGCCGCACGAACCGAACCTGGCCGACGTCTCGTTCAGCCTCAAGTTCCTCGGCGCGCTCGGCCGGATGCCCGGCGTCCAGGACGTCAGCCGGATGCTCTACTACCTGACCGGGCTGGCCACCGAGCGTTCCGCGGTCATCGCCTACAACAAGTTTCACGCCGGGCTCGTCGGGCTGGGTGAGCGGGCCATCGCCGCCACGGTGATCGCACCGATCCGTCGCCAGGAGCCGGGGCACTTCGCGTACTACCAGATGGCCGCGCAGCAGCTGTGGGACCAGTTGTCGGGATGGCAGAAATGGCTGACGCGCGAGCTGCGGAAGCGTACGTTCGAAGTGGTCGGTGCCTACAACAAGCGTCAGGTGGCCGATTTCGGGAACGTGATGGAGGCGCTGAAGATGAGTGACGGCGGCGAGGCGGAACTGCGCGAGTACGCGCGGCAGGTCGGACGGGCCGAGCACGAGCTGATGTGGGCGCACCGGCAGGGGATGCGGGTGCCGGACTATGTCTTCAAGTCCCTGAAGCGAGCCGCCGTGCTCGCAGCCGAACGGAAAGGTGACATCTGGCCGGCCGCCCAACCGGCAGGGTCATGACCGCTCCCGCGCACACGCGCCATGCGACGCGACCGTCGAAACGGCAGCTCATCATCGAGACCGCCGAGCGGCTGTTCGCCGAGCACGGGTACGACGCCACGTCGACGGCCCGGATCGCGACCGAGGCCGGCGTACCGTCGGGACTGGTGTTCTACCACTTCGCGACCAAGCTGGACCTGCTGCTCGCGGTAGTGCAGGAGCGCCCGGCGCCCAGTGAGGTACTGCGGTCCACGGCGCGCGGCCGGACGGTACGGCGGCGGTTGCGGGCGATCGTGGCGAGGATGGCCGAGGAACTGGAGCACGATCGCGCGGCCCGGATCATCGTGTTCCGCGAAGCGCAGGGGAGACCGGAGATCGCCTCCCGGGCGGCCGAGTTGTTCGCGGAGGCGACCGAGACTGTGGCCTGCGTCCTCGCCGGCGCCGAGGACGTGGTGGCCGATCCTGCGCGGGTGCAGGCGGCCGCGGAACTTGTGGTCAGCCGGGTGTTCCTCGACACGGTCGCGCTCGGGCCACTCGGGCAGGCCGAGACGGCGACCAATCGGCATGCCGCGATGATCGACCTGATCGCTGAGTCGCTGACGGACGGCGTGAGCGCCCACGAGTGAGCGCGCACGCCGGTCCGGTCAAGCCCAGGGATCGAAGGGGATTCCGGACGGCTTGGACGCGTTCAGCAGGTTGCGGAACCGGTCGTCCTTGTCGGTGATCTTGATCGTTGCGGACCCGAAGTCCGCGGTCATCAGGGTGTCGCGCAGCGCCGTAGTGGGGTAGCCGTTCCAGTCGACCAGCGGCGGGTATCGCCAGTTGTGGTAATGGTTCTCGGGCGGTTCGTCGTTGCTGTTGGCGAGCCGGAAGAAGTGGGTGCTGGCGCCGTCCTTGTGGTAGACGACCTTCGGGTGCGAACCGTCGAACCGGACCTGCGAACGGGTGTACGTGACCTGGCTGGAGTGCTGGGTCGTGGTCACGTAGTCGACCTGGTTGGTCGACTGGTTCACCCAGGAGATGACGTGCTCCCAGTCGTGCCGGTGGCCGCCGAGGCTGCTGCCGGGGACCGCCTGGTCCTTCTCGAAGTAGTTGGCGTACACGATCGCGCACCAGCCGTTGTTGCACTTCGAGCGCGCATAGGTCTGCGAGTTGTCGAGGTCGGACTGATCGTGGCAGTTGCCGTTCACAGCGCCGGTCGGGTTGAGGCCCGGGTTCAGCGTGCCGTCGGCGCCGATCGCGGGCGTGGCGTAGCAGCCGTCGGTGTCGTAGTCGTACGCCGGCGAGAACGACTGCTCGTACCCTCCGGCGTTCTGCGGCAGGCTCGGCGGCGGAGCGGCGTACGCCATCGCGGCCGAGGTCACCATCAGGGCGGTTGTCCCGAGGACGATACCGAGCGTCCGGCGGAAGGTTCGTGGTCGAGGAGGCGGGGCGGAATCCTGCATCGATCGCTCCTTGTGTTACTTCAGGGCGGAAAGGAACGATCCGAGAATGCCAGGGCGGAACCACTTCCGCCTATACCTCACGTGACTACTGGTCGACGGTCCGTCAACGGCGGAAATCGATACGTGCCAGGCTCGATGACGGTGGTGCAGAGTGGGACCTGACGCTTGCTGCCGTGGGGAGACCGTGAGGAACGACCGGCGGGCGTCACCGGAGGAACAGGTGTCTGTTGAGGATCAGGCCAGTCTCGGTCAGCCGCCGCCGGCGCTGCCCGACGGCTCGATACCGACGTACGTCGGTCACCCGTTGCCAGGAACCGGCGACGGTGGGCCACTGTCGCCGCCATTCGGCTGGGGGCCGGATCTCGACCGGTTCGATCAGCTCGACAGTGTCGACGGGGCCGGCCACGAGCCGCCGCGGGCGGAGAGCCCGCTCCTGATCGTTGCCTTGATCATCCTTTCCGGCGTTGCGGTGTCCGTCCTGATCGCCGCCATCGCCGTCCGGGTGTGAAGTCCGAGGCCCTAGTCCTCCGGCTTTGCGAGAGGTTTGGTCGCCGGGCCGTCCAGGACGGCGCCGTTGGGGGCGAAGCGGGAGCCGTGGCAGTTGCAGTCCCAGGTGGAGTCGCCCTGGTTCCAGCGCAGCGGGCAGCCGAGGTGGGTGCAGACCGGTACGACGGTGTGCAGCCGGCCCTCGAGATCCGTGTACGCGCCGACCGTCTTGCCGTCGACGTCGAACAGGCCGCCTTCACCGACCTCCACATGGTCGAGCCCGGGGCCGAGCAGCCGGCGGAGATGGCCGGCGGCGAACTCCTTGCCCACCTTCAGGTTGTCCTGGACGAGCTTCGCCACCGACCGCGCGTCGCCGATCCGGCCGGCGTCGAACACCTCGCTCCACGGGTTGTCCCGGCCGAGCACGGTGTCGCGAAGGACGCCTGCGGCAACGGTTCCGTTGCTGAGTCCCCACTTGTGCATGCCGGTCGCGATCAGGGCCGGCGAGCCCGGCGCCTTGCCGACGTACGGCAGTTGGTCCGGGGTGCTGTAGTCCTCGGCCGACCAGCGGTACTCCGGCTGCACCTTCGTACCCCACACCTCGTCGACCCAGTCGACAAGGCTCTGGTACGACGTGTTGGTGTCCTCCTGCCCACCGGTCTCGTGGTTCGCGCCGACCACGATCAGGCCGCTCGGCCCACCGCCCGGCCAGGGCCGGGTGGACCGTGTCGGTGCGTCGGCGGAGATCGTCATCGCCGTGGGCGCCTCGACAGGTAGCTGGACGGCGATGCCGTGGGACTGGTTCGGGCGGCTCCGCGCGAAGTACCCACCGATCGTGCCGAACGGCAACAAGGTCGCGACCACAGCATGGCGGGCCACGACACGGCGGCCGGCTGCCGTCCGCGCCTCGACACCATCGCCCTTGCCGTCCAGGTCGGTCACCCGTGACTGCTCGAAGATCCGTCCGCCGGCCGCGCTGAAGGCGGTCGCCAGACCGGCGAGGTAGCGGGCCGGGTGCAGCAGCAACTGGTCGTCGAAGCGAACAGCGGCCGCCGCGGTGATCGGTAACCCCATCTCCGCCGGGTCGGCCGGATGCGCGGGAAGACCGAGCTCGCGCGCCACCTCGGCCTCGCGCGCCAGGTCGGTGTCACCTGTCGAGTAGACGAAGGACGGTCCGCGGCTGAGCTCACATTCGATGCCGAGCCGGCGTACCAGCTCCTCGACCCCGTCGACGGCTTCCTGGTTCGCCGTGGCGTACTGCTGTGCCTTGTCGCGCCCGTGCCGGTCCAGCAGTCCGGCATAGATCGCACCGTGCTGAGAAGTGACCTTGCCGGTGGTGTTGCCGCTGGTTCGCGTACCGATGCGCCCACCCTCGAGCAGGACGACGCCGAGGCCCTCCTGCTGCAGGTAGATCGCGGTGGTGAGCCCGATCAGGCCGCCGCCGACGACGAGCACGTCCGTCTCCTGATCGGTATCGAGCACGTCGTACCGCGGCAGGTTCGCGGTGCCCAGCCACACCGAGTTCTGAATCGTCATGACCCGCCGGTTCCCGGGCGTGTACTCCGCCAACCGTCGGGTACCGGGCCTGACATGCGCCTGACCGAAACAGCAGACGTCTGGTGGAAGAACGCGGTCATCTACTGTCTCGACGTCGAGACGTTCTTCGACACCGACGGCGACGGGCGGGGAGACCTGCGTGGGGTGTGCCAACGGATCGATCACCTGGCCGAGCTCGGGGTGACGTGCCTGTGGCTGATGCCGTTCTACCCGACCCCGGACCGCGACGACGGTTACGACATCGCCGACTTCTACGGCGTCGACCAACGACTCGGCACCCACGGCGACCTGGTCGAGCTGATCACGCTCGCCCGGGACCGCGGCATCCGGGTGATCGCGGATCTGGTGGTCAACCACACCTCGGACAAGCACCCGTGGTTCCAGAGTGCGCGGGCGTCGCGCGAGTCGCCGTACCGGGGCTGGTACGTCTGGCGCGACGAGCCGCCGCCGGATGCGGACAAGGGCATCGTCTTCCCCGGACAGGAGACGAGCCTGTGGCAGTACGACGAGGAGGCGGGTCAGTACTACCTGCACCGGTTCCGCAAGTTCCAGCCGGACCTCGACATCGCGAATCGTGAGGTTCGCGAGGAGATCGAGCGTGTCGTCGGCTTCTGGTCAGAACTCGGGCTGTCCGGGTTCCGGGTGGACGCGGTGCCCTTCCTGATCGACACGGCCGGCGCCGAGGACGCGGCCGCCCTGCCGGATCCGCACGACTACCTGCGGGACCTGCGGGCGTTCCTGCAGCGGCGGCACGGAGACTCGATCCTGCTCGGCGAGGTCAATCTGCCCTACCCCGACGTACGGCGCTTCTTCGGTGACGAGGACGGCGACGAGCTGACGATGTGCTTCGACTTCATCGGAATGCAACGGCTCTACCTGTCGCTGGCCCGCAACGACCCGGCCGAGCTGGTCAAGGCGTTGCGGGAGCGGCCGGACCCGCCCGAGGAGGCGCAGTGGGGGACGTTCGTCCGCAATCACGACGAGCTGACGCTGGACAAGCTGTCCGAGGACGAACGGCAGGAAGTCTTCGACGCGTTCGGGCCGGAGAAGGACATGCAGATCTACGGCCGCGGGCTGCGCCGGCGGTTGCCACCGATGCTGGGCAACGACCAGGCCCGGCTCCGGATGGTCTACAGCCTGCTGTTCTCGTTGCCGGGTACGCCGGTGCTGTTCTACGGCGAGGAGATCGGCATGGGGGAGAACCTCGCCGCCGAGGACCGGCACGCCGTCCGGACGCCGATGCAGTGGACGGCTGATCCGTCCGGCGGCTTCTCGACGGCCGACCCGTCCCGGCTGCCTGCCCCGATGGTCGAGGGCGAGCTGGGCCCGGAGAACGTGAACGTGGCGGCACAGCGGCGTGATCCCGAGTCTCTGTTCAACTGGATGAAGCTGCTGATCCGGCGGTACCGCGAGTGCCCGGAGTTGTCGTGGGGGTCGTGCACGATCCTCGAGACCGGAGTGCAGTCGGTGTTCGCGCACCGCTCGGACTACGAGGACGGCACGATCGTCGCCGTTCACAACTTCGCCCCGGAGGCGGTCCGAGTCAGCCTGGCGGTCGCCGGGAGTGCCATCGGCCTGCGTGCGATCGATCTTCTGGAGAACAACGGTACGACGGACGTCGGCGACGACGGTGCCCTGTCGCTGGAGCTCGCGCCGTACGGCTGCCGCTGGCTCCGGATCGTGCACCCGGGGGACCGCTACCTGGTGTGACTCGGCCCGCGTGGTCGTCGGTCAGGTGCTCTCGCGGGTGCTGAGGATCGTGAAGGCGACGATCGCGAGGGCGGTCAGGCACGCCGGGATGAAGAAGACGTGCGGCAGGCCGATCGCGGCCACGCCGATGCCGCCGATCGTTCCGCCGATCGCCGAGCCGAGTGGGATCGCGCTCAGGAAGATCCCGGACGCGGTCCCGACTCCTTCGGGGTAGAGCCGCTGGGCGATCGAGACGCCGAGGGCGCCGACGCACGCCCACAACCCGGCGGTCAGGGCCTGGCCGACGAACAGGCCGACGACCGAGGTACTGAGCGCGTAGGCGAGGTTGCCGGCCAGCCCCAGTACGGCACCCGCCGTCATCGCCCGGATCGCGCCGAACCGGTCGGCGAGCCGCGCGACCACCGGGAGCAGCAGCAGTTCGAGGAGCGGCTGGATGCCGATCACGGCGCCACGCACCGCGTCGGACACGTGGAGTTGCTCGGCCATGTAGATCGGGAGGTAGCCGAACTTGATCGTGTCGCCGGTCATCGCGAGCACGCAGACCGCGGTGAAGATCAGCAACGGCGCCATCTGGTCGATCCTGCGGCGCTCGTCGGACGTCCCGGCGCGTGGAGCGTCGTACCGCTCGACGCGTTGCCGGCCGAGCGGGATCATCTGGGCGAACACGCAGGCAGCCGTTGCCACCAGCAACGCACGGAGCCCGAAGACGCCGCCGAACCAGCTGCCGAACACCGGGCCGAGGATCCAGCCCGTGGTGAATGCCATCCGGACGGTCGCGACGACCCGGTTCTCGGCCCGGGTCGGATGCCGGCTGAGCTCGTCACGGCAGGCCGCGAACAGCTGCGCCATCGAGCCGCCGGCCACGCTCAACGCCAGCGCGCTGATCACGAACGGCATCCAGACCGCGGTCGCCCCCGCCATCGCGAGCCAGCCGGCCGCGCCGATCACCGAGCAGATCCGGAACCACAGGAGCCGGTCCTGGGTCCGGTCCGACCAGCGCCCGACCAGGAACCCGGCGAGCGGCGCGGCCAGGTTCGTGACGTAGTACAGACCGGCGACGGGGAGTGGGGTGTGGAGCTCCCGCACCAGGAAGAGCGTCAGCTGCGGAGTCGCTGCCGACAGCCCGATTCCAGCCACCAGCAAAGACAAGAACGCCGAGCGGTAGAACCGCGACCGAAGAACAATCCCCAACGCGGACTCGGACCGGTCCAGCATCACTCTGAGTACTCCGATGCCAGCTGCACCTGTTCGTCCGTCACGAGGACCAGTCCATCACGTCCGGCTAGGGTCTGAACATGCTGCTCAGCCCACTGCCCACCGCGGCCTCGTGGACGCATCGGGGAGTCCGCGTCGGATTCGAGGTGCTGTTCGCCGGTGCCGGCCGGTTGAGAGGTCGTACGTCGGCTCGCGAGGACGGTTCGATCTGGTACGTCGGGTATGACATCACCGTCGACGCCGACTGGGCGACCGAGTCCGTGCACGCGGTGAACTCGACGGTCTCCGGTGATCTCGAGGTTGTGTTGACACGCTCCCCGGATGGTCGCTGGACCGTGAACGGTGTGGCTCGGCCTGATCTCGACGGCTGCCGGGACGTGGACTTCGAATCCTCGGCGGTCACGAACACGCTCCCGGTTCACCGCCTCCCGTTCGTTCCCGGTACTGCGGTCGACGTGCCGGCTGCCTTCGTGCAGGCCGAGGATCTGACGGTGGTGCGACTCGAGCAGCGCTACACGCTCACGAGCTCCGGCGAGCACGGACACGTGTTCCACTACGAGTCCGCGACGTTCGACTTCGAGTGTGAGCTGACGTTCGACGCTTCGGGTCTGGTGCTGGACTATCCGGGGATCGCGACCCGGGATCGCTGACGGGCTGTCAGCCCCAGATCGCCTGGCTGACAGCTACTCCGAGGAACACGCTGCCCAGGCCGGCCACGATGCTCGCGGTGACGTTCGCAACCGCGAGGAACCGCGCCCGGTCCTCGTACAGCCGGATCGTTTCGTACGAGAACGTCGAGTACGTCGTGAGCGCACCGCAGAACCCGGTGCCGACGAGGAGCTGGACGCCGTGGGGGAGAGCGGAGGACGCGCCGGCCAGGAAACCCAGGATCAGCGATCCCACGATGTTCACGCTGAATGTGCCCCACGGGAACAGCGAGTCGTGCCGGGACTGAACGGCGCGGTCGGCGACGTACCGCAGCGGCGCTCCGACCAGGCCGCCGGCGATCACCAGCAACAGCCGGGTCATCGCGTTCTCCAGGTGATCAGCGCGCGCGTCGCGCTCACCGTCGCCCGGACCGCGAGCAACGCGCCGACGACGGTCGTGGCGAGGTAGAGCAACGCGATCCCGGCGTTCCGCCCGGTGACGAGCTGCTGGATGTCCACGGCGCACGTCGAGAACGTGGTGAACCCGCCGAGCACACCGGTTCCCAGAAACGGGCGCAGGAGCCGTTGCCGGGTGAGAACGTCGGTGACCAGCACCATCAGGATCCCGATCAGACCGCAGCCGACTACGTTGATGATCAGCGTGCTCACGGGGAAACCGCCCGGGGGAGTCGGCCAGCCGAGCCCGACCAGGTACCTCGCGGCGGCGCCGATCGCGCCGCCGACGGCGATGGCGCCGAGGATCACCGGGTCGTGCACACGCTGCGCCCGGCCGTCGATCCGCAGGTCGACGTCAGAGTCGACCGGTCCCCTGGGCAAGGGTTCGACGGGGTGGTGGTGCTCCACAGACATGCCTCCTACCTGGACCGTGCCTCCCGGCGTGGCGCCGCGAGGTTCCTCAGGTAGGGACTGTTGGCCGCCGAAGGCGACAGTTGGATCCGGCGAGCCCCACCGCCGGTCAAACTCCGAACAGCATAACGGTCGCCGGTCGGCGACCGTCTCGGTGGTCCGGTTCAAGCAGTGCGGCTGGCTGCGGTGGCGAGGCTGGGTTGGAGACGGCGGAGGACTTCCAGGTGGTCGCTGGTCCAGAGGATGCGGATGGCGGTGGGTGTCGCTCTGCCGTTCTCGTCGTGGAGGTCCCGGCGTACCGCCTCGATCAGTCGCTCCTTCGTCGTGAGGTCGGCTGCGATCGGCTCGGGCACCTGCCCGCGATCTTCCAACGCGTCAGCGAGGCCGTCGTACCACTGGCGTACCCGTTCAGCGAGCACCAGGAGCTCGTCGTGCGCGGCGATCCGATCAGCTGGTGGCAGCTCGTCGTCCACGAAGCGTTCCCAGAGCTCGAGTACTGCGTCAGCCGCCAACCGGACCCCGACAACGCCGGTGACCAGCGTGGTCATCTCGCTGAGTGGAGCAGATTTCGTACCGCGTTCGGCGAGGTAGGTGCGGAAGGCGTCGTCCAGCCGCCGGGCCGAGGCGGCGGCTCGGCGAGCGTCTCGTGGAGATCCGGGGACAGTCCCCGGGTTGCAGCAGGCGACGGCGTAGTCCACCGCGTTGACGAGGTACTGGGCGCTGTCGGCGTACGCCTCGGAGAGCGCCTTGTCGACGGCGGACGTCGCACCGCGCGGCCAGAAGAACAGGCCGACGACCAAGCTCACAGCACAGCCGAGCGCGATGTCCTCGATGCGGAAGAGGATGAGCGACCAGCCTTCCGGCTGCGCGATGTTGAACAGGATCACGAGGGTGACGGTGAACGCAGCCTGTCCGGTCGCGAACGAAATCGCGGCCGGCACGATCCCTGCGATCAGCACCGCCACCGGCAGCAGGATCCACAGCACGGTGGCGTTGTTCCCGATGAGCTGGAGCAGACCGGCGCCGACGATCGAGCCGACGACCGTGCCGGCGAGGGCCCGGAACGCGTTCTGCCCGGTGTTGAGCGCATTGGACCGCAGGACCGACAGGGCGCCGAGGATGACCCAGAACGCGTGCTGGACGCCGGTCACGTCCGACAGGGCGACGGCGATCGCCAGGCCGACCGCACCGCGGATGCTGTTGTGCAGCCACACCGAATGGGGCTCGATGTGCGCGGCGGCGCGTTCCACGGCGCTGGCGAGAGGCCCGGTCAAAGAACCGGGTTCGCGGCCGAGGAGGCGATCCGGCCAGCTGCGTCGGTCGGCTGCCCGGTGGGTCTCGACGTTCTGCGCGATCTGCAGGACTCCGAACGAGATCTCCTGCGCCCGGAAGGAGACGTCGAGGCTGCCGAAGAACAGGTGCAGGTCCGGGTCGGCGACGTCGTTCCCCGGCAGCCTGCCGACCGCGCTCGCCTCGAGCGCGGTGACGGCACGGCGCAAGTCGTCAGCCGCGGCGCGCAGGTCGGCGGTGCCGAGACGTGGGTCCTCCAGCACCTGCGCGCAGAGGTCCAGGACGGTCGCGGCGGCCAGACGGACCGCGGAGGACTCGGGATCCCGCGCAGACTCGGGCAGCGTGGCAGGGGACGACTCGTCGAGAATCGTGCTCAGCCAGGTCAGCTCGTCGACGAGCCTGACCAAGGCCCGGGATCCTGTCGACAGGCCGGTTGGCCGGTACGGCGTCGCCGTGAAGGTACTGCGGAGTGCCGCAGTCGCGTTGGTGGTCGCCTCAGCCACCACGCGGCAGGTCTGCAGGTTGGACCCGGCCGAGAAGTGCTCGGCGTCGGCCCGCACTTGCTTCGCGGCAGCCCGGCAGACCTGTGCTGCGGGCGCGATCAGCGGGTCGACGGACGCTCGCGGCCAGAGCAGCCAGACCGCGATGACCGCTGCACACGCGGCGATGGACACGCCGGCGAGCCGTTGCGGCAGGAGCGCCAGTGGGGCGGGCGTCGACACGGAGAGGATGAATGCGAGCAGCAGCGACGTACCCGCACCCGCGAGAACCGAGCTGGCCGCGCCGCAGAACAGCACGACGAACGCTACGACCACCGTGGCCGCGACCGCGGTCCACACCGACTGTCCCGCGAGTGTTCCCAGCGAGACGAGCACCAGCCACGCCACTGCGAGCGCCACCTGGGCCCGCAGCCGCTGAACCGCCGTGCCGGAGAAGTCGACCAGGAGCAGCATCGCGAACGCACCGAAGGCGGCGAACGTCGCCACGATCGGCGCATGCAGGACCTGAGCGCAGAACGCGAACAACGACGGCATGATCAACGCTGTCCGCGCCGCCCGCCGAGTAGCGGCCAGGCCAGGATCTCGGCGCCGCAACCATCCCACGAGGAGCCCACCGGGGGCCGTCACGCTAGCCACCCCCGAAGGATCGCACGAAGGGACGCCGTCCCCCAGGCGTTCGCGCTGGAGGACGGCGTCCCGACAGTTGATCAGCCGCCGTTGAGGACGTCGTACTTCGGGGCGATGCGGAAGTACTGCGGGTCGGAGAAGGTCAGCGGGACCTTGCCCAGACTCTTGACGGCGGTGCTGGTGCCGTTGGCGTGGCCAACGGCGTACAGGTAACCGGACTTGGTTTCCTTGTCGATGCCGAGCAGCAGCGTGCCGCTCGCGCCGCAGTTGGTCGCGATCAGCTGCTCGAAGCCCTGCCAGGTCGTACCGCGGACCACCTTGCTGGTCGGCGCGGCCAGGTACTTCGTCGGCCAGGTGACGGTGACGAGTGCGCCGGACCTGGTGTTGGCGAGGAACGTCTCCGAGGTCGCGGTGCGGCCGATGAGCGCGATGCCCTTGACCGTGCTCAGACCGCCGACGCCGGAGGTGATGCGCCAGCCGCTGCCGTCGGAGATCCAGCGCTGCGTGATGCCGTCGGTGCGCTGGCCGTACAGCAGCGTGCGGGCCGGGTCCCCGGCGTTCGCCGGACGCAGGATCGACTGCTCGATCCAGCGGTAGTTGGACCAGCCGCCGCCGATCCGGAGATTGTTGTGCGGGTAGTGCGGGTCGAGCTGGCTCTGGCCGTCGACGACGAACGAGCTGGAGTACAGCGCGCCGCCCATGACGGTGAGACCGGACCGCGACTCGCCGCTGCCGAGCGGCGTGCCGGTGAACGTGCTGATGTGCTGGACCTGGTTCGCCGGGAACACCCCGGCCGTCCCACGGACCCCGCCGATGGTGATCGGTGCGGTGGCGTTCACCATCCGGCTGGTGAACGCGCCGGTCGACGTGACCGACCCGAGCCGCAAAGCGCAGGCCGCGGTAGTTGCCGTCGCGCTGCCCGCTGTGGACTGTGCAGCCTGGGCCGACGGCACCATGGCCGCCCCGAGGCCCAACGCGAGCACGCCGGCCGAGGCCAGACCTACGGTCTTACGAAACATCTGGATCGTCCTCCCCATTCACGCGGAGGCACCCCAGCCTCCGTCGTACCGCATTGGAGTCCGGCTGCCGCCGAAAAGTTGCCGATCGTGGTGGAGCGAAATCTCCCGGCCCGGCAGCCGTTTGCCGGCCGGAAAATGTAAAGGCGATGTGATGTCCCCGACAACGCATGAGGGGCTCGGTCGGCCGGGCTTCCTGGTAGACACGGGCGTGAGGACGTGTCGCCGACAGGGAAGCGGATTCGATGGTCATGGCGTGGCGGTTCGGTGCCGTTGACGTCGATGCCGTCATGTCGGTACTTCGTGACGCGACAACCTTCGCAAACTGGATGGTCGCCGTACCGCCGGAGCTTCGCCCCGGCCTCAACTGGCCGCAGGTGGGCAGCGTCATCCTGCGGGACGACGGTCGCGAACCGCGCGCCCGGCACGCCCACAACCGGCAGTTGCTCGTCGCGATCGTCGAGCGTTGGCGACCCGACAGCGAACTCGTCGTACGACTGCGCAGTGGACTGGGGGGCTGGGTCCAGGTAGCGGTCAAGGTGCAGCCACGCCCGGGCGGTTCGCTGATCGAGGTCCGCTCCGAACCGCTCACCGCCACCGCCCGTCTCCGCTACACCGGCACGGCCCGCGGCCGCGCCGAGGAACGCTGCGCCCAAGTCGCCGAGAACCTGATCGCTTTGGCCACCGTCGACGAGCCCGAGGACTAGACCGGCTCCAGGACGATCCGCCCGAAGACCTCGCCGTCCCGCATCTTCTGGTGTGCCAGTACGGCGTCGTCCAGCGGTAACTGCTCGTGGATCACCAGCGGCAGCCGACCCTCCGCCGCAGCGGCGAACTGCTCGGTTCTCACAGTACGGCGTTCTGCGGGCGACACCGTGTCCGCGCTTAAGGTTGCGAAGGACAACGACTTGCGGAAGTTGGCCATCAAGGCCGCACTCAGATCGGGCGGTGGTGGGCCGGCGATCGCTCCGACCGCGACGAGCCGGCCGTTCGGTCGTAGCTTGTCGAGGAACACCGGCAACTGCGGGCCGGCGACGACGTCGATGATCACGTCGTACGCCGGGGGAGCGGTGGGATCGCCCGCCCCGGACCGGTCCAGAACGTGCGTCGCGCCGACCGCGCGCAACAGTTCACCGCGTGCCGCTGACGAGGTCGTGACCGCGACCGCCGATGCACCGCCCTGCGCGGCGAGGTGGACCGCGAGGATGCCGATGCTTCCGGCAGCGCCACGCACCAGAACAGACTCGCCGTGGCTGAAGTGCGCGTGTTTCAAGCCGAAGTGCGCCACGATGCCGGAGTTCCCGAGCGTCACCGATCCCGCGGCGGACAGGCCGGTCGGCAGCGGTACGACGTCCTCGACCGCAGCGATCGCCTGCTCGGCGTACCCGCCACCAAGACCTGTGAACGCCCAAACGCGTTGGCCGATCCACGAACGGTCCGTGTCGTGGCCGACGGCAACTACCGTCCCCGCAACCTCCGAACCCGGTATGAGACCTTCGCGGAATCCCCACGCGGCAAGGGAACCGCTGCGAATCAGCGCATCGACACCTCCGACACCGACCGCCTCGACCGCGACGAGTACCTCACCCTTGCCGGGCTCCGGCGCCGGTACCTCGACGACGCTCAGCCCGTCGGGACCGCCGAACGCCTTGATTTCCACTGCCTTCACTTGTCGTCTCCTCTCGATCTGTTCCGAGCCTAAGTGGACGCACCCGTCCGGTTGGCTAGAATGAGAGGAGTGAAGGATCGATTGCCTCAGAAACTGCGCGCCGACGCGGAGGACAACCGCGAGCGGATCCTCGCCTCGGCCCGGACGCTGTTCGCGAGCGAGGGACTGGCGGTGCCGATGCGCGAGATCGCCCGGCACGCGGGCGTCGGGCCCGCGACGTTGTATCGCCGCTATCCGACCAAGCAGGCGCTGGCGACCGCGGCCTTCGCCGAGCAGGTCCGTGCCTGCGAGGCGATCGTCGAAGAGGGGCTTGCGGCAACGGATCCGTGGCAGGGGTTCTGTCTGGTGATCGAGCGGATCTGCGAGCTGCATGTCCGCAATCGAGGGTTCACGGATGCGTTCCTGGCGACGTACCCCGACGCGGTCGACAGCTCGGCGAGTCGCGAGCTCACACTGAAGTCCGTGGCCATTCTTGCGCGGAGGGCGAAGGCCCGGAGTCAGCTGCGGCGGGACTTCGAGTTGAGTGATCTCGTCATCATGCTGACCGCGCACCGGGGGCTGCAGGCGTCGACGCCGGCTCGGCGGCTGGCTGCGTCGCGCCGGTTCGCGGCGCTGACCGTACAGGCCTTCAGCGCTTGAAAATCCCTCCGCCCTTCACGAGCCGGTCATCCGATGATCCGGCGGAGCCGGTTCGTCGCGCGGAACTGGAGTTGTTTGACGGCGCCGTCGGTCCGGTCCATCGCGGCGGCGGTCTCGCTGATCGACAGGCCCGCGAAGAACCGCAGGAGCAGGCACTCGCGTTGGTCGTCCGGCAGCAGCGAGAGGGCGCCGCGCAGCGACGCCTCGCTCACGGATGCCAAAGCGGCCTGCTCGGGTCCCACGGACTCGTCGACCCGCGGGTCGATCTCGTCGGTGACAATCGCCAGCCGGCTCCAGCCGGAGCGGTGATGGTCGATCACCACGTTCCGGGCGATGGTGACCAGCCAGGCCGCGAAGTTCAGATGCGCCCGCGGCCGGCGGGCAATCGCGCGGAAAGCCCGGAGGAACGTCTCGCTGGTCAGATCCTCGGCCGCGCTGCGGGACGAGGTCTTGCTGTAGGTGTACCGGTAGATCGACGGCAGGTAGCGATCGTAGAGCCGGCCGAAGGCCGCTGCGTCACCCGCTTGCGCGAGCCGGATCAGTTCATCCTCGTCGTCGAGATCGTCGGAAACTGCGACAGATGTGGCGGTGTGTATGGACATGTTTCGGTTACGCACCGCCTGGTGCGAAGGTGTTGATGGCCATGCGCTTCCTAAGCCCCGTTCTCAGTCAGCTACGCGGTGAACATCACGAAAAGGTTACACAAAGTCGCCCACCGTGTCACCACCTATCCGCTCCGTAGCTTCAAGCAACAGTGTGGGAGCTATGGAAGACGTCCACCTCAGACCGGCCACTGCCGCCGACGACGAGTTCCTCTACGACCTGCACCGTCGCACCTTGGGCGACGTCATCGAGGCGACCTGGGGTCCGTGGGACGACGACGTACAACGGGAGTTCCACCGGAAGTGGTTCGCGCCGGAGACCGTCGAGATCGTCTTCGTCGGCGGCCGCCCGGCCGGGATGGTGCAAGCGGCGATGACCGATGCCACGACGTTCTACATCTCCCGCATCGAGATCGCACCCGAGGTGCAGGGCGGTGGCGTCGGTACGGCGTTGTTGCGTGGTCTCCTCGATCGCGCTCGCGCATCGGGTGCGAACGCCGTCGAGTTGCACGTGCTGCAACTGAATCGTGCGCGTCACCTGTACGAGCGTCTCGGCTTTCGGGTGGCCAACGTGGAGCCTCCCAAGCTCAGGATGCGCTTGGCGCTGTAAGGCCGGAAGCTGCAGTGGTCGGGACCGTGTGCCGGCGGGCGGTGCAAGATGGGGCGCATGGATCTGTCTCTCGCCACGTCGTACGACGCCTCTCCGGAGGAAGTGTTCGCGATGATCACCGACGTCACGTTCCAGGAGCAGGTGTTCGAGCGGCTGCAGGCGCCGTCGTACGACGTGGTGGTGGGCGACGACGGTGACGACCTGGCGGTTCAGCTCCACTGGCAGACGCAGGTTTCCGACGTACCGATGGTGGCCCGCAGGTTCGTCGGGAACACGCTGGAACTCGAGCAGTCCAAGGTCTGGCATCGCCCTGACGTCGACGGTGCGCGGCTGGCGGAGGTCGGCGGAGCGCTCACCGGCGTGCCGGTGAAGCTGACGGGTACGACGCGGATCGCTCCGGAAGGCCGCTGGACCACGCAGGCCTTCGATCTGCAGGTGACGGCATCCGTCCCGGTCGTCGGCACCCGCCTCGAGTTGCTGGTCGCGGAGGCGGTGCGATTCCGGCTGGAGAAGAAGTTCGAGGTCGCCTGGTCCTGGCTGTCCGGCTCACTCTGACCAGTTCCAGGTGGTGATTGCTGTGCGCATCAGTTGGGCGGCAGTGGTCAGGTTGGCGTCGGCGCTCCAGAGCAGGGACAGGGTACGGCGGCACTCGGGGTGGTCGACCGGGATGGCGGCGACGGGGTAGCTGGGGATCGAACGGCGGGCGAAGTCGGGGTTGAAGCCGATGCCGAGACCCGCGCGGATCAGCTCCTGGATGGCCGCGGCCTCGTCGCTCTCGCAGACGATCCGCGGTGTCACGCCGGTGTCGGCGAACAACCGGTCGAGAAGCCGGCGTTGCCAGTGGCCCTTGCGGGCGATGACGAACGGCTCGTCGACGAGATCCTCGACCGTCACCGACGTACGGCTCGCCAGCGGATGGTCGAGTGGCGTCACCACCCGAACGGCTTCGTCGAGCAGGACGGCCGATTCCAGGCCGGCGCTCGGCACCGGCTGGGACGCGACGCACAGGTCGATGTCCTGGGCGCGGAGCCGGCGCGGCATTTCGTCGGCCGACATCTGCTGGAGCTCGATCTCGACGGCCGGGTGGTCGCGTTTGAAGCCGGCGACCGATTCGGTGAGGGCGAGGAACGTCTCGGCGGCGAGCCGCACACTGCCTGAACCCTGCACGGTCGCCTCGGCGACGGCTCGGCGGCCTGCGTCGAGTTCGCCGAGCGCGCGTTCGACATACCCGCGGAACAGGACGCCTGCCGGGTTCAGGCGGAGGCGTGCGGCGCGGTCGAACAGCGGCGTACCGAGTTCGCTTTCCAGGCGCGCGATCGTGCGGCTCAGCGACGGTTGCGCGACGTGGAGTTCCTCAGCCGCGCGGCTGAGGTGCTCGAGGCGGGCGACGACGACGAACTGGCGGAGCGTGGTCAGGTCCATCATGACTCTTCCGTCATAACGAGATAGCGATATTGGTCTTGGACTCTCATAACGTTCGAATCATAGTGTCGCTCGCATGGTCAGTGGCTGGGTGTTGCGGGGCGTCGTCAGTGCGCACCTGGTAGCGGTGTTCGGTCAGCCGGTCTTCGCCGGGGTCTATCTGAGTGGTGACTTCGACGGGCTGCGAATGCACGCGGTGGGTGCGGACGTCGTCACCTCTCTTGGGTATCTGCAGGTGATCGCCGCGGTGGTGGTGTGGGTGCGGCTGCGGCAGGTCTGGCCGTTCGTCGCGTCGTTGGGAGTGGTGGTGGCCGAGACGGTGCAGTACATCGCGGGGGAAGGCGGCGCCTTGTGGTTGCACCTGCCGCTGGGAGTGGTGACGGTTGCGGCTGTCGTCGTGCTGTTCATCGGGGTCTGGCGGCAGCCCGTCGTACGGCGGGAGGTTGAGCATGCGTGACCGGATGAGTCGGCGTCAGGTGCTGGGGATCGGGGGAGCGCTCGGAGTGGTGGCATTGGGCGGGCTGTCGAGTGCTGCTGCACTGTCGCGACGTCCGGCGTCGACGGGTGCCGTATTGCGTAGCGCCGTACCGCTGCCGCCGGCGTTTCAGGTGCCGTTACCTCTTCCGCCCGTGTTGTCAGGTGCAGAGATCGAGATCGTGCAGAGAGAAGTCACAGCGGAGATCCTGCCCGGTGTGCCGACCCGGTTGTGGACGTACGGCGGGACGTTCCCGGGACCGACGATCGAGTCGCGTCGAGGCCATGCGGTCACGGTTGCCCACCGCAACGAGTTGCCGGTGCCTACCGTCGTACATCTTCATGGTGGGCGCACGCCGGCGGAGTCGGACGGGTATCCGACCGATCTCGTGCTGCCTGCCGGGTGGGGGCACGCGGGGCACGGGATGCATGATCCGCGGGCGGTGACCAGCGAGGTCACACGCTCGTATACGTTTCCTTTGGATCAGCGGGCGACGATGCTCTGGTATCACGATCACCGGATGGACTTCACCGCACCGGCGATCTGGCGCGGGCTGGCCGGGATGCACATCGTCCGGGACTCCTCGGAGGAATCGCTCGAGATGCCGTCCGGGGTGCGCGAGCTGCCGCTGATGATCGCGGACCGGGCGTTCGCTGCTGACGGGTCGTTGGCCTATCCATCGATCGATACGACGTTGCAGATGCATCCGGGTGTCCAGGAGCCTTATATTGCTGGGGTTCTGGGTGATGTCATCCTGGTGAACGGGGCGCCTTGGCCGGTGCATGAGGTGGACGGCGCGCGCTACCGATTGCGGATTCTCAATGCGTCGAACGCGCGGCACTACGACCTCGAAGCGGTCCTCGACGACGGCCGCCGCCTCGACCTCGTGCAGATCGGCGCCGATCAGGGGCTGCTTCGTGCACCCGTCATTCATCGCAACCTGCCGATCGCACCGGCCGAGCGGTTCGACGTGATTCTCGACTTCGGTCAGGTGCCCGTCGGGAGCCGGGTGCGGATCGTCAACCGGATGGGATCCGGGCGCGCGCGCGACGTGATGGCGTTCAGCGTCGTACGGAAGGCGGCCGATCGCAGCCGGATTCCTGAGGTGCTGTCCGACGATCTGCCGGTTTGGCAACGATCGGAGGCATTGCGGGTGCGGGACTTCTCGTTCCGTGCCGGGAAGATGGGGGACGGGCACGGCTGGCTGATCGGCGGGCAGCCGTTCGCGCCGGATCGCACGGACGTCACCACCCGGCTCGGCGACGTGGAGATCTGGCGGTTGGTCGCCGACATCCACCATCCCGTACACCTGCACCTTGTCGGCTTCCAGGTGTTGTCACGCGGCGGACGTGCTCCTTTGCCGCATGATGCGGGCCTGAAGGACACAGTGTCGCTGCGGCCGGGGGAGTCTGTCGAAATCATCACCCGCTTCGACGGCTATCGCGGGCGCTACCTCTTCCACTGCCACAACGCCGAACACGAAGACATGGGCATGATGGCCAACCTCGAAATCACCTGATCCACCGCGGTTTATTCGCGCCAGCCGGTGAGTTCCACGGATTTGGCGGTGTCCACTCGGAACGCGAGTTTGACGGTGGTTTCGGTGTCGGGGGCGAGGTCGAGTTTCCAGGTGATGACGCCTAGGTCGGTGGTTTCCGTCGGCTCGGGGTCGGCGGTCAGTCGCTTCACGGTGATCTCGTGGTCACGGGACACGGGGAACTGGTCGAGCACGGTGATCCGGGCGGTGCGCGGAGTGTGGTTCTCGATCTTCGTCTCGTACTCGACCTGCCGACGGCGCGTCGACCCGAGCGTCGCCTTCGTCGCGTCCCGCCGTACCAGCTTCCGCTCGACCCGGATGCGGTCGTCCATGCCAAGAGCGAGCTCGACGTCCTCCCCGGGCGCCCACAA
This sequence comes from Kribbella sp. VKM Ac-2566, assembly GCF_004366005.1. NCBI lineage: Bacteria > Bacillati > Actinomycetota > Actinomycetes > Propionibacteriales > Kribbellaceae > Kribbella > Kribbella sp. VKM Ac-2566. The sequence goes on along the minus strand of NZ_SODT01000010.1, from coordinate 435,934 downwards.
CGGCAACGCGGCCGAGCCGACGAAGTCCGCCTCGTGGAAGACGGCGGCCTTGCCGGCGGGGAGCGTGTGGGTGGAGGAGTTCACCACAGTGGCCCGCAGATGTACGTCGGTCGATCGCACCGGCGCCGTGATGTAGTCCAGGTCGGCGTCGAGCTCGAACGCGGCGATCGTTGCGCGGTGAGTGGCGGCGTCAGAGGGTACGGCGACGGGTCGCGGCGGGGTGTAGGTCGCGGCTGTGACGCCCTGTTCGACGGTCGCGTCCAGATCGACGAACTGGGCCGATTGCTCGATGAAATCCGCCTGTTGACCTGCTCCGCGAGCCAGTGGGAGGCCGGCTGGTGCGTGCGGCATCGGCGGACGCGTGCGGTCGAGGTACCAGGCGTCGAGCTCCGGCACCTTCGCGGTCACGGTCGGTCGAGCCGTGGACAACGTGAGGTCGCACTCCGGCCAGTCCTCGCCTGTTCGCTGCGTGATCAGGCCGTACCAGTTCAACGTCAGCCGATCGCCCTTGAGACGTACGTCGTACGAGCTGGTCCACCCTGCCGCGGGCACAACGTACGAGAGCTCGATCTCGACCTCCGCCTCGGACTCCAGTGCCAACGCGACAGCCGCAGTACGCCGGTCGGGCGCGCGCTTCTCCGTGAGTGCAGCAAGCCGACGGCCCACTGCAGCGAGCCGCTCTTCGATCTCGCGGCGCTGCACAGTCAGCTCCCGGCGCGTCGCCCGTACGGCGGACAACCGGCCCGCCAGCGACTCAGTGAACTCACTGAGCTCCGCCCCCGGATCACCCGACGCGAGCGTGCGCGCAAAACTTCCACCGGCCCGCTTCGCCAACTGCGCCAGGAAGGCCTCGAGCTGCACCTGTACGTCGTCCGCGTCGGTGAGCGCCGCGACCTCGTCCTGCGCCGCACGCTGAACCCGCTCGAGCTCAGCGACCGTCTCGTCCGGCGCCTGCGGATGATGCCGCGTCGCCACGTCCACCCCGAGTACCGTGGCCGGCCCCCGCCCCGACACCCGCACGGAGTCCTCTTCCAGCAACAGCGGCAGCGGTTCGACGTACACAACCTGATCCCCACCCGGCACCGTGATCCGCCCCCGCCGAGTAACCCGCGCCCGATCCGGATAAACAGTCACAGCAACAACCGGCGCCTCCACCACAAGCTCACTCATCCCACGACAGTAGGCCCCCAGAGGACTAACAGCCCCAGCCACCACCGCCCGGATCCGCCTCCCTTCGCATCGACCACCCTGCCCACGCACGCACCACGTGCACGCCCCACCCACCGCCCCGCCCCCCGCACCGGCCCATGCACCGCCCACGCGCCGGCCCATGCACCGCCCACCGCACCGGCCCACCGCACCGGCCCACGCACGGCCCACGCGCCGGCCCATGCACCGCCCACCGCACCGCCCCACGCACGGCCCACACGCCGGCCCATGCACCGCCCACCGCACCGGCCCACGCACGGCCCACGCGCCGGCCCATGCACCGCCCACCGCACCGGCCCACCGCACCGGCCCACGCACGGCCCACGCGCCGGCCCACCGCACCG